>NZ_CP058335.1:2497716-3746575 GCF_013391105.1 Natronomonas salina
CCGGCGGCGAAGTCGAAGTGGAAGATGTAGTCGCCGAGGCGCTCGCCGCTCGGGCGGGACTCCACCCGCGAGAGGTTGATGTCCCGGTCGGCGAAGGGCTCGAGCATCTCGAGCAGCAGCCCCGGGTAGTTCGTGTTGGGGTAGACGACGACGGTGCTCTTGCCGCCGGCGTCGTCGCGCTCGGTCTCCGGGGCGAGGACGACGAACCGGGTGGCGTTGGAGGTACTGTCCTGGATGTCCCTCGCGAGCACCTTCAGGTCGTCGCCGGCGGTGGCCGGGTGCGCGATGGCGGCGACGGAGGCGTCCTCGCGGGCGCGTTCGACCCCTCGGGCCGTCGAGGCGACCGCCTCGGTCGCGGCGCTGGGGTACTCCCGGGAGAGGTACTCGCGGCACTGCGCCAGCGCCTGCGGGTGACTCGCGACGGAGTCGAACTCGCTGGCCTGCGCGAGCAGGGCGTGCTGGATCGGCGTGACGATCTCGCGGACGATGGCGACGTTCCGGTCGGCCAGCGCGTCCAGCGACTCCGTCACCGACCCCTCGATGCTGTTCTCGATGGGGATGACCCCACGCTCGTACTCGCCGCTGGAGACCCCCTCGACGATGCCGGTCACCGACTCCACGAAGTCGATCTCGTCGGCGACCGACATCGCCGCGCGGTGTGAGTACGTCCCCTTCGGACCGAGCGTCAGCGCCTTCATTGCCCCCCGGTAGCGGGCGGGGTGGCAAAAGCCCACTGGGTGCGGGGTGGCCGCTCCGCTATTTATGTGCACCCCGGCCGAGGCAGTTGTATGCGCAATCCACCGCTCCGCCTGGGTAGCCTCGCCGTCGGCGCCCTCGCGGCGATAGTCACCCTCGCCTACGGCGTGGCCACCGACCTCGTCCGACTCCCCGCCACCCCCGGCGTCCCCTTCGGCGAGGTGCTCGTCGCCGCGACGCTCGCCGTCGTCCCGTTCGCCGTCGGCGCCGGCGCGGCCGCACTCGCGCTCCGCCACCGTGTCGTGTTGCCGCTCGTCACCGCGACCGTCTTCGCGGTCCTGCCGGCGCTCCTCGGCTGGCACGCCGACCAGGTACTCGTCGGCGTCCTCGTCGCCGGCCCCTTCGTGGTCGTCGTCGCGCTCGGCGAGACCCTGGCGCGGGCCTGGCTCGGACGCCTTCGGAATCCGCCGACGGAGGCCGGCTACCGCGCGCTGTCGGTCGGCGTGATGGCCGCACTCCTCTACTTCGGCGTCTTCGCCCTCCGCGCCGCGCTGCCGCTGTGGCGCCTCGACACCGGCGCGCCGGCGACGCTGCCCCCCGCCGCGGATCTCGCGCTGACGCTCTGGTACGTCCTCGGCGCCTCGCTCGTCCTCGTCGGCCTGCCCGTCGCGCTGCACCGGCGGTTCGACCTGCTCGCGCCGCTCGTCGGCCTCGTCGCGTACCTGCTCGTCGACCTCGCGTACCTCCAGCCGCTGGTGGCCGAGGGGGCGGAGCTGGTCGTGGTGCTGCTGGTGGGCGTCTGGCCGCTGCTCGCGGCGGCGTTCACGGGTGTCGGGGCCGTCGAGTGGTGGCTCCGCGACCGCCGCGGCGAGTACGACGAACCCGAGGACGACGGTGACGAAGGAGGGGAGGGCGGCGATAGTGGCGAGGGCGGCGGACTGTCGCTGGAGGGCGGGCTGTTCGGCGACCGGGTGTAGGCCGGTGCGGGCTACCGGTTCAGGGTGTGCGTCGCCTTCCCGAGCGCGTTGGCCGCGGCCTCGCCGACGGCCTCCGAGAGCGTCGGGTGGGTGTGGATGGTCCCGGCGACGTCCTCGAGTTGGGCGCCCATCTCGACGGCGAGGCCGACCTCGGCGACCATCTCCGAGGCGTCGGGGCCGACGATCTGGGCGCCGAGGACGAACCCGGTCTCCTCGTCGGCGACGATCCGGACGAAGCCGTCGGTGTCGTCGAGCGTCAGCGCGCGGCCGGAGGCCCGCAGCGGCATCTGGCCGACGACGGGGTCGAAGCCCTCCGCCTCCGCCTCGTCCTCGGTCAGTCCGACGGTGCCGACCTCGGGGTCGGTGAAGACGGCCGCGGGGACGGCCTGGTGGTCCAGGGCGGCGGGCTCGCCGGCGATGACCTCCGCGGCGACCTCGCCCTCCCGGTAGGCCTTGTGGGCGAGCATCGGCTCGCCGGCGACGTCGCCGACGGCGAAGACGTGGTCGACGTCGGTGCGGGCCTCGTGGTCGGTCTCGACGAACCCCCGGTCGTTCGGCTCGAGGCCGACCGCCTCGAGGTTCACCGTGTCCGTGACCGGCCGGCGGCCGACCGCGACGAGCACCTTCTCGGCGGTGTACTCGCCCGTCTCGCCGTCCTCGGTCTCGGTGGTGACGAAGGCGTCGGTGCCGGTGTCCTCCCACCCCTGGGCGGTCTCGCCGAACTCGAACCGGACGCCGAGGTCCTCGGCGCGCTCGCGGACGAGGCGCGTGACGTCGTCCTCGTAGCCCGGGAGGATGTCGTCGAGCATCTCGACGACGGTGACCTCGGTGCCGAGCTTCGCGAGCACGGTCGACAGCTCCATGCCGATGTAGCCGCCGCCGACCACGAGCATGGACTCGGGGACCTCATCGAGGTCGAGGACGTGCGTCGAGCTGAGGATGCGCTCGCCGTCGAACTCGAAGCCCGGCAGCTCGATCGGCCGGCTCCCGGTGGCGACGACGGCGTGCTCGAACTCGATGGACTCGCTGCCCTGCCCCTCGCCGCCGTGGGCGACCCGGACAGTGTTCTCGCCGGCGAACTCGGCGCGTCCCTCGACGAGGTTGACGCCGCTGGCCTTGCAGAGCTTCTCGACGCCGCCGGTCAGCTGGTCGACGACGCCGTCCTTCCAATCGACCATCCCCTGGACGTCGACCGCGGGGTCGGCGTGGACGCCCATGTGCTCGGCGCCGCCGGCATCGTGGGCCACGTCCGTCGCGTGGACGAGCGCCTTCGAGGGGATGCAGCCCTCGTTCAGGCAGGTGCCGCCGTAGGCGTCCATCTCCACCAGCGTGACGTCGAGGTCGAGCTGTCCCGCGCGGATGGCGGCGACGTAGCCGCCCGGGCCGCCGCCGATGATCAGTACGTCCGTCCCTGTCGCGATGTCTCCGACGACCATTCGTTGTCCGTCACCTCGTCGGCTGGGGGTAAAAAACGGCAGGAATTGCCGAACGCCCACGCGTCGCCGCCCGCGGCCGGCTAACGAAGCGCGTATCAGTTCCGGCCCGTTACGTCCACCAACTGACCATGGCTCGCAAGGACGACTACTACAACCGGGCGAAACAGGAGGGCTACCGGTCCCGGGCCGCCTACAAGCTCAAGCAGATCGACGCGGACGCGGGGCTGTTCGGCGAGGGGAACACGGTCGTCGACCTCGGGGCCGCCCCGGGCGGCTGGCTGCAGGTCGCGACGGAGGAAGTCGGCGACTCCGGGTCCGTCGTCGGCGTCGACCGCCAGGGTATCGAGCCCATCGACGGCGTCGAGACCGTCCGCGGGGACATGACCGACGAGGAGACCCGCGAGGAGATCGTCGACCGGGTGGGCGAGGCCGACGTCGTCGTCTCCGACATGGCGCCGAACATGACCGGCGAGTACTCCCTGGACCACGCGCGGTCGGTCCACCTCGCGCGGATGGCCTTCGAGACGGCCCTGGAGCTGCTGGCGCCGGGCGGGGACTTCGTCGCGAAGGTCTTCGAGGGCCCGGACACGGACGACCTCCGGGCGGACATCGACGAGGAGTTCGAGTACGTCCGGACCATCCACCCCGACGCCTCCCGGGACTCCTCCTCGGAGCTGTTCATGGTGGCGAAGGGCCGGCTCACGGCACCGGTCCGGGAGGGCGACACGGTCGAGGTCGAGATCGAGGACGTCGGCCGCGAGGGCGACGGCATCGCGAAGGTCGAGGGGTACACGCTGTTCGTCGCCGGCGCCGAGGAGGGCGAGACCCTGCAGGTCCGCGTCACGGACGTCAAGCCGCGGTTCGGCTTCGCCGAGCGGGTCGACTAGCGCTCCTCGCGGTCGCGCTCCAGTTCCTCGACCCGCCGCTCGAGTTCCTCGACGCGGTCGGCGTCGCCGCCGCCCCCACGTTTGGCCAGCAACAGCGCCACGAGCAGCACCGGCAGGCCGAACAGCAGCAGAATCAGGAAGATAATTAGGAGTTCGGGACCGCCGGGGACGCCCAGCTGGAGGGGGAGCATACCCGTCCGGTTTCGGCCCGCCGGGAAAAACGTTCCCCGCTCAGCGCGGCGCCACGCCCCGCGGCGCCTCGGTCCGGCGGACGGCGCCCGTGATCAGGTAGACGAACGGCGTGTCCAGCAGCGCGATGAGGAGCTTCAGGAGGTACTGGCCGACCATCAGCGAGACGACGGCGGCGGTCGGCAGCTGCGGCCCGAGGCCGAGGTGCTGCGGGAAGACCCAGAAGGCGACGCCGACGAAGACGACGGTGTCGAGCAGCTGGCTCGTCCCCGTCGAGGCGATGTTCCGGAGCCAGAGGTGGTCGCCAGCCGTCGCCTCGCGGAGCCGCTCGAAGACGACGACGTCGTAGTTCTGGCTGACGAGGTACGCCAGCAGGCTGCCGGCGACGATGTTGGTGGAGGCCCCGAGGACGGTCGCGAAGGCCGCCGGGTCGATGCTGGAGGGCGCCGCGGGCGCGAGGATGGTGCTCCAGACGAGCGCGAGCACGAGGAAGTTGATCGCGAAGGCGACGTTGACGAGCACCTGCGCCGCCCGCCGGCCGTACAGTTCGGTGTAACAGTCCGACGCCAGGAACGTCAGCGCGTACGCCAGCGCCGCGCCGGGGAGGGCGAGCTGGTCGCCCGCCAGCGGCACGGAGGCGCCGAACGGGACCCCGAACTGCAGGACCTTCGAGGCGGTCAGCTGTGCGGTGGCCAGCGACGCGACGAAGACGGCGGCGAGGACGACCGCGCCGACGGGCAGCGCCGGCCGGCGCGGCCGGCTGGCCACCTCACTCATCGGTCGCCTCCAGGCGGTCGTGGCGGGCGTCGATCTCGTCGAGGAGGTCCAGGTTCTTCCGGATCGACGCGCGGATCGCGTCGCTGCGGTTGACGAACTTCCCCCCGTCGCCGACGTGCTCGTCGAGGTCGTCTAGCAGCTCCTGTGGGATCTCGACGCTTATCTTGGGCATACCCGGGGAGTACCGGGCGAATATCTTAACCCCATCGGAGCGTCAGTCCGCCGGTTCGGCCGGGTCGTGACTGCGGCGGCCGCCCAGCGTGATCACCCACAGCAGCCCCAGGCCGAGCCCGTAGGCGGCGACGACCGGGACGCCGAGCAGGAACATCGTGAAGACGCCGCGGGGCGAGAAGAACGCCCCGACGGCGAGGACGGCGATGGTGAACTCCCGCCAGCGGTTGCGCATCGACCGGTAGGGGACGATGCCGCCGGCGTGGAACAGCAGCATCGAGATGGGGATCATCGAGAGGATTCCGATGCCCACGGTGAGGAAGAACACGAGCCAGCCGTAGTTGTTGACCCGGTAGGCGATGATCATCTCCGCGTTCAGGACGTCCGTGGCGAGCCAGGAGATGACGGTCGGCGCGACGTAGATGAATCCGAGGACGCTGCCGACGGTCATCGCTGTCAGGAGGCTGCCGCCCCACACCAGGAGGACGCGACGGTCGCCGCGGGCGAAGCCGCGCTCCTTCAGCGACGGCCACGCGTAGTAGAGGACGAGCGGCAGCGTCGCCGCCGCGCCGAGGATGACGGAGACCTTGATCATGAAGATGAGGGCCTCGACGGGGTGGAGCGTGACGATGGAGACCTGCTCGGCGGTGAACTGGTCGGGCATCCGGCTGACGAACTGCCCGTGGAGGACCGCGATGCCGCCCTGGTAGAGGCCGACGAACGTCGCCGCCATCACGGCCATGAAGATCCCCACCAGCCGGAACGACTTCGAGGTGAGGCTCTCCGCGACGAACGCGATGTCGTAGGCGTAGCCGCCGATGTCGTCCTCGTCGACGTCGTCCTCGCTGAACGCCCCGAGGATGCCGGCGCCCCGCCGCGCGAGGATTCCGGAGTCGTCGTCCTCGTCTTCGGACGCGCCCTCGTCCGGTTCGACGTCGACGCCGGACCCGCCCGAGGCGGCCGTCTCGTCGTCGGCCTCCGGGTAGTGGAAGTCGTTCGGCGAGACGTCCTCCTCCGGCGGCTGGGCGTCGTCGAAGCGGTCGAGGATGGCCTGGGCGCGCTCTGGGTCGTCGTCGTTCATCGCCTGGCTCGCCAGCTCGACAGCCTCGTCCTCGTCGAGTCTGACGAAGGCGGCGGCGGGGGCGGCGCGGATGCCGGCCTCGTCGAGCTCCGAGAGGTCGATCTCGGCGGGGTCGCCGCCGGCGCTGTCGGCGACGGCGTAGCGGTCGCCCTCGGGCTCCTCGAGGCCGTCGTAGACCAGGTACGCCAGGCCGGCGAGGCCGGCCAGGAGGCCGTAGAAGGCGGCGGCGACGCCGACGTAGACGTCGCGGCCGAGGCCGTACGCCTCCTCGGCCGGGAGGAACCGGTAGCTCGACCCGACCGTCGCGAGCCCCTCGTTGACCGCCTCGACGCCGCCGTAGGTGTAGAAGGCGAAGGTGGCGGCCGCGCCGACGAACAGCAGGCCGGCGAGGACGTTCCAGCGGTCGCGGATCGTCCCCGGGACGTCGATGGAGTCGCTGGAGCGCTTGGTCGTGACGAGGATCTTCGAGACGTACAGCGAGATGCCGTAGAGGACGACGAGCGGCACCGCCCACATGATCTGGGTGAACGGGTCCGGCGGCGAGAACAGCGCGCCGAAGACGAAGATGGCGAGGACGGCGTACTTCCACTTGTCGCGGAAGGTCTCGTAGGGGACGATGCCGGTGTACGACAGCGAGCTCATCACCAGCGGTAGCTGGGCGGCGAGCCCGAACGACATCGACAGCAGGAAGATGAACTGCGCCCACATCGCGATGGAGTAGGTGGGCTGGAAGCCGGCGGCCATGGCGTTGCCGGCGAGGAACGAGAACATCAGCGGGAAGAAGAGCTTGTAGGCGTAGGCGACGCCGCCGGCGAACAGCAGCGCGGCGATCAGCACGAAGGCGGCCAGCTTCCAGCGGGGGAGGTTCTCGGGCCAGCGGCCGCGTTCCTTCAGGGAGTCACGGCCGAAGTACGCGAGCGCCGGCAGCGCGAGGAGGACCCCCGCGACGAGGCCGATCTTCGCCTGCAGCAGGATGACCTCGAAGGGCGTGATGGCGACGACGACGATGTCGGGGTGGGCGTTCAGGTCCCGGCGGAGAATCTCCCAGATGTACAGCCGGAGCAGCGAGAACGTCCCCATGAACCCGATCACGAAGACGATGAACACCTTCTGGAGGTGCTTTTGGCCGGCCCGGAGGAAGGAGCCGAGGTGCTGTCGGCCCTCCGCGACCGTCTGGGCGACGTCGTCGTCTACGGCGCTAGACACGAGTGAAAGTTGACTACTCGCGGTTATCAACCTTTTCCGTTCGCGCTCTCGCTCCGCCCCCCGAGAACGGCGGCCTTCGCAGCCGAGGCCGGCGTCTGCGCGACCCCCCGCTCTCGCCGGCGACGAGAAGGCTTACAAACGGCGGTGCCCGACCTTGGCGTATGGTCGAGTCCGCCGACGGGGGATACGACGCCGACGAGGGACTGGTCGGCGAGGGCCCCGAGACCGACCAGGAGATGCCGCTGGCCGACCACATCGAGGAGATGGTCTACCGGCTCGGCGTCGTCCTGGTCGTCATGGCCATCGTCTCCGGCCTCGTCTTCCCCTTCGGCGACTACATCATCAACTTCCTGTGGTACTCGGTGCTCCCGGGCGGCGACGTCGCTCGCCCTCGGGTTTACCACCCCCTGGGGCTCATCCTCGCGCGGCTGAAGGTCGCCACCCTCGGCGGCTTCGTCATCGCCCTCCCCGTCTTCGTCTACCAGACGTACCTGTTCATGCGCCCCGGCCTCTACGAGCACGAACGCCGCTACTACCTCGCGTCCGTCCCGGCGAGCCTCGTCCTCGCCGCCGTCGGCGTCCTGTTCGCGTACTTCCTCATCCTCCCCGCCATCTTCACGTACTTCCTGTCGTACTCCGAGCAGTCCGTCGACGCCATCGCCTTCGGGCTCTCCCAGACGTTCGACCTCATCGTCCTCATGATGGGGCTGTTCGCCGCCGTCTTCCAGATCCCGCTGTTCGTCATGCTCGCCATCATGATGGGGCTGACGACGCGGGCGTGGCTCGCGAGCAAGCGCCTGTACTTCTGGGGGGCGTTCCTCGGCATCGCGTTCCTCTTCAGCCCCGACCCGACCGGGATGGCGCCCATCATGGTCGCCGCGACCATGATCGGCCTCTTCGAGTCGACGCTGCTGGTCCTCAAGTGGGTCGGGCGCTGACCGCACCGACATCCCCCGCCGCCGGCGCCGGTGGGGAAAGCTCATAGCCGCCGGCTGGCTACCGCCGCTATGACGCGTGTGGTCGCCGTCCGCCACGGCGAGACCGACTGGAACCGCGAGGGCCGGCTGCAGGGGTGGGCGCCCGTCCCCCTCAACGATACCGGCCGCGAGCAGGCCGCCGCCGCGGGCGCGTGGCTCGCCGACGAGTACGACGTCGACCGGGTCTTCGGCTCCGACTCCCTGCGGACCCGGCAGACCGCCGAGGCGATTCTCGAGTCCTTCGGCGACCTCCCGGCCGAGTACGAGCGCCACTGGCGGGAGCGGCACCTCGGCATCTACCAGGGGCTGACCTACGCCGACGTCGAGGAGCGGTTCCCCCGGTTCGGCCTCGGCGAGTCGGCCCACGAGGCCGCGCTAGCGGTCCCCGAGAGCGGCGAGTCCCTCCGGGACGTCGCCGACCGGGTCACCGACCGCTTCGCCGAGGTCGTCGACGAGCACGCCGGCGAGACGCTGCTCGTCGTCACCCACGGCGGCCCGCTGCACGTCCTCCTGGGCTACGCGAAGGGCCTGTCGCTGCAGGACGCCCTCGGGACCCACCACCAGTCGAACTGCGGGGTCAACGAGTTCCGCGCCGACGGGGACGACGTCGAGGTCGTCCGCGGGAACGTGACGGAGTGGCGGGACTGATGGCGGACCGACGTAGTGCCCCGGACTGCACCGGGGGTAGGGCTAACTGGTGTGCCCGTCGTAGCGGGGAACCATGAACCGAGAAGAGGGATCGACCCACCGGTCGCGCCGGGAACTGCTGTCGGCGCTCGCGGGCCTGGCCGCGGCGCCGGCCCTCGCCGGACTGGGCGCCGGGACCGAGGATACCGTCGGACTGGGCGGCTTCAACGACGACGACGGCTGGTTGCCGGCGGAGGGAACTGAACTGACGCGCGTCGAACGCGGCCCGTGGTCGACGGCGGCATCCGCTGGCGAGCGTGCGCTCCGGGCGACCGCGGACGGCGCGAGCGTCCCCGCCATCACCCGACCCGCGGACGCCCTCGAACTGCTCGAGACGCCCTACCTGACCGCGGACGTCGTCCCCGGCGTCGCCGGGTTCGACGGCCCGGTCGCCTTCGAGTTCCGCCTCGCTCGCGGCGGCGCCGAGGGCCGGGATCGCGAGGTCGTCGCCCGCTCCGACCCCGTCGCCGTCCGGCAGGCGGTCCCCGGGCGCGTCTACTGGGACGCGTCGGCGGTCGACCCGCTCGCCGCCGGCAGGGCGACTCACCTCGAGATTGCGTGGTACCCCGCGTCCCGGGACCGCGGCGACGACCCCGACGGGGAAGCAGCGGCCGCACCCTATCGTGGCGCCGTCATCGTCGACGTCGTCCGGGCGAGCGGCACCCCCGACGCCGTCGCCGCGGCCCGGTTCGTCCGGGCGATCCGGCGCCTCGAGGCCGACCACGGCTCCCACGAGCGGACCGAGGTCACCGAACGCGGCCCGACCGCCGACGCCGGGCGGTTCGTCTTCGCGGACGGCGCGTCGGTACCGTACCGATTCGCGGCGGCCGACGGCGGCTTCCGGCTGACCGTCGCGGGCGAGGCCGTCGAGTTCGAGGGTGGTGTCTGAGATGCCGCGGATCGACACCGCCGCCACGACGCTGACGCTGCTCCCCGGCCACAGCGAGGACACGCCCGGCGACGGGCACGCACACGACAGCGCGATGCCGGACTACGACGGGAAGTCGCTGGACGCCTGGTTCACCGCCGACCACGTGACCGACTACCCCGACGACCTCGAGGCGGCCCTCGAGATGCGCCGGGACCTCCCCGAGTACGACGAGCGCCTGCGTCGGCACCGCCTCATGAACCGGATCGAACTCGGCTTCGCCACCCCGGACGGCCGGCGCGTCAGGCCCGAGACGGTGCGCCACGACACGAACGCCGACCGGAAGCCCTCCTACGTCGCCGTCGAGGGCCAGTCCGGCGAGGAGAACGTCGTCCACGATATCGTCGAGCGGGACGACCTGGAGTGGTTCGACAACCGGTCGAAGCTCCGCGCCGAGATCGACCGCCTCGAGAGCGGCGTCGTCCGCGAGACCGTCCGGGGCGTCGAGGGCGTCCGCGCTTCGGTGCTCCTCGGCGGCCGGGACACGTACATCGTCGTCATGAAGGAGAAGTTCGACGAACTCGGCCCCGTCGCCTTCCTCGAGACGACCGGGATGGACGCCGAGGCCGTCCCCGCCTTCGTCGTCCAGCCCCCGACGATGTACACCTTCCTCGACGTCGTCGCCATGGCCGACGGCGCGACGCTCGCCCGGGTGTGGGACGTCAGCCCCTACCCGAAGCACTACCTCTACGCCGACGGCCGCAAGCGCGACGAGACGCCCTTCGAGGAGGGCGAACACTGGGAGCGCCGCGAGGACATGAACCAGCGGTTCGGACAGTGGGTCATGGAGGAACAGCAGCCGCGGACGCCCTTCTCCAACTGCATCCCGGGCGCCTACGAGCAGTACGTCGGCGCCGCCACCCTGTTCGACCCCGTCCGGGGGCTGCACCACGGCGAGGACGGCGACCGGCTGACCGCCGACGAACTCATGATCCGGTTCGGCGCGCCGCTGTTCCCCTGGCACTCCCGCGAGACCGTGGATACTGCGGACGAAGACTGACCGCCAGTCGACGGAGTTCCTCACCAAATCCCGTCACTGCGGCCTGGCGGGTGACCCGGCTTCGCCCGCGCTTCGGCGCCGGTAGTACGCCCCGAGCAGCAAGAACGGAAGCAGCAGCCACGCCGGCAGGACGAGCGCCGCGACCGGGTCCGGGAGCGCGTCGAGTGGCAGGACCGACAACGCGGCCGCGGCCCTGATCCAGACTCCCAGCAGCGCGACGAAGCCGACCACCTTCAGCGCCTCCGCGACCCGGTCGTCCATGGTGATCTACTCGGTCCCGGGACTATTGAAATTTTCCGCAGGCAAGAAGAACGACCGTTCCAGGCGCTCTCAGTCGTCGCCGGTCGGGTACTCCGCGTCGAGGACGTCCGCCTCGTCCGGGGTCTCCTCGGGCGAGACGCTCCCCGTCCGGTAGCCCGCTAGATCCAGCGTCACGTGGTCGAAGCCCAGGTCCCCCACGTGCTCCCGCGCCGCCGCGGCGAAGTCGGGGTCCAGCGCCCGCTCGAGTTCGTCCTCGCCGACCTCGATGCGCGCCAGCCCGTCGTGGTCGCGGACCCGGAACTGCTCGAAGCCCCACGTCCGGAGCAGCCGTTCGGCCTTCTCGACCCTCGTGAGCCGCTCCTCCGTCACCTCCAGGCCCGTCGGGATGCGCGACGAGAGGCAGGCCATCGACGGCTTGTCGGCCACCGACAGGTCGTAGTGCCGCGCGATCTCGCGGACCTCCTCCTTCGCGATGCCGTGCTCCAGCAGCGGCGAGTAGGCGTTCAGCTCCTCGACCGCCCGGAGGCCGGGCCGGTGGCCCTCCCCGGGGTCTGATGCGTTCGTCCCGTCGCAGACCGTCTCGATGTCCAGCTCCCGCGCCTTGTCGAACATCCGCCCGAGGCGCATCGACCGGCAGTGGTAGCACCGCTCGTCGCCGTTCGCCACGAACGCCTCGCTGTCCAGCTCCGAGAACGAGACGATCTCGTGGCGGACGCCGATCTCCTCGGCGACCCGGGTGGCGTCCTTCAGTTCGGCGGCCGGCAGCGTCTCGCTCTTCGCCGTGCACGCGACGGCGTCCTCGCCGAGCGCCTCGTGGGCGAGCGCGGCGACCACCGCGGAGTCGACGCCGCCGGAGAAGGCGACGACGACCCCGTCGAAGGACCGCAGGTCCTCGACCGCGGCCTCGCGCTTCGCCTCGACACTGGTCATGTCCTGTGCCTGGGGGTGCGCGTAGAAAAGCCCAGCGTCACTAGAGAGGGGTTTTCTCAGATGAGCGTGGCAACTGCTGGTCCGCTAAGTCTCCGAAACCCTCGGTCGGCTGGGGCTCAGTACCGCCCTTCCAGCCACTGTACGACGTCGGTGATCTCCTCGGGCGTCGTCCCGTGGCCGACGCCGTAGCGCTCGAACCGCACGTCGGCGCCGTCCCCCTCCAGCAGTTCGGCGGCGCGCTCGGCGCGCTTCGGGGGGATGACCTGGTCCATCGCGCCGCAGCCGACGAAGACGGGCTTGTCCTCGGCGCTGGCGACCTCGTCTTCGTGTTTCTCGGCGAGGTAGCCGTTCAGCGCGACGACCCAGCGGTAGGCGTCGGGGCGCTCGAGCAGCGCCGAGAGGCTGGTGATGGCGCCCTGGCTGAAGCCCAGTAGGCCGACGCGCTCGGGGTCGAGGTCGTACGCCTCGACGGCCGCCTCGACGAACTCGTGGACGAGGTCCAGGCTCCGGCGGAACCCCTCGGGGTCGGGCTGGCTGTTCTCGAGGCCGCCGTCCGAGAGGTCGAGGTCGTACCAGGTGTAGCTGTTCGGCCCGCCCATCGACTGGGGCGCGCGGACGCTCAGCACGTCCAGGTCCTCGGGCAACTGGGCGCCGATGGGCAGCAGGTCCCGCTCGTTCGTCCCGCGGCCGTGGATCAGCACGACGGCGGGGGCGTCCGACTCGGCCGAACCCGGCCGGTACTCGTGGACCAGCGGGAGGTCGGGAGCGTCGCTCATACCGGGAGCACGCGCCGGACCGACTAAAGGGACCGGTGGGACTTGTGTTACGGCACCGTCTCGCGTGTGAAGAACTACCACAGGCTTTATTGGCGCCGTCCGCCAACGGAGACCTGTATGGCGACCGCGAACGACGACATCTTCGACGAGTTCCTCGAGGAACGTGGCCACGAGACCGACCCCGCCTCCTGGGAGCGCGACTACAACAAGAAGCGGTGTCCCGACTGCGGCGGCCTCCACGGACTCGAGGCCTCGACCTGCTCCGTCTGCGGCTGGCGACCGAACTGACCGGCCGCCCCGCTCCTCCTCGGCGTCCCCGCAGCCTCCGTTCCCTCCCCGCTCACTCTCCGTGCCGTTCGCCGGCGTTTCGGCGCGCGGAGCAAGCACGCTATTTATACTTCAGGACGGTCTCTAGATACCAATGGCCGATTCCACCCACGTGACACGACTCTTCGGGGGCCCCGGCAGTGGGAAGACCACTGCGCTCCTCGACCGGGTCGACGAGATGCTCGACGACGGCGTCGCGGTCAACGACATCCTGGTCGTCTCCTACACCCGCGCGGCGGCCGCCGAGGTCCGCGACCGCCTCGCCGAGCGGCTCGACTGCACGCCGAAGTCCCTGCGCGGCAACGTCTGTACGATGCACGCGAAGGCATACGAACTGCTGAACCTCTCGCGGGGCGACGTCGTCGGCGAGAAGCACAAGGAGGAGTTCTGCGACGAGTACGGCCTGGAGTTCGAGGACGAGTACAAGTCCTCGCGCCGGCGATCGGCCCGCTCGACGACCCTCGGCAACAAGATCATCGCCACCTCCCAGTGGCTCCAGCGGACCGAGCGCGACGTCGCCGACTGGTACGACGTCCCCTTCCAGTGGAACGAGGAGGAGGTCCGCCTGCCGCCGGACATCGACGACAACGCCCAGACCGGCAACAAGTACACGCCGACGTGGCCCAGCGACGACGACCGCGTCGACATCCCCGAGGCCATCCGCGCGTGGCGGACCTACAAGGGCGAGGAGGGGGTCGTCGGCTTCGCCGACATGCTCGAGCGCGTCCAGCAGCGGTCGCTGCTGCCGAACGTCGAGCACCTCGTCATCGACGAGTTCCAGGACATCACGACGCTGCAGTACGGCGTCTACGAGGAGTGGAAGCCCCACATGGAGAGCGTCCTCATCGCCGGCGACGACGACCAGGTCGTCTACGCCTGGCAGGGCGCCGACCCCGCGCTGCTGCTCGACGAGGAGGTCGACGACGACATCGTCCTCCCGAACTCCTACCGGCTGCCATCCCGCATCCTCAACGTCGTCAACACGGAGATCGAGCACATCGAGAAGCGCCAGGACAAGGACCTCAAGCCGCGCAAGCAGGGCGGCGTCGTCGAGGCCGTCCCGTCGCCGTCGATGCTCGACCTCGTGCGGAACGTCCGCGGCACCCTCGAGGAGGACGAAGAGGGCAGCGTGATGGTGCTGTTCCGCGCGCGCTACCAGATGTTCCAGTTCATGGACGAGTTCATCGACGAGGGCATCCCGTTCACGTCGCTGACCGACCAGCGGATGTGGACCGACCGCCTGCGCGGCTACGTCGACGCCATCGTCGCCGTCGACGAGGACGAGCCCATCGACGGCCTGCAGGCCCAGCGCCTCGGCGAGATGCTCGCCGAGAGCGCCTTCGGCACCGGCGAGCGCCAGGACTACTTCGACGCGCTCGACGAGATGCAGGACGCCGAGGGGGTCGACGACCTCACCGACATGGAGGTCGCCCCCGACTTCGTCGACGACCACGCGCCGTTCGCGCCCGGGCCAGCCTCCGCCGCGGACATGCTCACGAAGGTCTCGAACTTCCAGGAGCGCTCCGTGAAGGCGTACTTCAAGGGCGACTACCGCGGGATGGACCCCACGCGGCTCCGCCTCGGCACCATCCACTCCGCGAAGGGCCGGGAGGCCGACCACGTCTTCGTCGCGACCGACCTCACCGAGAAGGTCGTCGAGCAGATGGCCGCCTCGGTCGAGGACCCGGAGGACGTCCCCGGCGTCACCGAGTTCAACAAGCATTCCGACCCCGTCCCGACGCTGACCGACAACGAGCGCCGGGTCTTCTACGTCGGGATGTCGCGGGCCCGCGAGCGGCTCGTCCTCCTGGAGAACCTCGTCGACGGCGCGCCGACGCTCCCCATCGACGTCCTCCTGCACAACGAGCCGGTGGACCTGTCTCTCGAGGAGCTCATGCGCGACGCCCAGGAGGCCGGCGCCGAGGCGACCGCCGACTGACCGGCTCGGAACCACACCGCCGCTTCGACGCTACGTCTCCCCGTCCCCGTCGTCGCTGCCGCCCCTGCGCCGCCACGGCCGGTAGTTCTTCAGCCGCCTGACGCGGCCGACCGTCTTGTCGGTCAGCCGGACGTAGACGTACTCGCTGACCGCCAGCAGCCCCAGCGCCGCGACCAGGAAGAACGCGCCCAGGCCGTACTGGCCCTCCAGCAGGTTGAAGACGCCGACCATCGCGACCGGGCCGGCGACCACGAGCGTGCCGACGAACTGCAGCGACCTGACGACGCCCATCCGTGCTCACTCCCGGGCGTCGTCGGCGTGGCCGCTGCCACGTTTGTCGGCGTGGCCGCTGCCACGTTTGTCGGCGTGACCACCGTCGCGTTCGTCGCCCGCGTCGGGGTCGGCGGCGTCGCCGAGGACGACGTCGCTCGCGCCGCCGAGGAGCTCGCCCTTGAGGTCGGGGAGGTAGTACTGTCCGAGGAGCAGCGCCGCGCCGAGCCCGAGGAAGACGGCCCCCGTCACCGGCCGATCGCCGAAGACCAGGAACTCGATCCCGAGGAGGGCGATGGGGATCGCCAGCACGGCCGTCCCGTACAGCGAGATGGTGTCGATGAGGCCCATTGTCGGGTAGTCGTCGCTGGACGGGAAAAGCCCGCCGCTCCCGCCCGGATTACGACACGCTTTCGGCGCCCCCCGGCGTAGCCGGGGTATGTTCACCGGCATCGTCGAGGAGACGGGGGAGATCGTCGACGTCCACGACGGCCCCGAGGGCCGCCGGATCCGCGTCGCCGCCTCGTTCTGCGAGGACCTCGAGCACGGCCAGAGCATCGCCGTCAGCGGGGCCTGCCTGACCGTGGAGGACTGGAACGCCGACGACTTCGAACTGTTCTGCTCCGAGGAGACGCTGGAGCGGACGTACCTCGACGAGGTCGAGGTCGGGGACGCCGTCAACCTCGAGCGGGCGCTGCCCGCCGACGGCCGCTTCGACGGTCACTTCGTGCAGGGCCACGTCGACGGCGTCGGCGAGGTAACCGAGATCGAGCAGGTGGGAGATGACTGGTACTTCGGGTTCTCGCTGCCCGAGGAGCTGGCGCGGTACGTCGTCGAGAAGGGGTCGATCTGCGTGGACGGCATCTCGCTGACCGTCGCGGACCTCCGGGACGACGACGGCGACTTCGTGGTCGCCATCATCCCCGCCACGTACGACCTGACGACGCTCTCGGGGAAGGCCGTCGGCGATCCGGTGCACCTCGAGGTCGACGTCGTCGCGAAGTACGTCGAGCGCCTCACCGAGGGGTACGTCTGAACGGTCTCCAGCAGTTTCGCCCGACTACCCGACCAGCGGCAGGTTCTCGCGGACCTTCTCGGCCAGCGACATCGCCTCGTAGCGCTCCCGGAACGTGGCGCGGTTGGCCTCGTCGAAGAAGTGGTTCGTCGCGAGGAGGTACTCCTCGGTCACCGCGCAGCCGACGCAGACCGGCTCGCCGGTGAGCCGCTCGGTCCTGATATCGGCCTCGCAGCTGATGCTGCCGCAGTTGCCGCAGTAGGTGTAGGTGGCCGCCTCGGGGCCAGCGGTCTCGCAGTGGTCGCAGCGCCGGACGCCGTCGTCGCGGACGACGTGGCGCTCGCCGGCGGCGTCGTACTCGTAGTGGTGGCGGTGGTCGCCGAGTTCGACGGCCGCGTCGACGCGGGGGACGTACAGCGGCCGCATCGAGCGCAACGAGACGTCGTCCGGGACGGGGCGGCACTCCGTGGTGAACTCCTCGCCGCCGTCGGTGTAGGTGACCTCCTCGGCGAGCAGCTCGCAGAGCCGTTCGGTCACCCACTCGCGGACCGCCTCGCCGGTCTCCCGGAAGCGGACGGCGCCGCCGCCGTGCTCGCTCTGGGCGTCCTCGAGGGAGACGGCCTCGACGCCGACGAGGTCGACGAGGTCGTCGGGCGCCAGCCGCGGGCCGCGGTCGTCGGCCTCGACGACGACGTGGTCGCGGCTGTCGACGCGGTGGACGACCTCGCCGCTCGCTTCGAAGGTCCCGCGGGTGACCGCCTCGACGTCGACGACCGGAAGGTAGCGGATCGCCACCTCCGGCTCGGGCAGCTCGTCCCGTGACGGCGCGTTCTCGACGTCCTCGAAGACGTCGTAGAGGACGCGCTCGGGGTCGCCGACCGGCAGCGTCTGCTCACAGAGGATCCGGTACCCCTCGGACCCGGTCCCCGGGCGGTCTTCCTGGCCTGTCACTGGCGGGTCTGGGCACCGCCCCGGCAAAAAGACGCCGCCCGGAACAGCCGGTGAGTGGGCGCCGAGACGGCGGTCGAGACCGCCCGAAGGGCCGGCGAACGTCAAATAACGCCTCCTATAGCCTGCAGAACGCTGTAATCGATGGTGGGTGCAGGGACGCCCACGGGGATACTCGACGATGGAGAGGGACCGAATCGACGCGATTCTCGACCGACTGGAGGGACTACTCGACGAGATCGACGAGCCCGAGCAGCGGAAGGAGCTCCGCGAGATCCAGCAGCTAGTCATCGGCGTCAGGGAGAACTGCGCGCCCGACGAGGAGGGCTGACGGAGGACCGACCCCGCTACTCAACGCGACTCTGCAGCCGGGACAGGAGGTTCAGCGCCTCCAGCGGCGTCGTGTCCGCCAGGTCGACCGCCCGCAGCTCCGCGAGCAGTTCCTCCGGCAGTTCGCCGCCGTCGGTCGAGGCGGTCCCGGCCGTCGGGTCCGCGGCCGGCGTAGCCGGCGAGTCGCTCGTCGTCGTGTCTTCGAGGGCGGTCGCGCGGTCGAGCGCCGACCCCTCGCCCACCTCCGCGTCCAGCAGCGCCTCGGCGCGCTGGACGACGGGCGCCGGGACGCCGGCGACGTTCGCGACCTCGACGCCGTAGGAGGCCGTCGCGGCCCCCTCCCGAAGGTCGTGCTCGAAGGTCACGCCGTCCGGGCCGCGCTCGGCCGCGAAGTGGTAGTTCCTGGCCCGCGGGAGGTCTTCGGCCACGTCGGTCAGTTCGTGGTGGTGGGTCGCGAACAGCGTGTAGGCGCCGACCTCGTCGTGGAGGTACTCGGTGGCCGCCTGCGCGATGGCGTAGCCGTCCCGCGTCGAGGTGCCGCGGCCGACCTCGTCGAGCACCACGAGGGAGTCCTCGTCGGCGTCCTCGAGGATGGTCGCCAGCTCCGTCATCTCGACCATGAACGTCGAGCGACCGCCGGCGATGTCGTCGGAGGCGCCGACGCGGGTGAACACCCGATCGACCACGGGGAGGGCGGCGCTTCGGGCGGGGACGAAGCTCCCGACCTGCGCCATTACGCAGAGCAGCGCGACCTGCCGCATGTACGTCGACTTCCCGGACATGTTGGGGCCCGTGACGACCGCCATCGGGCGCTCCCGCGGCAGGTCGGTCGGGTTCGGGACGAACGCCTCCTCGGTGCGCTCGACGACCGGGTGGCGGCCGCCTTCGACGTCGATGCCCTCGCAGCCGACCGCGGGCCGGCAGTAGTCGTACTGGGCGGCGACGGTCGCCAGGGCGCAGAGAGCGTCCAGTTCCGAGACGGCCGCGGCGGTCTCCTGGATGCGCTCGGTCTCCTCGGCGACCTCGCCGCGGACCTCCCGGAACCGCTCGTACTCGAGGTCGTCGGCGCGGTCCTCCGCGCGGATGATCTCGTCCTCGCGCTCCTTCAGCTCCGGCGTGTAGAACCGCTCGGAGTTCTTCAGCGTCTGGCGGCGCTGGTAGTCGTCGGGCACCGAATCGAGGTTCGGGTTCGTCACCTCGATGTAGTAGCCGTGGACGGAGTTGTGGCCGACCTTCAGCGAGTCGACGCCGGTCCGCTCGCGCTCCTGCTGTTCGAGGTCGTCGATCCAGGCCTTGCCCTCGCGCTCGGTGGTCCGGAGCTCGTCGAGCTCCTCGTCGAAGCCCTCGCTGATGACGCCGCCCTCGGTGATCTCGACGGGCGGGGACTCCGCGATGGCCCGGTCGATCAGCTCCCGGACGTCGGGGCAGTCGTCGAGGCGGTCGTGGACGGCCGCGAGCTTCTCGCTGTCGTCGGTCGAGTCGGCGATGCACTCCCGGAGGGCCGGCACCACGGAGAGGGTCGACTCCAGGGCCCGGAGGTCGCGGGCGTCGGCGCGGCCGCGTGAGACCCGGGCGACGAGCCGCTCGAGGTCGTAGACGTCCGCCAGCCGCTCGAGGGCGCGCTCGCGGTCGCCGACCGACCGCACGAGGGCCTCGACGGCGTCCAGCCGCGCCTCGATGCGGTCGGTGTCGAGCAGCGGCCGGCGGATCCAGTCGCGCAGTCGACGGCCGCCCAGCGCCGAGGCCGTCTCGTCGAGCGTCTCGACCAGCGCGGCGCCCTCGAGGCCGTGGACGTGCCGCGGCTCGAAGACCTCCAGGGAGCGCAGCGCCACCGCGTCCAGCAGCATGTACTCCCGCGGGTCGTAGCGCGTCAGGTGGTTGAGGTAGTCCAGCTGTTCGATCTCGCCGTCCGTGGTCCCGCCGCGGGCGTACTCGGCGTAGGCGAGCAGCGCGCCGCAGGCCCGCACCTCGGCGTCGCTGGCCAGCGGCGTCGCCCCGAAGTAGCTCTCGACCTTCTCGCGGGCGGTCTCGAGGTCGAAGGCCGACCGCTCGTACGGCGTCACCATGCAGCCCGACGCGAACGGCTCGGTGGGCGCGTCGGGGCCGACGACGGCCTCCGAGGGGTCGAACCGCTCGAGTTCGTCGGCGACGGCCTCCTGGCGGTCGAGCCGCGTCGCGTAGAAGTCGCCCGTCGAGACGTCGAGCAGCGCGAGGCCGTACCCCTCCGTCAGGCACGCGACGAAGTTGTTGTCGGCGTCCTCCAGCAGTTCCGTCTCCGTCAGCGTGCCGGGCGTGACCACCCGCGTCACGGCGCGGTCGACCAGCCCGGACGTCTCGTCGGGGTCCTGGACCTGGTCGGCGACGGCGACCCGGTAGCCGGCCTCCAGCAGCGTCTCGATGTACGACTCGGCGTTGTCGATCGGGATGCCGGCCATCGGGTACGTGCCGGTCGAGTCCTCCCGCTGGGTGAGCGTGATCTCGAGGACCCGCGCGGTCGCCTCGGCGGCCTCACAGAAGGTCTCGTAGAAGTCCCCGACCTGGAACAGCACGAGCGCGTCGTCGTAGCGCTCGCAGAGCTCCAGGTACTGCGACAGCATCGGCGTGAGTTCCTCGGCCCTCTCGGCCATCGCGGGCGGCGGCCCCAGCGCCTCGTCCATATCCCGAGGTGCATCTCGGCGGCCAAATACTCACCGGACGGCGGGGTTCCGCCGACGGGAGGCGGCGGATTATTTATCGTTGCCGCGGAAGCCTCCGCCATGGCCGACGACGAACCGAGACCCCTCCTCGACCCGCGTCTCTTCGCCCCCAGCGAGTTCCTCGGCGAAGACATGGAGCACAACGTCGACGTCACCGGCGACACGAGCATCGAGGTCACCCACGACCTCGACCTCGACCTGCCGGTCCGGCGGATCGAGATCGGCGCCCTCGCCTTCGCGGTCCTGGTCGTCGCCCTCGGGCTGTTGACCCCCGTCGGGCCGACCGTCCAGCTCGCCGCCGCCCTTGGCGCCGTGCTGGTCGCCGACCTGCTCCTCTGAACGGCCGGGGCGTGCCGCGGGCTGCTTGCGCGACCGCCACCGCGATCGCTACTGCGACCGCCGCCCGCGACGGGCGCGGCCCGCGGCTTTTATGACTCGACCGCCTCACTGCAACCGTATGGACGCCCGCCGCGAGGTCTGGCGCATCTACCGGGAGTCCATCGGCATCCTCGGGGTGAGCCTCCTCGGCGGGCTGTTCGCCGGGACCGTCCTCGGGAGCGGGCCGATGCGGGAGGCCTTCGTCCAGTTCCCGGGGCTCCTGTTGCTCCTGCCGGCGTTCCTCGCCACCCGCGGCAACGTCTACGGCGCCTTCGGCGCGCGCATCTCCTCTGGGCTCCACCAGGGGCTCATCGACCCCGAGTTCGAGTGGGACGACCGGCTCGCCAACGCCGTCGTCGCCTCCTTCGTCAACGGCATCGGCATCTCGGTGCTCATCGGGGCCCTCTCGTGGGCCATCCTGCAGGCGCTCGGCCGGGAGTCCGCCCGGCTGGTCGAACTGGTCGGCATCACCTTCGTCTCGGGCGTGCTGACGTCCGTCGTCCTCGTCTTCGGGCTGCTGATACTCGTCTTCGGCAGCTACGAACTCGGGCTCGACCCCGACAACCTCGTCGGCCCGCTGGTCACCACGCTCGGCGACGTCTTCGGCGTCTGCTTCCTCTACGTCGCCGTCGTCGTGGTCGGGGTGGTACTGTGAGCGGCAGCGACCTCGGCTCCTGGCGCACGCGCCACATCGTCGCGACGATGTTCCCGCTGCTCATCGCGCTGTCGGTCCTCGAGATGGGGTCGGGCTACGTCCTCGAGTCCCTGGAGGAGACGTACCTCGCCAACCCGACGCTCCTGACGCTCGTCCCCGTCATGATCGGGATGGGCGGCAACCTCGGGGCCATCCTCTCCTCGCGGCTCTCGACGCGGCTCCACCTCGGGACCCTCGAGTTCGACCCCCGGAACCGCGTGCTGCTGACGAACGTCGCGGCCATCCTGCTGCTGGCGGCGACCGTCTTCACCGCCCTCGGCGTCGCCGCGTGGCTCGTCGGACAGGTCTTCGCCCACCCCATGGCGTTCTCGGACCTGCTGGTCATCTCGCTGGTCAGCGGGATGCTGCTGGCCGGATTGGCAGTGCTGCTGTCGGTCGGCGCGACGTGGGTCTCCTACCGGAAGGAGCTGGACCCCGACGACACCACCATCCCCGTCGTCACGAACGTCTGCGACATCTGTGGGGTCATCATCCTCTCCGGCGTCGCCGCGGTCGTGCTGTAGGCGCGCCGACGCGAGGGGGAACGAGTAGACGGCTCAGGTCGCCAGCGCCTCGAACTCGCCGGCGGAGGTGCGCGTGCCCTTCGAGATGATGACGTCGCCCGCCTGGAGCGTGACGTCGGCGTCCGGCGCCAAAAGCCAGTCGTCGCCGCGGCGGATCGCCAGGACGTTCAGGCCGATTTCCGGCTCCGGCACGCCGTCGGCGACCTGCTCGCCGTCGAGGCGGCTGCCCTCGCCGACGACGACCCGCGTGATGATCTCGTCGGACTCCTGGACGGCGAGTTCGACGACCGGGTGGACCGACAGCCCCCGGAGGACGCCCTCGGTGATGTCGAGGGCGGCGTCGCTGATGACCTCCGTCGAGACGCCGAGGTGGATGAGCCCCCGGAGGGCGACGGGGTCGTCGGCGTCGGCCGCGGCCTGCAGCAGCCACGCCTCGAAGCGCGAGCGGAGGGCGTCGACCTCGACCTCGAGGTTCCGGACCTCCTCGGCGAGGTCGTGGTTGTCGAAGAGGATGCTGCCGTAGGCGAGGTCGACCGCCAGCTCCGAGAGGTTCTTCATCAGGACGATCGAGTCGACGGCCCGCTCGAGGTCGTCGACCTCCGGCTCGGGCGGGTCGGGCGCCTCGTAGGGCTCGTCGGTCGCCCGCTCGTAGACGGCGTCGATGGTCTGCTCGGGGCCGCGGAGGATGAGCCGGTCGTCGGCCCGGATGACCGTCTCCGGCCCGGGGTTGAGGATCCAGTCGTCGCCGCGGTGGATGGCGAGGACGCGGACGCCGGTCTCGCTCTCGAGGTTGATGTCGAGCAGCGTCCGGTCGACGTACGGGGACTGGGCGTCGACCGTCCCGCGGACCAGCGTCTCGACGGCCTCCGGCAGCGCCGCCCGCATCGCCTCCGGCAGCCCGATGTCCTCGAGGACGATCTTCGCGATGTCGCCGGCGGCGTCGCTGATGCGGTCGGCGCCCGCCGCCAGCCCCAGGACGGGGGCCAGCGCCTCCACCTCGTCGGGGTTGCGCGCGGCCATCATGAGGCTCATCCGCGCGCGCATCTGGAGGACGTCCATCTTCTCCTCGAGGGCGAGGACCTCCCAGGCGACGTCCTCGCTGCCGTGCAGCACCGCCGAGTACGCGAGGTCGATCAGCAGCTCCGAGGTGTCCTTCATCTCGACGAGGAGGTCCTTGACGCTGATCGGCTCGTAGTCCAGCGCCTCCGGTGCCTCGCCCTCGAAGCCGGCCATACGCCGACCCATACGCACCGCCTCACAAAAGGCTTGCCGGGCCCGCCACGGACCGAGCCCCCCGGGTCGCTTTTATCTGCAGCCGCCGAACGACGGACGATGAGCGGTCCGACGCGCCTCGAGGTGGACCTGCACGTCCACAGCGAGGCGTCCTACGACGGGCACGAGCCGATCGAACTGATACTGGAACACGCGGCGGACATCGGCCTCGACGCGGTCGTGATCACCGACCACGACACCCTCGAGGCGTCCGTCGAGGCCGCGGAGCTGGCTCCCGACTACGGCCTCGTCGGCATCCCCGGCGTCGAGGTCTCGACCGCCGACGGCCACCTGCTCGGCATCGGCGTCGAGGAGATGCCGCCGACGGGCCGCCCGATGGAGGAGACGGTCGCCGCCGTCCGGGCGCAGGGCGGCGTCGCGGTCGTCCCCCACCCCTTCCAGCGCACGCGCCACGGCGTCCGGAAGCGCCGGCTCAAGGCGGTCGACCCCGACGCCATCGAGACGTTCAACGCCTGGCTGTTCACCGGCTACCGGAACCGGCGGGCCCGCCAGTACGCCGCCCGCTACGGCTACCCCGGCGTCGGCGGCAGCGACGCCCACTCGCTGCTGACGGTCGGCCGCGCCTACACCGAGGTCACGGTCGACGCGCCGATCGCCGAGGTCGACGCCGCGGACGTCGTCGACGCGATCCGGGCCGGCGACACCGACATCCGGGGCCACCGCGCCTCGGTCCGGCGCTCGGCGGGCCACTACGCGAAGGCCGCCGGCAGGAAGGCCGCCTGGGGCGTCGAGACCGCCGCCCGGAAGAGCGGCTACGGCGCGATGGTCGCCGCGAAGCACGGGGGCGGCGGGGCCTCGACCGTCCTCCGGAAGGGCGGCTACGGCGCCCGGCGCGTCGCGGCCGGCGCGCTCCCGTTCGTCTAGCCGGCAAACGCTTTTGAGCGGCGCCCGCGACTCGGAGGTATGGATCGGCTGTTGCTGGCGGCCGGCGCGGCCGCGCTCTGCGCCGGCGCGGTCGGCTACGCCGCGGGGGTGTTCGTGGCCTACCCGGGCCGGTCGTTCTCCGTGACGGCGTTCATGCTCGGCCTGGCGCTGGTCGTCGTCGGGCGGACGGCCCGGGAGGCGAACCCGTGACCCTCCGGGCCGTCGTCTACCGCGAGGACGGGACAGCCGAGTACGACGACCTCGCCGCCGCGAAGGCCGCCGACGGGACGACCTGGGTGCGGGCCTCGACGGCGACCGACGCCGAGGTCGACGCCGTCGCCGACGCCTTCGATATCCACCGCCTCGCCATCGAGGACGTCGTCAAGGGCGTGCGACCGAAGACCGAGGAGTTCTCGAAGTACACGTTCGTGCTCGTGAAGTCGGCCGAGCTGACCCGCGGGGAGACCCGCTTCGACGAGGAGATCATCGAGGAGTCCGTCGGCGTCTTCGTCGGCTCGGACTGGATCGTCTCGATGGCGACTGGCGACGACGCGCCCGTCGACCGCGTCTGGTCGGCCGTCGTTCGCGGCGACGAGCGCCTCCTCCAGCAGGGCCCGGACTTCACCGCCTACCGCATCGTCGACGTCGTCGTCGACGAGTACTTCTCGCTGCTCGACCACATCAGCGACCAGATCGAGGCCATCGAGGAGGAGGTGCTCGTCAGCACCGACATCGAGACCCTCCAGGCCATCAACGACGTCCGCCGGGACCTGCTGTCGTTCCGGAAGCTCGCCTGGCCGATGCGGGAGTCGCTGTCCGTCCTCGCCCGCGGCGACCCCGCCCACGTCCGGCAGTCCACGGAGAAGTACTTCCGGGACGTCTACGACCACCTCGTCCACGTCGTCGACTTCATCGAGACATACCGCGACCTGGTCGCGGGTACGCGCGACATCTACCTCAACACCCTCCAGCAGTCCAGCAACGAGGTGATGAAGGTGCTGACGGTCATCGCGACGGTCTTCCTGCCGCTGACGTTCGTCGCCGGCGTCTACGGGATGAACTTCGGCGGGAGCCCCTACAACATGCCGGAGCTGACCTGGCGGTTCGGCTACCCCGCGGTGATGGCCGGGATGGCGCTGCTCGGCATCGTGATGGTGTGGGCGTTCCGCCGCGAGGGGTACATCTGAGCGCGCGCCGACCGTGCCGCCGCGCCGCCGTCGGGTCGCCGGCCCTCAAATGCAAGCAGCGCGGGTAAATGCCGGAGGCTCCTCCGTGGGGGTAATGCTCGACCAGTTACGGGAGACGGGATCGCCGTCGGAGGAGCGGACGCTCGGCCCCTCGGAGCGCCGGGACGTCTCGAACGTGGTCTTCGACGCCTCGGCGTTCCAGCTCGGACGCGCCCTGTTCGGCGGCATCCTCGCCTTCCTCGCGATCGACAACCTCCGGAACCTCGAGGAGCGCGTCCAGTACGCCGAGGCGAAGGGCGCCCCGGCCCCCGACCTGACCGTCCCCGGCGTCAGCACCGGGTTGCTGTTCGGCAGCGTCGGCCTGGCGCTGTGGCGGCTCCCGCGGGCGTCGGCGACCGCCGTCGCCGGGTTCTTCCTCGGCGTCACCCCCCTGATGCACGACTTCTGGAACGCCGAGGACGACGCGGAACAGCAGCAGGAGATCATCCAGTTCATGAAGAACGGCGCGCTGTTCGGCGCGGCGCTGGTCTTCCTCCAGCTCGGCCGCGAGCGCGACGAGTAGCGTAGCGACGACAGCCGATCGCGGTGTGCGACACCGCTCGCACAGCCGGCCCGCCCTTTTCACGCTGCGGTCCCCAGTCGAGGTATGAGCGAACCCCAGTCCACGCCGGTGGTCCAGGTCTACGCCGACTACGTCTGCCCGTTCTGCTACCTCGGGTACGCGTCGTTCGACCGCTTCCGGGAGGACCGCGACGACCCGGTCGAGGCCGACTGGCACCCCTTCGACCTCCGGTCGGGCAAGCGGAACGAGGACGGCTCCATCGACCACGCCGTCGACGACGGGAAGGACGAGGACTACTACGAGGAGGCCCGGAAGAACGTCCGGCGGCTGGCCGACGAGTACGACGTGGAGCTGGCACAGGAGCTCCGGAAGGACGTCGACTCCTTCGACGCCCAGCGGGTCGCCTGGCGGGCCCGCGACGACCACCCCGAGGCCTTCGAGGCGTTCCACCGATCGGTCTTCGACGCGCTGTGGGAGGACGGCCGGGACATCGGCGAGCGAGAGGTGCTCGAGGACCTCGCCGCCGAGGCCGGCCTGCCGGACGGGTACGTCGGCGAGGTGCTGGCCGACGAGTCCAGCGAGGCGGCCCTGGAGGACGCCTTCCGCGCGGCCCAGCAGCGCGGCGTCTCCGGGGTCCCGACGTTCGTCGCCGGCGAGCACGCCGCCCGCGGCGCGGTGCCGCCGGAGCAGCTTCGGCGACTGGTCGACGGGACCTGAATCACCGCCCGAGGCGGCCGAGAGACTTTTTGTCCGGAACGGGTACGTGACGGCAAGGCACAGCATGAACATGTCGCTGCTGCACACTGACGGGGCCGACGCCCGGGACGACCGCTACGGGCAGTTCCGGCTCGGCGACGACGGCCTCGTCGTCTACGACCGCGAGAACGCCAGCGCGTGGGTCCGCGTCGCGCCGCCCGCCGCGCTGGAGACCTAGTCGGGGTACTCGACGCCGGTCAGCTCCTCGGAGACCGCCCAGAGCCGCCGCGCCGTCGCCTCGTCGTAGGAGCGGCCGCTGGAGCGCTGGACCTCCGGGTGCCCCCGCATGTTCCGGAACCCGCCCGGCCCGACGTACTCGCCGCCGTCGACCCCCTCGGCCGTCGCCGCGTAGACCATCGGCAGCGCGCCGCGCTCGGCCGGCTGGGCGAACAGCCGGTTGGCGACCGACATCAGCGCCACCCGGAGCCGCGAGCCGCGCTGCTCGGGGCCGCGGCGCTGGAGGTTCGTCGCCGCGTAGCCCGGGTGGCAGCCGACGCTCGTCAGCTCGCCGCCGTAGCGGCGGTCGAGCTCGTAGGCGAACAGCAGGTTCGCGAGCTTGCTCTGGGCGTAGGCGTCCCAGGGGTCGTAGTCGGCCTCGCCGTGGAGGTCCTCGAAGCCCAACTCGCCGTTCGCGTGGAGGCCGCTGCTCTGGGTGACTACCCGCGGGTCCGGCGCCGCGCGGAGCGCCTCCAACAGCAGCCCCGTCAGCGCGAAGTGGCCGAGGTGGTTGACGCCGAACTGCCGCTCGAAGCCGTCCGCGGTCTCGCCGCGGGGCAGCGCCATCACGCCGGCGTTGTTGCAGAGGACGTCGACCCGCTCGTGGTCGGTTGCGACGCCGTCGGCGAAGCGCCGCACCGAGTCGAGGTCGGCGAGGTCCAGCTTCCGGACGTCCAGGTCGGCCCTGGAGACGTCCGCCCGGACCTCCTCGCGGGCCGTCTCGGCGCGGTCGAGGTCCCGGCAGGCCATCACGACCTCGGCGCCCTCGCGGGCGAACAATCGGGTCGCCTCGAGGCCGAGCCCGCTGTTGGCGCCGGTGACGACGACCGTCGCCCCCGAACAGTCCGGCACGTCGTCGGCGGTCCACTTCGACATGGGTGACGGTTGCACCGCCACCGACTAAATACTCGATGTCGCCGCAGGCTATACACCACCCCGCGTCGAACCCGCTTCGAATGGCCGCCATCCAGACGCGCGAACTGTCGAAGCGGTACGGCGAGGTGACGGCGCTGGACTCGCTGTCGCTCACCGTCGACGACGGCGAGTGCTACGGCTTCCTCGGGCCGAACGGCGCCGGGAAGTCGACGACGATCAACATCTTCACCGGACAGCTGGTCCCCGACTCCGGCAGCGTCAGGGTCGCGGAGGTCGACCCCGTCGAGGCGCCCGTCGAGGTCCGCCGCCACGTCGGCGTCCTGCCGGAGAGCGGACGCCCCCCGTCGTTCCTCACCGTCCGCGAGTACTTCGAGTTCGCCGCGGCGACCCGGGAACTCGACGAGTCGACCCTCGAGGACCGTATCGACCGCTGGGCCGAGCGACTGGAGTTCGCCCACAAGCTCGACACCCTCTGTACGGACCTCTCGCAGGGCGAGCGCCAGAAGGTCCTCATCACGCAGGCGTTCCTCCACGAGCCCCGGGTCGTCTTCATCGACGAGCCGCTGACGAACCTCGACCCCATTATGCAGGAGCGGGTCAAGCGGTTCTTCGAGACCTACCGCGAGGCCGGCAACACGCTGTTCCTCTCGACGCACTTCGTCGAGACGGCCGCCGAGGTGTGCACCCAGGTCGGCATCATCAACCGCGGGCGCCTGCTCGAGGAGATCCGACCTCGCGGGATGGACGGCGACGCGCTGCTCGACCGGTTCTTCGCGTCGGTCGAGGACGACGTCGAGGCCGCGGCCCTGACGCGATGACGGGCATCTCGACGCGCTACCTGCTCCGCGTGATGGCCCGCGAGGAGTGGCGGCTCCACAGCCGGCTGTTCGGCGGCGCGCGCTTCGCGCTGTTCCCGGTCTTCGTCGCCGCGGTCGCCGCCGGGACGGCCGCCTTCTTCGCGCTGGCCGAGGCCGACACGGACCTGCTGATCGCCGGGCTCCACCTCGTCGTCGCCGCGCTCGGTCTCCAGGTCGGCACCGTCGGTCTCGTCGGCCGCGACGCCCTCGAGGACCTGCTCGGCGAGACGACGCTGCTGCTGTTCTCGGCGCGGACGCTCCCGCTGGACCCCCGGAAGCTGCTCGTCGCCTTCCTCGTGAAGGACGTCGGCTACTACGCGGGGCTGTTCCTGCTGCCGCTGACCGTCGGGCTCGTCCCGCTGGTCGTCCTGGCCGACGTCCCCGCCACCCGCCTGCCGCTGCTGTTCGGCACCAGCGTCGGGATGTTCGCGGTCGGCGTCGCCGCCAGCTTCGCGCTGGTCGGCGTCCACACGCGCTCCCGGGTCGCGTCGCTGGCCGTCGGGCTCGCCGCCGTCGCCGCGCTCGTCGTCGACGGGGGCCGGGTGCTCTCCCTGACGCCCTACGGCCTGCTCTCGGGCGTTCGGCCCCTGACGGTCGCCGCCAGCGTCCTCCTCCCGGTCGCCCTCGGCGTCGTCGGTGTCGCCGCCTTCCAGTTCGACCGCCGGACGCCCTCCCGGACCGCCGCGAACCGCTTCGGGACGCTCCACCGGAAACTGGGGGCCGTCGACCGGCAGGGGCTCCTCGCCAAGTCGCTGCTCGACGTCGTCCGGTCCTCCGGGGGGCTCTGGAAGGTCGTCTTCTCGCAGGGGCTCGTCTTCGCCGTGCTCGCGGTGCTGCTGGCGTTCCTCCCCGACGTGGTGCCGGTCCGTCCGGAGCCGGGCCTCACCATCGCCGCCGTGCTCGCCCTCGGGTCGTTCACCACCTACAACTGGCTCTGCCAGTTCGACGACACCGAGTTCTACCTCCGGTACCCGGTGACCCTCCGGGCGGTCTTCCGGGCGAAGCTGCTGGGCTTCTGCCTGCTGGCGCTGCCGGCCGGCCTCGCCTTCCTCGCCGTCGGCAGCGTCGTCTTCGGCACCGGGACGATGCTGGTCGGCGTCGCGGTCTTCCCGCCGCTGTGCCTCTACGTCTTCGGCGTCACCGCCTACGTCGCCGGCCTGGAGCCGACCGAACTGCTGTTCGACACGCCCATCTTCGCCGCGTTCACGCTGGCGATGATGGTCGCGCTCATCCCGCTGGTCGTCGCCGCCATCGCGTTCCGGCTCTCGCCGACCGGCCTCGCCGCCGGCAGCGTCGCCTACGCCTGGCTCGCCGGCGGGCTCGGATTCGCCCTCTACCGGTCCGCCGGGTCGCGCTGGGAGCGGACGGTGCTCGCCGACGGCGCGTAGACCGGCGAGGGCCTCGGTCCGTCCCTCGCTCGTCCTCCACCTCGTCCTCCGCTTCTTCACCCTGCCTCGCTACCGGGAGTCGAACTCCGTCAGCTCCGAGTCGTGGTCGACCGCCCGGTCGGGGCCCGCGTGGACCCGGGTGTACGTGCGCCGGTAGCGCCGGATCTTCCGGTAGAGGACGTAGAAGAACAGGCTGTCGTAGACGACGACGAACCCGAAGAACAGCACGAGCAGCGGGACGCCGGGGACGACCAGGGCGACGAGCGCCGGGACGATGCCGACGAGCGTGTTGTACGTCGCGTGGATGAACGCGGCGATGAGCAGCCCCTTCGCGACGATGGGGCCGGCGTTCTCGCGGTTGAACTTCGCGAGCCCGAGGTAGTAGCCGGCGAACGCCGAGTAGATGACGTGGCCCGGGCCGGCGAGGCCGCGGACCGCCGCCAGCTGGCCGCCTGCCTCGACGGTCTCGGAGAACTGGGCGGCGTACGACGCGGCGCTCGCGGCGAGCAGCGACGACGGCGTCTGCAGCCCCTGCGTGATGTAGAGGACGTTCTCGATGGTGGCGAAGCCGAGCCCCGCGACGGCGCCGTAGACGGCGCCGTCGATGACCGAGTCGAACCGGCCGTCCCGGTAGGCGTACAGCCGGACGGCCAGCAGCTTGACGGCCTCCTCGCCGGGGCCGACGACGAGGTAGTAGTAGAGGACGATGCCGACGAGCCCGAGCGCCTGCAGGAACCCGAAGATGGAGTTGACGACGGCGGCGAACCCGGCGAACAGAATCGCGAGGAGGAACGTGGCGGCCAACAGTTGCGGCGGCTCCTTCGTCGTGATGTCGCTGCGGTAGATGTACAGCGCCAGCAGCCCCGCGGGGACGATCGAGAGGACGATCAGCCCGAGGACGAACGGGTCCTCGATGAGGATGGCGCCGGCGCCCCCGGCGAGGATGAGGACGAGGACGAACACCCCGAGGAGGATGACGAGCCACCGGCTGGCCTTCAGGACCCTGCGGTGGGTCTTCACCGCCAGGCGGTCGAGCGCGGTCCGCGGCTCCCACGACGCGACGTCGTAGAGGTCCTCGTCCTCGTCGGCGCGGGCCTCCACCGGGTCTTGCATACCCTGGCGTTCGCCCGGGTTCGCCCTAACGCTTTGGCTCTCCGAACCTCTGTCGCCGGTGAGCCAGCGGTCGACCGGCGAGCGACCCGGAGCCGGGACGCTTTCGGTCCCCGGCGCCGAACCCGGAGGCATGCACTTCGACCAGCGCACCCAGCAGGCGCTCCGCGAGTTCGGCCTCTCGACCGACGACGTCCGCGAGGTGAGCGAGGCGGTCGTCGAGGCCACCGCCGAGGCCGCCGCCGACCTCGAGGCGTTCTTCGCCGACCGAGAGACCGTCTACTCCGACATGGACCTGGCCCACTCCGCCGACGAGTTCCCGGAGCACGACCTGGAGTACGTCGACCTCTACACCCACGCCGACGACCTCCGCGGGTACGTCAAGTTCGACGGGTGGGGCGCCTACGTCGAGGGCGGGCGGGTCCTCTCGGAGGACGTCGTGGAGCTGTCCCTCGGCGAGACCGTCCACGACCGCGTCCGCTTCGCCGCCGACCGCGACGCGCTATGAACGTCCGGGTCCGCGGCATCTACACGACCGCGCTGACCGAACTGCTCCGCGGCGACCACGACGTCGTCCAGGCGTCGCCGCCGATCCGCGAGCGGTTCGACGCCGAGTTCCCGGCCGACGTCGCCGACGCGACCGTCGACACCACCGACGACCGCCAGGGGGTCGGCGTCTCGGGCGAGGAGGGCGCCGTCGCCGCCCTCCGCGAGCGGCTCCGGGGCGTCGGCCGCGACGCCTTCGACTGGGACGACCCCGCGCCGCGCGGCGCCGTCTTCCAGGGCGTCGTGAGCGAGACGCTGGGGTCCGGTGCGGTCGTGGATCTAGGCGAGGCGGAGGGATTCCTCCCGTACAACCGCGTCGACGGCTACGTGAACGAGGGCGACACCTACCGGCTGCAGGTCGCCGGTCCGGAACCGCCGTGGAGCGGCGACCGGCCGTCGTTGGCGACGGACCTGCGCGTCCCGGGCGGCCTCGTGGAGCTCCGGCGCGGGGGCGGCGGGTCGACGAACGAGACGGCGCGGATGGCGGACCTCCTGCCGGTCGACCCGCCGGAGGGGTGGGCGCCGCGGTGGTCCCGGGCGGCCGACGACGCCTCGCTGGACGCGATGGCCGCGGCGCTGGAGCGGGCGGCGGAGCGCGCCGAGGACGTGATGGCGGCCGTCGCGGACTTCGACGCGGACGACGCCCCCGGGCGGGTGGCCGAGCCCCAGTCGGGCGCCTGGATCTGGTTCGGCCGGGAGTGCCGCTTCGAACTCGACGAGCACCGGCGGGCCGTCGAGACGACGATGCCCGGCCACCACCGGACGAAGGCAGCGACCGACGCCGCCAGCGCGGCGGTCGACTTCGCGGAGGCGCTCTGTGAGCCGTCGGGCGAGTTCCCCTTCGACGTGGTCACGCGGCAGTTCGGCCCGCAGCGTGGCGACGACGTCGCCATCGAGCACGGCAAGCCGGACGGTCGCCGCGTCACGCTCGGCCGCGGCGAGGTGACCGAGCGGGACCCGGAGGGGTCGATCGTCGTCGAGCGGGAGATGACCGGCGGCGGCACCTACGACGCCCTGGGCGTCGACCGGCGGGCCGGCGACGTCGCGCGGACGACGTTCGTCGAGGGCCGGTGGTGGTACGCGACCGTCTACGAGGGGAGCGACGGACAGCGCCGCGGCACCTACGTCAACGTCTGCACGCCCGTCGAGATATTCCCGGACTCGGTGCGGTACGTCGACCTCCACGTCGACGTGGTGAAGGGACCGGACGGCGAGGTGCGCCGCGTCGACGACGACGAACTCGACGCGGCGGTCGACGCCGGCCGGATGAGCGAGCCGCTCGCCGAGCGGGCCCGCGAGGTCGCGTCGTCAATCGAGAGCGCGCTCTAGGCGGCGACGGACGGCGGCGCTCGCGGCCGCCCCGAGGCCGACCGCGCCGGCGAGTAGGCCCAGTCCGTTGCCGTCGCCCGCCGTCTCCGTGCCGGCGCCGCGTTCGGACAGGCCGTCGCGGTCCGGGAAGGTGTAGACCGCCGCCGACGCCTCGGGGTCGTCGGCCGAGGGGTCCCGCCAGCTGCTGGCGACCAGGCAGCTCTCGGCGCGCTGGACGGTCCAGAACTCGGTCGTCGCGGAGTCCCGCCAGTGGGCCAGCTCCCGGGGATTCGAGGGGTCGCTGGCGTCGTGGATCTTCACGCCGCCGCGGTACCAGGCGGTGTACAGCGAGTCCTCGAAGAACTCGAAGTTGTGCGGCGTCGTCCAGACGCCGGCGTAGGTCGCGTCCTCGGTCGGCGGCGCCTCGATGTTCGCCAGCCGCTCCTCGCTGGCGGCGTCCCAGATCTCGACGCTCCCGAGGTCGCTCGTCGGTGCGTCCGCCTCGAATCCCCATGCCTCCTCGTTGAGGGCGACCAGGTCGCCGTCGGCGCCGCGCTGCGGCATCGCGAAGTGGTCGTTCCCCGGCAGTCCGAACCGGCCGCGTCGAATCGCTTCGTCGCTCTGGACCGACGCCTGCTCGCCCGGGTCGAGGCCCCGGAGCCCGACGATCGTCGAGGGGTCCGAGGGGTCGGCGACGTCGACGAGCCACGTTCCGGCGTTCCAGTTGGCGACGTGGGCGACGCCGCCCTCGACCCAGACGTCGTGGATCTCCCAGAGTCCGGGGTCGACGTCCGCCCAGCGTTCGTCCTCGTCGAGGACCGACCAGCGGCCCAGTTCCTCGCCGGAGTCGACGTCGACGCAGACCAGCGGGTTCCGGTCGCGGTCGTTGCCGCAGAGGTAGAGCGTCTCGCCGTCGGTGTCGAGGTTGTGGTGGTAGAACGCCGTCTCGTGGGTCAGGACGCGCTCGGGGTCGGCGGGGTCGGAGACGTCGTAGACGACCGCGGCGTTCAGCGCGCCCGCCGTGGGGTTGCCTGGCGCGCCGAGGGCGTAGAGCCCGCCGCCGAACTTGCCGTCGTAGATGTTCCGGAGCGGCCCGTCGGGATGGTCGGCCAGCAGGTCGCGACGCTCCGCCAGGAGCGTCGGGTCGGCCGGGTCCGAGACGTCGACCGTCGCGAAGCCGTCGGTCGCCGCGACGTAGGCGGTGGTGCCGTCGACGACCAGTTCCTTCGCGCCCGCGACGGGCAGTCGGCCGAGCGGTTCGAAGCCGCCGGTGGCGACGTTCGTGTCGTCGCCGCCCCCGCCCCCGTCGTCGGTGGACTCCGGCGTCGGGTGGCCGTGGGCCGCCGCCCGCGCGGCCGCCAGCGAGCCGCCGACCAGCCCCCCGGCGGTCGCCCGCAGCGCGTCGCGTCGTCGCATTGCGCCCGCTACGCCGGTGTGCCGCCTATGGGTTTCGGTCCGGCAGTCGTCGGCGTCGCGGCTCCCCGAGCCGGCGACTGTGACGACGCCGCTCAGGTCCGCGAGGGCGACAGTTCCTCGATGGTCCGGCGGGCGGTCTCGTCGTCCGCGTTGCTGGGGATGGTCACCATCGGGCGGCTGACGCAGTCGATGGCCGCGACCTCGCGGAACTGTTCGCGGGCCTCCTCGGGGGTCCCGGCGACGCCGAGGGCCGCCACCATCTCGTCGGTGACGCGCTCAGCGGCGGCCGACCGGTCGCCGTCACGCCAGGCCTCGGCGACCGCCTCCGCGCCGTCCGGGAACCGCCCGGCGACCGCCCGCTCGTAGCCGCGGCCGTTGCCGACGTAGTAGGCGACGTGGCCGCGGACGACGTCCTTCGCTTCCTCGGGGTCGTCGGCGACGGCCGCGGGCACGTAAGGAGCGACGTCGACGTCGGCGTCGCGGCCGGCCTCGGCCATCTGCTCCTCGATGTACGCGTAGGCGTCCGGGAGGTCCGGGAACGGGACGTTGTGCGGGATCCAGCCGTCGCACAGTCGGGCGACGACGCGGCGGTTGGCCTCCCCGAGGGCGGCGTGGTACACCGGCACGTCGGCGCCGAGCGACGGGAAGTCCCGCACCTCGAAGACCTCGCCGTCGTACTCGACGCGTCCCTCGTCGCCGAGGTAGGCCTTCAGGAGTTCGACGGTCTCGTGGGCGCGCCGGACCGGGTTCGGGTCCGCCCACTCCATGCCGTGGAGGTCCTCGACGGCCTTCTCCGTGGACGTCCCGACACCGATGCGGAACCGCCCGTCGGAGACGTCCTGCAACGTGGCGGCGGTCATCGCCAGTACCGCCGGCGTCCGGGAGAACACGTTGAGGATCGCCGTCCCGAGGTCGATCTCGTCGGTCCGGGCGGCGATGTCCGTCAGCCGGACGACGGAGCTCTGCCCCCAGAGCTCGCCGAGCCAGACGCCGTCGTACTCGAGGTCCTCGGCGCGGACGGCGAGTTCGGTCGCGTCCATCGACGTCACCTGCGGCAACAGCAGATCTGTCGGCATAGGTGTGTTAACGTACGCCGGTCTCAAAACTCCCCGCCCGCCGAGGGCGTTCCGGTGACCGAACAGTGAAGCGGCCCTCCGCCGAACGGCCGGTATGCTCGACCCCGACTGCGAGGGACGCGTCGCGCTCGTCACCGGGAGCGCCCGGGGCATCGGCAAGGCCTACGCGCTCGCGCTCGCGGACGCCGGCGCGGACGTGGTCGTCCACTACAACACCAGCGAGGCGGCCGCGGAGGCGACCGCCGCGGAGGCCCGCGAACGGGGCGTCGACGCGACCGCCGTCGCCGCGGACGTCACCGACCCCGAGGCCGTCGACCATCTCTTCGTGACCGCCGAGGCCGAACTGGGGAGCGTCGACGTCCTCGTCAACAACGTCGGCGACTTCGCGCCCGCCCACTGGAGCGACCTCGCTCTCGAGGAGTGGCAGCGCGTCGTGGACACGAACCTGACGGCGACGATGCTCTGCTCGAAGCGCGCCCTCGGGCCGATGCGCGAGGCAGAGTGGGGCCGCATCGTCAACGTCGGCTACGCCTCCGCCGAGCGCGGCGCCGTCTCCCCGGAGAACTTCCCGTACTTCGTCGCCAAGACGGGCGTGCTCATGTTCACCCGGATGCTCGCCGCCGACACCCAGCACGACGGCATCACCGTCAACGCCATCTCGCCGTACGTCGTCGAGACGAGCGACGCCTTCCCCGACGAGGCGCCCCGGGGCCGCTGGGCAAGCCTCGAGGACCTCGTGCAGGCGCTGCTGTTCTTCGTCGACGAGGACTCCGGGTACATCAGCGGCGAGAACGTCGAGATCGACGGCGGGTGGCTCCCGGAGGACGTCTGATCCGCCGCCCTGCCGCTGCGACCGCAACCGACCCGCACATCCATTATTGAGTCCGCCGTCCCGTTGAAATAGGCAGGGGCGAAAGGGACTGCCAACGGAATGCAGCTACGCTCCGAGGACCGCAGTCGCGGGCAGGTGATCATCGTCGCGGCGCTGGTCATCGCGGCGATATTCGTCGGCCTCGCGCTCGTGCTCAACTCCGGCATCTACGCGGAGAACCTCTCGAGCCGCGAGACGACGGACACCGACGGCGCGCTGTCCTTCACGCTCGCGACGGACGAGACCATCGCCGAGGCCTACGAGCGGACGAACTCGGCCAATGAATCCGACGCCAGCGGCGCCGAAACCACGTTCAACGATACGATGGACAGCTGGGAGTCCGCCCAGCAACGCCGCGGCGCGATGCAGGGGATCGGGATCGACGTGGAGCATACGGCGCACGTCGGGTGGCGGCTGGAGCAGGACTCTAATCGAAACTTCACCTCGAACTCCCGAACGGTCGATTGGAAGCCAGTCGATGGTGCTAGCGGAGTCGGTGCCTTCGCCATGGAGGTCACCCAGAGTGAGTTGTACGATCCGTCTACTCCGAACGACGTGACCAACTCCTTCCGCGTTCGGGTGAGCAATTCGTCCGAGGACTGGGACCTCTACGTCTTCCAGAACGGGACGGACGTCGTCGTCCACTCCGGTGATCCGGCGACGCAATCGGACATGGCTAGCCTCTTCGGCGACGACGGTACCTGCAGGGGGGGCGCAACTTCTGCGGTCGTCAACTTCACTAACGAGTCGCTTGCAGGGGCGAACTGTGATGCCCTGAACTTCTCCGACGATCTCAACGGATCGGTCAGCATCTCCTTCGATAACTCCGAATCCGTAGAAGGTACCTACAACCTCGTCGTCAACGGCTCGAATGCCGTCGACACGACCGATTTCGACGACCCGAATAGCGGCAACCCCACCGCTCAGGCGGTCGTCTACTCGGTCTCCTACGCCAGCCACTACGAGAAGGCCGACATGACTTACGAGCGGCGCGGGACCCACGCGGTACGCGAGGAGACCTACGCTAGCTAACCGGCCCATAGCGGCAGGAAAGCGGTTCGCACGCGCCGGGGGTCTCCGGAACCGACAGGGTTTCCCTCGGCGAGTTCCTGCCCCAGTGTAATGACCGACGACATCGTCGTCCGTGGTGCCTCCGAGCACAATCTGAAGGACATCGACGTGTCCATCCCGCGCGAGGAGTTCACCGTCGTCACGGGGTTATCCGGGTCGGGGAAGTCCTCCCTGGCGTTCGAGACCGTCTACGCCGAGGGGCAGCGCCGCTACATCGAGTCGCTCTCCGCGTACGCCCGCAACTTCCTGGGGCAGATGGACAAGCCGCAGGTCGAGAACGTCGAGGGGCTCTCGCCCGCGATCAGTATCGACCAGAAGAACGCCGCCAACAACCCACGGTCGACGGTGGGGACCGTCACGGAGCTGCACGACTACCTCCGCTTGCTGTACGCGAGGGTGGGGACGCCGCACTGCCCCGAGTGCGGCCGCGAGGTCGGCGAGCAGAGCGCCCAGCAGATGGTCCGCCGGCTGCTCGAACTGCCGGAGGGCACCCGCGCGAAGATCTGTGCGCCGGTCGTCCGCGACCAGAAGGGCGCCTTCGAGGACCGCTTCGAGGAGCTCGTCGGCGAGGGGTACACCCGCGTCGAGGTCGACGGCGAGGAGTACGACCTCTCGATGGAGACGCCGGACCTCGACGAGAACTACGACCACACCATCGACGTCGTCGTCGACCGCGTGAAGCTCAGCGAGGAGTCCCGCTCGCGGATCACCGACTCCGTCGAGATGGCCCTCGAGGAGGCCGACGGCGTCCTGAAGGTCGTCCTGCCGGACCCGACCGACGAGATTCGGGCGGCCGACATCGGCACCGAGTCCCGGCGGACCGGCGACCTCGCCGGCGAGGACGACGGCCGGATCGTCGTCGAGTTCTCCGAGGAACTGGCCTGCACGCACTGCGGCATCGACCTTCCCGAGATCGAGACGCGGTCGTTCTCCTTCAACTCGCCGCACGGCGCCTGCCCGGAGTGTGAGGGTATCGGCGAGACGAAGGAGGTCGACGAGGACCTCGTCGTCCGCGACCCCTCGAAGCCCATCAAGAACGTCTTCGAGCCGTGGAGCTACAACCGGTCGTACTACCGGACGCGGCTCGACAGTGTCGCCGACCACTTCGGCGTCAGCGTCACCACCCCGTTCGAGGAGCTCGACGAGGACGTCCAGGAGCAGTTCCTCTACGGCACGAAGCGGCAGGTCACCTTCGAGCGCCGGACGAAGAACGGCACCCGGCGCAAGCAGAAGCGCTTCGAGGGCGTCATCCCGAACCTCGAGCGCCGCTACGTCGAGACGGATTCGGAGGGCACTCGCGACCACATCGAGAAGTACATGGCGACGACGACCTGCCCGGCCTGCGACGGCACGCGGCTGAAGCCCGAGTCCCGCGCGGTCCTCGTCGCCGACACTGCCATCACCGAGGTCAACCGGCTGTCGATCGGCGACGCCCTCGAGCACTTCGAGGGGCTCAACGCCGACCTCGACGCACGCGAGCGCAAGATCGCCGAGGAGATCCTCAAGGAGATCCGCTCTCGTCTCGGCTTCATGGAGGAGGTCGGCCTCGAGTACCTCACGCTGGATCGGGAGGCCTCGACGCTCTCCGGCGGCGAGAGCCAGCGCATCCGGCTGGCGACGCAGGTCGGCAGCGGCCTCGTCGGCGTCCTCTACGTGCTCGACGAGCCCTCCATCGGGCTCCACCAGCGCGACAACGACAAGCTGCTGGACACCCTCGAGGGCCTCCGCGACCTCGGCAACACGCTCGTCGTCGTCGAGCACGACGAGGAGACGATGTGGCGCGCCGACAACGTCATCGACATGGGCCCCGGCCCCGGCAAGCGCGGCGGCGAGGTCGTCGCCAACGGCGACGTCGAAGCGGTCATGGACACCGAGGGCTCCATCACCGGCGACTACCTCGCCGGCCGCCGGCAGATCCCGGTGCCGAGCCAGCGCCGCGAAGCCGACGGCTACCTCACCGTCCGCGGCGCCCGCCAGCACAACCTCCGGGACCTGGACATCGAGTTCCCGCTGGGCTGCTTCACCGCCATCACCGGCGTCTCCGGCTCCGGGAAGTCGACGCTGCTCCACGAGATCCTCTACAAGGGGCTGGTCCGCCGGATGAACGACACCGACGTCTTCCCCGGCGAGCACGACGACATCGAGGGCATCGACCAGGTCGAGACCGTCCGGCTCATCGACCAGTCGCCCATCGGCCGGACGCCGCGGTCGAACCCCGCGACCTACACCGGCGTCTTCGACCACATCCGGGAGCTGTTCGCCGAGACGAAGCTCTCGAAGCAGCGCGGCTACGAGAAGGGCCGCTTCTCGTTCAACGTCAAGGGCGGCCGCTGTGAGTCCTGCGGCGGACAGGGCACCGTCAAGATCGACATGAACTTCCTCAGCGACGTCTACGTCCCCTGCGAGGAGTGCGAGGGAGAACGCTACAACGACGAGACTCTGGAGGTCACCTACAAGGACGCCACCATCTCCGACGTCCTCGACATGGAGGTCGACGAGGCCTACGACTTCTTCGAGGGCCATCCCGGCATCCGCCGCCGGCTCCAGCTGCTGAAGGACGTCGGCCTCGGTTACATGCGCCTCGGCCAGCCCTCCACCACGCTCTCCGGCGGCGAGGCCCAGCGCGTGAAGCTCGCCGAGGAGCTCGGCAAGAAGGACTCCGGCGACGCGCTCTACCTCCTCGACGAGCCCACCACCGGCCTCCACAGCGAGGACGAGCGGAAGCTCATCGAGGTGCTCCACCGCCTCACCGACGACGGCAACACGGTCGTCGTCGTCGAGCACGAACTCGACCTCGTGAAGAACGCCGACCACATCGTCGACCTCGGCCCCGAGGGCGGCGAACACGGCGGCGCCCTCGTCGCCCAGGGCACCCCCGAGGAGGTCGCCCAGACCGACGAGTCCCACACCGGGCGGTACCTCCGGGACCTGCTGCCCGCCGTCGACCTCGAGGGGCCGCGCGGCGGCGGCCGGACGCAGGCGGCCGGAGACGACTAACGGACCCACTTTTCAGCACCCACTTTTTGCACCTCCTTCGCGAGCGCTCTCCGAGCGCTCGCTCAGTCGGGCATGGGGAAAATATGCGCGCGTGCTCCTTTCGCTCGCTTCGCTCGCTCCAGTCCGCGCGCGCTACGGCGACTCGCTCACTTTGTTCGCTCGTCGCCGAGAACCGCTCGGTCGCTCGTCTCACGCTTCGCTCACCGTTCGACTGTTCGAGGCGTTCGCTCCGCTCACGTGGTTCGAAAGACGGCCTCTGGCCGTCTTTCGTCATCACGAAAGGCACTTCGCGCCTTTCGAACGACCTCGCCACCGCTCGCGCGGATGCTCCGTAGCGGCTCGTTAGCTTTGCTCAGTCCCGTCCAGCAGTGCGGTCGCCTTGACCCTCGCCGCGTCTGTCGGTCGTCGCCGCGAACGCCGCCGCGACGCCGCCGACCAGGAGCAACAGCCAGTACGACCAGAGGCGGTACAGCAGGACCGCGGCGGCGGCGGCTCCCGGGTCGGCGCTCACGAGGAAGACCATCGCGCCCGCAAGGGCGATCTCGTAGCCGCCGAGGCCGCCGGGCAGCGGGAACGCCGTCGTGAGCCCGCTGGCCGGCACGAGGAAGAACGCCAGGAACAGCGGGAGGTCGACGCCGACGGCGCGGGCGGTCGTGTACAGCGGCAGCGAGAAGCAGACCCACCCCAGTAACGTGAACCCGACGGCGGCGGCGAGCGCCCGGCGGTCGCCGGCGACACCGTCCAGGGTCCGGTAGTACCGCTCCAGCGCGGCGTCGATCGAGGCGGCGTCGCTGACCCGCTGGACACGCCCGGAGACGCGCCCGACCGTCGCCGCGAGCAGCCGCGCCAGACCGTGGACCGCCAGGCCCCACCCACCGGCGTCGGTACAGGACGACGGCGACGGCGGCGAGGAGCGTGCTCGCGGCGAGCAGCACCGACGCCACGAGGAGGCGATAGTCGAGCGTCGAGGCGGCCGCGGCGACCCCCGCGGCGCCGAGGATCGCCAGCGACACCGAGCCGGCGAGCGCGATGGCCTCGCCGACGGTGACCACCGCGAACGACCGGTCGTAGCCCATCGCCACCGCGCGGTCGTAGGCGTAGGCGACGATGGCCGGGCCGCCGAGGTGCCCCAGCGGGACGATCTGCTTGGTGAACGCGCCGGCGCCGTAGGCCGCGAACGCCGGGCCGGCCGCGAGGTCGGTCGCGCCAGCGGCGGCGAACAGCCGCCGGTAGGCCTCGCTCCAGAAGACGAGCGCGGCGAGAACCGACGGGGAGCCCGACGGCGAGCACCAGCGGGTCCGCCCCCGAGGCGTACGCCCACACGGCGCCGGGGTCGGTGAGGAAGACGAACGCCCCCAGGACGGCCGCGCTGGCGAGGAACCCGGCCGCGATCCGTCTCATGGCCTGGCTGTGGACGACCGGACGGTTAAGCCCCCGGGTGTCGCCGCCGCTCCGGGCGGCTTCGCGGGGTCACTCCTGGAGCTCCCGCAGGAGCGCCTGCGCCGACGCGACGCCTCGCCGGACCGCCGCTGGAGAGGTCCGCACGTAGTCGAGGACGTAGACGCCACCGACGATCACGGCACCGCCGACGGCGTGGCGGCCGCCGACCGGGATCGGCAAGCCGAACAGGCCGCCGGAGTCGCCCCCATCTGGTCCCGCCCCGGTCGGCGTCTCAGTGGCAGTCGGCGTCGAGTCCGTGCCGTTGCCCGGGTCCGGTCGGCGTGCCGTCGGGTCCGGAGCCCGGATCGGCCCCACCCCCGTCGGACGGGTCGGTGGTCGCTCTGACCTCGAGGGCTCCCGAGAGCCGGTCGTCCGGCGTGACGACGGTGTAGTCGTAGGAGCCGACCGAGCGGTTCCCGGCGGGGACGTCGAAGGTCACGGTGGTGGTCTCGTTGCCGCCGACGGTGAGCGTTCGGGCGTCGACGACCTCGCCGGCGACGCGGAGTTCGACGCGCTCCCGGCCAGGGAGGCTGCCGGGGTTGTGGACGCCCGCCGAGAGGGTCGTCGTCCCGTTCTCGTCGACGGCGAGCTCCTCGGGGGTCTCGACGAGGTCGAAGGCCGGGAAGTCGTCGCCGGAGTCGACGACTGCGACCGCGCGCTTGTCGAACAGCTTCTCGCGGACGTAGAACTCCAGGCCCAGGGTCTCGCCGGCCGCCCGCTCCGCGAGGTCGTGGGATATCTCGAAGGTGCCGTTCTCCGTGACGTCGACGGACTGGACGGCGATGGGCTGGCGGTCGGTGCGGTTGTCCGGGAGCAACTGGACGGACATCTCGGTCCCCGGCGCGTAGTTGATCCGTCCCGAGATCGTCGCGCCCGAGCGGTTCACCACGATCGGGCGGCCGTCGGCGTCCGTGCGGTCGTACTCCAGCGTCGGCGCCTCGACGGTAACGTTGCCGGTCCAGAGCCGGCCGTCGCCGCCGGGTTCGAGGTACGGGTAGTGGTCGACCGCGTCGCTGCTGGCGATTTTCGCGGCGTGGTCGACGCGGTCGAACCGGTAGCGGCCGTCCGGCGAGGCCTCGAACCCGACCCCGTAGTCGTAGGTCTCGCCGGGTTCCGGGACGCCGTCGAACGGGCCGGTGCCGCGGGTGTCGACGACGAGGTAGTAGGTGTCTGTCGAGCCGGCGTCGTCCGCGCCGCCGCGGGCGTCCTCGGCGAGGAAGTACGCCTCGCCGTCGGCGGCACCGGCCAGGTCGAGTTCGGTCGGGACCCGGTTGGGACCGGGGGCTCGCTGCACGGCCTCGATCGTGAACCCGGCCGGGAGGTCGAGCAGACCGGCCAGCGTCGCGGGGTGCATCGTCCCGCCGCCGGAGAGCGGGTCGGCGCCCTCGCCCGCCCACGAGAGCGTGCCGTGGAAGCCGGTCGCGTCGAACTCGAAGACGAGGCGGTCGCCCTTGGTGACGGTGGACCGCTCGGTCAGCGACGACCGGAGGTCGCCGGGGCCGTCGGTCGCGCTGGCCTCGTCGCGCGGGGCGACGTAGGTGGTGAGGTTGCCGTACGATGGCGGTGTGAGGAAGAGGTTCGAGCGCGCCAGCGGCCGCTCGAAGTCCGGGACGCCGTCGTCGCGAACAACGACGTCACCGGTGCCCGCGAGCAGGCGGTACCGGCCCTCCTCCAGCGGCCCCAGCGGCTCGCCGATCCCGACCTCGCTGCGGAACGAGTCGAGGTCGTCGGCCACCCGCTCGCCGCCGGCGTCGACGAACTCGAGGTCGTCGAAGACGGGGTCGTCCGGCGAGTGCGCGTAACTCGTGACCGAGCCGCCGACGTAGACCTCCTCGGCGGGCGCGTCGGACCCGAGCAGCCGCGTGTTGATCGTGACGGTCGAGCCGCCGCCGACGTACAGCACGTCGATGAAGTTCGTGAGTTCGGCGCCCGGGGTCACCCGGTCGCCGCCGACGATGACGTACCCCTCGCCGGTCCCCTGGAAGCCGGTGCTGAACGTGATGAAGTCGCCGGTGTCGGCCTCGTAGACGGTCTTCCCGAACGAGGCGCTCATCTCGCGCTCCTGGACGGTGACCGGCGCCGTATCGGTCGCCCCAGTGTCGGTCGCGGCGACCTCGAGTTCGTAGGAGGCCGGGTGGACGGCCTCGAAGTCCACCGGGACGGACTCCCCGGGGGAGATGTCCCGGAGCACGACGGCGCCGCCGTCGCGCTCGACGGCGTCGTTCTCGTCGCCCCGGAAGAGGGCGTACAGCTCGTCCTCGTCGAGCCCCTGCGCCGTGACGCGAGCGTCGAGGGTCCCGCCGCGGTTGGAGTCCACCGTGAACTTCGTCTGCGCCCCGTCGCCGGTGCTGTCGACGGTGCCGGCGGTGAACGATGCCGAGAGGTCCTCTTCGGTTAGCCGGAACGCGTTTTCGCGGCTTGCATCGATCTGATTTCCGCCACCGGTCTCGTTGACGACGTACCAGCCCAGCGGGAGTGGTTCGCCTGAGACGTTGCCAGTGTCTATCGTCGCACTGGTCGAGCCCGATGTATCGAGGTGGGTTACAGGCTCGCCCGCAGTGCCACTGTCGGGATCGAATGTTCGGAGGTCGTAATCGGCTCCGGACTCGAGACCGGTGACGGTCACGGTCTCGTTCCGGAACACCGGGTCATCCGCCGCAGGCGAGCGTTCATCACCGTCGACATGGTAGGTAATCGAGTTTGAACTCCCCTCCGCCATTGCCGGCGCCACGAACCCGGCCGCGCCGGCAGCCAGCAGCGCCGCTGCGAGGAGGCCGGCGAGTGCGCCGCGGCTGGCTGTCGGGAGCGTCATCGGTCGCGCTTGGTATGCGTCCGCCCGACCGGTCGAATAGCGTTCGGTCGGTGTCGAGCCGCGATACGGTCGCCGACACCGCCGGGGCGTTTAGGAGGGTCGTCCGCGGACCCTGGTGTATGGCGGAGTGTCGGCACTGCGGGGCCGAACTGCAGTCTCCCTACCGGTTCTGTCCGATGTGCGCGACCCCACAGACCGACGAGGCGAGGACGCGGTTCCGGGCCTACATCCAGCAGCAGGCCAACGAGTTCGGCGCGGGCGGCGTCGCCGACTCCCTGGAGCACCGCGTCCGCTACGCGGCGGGGTACGTCGCCGTCGTCGCCGGGCTGGCGACGCTGCTCGACGTCGCGGGGTTCTTCTTCCTGCTGGCCGGGCTGGCGGTGCTGCCGCCGGTCCAGGCGGTCGTCGAGGAGCAGCTCGACCAGCCGATCGGTTCGAAACCGACCGCCGGGGCGGCCGGCGCGCTCGTGCTCCTCGGCGCGCTCGTCCTGGTGGTGGTGTGACCGACCGGACCGGAGGCGGGGTGTAGCGTGGGGGTCAGCGACGCCGACGTCCTCGCCTTCGCCGTCGGCGGAATCGCGGTCGTCTTCTCGGGGTTCGTCCTCTCGTACTCGGCGGCCGGAGGCCTCGCAGTCGTCGCCGGCGGCGCGCTGGCGCTGGCGCTGCCGTTCCTCCGCGGCGAGGACTCGCGGGCGGTCGGCGCGCTCGCGTGGCTCGCCGTCGCGGCGCTGCTGGCGGCGGGGGTCGGCGGCTTCCTGGTCGGCTTCGGCGTCTTCGACGACCCGGACGTCTCCTGGGAGTCGGACGCGACGATGCACGACGCGGACTCCGAGCGCCCGACGGTCGTCGTGACCGGCGAGGTCACCAACGCCGGCGACGCGACGGCCGACGACGTGGTCGTCACGGCGACGCTGCTGGACGCCGAGGGCGAGGAGATCCGCAGCGAGTCGACCCGGCTCGCGCCGCTGCAGCCGGGCACCACACAGCTTTTCTTCCTCCGTTTCGAGGGTGGCGACGAGATGCGCCGGTTCGCCGACGCGGAGGTGCGGGTCGATACCTCGGAGTAGTGTATCCGGCACGAGACTTATCTTGCTCCAGTATGAGTACGTGGTATGGAACTGGTAACTATCGGGCTCGTGCTGGCCGGGCTGGTGCTGGTGTTCTTCGGCGCCGCCCTGTCGGTGTACGCCACGGCGCTGCTCGGCTGCATCATGGGCGCGGCCGGCGGCTACGTCCTCGGGCCGCAGTTGCTCGGCGCGTTCGGCGCCGGCGGCCTGCCCGCGCTCGCGGGGGTCGTCCTCGTCGGCGCAGCCCTGGGCGCCGCGCTGGCCTACGTCGCGCTGTCGTTCGCCACGTCCGTCCCGGCGTTCGTCGTCGGCGCCTACCTCGGGCTGTACGTCATCACGCCGATCTTCACCGACGGCGGGCTGATCAAGTACCTCGTGATGATCGTCGCGGGCATCGCCGGCGCCGTCGTCGGCTTCGCGCTCACCAAGGTCGCACTGACGTTCGTCACCGCCTTCGTCGGGGCCACGCTGGCCTCCGGTGCGGTCGGACCGGGGAACCTCGCGGCCGCCCGCGACGCGCTCTCCCCGGACCCGATCCTCTTCGACCCGCTCGGGACGACGACCCTGCTCGGCGCCGACGTCCCGCTGTTCGGCGCGCTGTTCGTCCTGGGCGTCCTCTCGCAGATCGGCCTGTTCAAGCTGGGCTGGGTGACGCGGCTGGCCACCGTCGTCCCCGGCCTCGGGCGCGTCCTCGGCCGCAAGGGCAAGGAAGCCTGACAAACTCGTAGCCGTCCCGCCAGTCACCTTTTCTCGCTCCGCGTGCTACCCTCGGGCATGCCCACCGTCTACGCCGCGATGCGGAACGGCCTGCTCGTCGTCCCCGAGGACGGCGAGGCGGCCGTCCGGCACCTCGACCGCGACGTCGAGTGCCTGGCCGCCCACCCCGAGGCGCCCGACCGGTTCTTCGTCGGGACGTTCGACGAGGGCCTCTACCGCTCGACCGACGGCGGCGACGGGCTCGACCGCGTCGGCCAGGACACCCTCGAGTCCGAGCGCGTGACGGCGGTCGCCGTCGACCACGCCGACCCCGACCTCGTCTGGGCCGGCACCGAGCCCAGCCAGGTCTACCGCTCGACCGATGGCGGCGAGACCTGGGAGCCCCGCCCCGGGATCCGGGACCTCCCCTCGGAGGACGACTGGTACTTCCCGCCGCGGCCGGACACCCACCACGTCCGGTGGATCGAGCCGGACCCCGCCGACCCGAACCGACTCTACGTCGGCGTCGAGGCGGGCGCGCTCCTCCGGACCGACGACGCCGGCGCCACCTGGCGGGACCGCCCCGAGGGCGCCCGCCGGGACAACCACTCGCTGGCGACGCACCCCGACGCGCCCGGCCGCGTCTACTCGGCCGCCGGCGACGGCTACGCGGAGTCCCGCGACGGCGGCGACACCTGGTCGTACCCCCAGGAGGGCCTCGGGCACACCTACTGCTGGAGCGTCGTCCCGGCGCCCGACGACCCCGACACCGTCGTGCTGTCGAGCGCCACCGGCCCGGGAGCCGCCCACTCCCCGCCAGACGCGACGTCGTACGTCTACCGCCGGGATGACCCCGACGGGGAGTGGGAACGGAGTATGGACGGCCTCCCCGGCCCCGACGGCATGGCCCGGGCGGTCCTCGACGTCGACGGCGAGACGGGGACCTACTACGCGCTGACGAACCGGGGGCTGTACCGCTCCGGTGACGACGGCCGGTCGTGGACCGAGTGCGACGCCCCGTGGGACGAGGAGTTCGTCTCCCAGACGCCGCGCGGACTGGCCGTCCTGTAGCGCGAGGTAGCCTCCGGGAGCCGGCGACGCGGCGGACCCAGAGAATATTTCCCCGCTGGCGTCCCTCCCACGAACATGTACGACTTCGTCGTGGTGGGGGCCGGCCCCGCGGGCTCGCGGTTCGCGCGCTCGGCGGCCGAGCGGGGCCGCGACGTGCTCGTCCTCGAGTCCGGCGAGATCGGCCGGCCGCTCGCCTGCTCGGGGCACGTCAGTCTGGATATCTGGGACTTCGTCCCGGGCGAGACCCGACCCGAGGGAGGGTCTCGGGACGAGCGAGCGGAGAGCGGCGCGCGAACCGAGCCGCGAGCCGCGAGCCGCGAGGTCCACGACGACCTCTTCCAGAACGCCATCTACGGCGCCCGGTTCCACCTCGGGGGCGCCGACAGCCGGGCCTACCCCTTCTACAAGGACGAGCCGGTCTCGAACGCCATCGACCGGGTTGGTCTGGACAAGGCGCTCGCGCGGGCGGCCTCGGAGGCCGGCGCCGAGGTCCGCGACGGCCACACCGTCACCGGCGTCGACGAGAAACCGGGCGGCGTCGAGGTGACCGCCCGCGGCCCGGACGGCGTCCAGACGTTCGAGGCGCGGCTGGTCTGCGGCGCCGACGGCCCGCGGTCGAAGGTCCGCGGCGAGGTCGGCCTGCCCGAGCCCGAGGAGCTGCTGCACGGCGTCCTGGGGTTCGACCCCGACCCCGACCACCAGGACTTCGTCGACGTCCACCTCACCGTCCCGCGGTTCTTCGCGTGGCGCATCCCCCGCGGCAAGGCCGGCGTCGAATACGGCCTGGCGGTCGCGCCGGGCGACGACGCGCCGAAGCGCTTCGACGAGTTGCTCGCGGACTACGACGTCGAGATCGAGAACCGCTGCTCGGGGGCCATCCCCATCGGCCCGCCGGACCGGACGGTCGGCAAGCGGAGCTTCCTGCTCGGCGACGCCGCCGCCCAGACGAAGCCGTTCACCGGCGGCGGCATCCTCTACGGGATGCGCGCGGCCGACGTCGCGGCCCGGGAGATCGACCCCGGGCAGCCGGCGACGCTGGACGACTACGAGCGCGCCTGGCGCGACGAGCTGTCCCGCGACCAGGCGCTCGGGACGCTCGTCCGGGCGGGTTACTCGCTGCCGCGGCCGGTCCAGCGGGCCGGGCTGCGCGCCTTCGCCGGCGAGATCGCCGTCCACATGGACCGGCCGACGTCGCTGTTCTCGCGGGCGCAGCTCCGGGCGATGCTTTCGTGGGAGTGATACGGTCGGGCGGGCTACGGCCGACATGACCCCGAGGACGGACGGTCCCTTCCGCGTGCTGCCGGGCCGGACCGACGACGAGCGGCTGCTGCTGGACGTGCACTCGGCGGACCCCTTCTACGTCGACCGCGCGGCGCTGCCCGACGTCGACGTGGGCAACCGCGTCGACGCCGACCTCTCCTTCGAGGACGGCGAGCCGGTCGTCGACGCGCCGACCGTCGACCGCGAGACCACCTTCCGGTTCGTCCGCACCGACGAACCGATCTTCGAGGCCGCGAAGAACTGCTTCGAGGCCGCCCGCGCCGAGGGCGAGGCGATGAACTCGCGGGTGACCTACAGCACCGACAACGAGCCGAACGGCGTCGTCTACACGTTCGCCGACCAGCCCGGGAGCCGCGACCTCTTCGAGGAGTTCCGCGACGGCGGCAAGCCCCTGGACCCGCTCGTCGACCGCGCGGCCCAGCCCGAGGACGCGAACCCGCCGTTCTCGGTGTGGGTGATCGACTCCGAGGAGCCGTTCGTGCTCGTCTACATCGTCCTCGACCCCGACGGCCTCCTCGAGGAGACGATGCGCGACGCGTACCTCTAGGGGTGCGGGCGCAGGTTTATCCCCCGACGCCCCGGGGGGACTCGTATGCACGAGGTCTTCGAGAACACGGTCCGCTTCGCGGAGACGGACGCCCAGGGCATCGTCTTCTACGGCAACTACGCGACCTACCAGGACGAGACGTTCACCGAGTTCATGGAGGCCGTCGGCTACCCATACGACGAGGTCGAGGAGCAGGGCTGGGACGTCCACGTCGTCAACCTGGAGCTGAACTACCGCAAGCCCGCGGAGTTCCGCGACCGGCTGACCAACGCGATGCGCGTGACCGCGATAGAGGAGTCCAGCCTCGAGTTCGCCTACGAGTGCCGCAACGCCGACGGCGAACTGCTCGTCGAGGGGACGGTCGTCCACGTCGCCGTCGACGAGAGCGGGTCGCCGACGCGCGTCCCCGAGGAGTTCCGCGAGGCGGTCGTGGAGTTCCAGGACGAACCGCCGGAGCCGGTCTGACCGACGGCGGCACATTCTTCTCGCTCGCGGCGAATCGACGGGTATGGCCGAGGTCGTCGACCGACTCGAGCGCAACCTGATGAGCCTCGGCGTCTACGTCGAGCGCCACGCCCGCCAGGCGGCGGGCGGCGGCGAGACGCTCCACGTCGAGTACGAGACGGCCGCCGCGGGCCTGACGCAGGGCGACGTCGGCAACGTCTGCACCGAACTCGTCGACGCCCACCAGGCGGGCTGGGAGCCGGAGGACTGCCACTTCTGGGTCTTCGAGACCGACGGCGGCTTCCTCGGCGAGTGGGAGGTCCGCGCCGGCTGGTTCCGCGCGCTGGACCGCGGCGACATCTCCCAGACCGACTTCTCGACGCTCGTCCTCTCGACGCGGCAGCCGGCCGAGGAGCCGCCCGCCGAGATGCCCGCCTGGGGCGCGACCGGAGACGTTCAGTAGACGCCGCCGTCGCCGTCCCCGTCGTCTCCGGGGTCGCTACAGCCGGCCAGCGCCGCCCCCGACGCGGCCGCCAGGCCGGCGGCGGCCGCCCGCAGGTAGCGCCGTCGGGTCGGGTTCGTTTCCCTCATACCGGACTGTGGTAACTACTGGCACGTAGTCGTTGAGGGTGTCTGTTAACTGGCTGCACGACCGACGTTCGCCGTGACCGGCGCCGTCCGCGACCGACTGCTCGACGCCCACCGGCCGACCCTCGAGCGGGCGCTTTCCTGCGCCGACGCCGTCGCCGCGGGCTGGGAGGGCGAGGCGACGACCGACCGCGAGGCCGTGGTCGGCCCCTATCGCGCGCTCCTGGAGCGCGCCGGTCTGCTCGAGGCGCTCGCGGCGGCGCTGGTCGACGCCGTCGAGTCCGCAGGGTACGAACTGGCCGCGCAACCGGTGCCGGACGTCCCCTACCTCGCGGTGACCGGCCAGGGCGTCGTGCTCAGGGGGTCGACCGGCGACGGCCGCGTCGTCGTCACGCTCCGGGCGTTCGAGGTCGACCCCTACCGGCGCGGCCCCGGACTGCCGGCGGCGCTCGTCGTCGAGACGAAGGGGCGGTGACGGGCATCAGTCGAGGTCGGCCAGGATCGCCTCGGCGTGGCCCTCCGGGTCGACGCCCTCGTAGACGGCCTCGACCGCGCCGTCGCCGATGACGTACGTGTTCCGGAAGACGCCGTCGAAGGTGTTCCCGAACATGTTCTTCTCGCCGTAGGAGTCGTACCGCGAGGCCACCGCTCCGTCCTCGTCGGAGAGCAGTTCGACCGGGAGGTCGTACGCTTCGGCGAAATCCGCGAGGTCCGAGACGGGGTCGTCGCTGACACCGAGGACGGCGATGCCGCGCTCCTCGTAGGCCGCCCAGTTGTCGCGGAAGCCGCAGGCCTCCGTCGTGCAGCCGGGGGTGTCGGCCCGCGGGTAAAAGTACAGGACGACCCGGCCCTCGAAGTCCGAGAGCCGCACCGTCTCGCCGTCCTGGTTCGGGAGTTCGAAGTCGGGCGCGTCGTCGCCGGGTTCGAGCATGGCCGGGGGTCCGCGCCGCCCGACCATACCGGTTGCGGAGCGGCCGTCGCGACCACGCCGCCCCGTCGTTAGCTAGATTTTATGTCGCACGCTACCATCGTACGGGTATGCGCTTCGATAACGATACGGTGTTCATCACCGGCGCCGGTTCCGGGATCGGTCGCGCGACCGCGGTGGCGGTCGCCGAAGAGGGCGGGTTCGTCGTCGCGACGGACGTCAACGAGGACGGCGGCCAGGAGACCGTCGACGCCGTCGAGGACGCCGGCGGCGAGGCCGTCTTCCACGAGCTCGACGTCACCGACGCCGAGGAGTTCGACGCCGTCGTCGAGACCGCCGTCGACGAGTACGGCCTCGACGTCCTGGTCAACAACGCCGGCGTCGGCCACCCGCCGGCCTACGCCGAGGACGTCACGGACGCCATGTTCGACTACGTCGTCGACGTGAACCTCAAGGGCGTCTGGCACGGCTGCCAGTCCGCGCTGCCGCACCTCAAGGACCAGGAGTCCGGCGCCATCGTCAACGTCGGCTCGCTGGCGTCGTTCCTCGGCCTCCCGAAGCAGGCCGTCTACTCGCTGACCAAGGGCGCCGTGCTGAACCTCACCCGCGCGGTCGCCGCCGAGGCCGGCCCGAAGGGCGTCCGCGTCAACGCGGTCTGTCCGGGCTTCATCGAGACGCCGCTCGGCGACCAGTTCTTCGAGTCACAGAGCGACCCCGAGAAGGCCAAGGAGCGCACCGAGGAGCAGTACCCCCTGAAGCGCCTCGGCGAACCCGAGGAGGTCGCCGACGCCATCGCGTTCCTGGCCAGCGACGAGGCGTCGTTCGTGACCGGCCACGGCCTCGTGGTCGACGGCGGCTTCTCGACCAGCTGAGGCCGACCGGCACCCAACCGGAAACAACCTCCCACCGACCCGTCACTATCTTTACCGAAAATCCGGGAGTCGTTCCGAACGGTGAACCCAGTGTCTCCGGATCGTCGAGCCCGAGCTACGGGTCCGTCGGCAGGTCGTATCGACGCCAGCGCCGCCGCCGAACGGTCCGCTGTGAGAGAAGGCGACGCCCGGCGCGGAGGGCAGCGATGAGGGCGCTCACCTGGCACGGCGAGGAGGACGTCCGGGTCTCCGAGGTGCCGGACCCGGAGATCGTCAACCCCCACGACGCGATCGTCGAGATCACCGCGACGGCGATCTGCGGCTCCGACCTCCACCTGTACAACGGCTACATGCCGACGATGCGGGAGGGCGACATCCTCGGCCACGAGCCGATGGGCGAGGTCGTCGAGGTCGGCGACGCCGTCGAGAACCTCGAGGAGGGCGACCGGGTGGTCGTCCCCTTCACCATCAGCTGTGGCTCCTGTGGGTTCTGCCAGGACGACCTCTACTCGCTGTGCGACAACTCCAACCCCAACGCGGAGATGGCCCGGAAGGTGATGGGCCAGTCGCCGGCGGGGCTGTTCGGCTTCTCGCACATGCTCGGCGGCTACGCCGGCGGGCAGGCCGAGTACCTCCGGGTCCCCTACGCCGACGTCGGCCCCGTCAAGGTCGACTCCGACCTGCCGGACGAGCAGGTGCTGTTCCTCTCGGACATCTTCCCGACGGGCTACATGGCCGCGGAGAACGCCGACATCGACGAGGGCGAGACGGTCGCCGTCTGGGGCTGCGGTCCCGTCGGCCAGTTCGCCATCCAGAGCGCCTGGATGCTCGGTGCCGGCCGCGTCGTCGCCATCGACCGGGTGCCGGAGCGCCTCGAGATGGCGCGACAGCACGGCGACGCCGAGACCATCGACTTCGAGGAGGAGGACGTCTACGACCGACTGATGTCGATGACCGGCGGCCGCGGCCCGGACAGCTGCATCGACGCGGTCGGGTCGGAGGCCCACGGCACCGGCCTGATGGGCTTCGCGGACAAGGCGAAACAGCAGCTGAAGCTGGAGGCCGACCGGCCGCACGTGCTCCGCCAGGCCATCCGGTGCTGTCGGAAGGGCGGGACCCTCTCGGTCCCCGGCGTCTACCTCGGCCACGTCGACAACTTCCCCGCCGGCCCGATGATGAACAAGGGGCTGACGGTGAAGACCGGCCAGACCCACGTCCAGCGCTACCTCGACCCGCTGCTGGACCGCATCGAGTCCGGCGAGATCGACCCGTCGTTCATCGTCACGCACAGCGAGGACCTCGAAGCGGGCCCCGAACTCTACGAGAAGTTCCGCGACAAGGAGGACGGCTGCGTCAAGGCCGTCCTGAACCCCTGAGGCGGGCAGGACGACGGCTCTCGTGGCCCGCTGGAGCGGGCCATCGAGGGAGCCGGCCGCTCTTCATTCGGATCGAACTCCTCTAGCGGCTTCTAGCGCCCCTTTATTCACTCGCGGTACCAGCTACGAATGAGGAGCCTTCCGTCATCCCGGGGTGGGGATGCACCCGGCTCCTCGTCCACCGTCAGATGGAGGCGAACGGCCGGATACAATGTGGGTGCGGGTCGGAGCTGTCGTTCAGCGCCGCCGATAGCCGTCCGCGCTGCGAGTGCGGCGCGCTGTACGCGGTGACCGTCACGCAGTTGCTTGGGGAAGGCGACGTCCGGGCGTGCGCGAACTGCGGCGGCGGCGCCGATTCCAGGTGGTTCGTGTCGACCGAGGAGTGGCGACGCGAGATGGCGCTGTGCGATAGCTGCGCTACCGAGTTACGCGAGGAAGCAGGTATCGATGTCCCCGAGTGAGACTTTTTCGGAGTACGGACCGGGACGTCCCGTTCGCACTGCCTGACACAGGGGTCGCGTACCGACCTACCGATCGCCTGTCTCAGATTCCCATCCGCTGGAAGTCGTCGCTCCCGCAGTTGCACTCGGCCACCCCGATCGGTCGGAGCGACCCGTCGGTGCGGAGCTTCGCCGGGAACACCTCGCCGCAGGAGCGGCACCTGGCAACGCACTTCGACTCCGTTTCCGTCTTCGACATACCAACAGATTCGGCGGAGGTGGGGATGATACTGCCTCCTATGATATTTGGGCCGAATCCAGCGCTGGTGGGACTCGGAGCGTCGCGGCCTCACCCGACGACGGCCGCCTCGAACTCCTCGCCGAAGACGAGGAACAGCGCGACGCCGAGCAGCCCGACGGCTGTCGCGACGGTGAAGGCGGTCTCCGGGGAGACGGCGTAGATGGCGCCGCCGACGGCCGCCGAGGGGACGACGACGACGTTGCGGACGAGGTAGTACGACCCCGTCACGCGCCCGCCCGCGCCGCGCTCCGCCGGCCCGACGACGAGCGCCTTGTGCGCGGGGAGGCCGGCGAACCGGAGCCCGGAGAAGGCGAACAGCAGCGCCAGGACGGTGGCGTCGGCGGGCGCGTAGATCAACAGCACCGGGAAGACCGCGTAGACGGCGAACCCGAGGGCGACGACGGGCTTGAGGCCGACGCGACGGGAGAGCCGCGAGACCGGGACCATCACGAGCAGCGCGACGAACATCTCGATGGCCAGCAGGACGCCGAAGTAGGCGTCCGGCGAGAGCGAGCCGACCACCGGGAGGTCGACGCCGACCGCCAGGAACTCGGTGACGACGATGACGAAGAAGACGTACACCATGCCGTTGGCGAACCGGACGAGCGTGTCGCCGAGCAAAAGCGGCCGGAGCTCGTCGGGCATCCCCCGGAGATCGTCGACGACCGACCGGACGCCCGCGAAGGACTTGCCGACGCTGTCGCCCGACGGGTCGTAGAGGACGTGCTGGACGACGGCCGCCACGAGGCCGACGACGGCGGCGACGGCGAGGACGACCCGGAAGCCGGTCTCGAAGGCGAACACGGAGAGGACGCCCGCGGCCAGCAGCGGTCCGAGGAGGAACGCCGTCCGGCGGAACGTCTCGGTGCTGGCGAAGCCGGTCGCCAGCTCCTCGGGTTCGACGGCCTGCTTGACGACGGCGAAGGTGGCCCCGAGGCCGAGGGACTTCCAGGCCTGCGCGAACAGGAGCCCGAGGAAGACGCCGACCGGGACCACGGCGGGCTCCAGCCAGCCGACGACCACCGACCGTCCCGCGACCTCGAGGGTCGTCCCCACCGGCGGGACGACGACCGTCCCGAACAGGTCCGCGAAGAGCCACACGAGGAACCCGACCGTCGAGGCGAGGCCGAACAGCGTCAGCGCCCGTCGCGAGCCGATGCGGTCGGAGAGGGCGCCACCGGGGTACGGATACACCGCCGAGACGAGGTTGCTGGCGGTGCCGAACAGGCCGATGGCGACCGCGCCGGCACCGAGGGTCGACATGTACCGCGGGACGTAGCGGCTCGTCATCTGGAAGCCGAGGCTGAACGCGAACATGGCGACCGACAGGACGAGCACGTCCCGCTCCAGGGCCAGCACCCGGCGAAGCGTCGCCCGGACCCCGTCGGCGTCGCTCATCGGTCGTGGTATCGACGGCGGGCAGAATAAAGTCGGGTGGCCCGGTCAGCGACGGGAAGCGAGCAGCACGGCACCGAGGACGCCGAGGACGGCCGCAGCGGGGCCGAAGCCTGGCAGGTCGGCCTCGGTCTCCGTCGGTCCCGGCTCCTCGGGCTGTCCGTCGTCGTCGGCGCCGGGGGTGATGCCCTCGATCGTGATCGGCGCGCTGTCGGCGTCGCCGGTGACCGCGCTGAACTCTTGGGCGCCCGCGGCCTCGATCGTGACGACGGCCTCGCCGCCGGCGTCGGTCTCGGCGACCGTCTCGCCCTGGTGGCGGATCTCGGCGCCCTCGACGGGTTCGCCGTAGGCGTTGACGACGGTCAGGCGCGTCTCCTCGCCGACGACGACGCGGGAGTTCTGCCGCTCGACGGTGAGGTTGGGGAGCCGCTGGGTGGCCGCCTCGACCGCGCGGTCGCTCTCGCGGACGGCGACCGTGGTCGTCTCCTGCACGTAGCCGTCCTTGAGGACGGTGAGGGTGTAGCGGTTGTTCACGTCGACGCTGTGGGAACTGGAGCCGCCGGTGAGCCGGAAGGTGCCGTACTCGCCCTCGCTGTCGGAGAGCCGGACGCGGGCCTCCTCGAGGGCCCGCGGCGGGTCGAAGTGGTCGTCGACGACGGTGACGTCGAGGTAGACCGACCCGCGCTCCAGTTCGAAGGACTGCTCGGTGTCGAGGCCGACCCGGTAGCGCGCGGTCTCGCGCAGGTAGCCCGGCTTGACGGCGTGGACGTCGTAGTTGCCCTGCTCGACGACGCCGGTCTCGAAGACGCCGCTGCCGTTGGTCTCGCCCTCGAGGACCGTCCGGCCGTCCTGGCGGAACTGGACGGTGGCGTCGGCGAGCGGCTCGCCGTCCGTCCCCTCGACGGTGACGATGGAGTTGCCCTTCAGGGCGACCCGGACGGTCACGTCCTGCTCCGCGGCGTCCTCGACCTCGACGGGTTCGTTGCGGACGAAGTCCTCGTGTTCGACGTCGACGGTGACGTCCGCGCCGGCGGGGACGTCGACGAAGGCCCGGCCGTTGCTCGCGGTCGTCGCGGTCGCCTCGCCGCCGTCCCACGAGGCGGTGATGTCGGCGCCGCCGACGGCGACGTCGCCCTGGTCGACCACCGAGACCGTGAGCGTGACCTGGGACCCGGTCGTTGCTGCGCCCGCCGGCGCGATACAGAGCCACCCGACCACACTGACGAGGAAAAGGAGGCGAAATACCCGTTGCATACCCGTGGATGCAGATGATACCACTTAGTTGCGTCGCCGATATCGCAGCGGAATTCCGGCGCAAGCGACGCGTTCGGCGGCGTTTCCGGGCAGCGACGGGTCCGCTAACCGGCTACGGTCGTCGCGCCGCGATCAGCGCGGCCGCGAGCGCGGCGAGGGCGCCGAGGACGCCGAAGCCGGCCCCGTCGGCGTCGGTGTCGCCCGATCCGTCCGAGCCGTCGTCGCCCGAGCCGTCGTCGGTCTGCTGGCTCCCGTCGGCGCTCGAGAGGACGACGTTCCGCGCCGAGAAGTGGTCGATGCCGACGGCCACGTCGGTCGTGGCTTCGGCGCTGGAGGACTGCTCGACGTAGTAGCGCGGCTCGTCGCCCTCCCGGGCGGACTGTTCGACCGCGCCGTAGGAGTCCGCCTGGGCGGCCGCCTCACCGTCGACGGTGACCTGGACGTCCTGGGCGTTCTCGAAGGCGGCCTCGGAGAGCGTCGCCAGGACGACCTTCCCCTGGCTCTGTGAGCGCTCCACCGTCACGTTGAGCCGGTCGCGGCTCCGGTCGGCCACCTCGACGGTCGTGTCCTGACCGTACTTGACTGTCTGGACGGTCGCGTTCTGGCCGTCCTCGGCGGCGCTCTCGCCCTCGCTCTGGCCCGCCTGGACGTACACTTCCGCGGTCGCGGTCCCGTTCTCGATCATGCGCTCGGCCTCCTCGTCGCTGTCGCTGCGCTCCTCCTGGTACTGCCGGTAGACGAGCTGGCTGTCCTGCTTGATCTCCGCGGTGACGTCGCCGTTCTCGTCGACGACGACCTCGCCGTCGCCGACGACGATGAACGTCCCCTGGCTGCCGTCGTCGTTCGAGACGACCACGCGCTTGCCGTCGTCGCCCTCGGCGCTGGCCTCGCTGCCGTCGCCGAGGTCGGCCGTGACGACCTGGGCGCCGTCGCTGGCGCGGACCTGGAGGACGCCGCGGCTGTTGTCGTGGGCCTGCATCTCGGCGCCGCTCTGGACCTCGACCGTCGCGCTGGCGCTCGCGCTGGAGGCCAACTGGAGGCCGGCGGCCCGGAAGTCGGTCGTCGACTCGAGGCTGGCGTCGAGGCCGACGCCGGCCTGGTTCCGCGCCTCGCTGGCGGACTGGACGCTCACGTTCTCGACGAGGACGTCGCCGCCGACGGCGTAGTCGGCGACGCTGCTGCCCGTCGTCCGGAACTCGACGTGTGTTCCCGCGTACGATTCCCCGTTCGCCTGCTGTCCTGCGGCCGGTGCCGCGACGCCCCCCACGAGGGAGAACGCCAGCAGCGCCGACAGCAACACTGCGCGGTGTCGCATGTCCGGAACGTACGGGTCAACCAAAATAAACTTCTTGGCCAGTAGCGGCCGACGGCGGCGCCGTCGCAGCTCCCGAACCGGCCGTTATCGACGCCGTGCGGCGACCAGCGCGGCCGCGAGCGCGGCGAGGGCGCCGAGGACGCCGAAGCCGGCCCCGTCGGCGAACGACCCGCCGTCGCCGCTGCCGCCCTCGCCGTCGCTCTGCATCCGGACGGACCGCGCCGAGAAGCTGTCGATGCCGACCGCCACGTCGGTCGTGGCTTCGGCGCTGGAGGACTGTTCGACGTAGTAGCGCGGCTCGTCGCCGTCCTGAGCCGACTGTTCGACCGCGCCGTAGGAGTCCGCCTGAGCGGCCGCCTCGCCGTCGACGAACACCTCGGTGCTCTCGGCGTTGTCGAAGGCGGCCTCGGAGAGCGTCGCCAGGACGACCTTCCCCTGGCTCTCGCTGCGGTCGACGGTCATGTTGACCGTATCGCGGCTCCGGTCGGTGACCTCGACGCTGGTGTTCTGTCCGTACTCGACGGCGTGGACGGCGGTCTCCTGGCCGTCCTCGGCGCTATCCTCGCCCTCGCTCCGGCCTTCCTGGACGTACACCTCGGCCGTCGCGGTGCCCTCCTCGATCATGCGCTCGGCCTCCTCGTCGCTGTCGCTGCGCTCTTCCTGGTACTGCCGGTAGACGAGCTGGCCGCCCTGTGCGACCTCGGCGGTGACGTCGCCGTGCTGGTCGACGACGACCTCGCCGTCGCCGATCACGATGAACGCCCCTTGGCCGCCGTCCTCCTGGGAGACGACGACGCGCTTGTCGCTGCTGCCCTCCGAGCGGGCGTCGACGCTGTCGTTCAGCTCCGCCCGGACGATCTGGTCGTCGTCGCTGGCGCGGACCTGGAAGACGCCGCGCTGGGTGTCGTGGGCCTGGAGTTCGGCGCCGCTCTGGACCTCGACCGTCGCGCTGACGTTCGCGCTGGAGGCCAACTGGAGGCCGGCACCCCGGAAGTCGGTCGTCGACTCGAGGCCGGCGCCGACCTCGACGCCGGCCTGGTTCCGCGCCTCGCTGGCGGACTGGACGCTCACGTTCTCGACGAGCACCTCGTCGTTCACGGCGTACCCGGAGATGGCGTTGCTCGCCGTGTCGAACTGGACGTGGGTCCCGCTGTAGGCCTCGGCCTCGCCCTGCTGGGCGACGACCGGCGAGGCCGCTCCGCCGATCACCGAGACGACTAGGACTACTGCGATGGCTACTGGGCTCGTTCGCATGACAGACCCTCGACAGCCATGGGGTATAAATTTCGTGGCTTCCGACAGGACATATTGACGCGGCCGTAGCCGGCCTCAGGCGCCGTGCTCCCGCGGGAAACCCGAACCGTTATTGCCCCTGACTGACTGGTTAGTCAACAGATGGTCGAGGAGACGCGCGAGCGCATCATGGACGCCACCTACCGTGCCCTCTGCGAGCACGGGTACGCCTCGCTGACGATGCAGGACATCGCCGACGAGTGCGACTGCAGCAAGTCGCTGCTGCACTACCACTTCGACACGAAGGAGGAGCTGCTGGTCGCGCTGCTGGCTCATCTCATCGACCGCTTCGAGGAGCGCGTCTCGCCCGACGGCGCGGACCCCCGGGACCAGCTGGTCGACCTGATCGACCGGTTCTGCTTCGGCGACGACCGCAGCCGCGAGGAGCACCGCGCCTTCCACGCCGCCCTGCTCGAACTCCGCGCGCAGGCGCCGCACAACGAGACCTTCCGCGACCAGCTCGAGGCGAACGACGCCCGCGTGCACGCGACGGTCACGGCCCTGATCGAACGCGGCGTCGACGAGGGGGCGTTCCGCCCGGTCGACGCCGAGCGGACGGCCGCCCACGTCCTGGCGGCCATCCAGGGGGCGCGCATCCGGTGGGTCACCCTCGGCCACGAGGCCGCGGTCGACTCGGTCCGCGAGGCCCTGGTCGGCGACGTCGTCGACGGCTGGCTGGTGACGGCGTGACCGACCGGTCGGTCGACGTCACCGACGGCGACCTGTTCAGGCCGCTGCTCGTCCTCTCGGCGCCCATCGTCGCCTCGCAGGTGCTGCAGGTCGCCTACAACCTCGCCGACACCTTCTGGGTCGGCCGCCTCGGCGCCGACGCCGTCGCCGCCCTCTCGTACGCCTGGGCCATCGTCTTCCTGATGGTCTCGGTCGGCGGCGGCCTCACCGTCGCCGGCACCGTCCTCGTCTCCCAGCACAAGGGGTCGGGCGACTTCCGGCACTCCCACCACGTCGCCGGCCAGACCGTCTCGTTCGTCACCCTGATCGCCCTCGCGTTCGCCGTCCTCGGCTACGTCGCCGCCCCCACGCTGCTCGCCCTCGTCGGCGCCACCCCGGGGACCGACCCCCACACCTTCGCGACCGACTACACCCGCGTCATCTTCCTCGGCGTCGTCTTCATGTTCTGGTTCTTCATCTTCGACGCGCTGCTGCGCGGGTGGGGCGACACCCGCACGTCGCTGTACCTGATGGCCGGCAGCGTCGCGCTCAACGTCGTCCTCGACCCGTTTCTCGTCCTCGGGTTCGCCGACAATCCCCTGTTCGCGTGGGTCGGCCTGGAGGGGATGGGAACCCAGCTCTACACGCTCACCGGCTTCGAGGGGTACGGCGTCACCGGCGCCGCCGTCGCGACGGTCGTCGCGCGCTTCTTCCCCGCCGCCATCGGCATGTACCTCCTGCTGTCCGGCGGGGTCGGTCTGTCGCCGGAACCCCGCGACTTCGTCCCCGAACTCGCGACCGTCCGGCGCATCCTCGACGTCGGCGCCCCCATCGGCGCCGAGCAGGGCCTCCGGGCCGGCGGCGTCGCGGCCATGACCGCCGTCATCGCCCTCGCCGGCGACGACGCGGTCGCCGCCTACGGCATCGTCAACCGCCTGGCCTCGCTGCTCTTCCTGCCCGCCCTCGGGTTCGCCCGCGGCACCGAGACGGTCGTCGGCCAGAACCTCGGCGCCGGCCAGCCCGACCGCGCCCGCCGGGCCGTCTACCTGGCGAGTGCGACCGTCGCCGGCGGCTTCCTCGTCCTCGTCGCGCTCGCCTACCCCTTCGCCGAGGCCATCACCGGCGCGTTCCTGCCGCCCGGGGAGACCGCCTCGTCGACCGTCGTCGAGTACGGCGCCGCCTACGTCCGCATCGCCGGCCCGGCGTACGTCTTCCTCGGCGTCTTCCAGGTCACTCTGGGTGGCTTCCGCGGCTCCGGGTCGACCCGGACGGCGATGCTGCTGTCCGTCCAGGAGCTGTGGGTGTTCCGCATCCCGCTGTCGTTCGTCTTCCTCACCGTCCTCGGCTGGGGCGTCGTCGGCGTCTGGTGGGCCGTCGCCGTCTCCTTCGTCGCCAGCGCGCTCACGACCGGGGCGTGGTTCCTGCGCGGCACCTGGACCGACGGCATCGTCGACCCCGAGGAGCTCGACGCTCCCGGCGAGATGGACGTCGCCGACTAGTCGGGAACGCCGTCTCCGGCGGTCCCGAGACAGACAGCTCTCCCGCTTCAGCCGTTCGCCCCGTCGGCGTCCGGCAAGCGGGCCTGCACCGACCCCGTCGCTATCTCCGCTTCCAGGTCGAGGAGTCGCCGCTTCGTCGCGACGCCGTCGGCCGCCGAGTACCCCTTCAGCCCCCCGTCGCTGCCGACGACGCGGTGGCAGGGGACGACCACCGGGACGGGGTTGCGCCCGCAGGCGTTGCCGACGGCGATCGGCGCGGTGTCGAGGTCGGCGGCGAGGTCGCCGTACGTCCGCGTCTCGCCGTAGGGTATCGCCGACATAGCGCGCATCACCTCGCCCACCGAGCCGTCGGGGAACGAGACCGACAGGTCGAACGACCGCCGGTCGCCCTCGGCGTACTCGCGGATCTGCGCTCGAATCTCGTCCTGGGACTCGTCGACGAACGACTCGTCGACCTCGATGGTCGTCCCGAGGAGCCGCACCTTCATCGGCCGGGCTCCGGGTCACTCACGCCGACCACCGTGGCCCGGGTAGTCGCGCTCGAAGCGCTCGGCGATCTCGTCCCGCGAGAGCTCGATGACCGTCGGCCGGCCGTGCGGGCAGGCGTAGGGGTTCTCGCAGCCGTCCAACGCCGAAAGCAGTTCGGCGACGCTCCCCTCGCGGAGCGAGGTGTTGCCCTTGATGGAGGGGTGGCAGGCCAGGTCGCCGAGCAGGTCGTCGACGACCGCCTCGACGGTGCCGGTCGGGTCGCCGTCGACGAACTCCGAGAGCAGGTCGCGGGCGAGTTCGGGGGCGTCGCCGCCGACGCGCTCGACGACGAGCGCCGGCACGGTCGTCACCGCGACGGTCCGCTCGTCGGGTCGCTGGACCCGGAAGCCGAGCCGCGAGAGCGCCTCGCCGCGGTCGTCGACCAGCGTCGCCTCGCGGGCGGTGAGCTCGAGTTCGACGGGCTCGGCGAGCGCCTGCGTGGTCACGTCGCCTGCGAACGCCTCGCGCAGCCGCTCGTAGTTCACCCGCTCGTCGGCCGCGTGCTGGTCGACCAGGACCAGGCCGTCGTCGGTCTCCGCGACGACGTAGGTGTCGTCGAACTGCCCGAGGACGTCCATCGCGGGCAGTCGGTCGAGGCCGTCGGGCGTCCCGGTCGTCTCGTCGCCTGCGAGGGTCCGCTGGGCGGGCGCGTCGCGGAACTTCCGGTCGGCCGCCGCCTCGTCTCGCCGGGCGTCGTCGGCTCGCTCCGCCCCGTTCTCGGCGGCGTCCGAGCGGGTCGGCTCGCGCCAGGCGGGCCGCGACTCGTCGGACTGCTCCGGGGCCTCCGTCTCTGTCGCGCTTCCGGAATCGGTCTGTGCAGTCGTTCGCGCCCCGTGTCTGGATTCGGTGGCTTGCGGGTCGGCATCTGTCTCCGCCCCGTCGTCCGACTCGATCTCGGTCTGCTCGGCCGCCGATCGCCCCCGCGGCGCCCGCGTCCGGAGCAGCCCCTCCTCGAGCAGCGCCGACTCGACGGCGTCCTCGACCTGCTCGCGGACGCCCTCGTCGTCGGCGAACAGCACCTCCAGCTTCCGGGGGTGGACGTTCACGTCGACGCCGCCGGGCGGGACCGCGACGTCGAGGACGGCGAAGGGGTAGCGGTCCGGCGCCAGCTGCGTCCCGTAGGCGTCGACGACGGCGTCGCGGACGACGCTCGCGGTGACGTACCGACCGTTCACGAGCGTCGTGACGTACTCGCTACCCGCGCGGTTCGTCTCGGGGTGGCTGACCAGCCCCTCGACGCCCGCGAGGGGGCCCTCGGCGTCCGCGTCGGCCGAGACGTCGATCATCGACGCCGCGACCTCGCGGCCGTAGACGGCCATGACGGCGCTCCGGCGGTCGCCGTCGCCGGTCGTCGAGAACGCCTCCCGGCCGTCGTGTTCGAGGGTGACGGCAACGTCGGGCGAGGCGAGCGCGTAGCCCGCGACGACCTGCTGGACGTGGGCGAACTCCGTCGCGTCCGTCTTGAGGTACTTCCGGCGGGCGGGGACGTTCCCGAAGAGGTCGGTCACCTCGACGGTGGTCCCCTCCGGGCAGCCGACGGGCCCGCAGGCGACGACCTCGCCGCCCTCGACGACGAGCTTCGTCCCGCGGGTACCGCTGCGGGGCTTCGTCCGGATCTCGAGGTGGGCCACGGCGCCGATGGCGTGCAGCGCCTCGCCGCGGAAGCCGAGCGTCCCGATGGACTCCAGGTCGTCGATGTCGCGGAGCTTGCTCGTTGTGTGCTCGCGGACGGCCTTGCGGGCCTCGGACTCCGACATCCCGACGCCGTCGTCGGAGACGACGATGCGCTCCGTGCCGCCGGCCTCGACCGCGACGCCGACCCGCGAGGCGTCGGCGTCCAGCGCGTTCTCCAGCAGCTCCTTGACCACCGAGGCGGGGCGTTCGACCACCTCGCCGGCGGCGATCCGGTCGCGCGTGTCGGCGTCGAGTTCCCTGATGTCCGGGCTCATGTAGCGGCGTTGCCGTGGCTGTCGGCCCCCGGAACCTAACTCTTTCCGCCCCCGATTACAGCGACCGAGGGCGACCGAACCCATTAGTCAGCAGGGTGTGTATCCGGATGCCATGGAGGACGCCGCGTCGGTCCGACTGCTGGTCGCGGGAACGGACCGCCAGCGCGCGTCCGCGGTCGCCGGGGCCATCGAGGCGTCCGGCGAGCGGTTCGAGGTGCGGACCGCGGCGTCGGACGGCGTCCGCGAGGCGCTGACGGCCTTCGACGCGGACTGCGTGGCGGGCGACGCCGCCGACGCAGCAGCGATTCTAGATATCCTCGCCGCGGAGCGGCCGGAACTGCCGGTCGTGCTGTTCTACGGGGCGAGCAGGGCGGCGGACGGCGACGCCACGGCGGCCGACGCCGGGGGACAGGTCGTCGACGTCGTTCGCGTGCCCGACGTCACGTCCGGGGCCGCCGACCCCGGCGGGTCTGGTGCCACGGCGGACGGCGCCGTGGCGGACCTCCTCGACAGCGTCGAGTCGGCGGTCGACCGGCGGGACCGGAAGTGGTACCGGTCGCTGCTCGACTCCACGTCCGACGTCATCGCGGTGCTCGGCTCCGGCGGCGAGTTCCAGTACGTCAACCGGACCGTCGAGCCGATGCTCGGCTACGAGCCCGCGGAGCTGGTGGGGCGTTCGGCCTTCGAGTTCATCCACGAGGACGACCGGGAGGCCGTCCTCGAGCGGTTCTTCGACTTCACCGCAGAGCGGGGGCCGGCGAACCCGACGGAGACGTTCCGGATCGAGGACGCCGACGGTCGCTGGCGGTACGTCGAGAGCACCGGCCAGAGCCGGTTCAGCGACGACGGGATGGAGGGGTACGTCATCTGCGCCCGCGAGGTCTCCGAGCGCCGCCGCCGCGAACAGGAGCTGGCGCGGTTCGAGACCATCGTCGAGACGGCGCCGGTCGGGCTGTTCGTCCTCGACGAGGACGGCGTCATCACGTGGGCCAACCGGGACTACGCCGAGACCCTGGCCATCCCCAGGGCGGAGCTCGTCGGCACGCCGTTCCCCGACCTCGTCGCGGCGGGGTACTACGACGAGTCGGTCCCCGAGGAGTACCTCGAGGCGGCCCGGACGCTCCTCTCCAGCGGGAACGACGTGGACGAGGTCTCCTACCCCGTCGAGACGTACCGCGGCGAGGGCGAGCCGCGGCTCCACGACGCCCACATCACCCTGCTCCCGCTGGAGGACGGGGAGTTCCGCGGCACGGTCGTCGCCTACCGCGACGTGACGAAGCAGCGGGAGTACGAGGCCGAACTCGAGCGGCAGAACGAGCGGCTCGACCGCTTCGCGTCGACGGTGAGCCACGACCTCCGGAACCCGCTGTCGGTCGCGAAGGGCCGGGTCCAGTTGGCCCGCGAGACGGGCGACCTCGAGCACCTCGACCACGTCGCGGAGGCCCACGACCGCATGGAGTCGCTGGTCGAGGGGCTGCTGTCGCTCGCACGCGACGAGGGGCGCGGCGACGAGTCAGAGCCGGTGTCGCTGGCGGAGACCGCAGCGAGCGCGTGGGAGTCGATCGACGACGCGGCGGCGTCGCTGTCGACCGCCGCCGACGTCACGGTCGTCGCCGACCCGAGCCGCCTCCGACAGCTCTTCGAGAACCTCTTCCGCAACTCGGTCGAACACGGCGCCGTCGACGGCGAACCGGTCTCGGTCACCGTCGGCCCGCTCGACGACCGCGAGGGCTTCTACGTCGCCGACGACGGCCGCGGCATCCCGCCGGCGGACCGCGACCGCGTCTTCGACCACGGCTACACGACGGTCGAGAGCGGCACCGGGTTCGGCCTCGGCATCGTCCGGACCGTCGCCGAGGACCACGGCTGGACGGTGTCGTTGGCCGAGAGCGACGGCGGCGGCGCCCGGTTCGAGGTCGAGACGGGCGGCGACAGCGGGGCCGATCCCTTCGAGCGGTGACCGGACGAAGGCTTTTGAGGGTGGTCGCCGTCGACTCCAGGTATGATAGTGATGCACGCGACGCTGCCCGTCGACCCCGACGACCGAGAGGCCGCCCTCGACCTCGCCCGCGACCTCGCCGAGGCCTCCCGCGAGGAGCCGGGCGTCGTCGACTACCGCGTGGCCACGGACGCGGACGACCCCGACACCGTCCGCATCTTCGAGCAGTACGAGGACGGCGACGCCGTCGAGGCGCACATGAACAGCGACCACTTCCAGTCCTTCCAGGGCGAGATCGCCGCCCACCTCGCCGGCGAACCCACGCTGTACCGCTTCGACGTCGAGTCGAAGACGCAGGTGATGTGAGCTCGGGGGCAGAGGCGCGGATCGGCTGACGCTCGGCTGTACCCGGTCCTCGTCCCGCGCTGGCCTGTCGGTCCGGCGGCGAGCTATTTGTCGGGCTCGGGGGCGTACCACGCCAGGAGCGCCCCGAGGGCGCCGAGTCCGCCGGCGACGGCGAAGGCGACGCCGTACCCCGCCGCTGCGACGAGACTCCCGCCCGCGATGGGCGCGACGAACGCGCCCGCGAGGCCGACGCTCGTCAGGAAGGCGACGGCCGTGGCGGCGACGGCCGGGTCGACGAGTTCGCGGACGTAGGCGAAGACGAGCCCGAGGCAGAGCTGGACCGCGAAGCCGGCGACGAGCAGCGCCGCGACGACGACTGGGACGGTCCGGAGCAGCGTGAACCCGGCGACGACCGGGGCGGCGACGAGGAACGACAGCAGGACGACGGGCCGGCGCCGGCCGTCGAAGAGGGTGTCCGAGAGGAGGCCGCCGGTCACCCGGGCCAGCACGCCGACGGCGGGGAACAGCGCGACGAGCGCGCCGCTGCGGCCCAGCGAGAGGCCCAGCTGTTCGGTGAGGTACGACGGCGCCCAGCTGTTGACGAACAGGTACACCGAGTAGCCGAGGAACCCCAGGAGGCCGACGATCCAGACCCGTCGGCTGGTGACCACGCCGCCGAGGTCCGAGCGGGTGGGCGCCCGCGTCCCGGTGGCGCGCCCGCTGCCGCGGCTCGGCAGCCAGAACGCCGCGAGGCCGACGCAGGCGACGGCGGTGTACGCCGGGAAGATGGCCGGCCAGCCGAAGGCGTCGGCGACGACCGGTCCGGTCGCCTGCCCGACGGCGAACCCGACGGGGCCGCTGGCGGTGAACGTCGCCACGGCCGTCCCCTGGCGGGCGGCCTCGAAGGACCGGCCGACGATGTCGATGCCGGCGTTCCAGACGACGACGTAGGCGACGCCGCCGAGGACGCGGGAACCGACCAGCGACCAGAAGGCGCCGGCGGTGGCGGCCCGCCAGCCCCACGCGCCCGCGACGACCAGCAGGCCGACCGCCGCCGCGACGGCGTACCGGGAGTTCGTCCGGTCGAGGGCGACGCCGGCGGGGATGCTGGCGACCACCGCCGTCCCGAACATCACGCTGACGAGGAGGCCCGCCCGGGAAGGTCCGACGCCGAGGGAGGCGCGTATCAGGGGCGTGACGCTCGCCGGGACGAGTTCGTAGGCGCCGAGCGCGGCGGACATGAGGCTCGCGCCCGCGAGCAGTCCCCACCGCGCTCGCTCGCTCGCGACGGCCGGCCCGGACGACGACTCGGCGTTCGACACGCCGCGGGTGTTCTCCGGGGGGTCGTATCAACCTGCCGCGGACCGGGTCGTCGGTCAGTCGGGGGAGACCCGCTCACTTGTCGATGGGGTCCTCGATGTCGCCCATGACCGCCTCGAACAGGTCGGTGACGGTCACCATCCCGACGACCTCGCCGTCCTCGATGACGAGCGCGAGCTCCTGGTTCTCCGCCTGGAACTGGTCGACGGCGTCGCTGACGTCGACGTCCGGCGACAGCGTCATCGGCGGGGCCGCCAGCTCCTCGAAGTCGATATCGCCCGACGCGAGCTCCTCGCGGTACTGGGCCAGGACGGGCGAGTAGACGATGCCGCGGAAGTCCGTCAGTTCCTCGCCGACGAGGGGGTAGCGGGTGTGGGGGTGGGTCTCCATCCGACGGAGGTTCTCCTCCGCGTCGTCGGCCGTCGACAGCGCGACGACGTCGTCGGCGGGAATCAGCACCTCCCGGATCGGCTGCTCGCCGATCGCGAGGGCGTTCATCACCTCCTCGTGGCGCTCCTCTGAGAGGTCGCTCTCCTCGAGGGCGGAGCCGAGCCGGTTGCGCAGGTCGGCCCGCGACTCGATGACGTCCTCCTCGGTCTCGAGCCACGCGCCGGTCATCTCGACGCCGAACAGCTTCAGCGTCAGCTTGGCGATCCAGTCCCCGAACGTGATGATCGGCGAGATCAGCCGGTAGAACCAGTACAGCGGCGGCGCGCCGTACCGGCACACCGTCCGGGAGCGCTCGACGCCGAGGTACGTCGGCGTCTGCTCGCCGTGGGTCAGGTGGACGAGGTTGATGACGAGGAACGCCAGGACGGCGCCGCCGCCGACGGTCGCCAGGCGGCTGCCCGCGAACAGGGGCTCGAACAGCGCTGCCAGCGCCGGCTCGGCGACGATACCGACCGCGATGCTCGAGGCCGTGATGCCGACCTGGCAGGTCGTGAGGTACAGCTCCAGGTCGCTGGTCATCTCCCAGGCCCGCCGCAGCCCGCCGGACCCGCCGCTCTCGCCGAGGAACTCCGACTCGGTGTACTGTCGGGCCCGCGTCAGCCCGAACTCGATGGCGACGAAGAACCCGTTCGCGAGGATGAGCAGCGTCCCGGCGACGAGCCGGAAGGATACCTCCAGGGGTGTCATCGTCGACGATTCGTCCGCCCGTCGTAAAACGGCGGTGGGCCCGCGGCGTGGGCGCCCGGAGCCGTCGCTGGCGACCGGTGCTACTCGTCCAGCCGTCGCTGCCACTCCTGGACGCGGCTCAGCAGCTCGACTGGCGGAACCTCGTTCACGTCGGTGTCGTGGAGCTCCTCGAGGACCGATTCGGTGGCCGGGTCGAGCGGTTCTTTCTCTCCTCCGTCAGAGGAGGCCGTCCCCCTGAACTGCCCCGACCCGAGGTCGAAGACGGCCTGCTTCGTGCCGCCCGAGCCGCCGCGGACGTCCAGGGCCTTGTCCTCGCGCAGCCGGTCGAGGACGTCCCGCGCGCGGTCGACGACCGGGTCGGGGACGCCGGCGAGGTCGGCGACGTGGACGCCGTAGGAGCGGTCCGTGGGGCCCTCCTCGACGGTCCGGAGGAAGGTCACCTCCCCGTCGCGCTCCTCCGCCGCGACGTGGACGTTGGCGACGCCGGGGAGCTCGTCGGCCAGCTGGGTCAGCTCGTGGTAGTGGGTCGCGAACAGCGTGCGCGCGCCGACGCTGTTGGCGACGTACTCGGTGGCGGCCCAGGCGATGGAGATGCCGTCGTAGGTGGCCGTCCCCCGGCCCACCTCGTCGAGCACCACGAGGGAGTCCTCGGTCGCGCTGTGGAGGATGTTGCTCAGCTCCTGCATCTCGACCATGAACGTCGAGCGGCCCTGCGCGAGTTCGTCGAGGGCGCCCACGCGGGTGTAGATGGCGTCGACGAGCCCCACGGTCGCGTCGTCGGCGGGCACGAAGCTGCCGACCTGCGCCAGCAGCGTGATCAGCGCCGCCTGGCGCATGTACGTCGACTTCCCGGACATGTTGGGGCCGGTGACGAGCAGGAACCGGCGGTCGTCGGCCGCGTGCCCGCCGGCGCCCCGTTCCTGACCGGCGGCAGCCGCCCCGTCGAGCAGGAGGTCGTTCGGGACGAACTCCACGTCCGTCTCGACGACGGGGTGGCGGCCGGCCGTCACGTCAAGGACCCGCTCGTCGGTCAGCTCCGGTCGTGTCCACCCCTGCTTCGCCGCGTGGGTCGCCAGCGAGCAGAACACGTCCAGTTCGGCCAGCGTGCGGCCGACCCGCTGGAGCAACTCGGCGCGGTCGGCGACCGACTCCCGGAGCCGGCGGAACGCCTCGTACTCGCGGTCGCCGCGCTCCTCCTCGAGTCGCAGCACCTCGCGTTCCTTCTCGCGGAGCTCGTCGAAGACGTACCGCTCGGAGCTCTTCAGCGTCTTGACGTTCTCGTAGTGGTCCGGCACGCCGTCGGCCGCGGACTTGCCGACCTGGACGTAGTAGCCGTCGGTCTTGTTCCGGTCGACGGTGACGTGCGAGAGGCCGTGCTCGCGCTTTTCGCGCTCGGCGAGCGTCTCGAACCACTCGACGGCGGCCTCGTGGCGTTCGACGAGGTCGTCCAGCTCGTCGTCGTACCCGCGCTCGATGAGGCCGCCCTCGTGGAGCGTCTTCGGCGGGTCGTCGGCGAGCGCCGCCAGTTCTTCTCGGATGGCGGCGATCCCCTCGCTGTCCAGGTCGGCCAGCAGGTCCGTCACCGGCGAGTCGGCCAGCCGCGGCGACCCATCAATCCGCTCGGCGAGTTCGGGGACGAGCGCGAGCGTCTCGCGGGCTCGAAGCAGCGCGTCGGCGTCGGCGCTGCCCGAGACGGCGCGGCTCGCCACCCGCTCAAGGTCGTAGGCGTCGGCGAGCAGCTCGCGCAGCCCCTCGCGAACGAGCGCGTCGTCGGCCAGCGCCGCGACGGCCGACTGCCGCCGCCGGAGCTCGCCGCGCTGCCGCAGCGGTCGCGTCAGCCACTCGCGGAGCAGCCGGCCGCCGGCGCTCGTCCCGGTGTGGTCGACCGTCTCGAAGAGGCTCCGACCCTGCCCGGTCATCGTCTCGGTCAACTCGAGGTTGCGCTGGGTGGTGGCGTCCAGCGCGACGTGGTCGTCCGGCGCGTACGCCTGCAGCCGCGTGATCGAGGCCAGCGCGCCGACGCCCGTCTCGGCGACGTAGTCGACGACGGCGCCGGCGGCGGCCACCGCGGCGTCGCTCTCGAGGCCGACGGTGTCGACCGCGTCGCCGAACTGCTCGCGGAGCGCGTGGCGGGCGCGGCCGGGCGCGAAGGCCTCGGTGTCGTGCAGCGTTAGCCTCGCGTCGACGCGCTCGCGCAGCCGCCCGAGCAGGTCGTCGTCGGTGCGCACCTCGGGGCCGGGCAGTATCTCGACCGGCGCGAACCGGTACAGCTCCGTCAGCGCGCGCCCGACCGCGTCGGTTCCCGAGACGGCGGTCGTCCGGAACGCGCCGGTCGTGACGTCGCAGAACGCGAGGCCGTACTCGTCGCCGCGGCCGCCGCTCTCGACGACGGCGGCCAGGTACTGCGCGTCCTCGTCGTCGGTCTCCAGCAGCGTTCCGGGCGTGACGAGCCGGGTGAGTTCGCGGGTCGTGTCGCCGTCTTCGTCGCGCTGGTCGGCGACGGCGACGCGGTAGCCGCGCTCGACCAGAGCCGTCAGGTACGGCGTGACGTCGTCGACCGGGACGCCGGCCATCTCGTAGGTCTCGCCGCCGGCCGACCGCTCGGAGACCTTCAGGTCCAACTCTTCGCCGACGGTGACGGCGTCCTCGCCGAAGAACTCGTAGAAGTCGCCCATCTGCATCGCCAGCAGGTCCGCCTCGCTGTCTTCCTTGAGCGCGAGGTACTCGCCGACGATGCCGGAGGCCATGTACGTCGCTACCCGGGGCGGCCGGGCGGTAAAACGTGTCGGAACCCCGGTGGAAGTGGTCGGGCGGAGTCGGGCGAGCGCGCGGATCGCGTTCCTGGCCCCCGGCGATCAGGTCGCCGGCACGGACGAATCAGCCGGGCTCTCGACCTCCTCGTCGGCCCGGCGCCGGTTCTTGACGACGAGTCCGCCGAGCAGGACCGCACCCGCGACGCGGACGGCCACGTCGATGGGGACCGTGTACAGCGTCGCCTGGATGCCGACCATCCCGACGACGGTCTCGGCCGGCATGAGGAGCACCCCCGGGACCGAGAGGAACAGCGCGGCGAGGGTGAACGCGACCCGCTCCGCGCGGCTGACGTACGTCCGGTAGTAGCCGATGATGGCCGGCCCGAGCGCGTAGACGCCGGCGAACATCCCGAGGATGGGCACGACCACCTCCGGGAGGAAGTAGCCGACGTCGGCGACGTCGGACGCCGTCAGCACGGCGAAGTCCTGGACGGAGTCGACGCGGATGAGCATGATGCCGGGCGCGAAGATGAACGCGAACGGCACCATGATCTTGTTGAGAGACAGCAGGAACGCCTGTCTCCCCGTCTCGAAGGCGTCGGACTTCGCGATCCCGGAGGCGGCGTAGGCCGCGACGGCGACCGGCGGCGTCACGTCGGCCATCAGGCCGAGGTAGAGGACGAAGAGGTGCGCCCCGATCATCGCGACGCCGAACTCGGGGAGCGTCGGGCTGAGCAGCGTGATGATGATGATGTACATCACGGTGGTCGGCATCCCCATGCCGACGATGATGGCCGCGACCCCGGTCAGCAGCAGCAGGACGACGAGCGAGTCGCCGGCGACCGAGACGATGAGCGACCGGAGGCTCCCGCCGAGCCCGGTGATGTTGATGATGCCGGGGATGATGCCGGCCGCGGCGACCGCCACGACGACGACCGTCGCCGTCCGGGCGCCGTTGTCGAGGGACTTCAGGACGAACGTCCCGAAGGTGCCGGCCCGGCTCGTCGCGAAGTCGCTCCGGACGTGGTCGTCGATGGCTGCGGCGGCGTCGGTCACCGTGTCGTCCAGCTCCAGCAGCGGCGAGTCGCCGCGCGGTCGCGCCAGCAGCACGGGGATGGAGACGGCCGCGATGATGAGATCGAGCTGGGAGAGCGCCGCGCGGAGGGCGGCCGCCGGTGCGAGGCCGGCGCCGCCGTCGCCGAGGAGGAACCCGATCACCGACGCGCCCGCGAGGTAGTGGGTGACCGCCGTCGCGACGAACAGCCCGCCGACCCCGCCGGCCAGTACCGGCCCGGTCTTTCGGTTGTACGCCGAGACGAGCGCGATGAGCGCGACGGTCGCGACGATGGTGAGCCAGCCGGCGCGACCGATCGAGCGCTGGGCGATGATGATGTAGTACAGCAGCAGCCCCAGCGGCACGAGGTAGAACCACCCGTGTTTCATGTGCGGCGTGATGTCGAGCAGTTCCGAGCGGTCGAGCCCGCCGATGCCGTGCTTGGCGGCCTCGAGGTGGACCATCATCCACATCCCGAAGAAGAAGGCGATGGCTGGCAGCGTCGCGGCGATGATGACCGTCCGGTAGGGGATGGCGAGGTACTCGACGATGAGGAACGCCGCCGCGCCCATGACCGGCGGGAGGATCTGGCCGCCCGAAGAGACGGAGGACTCGACGGCGCCGGAGAACTCCGGCGAGTAGCCCGACCGCTTCATCAGCGGGATGGTCAGCGCGCCGGTCGTGACCGTGTTGGCGACCGAGGACCCGGAGATCATCCCCATGAACCCGGAGGAGACGACGCTGGCCTTCGCCGGGCCGCCGGTGCGGGTGCCGGTCAGCGAGTACGCGAGGTCGATGAACCACTTGCCCGCCCCCGACATCTCCAGGAACGCGCCGAAGAGGATGAAGATGTAGATGAACTGGACGCTGACCGCCACCGGGATCCCCAGGATGCCCTCGACGGTGTACCAGAGGTTCTGGACGACCTGGTCCCAGCGGAGTTCGCTGGTCGCCAGCAGGCCGACGCCGGGCGCGTCGCGGGGGATGAGGTACCCGAACCGACCGTAGAGGATGAACAGGGTCACGAGCCCCGTCAACAGGAGGCCCAGCGCTCGCCGGGTGGCCTCCAGGACCAGCAGGATGGCGAGGACGGCCACCAGGTACGCGAAGGGCCGCGTCGCCAGCGGCCCCACCGCGATGGGTTCCAGGACGGGGTAGACCTCCCCGAGCGGCGCGGCCTGCCGGAGGCCGAACAGCCGGATGACGTTCGTGATCTCCCCGTCGAACTCGGTCAGGTAGTAGATGGTCGGCGCGAGCGACAGGGCGATGAGGACGAGGTCGACGGGCGTCACCCGGTCGAGCGACTCGTCGACGAACAGCCACCGGACGGCGTCCTGGAGGGTCTCCGTCCCGCGGGTGACCGGATGGTCACCCAGCCGGTCGCGGACCGCGATCGGGATCCGTCCGAGGTTCCGCGCCACGACGCCGTGGCCGTCGGACGTCGGATACAGCAGGAACGCCATTATCAGCGCGAAGTTGACGTGGATGGCCCGGACCTGCAGGTTCTGGAGGGACCCGATCCGTATCGTCTCCGGGACGGTCACCGTCTGTCCCAGTACGCTGAACGTGAAGGACACCGGCAGGTTCACCTCGAAGATGAACCCGCGGGCGGCGAGCCATATCTGGAACAGCGAGAAGGTGATGCCGACGGCCGCGAGTGCGACGAGGGTCGCGCCCGTCAGCGACCGCTTCCGTTCGATCTCCTCGAGGACCTTGTCCGGGTCCTCGGCGCTCATCTCGTCCGTCGTATTCGCGGGGTCGTCTGGCATTGTCAGAGTCTGAACCGCGTCTCGATGCGTAGTTCGACGGTACCGCCGTCGGCGATCTCGGCGATGTCGTAGCGCTCGTCACCGACGACGAGGTCGTGGTCGGCGACGTGGCCGGTGGTGACCCGCAGCGGGTCGTAGCCCCGCTCGGGTGGGTAGTAGACGTACCGCCCGTCGACCTCGGTGACGTTCACCGTCGACGGTAGTCCGGCGCCGTAGGAGCTGAACTCCATCCGGGTCATCACCAGCTGTCCGTCTTCGGCGACGTAGACGTCTCGTACGAGCGTCTTCTCGACGCTGTGGGTGTACTCGACGATTATCTCGTCGTCCTCAGCGACGGGCGTGACCAGCAGTTCTTCTCCCTCGTCGTCCGTGACCACGAGGACGGTCTCGGTCGCCGCGACCGTCACGGCCCCGGTCGTGAGGACGCCGGCGCAGACGATCACGACCGCGATGACGAGCCACGCCCGGCGGGTCACACTACTCGAAGTAGGCGGCCGCGCCCTCGTGGAGCTCGATGGACATGCCGTCCTGGGCCGAGTCCTTGCTGATGAAGTCGGTCTTGATCGACAGGGCGTCGACGTTCTCGAAGATGGCCGTCGTGACGTCCTCGACGGCCTGGGCGTCGTACTCCGCGCGCGTGGCGATCATCGCCTGGACCGAGACGGTCGTGACGTCCTCCTCGATGCCCTCGTAGGTCCCCGCCGGGATCGTGTCGTCGGCGAACCAGGAGGCGTCGTCCTTGGCGGCCTGCCGTTCCTCGTCGGACATCGACAGGACGTCCATGTCGGCGTTCTGCGCGAGGTCCTCGATGGCGCCGACCGGCCAGCCGCCGACGACGAACGCCGCGTCGATGTCGCCGTTCTGGATCTGGTCGGCCGCCTGCGTGAAGTCGCTGTTCTGCTGGTCGAAGTCGTCCGGGGTGAGGCCGCCCGCGGACTCGAGGATCTGCAGGGCGTTGACCTGCGTCCCGCTGCCGAGGTCGCCCGTGTTGACCCGCATCCCCTCCATGTCCGAGACGGACTCGATGCCCGCGTCGGGGCGGGTGACGATGTGGATGGTCTCCGGGTACAGCGTCGCCACGCCCTGGAGGTTGTCCACGGCGTTGCCCTGGAAGGCCTCGATACCCTCGCCGTTCTTCGCGAAGTAGGCGATGTCGTTCTGGATGAGCGCGAAGTCGGCGTCCCCGCTGGCCAGACTGCCGACGTTCTCGACGGACGCGCCCGTCGCGGAGACCTCCATGTTGTAGTCGGTCTCGTCCTCGACGACGGTCTCGAACTCCCCGGAGAGCGGGAAGTACGTCCCGCCGGTCCCGCCGGCGTGCCAGCGGATGGTGTTGCCGCCGCCGCCGTTGCCGCCGCCGTCGCTGTTGTTCCCGTTACCGCCGTCCCCGTTGCCGTTACCGGTACAGCCGGCGAGTCCGACCACACCGATTCCGGCAACCCCTTTCACGACATCCCGACGTCCGATGAACCGCTTGTCTCTCGACATACGGCGATTATTGCCGCCCGCCGCATAAAAAGTTACTTAATACTCGGTCGTAGGTCGGTAGTTGAGTGCCGGTACCGGCGTTTTAGTTGAACCATTGGCACTTAGCGGTCGGTGGTCGGACGGCGACCGGCCGGCGACCCGTCGAGGCGGCGGTCGGACCGCTCACTCGAGGGCCGACAGCAGTTCGACGGCGCGCTCGCCGAGCGCCTGCGGGGTCTCGGCGACGAGCTTCACGATGGCCTCCCGGCCGACCTCCCCGCGGTCGACGACGGCCGCCGGCCGGTCGCCGCCGGAGAAGACCTGCCGGGCGCCCCACTGCATCGTGCTTCCCTCCCGGCGCTTGACGTCCTCCGGTTCGGCGTCGCGGTCGTACTCGGCGACCGCCCACTCCACGGCGTCGAGGGCGCTCTCGACGTCGTCGTCGAACCGGCAGTTGACGGCGAAGCGGAGTTCGGGGTGGAACTCGCGGGCCTCGAGCAGGAACCGGGCGACGTGGCTGGAGGCGCCGAAGCGGACGCCGCGGTTCGGCTGGACGCCGCCGACGGTCTTCGTGATGCGCCCCTCGACGGCCGCCGTCTCGTCGACGGCCTCGGCGTACCGCGTCGCGCCGACGACGTTCATCCCCACCTCGGGGACGAGCGGGCGGACGTTCTCGGCGACGAACCACTCGACGACGTCGTGGACCGACTCCGCAGTGTCGTCCCGGCCGACCTCGTTCCGCAGCGCGGCGAGGTGGTGGACGGCGCCGGGCCCCTCGCCGACGTCGTGGTGGTACCGGACCGCCCGCTCCATGAACGCGACGCTGCGGCCGACGGCGTCGACCAGCGGTTCGCCGTGCGCCAGGCGGGTGGCGATGGCCGACGAGAGCGTACAGCCCGAGCCGTGTGTCGCGTCGGTGTCGACGCGCGGGTGGCGGGCCGCCTCGATGGTGTCGGGCGTCACCAGCAGGTCCAGCACCTCGTCGCCGGGGACGTGGCCGCCGGTCACGAGCGCCGCGTCGGCGCCCATCGCGAGGAGGCGCTGGCCGGCGAGGCGGGCACCGGCCTCGTCCGGGTGGCCACTGCCACCTGCGTCGACGTCGGTGAGGACCGCCGCCTCGTCGGCGTTCGGGGTCACCAGCGTCGCCTCGGCGACCAGGTCCTCGTAGGCCGCCTCGGCCTCGCCGGCGAGCAGTCGGTCCCCCGACTCGGCGACCATCACCGGGTCGACCACCACCGGACAGTCGAAGTCGGCGGCGTACGCCGCGACCGTCTCGACTACCTCGCTCGTCGCCAGCATCCCGGTCTTCACCGCCCGGACGTCGAAGTCCGACCGGACGGCCTCGATCTGGGCCTCGAGCTCGGCGACCGGGAGGACGTGACTCGACTCGACGCCCGTCGTGTTCTGGGCGGTCACGGCCGTGATCGCCGACGTGCCGAAGCCGCCCGTCGCCTCGATCGTCTTCAGGTCGGCCTGGATCCCGGCGCCGCCGCCGGAGTCGCTGCCCGCGATGGTGAGGACGACCGGCTTCGAGACCGGCGCCGGGGTGCGCGTCTCGCTCATACCTGGGGATATTCCTTGTGAATACAAATCGGTGGTGGTCGGTGTGCGGTCGTCGCAACGCCTTCACGGGCGCCCGACGTAGGGGGAGGCATGTACCGCGCCATCCTCCCGAACGGACAGCTGAAGTGCGACGACTACGAGCGCGGCGAGCGGGGCGTCGAACTGTACCGCGGGGACGGCGAGCTACTGGCGTTCGTACCGTACGAGAACCTGGAGGCGCTGCTCACCGAGGCGGCGTACGCCGGGGACGAGCCGTCGGTGCAGTAGTCAGACGTTGTCGGGCTTGTCCGCGTCGTCCTCGACGGCGCGCTTCATCGACTCGCGGCGCGACTTCGCGTCCCGGCCCGTACACTCGAGCAGGAAGTCGTTCTTCGCGTCGTTGGCGTCGCCCGCGGCGTCGACGTCGCCCGTCTCCATCAGCTCCTCGAGTTCGCGCTCGTGGAACTCGACGGCGAGCTTGTCCTTCTTGCCGGAGTACTCGACGGCGCCGGCGACGATACGGTCGAACACGGGGTTCTTCGGCTCCTCGACGACGTAGAGGTCGCTGCCCTTGAACTCCTCCGTGGCGGTGATGGGGCCGAAGTAGTCCTCGATGGTTCCTTCCAGGTCGGGGACGCGTTCTTCGAGGTACTCCCCGCGGCGCATCTTGTACTCTTCCATGGAGGAGATATTGGGACCCGGTGGTTTACAATAGTTTCGAGGGACTCGTGCCGGCACGTCGCGTTCCGGCCGGCCCGAGGTGCCCGCCGGCACGAAGTGCGCCCGCCGGCAGGTCGCGTCCCCGGCGACTCACTCCGAGACGGTGGTCAGCCACGCCCCGCACTTCGGGCAGGGGTCGCCGTCGCGGTACGACGACTCGGCGTCCACCTCGAAGCCGCACTCCGGACAGACGATCCGCCCCTCGGGGACGGTGATCCCCGACAGCGAATCGTCGTCGACCCCCTCCCCGAGCCCGGCCCGCTCCTCGGCGTCGGCCACCGGCGCTCCGTCGTCGCTACCCGGGACGTCGGGGGCGTCCTCGGGGTCGTCCGCCAGCCCCTCGCCCTCCTCGTGGTCGTCGGGCCACTCGCCCGGGTCGCGCCCGCCGTCGTCGTCGTCCGTGAGGATCTCGGCGTCCTCCTCCTCGGGGTCGCGCTCCTCGAAGGCCTCGTCGGGTTCCTCGGCCAGTTCGTCGACCGCGGCCGCGGCCTCGTCGGCCGCCGCCCGGGCCGCCGGGTCGTCCGCGCCGGCCGGTTCGGGCCCCTCTTCGAGGGTCTCCGCGCCGTCGTTGTCACCGCCCTCGTCCATCGCGCGGTCGACGGCGCCGCCGAAGCCGCCGGTCCCGCCGGCCGCCGCGCCCTCGTCGATGTCCGCCTCGACCTCGCCGGCGTCGACGACGGTGGTCACCTCGGTGCTCTCGGAGACGACGCGCTCCTCCCCGCAGCGGCGGCACTGCTCGAGTTCCTTGACGACGGTCACGACCTCGCTTCCCTGTTCCTCGCGGTCGCGCTCGACCCCGGCGTCCTCGAAGGAGTGACCGAGGAACGAACATTTCAGTCCCATTATCACGGTGTGTCGGTGTCGAAGGTATAAATGTTCAGTTGAAAACGGACGGCGGCGCGGCCGAAACCGCCTCGTCGACCCCTTCGAACGGGTCGAACGGGGGTCGCGTGGTCTCTCTGTGGTCGCATATCTGCCGTGTGAGCGGACGCGCGCGCTGCTGCTCGGGACTCCCTTGCCGCTCGGTTTTCGAGGGTCTCGCTCGTTCCGGTCGCTCCGACCCTCGCTGCTCACGGCTCCCTTCGGTCGCCGTTCGCACGTTCCGAGGCCTCCCTTCGGTCGGCCTCGCTATACCTCGCGGTTCACTCCGTTCACCGCTCGGCACCTCGAGGGTTCGCTCCCTGCGGTCGCTCCGACCCTCGCGCTCCTCGAACAGTTAAGGCCACCCCCGGGCGAACGGGTACGTATGCAGGCGAAGCCGGAGTACCGCGACCGCGACGACACGGAGGTGGCGGTGCTCGACGCGCTCGTCGACCGGACCGAGGAGGGCATGACGGTGTTCGAACTGCGGTCCGGCGTCGAGACGGACATCGACGACCTCGAGGCGGCGCTGGCGGACCTCAAGGAGGAGGGCCTCATCACCGTCGAGAACGAGGAGGAGCCGATGCGCATCTACCCCGACGACCGGGTCGTCCCCGCCCACGAGACCGACGACGGGGAGGGCGGCGGCTCGCTGTTCGACCGACTCCGCGAGCGACTCGGCCTGTAGGCGGAGTCGCGGCTGTTTTACCTCCCCGACCCCTTTCGACCCACAATGACTGTCGTCGCGGACCTCCAGGAAGACCACGGCGCGACGTTCACCGAGCGCGGCGGCCGCCAGGTCGTCGACCACTACGGCCGACCCGAGCGGGTCCACCGCGCCGTCCGGAACGTCGTCGGGGTGATCGAGATGGGGTACGGGGTCGTCGAGGTGACCGGCGACGACCGCGTCGAGTTCGTCGACAACGCCGTCTCCAACCGCGTCCCCGCCGAGGACGGCTGGGGCGTCTACGCGCTCCTGCTCGACCCGCAGGGCGGCATCGAGACGGACCTCTACGTCTTCAACGCGGGCGAGCGCCTGCTCTGCTTCGTCCCGCCGCAGCGGGCCGCCGACCTCGCCGAGGACTGGAGCGAGAAGACGTTCATCCAGGACGTCGAGGTGCGGGCCGCAACCGATGACTTCGGCGTGTTCGGCATCCACGGGCCGAAGGCCACCGAGAAGATCGCCTCGGTGCTCACCGGCCCCGGGTCGCCCGACGAGTCGCTGTCGTTCGTCCGCGGCACCGTCGGCGACTGGGGCGTCACTGTAATCCGCACCGACGACCTCACGGGCGAGGAGGGTTACGAGGTCGTCTGCGCGGCCGAGGACGCCGCGGAGGTCTTCGACGCGCTCGTCAACCACGGCCTCAACGCCGCGCCGTTCGGCTACCGGACGTTCGACTACCTGACCCTGGAGGCCGGGACGCCGATGTTCGAGACGGAACTGGAGGGGAACGTCCCGAACGTCCTCGGCCTCCGGAACGCCCTGGACTTCGAGAAGGGCTGCTACGTGGGCCAGGAGGTCGTCTCGAAGATCGAGAACCGCGGTCAGCCCTCCCGTCGACTCGTCGGACTCCGCCCCGAGTCGGTACCGACCCGCGGCTCCGCGGTCTTCGCCGGCGACGAGCACGTCGGCGAGGTCACGCGCGCCGACCGCAGTCCCGCCCTCGATGCGCCCGCCGCGATGGCGCTGGTCGACTACGACCTCGCCGCCGACGAACTGACCGTCCGCGTCGACGGCGAGGACGTCCCGGCGGAACTCGCCGACCTGCCGTTCGTCGAGGGTTCGGCGCGGTCCCGGCGTTTGCCGCAGTACTGACCTGGAGGGTTCGGTCTGCTGTCCTTGTTTACGCCCGGTCCTCGGGCGTCGGCGCGAACGTCCGCTTGTGTCCGGTCGCCTCGTAGTAGTCGAGTATCCGGTCGATAGCGTCCGGATCGGCGTCGAGTTCGGCCCGGACCGCCGGGCGGCCGAGGCCGGCCTCGACGTGGAGGGCCAGCACCGCGTCGATGACCTCGTAGGAGGCTCCCAGGTCGCGCTCGTCGGTCTGGCCGGGCCAGAACCCCGCCGTCGGCGGCTTCTCGACGACGAACTCGGGGACGTCGAGTTCCTCGGCCAGCTCGACGACCTCGGTCTTGTAACGGTCGCCGAGCGGCAGCAGGTCCGCGGCGCCGTCGCCGTACTTCGTGAAGTACCCCAGCAGCAGCTCGCTGCGGTTCGTCGTGCCGGCGACGAGCCGCCCCGAGTCGTTGGCCACCAGGTACGCCAGCGCCATCCGGAGCCGGGCGACGAGGTTGCCCCGGAGGACCGGGTCGCCGTGGAGGTCGACGCACGACGGCGCGACGTCGGCCAGCTGGGCCAGCAGCGGCTGGACCTGCAGGGTATCGTAGTCGATGCCGAGCACGTCGGCGACGGCCTCGGCGTCGCGGGCCCCCGCACCGCCGAGTTTGCTGCTCGGGAGGACGAGACCGTAGACCGAGTCGGCCCCCAGCGCCTCGACCGCGAGCGTCACCGTGACCGACGAGTCGAGGCCGCCACTGAGGTTGACCACGACGCCGTCGGCGTCCGCTCGGTCGACGTAGTCGGCGACGAACGACGTGATCCGCTCGCCGGCGGCCGACGGATCTACGGTCTCGTTGGGCGGGTGGGCGGGCGATTCTCCGGAATCCGGCGGGCTACCCGACGCGCCGCCGCTCATCGCTGCCCTCGATGTCGCGACCACATCGTCAGCTGAAGTGCGTCCCGGGCGTCGGCGGGACGTCGCGTTTGTGCGCGGCCGCGCGGTACATCTCCTCGAACTCGGCGACGAGTTCTGGGTCGAGGCCGAGCTCCGCGGCCGTCCGCTCGACACTGCAGCCCTCGTCGACCAGCTTCCGGAGGACCGCGTCGATGGTCTCGTAGGGAGCGCCCAGTTCGTCGGCGTCGGTCTGGCCCGCCCAGAGTCCGGCGGTGGGCTGCTTCTCGACGATGTCCTCGGGGACGCCCAGGTGTCGGGCGAGCCGCCGGACCTCCGTCTTGTAGAGGTCGCCCAGCGGCAGGAGGTCGACGCCGCCGTCGCCGTACTTGGTGAAGTAGCCCAGCGACAGTTCGGTCCGGTTGCCGGTGCCGAGGACCAGGCGGTCTCGGAGGTTCGCCTCGAAGTACGTCGCCATCATCCGGGCGCGGGCGGTGGCGTTGCCGACGGCCTCGGTGTAGCCGTCGCGGTCCTCGATCGGATCGCAGAGCTGCACCGCCTCGCCGGACCCGAAGGACAGCGCCGCCATCTTCCGAAACCAGTACTCCTGCTCCATCGTGTCGGTGAGCGCGTCGACGACGGGCTGGACGTCGACAGTCCGGAAGCTGATCCCCAGCTCGAAGGCGACGTCCTGGGCGTCCGTGATGTTCGACTCGTCGCTCGCGTCCGCCGGGATGACGAGCCCGTACACCGAGTCGGCCCCCAGGGCCTCGACGGCGACCGAGGCGGCCGTGGTCGAGTCGATGCCGCCGCTCAGCGCGACGACGACGCCGTCGGCGCCCGCGTCCTTGACGACCGATCTGACGAAGGCGGTGCACTCCTGCTCCATCGTCTCGACGTCCGTGCGGAACGTGTCCGGCTCCTGTACGACACCGCGGTCCAGTTCTTTGATCGACATGTATTGTAGCTCGTGCGGCGACCGATTCGCCGCGGGTTTCACTCGCAGACGATGCAGCTCGATTCGGCCCGTTCCGTATCCCAGGTGAGCGCTCCTTCGTGGCAGCGGGGACAGGGCGCGAAGCTCGCTGAACGAACGTACGATGGTTGTTTTGCGTCCATACTCAACAGACAACTACTGATGTGGCATAAATCTTCGCGAAGTAGAATATAGAACAGTATAAGGAGTATGGGTGTTCAAGAAATAGTGGAAATAGGTAGGGAATGGAATTTCTACCACCTCCCGTCGCGAGATCCTCTTGACCTGTAGGGAGAGGCGTTCTGAAGGACGCCCCTTCGAGATTTACGTGATGGATGAATGGAGCATCACGATATGGGTTAGAACCTGAACGTACACCTAAAATCGAATTAGGTGCATGATAGCGAAGATTTATGCGCTAACGGTGAACAGATGGGGATGCAATGTTCGCAGGATACTCGAAGCGCGTCGGTCCAGCCCCCGACGCGTCTCGTCGCGACGCTTCAGGTGGGTTCGCGCGACGGCTTCCTGTCGAAGCACCGAGCGGACACCGGAGGTGGAAGAGGATGCTGTGAACGCCGCTCCGGTTCGCTCTGGCACCTGCCATCTTACGATGTCGGTCCTGGCTGGACTCCGGTCCAGCGTTCCTGCCACACGCCCGCCCCGAATCCCGGGGCGGGCGGCTCCGTTCTGCAGTCGTCGTCGCGTCCCGCTGCTCGTCCCCGAGTCCGTCCCACACGCCACATCGAGATCGAATTCCGTCCGACGGTTTTTAGCTTGGGAGGGTGAGTCGTAACTGAACCATGAGCGGCGACGTCGTCACAGTGACCAGCGGGAAAGGCGGCGTCGGGAAGACGACCACGGCGGTCAACCTCGCGGTGGCGCTCAGACAGCGCGGCCACTCGGTCGTCGTCCTCGACGCCGACCTCGGGATGCCGAACGTCGAGGGGTTCTTCGACCTCGACACCGACCTGTCGGTCCACGACGTGCTCGCGGGCGAGGTCGACGTCGACGAGGCCGTCCACGAACTGGCCGAGGGGCTGGCCGTCCTGGCGGGCGACCGCTCGCTCGACGGCTTCGCCGACGCCGACCCCGCGGAGCTGGAGGCCGTCGTCGAGGCGCTCGCCGACCGCTACCGCTACGTCGTCGTCGACACGGGCGGGGGCCTGACCTACGAGGGCCTCCTCCCGCTGGAGCTCGGCGACGAGGCGATCCTCGTCACCTCGCCGGACCCCGCGGCGATGGGCGACACCACGAAGAGCAAGCAGCTCGCCGAACGCCTCGACGTCCCCGTCTGGGGCGTCGTCGTCACGCACGCCACCGACGAGACCGACGCCGATGCCGTCGCGAGCGACCTCGGCGTCGACCTGATGGGGTCCGTCCCGCAGGAGGCGGCCGTCTCCGAGAGCACCGCGACGGGCATCCCCGTCGCCGCCTACGCCCCGGAGAGCCGGGCGGCGGTCGCATACGACGCCATCGCGGCCGGGATGACCGACGACGCCGAGGTGACGCTGGAACCGCTCGACTCGAAGGCGCGGAAGCCAGACGCCTCTGCCGGGGAGGACGCCGAGGACGAACGGGAACGCGAGTCGCCCGACGCGGACGCCGACCCTCCTATCGAGGAGGCCGAGACCGCGCAGGCGACCGACGGCGGTCCCGAGGCAGCAGCCGACCGGGACGACGACTCAGAGACAGCGGACGCCGAGACCGAAGATTCGGCGGACGAGACGGAATCGGATGAGAAATCTGGCGGCTTCTTCTCGCGGCTGACCGGCATCTTCGGATAGGCGGATTCGAAGCTTCCGGGAATCGAGACGACGACCGGCGGCGCCGGATCGCTACTCTTGCGGGTCGCCGACGCCCTGGAAGACGCCCGACAGCCGCTCCTTGAACTCGTCGAACTCGTCGAGCCGTTCGTCGACGGTCGCCAGTTCGTCCTCCAGTCGGTCGAGGCGGGCCTCGAGGTCGTCCTGTCCGTCGCGGAGGTCGCCCTGGCCGTCCCGAAGGTCCGCGACGTCGGTCTGCAGTTCGCCGACGTCCTCGTTGACGGAGTCCGAGATGTCGTCGAGTTCCGACCGGACCGACGCGAGTTCGTCGTCCAGCGACGACACCTGCTCGTCGACGCCGCCGACCGCGTCGTCGAGCGTCCCGTGCTCGTCGACGAAGCCGTCGAGCATCTCGACGTAGGCGGCGAACTCGGCGACCTCGCTCTGGAGGTGCTTGATGCGGACGTCCCGGCTCCGGCCGGGTTCCAGCTCCGCCCGGAGCTCCTCGCGGGTCTCCTCGTCGACGTGGCCCTCTCGGAGCTCCTTCAGCAGCAGGCGGGCGATGCCGCCGGACGGCGTCGCCGCCAGCGAGGCGGTCAGGTCGTCGTCCGGCGTCTGCCCGTGGGCCTGGTCGCGTGCGCCGTCGGTCGGCTCGTCAGCTTCGACGGGCTCGGCCGCCTCGACCGCCGGGTCGCTCGGCGCCGCGTCGCCGTCCGCCGAACCGTCCATCGACGGCACGCCGACCGAGATGTCCTCTGGTTCGGTATCGACCGGGATCTCGTCGGCCGACGAGTCTTCGGCGGGACCACCCGAGGAGGCCGTCGCGGTGGGGACGACATCCTCGGCTTCGCCGTCGGGGTCGGACTCGGTCTCGAAGGAGAGGTCGACGCCCCCTGCGCCCGGCGCGGCGAGGAGTGACTCGCGTTCGCCCGCGACGAGCGCGCGGACGGCGTCGGAGTCGTCGCGGCTGACCAGGTCGTCGATCGACCCGCCGGCGGCCACGACGGGGCCCTCGTCGAGCGCCTCGAAGCGGTCCGCGTCGACGCCCGCGACGCGGTAGACGACCTCGCTGGTCTCGCCGCCGGCGAACTCGCGTTCGAAGGTCGCCTCGTCGCCGATCTGCCAGTGCTCGGCGCCGTGGTCGGTGTGCAGTTCGATCTCGTCGCGGGGGACGGCCCCCAGCGCGGATTCGGTGATGCGGACCGTCGTCGGTTCGGTGTGCTCGACGGCGACGTTGAGCGTCACGACGGCGGTCTCCTCGGGTCCCGTGTCGATGGTCTTCCGAACCCGCACGCCGTCCGCGACGGCGGTCCGGGTGGTCTCGATACCGTCTGCCATACCTCCAGGTGGCGGTCCCGCTATAAATGGGTCGGGACCGAAACGACAGCGGAAACGCGGCGTCCGTCCACTTCCGGCAGCGCCGCCCCGGCGCTACGCCCGCCCGCTCTCGAGTTCGACGTCGAGGTCCTCGAGCAGCTCCCGGGCCTCCTCGCGCTTCTCCTGGTGCTCCTCGAGGAACTCGGCCATCAGCTCGGCGGCCTGCTCCTTGCAGCTACCGCAGAGCCGCTCGCCCGTGACGCACTCCTCGTAGACCTCGGCGGCGAACTCGTCGTCGTCGCCCGACAGCAGGTAGGCGTACAGCTCGTAGACGGGACACTCGTCGGCCTTCCCGCCGAGTTCGCGCTGCTCCTCGGCGGTCTCGCGGCCGCCGGTGGTCGCTGCCTTCACCTTGTCGTAGCCGTCCTCGGGGTCGTCGAGGAGGCTGATGTGGCTGGCCGGCTCCGAGGACGACATCTTGCCGCCGGTCAGGCCGGTCATGAACCGGTGGTAGATCGACGACGGCGGGACGAACCCGTAGCCGCCGTTCTCGACCTCGACCTCGCGGGCCAGCTCCTCGGCCGCCTCGCGGTCGAGGTCGAAGCTGTCGACGTGGCCCTCGTAGACGCGCTTCTCGCCCTCGACGGCCTCGATGAGCGCCTCGAAGGCCTCGTCGGTCGCGTTCCGGTCGAAGAACCGCACGCGGGGCCGGAGCGGCTCCTTGCCGCCGGCGCGCAGCGTCTCGACGGCGTCCCACAGCGCCGTCGACTCGGGGGCCTCTTCCTCGAGCCAGTCGGCGGCCTCGGCACACCGCACGTCGGTCTCGCCGTCGTCCTCATCGGCCAACGCCTCGTACGCGTGGGCGACGAGTTCGCGCTCGGCGTCGTCGAGCTCGAAGCTCGCGTACGCCTCGGTCACCTTGAAGAACCGCATCCGGGTCGCGAGGTCGCGGGCCAGCCGGACGTGGGGATCCTGGTCCGGCCCGACGGGGATGACCGTCGGCTTCGGCTCGTCGAGTTGCGGGTAGAGGATGTCGGCCATCTGGGTGACGACCGACTGCATGTGCGAGACGCTGGTCTCGCCGTCGAAGCCGTAGATCGCCTCGAACTCCGAGAACCGCGCCTTCGACCCCAGCTCGAAGGCGAGGTCCTGCAGCTCCTGGTTCTCGCTCTGGCGGTACAGCTCGCCCTCCTCGGGGTCGAAGCCCAGCGCCAGCAGGCTGAGCAGGTAGCTCTCGGCGTGCTCGTCGATCTCGTCCCACGTCATCCCGCGGGCCGAGTGGGCCTCCAGGTCCGCGATGAGGCCGTAGACGTCGCCGCCGCGCTCCTGGTGCCAGATCAGCTCGTCGAAGACCAGCTTGTGGCCGATGTGGGGGTCGCCGGTCGGCATGAACCCCGACAGCGCGGCGAACTCCTCGCCCTCCCGCATCGCCTCGGCGACCGGCCGGTAGTCGCGGTGGCCGAAGATGACGCCGCGGCGCATCAGGTAGTGGGGGATGGGCACCTCCCCGAGGACGTCGTCGAACTCCTCGATGCCGAACTCCTCGAAGAGCTTGCGGTAGTCGTCGACCGTCGAGGAGCCCCACGGGTCGAGGGCCACGTCGTCGGCTCCCTTCGCGCCGCCGTCCGCGGCGGGCGCGCCCGCGTCCTCTGCGTGGGGCTCGTCGTCTGCCATGCCTCCACGTCGGAGAGGTTCGCCCAAAAACCGTTCGCTTGGCCGGGACGGCCGGCGTGGCAGTCGACCGGCTCCGGGTCCCCTTACGGCGTCAGCCTCGAGACCGAGAGCCACCGGACCTCGCTCCCTTCGACCAGCGCGAAGACCATCCGCTTCCGGACGCCGTGGGCGAGCCGGACGTCCAGCGCCAGGTCCCGCGGGGAGCGGTCGGTGCCCGTCGGCAGCACCCGCACGAGCAGTTCGGAGTGGCCCAGGTCGTCGACGCTCTCGACGTCGGCGTAGGTGCGGAAGTCGGCGCCGAACTTGAATCCGGTCTTGGGGACGACGCCGCGGTCCCGGAGTTCGCGGTAGACGGCGAGCCGGCGGTCGAAGCGCTCGCCCTCGACCTCGCGGCCGCGGTCGACCAGCGCATCGACGCCGCCCTGCAGGTCGAGCTGGCCCTCCTCGGCGAGGTAGGCGGCCTCCAGGAGCGACAGCTGGAGGGTGTCGTCGTCGCGGTCCATCCGCTGGCCGTAGAAGTCCGACTCGTAGAGCTCGGCCGGCGGGTCCCAGCAGAGCACCCGGTCCTCGAGCAGTCGGCCGGCGGTGCGGCCGTCGAAGGCCATCTCGCTCGTCCCCGAGACGTCGGGCCGGCCGGTCTCGAGGTAGGTGATCTCGCTCTCCTCGTCGACGACCGCGAGGACGACGTCTCCGAGCGACTCGAGGGGGACCGACGCGCGCTCGCCCACGACGCGGACGCGGTGTTCTGTGGTGCCGTCCCAGGGGCCGTCCCCGCGCGGGTGGACGACGAAGTCGGCGCCCGCGGGGTCGTCGACCCAGCCCTCGCGGGCGGGCGAGACGTAGAAGCCGCGGTCCCGGAGGTCCTTGTAGACGAGGAAGCGGACCGTGACGTCGGCGTTCGCTGCGAGGAAGTCGGCGAAGCCCTGGCCGTCGACGGCATCGAGGTCGCCGCGGTGGAGGAGGTGGGCGGCCTCGACCCGCGAGAGGACGACCCCCGAGCCCCGGGGACGGCCGTAGCCGCTGGAGTCGTAGTAGCGCTCGCGGCCGTTGGCGCCGACCTCGACGACGCCGTCGGTCAGGTGGCCCTGCATCGTGTTCGTCTTCGAATCGCGCGCGTGGGCGTATAGCCGCTACGGTCGGGCTGCCCCGAGGGGCCTACGGGACGCCCTCGCGGTACAGCGCGTAGCCGACGAGCGCGGCCGCGGCGACGAACACCGGCGCGAGCGCGGTCGTCATCGAGAACGCATTGCCGAGGTTGTACGCGAGGACGAGCCCCTGGACGTAGGCGATCAGTCCGCCGACGAAGACGACCGAGACCGCCAGGACCCGCGGGTCCGCGGTCGGGTCGGCCCGTTCGGCGTACCGGACGATACCGACGGCGACCAGGCCGATGGCCGGCGCGAGGAGGACGCCGACCGGCTTCGAGACGTAGTTGTCGGGCGTCCCGCTCGCGTCGAAGTGGACCGCTATCTCGGCCGGCAGCCGCGGCCAGAGGGCGACGCCGGCGACGACCGCGAGGGCGAGCGCAGCGAGGGCCAGGAGGTAGCTCCACCGGAAGCGGAGGGGCATACGCCGGGGGTCGGTACCCGGCGGCGAAAAACCTTCCCCGCTCGGACTCCGTCGGAAGCCCCGTTTCACCCCTCGCACCCGGTATCGAGGCACCGCTCGCCGCCGCCGGTCTCGAACCGCGGGAGGCCGCAGTCGCACTCGCCGACGACGGTCCCGTCGGGGACGGCGAAGCCGGTCTCGCAGTCGGGATAGTGCTCGCAGCCCGCCAGCAGGCCGCCGCGCTGCAGGATCTCGAGGTCGCCGTCGCAGTCCGGACAGTCCCACTCGCCGCCGAGCCGCTCGCGGACGGCCTCGACCAGCGACCCGCAGTCGTAGTCGAGACAGAGCTCGAACGTCTCACCGCGGTCGACCCGGAACTGCGGGAGGCCGCAGTCGCAGGTCGATTCGAGGACCGCCGCGCCGCCGGGGAGTGGGTAGCGGTCGTCGCACTCGATGCAGACGACGGCGCCGCCGGCGCGGACGAGCGGCCCGCCGCAGCGGCAGTCGCCGACCGGGACGCCCGCCTCGCCGACGTCGTGGTCGGTCACGGCCACCGCGTCGTTGGCCGCCTCGACGCGGAGGGTCTCGTCGCCGTCGACGGCGACCAGCCACAGCGGGTCGCGGGTCAGCGACAGTTCTTCCGGCCGGGTGAGCCAGGCGACGGGCTGGTACCCGTCGGCGTCGTGGACGAGGACGGTGTTGTCCGGTTTGACGACCACGAGGACGCGGCCACGGAGGTGGCGGTCGCGGGAGCCGTCGAAGCGCACGATGCAGTCGCCGGCGATGGTTCGCGTCGGCATGGGGCCGGTGGTCCCGTCCTCGTACTTGAACGTCCGGCCGTCCCGCCGCCGAGGATTAAAGCCCGTCCATCGACGCCGGAACCCTCAGGTGTGGTGGCGTCTACCGTGCCTCCATGAACGACTACGGGGCCTACCGGAGGGCCTTCGAGGGCCGCGAGCTGCCGCTGGCCTTCCTCGACCGGCCGGCGCTGGAGCGGAACGTCGAGCTGACGGCCACCCGCGCCGGCTCGCTGCAGGTCCGCGTCGCCTCGAAGTCCGTCCGCTGCCGGGCCGTCCTCGAGCGACTCCTCGAGGAACCGGGCTTCGAGGGCCTGCTGTGCTACACCGGCCACGAGGCCGCCGACCTCGCGGCGGCGGGGTTCGACGACCTGCTCGTCGCCTACCCGGTCGTCGGCCGCGAGGAGCTCCGCCGGGTCGCTCAGGCCGTCGACGAGGGGAGCGAGATCGCGCTGATGGTCGACGACGCCGAGCACGTCGAACGCGCCGGCGAGGTGGCGAGCGAGGTCGGCGCCGACGTGCCGCTCTGCGTCGACCTCGACTGCTCGACGGAGCACCTGAGCGTCTACTTCGGCGTCCAGCGCTCGCCGCTCCGGACGCCCGACGACGTGCTGGCCGTCGCCGAGTCCATCGCCGAGACGCCCGGCGTCCACCTCTCGGGGCTGATGGGCTACGAGGCCCAGCTCGCCGGCCTGCCGGACCGCAACCCCGCCAACTCGGGCGTCGAGAACGCGGTCATCCGGCGGCTCAAGGAGCGCTCGAAGCCCCGCGTCCGGGAGCGACGGACGGCGGCCGTCGAGGCGCTGGCTGCGGAGTACGGCCTCGAGTTCGTCAACGGCGGCGGCACCGGCAGCGTCGAGTTCACCCGGAGCGACCCCTCGGTGACGGAGGTGACGGTCGGGTCGGCGTTCTACGCCCCGCGGCAGTTCGACTGGTACGACGCCTTCGAGTACGAACCCGCCGCGGGCTACGCCATCGAGGTGGCACGAAAGCCGGCCGACGGCGTCCACACCTGCCGGGGCGGGGGGTACGTCGCCTCCGGCCCCGTCGGCGAGGACAAGGCGCCGAAGCCGCACCTCCCGGAGGGCGCCACATTGCGGGACGACGAGGGCGCCGGCGAGGTCCAGACGCCGATACTGTACGACGGCTCGCGCGACCTCGCCGTCGGCGACCCGGTCGTGATTCGGCACGGAAAGGCCGGCGAGCTCTGTCGCTTCTTCGAGGAACTCGCCGTCGTCGACGGCGACGAAGTGGTCGAGACCCACCCGACATACAGGGGGGAGGGCCGATGCTACATCTGACCGAGGGCACCTGGGAGAACTGGTCGGGCAGCGTCCGGGCCCGGCCGCGGAGCGTCCACTACCCGGAGACCGAGGCGGAACTCCGGACCGTCGTCGAGCGGGCCGACGGCACGCTCCGGGTCGCGGGGGCCGGCCACTCCTTCCCGCCCGTCGCGAAGTCCGACGAGACGTTCGTCTCGCTGGAGCGGTACACCGGACTCGTCGACGTCGACCGCGAGGCCCGGCGGGTGACCGTCCGCGCGGGCACGCCGCTCTCGGCGCTGACCGCCGCGCTCGCGGACCACGGCCTGATGCTGGAGAACATGGGCGACATCGACGACCAGTCGGTCGCCGGCGCGCTCTCGACCGGCACCCACGGCACCGGGACGGACTTCGGCGTCATGTCGACGCAGGCCGCCGGGATGCGGCTCGTCACGGCCGACGGCGAGACGCTGGAACTCGAGGCCGGCGACGACCGCTTCCCGTTCGCGCAGGTCTCGCTCGGATCGCTCGGTGTCGTCAGCACCGTCACCCTCGACGTCGCCGCCGACTACCGCCTCCGCGAGCGGAAGTTCCCCGCGCCCGTCGACGACGTGCTGGCGAACCTCGAGAGCTACCGCGACCACCGCAACTTCGAGTTCTGGTGGTTCCCGCACACCGACACCGCGCTCGTGAAGATCCTCGAGGAGACCGACGCCCCCGGCCGCCCGGGCCGCCGCGACGCCGTCGAGGAGCGACTCGAGAACCTCGCCTGGGAGGGGCTCTGCCGCGCGGGATACCGGGTCCGGTCGGCCGCCCCTCTCCTCAACCGCTTCACCGCCGCCACGTTCTCCGAGTCCGAGCGCGTCGGCCCGGCCCGCGAGATCTACCCGACGACCCGCGCCGTCCGATTTAACGAGACGGAGTACGGCGTCCCGCGTTCGGACGCCGCGGCGGTCCTCGAGGACCTTCGCGGCGTCGTCGAGCCCCACGACGTCATGTTCCCGGTGGAGTTCCGGGACGTGGCGGCGGACTCCATTCCGATCTCCCCCGCCTACGGTCGCGACTCCGCGTTCGTCGCCGTCCACGCCTACCACCGCCGGGACCAGGAGGGACTGCTCCGGGACGCCGAGGCGGTCTTCGACCGCCACGACGGCCGGCCCCACTGGGGGAAGCACCACACGAAGACCGCCTCGGACTTCGAGGCGCTCTACCCCCGCTGGGGCGAGTTCTGCGAGGTCCGCGAGGAGCTGGACCCCGAGGGACTGTTCCTCAACGACCACCTGCGGGACGTCTTCGAGGGCTGAGCAGGGCTACGAGTCGCCTTGGGGGGTGAGCGAGACGAACTCGAGACCCTTCTCCGCGAGCAGCGCCTCGGCGCGCTCGGTCACTGAGGGCGCGACGAGCACCCCCCGGACCTCGGCGTCGGCGTGGAGGTCCCGCTCCAGGGCCTCGACGTAGCGGTGGAGCTGGCCGACGGCGTCCGGGCCGACGCGGCGTCGCTTCAGCTCGAGGACCACCGTCCGGCCCTCGCGGTCCTCGCCGTAGACGTCGACGGCGCCGGCGGGCGTCTCTCGCTCGGTGGCCAGCGGCGCGAAGCCCGGCTCCACCAGGTCGGGTTCGGCGAGGACGCGCTCCTTGAGGTCGGCCTCGGTGCCGACGACCTCCGGGGTGTCGCTCTCCGCCTCGCCGACGGGGAAGGCCGCGGCGTGGACGACCGCCGAGAACCGGACCACCAGCGACTCCTCGGGGGCGCTCCGCCGGCTCTCGATAACGAGCGAGCCGCCACCGTCCGACGACGCTTCCCCGCCGACGTCGACGTCGGCCGGCGGCGGCATCCAGTTCACCGGCTGCTGGCCCGCCTCCGCGTGGACGAGCGTCGTCCCGTCGGGCTTGACCACGAGGAGGCGGTCGCCGGGGCCGAGTTCGGACGCCGCCCGCCCGTCGTAGTCGACCGTACACCGGCCGAAGACGGTCACGAGGTCGCCGACGTCGACCGCCCCTGCGAGGAACTCGGTCGCGGTGTCGGGGTCCGGATCCGAGAGCACGCGCTCTCGTTCGGCCGCCGAACCGCCGTACCCATCGCCGCCGTCGTTCACGGGTCCCCGTAGTCCGGTCGGCGGCTTAAGACGCCCGAACGACCTCCGGCGAGGGTCGTCCTACTCGACGCCCTGCTCTCTGGCCCGCTCGCGGATTGTCGTCGCGCGGTCCCGGACCCAGGAGACGTACCGGTCGACCTCGACCCGGTCGACCCCGAGGAACGAGGCGACCCAGTTCACGTCGACGCCGGGTCGCGTCAGCAGGTACGCCGCGAGGGTGTCCTTGCCGCCCTGGAAGATCTCGGGCGGGACGCCGTGTTCGCCGGTGCCCTCCTCCCGGAAGCCGTTGACGTCGAAGTAGACGTCGGCGTAGATGCGCGCGGTGTCGAGGTCGTCGAAAGCCACCGGCTCGTGGAGCGGGGCTTCGAATCGGTAGCGGGGGTCCTCGCCACCGGTCCCGACGATACGGACGTCCTTGATGTACGTCTCGACGGTGTTCTCGAGCCCCTCGCCGGCCGCGTCGCGGTCGTCAGGTCGTGACATGGCCGACGTGCCGGCGAGCGACCCCTTTACGGTGTGTAATTGGGCTCCGTGAGCGCCGGTACTGGTACGAAGGGCTCGGTAGTCCTCGCGAACGTTCCCCTCCCATCGTTCACCGCCTGGAACTCCGACTGGAGCGGTACGTACCGCTATATATCGAAATATATACTCTCGTACCAGTATCGCTATCTATGCGTCAAACTATAGGGGGATAGCCCGAGATATATACAAATTAGCACGGTATTTATACCAACTCCGGGTAGCCGCTGGTGATGGTTTCCGAACCAGAGACCGACGGAAGCAGGGTGGAATCGAGTTCGCGACGCGCGTTCATCGCCGGCGGCGCCGCACTCGGCGGGGCGCTGGTCGCCGGCTGCACGGAGACTGGCGGGAACGACGACGGCAACAACAGCACGGGCGGCGACGGGAACGGCGGCTCCGGCGACCTCTCCGGGGAGATCGTCATCACCGGGAGCAGTACGGTGTTCCCCGTCTCCGACGCGATGGCCGAGGAGTTCATGAAGCAGCACTCCGGGGTGGACATCCCGGTCGACTCGACCGGCACCGGCGGCGGGTTCGAGAACCACTTCTGCCCGGGGAACTCCGACATCAACGGCGCCTCCCGGCCCATCAAGGACTCGGAACTGGAGCAGTGCCAGTCGAACGACGTCGAACCGGTCGAGTTCCAGGTCGCCAGCGACGCGCTGACGGTGGCCGTCAACAACGACGCCGACTGGGTCGACTGCATGACCTTCGACGAGCTGTCCCAGATCTGGCGGGAGGACGGCGCCCAGCAGTGGTCCGACGTCCGCGACGACTGGCCCGACGAGGACATCGAGCTGTTCGGCCCGGCCTCCACCTCGGGGACGTACGACTGGTTCAACGAGAACGTCGTCGGCGAGGACCACGGCCACACGGCCCAGCACGAGCCGACCGAGGAGGACAACCTCATCGTCCAGGGCATCCGCGACAGCCCGTACGCGATGGGCTACTTCGGATTCGCGTACTACCAGTCGAACTCCGACCAGGTGAAGGCCGTCGAGGTCAAGACCGAGGAGAGCGGCAGTTGCACGCCGCCCAGCCTCGAGAACGCGAAGGACGGCTCCTACCCGCTGGCCCGCCCGCTGTTCATCTACCCCAACGAGTCGGCCGTCCAGCAGAAGCACGTCTACGAGTTCCTGAAGTTCTACTTCCAGAAGGCCGAGACGGACATGGTCTCCGACATCGGCTACGTCCCCTCCAGCACCGACCTCCGGGACGAGAACCTCGGCAAGCTCGACGAGCTCGCGGGTAACTGAACAGCCGTACTCTCCATCCCTCATGGGCACCGAATCGAACTCGTTGCAGCTGACCGGCGGCCAGCGCAGCCGGAGCGCCCGCGAACGGCTCTACCGGTGGCTGCTGTTCCTCTGCGCCGCGGTATCGGTACTCGTCACCGCCGGCATCGTCGCCGCGCTCGCCGTCGACGCCGTCCAGTTCTTCCTGATGGTCCCACCCATCGAGTTCTACACGGGGACGTCGTGGGTCACCGCCAGGGAGGAGTTCGGCGCGCTGCCGCTCATCTTCGGGACGCTCGCGGTGACCGTCATCGCGGCGCTGGTGGCCATCCCGACGGGCGTCGCGGCCGCGGTGTACCTCAGCGAGTACGCCTCCGAGCGGGTCCGCGCCGTCCTCAAGCCCGGCCTGGAGATCCTCGCCGGGATTCCGACGGTCGTCTACGGTTACCTCGCGCTCGTGTACCTCACCCCATTCCTGCGCCGGTTCGGCCTGGACCTGGGGACGTTCAACATCCTGAGCGCCTCCATCATGGTCGGGATCCTCATCATCCCGATGGTCTCGTCGCTCTCCGAGGACGCGATGAGCGCCGTCCCGGAGTCCCTGCGGCAGGCCGGCTACGGCCTCGGCGCGACCAAGTTCGACGTCTCGACCGTCATCGTCATCCCGGCGGCGACGTCCGGCATCTTCGCGTCGTTCATCCTCGCGCTCTCGCGGGCCATCGGGGAGACGATGGTCGTCGTCATGGCGATGGGGCTGCGACCCAGGATGCCGGCCGTCCAGACGGGGCTCTTCGGCATCCCCTACGTCGACCCGGCGGCGACGGTCTCGAACTCCGGGCAGACGATGACCTCGGCGATGGTGCAGGCGGTGACGAGCGACGTCAGCGCCGCCTCGCCGACGTACAAGAGCATGTTCGCGCTCGGACTGACGCTGTTCGCCATCACGTTCTGCATGAACTACCTCAGCAACCGCATCGCGGACCGGTACCGGGAGGAGTACGAATGAACGGGGTGATCGGCTGATGGCGGGCGAACCCGCCGACACCCCCGTCTCGATCGAGTCGCCGTCGGAGACGGAGTCGGTGAGCCGGTTCCGCGGCCTCGTCTTCGAGGCCGTCTGCGCCCTCGCAACCGTCTTCGGCATCGCCGTGGTCGCCGCGCTGCTGGTGTACGTCGCGAACGACGCCTTCCGGCCGTTCTCGGCGGACCCCCGCTGGCACGCCGTCTTCCTCGCCACGCTCGTGGCCCCGGTCCTGGCGCTGTCCGGCTACTACGCCGTCCGGGACCGGGCGAGCGGCGCGGTCGCGTTCACGAGCCTCGGCGTCCCGGTCGTCGGCCTGCTCGGCGGCGGCGGCCTCCTGATCATCTTCCGGGAACTGATCGGCCCCCAGGAGTGGCTGGCGACCGTCGTCGCCCTCCTGGTCGCTGCCGGCGCCGTGGAACTGCACCGCCGTCGCCGTTCGCAGGCCGCCCTTGAGCGGCTGCTCGTGCTTCTCGCCGCCCCCGTCCTGTCGCTGTTCGGTGTCCCGGCCCTCTCCGTCCACTGGACGTTCGCGACCCCGCTGACCGGCACCGAACTGTTCACCGTCTCGCTGGCGACGCCGGAACTCCTGCCGAGCGTCCGCGAACTCCTGCTGCTCGTGCCCGTGTTGCCGGTGGGGTGGATACTGCTCGTCGCGACCGTCGCGGTCCCGACCGGGCTCGGCTTCGGGCTCGCCGTCTCGCGGCGCCGCGACGACGAACGCGGGCTGAAGGAGTTCACCGCGGGGGCCGCCCTCGTCGGCGTCGTCGGCGCCGTCGGTGCGATGCTGGCCGGCGCTGCGCCGAACGCGGGCGTCCTCCTCGCGACCGCGGTCGTCGTCCCGATGGCCTTCTACCTCGAGGGCGTCGCTCGCCGGGGCGAGGGCCTGCAGGGACTGCCGTTCCCCGTGGTCGTCGTGGCGGGGTTGCTCGCCGGCGTCGCCGTCACGAACGCCCTCGGGTTCGCCGGCCCGGACCCCTGGCTCGACTGGAGCTTCCTGACGAGCGCGACGTCCCGGACGCCCACCAGGGCCGGCATCTACCCGGCGCTGGTGGGGTCGGTGCTCATCGTCGTCGTCATCGCGCTGACGGCGTTCCCGGTCGGGGTCGGCGCCGCCATCTACCTCGAGGAGTACGCGCCGAACTCGGGGCGGATGGGGCGGCTCGTCGACCTCATCGAGATCAACATCGGGAACCTCGCCGGCGTCCCCTCCGTCGTCTACGGGCTGCTGGGGCTGGCGCTGTTCGTCCAGGGGATCGGCCTCCGGGCGGGCATCGTCGTCGTGGGCGGGCTCACGGTCGGGCTGCTCATCCTCCCGATCGTCATCATCTCCGCCCAGGAGTCGATCCGCGCCGTTCCCGGCTCGATGCGGCAGGCCTCCTACGGGATGGGGGCGACGCGCTGGCAGACGACCAAGAAGGTCGTGCTGCCGGAGGCGATGCCCGGCATCCTCACCGGCACCATCCTTGCACTCGGCCGCGCCATCGGCGAGACCGCGCCGCTATTGATGATCGGGGTCGCCTCGAGCGTCCGGTCGACGCCCCAGGGGTTCTTCGACAAGACCGGCGCGATGCCGCGGCAGATCTTCTCGTGGTCCTCCGAGATCCAGCCCGAGTTCCGGTACGGGGTGCTGGCGGCCGGCGTCGTCACGCTGCTGGTCGTGCTGCTGATGAACGGCACGGCGATCGTCCTGCGGAACCGCTACCAGCGGAGCGAGTAACCCATGTCACGAAACCGATCGGACTCGACGGCAGCCGAACAGCCTACGAACGACGAAGGCGGCGGACTGGTCCAGACCGAGGTGACCGCCGACCCCGGCGGGGCCGCCGGCCCGGCCGACGTCGTGGTCTCGACGCGGGACCTCGACGTCTACTACGGGGACCAGCGGGCCTTACAGAGCGTCTCGCTGGACATCCCCGAGGAGCGGGTGACCGCGCTCATCGGGCCCTCGGGGGTGCGGGAAGTCGACGTTCCTCCGGTGTCTCAACCGGATGAACGACCTCATCGGCGCCGCCCGGGTGGACGGGACGGTCGAACTCGGGGGCAAGAACGTCTACGACGAGGACGTCGACCCCGTCGCGCTCAGACGGCGGATCGGGATGGTCTTCCAGACGCCGAACCCGTTCCCGAAGTCCATCTACGACAACGTCGCCTACGGACTCCGGGTCCAGGGCTTCGACGGCGACGTCGACGAGCGCGTCGAGTCGGCCCTCCGCCGGGCGGCCCTCTGGGACGAGGTCGAGGGGCGGCTGGACCGCTCTGCGCTGGACCTCTCCGGCGGCCAGCAACAGCGGGTCTGCATCGCCCGCGCCATCGCGCCCGACCCCGAGGTCGTCCTGATGGACGAACCCGCGTCGGCGCTCGACCCGATCGCGACCTCGAAGGTCGAGGACCTCATCGCCGACCTCGCCGAGGAGTACACCGTCGTCATCGTCACCCACAACATGCAGCAGGCGGCCCGCATCTCCGACCGGACGGCGGTGTTCCTCACCGGCGGCGAACTCGTCGAGGTCGACGACACCGAGACGGTCTTCGAGAACCCGGACGACCAGCGCGTCGAGGACTACATCACGGGGAAGTTCGGATAACCATGCCCCGGGAATCCTACCAGCGCCGGCTGGCCGCGCTCCGCGACCGCGTCGTCGAGATGGCCGACCTGGTCGTCCAGCGGCTACGGCTGGCCCTCGAGACCCTCGAGTCCGGCGACAGGCGGCTGGCCCGCGAGGTCGTCGAGGGCGACCACGAGATCAACGAGCTGTACCTCGACCTCGAGTCCGAGTGCATCGACCTGTTCGCCCTCGAGCAGCCCGTCGCCGGCGACCTCCGCTTCGTCGCCGCGTCGTTCAAGATCATCACCGACCTCGAGCGGATCGGCGACCTCGCGACCAACCTCGCGGCCTACGCCGCCGAGGTCGGCGGCGGCGTCTACGCGGAGGTGGACGTCCGCCGGATCGGCGCGCTGACGGCCGAGATGGTCGAGGACGCTATCGACGCGTTCGACCGCGGCGACGCCGCCGCCTGCTTCGAGATCGACCGCCGGGACGACGAGGTCGACACGCACTGCGAACAGGCCGGCGAGGTCGTCGTCCGGGACCTCATCACGCGGGAGCACGGCGACCTCTCCGAGTCGCGGGTGGAGGCCATCATGGACGAGGTGTCGCTCGTGTTGCTGATGATCCGTGACCTCGAGCGGGTCGGCGACCACGCCGTGAACATCGCCGCGCGGACGCTCTACATGGAGGAGAACGACGATGAGCTCCTCTATTGACGGCCCCAGCGAGCGGAAGGTCCAGCTGACCGGCGGCTCGACGTACACCGTCTCGCTGCCGAAGGAGTGGGCCGACGACAACGGCGTCGCCGTCGGGACGCGGCTCTACCTCTACCCCCACCGCGACCGGTCGCTGGTCGTCCGCCCGGTCGACGACGGCGACAACCTGGGCCGGAAGCGCATCGACGCCTACGGCGTCGACGAGGCGGCGCTGTGGGACCGCGTCACGGCGGCGTACCTCGCCGGCAACGACGCCATCGAGATCCGGGCGAACGGCGGCATCGAGCCGGTCCACCGGCGGGTCGCCCGCCGCGCGAGCACCCAGCTGGCCGGCCTCGAGGTCCTCGAGGAGAGCGACAGCCACGTCGAGCTCTACGACGTCCTCGAGACCGAGCAGGTGTCGCTGTCGGACGCCGTCGAGCAGTGCCTCACCGTGACGCTGTCGATGCACGAGGAGGCCGTCGAGACCGTCGTCGAGGCCGACGCCGACCGCGCGTCGCTGGTCCGGGACGTCGACGACGACGTCGACCGGCTGTTCGCGCTCGTGGCCCGCAACTTCCGGCGGTCGCTGGCCGACATCGAGGAGCTGCACCGCCTCGGCGTCAGCCGCGAGGCCGCCTTCGCCTCCTACATGTGCGCCCGGCAGCTCGAGCGGGTCGGCGACCACGCCGAGCGCATCGCCGCGGTGGCCGGGCGGCTCTCGGCGCCACCCGCCGAGGACCTGGCCGAACGGATCACCGATCTCGGCGGTCGCACCCGGGCGGTCGTCGACGGCACGGTCGGCGGCGTCCTCGAGGAGGACGGGACCCGGATCGAGCGCGCGCGCAGCCAGGCCGACGCGCTCGACGCGGACCTCGAGGCCCTCGACCGCGACCTCTACGAGGAGCGCGCCGACGAGGACGCCTACCTCCTCTCGGACGTCCACGACGCTCTCGTGCGGACGGCCGCCCACGGGCGGAACGTCGCCGAGCTCGCGCAGCGTCGCTGACCGGCGCGGTCGGCGACTCCATCCTCGCTCCAGCCGGCGTCGGTGCCCGACCTCTTCAGGCGAGCTCGTCGAACAGCTGGGCGACCCGTCGTCGAATCTCGTCCCGTATCGCGGCGACCGCCGCGGGGGGACGTCCGTCCGGGTCGTCCAGATCCCAGTCGCGGTTCTCCCCGCCCCACCCGGCCGGGCAGACGTCGTCCGCCGAACAGCCCATCGTGACCACCAGGTCGCTGCGCCGGAGTTCCTCGACGGTCACCTCCCTCGGGGTGCGGTCGGAGACGTCGATCCCGATCTCTTCCATCGCCGCGACAACCTCCGGGTGCACCTCGTCGGCCGGCCGCGTCCCGCCGGTCACCAGCGAGACGTCGCCCTCGAGGCCCCCCGCGTCGAGTTCCCGCCGCGCGAAGGCGTACGCCATTTGCGACCGGCCGGCGTTCTGGACGCAGACGAACGCCACCGTCGTGGGGTCGCTCTCGGTCACGGTCGGTCAGTCGTCGTCCGTCGTCGGCTCCGCGGTCGATTCGCCGCGTCCGGTCGCGGTCCGGCCGGTCCACTCGAACCGCCGCTGGAAGTACAGCGCGACGTGGACGAGCGCCAGGAGGACGGGCACCTCGATGAGCGGCCCGACGACGGTCGCGAAGGCGACGCTCGAGCCGACGCCGAAGACCGCGACGGCGACGGCGATGGCGAGCTCGAAGTTGTTCGAGGCCGCGGTGAACCCGATGGCGGTGGTCGTCGAGTAGTCGGCGCCGACCCCCCGGCCCATCCCGAAGCTCACGAGGAACATGACGACGAAGTAGATCGTCAGCGGGACCGCGATGAGCAGCACGTCGGTCGGCGCGGCGACGATGCGGCCGCCCTGCGTGGCGAACATCACGACGACCGTGAACAGCAGCGCGACGAGGGTCAGCGGGTCGACCGCCGGGACGAACGTCTCGTCGTACCACGCCTCGCCCTTCCGCCGGGTGCCGACGTAGCGGGAGAGGAAGCCCGCGGCGAAGGGGACGCCGAGGAAGACGACGATGGCCTCGAACACCTGCACCGGCGAGACGTCGAAGGTCGTGACGCCGGCGACGAGCGACTCCATCCCGAGCATCGGCGGCAGGACGAGCGCGAAGAACCAGACGTAGACGCCGTACGTGACGATCTGGAAGAGGCTGTTGAACGCGACCAGCCCGGTGACGTACTCGGGGGAGCCCTCCGCCAGCTCGTTCCAGACCAGGACCATCGCGATGCAGCGGGCCATCCCGATGAAGACGAGCCCGAGGAAGTACTCGGGGCGGGCCGGCAGCCCTGGGACGACGCCGCCGAAGAAGACGACGGCCAGCGCGAACATCAGCGTCGGGCCGACGAGCCAGTTCTGGACGAGGCTCAGCCCCAGGACGCGCCAGTTGCGGAACACGGTCGGGAGCCGCGAGTAGTCCGCCTTCGCCAGCGGCGGGTACATCATCAGGACCAGGCCGAGTTCGACGAGGTGGTACTCGCGGATCGGCTCGGTCACCGACTGCGCGACGGAACCGAGCCCGACGCCCACCGCCATCGCGGCGAAGATCCAGACGGTGAGGTAGCGGTCCAGGAAGTCCATCGACCGTGGGTCCCCGCAGCTCTCGCAGCCGCAGTCGGGGCCGTGCTCGCGGGCGACCTCACTCACCGTCGACGCACCCCTCCAGGACCGTCACGAGCGCGACCGCGCGGTTCGTCGCGCGGTACTTCTTCCAGCGGCCGTCCTTGCGTCCCTCGACGAGCCCCGCGTCGACGAGCGCCGACAGCGCGTGGCTGAGCCCGCTGTCGGAGACGTCGACGACCGCGCTGAGTTCGCAGACACAGAGCTCCTCGCCGGCGGCGACGAGCACGCGGACGAGCCGATAGCGCGTCTCGCTGGCCAGCGCCGAGAGGACGTCCAGTTCCGCGGCGAGCCGGCCGCCCCCGAGCGCCGACTCCAGGTCCTCCAACTCCGAGATGCGACGGTCGACGTCCTCGCTGCGGCACTCCTCGAGTTCGTCGTCGAGATACCGCCGGATGCGTTCCTGTGACTCTGCCATTGGCCAACGCTTGAACGACCTCTCAATTAATGGTTCCGATGGATCGTGACAGAAGAAGTTGGAAACCCAGATATGCGCTGATTCCGGCTGTACATGGGTGATAAGCCTCTCCTTGGTATATCGGGCTATTGAGAGAGTATTCAACTGTAATCCGCGTCGGGTCGACCCCCGATTCGTTGGGGGGTCGGTCTCGTCGATCAGAGACGATCCAGGAGCATCGAGCTGATCGTGCTCTTCCGGTGGGCCGTCATCAGGTGGACGTAGACGTCGTCGTACTCCGGGCTGGCGAACTCACAGACCGGACAGCAGCGGTACTCCGTCTCGTCGCTCGGGGCGAGCGCGGGCTCCTCCAGGCTGCTGCCGCGCTGGTCGTCGACGCGTTCGACGGCACCCGCTGCGGTTCCGGCGGTCGACGGCAGTCGGTTCCGCGACGTCAGTTCGTTCTGGTCCAGCATCATGTGTCAGTCGTCCCCGTGGTGCAAAGACGGTTGCTAGGAGCCGTACGGACGGCTCCGTGGCCCTCAGTTGCAGTATCCCATCGCCCGTTCGACGGTGGACCGCGTCGTATTCTCGACCCCATCGAGTAGATTTGGTTCGATTGTCGCTGCTCGCCGCCGACGTCTTCTCGAAGAAAGAGGTGGGTCGTTCGGGTTCCTCGACGGGAGTTCGGCCGACAGAGCGCCGCTCAGCAGCCCCTGCCCCGACCGCGGCCGGGGTTGTCCTCGTCGGCCCCCTCGTCGTTGCCGTGCCCGCGGTCCCCGTCGCCGTCCTCGGGTTCGTACACCCAGAGGCCGTCGTTGGGGTAGGTCCGGTTGTACTGGGAGGCGTCCTCGCAGAGGAGGACGCGGCCGTCCTCGAGGACGAGGACGTTGTCGATGTTGATGGGCACGTCGTCGATGACCTGCGGCGGGTCGGAGGCGTCGGCGCCGACGACCACGGGCTCCAGCGTCGAGACGTCGTAGTCCTCGTCGAGTTCGGCGCGGTAGACGACGCCGCCGTCGACGCGCTGGATCCGGAGGTCGCCCTCGTCGTCGGACATCCCGTCGTTGAGCTCCGAGATGCCCACGTAGAGGTGGTCACCGGCCGTCGCGTCGTCGATGCTGTCGACGCCCTCGGCCTTCCGGAACTCGACGGTGGCGTCGATCTCCTTGGCCGCGGCGCGGGTCTCGAGGAACGGGACCTTCCGGAGTTCCTCGTCGACCCCGTCGGGGCCGTGTGCCTCGTACTGCTCGGCCCACTCGAGGATCTCCTCGTCGGTGATCAGGTCGCGGTTGCCGCCGCGGGCGACCGCCTCGTCGGCCTCCCGGAGCGCGGCCTCGAGGTCGTCCTCCCAGTCGGTGTCGGCGTGGGTCTCGAGGTAGTCGCGCTGGGTGAGGTCGTCGTACTCGGCGATCCACGACTCCACCTCGGCGTTGCTCACGTGGCCGAGTTCGACCCACTCGACCTCGAGGTCGACCTCGGCGGGCGGGTGGCTCTTCGCGGCTTCGTCGTTGGTCACCTCCGCGACGTGGAGCGTGCCCGCGACGTCGCCGGCGTCCTCGTAGCTGTGGATCGGCCGGTCGGCGACGAACTTGTAGACCCCCTTGTTCTCGCCGTCGGAGGTGAGGTAGACGGTCTTCCGGTCGGCCTGGACGTCCGGGGCCTCGAAGGCCGCCCGACCCATCGCCCAGTGCTTGACGGGCGTCGGCTCGTCGGCGGTCGGGTCCCGGATCTCGACGATGTAGCCGTAGCGGTAGGGGTTCGGGTACCCCTCGCCGATCGGTTCGAGGGTGTTCTCGCCGTCGGCCTGGTCGACCGGGTCGGCGCCGAGGTAGTAGGCGAGCATCTCGACGCCGCCGAGGGCCCACGACCCCTGGAGGCTCCAGGACTCGTCGCCGAAGACGTCGTCGATCGCCTCCTGGGCGTCCATCGGATTCGGCCGGTTCCAGAACGCGGCGGCGCCGCGGCGCCCGACGCCGTCGCCCCGCTCGACGACGTCGCTGACGGTCGCGGGGCCGGCCACACGGGGGTGGGCGTAGTTCTCCTCGGCGGACAGCGGCGTCTCCCACGGGCTGAGGTCCCCGTAGCAGTTGATGCGCGTCCCGCCGATGGCACGGAAGGCCGCGGCGTTCTCGAGGTTCTCCGTGTTCTCGAGGTCGGCGTGCCAGCCGCCGTCGTCGTCGCGTTCGATCGGCATCCGGGTGATGCTCCCCGGGCTGGTCTCGACGTTGGTGAAGAGGTAGCCCGCGGTGCCGTCGTCCGCCGTGGCGACGAACTGGTTCATGTCCTGGTTGTAGCCGACGTCGCCGTACCGGCTGCCAGCGAACTCGGCGACGTCGGTCCCGTCCGGCGTCGTCGGGTGGCCGAACCGCTCGTCGCCGCCGTCGATGGGGTCGCCCTCCTGAACGAGGAGCTCGTACTCGCCGTCGGCGACGCGGACCCGTCCCTGCTCCTCGTCGGTTCGCGGCGCCGCGAGCTCCTCGAAGTCGTCGTTCGTCCCGTCCTGCTGGAACTGGAACCCCTCGACGACGCCGACGCCGCCCCTGTCGAACGGCTCGGGGTTGTCGCGGCTCGGGTGCTGGAGGCTGAAGATCAGTTCGTCCGTCTCGGTGACGAAGGGCCCGGTCACCTCGGCGCCGAAGGCGGTCGTCGCGAACCGCTTGAGGTCGCCGTCGACCCAGGGGGCGTTCCGCGTGTCGCCGTCTCCGTCCTGTGCGCTCGTCAGTCCCATCGTGGCCGCCCCGGCGGCGGCCGCCACCGACGTGGCCATCAGGGACCGGCGGTCGAGTCGTACCATGCAGGCGGGGAGTCGCCCAGCCGGCGAAAGGCGCTTTATAATAGGTCTACGTCCCCCCGCTGGGCTGTACTGGCCCGCCCATGCCGGTAAATACCCGCCCGTAACTCGGCGCTCAGATCCCCGACGGCGCCACGTCCCGGACGTCACGGAACGCGCCCTGGACGACCTCCGAGAGCGCGGGGTGGACGTGGATGGTCTCCGCGACGGTCGTCGCGTCGGCGCCGGCCGCCACCGCCGTGCTCACCTCGTGGATCAGCGTCGAGGCCTCCGGCCCGACCACGTGACAGCCGAGCACCGCGTCGTCCTCGGCGACGAGGACCTTCGCGAAGCCGCCCTGTTCGAGGGCGGACCCGAGTGCGGTCTCGTCGTACTCGCAGGTCCCGACCTCGTAGCGCCCGTCCTCGAGGTCGGCCTCCGTCTCGCCGAGGCTGGCGACCTGCGGCGAGCCGAAGACGGCGTGGGCCATCCCCGGGTACTCGACGGCGACCTCGTTCCCGCGGACCGCGTTCTCGACGACGTACTTCGCCTCCTTGTCGCCGGAGTGCTTGAACATGTGATTCCCGGCGATGTCGCCGATGGCGTAGACGCCGTCCGCGGAGGTGCGCAGGTACTCGTCGGTCTCGACGAACCCCTTCTCCGTGGTCTCGATCCCGGCCGCCGAGACGTTCCAGGTGTCCGAGTTCGGCTGCCGCCCGGTCGCCAGCAGCAGTCGGTCGCCGGCGACCTCGATTCCCTCGCCGTCGTCGCTCTCGGCGGTGACCACCTTCTCGCCGCCGGCCTCCTCGATGGCCGTCGCGCTGTACCCGAGGTGGAGTTCGTGCTTCTCCTCGTAGGCCCCGGTGAGTCGCTCGGCGACGTCCCGGTCCTCCTCGTCGAGGAGGCGTTCGCCGCGGCCGACGACGACCACCTCGGTTCCCATCTGAGAGAAGAAGTGACACATCTCGACGGCGATGTAGCCGCCGCCGACGACCACGAGGCGGTCCGGCCGCTCGGAGAGCCACAGCGCGTCGTCGCTCGTGAGGAACTCCGTCGCGTCGGTACCGTCGATGGGGTCGGGGACCATCGGTCGGGAGCCGCCGGCGAGGACGACCCGCTCGGCGGTGAGCCGGTCGCTGTCCCCGCTGTCGTCCGCGCCGTCGCCATCGCTGGCTTCGCCGTCGACCGCCACCGTCCGCTCGTCGACGAACTGCCCCTCGCACTGGTACAGGGAGATACCGTCGCGCTCGCGCGCTCGCTCCGTCTTCGCCTCGGCCGCCTCCCGTATCGTCGTCCGGACCTCGTCGACGATACCCTGGTAGTCGACGTCGTCCACCGAGGCCTCGATGCCGAGAGCCTCGGCGCTCCGCACCGTCTCGGCGACGTCCGCCCGGTGGATGAGCTTCTTCGTCGGGTTGCACCCGCGGTTGAGGCAGGTCCCGCCGAGTCGGCCGCGCTCGACGAGCGCGACGTCCATCCCCGCCTCGGCGGCCGCCGAGGCGACGATGTTGCCCGTACCACCGCCGAGGACGACGAGATCGAACTCTGGCATCTGGATGCCCGGGACTACGCCGGGCGCACCCTTGGCTATTGGGTGGCGTCGGCCCCGGACTCGTCGTCGGTCCGCGCTCGGTCCAGGTAGACGAGCGTCCCGCGGTCGGCGTCGAGCCAGCGGAGCGCCCGGACGACGGCGCCGTCCTCGAGCGCGTGGACGTCGCGGACCGACCGGGCGCCGGCCAGCCACCCGCGGAGGTAGGTCGCGTCGCGCTCGCCGTCGTACCCGACCAGCGCGGCGGTCGGCCGGTGGTCGTCGCCCGGCCCGCGCAGCGCGAGGACGAGGTACGTCCGGACGGCGAAGTCACGGTCGACGACGTACAGCGCCTCGTGGATCAGCGGGTCCACGCGCTCGCAGACCTCGACGAAGGACAGGCCCGTCGCCACCGGATCGGGATCGACCGCCGTCTCGTGGTCGCCGGTGAGGTAGCCGCCCGCCGGGTCGAGCAGTTCGTCGGCGCACTCGCCGGCCCACCCGTCGTCCGGCGGTCCGCCGAACGGCGTCTCCGGGGTGAGGGCGTCGGAGTCGACGCCCCAGTGCGAGTAGTGGAGGTCGTAGCCAGCGCGGTCGTAGGCGACGAGCGTCCGGTGGCCCATGGCCTCCTCTGGCCGCGCCTTCGTTCATAAACCTCGGCGCGGCGGCCGGGTCGGGTGGGCGGCCGGCTCAGGCGTATCCGTCGGGGGCGTCGAGCCCGCGGTTCCGTCCCAGCCCCTGCAGCACCTCGATGGCGGTGACGAAGTCCGCCGACGTAATCTGACCGACGAACCGCCCGCGCTCGGTGACGAGCAGTCGGTCGCCCCGCGACTCGCTGAGCGCCCGGAGGGCCTCGAAGGCGTCGGCGTCGGGGGCGACCGTCGGGGGCGCCGCGCCCATCACGTCCGCGACGGTCGTCGAGTCGCGCCGCTCGCGGGGTACGGTCCGGACGACGTCGAGGGTCACCAGTCCGGTGACGGTCTCGCCGTCCATCACGGGGTAGGCGACCGTCCGCTCGGTGACGACGCGCTCGAGGAACTCCGCGACGGTCGCCCCCGGCGCGACCGTCCGGACGTCGCTGGACATCAGTTCGCGGGCGGTCATGCCCCGCAGCAGGTCGCGGATGACGGTGGCGCGGGACTCCGCGCCCGCGGCGACGTAGACGAACATCGCGACCAGCAGCATCAGCGGTGCCAGCAGCAGAACGGCGACGACCGCCAGCAGGACGGCCATCCCCTTGCCGACGGCGGCGGCGGTCCGTGTCGCCTCGGCGTACGGGCGCTCCCGCGCCAGCAGCGCCCGGAGGACGCGCCCGCCGTCCATCGGGAACGCCGGGAGCATGTTGAACGCCGCGAGCGTGAGGTTGATGACCGCGAGCCAGCCCACCAAGAACAGCAGCGCCGGCTCCGGCGGGACGACGAACAGCAGCGCGTAGCAGCCGACGCCGACGAGGACGCTCATCGCCGGGCCAGCCAGCGCGACGTAGAACTCGACGTTCCAGTCCTCAGGGAGGTCCTCCATGCGGGCGAGGCCGCCGAAGATCCACAGCGTGATCGAGGTGATGGTGATGTCGTAGCGACGGGCCGTCCAGGAGTGGCCCAGCTCGTGCAGCAGGACGCCGACGAAGAGGCCGACCGCGGCGGCGACGCCGATCAGCTCGGCGGTGTAGCCGGTCTGCAGCGTCGCCACGTCGACGGGGTGCGGCGATATCACCTCGACGAGGCTCGCGTACTGGGCCATCTGCTCCGGGCGGGAGACGAGCCACGCCAGCACCGGCAGGAAGACCAGCAGGGTGACGTTCAGCCGGACGGGGATGCCCGTCACGCTGCCGATCTCGAAGTTGCGCATGCCACTCTGGACGGCCGGCGTCGGCTAAAAACGTGCGGGGCGCTCCGCGTCCATCGCAACCGCGAGAAATTCGTCCGTGGGAAATCGCCGCCGGCCGCGTGGCCGGAGTTACTTGCCGCGCTTGTCGTTCGCGCGGATGCTCGGGAACGTGTGTTCGGTCCCCTTGCCGCGGTTCTGCTGGCCGCGGCCGCGCTGGCCGGCGGAGGTGCGCCCGCGGTAGGCGCGGCCCTTCTGGCTGCTGTCGCAGATCCAGCTCAGCTCGTCGTCGTTCTGGATGGCGCCGTGCTCGGGGTCGAGCATGATGACTTCGAACCACTTCTGGGAGCCGTCCTCACCGACCCAGTAGCTGTTGAGCACGCGCAGGTTGCGGAACTTCCGTCCGGCGCGTTCCTCGGCGATGCGCTGGAGGTTCTTCCGGCGGGTGATCTTGTTGACACCCTGGCGCTTCGACCGGCGGCCGGCCTTGAAGCGCTGCTTGCGGGCGCTGCCCTTCCGGACCGACACCCGGGCGACGACGACGCCCTGCTTGGCCTTGTAGCCGAGCGAGCGCGCCTTGTCCAGCCGCGTCGGTCGCTCGACGCGTTCGATGGAACCCTGGTCGCGCCAGTCCTGCTGGCGCTGCCACTGCAGTTCCGCGAGCTTTCCTTCCTTCGGCGTCTTCCACGCCTCCCGTATGTGCGAGTAGAAGCTTCGTGCCATGATGTTCACCACGGGCGTTGCGTGGTTCAATCCGCGTCGGCGGATCACATCCCGACCTGCGTAGACAGGTGCCCACTGGTGCCCGTCGTCCAGCGAGTTACCCGTAGTTCTCTATTCCTCCGGTTAAGGGCTTCGGAACGCCCTCGACGCCGTCGGCTCTGGCAGGATCTGACGGTCAATGTGGTGTGTTGGCACATTTAAATCTCACGATATCGACTTTAGAACGGTTTTCCGACCCGAAATAGGGGGATCTGAGCGTCTCTGGAGAGGGCATCTGGTAAATATTCTATATCGCGACATTCGGTTTATGGGGTCTGAGCCGTGTTGGTGGCTTCAAATCAAAAATCTCTGGCTCAATAGTCCTGGCTGGCAATATTTCTATTTATACTAACTTAATCTAAAGTATAGCAGCCCGCTTAGAACCTCTGGAGCTGTTCGGGTCTCTGGTTGTGGTCCTCTCTCCGAATTCCGGATTGGGTCTGTGGAGATCGGACTGGGCGCGGGTGCAGATTTGACTCAGCGGTAGCATGGCAGTTGAGCGAGCTAAGGATTGATAGTTAATGACTCCCAATGTGTATGGGGTGCCAATGGAGTGGAGAATAGGGCTTGATCGTTACGCTCGAGTCGTTCGATGGGATCGAACATCTCCAGAGAGACAGTCTCTTAAGAGATAAACTGTATAGCACGATACCAAAATAGTGCAGCGAGCCGAACTACGATTCTCGTCAGCTCTCGTTACACCGCTTGAAAGTTACTCTACCACGGGACTCCGGGTTTTCAGATCTCGGTTAAAGCCCTAAACCGGCAACTGAGGGTTGATAGAACGTCTACGTGGTGGAATGGACGGATGCCACTTCGACGTCCAGCTGGACTTAGACGACTACGTCGGGCGATTTCTGGACGGAAGTGTCACCAAGGTCCGGGAACAGATGGGCGCTGAGGCTGTGAATCTGGGAAGCTTCTCCACCAGAGCACCGCTGTCGGGTATCTATGCGGCCTCTACCCGGACAAGTCTAAGAGCTCGTCGAAGCAATCGACCCTGAACAGTCGATTGCTGCCTCCGGGACTGCCCCCTCGTCCGGGACCGACGCGGGTTCGCACTCCGGAAACCCGTCGAGTACCCCGTGGTGAACCCGAGTTTAGCCGGTAGTATGGGGGCAGTAAGAACCTCGAGCACTTCGCGCGGTTGCTTCGTTTGGCCCTCGATGGCCCCGATCTGCCGGAGGGGTGTAAAGCCAGCTCACTCGGGGATTGTCCGAGGAAAACGCGCTGCTCGAGGCCGGATTCAGTGTGAATGGCCGTCCTGCGGACCTCGGTGCCATGCCTATTTGCCCGTGTTCTCGGTGCAGTTGGCAGTACGTTACGCGCGCGAACAGGCATATCCTCTCTCGATCCGGTCTCCGGAAACGAAATGGCCATCTCCGTCTTCCCCCCAGTCACGTCGAGACGCTCGTCAATGTTGTCACCTAGGTGAGCGGCAACACTATGTCGTAGATCGGTTCAGCCATTCATCGTGAACTGAAATGTCTGAAGTCTGATGGCGTAGCGGCAGTATTGAATTAAATACAAATATAGGGAAAAATGCCGAAATCGGGACGCTACGGCTTGTATGGCCAGTATTTATCGAAGAGGAACCAAACTGCTTCGGCGCCATTTGATATCGCGACATACAGTTTACCTTATACCTGGCCTGAATCCGATATCGCGTCTCTAGAAGTCAGGAAAACTGGCTCGTATCCGCTAACGAGGCTTCAAACGGCGAAGGAGCGCACTGACTCGAACTCGTCGTTCCGGATCGCCGACGACAGTGCCTCCCGGTCGACGTCCGGTGTCTCACCGGGGTGTTTCCGCTGGAAGTAGCCGAGGATATTGTCGACGTCGCGGCGGAGCAGCTCGTCGCTGTTCTCGTGTTCGGCCGGGACGGCCTGCGGCCAGTCGAAGACCGTGACGCCGTCGGCGGAGACGAAGACGTTGTACTCGCTCATGTCCGCGTGCACGAACCCCTCCTCGTAGGCGGTGGCCATCTCGGCGAGCACGAGGTCCAGGACGCCGATCACCTGCTCGGGTTCGAGTTTGGCCCGCGACAGCTCGACCCCGTCGATCTTCTCCATCAGTATCGCGTGTCGGTTCTGATCGACCGGTCTGGGAACGCTGACGGCCGGGTAGAGCGTCTCCAGTGCCTCGTACTCGCGCTCTGCAGCCTTCCTGGCGGTGTAGAGCCACGACCGGTGTTCCTTGTCGGCGGTGTACTCCCGCTCCTTCTGTACCTCGCGGAAGTTCGTGTACCCCTCGCGGTGGTACTTCAGCGCCAACGGCTTGAACGACCGGGCTTCGTAGACGTCGCTCTCCTTCCCGACACCCAGGGGTGCGCCCACGCCGTCGATGGATTCGCGTTCGGCGAAGGTGTGCAACGCGAGCGCGTCGTACCCCTCAAAGGTGAGGCGGTACCCGGTGTACTGGATCGTCTTCCGTTCAACTAGGCCGCGGTCCATGCAGCGGTCCACGCGGTACTCGACTTCCTCCTCGTCCAGCCGGGAGAACTCGGGGATCTTCCCGGTCGAAACCCACCGGGAGAACCGCATGCCGTGCTCGATGCCCGACAGCAGGTGGAAGTCCTCCTGCTCCAACTCGGCCATCTGCGTGGCGACGTTCTGGACCATCTCACCGCCTCTAGCGTGTCGACGCCCAAAAGGGGTACGAGTGCGGTTCTGCTTATATAATAAATCGTCTACTGCGATATAGAAAACCTGGGTTGGGGCCACCTCTGTGGCTCGTTCTGTGCGCCGAATCTACGGATAGAAGCGCCGCTACGGGGTTACTAGTCGATCGAGTGAAGATGAGACGCCGCGGATTACTTCTCGAGGAACGAAGGCAGGTCGAGACTCTCCGGGCGACGACCGGTAAGGGGCTCACCGTCGGATCGCGTGAGCGCGTCGGGTAACCCGGTCGGTCCCGCCCCGGAGTCGACGCCGACGGACCGGAGCTTCGTCTCGACGAGGGTCTCCCAGACTTCCGTCGAATCCTCCGCGTTGGGCTTCAGTTCTAGCGCCTTCGCACGCCCCTCGTCGTAGGCGAGTTCGACGAGACTCTCGTCGTAGGAGTCCGGCGATTGTGCGCGCAGCTCCTCGAACCGGGCTTCGTGATCCGGGTCGCCGCAGACCGAGGCGACGCCCAGGGCGTAGGCCCGCTTGATCACCTCGCGACTGTCGAGGTCGGTGTCGTCGTCGAAGTGGGCGTCGTACATCAGTGACGCTGGAGCTGTTGTCCGCCGACGTGCAATCCGTCGTCGCTGAACGAGAGTTCGTGGATGTCGGTGTCGACGGCCGTCCCGCGCATCTTGAGCACCTGGACGCCGCGGCGCATCCCCTCCTCCTCCAGGAAATTGTGGAGGAAGATGACCCCGTGCGCGAGGTAGTGTTCGTCGGCGTAGGCGCTCGGATCGGTCATCTCCGAGATGAGGATGGCCGTCACGTCGGTTCGTTTCAGGGCCGTGAAGAACTGGATCGCGCTGTTGTCGGTGTCGTCGAGGAAGTACTGGAGCAGCATCGTCGAGTCGATGACGATCCGATCGACGTTCTGGGACTCGATGTGGCTCGTGAGCCGGTTGACCACGTCGTTGCTGCCGCGGCGGTTGCCGGGCATCCGGAACAGCTGCTTGCCGTCGTTGGAGAACACGTCGATGAAGGCCATCCGGTCGGTCCTGATGGCCTGGTCGAAGTCGAAATCGTACCCCGACATGTCGTCGACGATGTCCTCCCTCGACTCGTGCATGCTGACGAACAGGCAGTTGTCGCCCTGTCTGACCCCCTCGACGAGGAACTGACTCGAGAACGTCGTCTTGCCGCTGCCGGGTGGACCACAGATCACGTACAGTCTGCTGGACGGGAGCCCGCCCTCGATCAGGTCGTCGAATCCGGCCACGCCGCTCGAAATACGCATACTACGTGGATTGGTGATGTCGCATATAACTCCGCAGACGGGTTCGGCGGGTTGAACGAGATTCGATTTCGGTCGCGACCGTGACGAATACAGTAGCGTCCATTTGGAGGTATGAGAAAAAATTTTAATTAATTTACTATGTGATTTTCTTCTTCACGTCGATATCGCCGCTAAGAGCAGTTTTGGTTCGGAGATTGGGTTAGCTGCAGACTTGATATTTGATATCGCTGAATACAGTTTAACATATAAATGGTGTTCGTACTGATGGTGTGTCAACCAGGGCAGTGGGAGAGCGTCGGAGTCCCCGGAAATCGGAAACCCGAGCGAGTACTTTACGAGGCTCGACGACCCAGGGACGGTCGTGCGACTGGAGAACTCATACATCGGCGTCGACGGGGTGGGCGAGACCACCGAGCGGAAGCTCTGGGAGGCCGGCGCCCACACGTGGGCGGATTTCGAACCCTCCCTCTGCGGTCCGACGACGGCCGAACGCATCGAGTCGTTCATCGAGAGGGCCCGGCCGCGACTCGAGAACGGCGACTCGGACTTCTTCGACCGGCGACTCCCCTCCTCGGAGCGGTGGCGGCTCTACGAGAACTTCCGCGAGGAGGCCTGCTTCTTCGACATCGAGACGACCGGGCTGGACCAGACCTACAACGACGTCACCTGCGTCAGCTTCCACCGCGACGGCGACACGGAGACCCTCGTCCGCGGCGACGACCTCACGCACGAGAACGTCCGGGAGCTCCTGGACGCGCCGCTTCTGGTCTCGTTCAACGGCGCTCGCTTCGACATCCCGTTCCTCGAGGAGTCGTTCGACCTCTCCATCGACGCTCCCCACCTCGACCTGATGTATCCCTGCAAGCGCGTCGACCTGACGGGCGGACTGAAGGCCATCGAACCGGAGTGCGGCGTCGAGCGCGACCGGCCGGACATCTCTGGCGAGGACGCCGTGCGGCTGTGGCGCGAACACGAACGCGGCGTCGACGGCGCTCTCGAGACCCTGATCTCGTACAACCGCGAGGACACGGTCAACCTGAAGACCGTCGCTGACGACACCGTCGAGCGGCTCGACCGCCGGCTGCTCCCGTAGGGACAACCGCTTTCACGGCCGCTGCGTAACGCGGGGTATGGACTGGCGGCTCATCACCGAGGAGTTACTCGACGGTCCGATGGCGATGGCGCTCGACGAGGTCGCGGCCGAGACCGTCGCTGCAGGTGGCCCCGCGACGGTACGGCTCTACCGGTGGTTCCCCAGCACCGTGACACTCGGCTACAACAACGACGCCGACATCGTCGACTGGGAGCACTGCGACGACTGGGGGGTCAGCGTCACCCGAAGACCGACCGGCGGCGGCGCGATCTACCACGATACCTCCGGCGACGTGGCCTACTCCATCATCGCGCCCGCCGACGAGTTCCCCAGCGACGTCACCGAGTGCTACCGAGAGTTCCTCCAGCCCATTCTGGCCGCCTTCGAGGCTGTAGGCGTCGACGTGGACTTCGCCGACGAGGAGAAAGCCGGGCTCTGGAATTCCCTTTGCTACCTTCTTCCCCTGGACCCGGCGCACGACCTCGTCGGCCCGGACGGACGGAAGATCGCGGGTAACGCCCAGTACCGCACCCGCGACGCCGTCGTCCAGCACGGTTCGCTCACCTTCGAGGTCAACACCGACCAGCATCTGGGCTGCTTCGAGGACCCGCCCGTGACGCCGGAGGAATTCGACGCGCGCGTGTGCGGGCTCCACGAACTCGTCTCGGTCGACGACGTCGTCGAGACCGGACTCGGCGCCTTCGGCGGGTACGACGTCCAGCGCTCGAAGTTCGTCTCCAATCTCGAGGACGCGCTCGCGGACTGGGCCGGCGCGGAGGAGAGCGAGTGGACCGACGAGGAGCTGGAGCGTGGTCGAGAACTCGTCGAGACGAAGTACGGCAACGACGAGTGGATCCGCGATCGGAACGATCCGACAGGATAGCGAGTCTGGGCGTTAGCCGCTCTGACAACGGTTCCGTATAAGAATATATTGAATTTAGAATTAATTTTGCGTAGATAGCAAGCACGAGTCTTTTCGAGGCTGTTATGCTGTGGATATCCGAATTTGCGGTCAGACTCGAGATAAACTGTATATTGCTATACTAAATCACCGCGACTCGGTTGGCGTGGCTCGGTGGAGAAGAGTTCGAAATCGTTCTCATTGGGCTCTGGAAACACATATCTCGAATCATCTGAGATAAATCCAATCCAATAAATTAAGTATAAAACTTCACCGCGTTTTCCTCCCGTCAGCACATCGCTTCGGGTCTGATTCCGAAGCCCCTATCCCACCACACATCCGAGTCGACGAAGATGCTCAGAATCGGTGCGCACACGTCCATCGCGGGCGGCGTCCACAACGCCGTCGAGGAGCAACTCGAGTACGCCGGCAACTGCGGGCAGATCTTCACCCACTCCCCGCAGGTCTGGCAGGACCCCAACATCGGCGACGAGGAGGCCGAGCGGTTCCGCGAACTCTCCGAGGAGAACGACGTGGGGCCGTGGGTAATCCACAGCTCCTACCTCGTCAACCTCTGTACCCCGAAGGACGACCTCCGCGAGAAGTCCATCGACGCGATGCAGAAGGAGGTCGACGCCGCCGCGAAGCTCGGGGTGCCGTACGTCAACGTCCACCTCGGCGCCCACACGGGCGCGGGCGTGGAAGGCGGCCTCGACAACGCCGCGTCGGCGCTGGAGGAACTGGAGATTCCCGACGGCGTGACGGTGCTCATCGAGTCCGACGCCGGCAGCGGGACGAAGCTCGGCGGCACCTTCGACGAACTCGCCGCGATCCTGGAGCGCTGCGACCAGGACCTCGACGTCTGTCTCGACACCGCCCACATGTTCGCGGCGGGTTACGACCTCTCGACCCCCGAGGGCGTCGACGAGACGTTCGCGGCCTTCGACGACCAGGTCGGCCTCGAGCACCTACAGTGCGTCCACCTCAACGACTCGAAGCACGAGTGTGGCACGAACAAGGACGAACACGCCCACGTCGGCGAGGGGTTGATCGGCGAGGCCGGCATGCGCGCGTTCGTCAACCACGACGCCGCTGAGGGTGTCCCCCTCGTACTGGAGACACCGACCGAGGACGGGAAGTCCTTCGCCTGGAACGTCGAGCGCGTCCGCGAACTCCACGAAGCGTAGCTGAATTTCGTGTTTTGGTGTTTTCGACCTGTTGAGTAGCTTCTGCGCATAGATTTCTCCTCGGAAGGACTTGTAGCTCACGCAGAGAGTCGATATTTCGTATCGCGAGATGACGTTTAACGCAAATGATTTCGGGTTCTATCGGTTGTCGATACTCACGGCGGGAAACCGGAAGAAGACACCCCAACGGTGCTGTAGGTCGTCAGCTCATCGCTCCGGGCCGCGGCGCTTTTCAACCCCAGCGCCGAAGAACGGTGTGATGCGGCAGTTCTCCGCCGACTACCTGCGCGAGACGCGCCGCGGGATGTGGGACGACAGCCGTGAGGCGCTGTCGGCCCTCGACCTCGAGTCCTGCGAGCGCGTCCTAGACGTCGGCTGCGGCGAGGGGGCCCTGACGCGTGTCCTCGCAGAGGAGTGCCCGGGCGAGGTGGTCGGCTGCGACCGCGACGCCGACCTGCTGGCCGAACTCGACGGGCCGGCGGTGCAGGGTGACGCCCACCACCTGCCGTTCCCGGACGACAGTTTCGACCTCGTGGTCTGCCAGGCGCTGCTGATCAACCTCCCCGACCCGGAGCGGGCCGTCCGCGAGTTCGCCCGCGTCGCCGGCGATCGGGTGGCCTGCATCGAGCCGGACAACGCGGCCGTCTCGGTGGCCTCGACGGTCGACGCGGAGAGTCGGCTGGCCGACCGGGCGCGAGAGCTCTACCTACGCGGCGTCGACACCGACGTGGCGCTGGGCGCGGATGCGGTCGAGGTCCTCCAGTCGGCGGGGCTCTCGAACGTGACCTCGCGCCGGTACGACCAGACGCTCGTCGTCGAGCCGCCCTACAGCGAGGCGGACGTCCGGGCGGTGGGCCGGAAGGCCAGCGGCGACGGACTGCGCGACCGCCGCGGCACGATGGCCGGCAGCGAGGAGGAACTCGACGCGCTTCGGGCCGAGTGGCGCGAGATGGGGCGGGAGGCCGTCCGGCAGGTCCAGGACGGGGCGTACCGGCGCCGGGAGACGGTGCCGTTCTACGTCGTCGTCGGCGAGGTCTGATCAGCGGGCGGCGAACGCGTCGAGCCGTTCCTCGAGCGCCGACAGTTCGACCGCCGGCGCAGAGGCGTCCGCGCCGGCTTCCGTGAGGCCGGTCCCCGTCGCGACGACCGCGACGTCGTCGTCGGGTGCGAGTTCGCCGTGGCCGACCAGCGCCCTCGCGCCGGCGAGCCCGACGGCACCGGCCGCCTCGACGCTCACACCCGCCGCGGTCGCCAGGACGCGCTGGGCCTCGCAGATGGCGTCATCATCGACGGCGAGGACCGCGCCGCCGGTAGCCCGCGCCGCCCGAAGCGCCCGGGTCCCGCTCGGTGGGTCGGCGTTGGCGATGGAGTAGGCGACGGTCTCGCCGCCGTCGACGGGCGTCACCCGGTCGGCGCCGGCCGCGAACGCCTCGGTGATCGGCGCGCAGGTGGCCGCCTGGACGAGGTAAACTGGTGGAATTTCGTCGAGGAGGCCGACGGTGCGCAGTTCTCGAAGCACCTTCCAGACGCCGCTGGCGTGGCCGCCGCTGCTGACCGGGAGGACGACGGCGTCGGGGACGGACGGCGCGAACGCCTCGCAGAGCTCCAGGGCCGTCGTCTTCTGGCCTTCGACGCGGAGCGGCGAGTCGGAGTTGACGAAGTAGACGCCGTGGTCCCGACCCACCTCGAGGGAGCGCTCGTAGAGGCGCCCGTAGTCGCCGCGGACCCGCAGCACCGTCGGGTCGAACTGCGCGATGACGCCGAGGCGGGCCGCGGGGACGTCGTCGGGGACCAGCACCACGCAGTCCCGGCCGTGGGCGGCCGCGAAGGCGGCGGTGCTCATCGCCATGTTGCCGTGGGAGACGGTCCCGACGGCAGTCGGGGAACCGTCGTCGGAGTCGGGTGCCTCGACGAGGCCGGCGTCGAGGGCGGCGAGCGCGACGGCGCTCCCGCGGTCCTTGAAGCTCCCCGTCGGCTGCTGGCCCTCGACCTTGAGGTGGACGCGCGACCCCGCGAACCGGTCGAGGGCCGCGTCCCGGAGCAGCGGCGTCCCGCCGGCGGCCGCGGCGAGCCCCGTGTCGGGCATCGAGACCGGTAGCAGCGGGTCGTAGCGCCACAGTCCGGGGCGGTCGGGGAGGTCGGTCCACGCGAGGTCGGACGGGACGTCGGAGGCGAGCCACAGGGGTTCGCCGCACTCACAGCGGGCGCGCGGCTCGGCGGTGCTGGCGCCGCAGTCGTAACAGGTGCGCGTGAGGGCCATCGGAGCCGCTCAGCGCGGCGGCAGTTCGCTCTCGTGCTTCAGCGAGTTGCGGTTGAGCGCCGACGCGTCGTCGCGGCCGGCCAGCCCCATCGTGAGGTCGAAGTCGGCGATGAGGTTCTCGAGGACGTGGTGGACGCCCGCCTGGCCGCCGAGGGCCAGCCCGTAGACGAACGGCCGGCCGAGCAGGACCGCGTCGGCGCCGAGCGCCAGCGCCTTGTAGACGTCCGAGCCGCGACGGATGCCCGAGTCGAAGGTGACTGTCGCCTCGTCGCCGACCTCGTCGACGATCTCCGGGAGGGCCTCCAGGGCGGTGATCGACCCGTCGACCTGCCGGCCGCCGTGGGTGGAGACGCCGACCGCCTCGGCCCCGTGCTCGACGGCCAGGCGGGCGTCCTCGGGGTGGAGGACGCCCTTGATGTGGACTGGGAGGTCGGTGTTCTCGAAGACGAACTCCAGGTCGTCCCAGGTGAGCGAGGAGTCGCCGAAGATGTCGAGGAAGTGGTCGACGGCGGCCTGGGGGTCCTCCTCCGGGGGTTCGTCTAGCTGGTCGCGGAACGCCGGGTCCGAGAAGTAGTTGGCGACCCCCTCGCCGTCGAGGAACGGGTAGTAGCCGCGCTCGATGAGCCGCTCGCGCCAGCCGAGCGTCGGCGCGTCGACGGTGACGACGATGCCGTCGTAGCCGGCGTCCTCGGCGCGCTGGAGGAACGACCGCGCGATGTCCTCGTCGGAGGACCAGTAGAACTGGAACCACTTCGGGGTGTCACCCAGCTCCTCGGCGACGTCCTCCATCGTCGTCGAGGACAGCGACGAGAGGATGAACGGGACGTTCAGTTCGTCGCAGGCGCCCGCGGTCGCCAGCTCGGCGTCGTCGTGGACGAGCGACTGGACGCCCAGCGGCGTCACCATCACCGGGTAGTCGACGGTCTGGCCCATCAGCTCCGTCGTGAGGTCGCGCTCGGCGACGCCCTGCAGCATCCGCGGGACGATGCGCCACTCCGAGAAGTTCTGCTCCCGCTCGAAGGTCTCCTCGGCGCCGGCGCCGCCGTGGATGTAGGCGCGGGCCGTCTCGTCCATCGCCTCGTGGGCGCGCTCCCGGAGGTCCTCGTAGCTCACCGGGAAGTCCGGCGACTTGCCCTCGTGCATCCCTTCTCGGTAGACCCGATTCAGCTTCCGGTTCCCGAACTGCTCCGTCATAGCCGGGCGATTGGTTCGCACCCGCAAAGAGTTGTGGGAGTCGGCCAGGCGTGTCGACCCGGTTCGGCGACCGCCTCCTGTCGGCGGTGACGCGGCTCACCTGTGGATTCGGGGCTCGTTACGACCGCAAAGCCCGTAACCCACCCACCGTATCACTGGTCGTGGAGACGACACACGAGGTCCGAGTCGGGGACGCTCGGGGGGTGGACCTCGGGGATGGGAGCGTGGACCTCGTCGTCACGTCGCCGCCGTATCCGATGGTGGAGATGTGGGACGAGAGCTTCGCCGCCCAGGACCCCGCGGTCGAGGCCGCCCTCGAGTCCGGCGACGGCGAGGCCGCCTTCGAGGCGATGCACGCGCTGCTGGACGACGTCTGGGAGCGGGTGGCCGACGCCCTCCGGGACGGCGGCATCGCGGCGATCAACGTCGGGGACGCGACCCGCCGCATCGACGGCGAGTTCGAACTCTACCCGAACCACGCGCGGGTCATCGAGGGGCTCACCGAGGCCGGCCTGACGCAGTTGCCGGGCATCGTCTGGCGGAAGCCCACCAACAGCGCGAACAAGTTCATGGGGTCGGGGACGCTGCCGACGAACGCCTACGCGACCCTGGAGCACGAGCACGTCCTGCTGTTCCGGAAGGGCGGCACGCGGTCGTTCCCGCCGAACGACGAGGACCGCTACGCCTCGGCGTTCTTCTGGGAGGAGCGCAACCGCTGGTTCTCGGACTGCTGGGAGATCCGCGGTACCGGCCAGACGCTGGCCGACACCGACGGCGCCCGCGAGCGCTCCGGGGCCTTCCCGCTGGAGATCCCGCTGCGGCTGGTCCGGATGTACTCCGTCCGCGGCGACACGGTCCTCGACCCGTTCGTCGGCACCGGCACGACCTGTCTCGCGGCGCTCCTGGAGGGCCGCTCCTCCGTCGGCGTCGAGCGCGACCCCGAACTCGCGGCGGCGTTCGAGCCGCGGGCCCGCGCCGCCCCGGAGCTCTCCGAGGAACTCGCCGAGGAGCGCCTCGACCGGCACCGCCAGTTCGCCGCCGAGAACGAGTCGACCACGAACTACGAGGCCGACCACTACGACACCCGCGTCGTGACGAAGAAGGAGACCGGCATCCGGCTGACGACCGTCGACGACGTCGAGAAGGAGAGCGACGACCCCCTGCGCTTCGTCGCGACCCACGAGCCGTACTGAAGGCCGCTCGCTCAGGTCCAGTTCCTCGACCCCGGTCCCGAACCCTTAACAGCGGACCCGACGCACCACGAGGCATGCCGCTCGATTTCGAAGAGTTCACGCTGGCGGCGGCGACGGCGGACCTCGGGGAGGAGCCCGCGGCCCGCGAGCACGCCGACTGCGTCGAGTTCCGGATGGACCTCGCGGACGGCGACCCCCTCGAGCAGTTGGCGGACTACGACGGTGAGCTGCCGCTGCTGGTGACGAACCGCCCCGAGTGGGAGGGCGGCGAGGCGGCCGACGAGGGCCGGATCGAGGCCCTGGAGTCGGCCATCGAGCACGACGCGGTCGGGGCAGTCGACGTCGAACTCGCGACGCTGGCGGAGGGCGACGGCCACGACCTCGTCGAGACCGCTACGAGGCGGGGTGTCTCCGTGGTGGTCTCGACGCACGACTTCGAGGGGACGCCGCCGCGCGCGGAGCTCGACCGGTTGCTCACCCGCGCGGGGGAGGTCGGGGACGTCGCGAAGCTCGCGGTCACGGCCGAGGACCGCGAGGACACGTTGGCGCTGCTGGCGGCGACGCACGCCCACGCCAGCGACGGCGCGAAGGTCGCGACGATGGCGATGGGCGAGGCGGGCAGCCACACCCGCGCGGTCGCGCCGGTGTACGGCTCGAAGATCGGCTACGCGCCGGTCGTCCCCGAGCGGGCGACGGCGCCCGGGCAGTTCGACCTGGCGACGCTACGCCGACTCGTCGACCGGCTCGTCTGACCCGTCCGCCAGTTTCCGCCGGCGCTCCTCGAAGTACGCGACGGCGCAGAGCACGTTGACGACGGGCATTACCGTCGCGTGCACCCACTCGAGGTCGGGGTCGTCCGGCCGTCGCAGGAGGTCGACGTAGACGACGAGCGGGATCAGCATCTCGACGGCGAGGAAGGCCGCCGCGGTCACCCGGTGGCCGACGGAGTACGCGTCCAGGGCGGCCGTCCCTCCGAGCAGGCTCCGGACGACGACGGAGAGCACCCAGCCGAGGAACGCCACCTCCATGAGAACGAGCAGCGCGAGGAACGGACCGTGGTGTGCGTCGGGGGCGTCCTCGTCCTGGTCGTCCGCGTCGGCGGTCGCGGCGGCGCGGTCCCCGTCGTCGCCGGCCATGAGTCCGGGTCCGGTGGCCCCGGACAAATAGCTACGCCCTCTCAGAAGGGGAACGAGCGCTGCTCGCGCTGGACGGAGATCCACTTCGTCTCGGTCAGTTCGTCGACGATGGCGTCGCCGTGGAACCGACCGATGCCGGAGGCCTTCGTGCCGCCGAAGGGGACGTTCGGCTCCTCGTTGATGGGCTGGTCGTTGACGTGGACCATCCCGGCGTCGATGGCGTCGGCGACGTCCTCGGCGCGGTTGCGGTCGCCGGACCACACCGACGCCGCGAGGCCGTACTCGGTGTCGTTGGCCAGTTCGACGGCCTCCTCGTCGTCCGAGACCGGGATGACGGGCGCGACGGGCCCGAAGTGCTCGTTGCAGGCCGCGGTCATGTCGTTGCTCACGTCCGAGAGCACCGTCGGCTCGACGACCAGCGAGTCGTCGACGCCGTCGAGGTCGACCGTCCCGCCGCCGGTCTCGAGGGTCGCGCCCGCGTCGACCGTCTCCTCGACGTACCGGAGGATCTGGTCGCGCTGGGACTCGTTGATGATCGGCCCGACCATCGTGCCCGGGTCGTGGGCGCTGCCCGTCGGCAGCATCTCGGCCGTCTCGACGAGTCCCTCGACGAACTCGTCGTAGACGTCCTCGTGGACGAGGTGGCGGTTGATGGAGATGCAGACCTGCCCCTGGTGGGAGAAGGTCCCGAAGGCGCTGCCGGAGATGGCGTTCTCGAGATCCGCGTCCTCGAGGACGACGTTCGGGCCGTTGCCGCCGAGTTCCATGGCGGGGAACGCCAGCGAGTCGACGGCCTGCTTGGCGACCTGGCGGCCGACCTCCGTCGAGCCGGTGAACGCCACCACGTCGACGTCGGGGTGGCCGGCGACGCGGTCGCCGATCTCGGAGCCGCGGCCGGTGACGACGTTGACGAGCCCCGGCGGCGCGCCGGCCATCTCGAACAGCTTGCCGATGGCGAGGCCGCTCGTGACCGGCGTCTCGGAGGCCGGCTTGACGACGACGGCGTTGCCGAGGGCGACCGCGGGCGCGACCGCCCGGATGGCCAGGTGCAGCGGGAAGTTCCACGGCGGGATGACCGCGACGACGCCGGCGGGCTCGCGCTTCACGAGGTTCTCCTTGCCCGCGATGGTGGAGTCCCGGACGTCGCCGTCGGCCCGCGAGGGGAAGGTCGCCGACTCCGCGACGTCGGCCAGCGCCGTCTGGATCTCCATGTTCGCCTTCAGCCGGCCGCTGCCGGACTCGGCGACCAGCAGTTCGGTGAGTTCCTCCTCGTGTTCCTCCAGGAGGCGGTGGACCTCCTGGACCAGTTCGGCCCGCTGGTCGTGGCCGCGCTCCGCCCACGACTCCTGGGTCCGCTTCGCCGCGTCGAAGGCCTCGTCGACGTCGTCGGCGGTGCCGGCCGGCACCTCGGTCCACTCCGTCCGGGTCGAGGGGTCGCTCACGGAGATGGTCCCGCGGTCGCCGGGGCCCCGCCAGTCGCCGCCGACGAGCGTGCAGTTCCAGTCCGCCTCCGCGTCGAGGTCGGGCGCCGAACGGTCGGTCCCTGTGGTCTGTGACATCAATGGGTATTGGTTGCTATCCGCCACAAATCTGGCGGTGACGGAATCGATACCGATTACTAGCTTCGTGGTCGGTAGCCGGTCACCGGTGGCCGAGGTCGTCGGTGGGCCCGCGGGCGGTGTCCGTCGGCGGGAGCGGTCCCGGGACGGACTCCCCCCCGGGTAACGGCCCGTGGCTTTTTGCCTCCCGGCCGGTACCCTCCGGGCAGATGACCCAGCGCGCGGCGCGGCGACCCCTGATGGCCGCCATGCTGTCGTTCGTCCAGCCCGGCCTCGGCCACCTCTACCTGCGGGAGTGGGTGCGAGCGGGGCTGTGGGCGGCGCTGTGGTTCGGCTCGCTGGGGCTGGTGCTCTCGACGGTGGGCCTGGAGCTGTCGTCGGCCGAGACGGTCGCGGCCCTCGCCGGCGTCTTCGCCCTCGTCGAGGGGTTCCCCACGGAGGCCGTCGTCTCGATGGTCGCCGTGGCGGCGTTCGCGACGCTGGACGCCTACTGGCTCGCCGCCCGGAACAACCACCGGCTGGCGGGCGACGTCGGCCAGTGTCCGCACTGCGGGAAGGACCTCGACCCGACGCTGGACTTCTGTCACTGGTGTACGACGACGCTGGAGGGCGACGAGTCGTCCTGACCGCCGGGGCGTCTGTGGGCACGACACCGGGTCCTCCCGGCGACGAAGGTGTCGACCCATAGACTGTTCCGGGTCGAGTCCGTATCGGCGGACGATGACGGACGACCAAGAACTCGACGAGGAGCTCGAGGCCGCCTGTCGGACCGCCGTCGGCGACCGGCTCCGCGTGATCGCCTACTTCACGCCCGACGAACACCGCCTCGTCTACATCCGCGACGACATCGAGAACACCGAGAGCCTCGCGACGTTCGTCGAGAACGAGCGGGCCGGCTTCAAGACGGAGACGACCTACGACGACCCGGAGCTGGGGGAGTACCAGTCCACCATCCGAACCTTCGAACAGGGCTACCTCACGCGCGTCATCGAGGGCAACCGCGGCGTCTTCGTGACGACCGACGAGATGGAGATCGAGCGGTTCCGCGACCTCACGGAGGCCGTCGACTCCCTCCTCGAGCAGTTCGTGTAGCGAAGGCGACGCCGCTACTTCTCGATGATCGACTCCTCGACGGCCTCGCCGAAGTGGCGGGCGACCGCCTCGTAGTAGACGAGCAGGTCGTCGCCCTCCTCGAGGTCGGTGACGGCCCGCCGGCCGTCGGCCGTCGCGACCTTGATGGTCTCGGCGTTCTGCAGCAGCGTCTCGATGCGGTCGCCGTTCTCCAGTTCGGCCTCGACGCGGAACATCGGGCGCTTCTCGATCTTCGCGCGGCCGACGATGGCCTCGCGGGTGTTCCCGTCGGTGTCGACGACCTGGACCTCGTCGCCGGACTTCAACTCGGCGAGGTACTTCGTCTCGCCGCCGGGCGTCCGGACGTAGGCGTGGACGGCGCCGGCGTTGACCCGGAACGGGCGGCTGGCGACGTACGGCGAGTCGGCGGTCTCGGCGTGGACGAAGAACAGCCCCCGGCTCATCGACCCGACGAGCATCCCCTCGTCGTGCTCGAGCATCGAGGCGGTGTCGACGCAGACGCGGTCGGCGGAGCCGGTCTGCTCGACGGCGGTGACGGTAGCCCGCTGGAGGTCGAGGCGCTCGCGCTGGGTGGCGTCGCGGGCGTCGACGGTCGCCCGGATCTCGTCGGGATCGTCCGAGTCCAGGAGGACGGCGTCGGCGCCGAGTTCGAGCGTCTCGAAGGCGGTGCGGGCCTCCTCGGCGGTCTGGACGCCCGCCACGAGGTCGGTCTCCTCGCCGATGCGGGCGATGAGGTTCTCCAGGGGGATGATCTGCCAGTCCTCGCCGACGACGATGGTGTAGTCGGCGTCGCGGGCGGCCTCCTCGGCGAGCGTCTCGTACTCCGAGTCGAGGATGCGGACGTAGGCGCCGGTGGCGCCGTCGGTGCGGCGCAGCGTCGTCAGGTCGGCGGACCCGGAGAAGTCGGAGGGGAGGTCGATGGTGCCGTCGCCCTCGCCGTCCTTCCCGACGACGACCGCGTCGGCCTCGGCCTGCTCGGTCTCCTCGGCGTCCATCACGTGGACGTCGTCGCCGGCGAAGGCGGCGACGTTCACCTGCCCGAGGTCGCGGACCCGGCCGACGTCCCGCTGGTCGACCAGCACCCAGTCGACGCCGGCCTCCAGGCCGGCGGTGATGCGGCGCTTCCGCGCCTCCCAGTCGCCGACGTCGTCGTCGGCCTTCAACCACACGGAGCGTGTCATGTGTCCCCGGTTGGGGGGGCCGCTATTGAACGTGGCGGGTTCGACGGACGGCGCCCCCGTCCCACGACACAGCGACTGAGGCGGGCCGCACACTGATGTGTCCCGGCGGGGTGGAACTCCTAGAACATGCGGACCGGGAGTCACGACCGATGATGCGGGCGATCCTCGCAGCCTGCTGTCTCGTCGGGCTGGTCCTGGGCGGAGCGTTCGCGCCGGCGGTCGGCGTCCAGACGCCGTTCCCGGACCTGGGGGGTGCCGCCGGCCCCGAGGCCGGCGGACAGGCCCCCGGTAGCGACCTGCTCGGCGGCGGAACCGGCGTCGGGAGCTTCGGCGGCGTCTCCGGCGGCGGCTACCCCGACTCCGCGACGGTCGGCGGCGACCTCGAGATGTCCGACCACGAGGAACTGGTCGTCGAGAGCCCTCGCGCCTCGCGGTGGCGACTCGGCGCCTACGGCACCTACACCGGCGAGGGCTGGGACCGCGACGAGGCCAGCGTCCCGGTCGACGAGGCGCCGCTCGCGACCGCGACGGGCGAGCGTCCGCGGCCGCGCTACGAGATCACCGTCACGCCGCGACGCGAGGTCGACGCGCTGGCGACCGTCTGGCGGCCGGCCGGCGCCGACGCCGGCGACAGGCAGGTCTCCGTCGACGGCGAGGGCGCGCTGGTCGTCGACGACCCGATCCCGGCCGGCGAGTCCTACACCACGGTCACCTACGGGCCGCCGTCGCGGGAGGCCGCGGCGGCCGCCGGCTGGGGATACCCCGCGTCGGTCGAGCGGTACACCGACCTCCCCGCCGACACGCCCGACCGGCTGACCCGGAAGACCGACGCCATCACCGCCGACGCCGAGACGCCGTACCAGACGGCGCGGGCCATCGAGCGCTGGCTCGAGGCGAACAAGGCGTACTCGCTGGACGCGAGCCACGACCGCGACGCCGACGTCGCCACCGAGTTCGTCTTCGAGATGGACGAGGGCTACTGCCAGTACTTCGCGACCTCGATGGCCGCGATGCTGCGCACCCAGGACGTCCCGGCGCGGTACGTCACCGGCTACGGCCCCGGCGAGCGGGTGGGCGACGGCGAGTACCTCGTCCGCGGGTCGGACGCCCACGCCTGGGTCGAGGTGTACTTGGAGGGCGTCGGCTGGGTGCCGTTCGACCCGACGCCCCCGGGCGGCCGGGAGGCCGCCGGCCGCGACGAGGTCACCTCCGAGGACCTCGAGGAGCAGCTCGAGAACGGCGGGTTCGGGGGAGACGTCGAGGTCCCGGCGTCGACCCCCGAGGACGGCGACTCCTCGCAGGAACCCGACGAGTCGTCGCAGGACGACGCGGCGGACGCGTCGGTGAACGTCACGCTCACCCCCGACCCGGTGCCCGGCCGGACGGTGACGGCGACCGTGACCCGCCGGGGCGAACCGGTGGCGGGCGCCGCCGTGCTGTTCAACGGCGACCCCATCGGGAAGACCGACGCGGCGGGCAACGTGACCGGCCAGGTGCCGTACGAGCGCTCCCTGGAGATCGAGGTGCGTCGCGACGACGGCTCGCCGCGGCTCGCGGCCGTCTCGCCGACCGGCGGCTACGCCTCGGTCCCGCCGCCGCGCCTGCGTGCGAAACAGGATACGGTCACGTTCGAGGTCCCCACCGAGATCGACGTCGAGGTGCGCGGCGACCCCCGACCCGAGGCGACGGTCGACGTCGTCGCCACCATCGACGGGGAGCCGGTCCGCGACGCCGAGGTCGTCATCGACGGCGACCCGGTCGCACGGACCGACGGTGAAGGAGCCACGACGGTCCGGCTCCCGGACGCCGACACCGCGGAACTCGTCGTCGAGCGGGGCGAGGCCCACGGCAACCGGACGCTGGACCTCACCGGCGGGGCGACGGCCGACGACGGGCCGCTGACCATCTCCGTCTCCCCGTCGCTGCCGCTGGCGCTCCCGACCGGGTCGGCGACGGTCGCCGTCGAACGCGACGGCGAACCGGTCCCGAACGCCACCGTCGCGATGGGCGGCGAGGCGGTCGGCGAGACCGCCCCGGACGGGACGCTCGACGTCGATCTACCGTTCGCCAATAGCGCGACGGTCGCCGCCAGCGCAGGGGACGCGACCGGCGAGACGACCGTCGAGGACCTCTACCGGAACCTGGCGCTGGCCGGCGGGACGGGGCTGCTCGTCCTCCTCGCCGGCTTCGCCGCCGCGTACCGCCGCGGTCTCACGCCGCGGGTGCTCGCCGAACTGGCGCGACGCGGGGCCGTCCGGACGGTCCGGGCCGTCGTCGCCGCCCTCGTCGGCCTCGCCGGCGCCGCCGCCGCCGGTCTCGCGACGCTCGTCGGGTGGGGCCATCGGGCGGTCGAGCTCCTCGGACGGGGAGCCGAAGGCGCGAGAGAACTCCTCGAGTCGGTCCGTGCTGGTGCGGTCTCCGCAGTCGAGCGCGCGGCAGCCCTCCTCCGCGAAGTGCCGCGGCGACTCCACCCCCACGCGATACTCGATTCCCTCCGCGACCTCCGCCGGACGGCGACGGCGTCGGTCGCTGCCGCGCGTGCCGAGACACTGGGCGCGACCTCCGACCCGGTCGACGACGACGTCCCGACCGTCCGGGAGGCCTGGGCCGAACTCCGGACCCACGTCACGGTGGCCTCCTGGCACACCTCGACGCCCGGCGAGATCGCCCGCTGGGCGGTCGCCCGGGACGGCCTCCCGAGCGACGCCGTCGACACGCTGCGGGACGCATTCCGCGAGGTCGAGTACGGCGCCCGCTCCCCGGACGACCTCGCGCCGGCGGCCCGGGAGGCCCTCGACGAGATCCGCGCGACCCGGTCCGACGAGGGGGGTGAGCAGTCGTGACGCGCGTCGGCCGCGCCGCGGTCGCGCTCGTCGGCCTCGCGACCGTCGGGTTCGCCACCGCGCTCGTACTCGCGCCGGACCGTGTCGACGCCGCACTCCCCGTCGCTGCGCTCGCGGCGGCGACCCCGCTCTCGGAGGGCGGCCTCCGCGCCGCCGCGTTCGGCCTCGTCGGCGTCGCCTGCCTCCTGTGGGTGGCGTGGACCGCCGCCCCGGACCGGGTGCAACCGCTCCCGGAGGGGCCGTTTTCGGAGCCCGATTCGGACTTCCGGGCGCTCCGCGAGGACCCCCCGGAGCACGCGAGGGCCGCGGCTCGCGTCGGCGACCGCTTCGACCACCGGCTCGCCCGGACGGCCGACGGCGCGACGCTGGGCCTCGAGGACGCCGACGAGGTGCGCGACGACATCCGCGCGCTCGCCGTCGACGTCGTCGCCCGCGAGTCGAACTGCCCGGCGGACGTCGCCCGGGAACGGGTCGACGCCGGCGAGTGGACCGACGACCCCGTCGCCGCCGCCTACGTCGCCGATCGGGAGGCGAGCCTGCCGTTCTACCGCCGCCTGCTCGCCTGGCTCCGGCCGTGGCGGACGACCGTCCGGCGCGTCGAGGCCGCCGTAGATGCCGTCGAGGGCCGCCGCTCCGGCGGTGGTGAGCGCTGATGGAGTACCGCGACGACGACCGGTTCGACGCGGCGGTGTTCGCGGCGGTCGCCCTGGTCGTCTGCGGCGCCGTCCTCGGCGAGCCGACGCTGTTCGTCGCCGCGGCGGTGCCGGTCGTCTACATCGCCGTCGGCGCGCTCACCCGGCCGCCGTCGGCCGACGCGCTGGCGGTCGAGCGGTCGTTCGACCCGGAGACGCCGGCGCCGGGCCAGCGGACCGAGGTCACCCTGACGGTCCGCAACGAGGGCGAGCGCACCCTCCCCGACGTCCGCGTCGTCGACCGGCTGCCGTCGCACGTCCCCGTCGTCGAGGGGTCGCCGCGCGGCTGCCTGTCGGTGCGCCCCGGCGAACGCGACTCGATCAGCTACACCGTCGTCGCCAGCCAGGGCGACTACGAGTTCGAGCCGCCGCTGGTCCGGCTCCGGCCGCTGCCGGGGGTCGGCGAGGCCACGGGTCGCCCCGCCGTCGAGGGCGAGACCGCGCTGCGCTGCAGTCGAGGCATCGGCGAGGTGCCGCAGGTGCAGGGCGCCCTCCGGAAGGTCGGAACCCAGCCGACCGACCGTGCGGGCCCCGGCCTGGAGTTCCACTCCGTCCGCGAGTACCGCCAGGGCGACGACGTCAGCCGCGTCGACTGGCGCCGCCTCGCGAAGACCGGCGACCTCTCGACGGTCAACTACCGGGAGACCCACGCCTCGAAGACGGTCGTCGTCGCCGACGGCCGCGCGCCGGGGCGGGTCGCCCGCGACGATGGCCACCCGACGGGCGCGGAGCTGTCGGCCTACGCCGCCGACCGGGCCGTCGACGGCCTCCTCTCGGCCGGCAATCGGGTGGGACTCGTCGCCCTCGGCGTCCCCGCGACCGCCGTCGACGCCGCGCTCCCGAGCGACCGGGCCGACCGACCCTGGGTCCCCGTCGGCGACGACGCGGCGACCCGGACCCGCGTCGACGCGGTGCTGGACGCCGTCGTCGCCGCGAGCCAGGCCAGCGGCGGCGCTTCTCGGGAGACGGCCGCCGACGGCGGCAACTCGGGGGACGTGACCCTCCGCGAGCGCCTCCCCGCGAACGCCGACGTCGTCCTCGCGACGCCCGTCCTCGACGACGCGCCGGTCGACCTCGTCGACGAACTGTCGGCGGCCGGCCATCACGTCGTCGCGCTCTGCCCGGACGTCACCGGCCCGGCGACCCCGGGCTCGCGGGTCGCCGGGCTCGAACGCGACCTCCGGGTCGAGCGGCTCCGCGAGGCCGGCGCGACCGTCGTCGACTGGGACACCGAGCGCCCATTGGCGCTCGCCCTGGAGGGGTCGACGTGAGCGTCGACGACCGGCGGCTGCCGGAGACCAACTGGCGGCCGACGCGGACCGCCACCGCGGCGAGCGCCCTGCTCGCGGTGGGCGGAACGCTCTTGCTCGCCTCGCTCGCCGACGCGGCCCTGCCGGCGGTGCTTGGGCTCGTCGCCGGCGGCTGTCTGGCCGGCGCCGTCTGGACCACCGCGGTCGCCGAACGCCGCGTCGCGACGCTGGCGACCGGCGCCCTCGCGACCGTCGGCGGGCTCGGCCTGCTCGCGGCCGCCGTCGCGGCGGCCCTCGGGCAGCTCGGGTGGTCGCCGTCGCCGCCGCTCCCGCCGCTGTCGTTCGCCCCCTTCGCGTTCGCCCTCGCGGGCGCCGTCACCGGGTTCGGCGCGCTCGGGGCGGTCTGGGGCGTCGCGCCCGGCGACGACGCCGGCACCGCCGCCGGCCGGCTGTTCGTCGCCGCGCTCCTCCCGATGGCCGTCCTGGTGCTCGACCGCTGGGACCCGCCGACGGAGACGGTCCGCGAGTGGGCCGTCGTCGTCGCGGACCTCGTCCTCTCCCGCACCCCCGCGGCCGTCGAGGCCGGGATGTCGGTACCGCGGACCGGCGGCTTCCTCCTACTGGGCGCAATCGCCGCAATCGCGGTCAGGACCTCGCTCGGGAGCCTCCCGCTGGCCGAACTCGCCGACGAGACCAGCCGGGACGACGTCGCGAGCGCGGTCGGCCGCTCGCGCTCGGTGCTCGCGTCGCTGGCCGGGGTCTGCGCCGCCCTCAGCGTCGTCCCGGTCGCGCTCGGGCCGGAGGCCTACGAGGGCCTGCCGCCGGGGATACACGGCGCGCTGCTCGCAGTCACCACGTCGACGGGACTCAGGTGGCTCCTCGTCGTCGTCACCCTCGGCGGCGTCTGTGCGGCCGCGGTCCCGCGGCTCGTCCGGGCCGCCGCCTCGGAGCGGTTCCGCCCGGACCGAGTCCCGGTCGCCTCCCTGGGCGCGGGGGCGGTCCTGGTCACCGTCGTCTTCGCGGCGCACGGCCGACTGGCGTCGGTCGCGCTCGACCGGGCGGGCGAGGGCGCCGGCCGGGCCCTCCTGGGGCCGCTCCTCGAGTCGGTCGGGTCCTTCGCGCTCGTCCTCGGCGTCGTCACGTTCGGGTTGCTGCTCGCGACGCTGGTGTTGCTCGGCGTCCGGACGCTGGGCGGGCTCAGACTGCTCGACGAGACGGCCGGCGTCCAGCTCGCCAGCGCTGGCGTGCTCTGCGCCGCCGTCGCCGCGGCCGTCGCGGACCTCCACGTCGCGCTCGTCGTGGGAGGCGTCGCCGCGAGCCTGCTGGCGTGGGACCTCGGGGAGTTCGCGGCGACGCTCGGCGGGGAGATCGGGCGGGCCGGGACCACCCGACGCGGCGAGTTCGTCCACGCGGCGAGCGGCGGACTCCTGGCCGCCGTCGCGGGGCTGGTGGCCCTCGGCGTCGATAGGGCCGTCGCGGGGGTCCCCGCGGTGCCGACGCCCCTCGCGGTCGTGGTCGTGGCGTCGGCCGTCGTCGGGACGGTCCTGCTGTTCGTGGTCAGTCGCTGACGACGCTCGGTCGCCGTCGCCGACCGACGGCAGCTCCGCTCCGCGGTGCAGCGTCGTGAGAAGGGCTCGTTTTCGGCTGGAACGACCGCTGGACAGCCGCCGTACGCGTCGGCGTCAGTTCCCGGCGGTCGCGACCGCCGGCACCTCGACGCGGTCGAGGACGGCCGCGACAACCGCTTCGCGGGAGACGTCCCGGACGGTCGCCTCCGAGGTGAGCACGAGCCGGTGGGTGAACGCCTGGCGGACGACCGCCTTCACGTCGTCGGGGACGACGTAGTCGCGGCCCGCGACGACGGCGCGGGCCCGGGACGCCTCGAACAGCCGCTGGACGCCGCGCGGCGAGACGCCGACGTCGACGCGGTCGTCCTCGCGGGTGGCGTGGCCGAGCTCGACGACGTAGTCGCGGATCTGGTCGTCGACGCGGACGGTCTCCGGGACCGCCTGGAGGGCGGGCACGTCGTCGCCCTCGACGACGGTCCGGGGCTCCGGCGTCCGCGCGGTCCGGTCGGCCCGGCGGTCGAGGATGGTCCGTGCGCCCTCGAAGTCCGGGTAGCCGAGTTCGGTCTTCAGGATGAAGCGGTCGCGCTGGGCCTCCGGCAGCGCGAAGGTCCCCTCCTGCTCGACGGGGTTCTGCGTCGCGATGACGAAGAACGGCTCCGGCAGGTCGTAGGTCGTCCCGTCGGCGGAGACCTGCCCCTCCGACATCGCCTCGAGCAGCGCGGCCTGGGTCTTCGGCGGCGCCCGGTTGATCTCGTCGGCCAGCACCACGTTCGCGAACACCGGCCCCTCGGCGAACTCGAACTCGCCGGCCTCCTCGCGGTAGACGTGCGAGCCGGTGATGTCGCCGGGCAGCAGGTCCGGCGTGAACTGGATGCGGTTGAAGGACAGCCCCAGCGCGGTCGCGAAGCTCTGTGCGGTCAGCGTCTTCCCCGTCCCGGGGACGTCCTCCAGGAGGACGTGGCCCCGCGAGAGGACGCCGGTGAGCACGGTCTCGAGGACGCGCCGGTCGGCGACGACCGACTCCTCGACCGCGTCGACGACGTCGGCGCAGACCGCCGACGCCTCTGATACGTTCATACGGACGGCACCCGCCGCGTCCTCTTCAATATGGTCGCGGGCTCACGATGAGAAACGGCGCAGAGAGTCCTTTACGCCGCAGACCGAACGGATGGAACGGATGGGGATCTCAGGGAGCGTCCTCGTCGTCCTCGAGGAGTCGCTCCCGAGCCCGATCGATGCCGCCCGCGACGCCGTTGTCGAAGAACAGCACCACGATCAGGATGAGGACCCCGAAGGAGAACTCCCAGTACTCCTCCAGCAGGGGGGAACCGGCTGATTCCCCAGCGGAGGTACTCGTAGCTGAACGCGCCGGCGACCGGACCGATGAACGACAGCGGTCCGCCGATGACGGTCATGATGACCGGCGCCGCCGAGGCCGTCCAGTAGGCGTGGGTCTGGGGGTTGACGTTCCCCTGGAGGACGACGAGCATCGCCCCCGCCAGCCCCGAGAACAGCCCCGAGAGGATGAACGTCATCCAGCGGTGGTAGGAGACGTCGACGCCGACGGCGCGGGCGCGCTCGGGGTTCTCCCGGATCGCCTTACAGACCATCCCGAACGGGGACTGGACGATCCGCCAGAGCGCGTAGATGCTGGCGACGAACACGAACACCGTCAGGAGGTAGTACGCCACCGGGTTCGTGAGGTCCACGAGCGGGAACTCGAAGCCCAGAAGCGACACCTCGCCGGGGATGAACGTCAGCCCGTCGGACTGGTTCGTGAAGTTCCCGTCGCCGATTCCCAGCGCTCCCATGATCTGCCCGGGGACGTCCTGGTTCGCGAGCGAGTAGATCGCCATGCTGAACGACAGCGTGATGAGCGCGAAGTAGATCTCCTCGAGTCGGACGGCGAGGTAGCCGATGAACACGGCGAAGACGCCGGCGACGACGACCCCGATCACGAGGGCGAGCGCCCACGTTCCGAGCGGCGCGACGCCGCCGAGGAAGTCGAGGTTCGGTCCGATCACGGTGAACACCTTCGCGGCCCCGTAGCCGGCGACGGCGATGAACATGGCGTGACCGAACGACAGCAACCCGGTGTACCCGTACAGCAGGTTGAACGCGGTCGCGAAGATGGCGAAGATCAGTGTCTCGTTGAGCAGCGATAGGTGGTACCCAGAGAGGTGCCCCGCGAAGAGCAACCGGAACACCAGCGGCATCAGCAACAGGACCAGCGTCGCCACTGCCAGCAGCGTCTTCGGGTCCTCGTCGGTCAACAGCCGTCTGCGGATGCTCAGGCTCATCGACGGTTCAGACGCCCGGGGGCAGGTCGGTGCCGGAGAGCAGGTCCTCGGCCGTGCTCCGGTCGATCGAGTACGTCTCCGTGTTGGTCAGCCCGACGCCGTCGTACGGGACGTCCGCGTCCATCGACGTCTCGCCGATGACTGTCTCCGTGGTCGCCTGGTGGCTGTCCTCGTCGAGCGTGAAGGTCCCGTGCGGGCCGGTGTGCTCCATGCCCTCCATCTCGGAGACGACGTCGTCGGGGTCGGTGCTGCCCGCCGCCTCCATCGCCTCCTTGTAGATGTACACGGCGGAGTACGAACTGCCGCCGGTGAAGGACGGGTACGGGATGACGTCGGAGCCCTCGTACTCGTCGGCGTAGGCCTCGAGGAACGCCGTGTTCTCCTCGTTGTCGAACGCCGAGGGCCAGTACCACCCGGAGTAGTGCAGCCCCTCGGGCATGTTGTCGCCGAGGGCCGCGAACCCGTTGGGGTCGGCGCCGATGGTGTCGAAGACGTCGTCGACCTGGTCGAACAGCCCCTGCTCGTTGGCCTGCTGGACGAAGGTGACGACGTCGGCGCCCCAGAAGCTCGTGAACAGGAGGTCGGGGTCGGCGTTCATCACCTGGTTGATCTGCGGCGTCATGTCGCTGGCGCCCAGCTCCGGGAACGCCGACCCGACGTACTCGTGACCGGCGCCGAGTCCGTCGGAGTACGCCTGGAAGTAATCCCAGCACTGCTGGCCGTAGGCGTAGTCCGGCCCCAGGTTGGCGATGCGGGCGGAGCCGTAGTTGTCGTCGATCCACTTCGCGATGGCGTAGGTGTTGGTGGACGTGTTCGGGTTCGTCCGGAAGAGGTTCGGCACGACCGCGGCCGTCCCCTCGTCGGCGTAGTAGTCGCCGTAGGTGTCGACGTCCGGCTCCGTGAGGAACGGCGTCCCGATGTCGGTGAGCGTGAACGGCACGCCCAGTTGCTCGATGACCGGCCCGGAGTTCAGCGCCTCGCCTGAGGAGGTCAGCCCCATCATGACGTCGGCGTTCTCCTCCTGGACCAGGCTCCGGATCTGCGACTGCGGGTCGTCGCCGTGGTCGCGGAAGAAGCTCTCCACGTCGCGGTCGAGGATGCCGCCGTCGTCGTTGATCTCGTTGATAGCGACCTCCGCGGCCGCACGGGAGGACGCCCCCAGCTGCTCTGCCAGTCCCGACAGCAGGTAGACGCCGCCGATCGTGATCGGCCCCTCGTCGTCGTTGCCGCCGATGCACCCGGCGAACGCCGCGGTCGCACCCGCGCCGGCGGCGGTCAGGAAGCGCCGCCTGCGGACCCTCGGTGTTCGTCCACTCGTTCCCGTTCCCGAACCATCCGTGTCCTTGTCTAACATGGACTCCCGAGACCTTGGGCCCTCTTTGATATAATTATGCGGGTTGATATACAAACAACCCAAAATAATGACATCTAGGATTGACGGCGAATATCCGCGACAGGGGCAGAAATCTGCCTCCTGGGCGAAAGGTTTAATCTATTTCTGACAATGTGGTTTGTTATGTCGACACACTCTCTGGTCTTCGAGCAGATCATCACCGGGATCAGCATCGGGAGCCGGCTGTTCCTGGTCGCGGTCGGCCTCAGCCTGATCTTCGGGGTGCTCGACGTCCTCAACTTCACCCACGGCGTCCTCTACATGCTCGGCGCCTACGTGGCCATCGTGGCCGTCGAGAGCACCGTCGGGAGCTTCCTGCTCGGGATCGTCGCCGCGATCTTCGTCGTCGCCATCGTCGGCGGCGTCCTCGAGGCCGTCTTCATCCGGCGGCTCTACGGCCGCGAGGAGGAGGTCCTCGACCAGCTGCTGTTGACCTTCGCGTTCGTGCTGATCATCACGGACGCCGTCCGGGCCATCTTCGGCTCGCAGGCCCGGCTGATCAGCGCGCCGGACGCCCTGACCGGGTCCATCCCGCTGGGAGCGGGCCTCTCCATCCCGACCTACCGCGCGTTCGTCATCCTGATGGCGCTGCTCGTGCTGGGCGCCATCCTCGCGGTGCTCCGGTACACGAACGTCGGGCGCATCGTCCGGGCGACCTCCAGCGACCGCGAGATGGCCCGGCTGCTCGGCATCAACGTCCCGAAGCTGTACACGGGCGTGTTCGTGGTCGGGGCGGCGCTGGCGGGTCTCGGCGGGGCGCTCGCGGCGCCGCTGCAGTCCGTCTCGCCCTCTCTCGGCAACTCGGTGATCGTCGAGGCGTTCGTCGTCGTCGTCATCGGCGGCCTCGGCTCCTTCTTCGGCGCGTTCGTCGGCGCGATGATCATCGGGTTGCTGATCGCGCTCGGCAGCGGCGTGGCGGGCGCCGGCGACCTGTTCCCGTTCCTGGCGATGATCGTCGTACTCGTCTGGCGGCCGACCGGCCTGTTCGGGGGTGCCGAGGCATGACGGACGTCCTGGAGACGGAGGGCCTCACCAAGAAGTTCGGTCGACTCGTCGCCGTCGACGACGTGAGCGTCACGATCGACTCCGACGACATCACGAGCATCATCGGCCCGAACGGCGCCGGCAAGACCAGCTTCTACAACCTGTTGGCCGGCCAGTACGAGCCGACGGAGGGGACGGTCCGGATCCGCCCGCGGGACGGCGACGAACTCGTGGACGTGACCGGGAAACCGCCCCACGAGATCAACCGGCTGGGGCTCTCCCGGGCGTTCCAGATCAACAACGTCTTCGAGGGACTCTCGGTCGTAGACAACGTGCGGATCGCCCGCATCAGCCGGGAGGGACGGACGCTCGACATCCGCTCGCTGGCCAGGGACGACACGGAACTGACCGAACGGGCCCACGAGATCCTCGAGTTGACGAACCTCGAGGAGGTCGCCCACGAGCAGTGCGAGAACCTCTCGCACGGCGACGTCCGGAAGGTCGAGATCGCCGTCGCGCTGGGGACCGACCCGTCGGTCGTCCTCCTCGACGAGCCCACCGCGGGGATGAACCCGACCGAGACCGAGCGGATGGTCGAACTCGTCCGGAGCCTCGACGAGACGACCGACACCACCTTCGTCCTGACCGAACACGACATGGACGTCGTCCTCGGCATCTCGGACCGCATCCTCGTCCTCGACAACGGCGAACTCATCGCCCAGGGGACGCCCGACGAGGTGATGGCCGACGAGCGCGTCCGGAAGGCGTACCTGGGAATCGACGACTCGGACGGCGCCGCGGCGAACGACGGGGCGGAGACCGGCCGGGGTGAGGAGGCGTGAGCGTCCTCGAACTCTCGGACGTGAACGCCTACTACGGCAACAGCCACGTCCTGTTCGACCTCGCGATGTCGATTCAGGAGAACGAGGTCGTGACGCTCCTGGGGCGGAACGGCGCCGGGAAGACGACGACGCTCCGGACGATCACCGGGACGGTGCCGCGACGGGAGGGCAGCATCGAGTACCGGGGGGAGGACATCAGCGGGGCGTCCGTCGAGTCGATCAGCAGACGCGGCGTCAAGCTCGTCCCCGAGGAGCGCCGGGTCTTTCCGACGCTGACGGTCATGGAGAACATCCAGCTCGCCCACGACCTCGCCGCCGACCCCCGGGCGGTCGAGGAGATGTTCGACATCTTCCCGGTGCTGGACGACCTGCGGAAGAACCGGGGACAGAACCTCTCCGGCGGCGAACAGCAGATGCTCTCGGTGGCGAGGGCGCTGGTCCAGAACCCCGACCTGCTGTTGCTCGACGAGCCGACCGAGGGGCTCGCGCCGGTCATCGTCGAGGACCTCCGGGAGGTGCTGGGGGACGTCGTCGAGCGGGACGTCACCGTCCTGATGACGGAGCAGAACGTCGAGTTCGCCCTCGACCTCGGCGAGCGGGCCTACATCATCGACAAGGGGTCGAACGTCTGGGAGGGGTCGGTCGACGACCTCCAGGAGCGCGACGACCTGCTGGACGAGTACCTCTCCGTCGGCGCCCAGGAAGCCGACTGACGGGTTCTCCGTCCCAGAAGGGATTTCGGTCAGTCACGCCGCTCACGCGTCCAGAAGCGGCGGATCGATTCTACCTCGCGAGCGCAGAAAACGCGACGGGAACCTACGCTTCGACGGCGAGGCCGGCGCGCTCCAGGGCGTCCGCCGCGCCGACGTCGTCGTGGACGACCAGCGAGACCGCCCGGGCCATCTTCTCGGGGTCGTCGTGCTGGAAGATTGTCCGGCCCATCGAGACGCCGGCACCGCCGGCGTCCATCGCCCCGCGGACGTCCTCCAGGGCCGCGAGGTCGCCGGCCGGCGAGCCGCCGGCGATGAGCACCGGCAGGCTCGTCGACTCGCAGACGTGCTCGAAACTCTCCGCGTCGCCGCTGTAGCCGGTCTTGATGAGGTCGGCGCCGAGCTCCTCGCCCAGCCGGACGGCGTGGCCGAGCGCCTGGGGGTCGTCGCCCTCGACGTCGGGGCCGCGGGCGTACGTCATCGCCAGGACGGGCATCCCGTACTCGGCGGCCTCGTCGGCGACGGCGGCGAGTTCCTCGATCTGCTCGCGCTCGTACTTCGAGCCGACGTTGATGTGGAAGGAGACGGCGTCGGCGCCGGCCCGGATGGCCGATTTCACGGTGCCGGTGGTCCGCTTGTCGTTGGAGTCCGGCCCGATGACCGTCGAGCCGTTGAGGTGGGTGATGTAGCCGGCGCCGTTGAGGTTGCCGTGGACGCGGTCGGCGACGCCCTTCTGGGTCAGCACGGCGTCGGCGCCCCCGCGGGTGACGGCGTCGATGGTCGACTCGATGTCCTTCAGGCCCGTCACCGGCCCGAGGGTGATCCCGTGATCCATCGGGACGACGACGTAGCGGTCGTCCGTCCCGACGCGTTTCAGTCGTGCGGCGATCCCTGTGCTCATGTTACGTGATGGTGTGGCAGGTGCGGTCATGTTCCTTCCGGTCGCGGCCGACGTTGCGCGCCGGCGAGGGCCCCCTCCTTCAGCTCCCGGGCGAGCGATTCGAGCCGGTCGGCGGTCTCCTCGACCGGTCGGCCCTCCTCGTGACCATCGGCGACGACGTCGACCAGCGCGGAGCCGACGATGACGCCGTCGGCGCCCGCCGCGACGACGTCGGCGGCCTGCTCGCCGGAGGAGATGCCGAAGCCGACCGCCTTCGGCACGTCGTAGGCCTCCAGGCGGGCGAGGCTCTCGGTGGTCTGGTCGGAGACGTCCGAGCGCGCGCCCGTGACGCCCAGCCGCGCCTGGACGTAGACGTAGCCGGTGACCTGGCTCATGATGCGGTCTAGGCGCTCGCCCGTCGTCGTCGGCGCGACGATGAATACGAGGTCGAGGCCGTGCTCGTCGCAGGCCTCGCGTAGCAGGTCGGCCTCCTCGGCGGGGAGGTCCGGGACGACGAATCCCTCGATGCCGACCTCGGCGGCGCGCTCGACGAAGGGTCGCACCGGCGGGTCGCCGTCCTCGCCGAACTGGTAGATGAGGTTGTAGTAGGTCATGCAGACCAGCGGCACGTCGACGTCGAGCGCCTCGACGAACTCGAAGAACCGCTCGGGGGTCATGCCGCCCTCCAGCGACCGGACGACGGCCTGCTGGATGGTCGGGCCCTCGGCGATGGGCTCGGAGAACGGGAGGCCGAGCTCGATGACGTCGGCGCCGCCGCGGGCCAGCGCCTCGACGTACTCGAGGGACGACTCGAAGTCCGGGTCACCCGCGGCGAGGTAGGGGACGAACGCCGGCTCGTCGAAGGCGTCCTCGAGGCTCGCGGGTCGCTCCGCCCCGCTTGCGTTCTCCGAGGACTCCCGCTGGTCGTCCTCGCCGCTCATCCGTCGAACACCTCCATCGTCGGTGCGTTGTCGAGTTGCCGCTGGTCGGTCTCCTCGATGACCGACTCGAGGTCCTTGTCGCCGCGGCCGGAGACGTTCACGACCACCGTCCCGGGCAGCTCGACGCCGCCGTCGGCGTCAGGCCCGGCGACCTTCTCCAGGAAGCCGAAGGCGTGGGCGGTCTCCAGGGCGGGGATGATGCCCTCGTCCTGGGAGAGGCGGTGGAACGCCTCCAGGGCCGCGTCGTCGTCGACGTTGACGGGCGTGACGCGCCCCTCGTCGACGAGGTAGGCGAGTTCGGGGCCGACGCCGGAGTAGTCCAGCCCCGAGGAGACGCTGTGGGACTCCATGATCTGGCCGTGGCTGTCCTGCAGGAGCTTCGTCCGCGCGCCGTGCAGGACGCCCTCGTCGCCGGTGGACAGCGACGCCGAGTGCGGCGCGATGCCCTCCTCCTCGTCGACCTCGAGGGAGGAGCCGCCGGCCTCGACGGCGTAGAGGTCCACCTCCTCGTCGTCTAAGAAATTCGCGAACGCACCCATCGTGTTCGAGCCGCCGCCGGCGCAGGCGAGGACGGCGCCCGGCAGGTCGCCGAACTTCTCCTCGCACTGCCGGCGGGCCTCCTCGGAGATGACCGACTGGAAGTCCCGGACCATCGCGGGGAACGGGGCCGGGCCGACGACGCTGCCGATGACGTAGTGGGTCGTCTCGACGGTCGTCGCCCAGTCGCGCATCGTCTCGCTGATGGCCTCCTTCAGCGTGCCGCGGCCGATGTCGACGGGGTTGACCTCGGCGCCGTTGATGCGCATCCGGAAGACGTTGGGGCGCTGGCGGTTGATGTCGCGGCGGCCCATGTAGACCTCGCAGGGCACGTCGAGGTGGGCGGCGGCCATCGCGGTCGCGGTGCCGTGCTGGCCGGCGCCGGTCTCGGCGATGATGCGCTCCTTGCCCATGTACCGCGCGAGCAGCACCTGCCCGAGCGCGTTGTTGAGCTTGTGGGCGCCGCCGTGGACGAGGTCCTCGCGCTTCAGGTAGACCTCGCGGTCGTAGCGCTCCGAGAGCTGGTCGGCCCGCTGCAGCGGCGTCGGGCGCCCGCCGAAGTCCCGGAGCCGCTCGCGGAACTCGTCCATGAACCCGTCCTCGTTCTCGAGTACGTACCGCTCGTAGGCGTCCGTCAGCTCCTCGATGGCGGGCATCAGCGCCTCGGGCACGTACTGGCCGCCGTAGTCGCCGAATTTACTCTGTGACATTGGTGAGTCGCTCCGTGTTCTCGCGGACCGGTCCGTCCATGATCGCCGACCCGACGAGCAGGCCGTCGGCGCCGTCGGCGCGCATCCGCGAGACGTCCTCCCGGGTGGCTATGCCGCTTTCCGCTATCAGGGTGACGCTCTCGCGGTCGTCTGCCGGAACCGTCGCCGCGACGTCCTCGAACGTCCCGAGGTCGACCTCCAGTTGCGTCAGATCGCGGTTGTTGACGCCGATTATCTCGGCGCCGGCGTCGAGGGCCGCCTCGACCTCTGCGGGGGTGTGGGCCTCGACGAGCACCTGGAAGCCGCGGTCGCGGGCCGCCGCGAGCAGCCCCTCCAGGTCGTCGACGAACCGGACGATGAGCAGGACCACGTCCGCCTCGACGACGTCCAGTTGCGATTCGTCCAGCACGAAGTCCTTCCGGAGGACCGGCACGTCGACGGCCTCGCGGACCCGCCGCAGCGTCTCGGGGGACCCGCCGAAGTGCTCCGGCTCCGTGAGCACCGACAGCGCCGCGGCGCCGCCCTCGACCATCGCCTCGGCCAGTTCCACCGGGTCCTCGCGCCGCTCGCCGTCGGTCGTCGGGCTCGTGGGCTTCACCTCGGCGATGAGCGGCGCGCGGCCGTCGGCCTCCGCCTCGGCCAGCGCGGCGGGCAGCGACCGCGGCTCGACGGAGAGCCGTTCGTCGCCCCCGCCCCGTTCCTCGGCCGCCGCCAGGATGGAGCGGACGGCCGGCGCCAGCTCGTTACTGGTGTCCATTACTGTACACTAACGAACTCTTCTGGACATAAGGGTTGCGTCTCGGTCGCCCCGTTGCGGCGAGGGATCGTCGCGGACTCTCGTCGGTCGACGGCGAGAACTCCCAGAACATTCACCCAGTGGTCTGTTCACCGGACTGCCGCCAGCGTGGCTCCTGGTCGAAACCCTCGCTCCTGGCTAATAAATAGCCGGAGACAGCCACTGCAAGACCTATTGGGCGACACTGCTACAGGCTGACAATCATGGACGGGTTTGGAATCGACAGACGAACGCTCCTCCGGGGGGTCGCGGGCGCCGGCGCCCTCGCCGCGTTCCCGTCGGCCGAGGCGGCCGCACGGCTGGCCGCGGAGTCGGACCCGACCACCCGCGCGACCTACCGGGCCATCGTGGACGCCGTCATCCCGGAGACGCCCGAGGTGGCCGAGGAACTCGGCGAGGAGCACGGCCCCGGCGGGCTCGAGGTGGGCCTCGACGCCTACCTGATCAAGTTCGTCAACACGATGTTCTCGATGTGGGACGCCCCGGAACTGGAAGCGTCGATAGCCTCCGACCTGTCGGTCGAGGCGCCCGACGGGGCTCCCACCGACGCCGAGGTGACGCTCTCGCCGAGCTTCGGCGCCGAGCAGCGCCGCGAGCTGAACCTCCGGCTCGCCGAGCTCGTCGCGAAGGTCTGCGACGTCGCGGCGGTCGAACTCCTCGCACGCGCGAACAACGAGTCGGTGCCGGACCCGACGCGGTTCGAGGGCGGCGGCCCCTTCGCGTCCCTCGAGCGGCGGGACCGCCTCCGGGCGCTCGCGATGCTGGACGAGAAGGAGGTCGACACCGCCGACCTGCCGGGGCCGGTCCTGGAGGGGACGGCGGGGCTCGTCCCGCAGCTGGTCGTCGCGTTCACCCAGGTCGTCTACTACAGCGAGTGGGAGGGCTACGAGGACATCTCGGCGCCGCCGAGCGAGCGCGAGTTCGACGGCGAGGACCTCCAGAGCTGGGCGCAGACCGACTTTCCCGGCGTCCTCGACGGCGCCGTCGCCTTCCGGGGCTACTGGGGTGGGCCGCAGTCGTCGCTCGGCGACGGCCCCGTCTGGAAGACCATCCCCGGCCGCCGCGGACCGCCGCGGAAGCTCTACCGCAGGCCGGGCGAGTTCACCGAGGACGACTACGACACCGACGGCTACGAGGAGCCGTTCGAGACGGGCGGCGAGCCGGCCGGCGGCTTCCTCGGCCAGGAGTCGACCGCGGAGATCAGACGACCCGAGGCGGCGCTCGAGGAGGCCCGCGAGAGAAGCGACGAGGGGTTGCTCGAACGGGCCGCCGAGGAGTTCTTCGGCGCCGGCGGCGCCGGCACCACCCTCGGGGGTGACCGATGAGGACCCACGAGTACGACGTCGTCGTGGTGGGCGCCGGCGGCGACGGCCCGGTCGCCGCGTGGAAGCTCGGCCAGGCCGGCCTCGACGTCCTGGTCCTGGAGGCCGGCCCCTTCTACGGCAACGAGCAGTGGCCGAAGCCCAACGAGAAGCCCGGCGGCGAGACCACCGACAGCGTCGAGGACCTCTCCGGCGAGCTGCTCGACGAGCAGTTCACGACCCGGGAGCTGGAGATGGTCCTGAAGCTGCTGTGGGGGCCGGCCGAGCACGACCGCGGCCTCTGGTTCCGGAAGTTCCCCGGCTCCGGGGCGACCCTGCAGGCCGCCGGCGTCGGCGGGACGACGCTCGTCTACACCGGCAACCACCCCCGCGCCTATCCGGCCGCCATCGACGAGCAACCGCACTGGCCCGACTCGTTCGCCTACGAGGACCTCGTGCCGTACTACCGGGAGCTGGAGGACCTGCTGGAGGTCCAGCCGGCGCCCGTCTCCGCGAAGGAGGAGCTGTTCTTCCGGGGCGCCGAGGACGTCGACCCGGACCTGCTCGGCGGCGAGTCGGCGACGCTTATCGACGGGCTGAACGTCGACGAGGTGGGCTACCGCCCCCAGCCGAACGCGATCCGGGGGCCGGACCCCGACATCCACGTCGACGAGGACTACGACGGGAACTTCCGACATCCGGCGGACCCCGACGCCGTCGACCCCGTCGAGGGCCACACGATGGTGACCACCGAGATCGCCGGCAATCCCCACCCGCGGGGCGCCCCCTACGAGGAGAAGGCCAAGCGCACTTCCGCCGTCGGCGTCGTCCCGGCGGCCCTGGAGACGGGCAACGTCACCGTCCGGCCGAACGCCTTCGTCACCGACGTCCTGGTCGACCGGTCGCTCGGCGGCGACCCGGAGGCGACGGGCGTCGAGTTCCGCGACACCTGGTCCGGCGACACCGAGCGCGTCTCGGCCGACGCGGTCGTCCTCGCGGCCGGCGCCATCGAGACGCCGCGGCTCTGGCTGAACTCGGGGCTCCCCGCCAACGAGTGGGTCGGCAAGGGGATGACCATCCACTTCGGGGACAACGTGATGGGGTTCTGGGAGGACGAGGCCCTCGAGGAGCGCGTCGGCAAGCCGGCCGTCGACCCCCACGAGGGCCAGACCATCGCGGCGCGGTTCGACTACCCCGGCGTGGGGATGCTCCAGACGACGGGCTCGTACCCGGGCATCGCCGCCATCCTGGGGTTCGGCGCCTCTGCCTCCGGGTTCACCTTCAGCAACGACGTCTCCGACGCGCCGTGGGACACCCAGGGTCGGCTCGCCGGGACCGAGCTCAAGCGGTTCCTCTCGCGATACCGCCAGGCGCTGCCGATCCTCGTGGTCACGGACGACCGGCCGCACCAGCGCAACGGCGTCTCCGTCGCGCCCGGGGTCACCGACGAGCACGGCCCGATCCCGCAGGTCAACTACGTCCCGAGCGAGGGCGACGTCCGGCGACGCGACCGCCTCGCCGAGATCGCCACCGACGTCCTCCGGAAGGCCGGCGCCGACCACGTCCACCGCTCGGACTCCCCGCCGACGGCGCTGCACATCCACTCGACGATGGCAATGGGGAAGGTCGTCGACACCGCCTGCGAGGCCTACGAGGTCGACCGGCTGTTCGTCGCCGACCACTCGGCGCTGGCCAACGGCATCGGCGGACCCAACCCGACGAACACCGGGCAGGCGCTGGCGGCGCGCACCGGCGAGAAGATCGCCGAGCGGTACTTCTGAGCGATCGGGAGAACGGGTCTCCGAGGCGTCTCGGGCCCAGCAGTCAGTCGCTGGCCGGCTTTCGCTGCACGATCGCGAGCCAGAAGTCCTCGACCGACCGGACGAACTCGATGAAGTCGTCGGGCTCGACGGGCTTCTGGAGGTAGTGGTCGGCGTCCAGGCCGTGGGAGCGGACGATCTCCTCGCCGATCCCGGAACTCGTGAGGACGACGACCGGGACGTCCGCGAGCGCCGGCTCGCCGCGGAGCTCCGAGAGGACGTCCATCCCGCTCTTGCCGGGCAACCGCGGCTCCAGCAGTACCAGGTCGGGCCGCGACTCCTCGGAGTAGGCGCCCCGCTGGTGGAGGAAGTCCAGCGCCGTCTCGCCGTCCGGGACCGTGTGGAGAGCGTTCGCCAACTTCCCGTCGCGGAAGGACTCCGTGAAGAGCCGGGTGTCGCCCGGGTTCGGTTCGATGAGCAACAGCTCGACGCGCTCGTCCGTCCGGTCGTCGTCGCCCGTCATTGCGTCCTCTATCGACCGGGGGGATATAACGTAGCAGGCTGTCCGTCGCCGCTGCTGGCTGCTTGCCTGGATTTGGCAGCTGGATAGGTAGCGAGGCGTTCCCCGGTCAGTGACTGATCGTCCAGACGGGAGCGCGAGCGCCGCCGATCGCTCCGGGAGTTTATTCACGGGCGAAATCGCACGACGGGAACTGCCTCACAGCCGCGACTGGGGGCTAATTACAAACAAAACAGACTGTAATCGTCTCCAGGTGGCTAGAAATCATATGGTAGAGATATGAATATATGTCTATCATGGCTCAGATCGTTCCGACCGTCTACGCGCCGGAAGACGACGAGGACCTCAGTTCTGCGCTCATCTCTGCGCTCTCCGAGGCGAAGGGTCGCGACGTCTCCCAGGACGAGTGCGTCCTCTACGACAACATCGACCCCGACGCCCTCGACACGCTGTTCCGGTCGGACCGGGACTCCGATACGGTCAAGATCGAGTTCGCCACCCACGACGCCATCGTGGTCGTCTGGCGGGACAGCCGCATCTCCATCGAGGTCCAGGACCTCGAGAGCGACCCGAACTACCAGTGAGCGGCCGGGCCGCACCGTCCCGAACGTGTTCGGGACGTCCTTCTTCCCCGTCGGGCGCCTCTCCTCGCGTATGAGCACGAGTCACGGCCACGACGAGCCCGACCCGGTGACCGACCGAATCCACGACAACTCCTGGTCGGCGAACCTCGAGAAGCCGGAGCACGCCGCCGACCGCGAGTTCCTCCTCGAGCAGGCCGTCGACGCCGTCGAGCACACCGCCGCGGGCCACCACGTCAACCTCGTCACCCACGGCGACCACGGCCACCCGGAGACGTACCTCTTCGACGAACTCGAGGCGGCGTTCGACGAGGGCGTCGACTACGAGTATGTCGAGCAGTGCGGCTGCGGCGGCCACGTCACCCGGGTGCAGGTCCGGGACTAGCCTCAAGCTTCAAGCCGGTCACCCTCGACAGGGGTTCCATGAGCACCGACGCGGCGGCCGGCATCTACGCGCGCGAATCGGGGTACCTCGAGCGGTACGTACAGGTCGGGACGGCCGGCGGACGCGTCATCTCCGTCTCCTTCCCCGAGTCGCCGGACGACGACGCCGGCGGGGAGCTGCCGCTGCTCGACCGCGTCCAGGCGTACCTGGAGGGCGAGGAGGACGACTTCGCCGACGTCGACGTCGCGATGACGATGCCGACCGACCAGCGGCGGGTCCTCGAGGCGGTCCGGGAGGTCCCCTACGGCGAACAGGTGTCGGTGAAGAAGCTCGCGGGCATGACGCCGAAGCTGGACGTCGACGACGACGAGGCCCATCAGCTCGTCCGGACGGCCCTCGCGGACAACCCCGCGCCGCTGGTCGTCCCCGACCACCGGGTCCGCGACGGGCCGAGCGCGGCGCCCCCGGAGGTCGAACAGCGCCTCCGGTCGCTCGAGGGCCTCTAGAACGGGGCGAGAAACGTATCCTCCGACGGCGTTCTCGGAGTCGACGCCTCGCCTCTCTGTCCCACCGCACTCCTGCCTCGCGAGGGCACCCGGCAGTACTCCTTTCTTGTTGTAGGTCGAACGACAGAACGCATGCCCGACATTGGTAACCCCGCCGGATTCGACATCGCGACGGTCCTCACCGGATCTGGCGTCACCCTCCTCATCTCCGCGGGTATCACCCGCTACGGCGAACAGTTCGAGTACACGGCGGCAGAACTCTACGGGATCGGCGGCGTGGCGCTCGTCGGAATCGGGCTCGTCTTCGGGTTCATCCTCGTCCTCGCGGGCCTCCGCTGACCGTCCTGTCCGGTCAGACAGTCACGATTCGAGCCCGGACCGGCGCCGGTTCGAGGTGCTGGCCTCGGGACGGCTCTCTGACGGGAAGTCGAACTCCGTCGAACCGCAGTTGGGGCAGCCGTCGACTCGTTTCGGCTCCGGAGTGCGCTCGCCGGTCGACAGGACGACGAAGCCGCACTCCTGGCACTCCACGTACTCGTTCACGGGAACGACTTCTCGCCAGATCCGCTTAACTGTTGGAGATGGTACACCTCCGGCCGGAGCGGCAAAGGCCCTCCTAACCGCCCGCGTACCCTATCCGATAGCGGGGTCGACCACCGGTAGATCGCGACTAAACTACGCCGGTCGGCTGAAACGGTGGCCCGTCGTCCCGCGTTCTGCGGAGGCGGCTAAGTAGGGGCCGATATCTCGCCCGCCAGAGCGCGAAGAGATACCACGGCGCACGATAGCGTTACTCTCGCTGGCGGTCTCGAGGCCACTCCAGGGCCGTCTCGAGGTCGTGGGGGACGTGCCCGCCGTACTCGTCGGCCCGCTCGCGGTAGGCGGCGAGTGCCGACCGGTACTCGGGGTGGGCGACTTCGACGATCCGCTCGGCGCGCTCCCGGGGGGCGAGCCCCCGGAGGTCGGCGACGCCGTGCTCGGTGACCACCGCGTCGACGTCGTGTTCGGTGTGGTCGACGTGCGGGACCATCGGGACGATTCGCGAGAGGTCGCCGCCGCCGGCCGTCGACGGGAGCGCGACGACGGTGACGAGGCCGGCGCGGTTGAAGTCGCCGCTGCCGCCGAGGCCGTTCAGGGCGTGGGTCCCGTCGACGTGCGTGGAGTTGACGTGTCCGTAGAGGTCCACCTCGAGGGCGCTGTTGACGGCGACGACGCCGAACCGCTCGACGAGCTCGGCGGCGTTGGTCACGTCGACCGGCCGGAGGACGACGCTGTCGGCGTAGCGCTCGACGTCTTCGAAGAGGCGGTCCTGGCCGTCGCGGGTCAGCGCCAGCGTCGTCGCCGACGTCGACGCGAGGGTCCCGTCGTCGACGAGGTCGAGCAGGCCGTCCTGGAACACCTCGCCGAAGTACACGAGGTCGCGGTCGCCGAGGTCGGCGTCGCCGAGGGCGCCCATCAGCGCGTTGCCGATGGCGCCGACGCCGAACTGCAGGCGGACGGACTCGGCCATCGTCGGGTTACGCTCGACCTCCCCGGCCAGCCAGTCGCCGAAGTTCGCGGCGATGGCGCGGTCGACGTCGGTGGGTTCCCGGAAGTCGTACGTGGAGTCGCGGCGGTCCGTCTCCACGACCGCGACGAGCTTCCCGGCGTCGAACCCGATCCGCGCGTCGCCGATGCGGCCGCCGGGTTCGGTCAGCGGGATGGGGTCGCGGTCCGGCGGCGCGCCGGGCCGGTAGACGTCGTGCAGTCGCTGGAGCGCGAGCGGCTGCTGGCGGTTCACCTCGACGATCAGCTCGTCGGCCGCCGCGACGAACGCCGGCGACTGCCCGATCGAGGGCGAGGGGATCAGCCAGTCCTCGCCGACCGCGACGGCCTCGACGAGCGCGACGTCGACGTCCGCGAGCCCGCCGTACTGCACCTCGTCGCCGAGCCGGGAGACGTGGCGGTCGTGGAACGCGACGCGGCCGTCGTTGGCGGCCTCCCGGACCGCCGGCGTCCCGAGGTAGGGGAACCGCCTGGCCATGTCGCCCGACTCGACGAGTGCAGTGTCGATCTCCTCGCCGACGCTGCCACCAGTGAGGACCGTCAGCTCCCGTTCGCCGTCCGCTGCCGCTATTGTCTCCGGCACCGCCTTCGGGTAGCCGACGCTCCCGAAGCCGCTGGTCGCCACGACGGCGCCCGTCGGGACGCGCTCGGCCGCCGCCTCGGCCGTCTCGAACGGCAGGTCGCCGTGGAACCGCTCGTCGACGGTCACGCTCCGTCCTCCCTGGGTCGCCGGCCGACGACCCGGCCCTCGACGTCCCCCGGCTGCGTGCCGACGCCGTCGGGCCAGCCGGTGGGGCGCGCCGCCGTGGGCTCGGCGGCCTCGCGCTTCAGCACCATCGGCGTCCGCTCCAGCGAGAGGACGAGCTCGTCGTCTTGGTTGTAGGCCCGCAGTTCGGTCGTCACGAGGCCGACGTGGTCACGGGACTCCGACTCGCGCTTCTCGAGGACCTCGCTCTCGGCGAAGATCGTGTCGCCGTGGAAGACCGGCGCGTGGTGGCGGACCCGGTCGTACCCCAGGTTGGCGGTGGCGTTCGCCGAGACGTCGACGACGCTCATCCCCACCGCGAGCGCGATGACGAACAGGCCGTCGACGAGGCGCTCGCCGAACTCGGTCTCGGCGGCGTAGGCCTCGTTGAAGTGCATCGGGTTGACGTTCATCGTCAGGTTCGTCAGCCAGACGTTGTCCGTCTCGGTGACCGTCCGGCCGTAGGGGTGCTTGTAGACGTCGCCGACGCGGAAGTCCTCGTAGTAGCGGCCCTGCCAGCCCGCGACGAGGCGGCGCTCCTCGGCGGCGGAGGCGTCCGGGTCGACGAGCCGGGCGCCGTCTCGGTCTCCGTCCGTGTCGTCCGGTTCGCTCATGGCTCGCATCGAGGGGCGGCGCGAGCAAAAAGCTCCGTGTGGCCCTCGCGGACCGCCGCGTCACCCTCGAGTCAGAAGGTTGATACCCGGCGCTGCCGGACTGTCGGCCCATGACGGACCGGGAGGTGAGCGTCGTGTTGCCCGCCTACAACGAGGCGGGAACCCTCGAGCGCACCGTCGAGGTGACGCTCGAGACGCTCGGCGACTTCCTCCCGGCGGGGAGCTTCGAGGTGATCGTCGCCGAGGACGGCTGCGACGACGAGACGCCCGAGATCGCCTCGCGGCTGGCCGCCGCGGACGACCGGGTGCGGCACTTCCACAGCGACGAGCGGCTGGGCCGCGGCGGCGCCCTCGAGCGGGCTTTCGAGGCCAGCGAGGGCGACGTCCTCGTGTACTTCGACACCGACCTCGCGACGGACATGCGGCACCTCGAGCAGCTGGTCGAGGCCATCCGGACGGACGGATACGACGTCGCCACCGGCTCGCGGTGGATGCCGGGCAACGTGGCGACGCGGCCGTTCGAGCGCGACGTCGCCTCGCGGGGGTACAACTCCCTGGTGCGGCTGTTCCTCCGGACGGGGCTGCGCGACCACCAGTGCGGGTTCAAGGCCTTCGACCGGGCGGCGCTGTTCGCGCTGACCGACGGGGTCGAGGACGACCACTGGTTCTGGGACACGGAGGTCCTGGTCCGCGCCCAGCGGGCCGGCTACGACATCGAGGAGTTCCCGGTCGACTGGGAGCCGAAGGGTGACACCAAGGTCGACCTCGTCCGGGACGTCTTCGGGATGGGCAGCCAGATCCTCCGGCTGTGGTGGCAGGTGGGCGTCCAACCGCGGATCGACCGCCGGGTGACGGTGGCCGCCGGGACGCTGCTGGTCCTCGTCGCCGTCGCGCTGATGACCGTCTACCTCGACCCCTCGGCGGTCCTCGAGGCGATGCGCGCGGCCGACCCGGTGCTGGTCGGCGTCGCGACGGTGGTCTACCTGCTGTCGTGGCCGCTGCGGGGGATGCGCTACCGCGACATCCTCGCCGAACTGGGCTATCGCGAACGCGTCGGGTTCCTGACGGGAGCGGTGTTCATCAGCCAGACGGGCAACCTCGTCTTCCCGGCGCGGGCAGGCGACGCCGTCCGGGCCTACATCGTGAAGGCCCGCCGGGACATCCCCTACCCGTCGGGCTTCGCGTCGCTGGCCATCGAGCGCGTCTTCGACCTGCTGAGCCTGACGGTGCTGGCCGGGGCGACGTTCATCGCGCTCGCGCTCGCGGGCGTCGACGTGACGTCCATCGGCGCGGCGGAGGCGTCCGGCCGGGGCGAGCAGAGCGGCCGGACGGCGGTCTACGTCGCGGCGGGCGTCGGCGCGGCCGCCATCGCCGCGGTCGCGGTCATCGTCGCGACGGCCCGCTCGGACCGCAACCTCGTGCGGGCGTGGCTCGGGCGGATTAGCGACGACTCCTACGTCGACTACGTCGCGGGCGTCGTCGAGCGGTTCGCCGGCGACGTCCAGACGGTCGCCGAGGACCGGCGGGCCTTCGCCGTCGTCGGCGCCAGCAGCCTCCTCATCTGGGTCATCGACGTCGCGACGGCGCTGGTCGTGTTCGCGGCCTTCGACGTCGGGCTGGCGCCGGGGGAACTGGTCGCCGTCGGGTTCTTGGCGGTCAGCGTCGGCAACCTCGCGAAGGTGCTGCCGCTGTCCCCGGGCGGCATCGGCCTGTACGAGGGCGCCTTCTCGCTCATCGTCGTCGCGCTGACGCCGGTCGGCTGGGCGGTCGCGCTGGCGGCCGCCATCGTCGACCACGCCGTCAAGAACGTCGTCACGGTCGTCGGCGGCGTCGCCTCGACGCTGCTGCTCAACGTCTCGCTGACCACCGCGGTCGACGAGTCCAGCGACGTGGACCCCGACTCGCCGGCCCGCGACTGAGTATATAAACGACTCCGGGCCCTCCGTGGACGCCCCTGAAAACGGGCGATTCCCGCTGAGGCGGCCGAAACTATCGAAGCATTTAAATAGCTTTCGGACCATAATACGATAGCGCATACGCTGACCGGGTTTCTTCGGGGGTGTATCCCTACCTGGTAGCACCCGCCTCGTAGCATGAGTGAGCACACCAGAACGCGAACGAACGAGACCGACGAAACGGAGTCCGAACGAGACGAGCGGACCGGCTGCCCCGAGTGCGGCGGCAAACTGTCGGCCGACAGCGAGCACGGCGAGACCGTCTGTCGAGACTGCGGGCTCGTCGTCGAGGAGGACGAGATCGACCGCGGCCCCGAGTGGCGTGCCTTCGACAGCGCCGAGAAGGACGAGAAGTCCCGCGTCGGCGCCCCGACGACCAACATGATGCACGACAAGGGGCTGTCGACGAACATCGACTGGCGCGACCAGGACGCCTACGGCAACTCCCTCGGGTCGCGGCAGCGCCAGAAGATGCAGCGGCTCCGCAAGTGGAACGAGCGGTTCCGGACCCGCGACTCCAAGGAGCGGAACCTCAAGCAGGCCCTCGGCGAGATCGACCGGATGGCCTCCGCGCTCGGCCTGCCGGACAACGTCCGCGAGACCGCGTCGGTCATCTACCGCCGCGCCCTCGACGAGAACCTCTTGCCGGGCCGCTCCATCGAGGGCGTCTCGACGGCCTCCGTCTACGCCGCCGCCCGGCAGGCCGGCGTCCCGCGCAGCCTCGACGAGGTCGCGGGCGTCTCCCGCGTCGAGAAGAGCGAGATCGCCCGCACCTACCGCTACGTGGTCCGCGAACTCGGCCTCGAGGTCCAGCCCGCCGACCCCGAGAGCTACGTCCCGCGGTTCGCCAGCGAACTCGGCCTCAGCGAGGAGGCCGAGAACCGCGCCCGCAAGCTCCTCCAGAACGCCAAGGAGCAGGGCGTCCACTCCGGGAAGTCCCCCGTCGGGCTCGCCGCCGCGGCCGTCTACGCCGCGTCGCTGCTGACCAACGAGAAGACCACGCAGGCCGCCGTCAGCGAGGTCGCCGACATCTCCGAGGTCACCATCCGGAACCGCTACCACGAACTGCTCGAGGCGGAGCAGGACCTCGCCTTTGCCTAACGCACCCACTTTTTGCACGCTCCGGCGGTCCGCCGGGGGCGGACACGCCTCCGCGGCAAAAACATGGGTGTAAATAGGCGCGAGCGCCTCCAGCCGTCGCGCTCCCTTCGGTCGCGCGACGTTAGTCGCCGCTCGCTACGCTGGCTCGCTGCTCACGGCTCGCTCCGCTCGCCGTTCGCATCCGTGGCGCGAACGGAGTGAGCGCCACGCATCGCTCGCCAGCGAGAACCGCTCGCTCACTTCGTTCGCTCGCGGACGCTTGAACCGCCTGATAGCCCCATACGTCTACGACGTTCCTTCTCCACATCGGGAAACGCCGCAGCCGGCGACCTTCGCAGCGAACGATACGCCTATCAGTCCGAACGCCGAGACTCTGTCAATGAGTACCGCCGCGGATCTCGCTGCGGGGCCGATAGCATGCTGACGGAGTCGACGCTCGCGCGGGCCGGCATCGACGCCGTCGCCCTGAAACCCGCCGAACACGACCTCGAGGCGGCGCTAGACCTCGACGTCGAGACGGTCGTCGTCGACTACGAGGGCCGCGACCACCTGCCCGAGGCGGCGACGTTCGAGGCGCTGGCCGACGCCTACGACCTCCTCGTCACGACGCCCGTCCGGAGCGACGGGTTCGACCCGCTCGGCGACGACTCCCTCCTGGAGTCCCTCCCCGAGTCGGCGACGCGCGTGCTCGTCGCGGGCAACGGCGCCTACCTCACCGACGACGAGCGGCGCCGCGCCATCGCACCGCGGCTGCAGGCCGCCAGGGAGGCGGCGCCCGACGCCTGGGTCGGCACCGAGGGCATCGAGCGCGTCGCCCTCGCGGCCGGCGGCACGCAGTTCGAATTGCTCTCCCGGGGGACGCGAAGAGATGTCCGGGCGCTCCGGACGGCCGGCTTCGAGGGCGAGGTCGCGCTGTACGCGCCGACCGTCCTGACCGACGACCCAGACGAGACGCTCGACGCCGTCGGCGGCTACGTCGCCCGCCGCGGGCCCGTGCGGGCGGCCCTGCCCGATGGCGCCGCGACCGACGCCGGGGCGACGGGCCGCGCCCGCGAGGTCCTCCTGCGGGCGGCGACCGACTACGCGCTCGCCGGCGACGTCGAGACCGTCGGCGAGCGCGTCGCCGAACTCGAGGACGCAGGGATCGACCGCGTCGTCGCGTATCCCGCCCGCGGCCTGGACGCCTTCCGCTGATGGCCCGCACCCTCCCGGGGCCGCTGTCGCCGTCGGTCGCCGTGGTCGGCGGGGGCGTCGTCGGGTCGACCGTCGCGCTGGAACTGGCCCGCAGCGGTGCCGACGTGACGCTGTTCGACGCCGAGATCGCCGCGGGGTCGAGCGGTCGCGCGGCGGGCATCTGTTACGACGCCTTCGCCGGCCAACTCGACAGCGAGATCGCCGCGCAGGCGCTCGCGACGTTCCGGGAGCGCGACGCGCTCACCGCTCGCCCGTACGTCTGGCTCGCGCGGGAGGGCGACGATCGCAACGCGGACGCGATGGCCGAGCACGTCCCGCGGATGCAGGAGCGCGGCGGGGACGTGGCGTTCCTCGAGCCCGAAGCACTCTCGGAGCGCTGGCCGGCGCTCCGGACCGACGACGTCGAGCGCGCCGCCATCGCTCGCGACGCCGGCTACGCCGACACCGCGGCCTACACCCGCGAGACCGCACAACTCGCGGTGGGCGCGGGCGCGGACCTCCGGACGGGCGCGCGCGTCGCGGTGGGTCCGGAACCGACCGTCGACGGCGAGGCGTACGACGCGGTCGTCGTCGCCGCCGGCGCTCACACTGCCCCGCTGCTCGCGGACGCCGGCTATCCGATCCCGGTGAAGGCCTACCGTGTCCAGGCGTTTCAGTCGGCGGCGACGCCGCTGGCCGAACGGGTGCCCATCCTCTACGACGCGACCGGCGGCTACTACCTCCGACCCGACGACGGCCGCCTCTTCGTCGGCGACGGCACCGTCCCGGAGGAGCACGACCCGGACGACTGGGACCGCTCGGCCGACGGCTGGTTCCGCGAGAACTGCGCGGAGTACCTCGAAGCCGCCGTCGGCGAGGCTGTCCCCGAGCACCGTTCCTGGGCTGGGCTCTGCACGGCGACGCCGGACGGCGACCCGCTCGTCGGCGAGCGCACGCCCGGCCTCTACGTCGCGTCGGGCTTCCAGGGCCACGGGTTCATGCGCGCGCCGGCGATCGGCGAACGGCTCGCGGACGCGGTGCTCGGCGGCGAGCGGATCGACGCCTTCGACCCCAACCGCTTCGACGACGACGAGGACTTCGAGATCGTCGAGGGGATGGCGCTCGACGAGAACTGACCGGCCGGCTCAGGTCGGCGAGGCTTCCTCGGGGTCGTTGCCGGTCGTACCAGTCGTCGTCTCCTCCTCCTCGGCGGCCTCGGGGGCCGCGGCGCCGTCGCCGGCCTTGGGGATGAGCACCTCCAGCGTGCCGTTGTCGCGGATGGTCGCGTCCGCCGCCTCGGGGTCGACGTCGACGTCCTCGGGCAGCGTCACCTCGCCGTCGAGCGTCAGCCCCCGCCCCGGGAACCGCATCTCGTAGCCGTCGTGGAACTCCCGGAACCGGTCGACGTTCACCATCAGGGTGTGGCCCTCGAAGCGCACCTGGACGTCGCCGGCGGTCGTCCCGGGCGCGTCGAACACCGCGAGGAAGGCGTCGTCGCTCTCCAGGAGGTCCGCCGGTAGCGGCTTCCGCTCCTGGACGCGGCTGGCCGCCCGGCCGATGCCGTCGAGGACGACCCGGCCGATGGACTCCCCCACCTTCCGGATCATGCGTCGATCGCTTCCAGTCCGTCCGATTCCTGGCAGTACGGGCAGGTGAACGACTCGACGCCCGTCCCGTCGGACATCGAGTATCGGTAGTGGAGCTCGAACATGTCGAGGTCGCAATCGTCGCGCGTGCAGACGACTTCGAGCGTCTTTGGCATGGTCGGACGTACGTCCGACGCGGTTATCAATTCCCCGGCGATAGGCGGGCGAGGTACCCGACCGGTCGGACGCCGTCGGTCGTCGGCCGCCGCCCATCCGCATCCGTTTTACTCCTCGACCGCCACGGGACGAGTATGAAGGACCCGGCGGACCTCGAACTCACCATCGTCGACGGGTACGTCGACGAGCCGGCGCACTTCGGCGTGCCGCCCTACATCTCGACGTACCCCAGGTTCGCCGCCGGCGCCGCGGTCGACGCCGGCGTCCCCACGGAGCAGGTCACCTACCACACTATCGACGAGCTCCGCGAAGACCGCGGGAAGTGGCACGACGTCGTCGACGCGGACCTGTTCGTCTACGTCGGCGGGATGACCGTCCCGGGGAAGTACGTCGGCGGGACGCCCGCCGAGCCCGACGAGGTGAAGGAACTCGCCTGGAACGCCGATGGCGTCTCGGTGATGGGCGGACCGGTCCGCTTCGGCGTCGGCGAGGCCAACGAGGGCGGCACCGAGACCGAGCGGCAGAACCTCGACTACGACTTCCTGGCGGGCGCCGACATCGAGGCCGCAGTCTACGACCTGGTCCACGGCGGCCTGGAGGGCTTCGAGGACCGCTACCGGGACAACGCGGAGCTCGACCGCTGGGCCTCGAAGGGCGCGTTCGTCATCGAACAGCACCCCGACCACCCGGACTACCTCATCTGCGAGATGGAGACCTCGCGCGGCTGCCCGTACCGCTGTTCGTTCTGCACGGAGCCGATGTACGGCGACCCGGCGTTCCGGACGCCCCGCTCGGTCGTCGGGGAGGTCGACCGGCTCTCCGACCACGGGGCCCGCCACTTCCGGCTGGGCCGGCAGGCCGACATCCTCGCCTACGGTGGCGACGGCGAGGCGCCGAACCCCGAGGCGCTCCGTGAGCTCTACGGCGGCATCCGCGAGGCGGTGCCGGACCTCGGGACGCTGCACCTCGACAACATGAACCCCGTGACGATCACGGAGTACCCCGAGAGGTCGCGAGAGGGCATCCGGATCATCGCCGAGCACAACACGCCGGGCGACACCGCCGCCTTCGGCCTGGAGTCGGCCGACCCGCTCGTCCAGGAGGAGAACAACCTGCTCGTGACCGCCGAGGAGTGCCTGGAGGCGGTCCGCGTGGTCAACGAGGAGGGCGGCTGGCGCCCCGGCGAGGAGCCCGGTTCGGGCCCCTCCGTCGACCCGAACGCGACCCGCCTGCCGAAGCTGCTGCCCGGCATCAACCTCGTCCACGGACTGAAGGGCGAGCGCGAGGAGACCTTCGAGCACAACAAGCGGTTCCTCCGGGACGTCTACGAGGAGGGGCTGATGGTCCGACGGATCAACATCCGGCAGGTGATGGCCTTCGAGGGCACCGAGATGGCCGAGACCGGCGCCGACATCGCCCGCGACCACAAGCAGCAGTTCAAGCGGTACAAGCAGGAGGTCCGCGAGGAGATCGACAACCCGATGCTGCAGCGGGTCGCGCCGCCGGGGACGGTGCTGCCGAACGTCTACCTCGAGTACCATCAGGACGGCAAGACGTTCGGCCGACAGCTCGGCACCTACGCCCTGCTGGTCGGCATCCCGGGCGAGCGCGAACTCGGGCGGACCATCGACGTGGCCGTGACCGACCACGGCTTCCGGTCGGTGTCGGGTGTCCCCTACCCGCTGGACGTCAACAGCGCCTCGATGGACGAACTGCGGATGCTGCCCGGCGTCGGCAAGCAGCGGGCGGGCAACATCGTCGTCGACCGACCGTACGACTCCGTCGAGGAGCTGAGCGACGACGTCGACCTCGCGCGGTTCTGCGACGAGAACCGGCTCGAGGCGCGGACTGACGGGTAGAATCCCGGTTCAGAACTCGACGCTGCCGACCGCTTCGGACTCCGACTCACTGACGACCTCGACCTCCACGTCGTCGACGGTGTCGCCGTCACCGGGCGTCACGCCGCCGTCGGCTGCTGCCTCCTCGTCGATCGCTCGCTCCAGTTCGGCGAGTCGCTCCTCGGTGCGGTGCTTCGAGACGGCGTTGGCGATGCGGTTCGCCAGCAGGGTGTACTGCTCGACGCCGGGCTCCTTCTGGATGTAGTCGGTCGCGCCGGCGCCCATCGCGCGGCCGACGATCTCCTCGCCGCCGCGGCTGGTGAAGAGGAAGAACGGGACGTCGGGGTGGTCCTCGCGGAGCTCGCGGCAGAGGTCGAGACCGTTCTGCTCGGGCATCTCGTAGTCGCTGACGACGCAGTCGATCGGCTCGCCGGCCAGCGTCGCCGGGACGTCGGTCGGGTCGGCGACGCTGTGGACGGTGATCTCCGTCGCGACCTTCTCGAGGAACTCCGCGGTCAGGTCGCGGAGCGCCGCGTTGTCGTCGACGTGGAGTACGTGGATCGATCGGGTCATGGTCGTGGGTGGTCGGCGTCGCGCCTCGCGGGTGGGGTCACTCGGCGATCTCCGCCTCGATGGCCTCGTGACAGCGGTCGCAGAGCGGCACCGCGGCGTGATTCCGGCTGCGGATCAGCAGCTCGTAGGTGTCGGCGGCCGGCTCGCCGCAGTTGGTGCAACGCTCGTCTGACATGGCTTCACGTACGAGAGCCCCACTTAAATACCGGCGCGGGCGTTCTCAGGGCCTGAAAACGCTCCCGGGGTGCGGCACGGACGCCCACTCCCCGTCCGGGTCGCTGGACGGTCGGCAATAGTTGCGCGTATAAGCCGGGCGCCCGCAGGGCCGGTATGGGACTGGACGAGGACGCACTGGAGTACCACCGGGCCGAGCCCCCCGGGAAACTGGAGATATCGACGACGAAGCCGACCAACACGCAGCGGGACCTCTCCTTGGCGTACACGCCGGGCGTCGCGGCTCCCTGCCGGGCCATCGCCGACGACCCCGAGGACGCCTACGCGTACACGACGAAGGGGAACATGGTGGGCGTCGTCTCCAACGGCAGTGCGGTCCTCGGCCTCGGCGACATCGGCGCGCAGGCATCCAAGCCCGTCATGGAGGGCAAGGGCGTCCTCTTCAAGCGTTTCGCCGACATCGACGTCTTCGACATCGAACTCGAGGAGGCGGACCCGGCGGAGTTCGCCGAGACCGTCGCCCGGATGGAGCCGACGTTCGGGGGCATCAACCTCGAGGACATCAAGGCCCCCGAGTGCATCCGCATCGAGGAGTACCTCCGCGAGGAGATGGACATCCCCGTCTTCCACGACGACCAGCACGGCACCGCCATCATCTCCGGCGCCGCCCTCCTGAACGCCTGCGAGATCGCCGGCAAGGACCTCGAAGACATCTCGGTCACGTTCGCGGGCGCGGGTGCGGCCGCGACGGCGACCGCCCGGTTCTACGCCTCCCTCGGCGTCCGCACCGAGAACATCACGATGTGCGATATCGACGGCGTCGTCACCGAGGACCGCGTCGCCGAGGGCGACCCCCACCAGTACGTCGAGCCGTTCGCCCAGCCCGAGGGCGGCAGCCTCGCCGACGCGATGGAGGGTGCCGACGCCTTCGTCGGCCTCTCCGCCGGCGGCATCGTCGACCCGGAGATGGTCCGGTCGATGGCCGACGACCCCATCGTCTTCGCGATGGCCAATCCCGACCCGGAGATCGGCTACGAGGCGGCCAAACAGGCCCGTGAGGACACCGTGATCATGGCCACCGGCCGGTCCGACTACCCCAACCAGGTGAACAACGTCCTCGGGTTCCCGTTCATATTCAGGGGTGCGCTGGACGTCCGTGCGACCGAGATCAACGAGGCGATGAAGATCGCCGCCGCCGAGGCGCTGGCCGACCTCGCGAAGGAAGACGTTCCGGACGCGGTCGTGAAGGCCTACGGCGACCAGCCCCTGCGGTTCGGGCCGGAGTACATCATCCCGAAGCCGCTGGACCCCCGCGTCCTCTTCGAGGTCTCCGGCGCGGTCGCCGAGGCTGCCATGGAGAGCGGCGTCGCCCGCGAGTCGCTCGAACTCGACCCGTACCGCGAGACCCTGGAGGCCCGGCTGGGGAAGTCACGCGAGATGATGCGGGTCGTCCTCAACAAGGCCCAGAGCGACCCCAAGCGGCTCGTCCTCGCGGAGGGCACCGACACCAAGATGATCCGCGCGGCCTACCAGTTGTCCGAGCAGTCCATCGCCGAGCCGATCCTCGTCGGCCGGAAGCGCGACATCTGGGAGCAGGCCTCCGACCTCGGGCTGGACTTCGACCCCGAGATCGTCGACCCAACGACCGACGAGCTCGACCCCTACGCCGAGCGGCTCTACGAGCTCCGGCAGCGCAACGGGATCACCCGGCGAGAGGCCGACTCGCTGGTCCACGACGGCAACTACCTCGCCAGCGTGATGGTGGAGATGGGCGACGCCGACGCGATGCTGACGGGGCTGACGAACCACTACCCGACCGCGCTGCGGCCGCCGCTGCAGGTCGTCGGCACCGCCGCTGACGCCGAGTACGCCGCCGGCGTCTACATGCTCACGTTCAAGAACCAAGTGGTGTTCCTCGCCGACGCCACCGTCAACCAGGCGCCAGACGAGCACGTGCTGGCCGAGGTTGCGCGTCACACCGCCGCGCTCGCCGGGCAGTTCAACGTCGACCCCCGTGTCGCGCTGCTGTCGTACTCGGACTTCGGGACCGTCGACAACGAGGGGACGCGGAAGCCGCGTGAGGCCGCCCGGATGCTCAGAGAGGACCCCGAGATCGACTTCCCGGTCGACGGCGAGATGCAGGCCGACACCGCCGTCGTCGAGGAGATCCTCGACGGCGACTATCCGTTCTCCGAACTCGACGACCCGGCGAACGTGCTGGTCTTCCCGAACCTCGAGGCCGGCAACATCGCGTACAAACTCCTGCAGCGGCTCGGCGGCGCCGAGGCCATCGGCCCGATGCTCGTCGGCATGGACAAACCGGTTCACGTCCTCCAGCGCGGCGACGAGGTCAAGGACATCGTCAACCTGGCGAGCGTCGCGGTCGTCGACGCGCAATAAGAGCGCAGTTCGGAACTACGGGGGAGCAGCTGTTCTTTTTCGCCCACGTTTTTGCGCCGAGCGGGGAGCGCGTGTGTGGCGCGACCGGAAGGAGCGTCACGAGCCAGCGACCCCGAGGGCAAAAAGGTGGAGGTCGAGGACATCGTCAACCTGGCGAGTGTCGCGGTGGTGGACGCGCAGTAGGTCGCCGGGGTCGTCCCGGGCGAACGGTCGTCAACCCGACAGTTCGTGTGGGTTACTAACACTTCACGAGAAGGCCGCTACCCTTCGGACCCGGCAAAATACGGCGCGAAATTTCAGCAGGTGGTAAGAATTCCTTTTTCAATCCACGAACACGTCTCCGGTAGGGCACACCGCCCACTTCAACCATGACCGACAAACTCGACCGACGCAAGTTCGTGGCTACGATCGGAGCAACTGGTGCCGTCGCGCTGGCCGGCTGTGGCAGTCCGGGCGGCAACGGCAACGGGAACGAGTCCGGCGGCGACGGTGCCGGAAACGAGACCGAGGAGGGCGGCTTCGGTGAGGAGAACGAGACGGAGAACGGGACCGAGAACGAGACGGGCGGCTTCGGTGAGGAGAACGAGACTGGCAACGAGACCGAGAACGAGACGGGCGGCTTCGGTGAGGAGAACGAGACTGGCAACGAGACCGAGAACGAGACGGGCGGCTTCGGTGAGGAGAACGAGACCGGCAACGAGACCGGCAACGAGTCCACCGAAGAGAGCAGCTTCTAGAGCTCTGGACGTCCGCGTGCGGTCGACCGACTCGGACTAGTCGCCGGTCGGTGACCGCACACCCGTATATCGATGCGGTGGCGTGCGGTCACCGCGAACCGTCCGACTGCGACCGCGAGCCTGTACTTGCAGGCCGTACGTCCTTGCATCGCACGGACGACGGTACGAACGAAGCGGCCGCGCAGTGGCCACGCCGCTTACCGGACGGCGCGGGCGCTCCGCGAACACGACACCACCGACCCCACAATCCATGTCATTCCTCAACATCACCCGCGAGACGTGGGCCGACCTGACGGTCAACCTCATCCCCCTCGGCATCCTGCTGGCGATGGACGTCCTCTACTGGGTCGTCAACCCGTGGGGGTGGGACCCGGTCATCGTCGGCATCGCGCACTTCCTGACCATCTTCCCGCTGCTGTGCCTGGCGCTGCTGACCTACGTGAGCGGCCGGGTCATCCAGCGGGACGAGGGACGGGAGCGCGAGAAAGAGCGGGAAGCGGTGGCCGACTGAGGCGGGCCGGGGGAACCGTTTAGCCGCCGGCTGCCGTGACAGGTGGTATGTTGCGCTGGCCCGACGCCACGCTCTACGGTGGCGTCGCCGAGGTGGCCGAGGCCCGTCCCACGGCGACGGCGCTCGTCGCGGACGGACGGGCGTGGAGCTACGAGGCGTTGCTCGCCGAGAGCCGCGCGCTCGCCGGCGGACTCGACCGGATCGGCGTCGGGCCCGGCGACGCCGTCACGATATGGCTGGGCAACCGCCCGGAGTGGATCACCGCACAGCTGGCGGCCTCGTACCTCGGCGCAGCCGCGGTCGCCGCCAATACCCGCTACGGCACGCACGAACTCGAGCACCTCCTTACCGACTCGGGGAGCCGCGTCCTGCTCGTCGAGTCCACCTTCCTCGACCGCGAGTACCTCGAGTCGGTCGCCGAACTGGCGCCGTCGGTCCGGGAGTCGTCGCCCGACGAGTTCGACCCCGGCGGGCTGCCGGACCTCGAAGAGGTGATCGCACTCGAGTCCCGCGAGGAGTTCCCGGCGGTCCGCGCGTACGACGACGTCGTCGAAGCGGGCGCCGACGTCTCGCGGCGTCCCGCGACCGATCCGGAGGCCCCGGCCTGCATCTTCTACACCTCCGGGACGACCGGCGACCCGAAGGGCTGTCCGCAGACGAACCGGTCGCTGCTGAACCACGCCCACGCGGTCGGCGAGTTCTTCGACCTCTCGACCGGGGACGTGGTCCTCGGCGCGCTGCCGTTCCCGGGCGTCTGGGGCCACAACGTCTGGGTGAGCGCGCTCGTCCACGGCGTCCCGCTCGTCGTCCAGCGGCACTTCGACCCCGGCGAGACCGTCCGGCTCGTCGAGGAACACGGCGTCACCTACTTCTCGGGACTGGCGACGATGTACGAGCGGCTGGTCGACCACGAGACGTTCGCCTCGGAGCGCGTCGAGAGCCTCCGGTGCGGCGCGGTCGGCTTCCTCGGCCGCGGGTTCGACGAGGCGACCTTCGACCGCATCGAGGACGCGGTCGGCTTCCCGCTGGTCCAGCCGTACGGCCTCTCGGAGGCCAACAGCCAGGTGTTCGTCGGCGATCCCGAGGACCCCCGCGAGCAGCGGTACCGCGTCGGCGGCCCGCTGGTCCACCCCGAGGAGGAGGACGCGACGGTCGTCGACCCGGAGACGGGCGAGGAGCTGCCGCCGGGCGAGCGCGGCGAACTCCGCCTCCGTGGCTACAACGTCGTCGACGGCTACCTCCGACGCCCCGACGCGACGGCCGAGGACTTCGAGGGGGAGTGGCTGAAGACCGGCGACCTCGCGAGCCGGGACGGGGAGGGCCGCTTCTTCTTCGAGGCCCGCCTCGACGACGCCCTCCGGGTCCGCGGGTTCCTGGTGTCGCCGCGGGAGATCGAGACCGTCCTCGACGAACTCGCGGGCGTCGAACGCTCGCAGGTCGTCGGCGCGCCGCACCCGCGGCACGGCCACGTCCCCGTCGCGTTCGTGAAGCGCGACGGCGACGTCGACGCGGCGACGCTCCGCTCGGCGATGGCCGACCGCGTCGCCGACTACAAGGTCCCCGAGGCCGTCGAGTTCGTGGACGCCTTCCCCCGCTCCGCCGGGCCGCACGGCGAGAAGATCCAGAAGGCGCGGCTCCGCGAGCGGGTGGCGGACCGCTACAAATAGCTGACGGCCGTAGCGGACTGCTAAGGGTGCTCCGAGGCCCCTCCGCGACCGTTCAAGCGTTCGTTCGACGGCGCACGAACTCGGGCGAGACGGTTTGCAGCAGGCAAATTCAGCCAATAGAAAGTAAACGGAATGAACGAACGACCCCGTAGTTATCACCTCGACTGGTGGGGTCGAGTGCAATGCGCGCCAAAGCAATCGCGCTGGCGGCCCTCGCGGCGAGCCTCGTGCTCGTCGGCGCCGCCGGCGCCGCGACAGCACAGCCCGACGACCGAGACGCGGCCGCCGCCGACGGGCCGCCGTCGTTCGTCGACGCGATCCACGAGCGGATCGACCTGTTCGTCGACGGCGAGATCGACGACCTCGGCGCCGCCGTCTCCGACCTGACCCCGGCCGGTGACGACGCGCAGGCGCCCGACGAGGACGCCGACCGGTCGAACGAGAGCGTCGAGGCGGACGACGATGACGTCGAGAACGACACCGAAGCCGCGGACGACCGCGAAGATCGCGACGACCGCTCCGAGAACGCCAGCGCCAACGCGGAGGACGGCGCGGCGAACGCGGAGGACGGCGCCGCGAACGCCGAGGAGCGCGATGACGAGTCGGACGCCGCCGACGATGAGGGCGCCGACGATACGGACGCGGAATCCGGCGACGCCTCCGAGAACGCGAACGCGAACGCGGACGACGGCGCCGACAACGCCGACGACCGCGAGAAGAACGCCGAGGACCGCGATGACGCCTCGGAGAACGTCGAGGACCGCGACGACGAATCCGATAACGCCGACGAGCGCGACGACCGGTCGGAGAACGCCCACGAGAACGCCGCGGCGTGACCTCGGCTGACGACTCGTGTCGTCACCGCACGCCTTCCCCGCATCAGCACCCGATTCTTCGCTTATCTTCCCTCGTAGCGGCCGCGCCGGATGACGCGATCTCGGCGTCGGCACCGGCCGAAGCGATTTGAGGCCCGCCGCCGTACCCCTGCTATGGCAAAGCACGCCACAGACGCGGACGAGGCGTGGGACCGCGGCGAGCCCTCCGAGCAGTGGCGGGAGTACCAGGGCGCGCCGACCGGCACCGACATCGAGTGCGAGGGCTGGCGGGCCGAGGCCGCACTGCGGATGCTGAACAACAACCTCGACCCGGAGGTCGCCGAGCGGCCCGAGGACCTCGTCGTCTACGGCGGCACGGGGCGGGCCGCCCGGTCGTGGGACGCCTACGACGCCATCCTCGAGGAACTGCGGGACCTCGGAACTGAGGAGACGCTGCTGGTGCAGTCGGGGAAGCCGGTCGGCGTCTTCCGGACCCACGAGATGGCCCCGCGGGTCCTGATCGCCAACTCGAACCTCGTCGGGAAGTGGGACGACTGGGAGCACTTCCACGAACTCGAGGCCGAGGGGAAGATCATGTACGGCCAGATGACCGCCGGCTCCTGGGCGTACATCGGCACCCAGGGCATCATCCAGGGCACCTACGAGACGCTGGCGGCGCTGGCCCGCCAGGAGTACGACGCGACGGACCTCGAGGGGAAGATCGTCGCGACGGGCGGCCTCGGCGGGATGGGCGGCGCCCAGCCGCTGGCGGTGACGATGAACCGCGGCGTCTGCGTCGCCGCCGAGGTCGACGAGCGGCGCATCGACCGCCGCATCGAGACCGGCTACTGCCAGGAGAAGACCGACGATCTCGACGAGGCCATCGCCCGCGCCGAGGAGGCCGCCGAGGCGGGCGAGCCGTACAGCGTCGGCGTCCACGTGAACGCCGCGGACATGCTCGAGGCGATGCTCGACCGCGGGTTCGTCCCGGACGTCGTCACCGACCAGACCAGCGCCCACGACGAACTCGAGGGGTACGTCCCCTCGGGCTACACCGTCGAGGAAGCCGACGAGGCCCGCGAGGCCGACCCGGAGCAGTACCGCATCGAGGCGCTGGACACCATGGAGCGGCACGTCGACGCCATCGTCGAACTGCAGGAGCGCGGCGCAGTGGCCTTCGAGTACGGCAACAACATCCGCGGGCAGGTCCGCGAGCACCGACCGGCGGAGGACCGGCCACCGTGGCCGGTCTCGGGCAGCGCCCCGGACGAGCGAGACGCCTTCGACTACCCGGGGTTCGTCCCGGCGTACATCCGCCCGCAGTTCTGCCGGGGGAAGGGGCCGTTCCGCTGGGCGGCGCTCTCCGGCGACCCCGAGGACATCCACCGCACCGACGAGGCCGTCACGGAGCTGTTCCCGGAGAAGGAGGACCTCCAGCGGTGGATCGACCTCGCCCAGGAGCAGGTGCAGTTCCAGGGCCTCCCCTCGCGGGTCTGCTGGCTCGGATACGACACCGACGACGATGGGCTCACCGAACGAGCGCGGTTCGCGCTGCGCATCAACGACCTCGTCCGCGAGGGCGAGATCGCGGCACCGATCGTCGTCACGCGCGACCACCTCGACGCCGGCAGCGTCGCCAGCCCGAACCGCGAGACCGAGGCCATGCGGGACGGCACCGACGCGGTCGCCGACTGGCCCATCCTCAACGCGCTGCTGAACTGCGCGGCGGGCGCCGACATCGTCAGCGTCCACGACGGCGGCGGCGTCGGCATCGGCAACGCGCTGCACGCGAACAACCACGTCGTCCTCGACGGGACGGACCTCGCCGAGCGGAAGGCCCGGCGGGTGTTCACGACCGACCCCGGGATGGGCGTCGTCCGCCACGCCGACGCCGGCTACGAGGACGCCGCGGAGACCGCCCGGGAGTCCGACGTGCGGATCCCGATGGACGACCGATGACGTCGTTCGCCCCGCCGCCGGTCTGGGAGTCGCCCTCAGGGGACCCGAACGACGAGACCTTCGGCGACGTCGTCGATGGCGTCGACCACGCACACCAGGACCCGAGCGACCCCGACCACGACGTCGTCCTCGTCGGCGAGCCGTTCGACGCCGCGGTCGTCGGGCGCCCCGGCGCCGCGAAAGGTCCGGACGCCATCCGCGAGGCGCTCCGGGGCGTGAAGACCCACGGCTTCGAGTCCGGGCCGGTCGGCCGAGCGCGCTCGATCGGCGACCTGGGCGACCTCGCGGTCGACTCGATGGACCCGGCGGCCATCCAGCGGAGCGTCGCCGAGGTCGCCGCCGACCTCCACGCCGGCGACGCCGTCCCCGTCTTCCTCGGCGGCGACAACTCCCTGACCTACCCGAACGTCGAACCGCTGTGCGACCGCGGGTCGGTCGGCGTCGTCAACCTCGACGCCCACCTCGACGTCCGCGAGGTCCGGGAGGCGCCCACCAGCGGCACGCCGTACCGCCAGCTGTTCGAGGCGGGGCTCGACGCCTACGTCTGCCTCGGCGCGCGCCACCACGAGACCTCGACGGCCTACGTCGATTACCTGGAGGAGCGCGGCGGCGAGGTCGTCACCAGCGAGGCGGTGGGACGGGACCTCGAGCGCGCCGTCCGGCGCGCCCGCGACGCGGTCGCGGACGTCGACGTCCTCTATCTCAGCGTCGACTGCGACGTCCTGGAGGCGGCCGCGGCGCCGGGCGTGAGCGCGCCGACGCCGGGCGGACTGACCACCCGCGAGCTGTTCCGGATCGTCCGGCGGCTGGCGGGCGACGACCGGGTGGCGGGCTTCGAGGTCGTCGAGTGCGCGCCGCCGCTGGACGAGGGCGGCCGCACCGCCGGGGCGGCCGCCCGCGCGGTCGCACACTTCCTGGCCGGCAGCGGAGGTGGGGGTCGTGACTGAATCCGACCTCGACGCCGTCGTCCACGGCGCCGCGGAGCTCGTCGTCGGTCCCGCCGGCGAGGGGCCGGCGCCCGCGACTGACGGCTCGCCGCCGGACGACCCCGACGCCGTGCTCGACCGCCGCGAGGACGCCGCCGTCGCGATCGTCGACGGCGAGGTCGCCGCGGTCGGGCCGACGGAGACGATAACCGAGCGGTACCCGCCCGAGAACGCCACCCACAGCGTCGACGCATCGGGGCGGGCGGTGATTCCGGGGTTCGTCGACAGCCACACCCACGCGGTCTTCGCCGGCGACCGCTCCGACGAGTTCGCGGCGAAGCTCCGGGGGAAGCCCTACCAGGAGATACTGGCGGAGGGCGGCGGCATCCTCCGGACCGTCCGGGCGGTCCGCGAGGCCGGCGACGACGAACTGCTCGACCTCCTTTGTGACCGCCTCGACGCGGTGCTCGCCCACGGGACGACGACCGTCGAGGTGAAGTCGGGCTACGGCCTCGACGTCGAGACGGAACTCCGGCTGCTCGAGGTGATCGACTGCGCCGACGCCGAGCATCCGGTCGACGTGGTGCCGACGTTCATGGGCGCCCACGCCGTCCCGGAGGACCGCGGGACCGACGAGTACGTCGACGAGGTGGTCGACGAGCAACTGCCCGCGGTCGAGGCGCAGGGCGTCGCGGCGTTCTGCGACGTCTTCTGCGAGGAGGACGTCTTCTCCGTCGAGCAGTCCCGACGGGTGCTCGAAGCGGGGCGGGAGGGCGGGCTCGCGCCGAAGGTCCACGCCGAGGAGTTCGTCCGCCTCGGGGGCGCGCGACTGGCGGCGGACCTCGAGGCGGTCAGCGCCGACCACCTCCTGCACGCCGCCGACGAGGACGTGGCGGCGCTCCGGGAGGCGAACGTCGTCCCCGTGATGCTCCCGGGGACGGCGTTCGGGCTCGGCGCCGACTACGCCGACGCCCGGGCGTTCCGCGACGCCGGCGCGCCGCTGGCGGTGGCCTCGGACTTCAACCCGAACTGCTACGCGCCGAGTATGGGCTTCGCCGCGTCGCTGGCCTGCGTCGGGATGGGGCTGTCGCCCGCCGAAGCCGTCTGCGCCTGCACCCGCGGCGGCGCGCTGGCCCTCGGCGCGGACCGGTCGGAGGCGTTCCCGGAGGGGCCGCCGCTGGACCCGAAGGCGGGGACGCTGGAGCCCGGCGCGCCCGGCGACCTGCTCGTGCTCGACGCCCCCTCGTCGGTCCACGTCCCGTACCGCTTCGGCGAGAACGTCGTCCGGTCCGTCCTCAAGGGCGGGGAGCCGGTGGTCGGCCCGGGGGTGGCCCCGTGACGGTCCGCCTGGACGGCGAGTCGCTGACCGTCGCGGACGTGGTCGCGGTCGCCCGCGAGGGCGAGGCCGTCGCCGTCACCGACGACGCACGCGAGCGGGTCCGGGCGGCCCGCGAGCGCGTCGAGAACGTCACCGCCTCCGGCGAGGCAGTCTACGGCCTCAACACGGGCTTCGGCGAACTCGTCGACACGCAGATCCCGCCGGACCGCATCGAGGAGCTACAGCTGAACCTGATCCGGAGTCACACCGCCGGCGCGGGCCGCGAGCTCGACCCCGAACTCGTCCGCGCGATGCTGTTGACCCGGATCAACTCCCTGGTGAAGGGTTACTCGGGCGTCCGCGAGGTCGTCGTCGACCACCTCGTCGCGCTCCTGAACGAGCGCGTCCACCCGGTCGTTCTGGCCCGCGGCAGCCTCGGGGCCAGCGGCGACCTCGCGCCGCTGGCGCACATGTCGCTCGTCCTCGTCGGCGAGGGCGAGGCGGACGTCGAGACGACCGACGGCGTCGAGCGGCTGGACGGCGCCGCGGCGCTCTCGGCAGCCGGCCTCGAGCCGCTGACGCTCCGCGCGAAGGAGGGGCTCGCGCTCATCAACGGGACGCAACTGACCCTGGGCGCGGCGGCGCTGCTGGTCGACGACGCCGAGCGACTCTGCCGCGCCGCGGACGCCGCGGGCGCCCTCGCCACCGAGGTGACGATGGGGACGACGGCCGCCTGCGACCCCGCCATCCACGAGCTGCGGCCCCACGCCGGCCAGGCGACGAGCGCGGCGACGGTCCGGGCGCTGGCCGGCGACTCGGAGGTCGTCGACTCCCACCGCAACTGCGACCGCGTCCAGGACGCCTACTCCATCCGGTGTCTCCCGCAGGTCCACGGCGCGGTCCGCGACGCCGTCGCGCACCTCCGGCAGGCCGTCGCCGTCGAGCTGAACAGCGTCACCGACAACCCGCTGGTCTTCCCGCGCGAGGCGGTCGACGACCGCGCCTCGGGGACCGACAGCGCGGCCGTCGTCTCCGGCGGCAACTTCCACGGCGAGCCGCTGGCGCTCCGGCTGGACTACCTCGTCGGCGCGCTCACCGAGCTGGCGGCCATCTCGGAGCGCCGGACCGACCGCATGCTCAACCCGAACCTCCAGGAGCCGCACCTGCCGCCGTTCCTGGCCGACGACAGCGGCGTCGAGTCCGGCCTGATGATCGCCCAGTACACCGCCGCCGGGATGCTCAACGATTGCCGCTCGGTCGGCCGGGCCGCGAGCGACAACACGCCCGTCAGCGGCGGCCAGGAGGACCACGTCAGCATGAGCGTGACGGCGGCGCTGGACTCCCGCCGCGTCCTCGACCGCGTCCGGACCGTGCTGGCCGTCGAACTGCTCTGCGGGGCGGAGGCCGCCGAGTACCTCGACGACGACCTCGTGCTCGGGTCCGGGACCGCCGCCGTCCGCGAGGCGGTCCGGGAGGTCGTCCCGCCGCTGGAGCGGGACCGCCGCCTGGACGGCGACATCGACGCCGTCGAGTCGCTCGTAGCCAGCGGACTCGTCGACGACGCTGTCACCTCGGCGATCGGGGCGTGGCCGGAGCGGCAGTCCTCTGACCGGTGAGGGCTGCCGCGGCGGGGCGTGGACAGGGGACTCTGCGGTAAGGACGTCGTCGACTTTCAATCGCTGTGACAGTAGGTGGCACATAACAAGCTTCTCCCGTTCCGAACCGCCGACCAGCCCTGCGATGACGTCACCCGGTCACGACGACGCGACCGAGCGGCGGTCCGGCACCGAGGCGCTGGACGGTGACGTCGGTCCCGCACAGCGGCTGCTATCGGTCCTCCGCGCCGTCGTCTTCTGGACCGCCGTGTTCCTCCCGTTCGCGATGGGGGCGACCCTCCTGTCCGGTCTGGACTCGCCGGGGGACTGGCAGCTGTTCGCCGTGCTCCTGGCGACGAGCGTCGTCGCGCTGTACCTCGGTCCCGTCCGGGAGGCGACGTGAGGCCTCCGGTCAGTCCTCCTTGCGGCGGGCGCGTCGCTCGCGGTCGTAGTCCTTGTCGGCCGGCACGTAGGTCCGGCCGACGCTGCCGCCGCCGAACAGTTCGCGGACGGAGAGCTGCCGTTCGACGCCGTCCTCGCGGGCGTCGGCCAGCCGCCGCTCGGTCGTCTGGAAGTAGTTGACGACGGTCACCAGCAGGACGCCCCCGATGGTGTTGCCGAGCAGCACCGGGAGGACGAAGCCGGTGAGTCCGGGCAGCAGCGCCGCCTCGCCGAGGAAGACGAGGTACATCAGCTCGGTGAACGAGACGACGACGTGGAAGAGGTCGCCCAGCGGGATGAGCAGGAAGGCGACGTAGACGAGGACGAACCTGGTGATGGTGTCGCGGGCGGCGTAGTCGAGCCAGACGACGCCGGCGACGATGAGGCCGGCGAAGCCGCCCTTGAAGAAGAGGTCCCACCAGCCCTTGTGCAGCCCCTTCTCGGAGAGTTCGACGGCGGTCGCCACCGTCGCCGGCTCGAAGACCCCGGTGTAGGCGAGTACCAGGGCACCGAAGGCGCCGCCGGCGAAGTTGCCGACGAGGACGACGACCCAGGTGTGGAGTAACGCCGGGACGCTCGCCAGCCGCTCGAGGACGAGCGCGACCGGCGGCAGCGTGTTCTCGGTGTAGAGCTGGTAGCCGCCCAGGATGATGTAGACGAAGCCCAGCGGGTAGAGGAACACGCCCAGCAGCGGGTCGTCGGACTTGGCGGTCATACTCGCCAGCGCGAGGAACGTGATCGTGATGGCGAACCCGCCGGCCAGCGCGCTGAAGAACAGTTCGCGGGTCCCCGTGTCGATCTCCTCGTCGGCGGCGGCGATGATCCGCTGGAAGATCTCGTCGGACTCGAAGCGGTCGCGGACCACCTCGCCGGCGGCGGGCGCGCCGCTGCGCGAGCGTTCGACGGCGTCGCGGACGGTCTCCACCTCGTCTGGCGAGTCGTCGGCCATCCTCTCGTTCCGGCGTACTCCCTCCGGCGTGAAAACACATGTCCTTCGCCGCTGGCCGGAACCAGCCCTGTTTTACCGCCGGTCGTCGAAGGCCATGGTATGGCGCTGGAAACGATCACGCTAGCGGTGGGTCCCGAGGAGGAGGGTCGGGTGGGGGAGCTGACGGAGGCGGTCCTCGACGTCGCGGTGCCGACGGACGCGACCGTCGTGCTGCTGCACGTCTTCTCGCAGAGCGCCTACGACCAGGGCGTCTCGGAGGCGGGGTACGACCCCGACGACCCGCCGCCGGCGAACACGCTCGCGACGCGTCTCGAGAGCGTCGACGCCATCTCGGAGACGCTCGAGGACGCGGGCGTCGACTACCGCGTCCGCGGCGAGATCGGGGACGTCACCGACAGCATCGTCCGCACCATCGACGAGACGGACAGCGACATGCTCTACATCGGCGGCCGCCGCCGCTCGCCGACGGGGAAGGCGGTCTTCGGCAGCACCGTCCACCGGCTGATGATGAACGCGCCGTGTCCCGTCACGTTCGTGCGGAGCGGGCTCGGACAGGACGCCGAGTAGCACGACGGGCGAAGCGGGTTCGAGGACGTCGCGACCGGGGCGGGGGCGCGGTCAGCGGAACCGCTCGCGCAGCGTGACGCGGTCCAGCTTGCCGGTCGTGGTCCGCGGGAGTTCGTCGACGAACTCGACGCGGTCCGGCACCTCGTGGCTCTCGAGTTCCCGCTCGCAGACCGCCCGGACGTCGTCGGCCGAGACGGACCCGCCGTCCCGGAGCTTGAGGACGGCCGTCACCGTCGCACCGCGGACCTCGTCGCGGGTGTCGACGATGGCGACGTTCTCGACGGGGTCGATGCCGTAGATGACCTCCTCGATCTCGCGCGGGTAGATGTCGCCGCAGCCGGTCGTGAACATGTCCTCCAGGCGGTCGACGACGAAGAGGAAGCCGTCCTCGTCCATCCAGCCGATGTCGCCGGACTGCAGCCACCGCTCGCCGTCGCGCTCGACGAACTTCTCGTCGGTGATGCGGTCGGCGTTGTACCGCGGGGTGACGGTGTCGCCGCGCCAGAGGAACTCCCCGCGCTCGCCGGTCGGCACCGCCTCGCCGGTCGCGGGGTCCTCGATGCGGACCTCGACGACCTCGGTCGCCGGCCGGCCGATGCTCCCGGGGCGGCTCCCGCCCGGGACCGGCCGGTTGAACGTCGCCAGCGGGGTCGTCTCGGTCATCCCGTACCCCTCGAGCAGGCGGCAGCCGAACGTCTCCTCGACCTCGCGGATGCGGCGCCGCGGCATCGGCGACCCGCCGACACCGATCATCTCGAGGCTCCCGCAGTCGTAGTCGTCGACGGCGTCGGACTCCAGCAGGTCGACGACCATCGTCGGGATGAGGAACGTGTAGGTGACCTCGCGGCGCTCGACGGCCGCGAGGGCCGCCTCGACGTCCCACTCGGCGAGCAGGTGGTTGGTCCCGCCGAGGGCGAGGAACGGCGTCGTGGTGACGTTGAGCCCGGTGACGTGGAAGCACTGGCAGGCGGTCAGCGCTACGTCGTCGCTCGTCCACTCCTTGTACCGGACGAACCCGCGGGCGTTGGCCTCGAGGTTGCCGTGGGTGTGGTAGACGCCCTTCGGGGCGCCGGTCGTCCCGCTGGTGTAGACCAGTTCCGCGAGTTCGTCCGAGCGCCGCGGTTCGACGTCCTGGATCCGCTCGCCGTCGTCGAGCAGCGCCGGGTAGCGGTACGTGGGTGTCCCGGCCGGCTCGCCGTCAGTCCCGTCGTCGGTCACGAGGGCGACGGCGCCGCTGTCGCGGAGCACGTAGCCGATCTGCTGGTCCGTGAAGCGCGTGTTGACCGGCAGCGGGACGGCGCCCAGCCGCATCGCCCCGAGGTACGTCACGACGAAGGGGACGCCGTTCGGCATGCGGATCGCGACGTGGTCGCCGACGCCGACGCCGCGGGTCTCGAGCGCGCCGGCGACGCGGTCGGCCGCGTCCGCCAGCTCCTCGAAGCTCCGCGAGCGGGCGCCGTCGGCGACCGCCGTCCGTCCGGGGGTCTCGCGGGCCGCGTCGTCGACGTAGTTGGCGAAGTTCACTCGCCTGTCGGTATGGGACCGGGTCGCAAGTCGTTTTCGTCGCGCCGCCGGCTACATCCCGGCGGAGACATGTCAGGAGACGGTCTTCTCTCGGCGCCGGATCGCCGCCGTCCGGCGGTCGAGATGTGCCGATTCCGTCCGGCATCGCCGGACGGAACTCACTTCGGCGTGAAGATGAGGTTCGCCTCGATGGTCCGGGCAGACTCCCGGACGGCCGCCGCGAGGTCGTCGACGTCGTCGTCGAACGACCCGCTCGGACCGTAGACCGCGATGGCGCCGCGGGGCTCGCCGTCGGCGACGATGGCCGCGGCCACGCCGGTCATCCCCGCGATGAGTTCGCCCTCGTCGACGGCGTAGCCCCGTTCACGGATCGCCTCCAGCTCCGACAGCAGCCGCTCCGCGTCGGTGATCGTCGCGGCCGTCCGGGACGGCAGGCCGTACTCGGCCATCAGCGCCTCGACCTCGGCCGGGTCCTTCTCAGCGAGGATGGCCTTCCCTGGCGCGTTCGTGTGCAGGTGGATGTGCGAGGGGTAGGCGCTCGGCCCCTGGGACTCGTGGGTGCCGCGCTGCCAGCCGGTCGCCGACAGCACCGTACACCGGTCGTTCTCCTCGGTGACGAGCTGGACGTACTTCCCGTCGGTGTTCTCGTAGAGCGCCCGGGCCTCCTCGCTGCCGTTGACGTACAGCTCGTGGTCGTTCCGCGCCCGCTCGCCGACGTGGAGGAACTTCGTGCTCGGCCGGTAGCTCCCCCCGTCGTTGACCACGTAGCCGACGCGCTCCAGCGTCCGGAGGTGGTCGTGGGCGGTGCTCTTCGGGAGGTCGAGGGCTTCGGCGACCTCCGTCGCGCCCGCTGAGCCCCGCTCGACCAGCGTCTCGACGACGTCGTAGGAGACCTTGACCGCCGTGACCGGGTACGTCGACATACTCCCTCCTCGGTTCCGGTCGACCATAACTGTCCGGTATCACCGGACGCTCGACCGGCGATCAAAGGGGAAAGAAAATACAAGTACCATATATTATATGTGTCTGAATACTGGTTTGTCCTGGCGTAAGTGGGTGAGAAACGAGACGATATTTCGGAATCTTCGGTAGAGAATTCTGTCGAATATGCGGGTTTCAAGAGGTAATAGTGTGGTTGCGATTCTGTCGCTCGTTTTGGGACGAATACCGGCATGATATCATAAGAGGAATGGTAGGTTGTCATAAACAGCCCCGTATTTCCTGCAGCAGTGTTACCCACTAGCACCGGTATGTGACGGTAGCGGTTGGCAGGATCTACCATGACTGACGATACCAACGCATCGACGACGCGACGAGGCGTGATGAAGGGCGTCGGAGGGCTCGCGGCCCTCTCGATGTCCGGCGCGACCATCTCCGATGCACAGGCCGCAATCGACGGGGCGGTGCCGACCGACCCGCACACGCGCGACACCTACCGGGCGATCGTCGACGCGATCGTCCCACGGACGCCCGAGCTCGAGGACGAACTCGGTCCGGAACACGTCCCCGGCGGGCTCGACGTCGAACTCGAGAAGTTCCTCATCTGGGACTTCAACCACTTCCAGGAGATCCGCTCCGAGATGGTCGCCGACGGGGACCTCCTCTCCGGCGACCAGAAGATGCCCCGCGACATGTTCGAGTTCGATCTCGATGCGACGGACACCGACGCGCTCGACGCGCTGATGGACCTCGCCGACCTCGACCTCCTCGACGACGACCTGGACGAACAAGCCCTGCAGAACCACCTCACGTTCGGCCCCGTCAACCGGTACAAGGTGAACTTCGAGAACCTGGACACGTCGACGAAGGGGGCCGCCCGGTTCGAGCGGTTCGTGAAGACGGACGACGAGGAGTACCACCGGGTGCTCCAGAACTACCCGTACGCCTCGATGTTCACGTTCGTCTTCGATCTGGTCGCCGCCGAGTTCCTGGCGAAGGGGAACAACGAGGACGATCCCGCGGCGAACGAGGAGTTCCCCGGCGGCGGGACGTTCACGCGACTCTCCCGCGAGGACCGCCTGCGCTGTCTCTGGACCATCGTCGACGGCGGGGCCGTCGACCGCCTCGACGACCTGCTGTCGCCGATGGTGACCGACGTGGGCATCCTGAAGTACGTCGTGATGGCCTGCAACGGCCTCCACGGCTTCGGCTACTATACCGAGTGGTCCGGCTACGGCGAGACCAAGACGAACACGCCCAACGAACGAGTGATGCAGGTCGACGAGTCCGAGGTCCAGAGCCGCCAGCAGTCCGGCTACCCCGGCCCCGCGGACGGCTACGCGGCCGACTGGCGCCACGCCGTCGACGGCGGGTTCGACGACCCGGACGTCGAGGACCTGGACCTCTCGGGCGACCTCACCGGCGACGACGTCGTCGTCGGGGGTGACAACTGATGGACGACCCCGACGTCGTCGTCATCGGCGCGGGCGGTGACGGACCGGCCGCCGCGACCCGCCTCGCCCGCCAGCACGGGCTCGACGTGCTCGTCCTCGAGGCCGGCGCGTGGCACGGCAACCAGAAGTGGCCACAGCCGCACGCCGATTCAGGTGGCACCGTGAGTACCGACCCCGACGACCTCGACGGGAAGCTGATGGACGACCAGATCACCCACCGTGAGGCGGACTCCGGCGACCCCACGGCCGGCTACCTTCGGGTCGGCCCGGCCGACCACTCCCGGGCACCGTGGTTCCGCGACCTCCACCAGAACGCCTTCATCTGGCAGGTGTCGGCCGTCGGCGGGACGACGACCCACTACTTCGGCAACCACCCCCGGGCCTACCCCTACGCGATCGACGAGCAGGACCACTGGCCCGACGAGGTCTCCTACGAGGACCTCGTCCCGTACTACCAGCTCAACGAGGAGGTCACGAGCACCCAGCAGGCGCCGATGACCGCCCGCGAGGAGGTGTTCATCGAGGGCGCGAAGAACGCGGGCTACGACATGCTCGACTCGCTGAACGTCACCGAGACCGGGTGGCGGCCGCAGGCAAACGCCGTCGAGGTACCCGGTCGGGAGACCTCGAACGGCGAGCCGCTGGACTCCGATTACGACGGCTCGTTCAGCTACGACGACGGCTTCCGGGGCGACACGCTCGTCGGCGACCACTTCCAGGGAGCGTCGACGCCCGTCGACGCGCCGGTCCGCGAGAAGTCACGCAAGTCCAGCAACGTCGGCTGGGTGCCGCGCGGGCTCGACACCAACGAGAACGACGACATGGGCAACGTCGCCGTCCGCCCGAACACCTTCGTCACGAACATCAACACCGACGACAGCCTCGGCGGCTCCGAGGCGACCGGCGTCGACATCCGCGATACCTGGTCCGGCGACACCGACACCATCGAGGCCGACACCGTCGTCCTGGCGGCGGGCTGCATCGAGTCGCCGCGGCTGTGGCTCAACTCCGGCCTGCCGGACGACGGCTGGGTCGGCAAGGGGCTCACGACCCACTGGTTCGACTGGGTCGTCGGCGTCTACGACGACGAGACGGTCGAGTCGATCAACCCGGAGGTCAAGCACATGGACCCGTACGTCGGCCAGAACTCGGCCGTCCGGTTCGACAAGCCCGGCGTCGGCGGCCTCGAGGACATCGGGATGTCCCCGGGACTGGTCTCCTACGCGGACTACCTGTTCACCGAGGCGGGCTACTCGTTCGACACCCCCGTCGACCCCGACGAGCCGTGGGACACCCGCGGCTACGTCGTGGGCAAGGAACTGAAGCGGAAGATGTCCAACTACCGGCAGACGAAGGCCATACTGGTCCTCACCGACGACCTGCCCCACCAGGACAACGGCGTCTCGCTGTCGGACAACTTCAGCGACGAACACGGCGCCGTCCCGGACGTCCGCTACTCGCCCCACGAGGAGGACGACCGGCGACGCGACGAACTCGCCCGCATCGCGGCGAACATCCACAACGAGGCGGGCGCCTCGCACGTCCACCGCTCGGAGTGGCCGCCGCTACTGTTGCACATGCAGTCGTCGATGCGGATGGGCAAGGTGCTCGACTTCGCCGGCGAGGCGTACAACGTCGACCGGCTGTTCGTCGCCGACCACTCGGCGCTCTCGAACGGCGTCGGCGGTCCCACACCAACACCGGCCAGGCGAACGCGCTCCGCATCGCCGACCACGTGGGCGACCGGTACTTCAGCCGATAGCCGGCCGTCGACCCGGGCCGCCTCGCCCCCCTTTCAGTTCCAGGGGGCCTCCTCGAAGTCGACGTAGCGCTTCTCGCGGTCGATGGCGTCGATCTTCGCCTCGTCCTCGTCGTCGAGTTCCAGGTCCCGCGCCTCGAGGTTCTCGCGGATGTGGGCCTCGGACTCGGACTTCGGGATCGCGACGACGTTCTCCTTGCCGGTCAGCCACGCGAGGCTGACCTGCGCCGGCGTGGCGTCGTGCTTCTCGGCGACCTCGACCACCTCCGGGATCTCGGACACCTCGCCCTTCGCCAGCGGCGAGTACGCGACCAGCGTGTACCCGTGCTCGCGGGCGTGGGCTCTGAGCTCGTCCTGCTGGAGCAGCGGGTGGCACTCCACCTGGTGGGCGAACGGCGTCGAGTCCAGGACCTCGAGGGCCTCGTCGAGCTGGTCGACCCGAAAGTTCGAGAGGCCGATCCGTCGGATCACGCCGTCGTCCCGGAGGTCCTCGAAGGCCGCCAGCGTGTCCTCGGCGGCGTAGGTCCGGATCGGCCAGTGGACGTACAGCAGGTCGACCACGTCGAGGCGGAGCCGCTCGCGGCTCTCGCGGGCGTGCTCGACGGCCGCGTCGTACGTCAGGTGGTCGGGGCTGACCTTCGTCGCCACGAGGACGTCCTCGCGGTCGACGTCGGCGGCCGCGATGCCCTCGCCGACCGCGTCCTCGTTCTCGTAGCCCTCGGCGGTGTCGACGTGCCGGTAGCCCAGGTTCAGCGCCGTCTCGACGCTCTCCTCGCAGACCACCGGATCGTTGTTCTCGTAGGTCCCGATACCGATCTCGGGGAGGTCGTCCGTCATGGTCCGCCTTGGGCGGCCACGCTACCAGTAGTTTACCCCAGCAGCTCGAGGAACCGGTTGGTCCCCTCGTCGGTGCCGGCGACGACGAGTTCGTCGCTTTCGCGGACCCGGAACTCCGGGGAGAGCTCCGAGAGGACCTCCCCGTCCCGCTCGACGGCGACGACGGTGCAGCCGGTCCGCTCGCGGACGCGGGCGCCGGCCAGCGTCTCGCCGACCAGCCCCGGCGCCGCCGTGCGGACGACCTCGACGTGGGTGTCCATCGAGACGATGGCCTCGTCCTGCAGCACCTCGCTGGCGACCATCCGGCCGCTGACGGTCGCCAGGGAGAGGACGTAGTCGGCGCCCGCGCGGTACGTCTTCCTGACCGCGCCAACCTCCTCGGCGCGGGCGATGATCTCGGCGTCGTCGGTGAGGTCGCGGACGACAAGCGTCGCGAACTCCGTCTGGGTGTCGTCGGGGAGCGCGAGGATGACCGACTCGGCGTCCTCGACGCCGGCCTCGGCGAGCACGTCGGGGTCGGTCGCCTCGCCGACCACGTCGACGCCGTCCTTCTCGCGACGGTCGAGGACGGTGTACGAGAGGCCGGCCCGGTCGAGCCTCGCGGCGACGGTCCGGCCGACCTCGCCGTAGCCGACGACGACCGTCTCGCCCGTCCGGAACCGCCGGAGGTCGCCGACGGTCAGCTCCTTGCAGCGCTCGAGCTGGGACTCGTCGCCCGTCACCAGGAGGACGGTCCCGCTCTCGAGGGTCCGGTCGGGCGAGGGCGGCGACTCGAACTCCCCGCGGAACCACGCGCCGACGACGTTGACGCCGAAGCGCTCGCGGATGCCGCTGTCGGCGAGGGTCCGGCCGGCGAGCTCGCTGCCGTGGTGGACGGGCAGCTCCGCGAGGTCGAAGTCCTCGCCGATCTCGACGGCGTCGCCGAGGTCGGTCGTCACGGCGGTCGTCACCTTCCCGGCCAGCGACCGGCCGAGCAGCTGCCGCGGGGAGACGACGGTGTCGGCGCCCGCGAGCCGGTGGTACGGCGTGCGGTCGGGCTCCTCGACGACGCTGACGATGCGGACGTCCTCGGCGGCCTCGCGGGCCGCGAGGACGATGCTGGCGTCGACGCGGTCGGAGACGTCGGCGACCAGCGCCCGCGCGTCGCCGATGCCGGCGCGGTCCAGACCGCCGACGGATTCCGGGTCGGCGTGGACGACCGAGTAGCCGCCCTCGTAGAGCTCCGTCGCCTGCTCGCGGTCCGCCTCGACCAGCACGTAGTCGACGTCGTTGGACTCCAGCTCGGAGATGAGCGTCTCGGCGCGCGCGGTGTACGAGCAGACGAGGACGTGGTCCTCGAGCGGCTCCTCGAGGGCGTCCGGCGGGGACGTCGACAACGCCTCCTCGAACAGCGGGAACAGCAACACCGGCAGCGCGAGGAAGAAGACGCCGACGCCGGTCAGGTCCATCACGATGACCAGCAGGTTCATCTGTGGGCTGGACCACCCCGCCTGGGAACCGTAACCCGTCGCGGTGAACGTCTCGACGGTGAACTGCAGCGACTGGAGGTAGGTGTTCGACCTCCCCTCGAACACGTGCATCCCGTAGTGGTAGACGACCGAGTACGTCAGGATGAGCGCGGAGATCAACAGGACGTAGTACCCGACCCGCCGCTGGAGGCGACTCACGCCGGCGGGGAAGACGGTGGGCATGCCGTTCCGAACGGGCATCGAATCCAAAAGTGGTTCCCCTCGGCGCTCCGCCGACCCGCGCCAGGCCCGCGGTTCTTGTACGTGCAGGGCCAACCGGGAACATGGACCTGCTCGTCACGGGCGGCAACGGATTCATCGGGCGGGAAGTGTGTCGACGGGCCGTCGCCGCCGGCGACGACGTGACGAGCGTCGGCCGGAGCGGTCGTCCGGACCCCGAGCATCGCGGCCCCTGGGCGGCCGAGGTGACGTGGGTCGCCGCCGACGTCTTCGAACCGCACCGCTGGCGCGAGCACCTCGGGGGCGTCGACGCGGTAGTCCACTGCGTCGGCATCGCCCGGGAGCGCCCGAACCAGGGGGCGACCTTCGAGCGGGTGAACGGCGACGCCGCCATCCTGGTCGCCCTGGAGGCCGAGCGCGCCGGCGCCGACCGGTTCGTCTTCCTCTCCTCGTCGGTGTCGCCGCCGCTGGTCCGCGACGAGTACGTGCGTTCGAAGCGGCGGGCCGAGGCCGCCGTCGCGGACCTCGACGTCGAGACCGGCGTGGTGCGCCCGGGGCCGGTGTACGGTCCCGACCAGCCGCACTTCCCCCGCCCCGTCGCCGCGGCGCTGCGCTTCGTGGACGGCCGGGAGACGCTGGCCCGGCAGTTCGAGGACGACCGACCGCTGTCGGTCGAGACCGTCGGGCGGGCGATCTACGACGCCGCCCGCGGCGACGCGCCGGCGATGCTCGACGCGATCGCGATGCACGAGCGGTACGGATAGCGCGGCCGGACGGCGAGGACCGACGCCGGCCACCGCCCGCCGCGGCGAGCACTTTTATCGACGTCCGCCCTGGAGACGAGCGATGGACCCCGACCGCTACCTCGACCGCCTCGGCCTGGACCCCGCGGACGGGACGCCGCCGACCTACGAGACGGTCGCGCGCCTCCAGCGGGCCCACGTCACGACGGTCCCCTTCGAGACGCTGTCGATCACCGGCGACCCGTCCGGCGAGCACTTCGGCGAGGGCGTCTCGCTGGCCCTCCCCGACCTCCACGAGAAGCTCGTCGAGCGGGAGCGCGGCGGCTTCTGCTTCGAACTGAACGGCCTGTTCGCGTGGCTGCTCGGCGAACTCGGCTTCGAGGTCGACCGCCTCGCCGCCCAGGTGCTCGACGACGACGGCGACCCGCGGCCGCCGGCCAACCACCACACCGTCCGGGTGACGTTCGAGCAGCCCTACCTCGTCGACGTCGGCCTCGGGACGCCGAAGATGCGCGAGCCCCTGCCCGTCGGCGGTCGCGTCGGTCCGGACGCGGCGGGCGTCGAGTGGCGCACCGTCGAGAGCGACCGCCCCGACGCCGACCACGTCCTCCAGACGCGGGGCCCGGCGGCCGACGAGTGGGGCGACCGCTACATCTTCACGGAGACGCCGCGGGAGCTGTCCTTCTTCGAGGCGACCTGCGAGCACCTCGCCACGGCGCCGGAGTCGAACTTCACCGGCGACCCGTACGTGAACGTCGGGACCGAGCGGGGGTACGCGTCGCTGACCGCGGAGACGCTGACGCGCGTCGTCGACGGCGAGGAGGAAGCGGAGGACGTCGCGCCGGACGAGTGGCTAGCGGTGCTCGAACGGGAGTTCGGGATTCGGGCGGAGAGGTGAGTCGGCCGCGACCAACCGTCGCTACCCGTCGGTGAAGTTCAGCGTCGCCGTCTCCTCCCAGGTCGTCTCGTCGACGACGGTCAGCGACGACTCGCCGAAGACGTAGAGGTGGTCACCCACGTAGGCGGCCCGCCTGGTCGACCCCTCGGACTCGACCCTGGTCACCTCCTCGAGACCGCCCTCGTAGCTGAAGACGTAGCCTGAACCCCGGTGCTCCACGTCGACGGCGTCGCCGTCCTCGTCGACGACCGGCCGGACGCTCCGGCCGCCGTCGGTCGGCAGGAAGAACACGCCGTGGCGGCGGTCCAGCAGGAACGCGTGGTGGCTCTCGGCGACCGCGGAGAACCGCGCGTCGAGGATGCGGTCCTCCTCGACGGTCGGGTCGGCGGGGTCGGAGACGTCGAAGACGACGAGCTTGACCTTCCCGTCCTCCTCGCCGACGCCGAGGACCCGGTCCTCCGAGAGCGGGTGGAGGTACGAGGAGAAGCCCGGCAGCTTCAGTTCGCCCTCGACGGTCGGGTTCTCGGGGTCCGAGAGGTCGACGACGTGGAAGGGGTCGATCCGGCGGAACGTGACGACGTAGGCCTGGTCGTCGACGTACCGCACCGAGTAGATGCGCTCGGTGACGCCCATACCCCGGACGGACCCCGTCACGTCGAGGTCCCCGTCGAGGACGTAGAGGTCGTTCTCGCTGTCGGTGCCCATCGCGCCCCGGACGGTCGTCGCGATGCGGAACTGCCCCTCGTGTTCGTCCATCGAGAACTGGTTCAGCGGGGTCCCCGGGACGGAGCCCGTGGCGCCGGCCTCGACGGTCGGCGAGTCGGTCTCGACGCCCTCGACGTCGAAGGCGACGACGCCGGTCCGCTCGAAGTCGCGCTTGTTTTCTTCGGCCCAGGCCTGCCTCTCCTCCCGAAGGGCCGCGTCGACCTCTCGGCGCTCCTCCTCGGAGAGGCCGGCGCGCCACCGCTCGATGGTGTGCTCTATCTCGACGCGCTTCGCCCGCGGGCTGAGGTCGTAGTCGCGGATCTCCCGGATGCGCTCGACGGTCTCACCGTCGAGGTGCTCGGAGCCCTCGGTGACGAGGAACTCCGCCATCAGGTCGGCCTCGTCGACGGGGTCGGGGTAGGTGACGTAGACGGCGTCGGCGGAGACGTGGACGACCGACCGGCCGGCGGTCCCGACGAAGGACGTCGAGTCGGCCACCGAGCCGTCGGCGGGGTCGAGCAGCGAGACGGTGTAGGTGGTGTCGACCGGCACCGGCCGCGACGGGTGGTGAACGTCGGTGCAGGGGACCGAGACGCCCTCCATCGGACGGACCGGACAGGGGTTCCGCCGGTCGACGCGGTCCTCGGTGACGAGGTAGACGGTGCCGGCGTGGAGCCGCGCGGCGACGACGCGGGCCTCGAGGTCCTTCGACCACGTCCGCTCGGGGTTCGACCGGTCGGAGACGTCGTAGCCCGCGAGCGTGCCGCCGTCGACGACGACCAGCGTGTCGCCCGCCAGCAGTAGGTCGCCGGAGACGTCCAGCCGACCGGCGACCTCGGGGGCCGCCGGGTCGTCGGCGTCGATCAGCCGGACGCCCTCGCTGGAACCGGGCCGGTCGTCGGCGCCGCCCCGGGAGCGGTGGTGCGGGCCCTGGCCGTCGGTCGAGTAGTACAGCGTCTCCGCCGTGGTCTTCAGGACGTCCGGCTCGTCGATGCCCTCGACCTGGACGTTGGTGTCCGAGGCGCGGCGGTCGCCGGCGCTGCCGCCGCCACCGGCGCCGGCGTCGGTGGGCCTGACTCCACCGGTGTCGGACTCCTCGACGGGCCCGCTGGCCGCCGCGCCGTCGGCCGCGTCGTCCGTGGCGACGCCGACGTCGGCGCCGGTCCGGGCGCTACTCGCGAAGCCGGCGTGGCGGCCCGTCGCGTCGGCCGCCCGGAGGTACGAGCGGAACTCCTCGGCCGAGTCGAACGTGGACACGCCGGTGGGATCGTCCGGCTGCGTGCGGTCGTGCGGCTGGGTCTGGACGTCGTCGAGCAGTGCGGCGCCGACGCCGCCGGCCGCGAGGGCGACGGTGAGCAGCGCCGCGAGCTGCAGCGTCGACAGCGAAACGCGGGACATGACCGCCCGTATCCGCCCCACACAAGAAGCAGTACCCTAAGCACAAACGCGCGTTTGACCTATGCGACGAGGGAGAATATCGGTGGCTGCGGTCGAACGGGACCTCTCACCCGAGGAGGTATCGTGTCCACGGATAGCGCTCGACCAGCGGCCGGCCGCCGACATCGTACTGCTCGATGTAGGCGTCGAGCCCGAGGATGCGGCCGGCGCCGAAGGCTGCGACCGAGAGGAACACGAGCATGTACGCGAAGTCGCCGTTGATGTAGCCGTGGGCGACGTCCCAGTTGCCGAGGTAGAACATGAGCATCATGAACGCGCCCCAGAACGCCGCGAGTCGGGTGAGTGCGCCGAACAGGAGCCCCAGGCCGATGAGGACCTCCCCCCACGGGACGGCGACGTTCACGAAGTCGACGAACCAGCCGGTCTGGCCCATCGAGACGAAGAGGTCGGCGACGGGGCTGCCGTTCGCCGGCGGCGCGTTCTGGAGGTAGCCGGCGGCGGAGAAGCTGCCGGACAGCACCTTGTCGACGCCGCTCTGGAGGAACGCGAGCCCCATCATCAGCCGGAGCGCGAGGATGAACCAGACGCTGAGCGTGTGGAGCTTGCCTTCGGCGGTGAACCCGGCGACGGTGCTCCTGAGCCGGACTTCTTTCGAGGACATGACGTCCGGAGGAACACCGGCCACACCGATAAAGGTGCGTCCGGGTACACGTCTCAACGTTGCGATAGCCCCGGATTACGGCCCGAACATGTTCGCCGCCAGACCCAACGGCCCCGGACGCCAACGGACGAGCGGGCGTCGCCTGGACGAACGGCGCCCCTTGCTCGGCACCGTCGGGACGTCGGGGCGGACCTGGCGTCGGTTCGCCGCCGCGACCCGATTCGGGGTCCGACACCCCGTTCCTCGTTTTCGGACGTACCGGACGACGGTCCCGGCGCTCAGGGTGGCATCGCTACGCGAGAACGAAGAGTAGCCGCCGAAGGGGCGTCGATCACTTGCAGGTGGAAGACGGTATGCTTCGGCGACTATCGATGGTATGGAGGGATACCGTTTAAACACGCCCTCGCTTTCGAGCGGTGTATCGGTCCGAACCGGAGAACTATGCCGCCGGCCGCCCAGCGGGCGGTATGGACGACGTCCCCGAGGAGTTCTTCGCACCGCCGTACTACGAGACGCTGGGCATCGAGATCACCGACGTCGACGACGGCACCGCCGAGGGACGGCTGCCGGTCGACGAGTCGGTCTCGGCCGCGCCGGGCGAGCCGGTCGCCCACGGCGGCGCCATCGCCTCGCTGGCCGACTCGGTCGGCTACTGGGCGGCCAGCTCCGCCAACGACTTCGCCGTCACGCCGACGGTCGACCTCCGCGTCGACTACCTCGCGCCGGCGACAGCGGACCTCCGGGCGGCGGGGACGGCGATCAGGAACGGCCGGAGCGTCGGCACCGTCGACGTCGAGGTGGAGGCCGACGGCGACGTGGTCGCCACCGCCCGCGGCGTGTTCAAGACGGGCGGCGGCAGCGGCGGCGAGTCGGCGTGGGACTGACCCCGGACCGTCGCGAACGGGGTCGGGTGCGGTCCGGCCCCCTCACCGCCGGTAGCGGCGGAGCCGCCGGGCGACCGCCTCGGCGACGGTGCCGTCCAGGCGGTCCCGGAGCGTCCCGAGGAGGCCCCGCGGGACGAACAGGACGAACAGGACGAAGACGACGCCGAGGTACAGTCCCGCGCGGCCGTCGACGAAGACGTTGATGAACTCGAGGACGGTGAACTCGCCGACGCCGGCCGAGAGGACGCCGTCCGAGAGGGTGCCGCGGAGGAACCGCGCGAGGCCGTGGGACTCCGTCGAGAGGATGCCCTGCAGGACCTCGTGGAAGAGGAAGCCGTACAGCGCGCCGGCCAGCGTGCCGAAGCCGCCGATGATGGTCGCCAGCAGCGCGTCGGCGGTGACGAAGAGGTCGAAGGTGTTCTCCGGGGCGACCGACCGGCGGTACCCCGCGAACAGCCCGCCGCCGACGGCGGCGAAGAAGCCGCTGATGCCGAAGGCGCCCATCTTGTACCAGAAGGTGTTGTACCCGACCGCCTCCGCGCGCTCCTCGTTCTCGCGGATGGCGACCATCACCCGGCCGAACGGCGAGTGGACGATCCGCTGCATCGCGAGGTAGCACAGCAGGACGACGACGCCGACGGCGTAGAAGGAGACGTCCGCCGTCCCGAGGTCGACGCCCGTTCCGAGGACGTTCTCGAAGCTGTCGCCGGTGAGGCGGCCGATCTTGACCCCGAGGCCGTCGACGAACGGGACGCCGACCTCGTAGCCCGCGCGGTCGAACTCAACGCTGGTGCCGTCCCGGGGGTTCGAGCCGACGTAGCTCCAGTTGCGGACGAAGACGTGGGCGACCTCGGCGAACCCGAGGGTCACCATCGCGAAGTAGACGCCCGTCAGCCGGAACGAGACGGCGCCGACGAGGACGGCCACGACGAACGCCAGCAGCGCCCCCAGGAGCAACATCAGCATGAACGGCGCCTCCGCGGGCAGGACGGGCACCTTCCCCGAGCCCGCGAGGATGACGAAGTACGCGCCGATGCCGTAGAACATCGCGTGGCCGAACGAGAGGTAGCCCGTGTAGCCGCTGACGAAGTCGAAGCTCATCGCGAACAGCCCGAAGTACAGCACGAACACCATCGTCGTGATGCGGGGCAGGAAGACGTCGAAGAGGTCGCCGACGTGGACGCCGAGGACCGAGACGTCGACGCCGACGAGGAAGCCGTAGAGGAACGGATACAGCGCCAGGACGGCGACGACGGCGACGTGGACCGCGTGCGTCTCCAGGTACCGTCCGACGGTGGCCGCGAGTCCGGATTCACCCGCACCGGGCGGCGCGCCCTCGCCTCCGCCGACGTCGGGCGTCGTGCCGGCGTCGTCGCCGCCGGCGCCCGGCGCGTCCGCCGGGGAGCTGGCGCTGCTGGATTCGCCGTCGGGGCCGCCGGGGCCGGAGTCGGGGGCGCTAATGGCCGCCCACCTCCGCGACGCCGAAGAGGCCCTTCGGCCGGACGACCAGCACGACCACGAGCACGAGGAACATCACCAGTTCGGGGAGACCGGGGAAGTCGACGTAGTTGATGAACAGCCACGTCATCAGCGCGTCGACGAACCCGACGAGGACGCCCGCGACGACGGTCCCCTTGAACGAGCCGAGCCCGCCGATGATGACGACGATGAAGCCGATGAGCAGCGCCTCGACGCCGAGCGGGACGCTCGCGCCGAAGCGGGGGTCCCACATCAGGAGGACGCCGGCCAGTCCGGCCAGCCCCGAGCCGACGCCGAAGACGACGGTGAACGCCCGGCGGACGTCGATGCCGAGCGCCTGCGTCATCTCGGCGTCCTCGCTGCCGGCGCGGATGTACAGCCCGTAGCGCGTCCGCGTCAGGAACAGGAAGATGGCGGCGACGACGAGCAGGCCGACGAGCGCCTCGAAGAGGTAGAGCCCGCGGGTGGGCGTCCCGAGGATGCCGTAGCGGTTCGAGAGGAAGTCGGGGGCCGTCCCGATGGCGGCCTGCCACTCGGTCTGGGGGCGGAGCCCGCGCAGCTCGACGACGATGCGGGCCAGTTCGTCGATGACGAGCACGAGCCCGAACGTCAGCAGGATCTGGAACAGCGGCTCGCGGTCGTAGATGGGTCGGATGAGCGTCCGCTCGATGGCGGCGCCCAGCGCCGTCAGCGCGGCGAAGACGACGGCGACCGCGACGAAGAAGACGAGCAGGCGGGCGGCGTCGCCGCTGGCGCCGGAGACGAACGCGACCATGACGGCGCCGCCGAGGTAGGCGCCGACCATCGTCAGCGACCCGTGCGCGAAGTTGAGCACGCCCATCAGCCCGAAGATGAGGCTGAGCCCGCTGGCGATGACGACGTACAGCGCGGCCTTCGAGAGCGCGTCGAGGGTGATGCCGACCGGCGCGAACAGGGGGACGGCGGCGTCGACGAGTACGAGTCCCGTCATGCGCTGAGGTGCCTCCGGATGGCCTCGTCGTCCCTCGTGACGCCCTCGGTCGAGCCGGACTCGACGACCGTCCCGTGGTCGATGAGGTAGAAGCGGTCGGCGAGGTCCATCGCCAGCGGGAAGTTCTGCTCGACGAGCAGCACGGTCGACTCCTCGGCGACGCGGGCCAGCGCGTCCGCGACCGCCTGGACGATCTTCGGGGCGAGGCCCTCGCTGGGCTCGTCGACGAGCAGGAGGTCGTTGTTCCCGACCAGCCCGCGGGCGATGGCGACCATCTGCTGCTGGCCGCCCGAGAGGTCCCCGGCCTCACGGCCGCGGTGGGACTCGAGTTCGGGGAACGAGGCGTAGGCCGTCTCGAAGGCCGCCTCGACGGACTCCCCTGGCGGCGTCGCGATGCGGAGGTTCTCGTCGACGGTCAGGTGCGAGAACATCCGCCGCTCCTCGGGCACCCAGCCGACGCCCATCCGCGCGACCTCGTGGGTCGGCCGGCCGGTGACGTCCTCGCCGCGGAACCGGACGGTCCCCTCCCGCGGCGGCGTCAGCTGGAGGATGGAGCGCAGCGTCGTCGTCTTCCCGACGCCGTTGCGGCCGATGAGCGCGACGCACTCGCCGGACTCGACTTCCAGGGAGATGCCCTGGAGGATGTGGCTCTCGCCGTAGTAGCTGTGGACGTCGTCGACCGACAGCAGGCTCACGCCGCCTCACCTCCGACTGACTCGTCGGGGTCGGCACCGCCCGCCTCGCCGGGTTCGTAACCGCCGAGGTAGGCGTCCTGGACGCGCTCGCTCTCCCGGATGGCCTCGGGTTCGTCGTCGGCGATGAGCGACCCCTGGTGGAGGACCGCGATGCGGTCGCTGACCTCCATCACCACGTCCATGTTGTGCTCGACGAGCAGCACCGCGTGGTCGGCGGCAATGTCGTCGATGAGCGCCGTGAGGTCGTCGATGCCGTCGCTGGAGATGCCGGCGGTCGGCTCGTCCAGCAGGAGGACGTCGGGGTCGCCGGCCAGCGCGATGGCGACCTCGAGGTTGCGCTTCTCGCCGTGGCTGAGCGTCTCGGCGGTCGTCTCCGCCTCCTGGGCGAGGCCGACTCGCTCGAGGATGACGCGGGCCTCGCGCTCGTACTCGGGGAAGGCGCCGACGTTCCGCCAGGCCTTCCAGGAGTCGGCGCCGCCGGCGGCCTGCGCGGCGATGCGGACGTTCTCGAGGACCGTCGACGTGGCGAAGATATTCGTGATCTGGTACGAGCGGTGGATGCCGGCCAGCGCGGTCTCGTGGGGGTCGCTGTCCGTGACGTCGACCCAGCCGCCGTCCGAGCCGGGGTCGCTCGCGCGGTACTCGACGGTCCCCGCGGTGGGCGCCAGCACGCCGGTCAGCAGGTTGAAGAACGTCGTCTTGCCGGCGCCGTTGGGGCCGATGAGCGAGCAGGTCTCGTCGCCGAGCTCGAAGTCCACGCCGTCGACGGCGGTGACGCCGCCGAAGCGCTTCGTGAGCCCGCTTGTGCGCAGCACCATCGCGCCTACAGCGAACACCCCATCTCCGAACTGTCCTCGGGGAGGGTCGTCTCGTCGGCGGAGATGCGCGCCAGCGGCTCGCCCGGCATGATCGGCGCGTCCCAGTTGTCCTCGGTGTTCGGCACGGGGTACGCGACCGTCATCTCCGAGCGCGCCTGGTTGTTGTACTCCTGGTAGGTGTAGGCGTCCTCGCCCTTCGGCGTCTCGGCGATGGTCATCCCTCGCATCTCCGAGGCGATGTCGGCGCCGTCGGTCGAGCCGCCGGCCTCGACGGCCTGGGCGATGGAGGAGGCGGCCGCGAACATCCCGGAGGTGAACAGGTCCGGCACCTTGCCGTACGTCGAGGTGTAGGCGTCGACGAAGGCGCTGTTGATCTCGTTGTCGTACTGGTTCCAGTGGTACCGGCTGGTGAACGGCCCCAGCAGCGCGTCCTGGATCTTCTCGGCGGTCAGGTCGCCGAGGACGCGCTCGGCGACGCCGCCGATGGCCGCCGTCGAGATCTCGGTCGCGAAGCCGCCGAACATCCGGAGGCCGTACTCGCCGGACAGCCCCTCGTCGAGGAAGTTCGGCAGCGTCACGACCGTGAAGCCGCCGATGACGGCGTCGGCGTTGGCCTCGACGGCGTTCTCGAAGAGGCCGCCGAACTGGTCGTGGCCGCGCGGGACGTACCGCTCGCCGACGATCTCGATGCCCTCGCTCTCGAGGACGTTCTTGTAGTTCCGCGCGACCGCGCGGCCGAACGAGTAGTCCGCGGCCATGATGAACACCCGCTCGACGTCCGTCTCCTGGGCGACGTACCGGCCGCCGGAGCGGGCGTCCATCGCGGTGTTCTCGCTGGCGCGGAAGATCTGCTCGCCGCAGAGTTCCGAGTCGCTGGTCAGGTCGGCCGCGGCGGCCGGACCGGCCAGGTACGGTACGCCCGCCTGTTTGGCCACGTCGATGACCCGCCGGGCGCCGTCGGAGGAGGCGATGCCGCAGAGCATGTCGACCTCCTGGTCCTGGACGAGGTCCGTCGCGAGGGTCTGGGCCTGGTCGGGACTGAACTGCGAGTCCTCGACGTACAGCTCGTAGGTGACGTCGTCGGCCTCGATGGTCTCCTCCCCGGACGTCGAGACGTCGAGGGGGTCCTGGTCGTACTTGTAGGCCATCCCCGACAGGAAGCCCCACAGCGACTGCTGGCCGTAGTACTGGACGTCGCCGGTCAGCGGCTGCATGAGACCGATCTTGACGGTCCCCTCGGCGCTGCCGCCGCCGTTCCCGTTCCCGCCGTCGGTACAGCCCGCCAGTCCCAGCGTGCTCGCGGTCCCCGCCGCCGCGGCCGTCTTGAGCCACTGCCTCCGCGTCTGTTCGCGTGCCATGGTAGTGAGATACACTCACAGACGGGCAAAAGGGGAGAGGTTCACATGTCAACCGTCGGCGGCCTCGACGGCAGAATCTGCCGGTCAGTCCGTCTCGTCGAGCCGCTCGAGCGCGTCGACGAGGCTCCGGAGGAGCTTCTTCTCGCCGCGGCGCATGTTCTTGGAGACGGCGGTCGTCGAGACGTCGAACTCGTCGGCGAGCGTCGACAGCGTCGCGTCCCGCGGCGTCTCGAAGTAGCCGGCGTCGGCCGCCCGTCGGATGGTCCGCCGTTCGACGTCCGACAGCGACCGGCAGGCGTCGAGGAGTTCGCCCGCCGCCTCGACGTTCCCCAGGACGTCGAACAGCTGGTCGAGTTCGAGGTCGCGGCGCCGCTCGACGTGGAACTCGTTGTTCTTGTCGAGGGCGTAGAGGGTCTCGTCGGCGGTGCCGCCGTCGTCGAAGCCGACCTGCCAGAGCTCCTGGCCGTTCCGGATCTGGAACGGCCCCGTGATGTAGCCGCCGCGGTCGTGGATGACCGTCATCGCGTTCGTCTGCTCGATGACCGTCCGGACGACCGCGGTGTCGTCCTGCCGGGAGAACAGCTGGTACTCGTTCATGTTGCCGTGCTCCCGCAGCGCCGACAGCCCGTTGTCCAGGGCCCCCCGGTCGGCCCCCTCGACCAGCAGCCGCGTCTCCAGTTCCTCCCGCGCCGCGTCGAGCCGCCAGTGCATCGTCGAGAACGCCACCTCGTGGTCCGCGGTCGTGTCGATGAAGGGGCAGTCGTACTGCTCCATCTCCATGGTGACGTCCAACATACGACCCCCAGTAGCGACCGCAGCGGTATAACAGTTCGTCACGTGGTGTCAGTCGACGAACCGCTCCGCGACGGCCTCGCGGTCGATCTTGGCGACGCCGCTGCGCGGGAGTTCGTCGACGACGGTCAGCCCCTTCGGCACCGCGTAGTCGGCGACGCGCCCCTCGAGGAAGGACGCGAGGGCCGCCGGCGTCAGCGAGTCGTCGCCCTCGACGACCGCGTGCCCGACCGTGCCGAACCGCTCGTCGGGGACCCCGACGACGACCGCGTCCTCGACCTTCGGGTGGTCGGTGATGGCGGCCTCGACGCGCGGCGGGTAGACGTTCTCGCCGCCGGAGACGAACATGTTCTTCTTCCGGCCCTCGACGTGGACGTAGCCGTCGTCGTCGACGCGGGCGAGGTCGCCCGTCGAGACCCACGCGCCGAAGGTCCGGGCCGACGCCGCCGGCGCGTCGAGGTAGCCCGCGGCGGCGTGGGGCCCCGCGAGCTCCAGTTCGCCGATCTCGCCGTCCTCGACCGGCCGCCCCGCGCCGTCGACGATCCGGACGTCGACGTGCATCGCCGGGACGCCGACGCTGGCGGCCTTCTCGGGCGGGAAATCTTCGGGCATCGCGAAGTTGTTCGGCCCGCACTCGGTGAGGCCGTACCCCTGGGAGAACTCGACGCCGCGGTCGCGCCACGCCTCGACGACCGGCCGCCGGCAGGGCCCGCCGCCGCTCTTGACGAACCGCAGCGACGAGAGGTCGGTCCCGTCCCAGGCGTCGTCGCGAGCCATCGCCGCCAGCACCGACGGGACGGCGACGAGCACCGTCGCGGATCGCCGCTCGACGTCGCGGAGCACCGGCTCGGGCTCGACCTCCGGCCGCAGCAGCAGCGTCCCGCCGACGTGGAACAGCGGCAGCGTGAGGACGTTCCAGCCGCCGGTGTGGAACAGCGGGAAGCACAGCGGGGCCACGTCGTCCTCGCGGATGCCCCACGACGTGATGGTGTTGAACGAGTTCCAGTAGACGCTCCCGTGGGTGATCTCGGTCTCCTTCGGGACGCCCGTCGAGCCGCCGGTGTGGAGCAGGAGGTGCGTGTCGGACAGCGCGGACTCGACGCCGTCGACGGGCGCGCCGTCGTACCGCCCCGCCTCGAGGGGCTCGTGACGGTGGTCGGCGTCGACGGGCAGCGACCGGACGGTCGGGTCGACGTCGCTGCGGTCGAGGGCGTCGACGAGCTCGGCCTCGAACGGCGTCTCGACGACGACCGCGGCGGGGTCGACGTCGCCCAGCACCGCCGCCAGCTCCCGCTCGGGCAGCCGGTGGGACAGCGGCGCCAGGACGCTGCCAATCTTCGCGGTCGCGAAGAACAGGTCGAACTGCTCGATGCGGTTCCGCGAGACGACGGCCACACGGTCGCCGGCCCCGACGCCGAGGGCCCGGAGCGCCCGGGCCGCCCGGTTGGCCCGCGCATCGACGTCCGCGTAGGTGTAGGCGTCGTCCGTCGCGGTGTCCCGGACCGCCACGCGGGCCGGCGTGAGCCGCGCGCGGCGCCGGCTCCAGTCGCCGACCCACTCGTACGGACGGTCGCCGTGGTCGTGGGGGACGGCGGCCGTCCGCGCCCTCAGACATCGTCCACCGCGTGCGGTCCGTGGGCTGTGCTCTCCTGGCTCCGCCACGGCGGCCGCCCCCGTCCGGTCGTCCCGTGTCATGGAGTACCACAGGATACCGGGGGCCATCAATCCGGAGATTCACATATCAACCTCCGGTTCTTTGGGTCGGTTTGCCACAATCCGTTTATACGGACGCCACGGAGTCTACCCATGACCGACCCCATCCCAGGCCTCGACCGCCGGCAGTTCCTGCACGCGGCGACCGCCTCCAGCGCGCTGTTCGCGTCGGGCACGGCGGCGGCGACCCACGACGGCACCGAGGACGACCCGCTGGCCGGGTTCGGCGGCACGGCCTGCGACGTCGACCGCACCGACGACCGCTACCTCCCCTGGTCGACCGATGGCGCCTACGGCGGCTGGGGCGGCCACGAGTACCACGCCACCCGGCCCGGGCTGGCGGGCGGCGAGAACCCGGTCGTCTTCGTCCACGGCAACACCCACGACGCCTGCGACTGGTCGGACCACGCGACGCGCTACCTCCGGCGCGGCTACCGCGGCGACCAGCTGTGGTCCATCACGTTCGCCGCCGAGAGTCCCACGCACGACGAGATGGCCCGACAGCTCGAGGACTTCGTCGGGAACGTCCTGGCGTACACGGGCGCCGACAGCGTCGACGTGGTGAGCCACAGCCTCGGCGTCACCGGCGTCCGGTTCTGGATGGCCGACAGCGCCGACTTCGCGGATATCGACGAGCGGTTCGACGTCGGCATCGGGCCCGCGCTACGACGTCGTCGACACGTTCGTCGGCTGCGCCGGCGCCAACGAGGGCACCGCGACCTGCGGTCCCGGGTGCGAGCAGGGGCCGGGCGCCAACCGCGTCTGCGGGTTCATCTCGCCGGACTGCGCCGAGGCCGGTGGCCCGCTGTACGAGCTGAACGAGCCGGACGAGACGCCCGGCGACGTCGACTACTACACCATCCGCGGCGACCTCGATTACTTCTACGCGGACAACCCCGACAGCCCGAAGCTCGAGGGCGCCGAGACGAACCTTCTCCTCCCGGGGCGGGCGCACAACGCCACCCGCGCCAGCGATGCCGCTATCGAGTGCATCTACCAGTGGGTGACCGACGGCGCGGGATCGGGCGGCCCGGAGCGGGAGACCGACGTCGCGGTCGAGGGGAGCCGCGAGATGGGATCGGTCCACGTCGGCGGCGGCGTCGCCCGGGTCCAGTTGACGGTCGAGGCCGACGCGCCGGTGCTGCTCCGCGACCGCGTCCCCTACGAGGCGCGCGTCCTGACCGACCGCAGCGACGACGTGACGGCAGTCGCGCCCCGACCGCACCGCGGCGTCCGGGAGGTCTACCTCGACGGGACGGCCCGCAGCCACGACGTCGAGTACCTCGTGGAACTGCCGGCGTCGTCGGGGTACTACGAGTTCGGACCGGCAGCGGTGCGGACGCCAGACGCGACCGCCTGGGCGGCGGTTCCCGAAACGGCGACGGAGGTGCTCGTAGTCGGCAGCGAGACCTGACGTCGGCGTCGGCAGGTCGGGGTTACGCCGTCCCATCCGGTAGTTACCGACTGGATAACTATGCTTGTGAGGGCTCGGTATCGGAACATGAGCCAGCAGGTGGGGGAGGACGCGGTCCGGTCAGACTACGGTATCCGGCGGTTCCGGCCCGAGGACGTCGACGCGTTCCTGGCGTTGCACCGCGAGACGTTCGGCACCGACCACGACCGCGAGTGGTTCGCCTGGAAGTACGAGGAGAACCCGTACGTCTACCACGTCCCTATCTTCGTCGCGGAGCGGGCCGGCGAACTCGTCGGCGCCAGACCGTTCTTCGCGCTGGAGCTGTCGGTGAACGGCGGGCGACACCTGGCCCTGCAGCCCTGCGATACGATGGTCCACCCCGACCACCGGCAGCGGGGCCTGTCGGCCCGGCTGAACGAGGCGGCCATCGAGAAGTACCGCGACCGGGACGTGAGCTTCCTCTTCGACTTCCCGGACGAGCGCACCGCCGCCGACCACCTGCAGCGGGGCTGGAAGCGGGTCGCCGACCAGCCCACCTACTACCGCGTCCAGAACCCCGCCGGCCTGCAGAACGTCTCCTCCACCTGGGCCTCCCTCGGCGTTCGCGCGCTGACGCCGCTGCTCGAGGGCTACAACCGGCTGTCGACTGGGCGGCTGTCGGCCCCCGAGGCGGTGACCGTCGAGCGCCACGACGCCGTCCCGGCGGCGACGCTGGCTGGCATCGAGTACGACCGTCGCAAGAAGGGGATCCACATCCACCGGGACCTGCGGTTCTACGACTGGCGGTTCCGGAACCCGGCGCGGGACCACGCCGCCTACGTCGCGAGGCGCGACGGCGAACCGATCGCCGGGGTCGTCGTCGCGACGTCGGCGGACGGCGCCGTCGCCACGCTGACAGACGTCACGCCGCTGCCGGACGGCGACGACCGCGGGGGACTGGAGGCGCTCCTCGACCGCGTCGTCCGGGAGTACGCCGACGCGGACGTCGTCGCGGCCCCGCCCGTGCTCCCCGACGACCTGGCCAGCCGGGCCAGCTTCCACCGCGATGACCGGTGGCCGCTGTCCGCCGTGGCCACCCGGACCGCCCACCTCGTCCGGGAGCTCTCCGGCGGCTGGCGGGTCGACGGCCTCGACGTCACCGACGCCGACAACTGGCAGCTGACATTCGCCGAGCGGCGCACGAACTGACTCCGGCGCCCCCGCGAGCGGTTCGCATGTGAACCCCGGGACCCATATCGCTCCGGGCCCGATACCGGGATATGAGCTCGCAACCGGACTCCAGCGCCGACGAGTCGCTCGCCCCGCCGGAGCTCTCGGCGGACCAGGTACTCACCCTCGACGACGAGCGCTTCACGACGGACGACGTCGCCATCGTCACGGGCGCGGCCTCGGGCATCGGCCGCGCGACCGCGTTCGCGCTCGCGGTCAACGGTCTCACCGTGGTCGGCCTCGACGTCGACGAGGCGGGCCTCGACGGGACGGCCGAGACCGTCGCGGACGCGGGCGCCGACGGCCGGTTCGTCGCCACGCAGGTCGACCTGACCGACGACGACGCGACCGCCGCGGCCGTCGAGGCCGCCGCCGAGGAGGGGTCGGTCCGCTACCTCGCCAACATCGCGGGGATGCAGCACATCGCCTCCATCCCCGACTTCCCGATGGAGAAGTACGACCTCCTGATGGACGTGATGCTCCGGGCGCCGTTCCTGCTGTCGAAGCACGTCATGCCGCACATCCGCGAGACCGACGACGGCGTCGGCGCCATCGGCAACATGGGGTCGGTCCACGGCCACTACGCCACCCGCGACAAGCCGACCTACATCACCGCCAAGCACGGCCTCACCGGCCTGACGCGGTCGATCGCCGCCGAGGGGGAGGGGTCGCTCCGCGGCTTCTCGGTGAGCGTCGGCTACGTGCTGACGCCGCTGATGGCCGACCAGATCGCCGACACCGCCGAGGAGCGCGGCATCACCGAGGACGAGGTCGTCGAGGACGTGATGCTCGGCCAGGCGCGCTCGAAGGAGCTGATGATGCCGGTCGAGGTGGCGAACCTCTTCGTCTTCGGCTTCTCCTCGCACGCCTGCCACCTCAACGGCGGCGACCTGCTGTTCGACGGCGGCTACACGCACACCTACGAGTGAGCGAACGGGCGCAGGAATTCGCCGACGAGACCGACTAGGTACCGGCGGTCGGCGCGGGCGCTCCTCGAAGGGGGTGAGCGAGAGGCGACCCAGAACGGGTCGCCGTCCCGTCGAAGAAAATACCGCCAGTCGGGTTCAGCCTCGGGGGTCGTTTCGCTGAATCGGTCGGTCGCTACGGTGACTCGGGGAGCTGGTCGGAGGAACCGTCGTCACCGCTGCTGTTGGCGTTGTTGTCGACAGTCGCGACGCCGCAGCTGGCCTCGTGAACGATCACGGAGCCGTTCTGGAACTGCGCTTCGTTGTCGTGGAGCTGACTGGAGATGGGACCGCTCTCGTTCTCCGTGCCGAATATCTCGTTGGCGAGCGTGTTGTCCTGGATGGCGCCGCCCGTCTCGCAGGTACCGAGTTCGCCGTCGTCGCCGGTCCCGTCGTCGGTCTCGTTACCGTCGTTGCCGTCGTCGGTCTCGTTGCCGTCGGAGCCGTCGCTACCGTCGTCGGAGCCGTTGTCACCGCCCGGGAGCTGGTCGGAGGGACCGCCGTCACCGCCACTGCCGTTGGCGTTGTTGTCGACGGTCGCGATGACGCAGCTACCCTCGTGGACGATCACGGAGGCGTTCTGGAATTGCTCCTCGTTGTCGTGGAGCTGACCGGAGATGGGACCGCTCTCGTTCTCCGTGCCGAAGGCCTCGTTCGCGATGGTGTTGTTCATGACGAGCCCGTTCTCCTCGCAGGTCCCGATCACGTCCGTTCCGTTCTCGCCGCCGTTGTCGTCACCGTCGTCGGTCTCGTTGTCGTCGTTGCCGTCGTCGCCGGTGCCACCGTTACCGTCGTCGCCGTTGTCGTCGTCCTTGTCCTTCGATCCGTCCTTGTCGTCGGCGCCGTCGCCGTTGTTGCCGTCGTCGGCGCCGTCGCCGCTGCTGCCGTCGTCGCCGTTATCGTCGTCGTCCTTGTTCTTCTCGCCGTCCTGGTCGTCGGCGCCGTCGTCGCTGGACCCACAGTCGCTCTCGCCACTGGAGTCGCTGGAGTCGCCGTCAGACTCGCAGGGTGGTGAATCAGAACTGCCGTTCTCCCCGCTTCCGTCGTTGTCCTCGGGGTCGTCGTCGTCGCCGTCGTTGTCGGTGTCAGTGCTGTTATCGTCCGTACCGTTGTCCGTGCTGTTCACCGGGTCTTCCTGCGCAGACGTCACGCCGCTGTTCTCTGGGTCGTCGTCGCCCGCGATGGAGGGTCCCAGCGGGACCGCCAGGGCGATCGTCATTCCCAAGATCGTCAGGATCGCGACGCCGACTGCTAGCGTCTTGGCTTCGGGCATACGTTGTGGCCAACTGAAAGATGTCTGATTAGTCCTCTGCCGGATACTCGGGGGCATTAACGTAAAATAACTGACTAGAAATGAAGAGACAAGTAAACACTATGTTTATGGATAGAAACTCGTCAGTCGGCGGATATCCGGTTCTCGGCCGCCTCGGCGGTCGCACCGGAAGAATCTGTCGAGAGGCCATCGACAGAAAAGAGGAGCACCTCCCGTCAGGCTACCGACCGATTCGTGGGGTTACGGTCCGGATTCTGGCACGTTGTTGACGACAGTCGCGACGCTGCAGCTGACCTCGCGGGCGATGAGCTCACCGTCCTGGAACTGCCCCTCGTTGTCGTGGATATGGCTGGAGTTGGGGCCGCTCCCGTTCTCTGTGCCGAAGGCCTGGTCGGCGAAGGTGCTGTTCTTGGCGAAGCCGCTCTCCCCGCAGGTGCATGATATCATCGAAGCATAGGTGGATTTTGTACGAAGGAGCTCGCTGTGGAAGGTTGGGTTCCGAGTAGCCGCCCAGCCGATTCGTGCGCTCCCGTCGCCCGAATGTGAATATCTGTCATCGGAGAAAGCATTTACCGTCCCGAACCGACCGACAGGATACCGGTAGGGGTACTGGTACACCGTTTTTTGGAGCCTCGAACCGGCAGCGGCGGCGCTGGCGTCCGTTAGAGGACCCGGTCAGGCGTCCGGTCCGGCCGGGAGCGTGACGTAGAAGGTCGCGCCCGCACCCGGGTCGGAGTCGACCCAGATGTCGCCGCCGTGGCGCTCGACGATGCGTTCACAGAGCGCCAGTCCGATCCCCGCCCCCGAGTGGTCCTCGCGGGAGTGGAGTCGCTGGAAGATCTCGAAGATGCGGTCGGCGTCGTCGGGGTCGATGCCGATGCCGTCGTCGTCGACCGAGACCGTCACCCAGGAGTCGCCGTCCCGGCTGACCTCGACGCGGATCCGGGGCGGTTCGTCGCCGCTGTACTCGACCGCGTTCTCGAGGAGGTTCTGGAACAGCTGGCGGAGCTGGCTGGCGTCGCCTTCGACCCGCGGTAGCGGTCCGACCTCGAGGTCGGCGTCGCTCTCCTCCAGCGTCAGCTGCAGGTCGTCCCGGACGTCGTCCAGCACCGCGTCCAGGTCGACAGCCTCGAAGGCGTCGCCGCGGCTCTCGACGCGGGAGTACTCCAGGAGGCCGTCGATCATCTCGCGCATCCGCTGGGCGCCGTCGACGGCGAACTCGATGAACTCCTCGGCCTCCTCGTCCAGCTCGCCGGTGTAGCGGCGTTCGAGCAACTGCAGGTAGCTCGTGATCATCCGGAGGGGTTCCTGGAGGTCGTGGGAGGCTGCGTACGCGAACTGCTCGAGGCGTTCGTTCGATTCCTCCAGGGCCTGCTCGCGCTCCTTGCGCTCGGTGACGTCCCGGAAGTACACCGAGATGCCGGACTCGGAGGGGTAGAGGTTCGCCTCGATCCAGAGGTCGAGGGTCTCGTCGTAGCGCTCGTAGCTGGTCGGTTCCTGGTCGTCCATCGCCGTCCGGAAGGCCGTCCGGACGGTGTCGATCTCGGCGGCCTCCGGGAAGACGTCCCAGAGGGACTCCCCCAGCAGCTCGCTCTCGGCGTACCCGAGCAGCTCCTCGGTCCGCTCGTTGACGTGGGTGAAGCGGAACTCGTCGTCGACGGCGTAGAAGGCGTCGGTGACGCGGTCGAGGATCTGCCCGAGTTCGGTCTCGAGTTCCGCCTTCCGGGCCTCGAGCCGCTCCTGGTTGTCGATCCGGTCGAACGTCACCTCGAGGGTCGACGCCACGATCTCCGCGAGCATCAGGTCGCCGTCGTCGAAGGCGCCGGGCTCCGTGGAGCCGATCTCGACGACGCCGTGGTCGCCGATCGAGAGGACGATCTCGCTGCGGATCGGCGTCTCTGCGTCGTAGACGTCGGGGGCCTCCCGGACGTCGTCGTAGACCTCCGACTGGCCGCTCTCGAAGACCCGCCAGGCGACCCCCTCGCCCTCCCGGAACGTCGGCACCTCGCCGAACAGGTCCGCCGCGGGCGCGCTCCAGGCGACCGGTCGGAGCTCCGCCGACGCCGCGTCGTGCAGGAAGACCCCGTTGATGTCCATGTTCAGGATCTCCCGGACGTGGCGACAGGCCCGCTCGGCGACGGCCGTCCGCGAGTCCTGCTCGAGCCACTCCCGGACCGCCTCGTTCAGCCGCTGGAGCTGGTGTGCGCGGCGGCGCTGGTCGCTGATGTCGTAGTAGAGTTCGACCCGCCCGCCCGCGTACCGCCCCGCCTCGATCGGTCGGCTCCGGTGTTCGAGCCACCGGTCGGCGTCGCCCGCCCGCACCCGGCACTCGAACCGCTCGACGTAGTCGTTGGCGTCGTAGGCGGCCAGCACACGCTCGGCGAACGTCCCGCCGTCGGCGACCCGGTCGGTCAGCGTCTCGTGGACCAACTCGCGCTTGTCGCGGCCGATGGTCGCCGCCTGGTCGAGCCCGAAGTACGACGCGGCCGTCGAGTCCACCCACGCGACGTGGAACTCCGGGTCGAGGATGAAGACGCCGACGTCGGCCTCCTCGAGGACGCTCGTCGTCGTCTCGTCGGCGTCGAGGGGCGTCTCGACCCGCTCCTGGCGGTCGTCCTCCCCCGCGATCTCCCGAGCGACGCCGAGCGTCCCGCCGTCCCGCCCGCTCTCGCCGAGGCGTCGCTGTCGGAGCTCGACCGGCAGCCGTTCGCCGTCCGCCGTCCGGAACGTCACTTCGACCGTGTCGACGTCGGTCGCCCCGTCGGCCCCGAAGTCGTCGATGCCGCGTTCCGCGGTCTCACCGTCATCGTCGTCCAGCAGCAGCGAGAATCGCTCGCCGAGGAGTTCCGTCCGCGCGTAGCCCGTCGACGCGAGGAAGTCGTCGTCGACCGCGACGAACCGGCCCTCCGGGTCGAGCTGGTAGAGCCCCCCGTCGATCAGGTCGACCGTCGCCCGGAACCGCTGGAGTGACTTGCCCGCGTCGTCACCCCCGACGAAGTCGCCTCCCGGGACGTCCCGTCCGTCGCTCATATGCAGAGGTCTCTGCGCCGAGGCGGATAAGTACCGCGCACGCGGGCTACCGGCAGCGAACCGGCGGGGACGGACCGGACCCACCGGGTGACTTCATTAGCGCGGGCGGCGTAGCTCCGGCGAACCCGAATGACCGACGTCAACCGTCGCTTCCTCGAGAACCACGACCACCTGCGGAGCCTCGGCATCGCCATCGAGGCGCAGTCGGAGGGCTCCGTCACGCTCTCGCTGCCCTTCGACGAGTCCCTCGCGAACCCCGGGACTGGGGTCATGCAGGGCGGCGTCGTCGCGACGCTGATCGACCACGCCGGCGGCGCGGCCATCCGGACGACGCTCGACGAGCCCGACTCGACGCCCCACGCGTCCACCGAACTCAACGTCAGCTACGTCCGGCCGGCGAGCGACGACCTCCGGGCGGAGGCGACGGTGATCCGCAGCGGGTCGGCGATGGGCGTCGTCGATGTCGAGGTGACGAGCGAACACGAGGGCGAGCGGAAGACGGTGGCCGTCGGGCGGGTCTCGCTGCACCTCGACCGGGACTGAGCCGGCGGTAGATAAAAGTCCCAAAATAACCGGCAGCAGTTCCAAGTAAGAAGTTACCATTTTGCAGTGTCCGGGGATGGATGACAATGACTACGTCACGCGGGGGGTCTCGTAGCCCCTCAAGTGGGGGACAGCTCTCGAATCCGGTCGTGCTCGAGCTCGACGGGGCCGTCGACGGCGACGCCATCGTGCTGGCCGTCCGCCGGGACGGCGACCTCGTCGAACTGGTCGAACGCGCGGCACCAGCGACCGCGACGCTCCGCGGTGAGGTGGAATGATCGAGCAGTTGCGGACGATCGTCGGCGTCGAGTTGCCGCCATCGATCGAGACCATCGCGCCCGGCGAGTCCGGAGAACGTGAGGGGTCGACCGGTCGTACTGGCTGTGCTTCCGGGACGGAAGCCAGACTGCTGCCGCCCGACGAACGCGTCCTCGAGCTGCTGGACGCGCACGGCGGGCGGATGTGGCAACAGCAGGTCGTCGCCGAGACGGGGTACTCCGAGGGCCGGGTCAGCAACCTGCTCGGCGAGATGGAGGCCGACGGGCTCGTCACCCGCCGCTGGAAGGGGGGACAGAAGGTCGTCAGCCTCCCCGAACGCGGACCCGAGTCGTGACGCGGCCGACCTGCTCGACGACTACAGACCGTTCGTGACCGCCTCGAAGCCGGCCTCTCGGTCCCGGTTCCGATCTCTTCGTCCGTAGCGCCGGGTTTCTCCATCCGCCGATCGGTCCGAATCGATTCTAGATGATTCGACCGGAGACCTTTCACCGAGCAGTGAAACGAGTAGACGGCGGCCCGTTCGACCCAACCATTATCCCCAGGCCGCCTTTCGCGAACCGCTACAGCCCGAGTCCGGCCCAGGAAAGATTCATGTTAATAGATACCATGGTCTGGCGTATGGAGCGGGGGGAAGACTGGGAACGGCGGGCCGTCCGAGAGCGGTGGACCGCTCTCGAGCGGCAGCGAAGCGTCACGAGGCGGCTCGTCGGTGCGTTCTCCCTGGCGCTGGTCGCGGCGATCCTGTTCCTGGCGGCGCTGGTCCCGGAGGCGTGCATCTCCGGTCGCGGCACGCAGAACGCCTGCATCTCGACGACCGGTGATCCCACCTTCACCGCGCTCGTCCTGCTCGGTATCGGCGCGCTCGGGGGCGGGGTCTGGCTCTGCCGGTCGGCGCTATCCATCGAACTCCGTCACCGTCGAAACGGGACCTCGTGACCGGCCGACCCACTGGTAGCGGTCAGTCGTCCAGGGCGGCGGCTATCGCTTCGAGGTCCGACTTCGTGAACGCGCTACCGTCCTCCTCGTCCTCCGGACCGATCCCTGCCCGTTGGCGGATCGCCGCGCGCATCGTCCCCTTCGAGGGGCGCGGGTCGTCGACGTCGGCGCCGACCGCGTCGGCGATGGCGGCCAGTTCCTCCTTCGTGAACTGGGCGTCGACCTCGCGTTCGAACCGGCCGACACGCTGGCGGATCTGGTTTCTGAACTCGTGGACGGTCGGACTCATACGCGGCGTGACGACCGACGCGTCCGTATACCTTCGGTCCGCGCCGAGGCGAATAGGGCCTACAGTTCCTCGCTGCTCGTCAGTTCGCCGTCGAGGCGCGCCTCGACGTCCTCCTCGAGCTTGTAGCGCTGGACCTTGCGGGTGCCGCTGCGGGGGAGCTCGTCGACGAAGAAGATGCGCCGCGGGTGGGCGTAGCTGGCGACGTGGTCGAGGGTGAACTCCCGGAGCGCCCGCTCGGAGGGCGGCTCCTCGACGCCGGGTTCGGTGACGACGAAGGCGACGGGCGCCTCGCCCTTCACCTCGTGGGGGACGCCGACGACCGCCGCGGCCTGGACGTCCGGGTGCTCGAAGAGCGCGTCCTCGACCTCCGCGGGGTAGACGTTCTCGCCGCCGACGATGAGCATGTCGTCGGCGCGGTCGACCATCCAGAGGAACCGGTCGGAATCGACGCGGGCGATGTCGTCGGTGTAGAACCAGCCTTCTTCATCGAAGACCTGCCGGGTCTTCTCCGGCAGGCCGTGGTAGCCCTCGAAGACCTGCGGGCCGCGGATGGCGATCTCGCCGGTGACCTGGTCCTCGTCGTCGGGGTCGATGCCGTGGTCCGCCAGCGTCGTCGCCGAGGTGGGTTCCAGGGCCTCGGCCGGGACGCGGACCTCTCGGGTCGCGGGGTCGACGAGCTTGATCTCGACGTCGGGCAGCGGCTGGCCGATGCAGCCCGCGCCCTTGTGGACGCCGTACGTCGAGGCGGTGGTGCCGGCGGGGGAGGTCTCCGTCATGCCCCACCCCTCGGTCAGCGGCGTGTCGAAGGCCGCCTCGATGCGGCGGCGGGTGTCGTCGGCCAGCGGCGCCGCGCCGCTGCCGAGCGTCTGGAGGCTGGAGACGTCGTACTCGTCGGGGTTGGCCTCCAGCTCCGAGACCATCTCGATGTAGACCGCGGGGATGCCGGCGAACTGCGTCACCTCGTACTCGGTGATCGCCGACAGGAGGTCGCTGGCGACCGGCATGGTCCGCAGGACGACGGTGGCGCCGTTGTAGAGGGCGGTCAGCATCACCGTGCTCAGCCCGTACATGTGGAACAGCGGGAGGAAGCAGAGCGCGACGTCCTCCTCGGGGTCGGCGCCGCCGCGGGAACTGTAGGACTGGGCGGTCGTCAGGAGGTTCTCGTGGGTCGTCAGCACGCCCTTCGGCGCGCCGGTCGTCCCCGAGGTGTAACACTGGACGGCGACGTCCCGGAAGTCGCGGTCCGGGCGGTCGAACTCCGGCGAGGCGTCGTCGACGTGCTCGTCGTAGTCCTCCAGGCCCTCGGCGCCGCCCGGGATGAACGCCAGCGGGACCTCCTCGGCGAGGTCCGTCCCGACGCTCGGGAACACCGGCGACGTGACGAGCGCCCGGGCGTCGGCGTCGTCGAGGATGTACCGCAGGCTCTCGGTGTCCATCCGGTGGTTCAGCGGCACCGCCACGGCGCCGGCCTTGACGATGCCGAAGAAGGTCTCGGGGAACTGCAGGGAGTTCTCGACGTACATCGCCACGCGGTCGCCGGGTTCGATGCCCGCGTCCGTGAGGGCGTTCGCGACCCGGTTCGACCGCGCCTCGAGGTCGGCGTAGCTGTACTCGTCGCCGCGGTACTCGAAGGCGAGCTTCTCGCCGTAGCGGTCGGCGCCCATCGCCGGGACGTCGCCGAGGTGCCGGAGCGGCTCCTGCCGGTAGTACTTCATCGGTGTCCACCTTGCGGCGTGTTATCAAAAACCTTCAGCCTCTCACCTGCGGTCCGCTTTTGCGTCGGGTCCGCCTCGCGCGGCCAGGGTGTCCCTCCCGCCCGGTTCCGTCCTCGAGCCCGCTACTCGTAGCCGACTTCGGGCGTCAGCTCCACGCCGCTCTTCTGGAACGTGCCCGTCCCGCGGGCCAGCTGGTTGCCCTCGTCGTCGCGGAGCGTGCCGTCGGCGATGAGCTGCTTCGGGTGGTCGTTGACCACCGTCGCGCTGGCGACGATCTCGCCGGTCGACACCGGCCGCGTCAGCTGCAGGTGGAAGTCCGTCGTCAGGATGAAGACGTCCTCGACGAGGGAGTTCGCCGCGAAGAACGTCGCGTCGTCGAGCGCCTTGAAGTAGTACGAGCCGTGGACCGCGCCGGCGGCGTGGTGGTCGCCCTCGTCGACGCCGATCCGGACCTCGGCCTCGCCGGCGTCGGTGATCGTCAGCTCCGGGTCCGCCCCGTCGTTGCACGGCGCCGCGTGGTACATCCGCTCGAGCTTCCGGTGGTGCTCCATCGTCCGGGTTTCGGCCGGCCGCGTCAACTCGCTGTCGGTCGCCGAACCGGTCACGGCCGGCTCCACCGCGGTTCGGCTCCGCGGACGTCGCCGGTCTCGGAAGGGTTTTCCGGCATCCGGTGGTATCCACGGGCATGGACCTGCGGGTCATCGGCGTCCTGTTGCTCGTGCCGCTGCTGGACGTCATGTTGCTCGTCATCCTCGCGACCGGCCTCGGCCCCGTCACCATCGGGCCGGTCGCGACGGTGGCGCTCGTCGTACTGACGGCGTTCATCGGGCTGCTGCTCGTCCGCGCCGAGGGCCGACACACCCTGGCGCGCATCCAGCGGAAGCTCGCCAGCGGCGAGGCCCCGACGGACGAACTGCTCGACGGGGCGCTGCTGCTCGTCGCCGGCGCGATGATGCTCACGCCCGGCATCGTCACGGACCTCATCGGCCTGGTGTTCGTGCTCCCGCCGACGCGCTACCCCATCCGCGTGGCCCTGAAGAAGTACGTCGTCACGCCCTACGTCGACGCCAAGACCGGCGGCTTCGCCACCGGCAACGTCTACATGGGCGGCTTCCCGGACCAGGAGAGCGACGGCGAGGGCTTCCCGGGCGGCCAGTTCCCGGGCGGCGGCCCCGGCGGCCCCGGCGGGAGCGGCCCGGGCGGCAGCGGCGCCGGGTCGGGCTCCGACCCGGTCGACGTCAGCGACGACGAGTACGAGTTCACCGACGTCGACGTCGAGGGCGACGACCGCGAGGAGTCGCGCGAACCGTAACCGTGCCACGGCGGGCCGGGGACCCGCGAAAAAGAAAGGTTTAACCAAGCGTCGTCGTTACGATGAACTGCGCCTACCTAGGGCCAATAGCTCAGCTAGGTATGAGCGCTCGGCTGATAACCGGGAGGTCCTCGGTTCAAATCCGAGTTGGCCCACTCCCGGCCTGGACGGTCTTTGGCCGTCCGGCATAGTGGGCTGAACTCCCGTAGGCGCTTAATTTCCGTTGCCCTAATCTCGGAACAGATGCCACTGTAAGGATTGGGTTCAACCGTATATTCCACGCACCTACTTACCCTCTGTGCCTTTTGATTAGTTAGCTCCACTCAACGAATAGCTTAGGGTTGGTCCAGGCGACTCATGCCATCAACATATTAACGAAATTGATTGGTCGGTTATCAGAATACGCTCACTCCATGATATTGGATGGGCTGTAGGCTTCTTAGAGAAAATATCAAGTTCTCAATAGCCCCTCGATGTAGTAGAGTCCTCCTGTGCTTCACCAGTACTCGGAGGCTCGTATTGATTGATATTCCACATCTAATTCGGTGAGACGTTCGTCTAACCAACGGATATCCCCTACTGGGATGTGCCAAGCGTTATCATTATCTCCAAGTGAGTACCGGACATCCATCTCAACGTCGATCACCTGAGCAACTGCTGGAATCATCTCGTTCATGAACTGCTTGTACAGCAGGAACTCATATTCGTCCATATCACCTGTGCTTAACCAGCGGATTGTTGGTGCAAGTCCATCTCCATGCTTGGCGCTGTGGCACTTTCTACAAAGCGGCCCACGGTTACCAGGATGATTTGCGCCACCTACGCCCCGTGGAACCTGATGGTCGCTATCTATCTTTCTGACCTGGCTTCCATGCCTCCCACAGCATGAACACCGTGTTTTCTCATCAGCTGATCTCCCTTTTGACATTGATAGATACAGGTACTATTTCGACATCCTTAAGCGTTTTCGCTGTGGACTACACCATACTCCGAGGCAAAATGGTGGATGAAAGCCCTGATGAAACTGAACCCTGGAATAGAATCGATAGAGACAGAGGGATACTCACAAAGAGTGATCGAGAGTATTTGCTCGGGAGAAAAGACCTGGATGGGCAAGACGAGCGGAATGCCAGATATCGAATACGGACACGTTTAAAAGAGTCTTTACTTGACTTAGTCTTGATAGGAGATAAATTCCCGTCAAGGGACATGGACCAGGTCGTTAATGATGAGCGACTTTCAAACGAATGGGTTCCCATTATGCTGATTGCACAAGCGAATGCGTTCTTGTACTTCAATGACGAGATCGTTAACCCACCAAGTAAGTTGGAAGATTGGGTTGAGCGAGCTGTGACCGCAAGACCACCAAAGGCGGGTCCAAGAAAGGAAGAAGGTAAAGTCGGATTAGTGGACATAAATGCATCTGTATCAATTGAACTTGAAGAAGAACCAATCGACGTTAGGGGGATGATGCCAGATGAATTAGAAAATGAAATGTCAGATGAAGAAATTAGCGAGTGGATTGAGGAAACAATAAGGTCGAAGTTCGAAGAAGAAGATTCAAATTAAGATGATTTACTTTGGTTATAGGTCCCGTAAATAATCACGGCGCTGTTCCGCCTTTTCTTCTTCACTCCGCCGGTCATAGTGCTTCTCCAGAATGTCAAGGCTCACATTCATTCGGTCACCAACAACCGTCTCAGGCACGTCTTCGGAGAGGTGGTGAGTAATTGAACCACGTCGAATCGCGTGTGGACTCACACTTGAGGGGCATTTACTGGCCTTGTTAGTCTCCATCGCCTCGCATGAATCTTTCTGGCGGCCATGTGGACAATCACCAGTATAGATACAGGGACGACTGATACGATAGATACTATCCCGAAGGGAGCTTTTCGCTGGTCGGCCTGCCGAGCTGGTGAGCAACGGCTTCCGATCATAATCATCCACGGCCTCGATGCGGTGATATTGGAGATAGGCGTCAAGCACGTCACAGACCTCGGCGTTCAACGAGACTACCCGCTCTCCGTCTTCCTTGTTCTTCAATCGGGTACCCGTCTCTGGACGATGGCGCAATTCCACTGTTTGATTCTCCGGGTCGTAGTCCGCCACGTCGATGCTGTGAACCGCACCAATTCGCATCCCGGTGAGCCATAGAACTTCCACCAGGGCGTGCGTTCGGGTACCGAACTCAAACTGTCGTAGGTATTCAATCAGCTTCTCAGCGGCCTCTGAATCGAGCATAGCATCACGCCGGTCTTCAGTCTTCGATAGCGAGGGAAGCAGAATCTTGTCGTGTAAGCCTTCCTGTACGGCGTCGATGTTCTCGCACCAATCGATGAAGACACGAAGTGTTGAGAGCTGGGTGACGAGTGTGACGTTATTGAGATCGCCATCGTCTCGCCGCCACATCTTGAATCGCTGAAGATCACGGCCCGAAAGCTCGTTCAGGTTCTCTATCTCCTCTACTTCTTCACACCAGTGGACGAAGTGCTTTAGGCGATAATGGTGCGCCTGAATCGTACTCTTTGATACTTCGCTTTCCCGCTGTGAAAGGTACATTTCCTTGGCCTCATCTGGACGAATCGGTTCGAGGTTGTTTCCGTTTGACATAGTTGTCTTTAGTAGGAAACGTGGACGGTGCCTATCCTCATCCAATCCGTTCAGGATGAGCCGTTCGAGATAACCGTGAAGGGCTGTAGAGGGCGAGGCTTGTAATCGGGCGGTACAAGCCTTCTCGCCCTCGTCCTCGGTCTCAAATCCGAGTTGGCCCACTCGGTTTCCGAACGGTCTTCGGCCGTCGGGAACTGGTGGCCAAACTCCCGTAGGCGCCTAACTTTCGCCGACACCATTTTTTGATGAGTCCCATCTCTGATGTGGGTTCCGACGGAGACTTCCTATCCCCGTACGGTTCCTACGAACCCCGTAGCTGAAAGGGTGTGCAGTATGAGTTGCTTCAGCTGCCCCAAGGTAGGACCGCGCGCCGTTCCAACCCCCAATCAATTCTTTGTGTTCGCGTTGCTCCTCTCCGAAGCGGCGTAAGACCTGATTAGCCCAAATGGATTTATGTTCGCTCAATACACGGTACTGGTATCTCCAATATGACTCATGGATATCCACATGATGTCCTATATCCGACCGTGGATGAGATAGTATCTATACATTCAGATATCGTTGAGGATGATGAAGATGCTACTGTAGGTATTCGCAACGAGGGACAAATTGATTATATCTTGTCAGCCATTTCGGAGGGTCACTTTGGATGTGTCCCAGAAACTATCCACGAGAAGGCAGCGGAATTATTACGACTTTTAGCGGCGAATCATCCCTTTGTTGACGGAAACAAACGTACTGCTCTAAACACAACTTGGACGTTCTATGCGATGAATGGGTTGTACTTTGACTACGGAGAGGAAATTAAGGCAATTCTGAAGCTTTTTGCGGTTATGGAGGAAATGGTGGACTTTGAGGCAGTTGTTAGTTACTTCGACGATATCACCTATTCTTCTGCAGATAGTCGGAGCATCGATCCAGTTATAGATACTATCCATCTTACGAACTGGTACATTAGTATCGATGATAGGTTTGAAGAAATAATTGATATATTTGATGAGTACGATAGCATAGAGGATGGGGAATTTGTAGATGAAATCCCTGAAGAGGTATATGAATCGATTGATGGGAAGGAGTTTAGGCAGCTTTTGGTTGAATACGGTAAATTTGGAAAGGAGCTATCATCCCTAAAGCAAGAATATGAGGAGGATTTCCCAGACGAAGTATTAGAATCTATTACGGCTCTACTTGACGAATGGAAGGAAGTACGCTCAGTGATTATTGAGATGCTGAGCAAATACGACCCCGACTTAGAGGGTGAGATAGCTGAAAACCTCGTAGAAGAGGGGGTTATTGATGAGAACGACGTTAACTGAGTATAGATTCGGCCAATTAGGCAGTCACAAACTAATTATGCTAGCAACCTCGTATGGTACACTACCAAGGTGCTCTCTATGATGAAGGCTAAACACCAAAACGACGAAGAGAGGACGAGCTTGGTCCGTCTGTTGGCTACTATGGACCGGGAAAGCAGTAATCACAAGAAGATCTACGAAGATCTGAGAGACGAGTAACTGTCTCTACTTTTAGACAGCCTCCGATTCGGTTGTGGCTGGCGTTCCGCATCTAGCTGCCTCAGAGATATTACTGACCCTCGCGGTGAGTTCGTACATCTTGCTCCCCTCGGAGATCAAGGTACTCACCCGGCGACCGTCAGTATTCGTAGTCGTCCCATCAGGCCGTCCGGCATAGTGGGCCAAACTCCCGTAGGCGCCTAACTTTCCGCGAAATCGAACCCCGGTAGCGGCGCACTTCTCGCCGTTCACGTCCGGCCCCCCTGGACCCCCTGTATTCGGCGGTCAGACTTGCGATTCCGATGAACGAGGACAGAACGGAGCCTCGACGAGCGGTGCGCCGGTTTCAGGCAGCCAGGCACTCGCAGGCGCGTTCCTCGCTACCGGCAGTGAGCAGGTTCTCGACGGGTCGAGAAGTGATCGTCGTCTCACACGCGGGGCAATCGTAATCGGCGCAGTCGTCGCGTACCTGTACGGTCCAGTCCCCTTCGATGGGACTCGCGTGGTCGCAGTTCGGGCAGTAGAGCGTCCCCTTTCGGGGCGGAGATCGGTCGGTGGTCTGGTCGGTGATCAAGTCGACTGTATATAAGGGCGTCAGACGGATAACCCTCGCGACTCGTCCCACCGAAACGGGCCGAGGATGGGCGCCAGAGCGCGGTCACTGCGGCCCGCTATCCTTTTCACCCTCGCTCACGTCGGTGCTGACAACGAGTTGAGTGTTCGACGCGTCACCCGGGTCGGACATCCGCATCTGCGATCCAGTTCCGGGTGGGCGGAGGGAAACCAATGAGCAAGCACACATCGGACGCCATCGACCGCGGTTCCAGACCGGGCACATCTCGGCGGTTCGACGCCCCGGAGTCGGACGCCGAGATCCGCGGTCCGATCGACCCCGGCGAGAACCACGAGCACAACGACCACTACGCGCTCATCTACGAGGACCGGCGCCGGCAGTTTGACGCCGTCGTCCCGTTCGTCCGGGAGGGCCTAGAGCGGGGCGAACGCTGCATTTACGTCGCCGACGACAACACCGTCGACGAGGTCCTCGACGCGTTGCGGGCCGGCGGGATCGACGTCGACGCGGCCCGCGAGTCGGGCGCCCTCTCCGTGCACACGGAGGCCGACACCTACCGGCGGTCCGGGGAGTTCGACCGCGAGGCGATGCTGGAGTTCTGGGAGGAGGCGCTCTCGGAGGCCACGGCCGGCGAGTTCGCGGGAGTCCGGGCCGCCGCCGAGATGACGTGGGCGCTCGACGCCGACGACACCGACCTCGACGATCTCTGTGAGTACGAGGAACTGCTCAACCCCCTCTACGACGGCGAGGACTACGCCGTCCTCTGTCAGTACAACCGCGACCGATTCCCGGCGGAGGTCCTCCACGACGTCCTCAAGACCCACCCGCTGCTCGTCTACGACGGCACGACGGTCTGCAGGAACTTCTACTACACCCCGCCGGAGGAGTACTTCGGGCCGGACCAGGCGTCCCACGAACTCGACCGGAAGCTGGCGACGCTGGTCGACCGGACCGACGCGCGGACGACGATCGAGACGCGCGACCGCTACCAGCGCGACCTCTACGAGACGTTCGCCGACCCGACCGCCTCCTTCGGCGAGAAGGTCGCGGACCTACTCGAACTCGGACGGGAGCGGCTCGGCCTCGAAATCGGGTACTTCACGGAGACGACCTGCGACGACACCTTCGAGATCGTCGAGGCCGTCGGCGACCACGACCAGATCCGGCCGGGCGTCACCGACTCCCTCGACGGGACGTACTGCGAGAAGCTCCTCGCCTCGCCGGGGCCGGTGTCCGTCCCGGACGCCGCCGACGTCGGCTGGACCGACGACGAGGCCTACGAGCGGTTCGGCCTGGACGCCTACTTCGGGACGACCGTCCACGTCGGGGGCGAGGCCTACGGGACGCTCTGCTTCGCCTCGGAGACGCCGCGGGAGACGGGGTTCTCGGACGCCGAGCGGACGTTCCTCGACCTGATGGGCCAGTGGGTCGAGTACGAACTCGAGCGACAGCACCGCGAGCGCTTCCTCCGGGAGAGCTACCGCATCACCGCCGACCCCGACCTCGACTTCGACGCGAAGCTCGAACAGCTACTGGAGCTGGGCCGGGAGTGGTTCGGCCTCGAGATGGGCGGGCTGAACCACCTGCCGTCGTGGGGCGGCGAGTTCCGCCTGGAGAAGGGGGTCGGTCTTGGTGTCGACCCGGACGCGGAGCTGTGGTCGGACCCGGGGTACGGTCACTTCTGTCGGCAGACCATCGTGGACGACGAGCCCGTCGCCATGGCGGACGTCCGCGGCACCGACTGGGAGGCCGACCAGATCCACCGCGAGTTCGGCCTGACGAGCTACCTGGGGACGCGGGTGACGAACGGGTCGACGCCCTACGGGACGTTCTGGTTCGGGAGCACCGAGCCGCGCGACCGGCCGTTCTCGGAGACGGAGCGGACCTTCATCGAGCTGATGGGCCAGTGGATCAGCTACGAACTGGAGCGCGAACAGCGCGAGCTCCACCAGCAGACCCTGAGCCGGATCGCCGCGGACCCCGACCGGTCCTTCGAGGAGAAGCTCGAGGCGCTCTTCGAGCTGGGCTGCGAGCGGTTCAACCTCGAGATCGGCGGGCTCGCGCGGATCGACCCGGCGTCGGACACCTTCGAGGTGGAGGCCGTGATCGGCGACCACGAGCAGCTTGAGCCCGGGGCGAAGGTGCCCCTCTCCGAGACGTACTGTCGGGCGACGGTCGGCGACGAGAAGACGGCCGAGATCACCGACCCCGAGCGGTCCGGGTTCGGTGGCACGCTCGCCTACGAGGAGTTCGGCGTCGAGACGTACCTCGGGACGCGGATCGAACTCGACAACGAGCCCGACCGGACGTTCTTCTTCGTCTCGACTGACCCCAGAGAGCGGGGCTTCACGGACGCCGAAGAGACGTTCCTCCACCTCATGGCGCAGTGGGTCAGGTTCGAACTCGACCGGAAGAACCGCGAGCGGGCCCTCGAGGAGTCCAACGAGCGCCTCGAGCAGTTCGCCTACGCCGCCTCCCACGACCTCCAGGAACCCCTCCGGATGGTCACGAGCTACTTGCGGCTCCTGGAGGGCCGGTACGGCGACGAGCTGGACGAGGAGGCCGAGGAGTTCATCGACTTCGCGGTCGACGGTGCCGACCGGATGCGCGAGATGATCGACGGCCTCCTCGAGTACTCCCGCGTCGAGACCCGCGGCGACCCGTTCGAACCGGTCGCGGTGGAAGACGTGTTCGACGACGTCCTCGCCGACCTGCAGTTCCAGATCGAGGAGAGCGGCGCGGAGATCACCGTCGACGACCTCCCCCGGGTCGAGGGCGACGCCAGCCAGCTCCGGCAGGTGATCCAGAACCTCCTCGAGAACGCCATCCGGTACAGCGGCGACACCCCGCCCCGCATCCGCGTCGACGCGACCCGGCGCGGCCGGGAGTGGGTCGTCTCGGTCCGCGACGACGGCATCGGCATCGACCCCGAGGACCAGGACCGCGTGTTCACCGTCTTCGATCGGCTCCACAGTCGCGAGGAGTACGAGGGGACCGGCATCGGCCTCGCCCTCTGTCAGCGCATCGTCGAGCGTCACGGCGGCGACATCTGGGTCGAGTCCGAACCGGGCGAAGGGTCGACGTTCTCGTTCACCCTCCCCGCGCTCGACTAGCGGCTACTCCCGCGCCCCGCGGAGCGAAGTGATCCGTTCGCTGTTGTGACGGACCAGGAGGGCTCCGGCCAGCGTCCAGAGCAGGACCGTCAGCGCGGGGCCGTGGACGTGGAGCCCCGGCGACGGGAGGTCCCCGGGCGAGAGCAGAAGCGGGAGCCCCATCGGCGAGAGCGCGTCGACGGCGAGGTGCGACCCGAGGGCCAGGGCGACGGCGAGGGCGTCGGTCCGGCGCCGCCGGACCGCGTAGGCGACCCCGGTGCAGGCGAGGAGGAACGTCGGGGCGTGGGTGAACCCGCGGTGGACGAACGCCGGCCCCCAGGCCGGATCGAAGAGGAGGTCGACGTCGGGGGCGACCGCCAGGAGCGCGCCGAGACGCGGGTCGACCCCGGCGAACGTCGCGACCAGCGCGTAGCCGACCGCGCCGTGGGTCGCGAAGGCCACCAGGAGGAACAATACCCGATCCACGCCCATGGCGGGCGTTGGGAACCCAAGCTCTTGGTAGTTGCCCACACGATTCCGCTCGAGGAGAGGGCCGTCACCTCCGCGGTCGAAGCGTCCGGTGGCGGGTGGTCACCCGCGTCGGCCGGGTGTCACTCCGGCTGTGCGTCCCACTCGAAGTCGACGTTCCCGTCGTCGCGGAACGCCTCGACGTCCACGTCGAAGAGCGGCTCCGCCTCGGTCGACTCGTTGGCCCGCACCTTCAGGTCGGTCGACTTCTCCCGCCGGTCGTCGCCGTCGCCGACCGACATCGTCAGCGAGACCCGCTGGTTGTCGTCGGCCTCGTTCTCGACGGTCGCGTTGACGCGCACCTGGTCGTTCTCCGTCGCCTCGTAGTCGTACCCGGAGACGTCGATCTGGTCGGAGCTCACACGCGGCGATTCGCTTTCGAGGTGGTAAAGCGCTGTGCCGCCCGTCAGTTACCACCTCGCTGGAGATGGCGACGTGTCATATCCAGTAACTACCCAATCACTTAGCCATACCACCCATATCCCTGGTCGCCCTCGGTGCAGTCACCGTCACGCGCTGCCACCATGGGTACGGACGCAGCGTCCGTGGCGGTCGCTCCCCGGTCCCCGCTCCATCCCCCATCGCTGCAGGCGTCGCCCATCGACGTGCTCGGTGCGTTCGACGCTCCTCCCTCTCTTCCCCTGTCGCTCCCACCCGAGTCGGGGGTCCGGCTGCACTGCCGCCACCGCTGCGGGATTACGAACGACGATACAGGCCTCGAAACGGCGCGGGGGTTAAGGCACCGTGCCTCCCGAGGTAGACTCGTCTCCGCCACTTCGTGGGGAGACACATGGGAGAGTCTCCGGTCTGGATGCGCGGCGTTCCGCCGCGCTCTTTTGGAGTCACTTTTCGCGGGTCGCCCACCCCTCCAGCTCAGAGCAACGACCTGCCGTGGACGACGACCGCGAGGTTGTTCGCGAAGACGAACAGTCCGGCGGCGACCAGGCTGCCGACCCACAGTTCGAAGCTCCGGGCCATCACCCACGCCTCGACGCCGCGGGCGGCCGCCAGGAGCTCCAGGTAGCCGTAGAACAGCGCCGCCAGCACCGCCAGCGCCAGGAGGTTCAGGCCGACGAGGACGGCGACGTCCTGCGTCAGCGCCCACCGGACGTAGGGGTTCGCCTCCGCCCCGGGACCGTACAGGGCCGCGGCGTACAGCGTCGACAGCAGGTCGACCGGCAGCAGGAGGTAGAGCGCGCCCGCGATCCACGACCAGTACTCCCGGCGGTCGGCCGCGCGGACGCGCCACTCCGCGTCCACGCCGCCTCGTTCCCCGTCGCGTAGTCCGGTCACGACCCCCGGTTCTCCGTCGACCTACTACGGTCTTCTGGCCGTCGGAGCCACCGTTCGATGGCCCGGACCCGAGGGCCGGTCAGCGGTCACCGGCGACGCTCGTCTGCATCGCCTCGCTGTCGTAGGCCGCTCCGGCGTCGCCGTCCGGCGTCAGCACGATCACGCCGGCCGTCCCCTCGACGTGGTCGCCGAACTCCTCGATGGCCGCCTCGGCGGCCGCGCTCGCGTCGCGGCCCGACTCCAGGAACTGCACGGCCCGCCGCGAGAGGGTGACCCGGGCGATGTCCTCGCCGGCGCCGGTCGCCGACGCGCCGCCGCCGGGGGTACAGTAGAAGCCCGACCCGACCTGCGGGACGTCGCCGACGCGCCCGGCGAGTGCGAGCCAGCGGCCGCCGGTGGAGGTCGCCGCGGCGACGCGGTCGCCGTCCGTCGCGACGGCGCCGACCGTGTCGTGGTCGCGCCGCCCGGCGTCGTCGCGACCCTCGGGGTCGCCGCCGAACCGGTCGCGGACCCACTCGGCGTGGTCGCGCGCGTCGCCCGTCGGCGGGTCGTCGACGTCGGCCCACTGCTCGCGTGTGCGGTCCGACAGCAGGTCGACGCCGGTCTCGACGCCGTACGCCGCCGCGAGATCGACGGCGTGGACGCCGGCGAGGAGGACGTGCGGCGTCTCGGTCTTGACGACCCGGGCGACGTCGACGGCGTGCTCGACGCCCGGCATCCCGCAGGCGGCGCCGACCTCGCGGTCGTCGGTCATCAGGCCGGCGTCGGTGCGGACGTGCCCGTCGGACTGGACCGCGCCGCCGACCCCGGCGTTGAACCGCGGGTCCGACTCGAGGTGCCTGACGGCCGCGCAGACGGCTTCGGTCGGGTCGTCGGCCTCGCTGCCGGCGCCGGCGGCCTCGTCGAGGACGGCCTGGCGGTCGTCGGGCTCGTCGGGCGGGCTCCCGGCGCCGCCGTGGACGATGATTCGCATACCCCCGGTTGGACGGGCGTCGGATTACGGTTTGGGGCTCGACGCGGACGTCCGGGACGGCGGCCGCCCGTGTGAGACCTTCCCGGTCGTTCATGCAAAATTCGCCGGGAGAGCGGTACGCCTTTCAGGGGTCCGGTAGAACCACGTGCACATGGGATACGACCAAGTGGAGGTGCCCGCCGAGGGCTCGACGGTCGAGGTGACGGAGGACGACGAACTCGTCGTACCCGAGGACCCGATCGTACCCATCATCCACGGAGACGGCATCGGGACCGACGTCGGACCTGCCGCACAGAAGGTGCTGCAGGCCGCCGCCAACGCCACGGGACGCGAGATCAACTGGATGCGCGTCTACGCCGGCGAGTCGGCCCGCGAGCGGTACGACGAGAACCTCCCCGACGACACCATCGAGGCGCTCAAGGAGTTCAAGGTCTCCATCAAGGGCCCGCTGACCACGCCGGTCGGCGCCGGCTTCCGGAGCCTCAACGTCGCGCTCCGCAAGCGGCTCGACCTCTATACGAACATCCGCCCCACCTACCACCTCGACGGCGTCCCCTCCCCCGTCAAGCGCCCGGAGCAGATGGACATGGTCTCCTTCCGGGAGAACACCGAGGACGTCTACGCCGGCATCGAGTGGGAGGCCGGCACCGACGAGGTCCAGGAGGTCCGCGAGTTCGTCGAGGAGGAGATGGGCTTCGACGAGACCATCCACGACGGCCCCGTCGGCATCGGCGTCAAGCCGATCTCGGAGTTCGGCACCAAACGGCTCGTCCGGAAGGCCATCGACTACGCCCTCGAGAACGACCGCGACTCGGTCACGCTCGTCCACAAGGGCAACATCATGAAGTTCACCGAGGGGGCCTTCCGCGACTGGGGCTACGAGGTCGCCGAGGAGGAGTACGGCGAGGAGGTCATCACCGAGGACACCCTCTGGGAGGAGCGCGACGGCGAGCCGCCGGAGGGCGCCGTCGTCGTCAACGACCGCATCGCCGACAACATGCTCCAGCAGGTCCTCACCCGGACCGACCAGTACGACGTGCTGGCGCTGCCGAACCTCAACGGCGACTACCTCTCGGACGCCTGCGGGGCCCAGATCGGCGGCCTCGGCATCGCGCCCGGCGCCAACGTCGGCGACGGCCGCGTCCTCGCCGAGCCGGTCCACGGCTCCGCGCCGAAGTACGCCGGCCAGGACAAGGTCAACCCCACCGCCATGATCCTCTCGGGCCGCATCATGCTCGAGTTCATGGGCTGGGACGACGCCGCCACGCTCGTCCGCGACGCCGTCGAGAAGACCATCTCCTCGAAGAAGGTCACCTACGACATCGAGCGGCAGATCGAGGGCGGCGAGAAGCTCGCCACCAGCGAGTACGCCGACGAGGTCGTCGCGAACATCGAGGACCTCGCCTGAGCCCCCGGCCCCTCCACGCCCCGTCGCTCACTCGGCCCAGTCCGGATCCGGCCGCGGCGGCGCGAAGATGTCGACGCCCCGAACTGCGGTGTCGCCCCTGTTCTCCGCCGCGTGCGGCTCGTCGCCCGGGATCGTGAACGAGTCGCCCGGTCCCACCACCAGTTCCGCCCCATCTTCGAGCACGAACGTCAGTTCGCCCTCGTAGACGAAGCCCGTCTGCTCGTGGTGGTGGCTGTGCTCCGGCACCGTCGCCCCGGGTTTGATCTCGAAGGCCTGGATGCTCGTCCGGTCGCCCGTCGCCAGTTGCGTGAGGTGGACGGCCTCGACGGCCTCCACGGCGTCCCGTTCGGAGAGTCCGACGCGTTCCATACCCCCGAGACGGCGTCGAGGGACTTGACCGCTTTCCCGCTCGAGCGAACCGGCGACTCGCGTTCGCGGACCCGCGCCCCCGCGGTCGAGCACCGGTTATTTGCCCTCGCGGGTGGTCGAACGACGTATGCGCTTCGACCACGCCGGCGTCGCGACCGACGACGCCGAGAGTCTCGCCTTCCGCTACGAGGACCTCTTCGGGTGCCAGATCGCCCACGAGGAGTGGTTCGACGGGATGCGAGTGCTGTTCATGGAACTGGAGAACGGCTACTTCGAGCTGCTGGAACCCCGCGAGGAGGGGACGATATCGCGCTACCTGGAGGACCACGGCGCCGGACTCCACCACCTCGCCGTCGAGACCGACGACATCGAGGCGGCCCTCGAACGGGCCGAGTCGGCGGGCGTCGACCTCATCGACGAGGAACCGCGCCGCGGCGCCTGGGAGCACCAGGTCGCCTTCCTCCACCCTGGCTCCACCGGCGGCGTCCTCTTCGAGTTCGTCGAGCACTGAGCGCTGCCCGATACTCCCGGCGGTTTGTTTCAGTTCTCGACACCGCTGGGAGGTACATAAGCGTCGGACGAGTGCCAGGACGTAGGTGCAGAAACGTGTCAAAGCCACTAGAGGGGGGTCCCTCGACCACGATCTCGAAGAACGGGGTGACGGTCGAGCGGCAACTCGAACGGAGGGGGGACGGGATCGTCGTCACGCTGGACCTCACGTCCGACGTCAGGGGGCCGATCGAGGTCGACCTGGTCGACGAGTTCCCCTCCGACCTCCCGGTCGAACAGGCCGGGTTCAACGTCGACCACGAACCCGACGAGGGGACCGTCTCGCTCGAGCGAGTCGAACTACACCACGCCATCGAGGACGACACCGCGCGGATCGTCTACGCGATCCGGCTCTCAGAACCCGCCGACGACGTCGCCTTCGAGCCGCCGACCATCCGCGACGTCACGCTCCCGGGGCTGCCGGACTCGAGGCTCGCGGCGGACGACGAGTCGCCGGACAGTGCGGACGTCGCTGCCCCCGGAACCGAGGACGCTGGCGACGCAAGCGACGGCGACGGTAACGACGAGAACGGATCTCCGGACGGTGCCTCGGCCGCCGGGTCCGGCTTCCCGGACGGCCTCTCGCTGGACGGCGACGGTGGCGACGAGAGCGGCGAGGAGACGGCCATCGGCGACGGCGGCGCCGACTCCAGCGCCATCGAGAGTGCGATCGAGAGCGCCATCGAGAGCGCCGAGACGAACGGCGCCGACCTCGCGGAGGACGTCTCGGACGGCCAGTCCCAGCCGGTCGACCCGACCGACGCCTCGCCGTCCCAGCAGGACCCGGACGAGGGGGTCGACGAGCCGGCGGTGAACGACGTCCCGCGGAGCGTCCGGCTCCGCCTGGACCGACTCAACGCCCGCGTCGAGGAGTTCGCGGCCTACGCCGAGGCCCTCGAGGGGATCATCGAGCGCCACGGCACCGCCCCGGAGATCCTCGAGGACATCGAGTCGGACCTCTCGGAGGCCGACGAGCGCCTCGCGGACGTCCGCGGGGAACTGGAGTCCCTGGAGGACCGACACGCCGCCGACCTCGACGACGTCGGCGACCGCGTCGACTCACTGGAGGCGACCCTCGATGACGCGCGCCGGGACCTCGAATCCGAGGTCGACGACGTCCGCGACGACCTGGACGCCGTCGACGGGGTCCGGGAGGACGTCGACGCGGTCGCCAGCGAGGTCGAGGCCCTCGACCGCCGGGTCGACGACTACGAGTCGGACGTCGACGAACTCGGCGAGACGGTCCAGCGGGTGGCCACCGAGGTCTCGGCGGTCTCGCGGAACGTCGAGGCGATGCGCTCGGAGATGGAGGCCCTCCAGGGGGACGTCGACCGGCTCCTCCGGTTCCGCGAGATCCTCGCGGACGTCTTCGGCGGCCCCGTCCGCCGCGCGACGGAGGGCGGCGCCGACCCCTTCGACGTCTCGGCGGAGACGGCCGGGTCCGGCGGCGATCGCTCCGGCGCCGGCCGCTCCGGTACCGACGGCTCCGCTACCGACCGCTCCGGTGACGGCGGACGCGGCGACGACGGCCCCTCGACGCCCCCGACCGACCCCTCGCGATAACCCGCCGGCAGTCACCCTTATTACTCGCATCGGAGAACTCCCGTCGTGACCATCACGACGCCGCTCTGCGAGGCCCTGGGCATCGACCACCCGATAGTGCAGGCGCCGATCGGCAGCGCGACCCGCCCCGAACTGGCGGCCGCGGTCTCGAACGCGGGCGGCCTCGGCACGCTGGCGATCACCTGGCGCCCCCCGGAGAAGGCCGCCGAGTTCGTCGAGCGCACCCGCGAGGCGACCGACGCGCCCTTCGCCGTCAACGTCGTCCTCGACCCCGACGCGAAGGAGGTCGCCACCGAGGACCACCTCGAGGCGGTCCTCGCGGCCGGCGTGCCGATCGTCTCCTTCTCCTTCGGCGACGCCGGCGAGTACGTCGACCGCGTGCACGAGGCGGACGCCCTGGCCATCGTCACCGTCGGCAGCGCCGACGAGGCCCGCGACGCGGCCGAGGCCGGCGCGGACGTCGTCTGCGCGCAGGGCTGGGAGGCCGGCGGCCACGTCCAGAGCGACGTGGCGACGCTGCCGCTGGTCCCCCGGGTCGCGGACGCGGTGGACGTCCCGGTCGTCGCCGCCGGGGGCATCGCCGACGGCCGCGGCGTGGCGGCGGTCCTCGCGGCCGGTGCCGACGGCGCGTGGCTCGGCACCAGGTTCGTCGCGACCGAGGAGGCCGCCGTCGAGGGTCTCTACCGCGACCGCGTCGTCGACGCCGACGAGACGGACACCTACCGCGGCGAGCTCTTCGACGCCGGCTGGAAGGGGATGCCCCACCGGACGCTCCGGAACAGCACCGTCGAGCGGTGGGAGGACGCCGGGCGACCAGAGTCGGGGGAGCGCCCCGGCGAGGGCGAGACGATCGCGGAGTACCCCGGCGGCTACCCGATCGAGCGCTACGGCGACGACCTGCCGATGGCGGGCGTCGAGGGCGACCTCGAGGCCCTCGCGCTCTACGCGGGCCAGAGCGCGGGACTGACCGACGAGGTCCATCCAGCAGGGGAGGTAGTCGGGGAACTAGTCGGGGAGGCAGAGGAACGGATCGGGCACCTGTCGGGGCTGGTCGAGTAGTAATTACGTTCCGTCTCTGTTCGAGCATCCGCCGAGCGGGGCGTTCGAAGAACGCCCGCGAGGCGGTTCTCGGCGACGAACGAGCGAAGCGAGTGAGTCGCCGTAGCGCGCGCGGACTGGAGCGAGCGAAGCGAGCGAAAGGAGCACGCGCGCCTATTTACACCCATGTTTTTGCCGACCGCTCGCCAGCGGCGAGCGGTCGTGCAAAAAGTGGAGGTTCACCCGAAGTTCTCGGCCTTCGACGCGTCGGGGTCGCCGCCCGCCGCTTCGACGGCGGCCGCGGCGTCGTCGAGGAAGTCGGCGAAGCCGTAGACGAACACCTGCTCGCCGCGCTCGCCCGTGAGGACGTCGGCGACGGCGTCGGGCAGCGAGTCGTCCTCGGAGAGGACGAAGACGTCCGCGGTGGTGCCGGCGAGGGTCGCCAGGCGGGTCTCGTGGATGGGGTCGTCGTCGCGGTAGACGACGGCCGCCTCGTGGCCGTCGGCGAGGGCGCGCTCGGCGATGGCGACGGCGGGGCCGATGCCGGGGCCGCCGGCGAGGACGACGACGCGCTCCTCGCCCTGGTAGTAGTCGTCGCCGAAGGGGCCGGTGATCTCGACGGTGTCGCCGGCCTCGATGTTCACGAGGTACTCGCTGAAGGCGCCGCCCTCCTCGGGGTCGTAGCTGACGGTGAACTCGAAGGTCTCCTCGACGCGCGGCGAGGAGACGGTGTAGAAGCGGCCCTCCGTCTCGCCGTCGATGGTCGTCGAGAGCTTGACGAACTGGCCGGGCTCGGCGGCGAAGTCGTCGGGCGTCTCGATGTCGATGGCGACGGCGTCGGGGCCGACGTCGCGGACGGCGGCGACGGTCGTCTCGATGGGTTCCATACGCGCTAGCGGTCGGCCCGCAAGGAAGGCGTTTACGAAGGCGGCGGCGCGCCGGTTCGAGGCGGCGACGCTGGACGGGCGTGCAGTTCGCGCGCGCCGATCCACGGATTCCTCTCAGAAGGGTCGTAGCGGCGAAAACCGCTCAACTGCGGCAATATTCAGAAGGCTTAACGTCCGTCGACAAGAAGTCCGACGTAGCATGCCAGAGGACCTCAACTGGGCCGTCGGCGGGGAAGCCGGCGACGGGATCGACTCGACCGGGAAGATCTTCGCCCAGGCGCTCTCTCGTGCGGGGCGCCACGTCTTTACCTCGAAGGACTTCGCCTCCCGAATCCGGGGCGGGTACACCGCGTACAAGGTACGGACGTCGGTCGAATCCGTCGAGAGCGTCGTCGACAGACTCGATATCCTGATCGCACTCACCGAACGGACCGTCGACGAGAACCTCGACGAGCTCCACGAGGACTCGGTCATCATCTACGACGGGGAGCGGTCGATGATGAGCGACTTCGAGGCGCCGGGGGAGATGACGGCCCTGAACGTCCCGCTGAAGCGTCTCGCGGAGGACGCCGGCGGCGCGATCATGCGCAACATCGTCGCCCTGGGGGCGGCCTGCGAGGTCACCAACTTCGACATCGAGTTCCTCGACGAGTCCCTCGAGAAGCGGTTCGGCGGGAAGGGGGAGGCCATCGTCGACAACAACAAGGAGGCCGCCCGCCTCGGCGCCGAGTACGTCCGGGAGGAGACGGACATCTCGACGCCCTACGACCTCGAGACCACCGACAGCGACTACGTCCTCCTGAACGGGGACGAGGCCATCGGGATGGGCGCGCTCGTCGCCGGCTGCCGCTTCTACGCCGGCTACCCCATCACGCCCGCGACGGACGTGATGGAGTACCTGAAGGGCCGCATCGAGGGCTACGGCGGCATCGTCGTCCAGGCCGAGGACGAGCTGTCGGCCATCAACATGGCGCTCGGCGCCGCCCGCGCGGGCGCCCGCTCCATGACGGCGACCTCTGGGCCGGGCATCGACCTGATGACCGAGACGTTCGGGCTCGTCGCCACCTCGGAGACGCCGCTGGTCATCTGTAACGTGATGCGCTCCGGTCCGTCGACCGGGATGCCGACCAAGCAGGAGCAGGGCGACCTCAACCAGATGGTGTACGGCGGCCACGGCGAGGTCCCGCGGTTCGTCCTCGCGCCGACGACCATCGCGGAGTGCTTCCACAAGGCCATCGAGGCGTTCAACCTCGCCGAGAAGTACCAGCTCCCGGTCTACCTCACCGCCGACCTGTCGCTGGCGGTCACCGAGCAGACCTACGAGCCCGAGGAGTTCGACATGGACGCCGTCGAGATCGACCGCGGGAAGGTCGTCGACGAGGACTCCATCGAGGAGTGGACCAACGACAAGGGGCAGTTCCAGCCCCACGCCGTCACCGACGACGGCGTCTCCCCGCGGGCGTTCCCCGGCACCACCGAGGGCGCTCACATGTCCACCGGCCTCGAGCACGACGAACTCGGCCGCCGGACCGAGGACACGGACATGCGCGTCCAGCAGGTCGACAAGCGCGACCGGAAGGTCGACACCGCCCGGGAGCAGGAGGACTTCGACTACCGGGAGTTCGGCGACCCCGACGCGGACACGCTGGTCGTCTCCTGGGGCTCCAACGAGGGCCCGATGCTCGAGGCCCTGGAGCTCCTCGAGGACGACGGTATCGACGTCCGCTTCCTCTCGGTCCCGTACATCTTCCCGCGCCCCGACCTGAGCGAGGAGATGCAGTCGGCGGAGGACGTCATCGTCGTCGAGTGCAACGCCACCGGGCAGTTCGCCGACGTCGTCGAGCACGACGCACTTACCCGCGTCGAGCGCATCAACAAGTACAACGGCGTCCGCTTCAAGGCGGACGAACTCGCCGAGGACATCAAGCGGGTCCTCGGCGAGACCGCGGAGGTGGAAGCCTGATACAATGAGCTCAGAAACCCGATTCACCGACTTCAAGTCGGACAAGCAACCCACGTGGTGTCCCGGATGCGGCGACTTCGGGACGATGAACGGCATGATGAAGGCCCTGGCCGAGACCGGCAACGACCCGGACAACACGTTCGTCGTCGCCGGCATCGGCTGTTCCGGCAAGATCGGGACGTACATGCACAGCTACGCGCTGCACGGCGTCCACGGTCGCGCCCTCCCGCTCGGCAGCGGGGTGAAGATGGCCAATCCCGACCTCGAGGTCATGGTCGCCGGCGGCGACGGCGACGGCTACTCGATCGGCGCCGGCCACTTCGTCCACGCCGTCCGCCGGAACGTCGACATGACCTACGTGGTCATGGACAACCGCATCTACGGCCTGACGAAGGGACAGTTCTCGCCGACGTCCCGCGAGGACTTCGAGACCTCCACGTCGCCCGACGGGACCAACCAGCAGCCGGTCAACCCGCTGGCGCTCGCGCTGGCGGCCGGCGGCACCTTCATCGCCCAGTCGTTCTCCTCGGACAGCCAGCGCCACCAGGAGATCGTCCAGGAGGCCATCGAGCACGACGGCTTCGGCTTCGTCAACGTCTACTCGCCGTGCGTCACGTTCAACGACGTCGACACATACGACTACTTCCGCGACGCCATCGTCGACGTCGGCGACGAGGAGTTCGACCACGACCGCACGGACTACGACGACGCTCGCGACCTCATCATGGACCGCGAGAAGGAGTACCAGGGCGTCCTCTACCAGAACGAGGACTCCGTCGGCTACGAGAAGCGCGAGGGCATCGAGGAGCCCATGACCGACATCCCCGAGGGCGCCCCCGAGGGCGCGATGGACCTGGTCCGGGAGTTCTACTAGACGCCCCCACTTTTTGCACCTCCTTCGCGAGCGCTCCGCGCTCGCGGATGCTTGGTGTGGTTTTTCCGCTTGGCCGACGCAGGTAGAGGTATGACCGATACCGACGAGGCCGTCGAGGAGTTCCTGCGCAACGCCGAGTCCGTCTACAGCGAGTACGACCAGGGGTACGTCGACGCCGACGCGTCGCTGCGGCAGTTGCGACGGCACGTCGACGAACTGCGGGAGGCCACCGACGAGTGATTCCGGGGGAATTAACCCGATAGCCGCCCCCGTACCGGCCATGACCGACTTCTCATCGCGCGTCGAGCAGGTCTCCATCAGCGGCATCCGCGAGGTGTTCGAGGCGGCCGGCGAGGACGCCATCAACCTCGGGCTCGGCCAGCCGGACTTCCCGACCCCCGAGAACGCCCGCCGGGCAGCCGTCGAGGCCATCGAGGCCGGGAAGACCGACGGTTACACCTCGAACAAGGGCACCGCGGAGCTCCGGGCGGCCATCGCCGCCAAGCACGACCGCGACAACGAGTTCTCGGTCGACCCGGAGAACGTCATCGCCACCGCGGGGGGCAGCGAGGCGCTTCACATCGCCATCGAGGCCCACGTCGACCAGGGCCAGGAGGTCGTCTACCCCGACCCCGGCTTCGTCTCCTACGAGGCGCTGACCCACCTCGCCGGCGGCCTGCCGAAGCCGGTCGCCCTCCGTGAGGACCTGACGCTGGACCCCGCGGCCGTCGAGGACGCCATCACCGACGACACCGCCGCCTTCGTCGTCAACAGCCCCGCCAACCCCACCGGCGCCGTCCAGAGCGAGGCCGACATGCGCGAGTTCGCCCGCATCGCCGACGAGCACGACGTCCTCTGCATCTCCGACGAGGTCTACGAGCCGTTCGTCTTCGACGGCGAGCACCACTCGCCCGCCGACTTCACCGACTGGGACAACGTCGTCGTCGTCAACGCCTGCTCGAAGGCCTACTCGATGACCGGCTGGCGGCTCGGCTGGGTCGCCGGCTCCCACGAGCGCATCGAGCGGATGCTCCGGGTCCACCAGTACGTCCAGGCCTGCGCCTCCGCCCCGGCCCAGTACGCCGCCGAGGAGGCGCTGTCGGGCCCGCAGGACCACGTCGAGGAGATGCGCGAGGCCTTCGAGGAGCGCCGCGACGTCCTGCTCGACGGCCTCGAGGACATGGGCCTGGAGGTGCCGACCCCGCAGGGCGCCTTCTACGCGATGCCGCGGGTCCCCGACGGCTGGGCCGACGAGGTCATCGACCGCGGCGTCGTCGTCGTGCCCGGCGAGGCCTTCGGCGAGCACGGCGCCGGCCACGCCCGCATCTCCTACGCCGTGAGCGTCGAGACGCTGAAGGAGGCCCTCGAGATCATGCGCGAGGCGACCGACGCCGTTCGGTGACCGACGCCGTCCGCTGACCGGCGCCGCCCATCGTCGACCGCCGGTCCCGGTCGCGTCCCTTATCCCCGCTCGGTCGGTACTCGGTCCATGGAGAGCCTCGAGGCCGAACTCGAACGCGCCCGCGACCTCTCGGTGGCCGACCTCGCCGACGCCATCGAGTCCATCGGCTTCGAGTGCACGCGCTGTGGCGCCTGCTGCAAGGCGAACGAACCCCCGGAGGAGGGTGGGGAGTCCGACCCCCACACCGCCACGCTATTCCCCGACGAGGCGCGAGAACTGCAGGACGGCGCCGAGGACGAGTTCGAGGCGGAGTACGACTGGCGCGACGTCGCCCGGCCGATGCCCTACGGCGTCAGCGAGGGCGCGGACGGCCCCGAGGGCGAGACCTTCGAGTGGGCCATCCAGACCGACGCCTGCGGCGACTGCACCTTCTACGCCGAGGACGAGGACGGCACCGGCGCCTGCACCGTCCACGACAGCCGGCCGCTGGTCTGCCGGACCTACCCCTTCAGCGTCGCGCTCGGCGGGACGAGCCAGCCGATGGGCGAGGCCGTGGACGAGGCTGGGATGGTCCGCGCCCACGAGTGCGAGGGACTGGGCCGCGACATCGACCGCGAGTCGGCCGAGGAGCTGGCGGCCGCGCTGAAGGAGCGCGCCGTCCGGGAACTCGAGGAGGCTATCGACCTCCGGGACCGCTACGAGCCGCGACCCGACGCCGACGGGGTGGTGGTCCACGATTCCGAGGGCGCCAAGCGGCCCGACGGCCGACCGCTGAACGGTCGGTAGCTTCTATAGGGCCCCCCGTGATGTCCGGGGCGAAGGTCTATGGAAATCTCCGATAAGCTCCTGTGTCTGTTCAGCGCCGAGGTCGAGGAGACCGAGGATCGCTTCGTCGTCGAGGTCCCCCGCCGCGAGATCGACACCGGTTCGATCGAGGCCGGCGACACCTACCGCGTGGCGCTCATCTCCGGCGGCCGCGAGGACTCGACGTCGTCCTCCGCCCCGGAGACGCCGAGCGACGAACCGCAACCCCCCGTCGAGGAGGGCGAGATCCGCTACGTCGAGATCGAGGACCTCGGCAAGCAGGGCGACGGCATCGCCCGCGTCGAGCGCGGCTACGTCATCATCGTCCCCGGCGGCGAGGTCGGCGAGCGCGTCAAGGTCGAGATAAGCGAGGTCAAGTCGAACTTCGCGGTCGGCGAGATTCTGGAATAGAACCTTTTTGCACGGCGTGCCTGCGGCACGCCGGCAAAAACGTTCACGAAAAAGACACGTCGGCCCTCCCTCAGGAAGACTCCCTTCGGTCGTCTTCCAGGGCTCCCGCTCGCTTCGCTCGCGGGACCTCCGGTCGGGCCTCGGTCCCGCGCTCCCTTCGGTCGCGCGGCGTGGTTCGAAAGCCGGCCGAAGGCCGTCTCTCGCCGTGCCAAGAGAGCGCTTCGCGCCTCGCGGATGCTATCGATGATGTGGAATCTCTCAACAGTGGTACGAGGGCGAAACCGAGCGTGGTGCTCGCCGTTTCTACCCCGTACCAACACCCCTCTATCTGCCCTCGTACCGCCGTCCTCCACGGGGCGGAATCGCAGGAAGGCGACGTGTTTACCGACCGTACCAAATCCCCTTTTGGGGTGTACGTCCATCCGGATGACATGAGCGCGACCGCAGCGGCACAGGTGACCGACCTCACCGACAAGCAGCAGCGCATCCTCTCGTACCTCCGGGAGCACGGGCAGATGAAGACCTACTTCAAGTCCCGGCTCATCGGCGAGGAACTCGGGATGTCCGCCAAGGAGGTCGGCTCCAACATGACCGCCATCTGCGAGGGCGACTTCGACGTCGACGTCGAGAAGTGGGGCTACTCCTCCGGGACGACCTGGAAGGTCACGATCTGAGGCCACGCTGACGACGCGCTTCTGCAGTCGTGTTCCATCCACCCCGTAGCGACCGGTGGGTACGCTAGGGGCTGTAGGTGACGAACTCGTCGGCGTCGCCGGCGAAGCCGACGGCGTCCTCGCCGAAGGAGTCGGCGTACCGGACGACGAGCGTCAGGAGGGTCTCGGGCCGCCGGACCTCGTAGCCGTCCTCGCGGGAGAGCAGGTCGGCGGCCTCGAGTTCGGTCGCGTACTTCGAGACGGTCGACCGCGAGACGCCGGCGGCCTCGGCGATGTCGGCGCCGGAGGCGTCGGGGTCGCGGAGCAGCGCGATGAGCATCCGTCGGGGCGTCTCCCGCCGGAGGTAGCCGAGCGCGCGCTGCTCGAAGTCCGAGAAGCGGCCGGCCGGGAAGTAGCGCTTGTAGTCGCCGTCCTTCCGGTGTTCGACCGCGCCGTCGCGCTCGAGGCGGCGGAGGTGGTGCTGGGTCTCGCCCGTCCCGAGCTGGAGGTCGTCGCGGAGCTTCGAGAAGTGGGCGCCCGGCGTGGTGGCGAGGTAGCCGACGATGGCGTCGCGGACGTCGCTCTGGTCGTCGTCCTCGGAGAGGCGGACCAGCGGCGTCGTCGCACCCAGCGCCGCGAAGCGCTTGAGCGTGGACCGCTTGCCCTCGTCGATGCCGCCGTCGGTCATTACCCTCCGTTGCGCGGGGGTGTTAAAAACGGCTTCGGCTCACAAACTAGGCGCACCCAATCCACAAATGGCTGGAAACCACTGCTGTCGTGTGGTTTCTGCCGGAATGGGTGTCTCTACAGTGGAATCGGCGTAGCGTCGGGACGTCGGAACGTCGTGGGCCGACTCAGTTGGACTCGGTCTCGCGCTCGCGGTCCTCGTCGGCTTCGGGGGTCCCGCCGGGGGTGTCGGCCCCGGTCCCGGTCCCGCCCCCGCCGGCCATCTCCTCGTCCATCTCGGCGATGACCTCGTCGGGGTCGGGGATGTCGGCGGGGTCGGCGCCCTCCTTGATGGCCTGGGCCTCCTTCTCCATCTCCTCGACGTCCATCTCGGTCTCGGCCTCGATCTGGCCGAGGATCTCCTCGATGTCGTCGAGCCCGAGCAGTTCGCGGGTCTCGGCGTCGAACTCGAGGCCCTCGAGGATCTCCGACTGCGGCTGGGCGTCGCTGCCGGTGAGGTGCTTGCCGTACCGCGAGAGCATCGAGGTGAGCTCCTGGGGCAGCACGAACGTCGTCGACTCGCCCTGGCCGATCTCCTCGAGGGTCTCCATTCCGCGCTCGATGATGGCGCGCTCGCCCATCGACTCCGCCGAGCGGGCCCGCAGCACCGTCGAGATGGCGTCGCCCTGCGCCTCGAGGATCTGGCTCTGCTTCTCCCCCTGCGCGCGGATGATGTTGGACTGCTTGTCACCCTCGGCCTTCTCGATGGCGGAGCGCCGTTCGCCCTGCGCCTCGAGGATCATCGCGCGGCGCTTCCGTTCGGCCGAGGTCTGCTGCTCCATCGCCTGCTGGACGTCCTTCGAGGGATTGACCTCGCGGACCTCGACGCTCTCGACGCGGATGCCCCACTCGTCGGTCGGCTCGTCGAGCTCCTTGCGGATCTTGGCGTTGATCTGCTGGCGCTTGTTCAGCGTGTCGTCGAGCTCCATGTCCCCGAGGACGGCCCGCAGCGTGGTCTGGGCGAGGTTCGAGACGGCCTTCTTGTAGTCGTCGACCTCGAGGAACGCCTTCTTGGCGTCCATGACCTTGATGTAGACGACGGCGTCGGCGGTCACCGGCGAGTTGTCGCGGGTGATCGCCTCCTGCCGCGGCACGTCGAGCGTCTGGGTCCGCATGTCGAAGGTGTACGTCCGGGAGACGAACGGCGGGACGAAGTTGATGCCGGGTTCGAGGAGCTTCCGGTACTCGCCGAAGACCGTCAGCGCGCGCTTCTCGTAGGCGTTGACGATCTCGACGGACTGGTAGACGGCCACCACCGCCACGGCGAGCAACAGCAGCGCCGCGATTGGGAGGATGGTGCCGCCTAGCTGGAGGGGACTGAACATACGCCGCCTTGGGCCGACCGTCGCATAAGCGTTCGCCCGGAGGCGGCCGCACTCGGCGGGTAGGACCGTTGACAGGTCAGTCGCGGAACGACAGTTCGACCGGGTCGCCGGCCGCGAGGCCGAACGCCTCGTCGCCGCGGCTGCGGTTGACCGCCAGCTCGACGTTCTCGTGGCTGCCGACCGTGACCACGGCCTCGCCCTCGTCCGCGTGGGCGTACGACGGGACCACCGGGTAGTCGTCGCCATCGACGCGGATCGTCTCGCGGCCGTCGAGGACCTCGCCGGGGACGTTCGTGATGACGTTGCCGAAGCCGTCGACGACCAGCACCTCCCCGGCGGCGCCGTCGTCGCGGACGTCGGCGTCGGGCAGCGAGAGGTCGACGACGTCGTCGGCGGGCTCGAGGCCGTCGAGTTCGGGCAGGCGGTCGATGCCGGCCTCGTGGACGGCCGCCGCGCCGGGGGCGAAGACGTCGCGGCCGTGGAACGTCGAGCTCTCGGGGTCGTCGATCTCCAGTTCGTAGGCGTCGATGTCCGTGTCGTAGTCGTCGCCGTCGCCGCCGCTGGTCAGCGCCCGCGCGGGCGGCAGGAGGACGCCGTTGTCGGGGCCGACGAGGACGTGGTCGCCGGCGCGGACGACGAGCGCGTCGCGGTCGGTGCCGACGCCGGGGTCGACGACGACGAGGTGGACGGCCGGCGGGAACTCCGGGAGCGTGGTGGACAGCCAGAAGGCGGCCCCACGGACGTCCTGGCGGGGGAAGTCGTGGCCGACGTCGACGAGGCGGGCGTCGGTCCGCTTGAGGATGACGCCCTTCATGGCCGCGGGGTAGGGCGTCCCGAAGTCGGAGGTGAGGGTGATCATCTAGTCGTCCGCCGGGTCGGCGTTCGCGCCGTCCCCCTCGCTGGCGGAGATCTGCTGGATGCGCTCGACGCCGTCGATCTCGCCGAGGACCTCGACGACGGACTCGGGGACGAGCGACTCCCAGTCGCCGTCCTCGGCGATCCGCTCTCGGACCTCGGTGCCCTCGAACTCCTCGCGGTGGTACATCGGCGACTGCCGGACCTCGATGCCGGCCTCCTCGAACAGCCGGACGACGAGCGGGTTGTTCGAGAAGGCGACCTCGAAGCGGGGACTCATCGACTGGACGTGGCTCACCCACACGGAGTTGCGGTTGAGGTCCTCGATGGGGACCGCGTAGGTCACCAGGTCGAGGTCGACCAGCGTCTTGGTGATCATCATGATGCGCTCGCCCGCGGTGAAGGGGTTGCGGACGGTGTGGGACTGGTCGGCGCTCCCGATGCCGACCACGAGTTCGTCGACCTCCTCGCTGATCCGTTCGACCATGGTGTGGTGGCCCTCGTGGAAGGGCTGGAACCGTCCGATGTAGAACCCCCGGGTCATGTGTGGCCCCTCGGAGTCGGTTCGTATAAACCCGACGAGTCCGGCGCAGACCTCCTGAAGCCGGCGTCAGACGCGGTGCTATCCTGCGGTTTTTATGGCCGGAAGTGCCTGTCGCGGGGAGAAAGTATATCAATTGACGACCCCTGATTACGGGTAATACCAACCGTTCTATGAGCAACGACAACGACCCAGACGAGGCCCTCGACGACGAGCGCGGGCCCCCGAACGAGGAGCCGGAACGTGACCCCGACGGTCGGCCGGCTCCCGACCGGGACGGCGGCGATCGCGACGACGCCACTCCCGACGAGGGTGGCCGCCAGCGCGGGGACCGCGGCGAACACCGCGACGGCGACCGTCAGCGCGGCCACGACCAGCGGGTCTCCGACGAGCCGCTCGGCGAAGACGAGGACCTCCTCGACGGCTCCGACCTCGGCAGCGACGTCCACGTCGACGCCGAGGTCGAGATCGACGAAGACGAGGAGGACAACCTCCTCGGCGGGCTCCAGATCGACACCAGCGAGGACATCGAGGTGCCGGACCGCCTCGTCGACCAGGTCATCGGGCAGGACCACGCCCGGGACATCGTCCTGAAGGCGGCCAAGCAGCGCCGCCACGTCATGATGATTGGCTCGCCCGGGACGGGCAAGTCGATGCTCGCGAAGGCGATGAGCCAGCTGCTCCCCAAGGAGGAGCTCCAGGACGTCCTCGTCTACCACAACCCCGACGACGGCAACGAACCCAAAGTCAGGACCGTCCCCGCGGGGAAGGGCGACCAGATCGTCGACGCCCACAAGGAGGAGGCCCGCAAGCGCAACCAGATGCGGAGCTTCCTGATGTGGATTATCATCGCCGTCGTCTTCGGCTACGCCATCCTCATCGCCGAGGCGCTGTTGCTCGGCATCATCGCGGCGGGGATCATCTACCTCGCGTTCCGCTACATGAGCCGCGGCAGCGACGCCATGGTGCCGAACCTGCTGGTCAACAACGCCGACCAGCAGGTCGCGCCGTTCGAGGACGCCACCGGCGCCCACGCCGGCGCGCTGCTCGGCGACGTCCGCCACGACCCCTTCCAGTCCGGCGGCATGGAGACACCGAGCCACGACCGCGTCGAGGCCGGCGCCATCCACAAGGCCAACAAGGGCGTGCTGTTCGTCGACGAGATCAACACCCTGGACATCCGCAGCCAGCAGAAGCTGATGACGGCCATCCAGGAGGGCGAGTTCTCCATCACGGGCCAGTCCGAGCGCTCCTCGGGCGCGATGGTCCAGACGGAGCCCGTCCCGACCGACTTCGTGATGGTCGCGGCCGGGAACCTCGACGCCATGGAGAACATGCACCCGGCGCTGCGCTCCCGGATCAAGGGGTACGGCTACGAGGTGTACATGGACGACACCATCGAGGACACCCCCGAGATGCGCCGGAAGTACGCCCGCTTCGTCGCCCAGGAGGTCGCCAACGACGGCCGCCTGCCGCCCTTCACCGACGAGGCCATCGAGGAGGTCATCCTCGAGGCCCGCCGCCGCGCCGGCCGGAAGGGCCACCTCACCCTGGAGTTCCGGAACCTCGGCGGGCTCGTCCGGGTCGCCGGCGACATCGCCCGCGCCGAGAACCGCGAGTACACCCGGCGCGAGGACGTCCTGCAGGCGAAGGCGCGCTCCCGCTCCATCGAGCAGCAGCTCGCCGACGACTACATCGAGCGCCGGAAGGACTACGAGCTCACCGTCAACCAGGGCGACGTGGTCGGCCGCGTCAACGGCCTCGCCGTGATGGGCGAGGACTCCGGTATCGTCCTCCCCGTGATGGCCGAGGTCACGCCGTCGCAGGGGCCGGGCGAGGTCATCGCCACGGGCCAGCTGAAGGAGATGGCCCAGGAGGCCGTCCAGAACGTCTCCGCCATCATCAAGAAGTTCAGCGACGAGGACATCTCACAGAAGGACGTCCACATCCAGTTCGTCCAGGCCGGCGAGGGCGGCGTCGACGGCGACTCCGCCTCCATCACTGTCGCCGCGGCCGTCATCTCCGCCCTGGAGGGCGTCCCGGTCCGCCAGGACCTCGCGATGACCGGCTCGCTGTCCGTCCGGGGCGACGTGCTCCCGGTCGGCGGCGTCACCCACAAGATCGAGGCGGCCGCGAAGGCCGGCCTCGAGACGGTCATCATCCCGAAGGCCAACGAGCAGGACGTGATGATCGAGGACGAGTACAAGGACCAGGTCGAGATCGTCCCGGTCTCGCACATCTCCGAGGTCCTCGACGTGGCGCTGGCCGGCGAGCCCGAGAAGGACGGGCTCATCGACCGGCTCAAGAACATCACCGGCTCCGCGCTCGAACAGCGCGAGGTCGGCCGCTCCGGCGGTAGCCCCTCGCCGCAGTAGGGACGCGCGTGACCCGCTGGGGCGCCTTCGCGGGGATCACGCTCGCCGTGCTCGTTCTGCTGTTACTTCTCGCCCGCGCCTCCCAGTCCGTCGTCTCGGGGCGCTCCGCGTACGTCACCCGCGAGGAGGGCCGCTGGCTCGACCGCCTGCCCGACGGCGCCGGCCACCTCGAGGCCGCGGACGCCCCGTCGCCGACCCGGAAGTCCCCGGCCGAGTCGACCCTCGAGCCGGGCCCCGACCTCTCGACGACGGCGCTGCTCGCCAACGTCGCCGCCTCCCACGGGCTCTTCGCGCTGCTGCTGCTCGGCGGCATCTGGCTCACCGAGGTCCCGGCCGCCGCGCTGGGCGTCACCGACGCCCCCTTGAGCACCGGCCCGCTGGCCGTCGCCGTCGGCCTCGCGCTCGGGGCGGCCATCTCGCTGGCGAACACGCTCGCCACCGGCCTGGCGGAGGCGCTCGGGACCGAGCCGGCCGACGAGCTCCGGGAGATGCTTTCACCGGAGACGGCGCGCGGGTGGGCCGTCCTGCTCCTCGGGGTGCTGCCCGTCATCGCGGGCTTCGAGGAGCTGCTGTTCCGGGGCGCGCTCGTCGGCGGGTTCGCCGCGGGCTTCGGCGTCTCGCCGTGGCTACTCGCGGCGCTGTCGTCGATCGCGTTCGCCGCCGGCCACGGCGCCCAGGGCGGCCTCGGCGTCGTGGTCACCGGGCTGCTGGGGTTCGCGCTCGCGGCGGCGTTCGTCCTCACGGAGAGCCTGCTCGTGGTCGTCGTCGCCCACTACGTCGTCAACGCCGCCGAGTTCGTGGTCGTCGAGGGGCTCGGGTGGGAGCCCTTCGGATAGGAGCGGTCCTCAACGGGTGGCCAGCTTGTCGATCCGGCCGCGCACCTCGTCGGGGGAGCCGAACGTCTCGCCGTCGGCGGGCTCCAGCAGCTCCTTCAGCGGCTTCGACCCGGCGTCGGTGTCGACGCGGTACTCGCCGTACTCCTTGCGGAGTTCGCTCGTCGTCACCGGGAACTCCCGGCTCTCCAGCGGCGGCTGGAAGTCGGCGTACTCGTCGGTGCCGCCCTCGAGGACGCTCCCCTCGGGGTCGTCGGTCTCGATGTCGCCCTTTCGCTGGGGCTTCTCGGCGTCCGGCGTCCAGCCGTCGCGGTCGTCGCCGTCGTCCTGCGTCTGTCGGCCCTGGCCCGACTGCTCGCCCTCGCGGTCGGTCTTCCGGCCGCCGTCTCGCTCTGTCATGGCCGGACCTACGGCTCCCGTCGGGAAAACGGGACGGCCAAAAATGCTACCGTCGGTGGGTTACTCCGAGGCCAGTTCGCGGAGCCGCTCGCGGACCGCTTCGGGCGACTCGAAGGACTCGCCCTCGGCGGGTTCGAGGAGGCGCTCGAGGGGCTCCGAGCCGTCCTCGGTCTCGACCTCGTACTCGGCGTACTCCTCGCGGAGCGTCTCGCCGGTGATCGGGTACTCCTCGTCGTCGAGGACGTCCTCGGGCTCGGGCTCGTCGCTCCGCGCGAGGTCCTCCTGCATCGCCCGGATCAGCTGGCGGTTCTCCTCGTTGCGGGCCTGCTCCTCCCGTCCGTCCTTCGTGTCGGCCATACGAGGACAGAGGGGCGCCGCGCGGAAAACGGCGCGGGCTGCGATTCTGTCCGAACCGCTAAAAACTATGATGCGGGAGACGAAATAATGGGGTAACAGGCACCCCTGTTGGAGTACGGTGGTCGAAACGGAGAACGGGCCGACGGTCGGGGCTCAGCCTTGCAGCAGTTCCTCGATGTGCGTGCGGACCTCGGCGGCCGACTGGTAGGTCTCGCCGGAGGCCGCCGACAGCACGTCGTGGAGGCGCTTGGAGTCGTCGGTCGCCTCGACCTCGTAGTCGCCGTAGTGCTCGACGAGTTCGTCGGCCGACGCCGGGTAGTCGTGTTCCCGGAGTTTCTCGTGGAGGACCGCGTCGGAGTCGCCGGCCTCGGCGTCGGGGGCGTCGTCGCCGGGCCTGCGGGTCTCTTCGCGGTCGCGCTCGCGCTGTCGCTCCTCGTCGTTGCGCGCCATGGTCGGAATGAGGCGGGCGAGCCGGAAAACAGTCAGGCTGGCTGTCACGAATGCCCGACGAAAAACCTACTCGGTATCTCGATGAAAACTACGGATAAAGCCCGTATCCATCGGTCTACGCCGGGCCCCGCAGCTATTCCTCGTCGGCGACGCGCTCGAGGGTGGCGACGACCCCGTCGAGTTTGTCCAGGGCGTCGTCGACCCCCCCGAGCTGGCCGTCGTCGCAGTCGCAGCTCTCGCGGGCGCGGTCGAAACCGTCGTCGAGGTCGGCGGCGACGGCCTCGAGGTCGTCGACCGCGTCGGCGACCTCGTCCAGCCGCCCACGCTGCCGGTCGATGGTCTCGGCCTGCTCCTTGAGGTCGGTGACGTCCCGGAAGTACACCGAGAGGCCGTCCTCGGACGGGAACGCCCGCACCTCGAACCACGTGTCGAAGGGCTCGTAGCGGGTCTCGAAGTCCACCGGCTCGCCGGTCTCGAGGGCGCGCTCGAACTCGGTCTCGAAGGGCGAGCCGACGGCCTCGGGCAGCACGTCCCAGAAGCGCTCGCCGAGCAGCGACTCGTGGCCGTCCGTCAGGAGGTCGGCCGCGGCCTCGTCGACGTAGCCGATCCGCCACTCGTCGTCCAGGCCGAGGTAGGCGTCCGAGACGCGGTCGTGGATGCGCCGGACGTGCGCGTAGGTGTCGCGGGCGATCTGCTTGGCCCGGTACTCGCTGACGGCGTTCTGGATGCGGTTGGCCAGCAGCGCGAACTGCTCTTCGCCCATGTTCTTCTGGAGGTAGTCGGTGACGTCGGCGTTGATGGCCTCCGTGGCGATGTCCTCGGACCCCTTCGAGGTGAAGAGGATGAAGGGGACGTCGGGGTCGCGCTCGCGGCACTTCTTCAGCAGCTCCAGGCCGTCCATCCCGGGCATCTTGTAGTCGGAGACGATGCAGTCGACGGCCAGCTGGTCGAGGCGCTCGAGGGCGTCGGTGCCGTGGCTGGCCGTGACGACCTCCAGCGGCCCCATCTCCTCCTTCAGCCGGGAGGCCACGATGGAGAGGAGCTGTCGCTCGTCGTCGACGAACAGGATCGTCAGCTCCTCCGGGGTGGTCACCTCGACCGGCGCCCCGCCCGGGACGTCCGGGCCGCCGCCGGCCCCCACCGCCGGGTCGTGACCGTCGTCCGATGCCATATCACCCCGTGGCGTCACGGACAATATAAGCCCACAGGCGATTCGCGAGCCGAAACGGCCGGTAGATGTTTGGCGGGCGCTCGCCGTCGAAGCGCCCAAGCCCCTCGCCGCAGACCACCCGGTATGGACACCGGCAAGGTCTCGCGGGCGTTCTTCGAGGCGCGGATCGCGCCGAAGCTCGGCGCCGAGCGGGACGACGTCGCGCTCGGGCCGACGCCCGGCGTCGACTTCGGCGTCGTCTCCGTCGGCGAGCACGCGCTCGTGACCGCGACGGACCCCGTCTCGATCCTCCCGGACCTCGGCTGGGAGCGGGCCGGCCGCTTCGCCGTCGACGTGGTCCTCTCCGACGTCGCCGTCTCGGGCGTCCCGCCGACGCACCTCACCGTCTCGCTGGCCCTCCCGCCGGAGCTGTCCGAGGAGTCCTTCGGCCGCGTCTGGGACGCCATCGACGCGGAGTGCCGCGACCTCGGCGTCTCCATCGTCACCGGCCACACCGCCAGCTACGCGGAGAGTACCCTCCCGTGGGTCGGCGCGGCGACGGGTATCGCCGTCGGCGACCCCGACGATATCATTCGCCCGGACGGCGCCCGTCCCGGCGACGACCTGCTGGTGACGAAGGGCCCCGCCGTCGAGGCCGTCGGCCTGCTGACGACGCTCTTCGCCGACCAGATCGACCTGCCGGCGGAGACGCTCTCGACCGCGCAGGCCCGCGTCGACGAGACCGGCGCCGTCCGGGACGCCCTCACCGCGGCGGCGGCCGGCGACGTCCACGCCATGCACGACGCCACCGAGGGCGGCCTCCTCGGCGCACTCCACGAGGTGGCGGACAGTGCCGGGGTGCGACTCGCCGTCGAGAGCGACGCGGTGCCGATGCGCCCCGGCGTCCGGGAGACCTGCGAGGCGCTGGGGATGGACCCCTGGCGGGCCTCCACGGCCGGCACGCTCGTCGTCGCGGTCGACCCCGCCGACACCGACCGCGTCGTCGCCGCGCTCGAGGACCGCGGGACGCCGGTCGGCGTCGCCGGCCGGGTGGACTCGGGAAGCGGGGTCGTACTGGACGGCGAGGAGACCGCGCGGCCCGACGGCGACTCCGGGTGGCCGGTCTACGACCGGCTGCTGGCCGCGTCTGAATCCGACGAGGAGTGAGCGGTCGGCGGAGGGGCCGCGGTCCGGATTACAGCCCGAGCGGCTCCAGGTCCAGTTCCGAGACGAGGTCAGCGGCGCGGTCGTAGGACGAGCCGTCGTCGCCGCCTACCTCGGGGCGCTCCCTGCCCGCTGATTCGTAGACGCGGTCGACGAACGCCTCGCGGGCGCGGCGGTTCTCGAAGAGCCCGTGGAGGTACGTCCCGAGGACGTCACCGGTGACGGCGCCCTCGCCGGGGAACGGCCGCTCGACGTCGTCGAGGAGCCGCGTCTCGCCCATGTGGATCTCGTACCCGGAGACCGGGCCGTCGCCGCCGGCCAGCGGTCCGTTCCCCCGTAGCTCTCGCTCGACGGGCTCGACAGTTTTAGCGGGGGAGAAACGCGTCTCGACGGGGAGGAGGCCGACGCCTGGAACCGTCTCGTCGTCGCCGGTGCCCTCGACGGCGGCGTTGGTGAGGCGTTCCCCCAGGAGCTGGTAGCCGCCGCAGAGGCCGACGACGGGGCCGTCGAACGTCCGGAGTTCGTCGTAGAGTCCGGCCTCGCACGCGGCGAGGGCGTCGTCGACGGTGTTCTTCGTGCCGGTCAGGAGGACGGCGTCAGCGTGCCTGCTGGCACGATCTGAGTGACCGCCCGAACCTCCGAGCGAGGCGTCCAGCGGCACGAACCGGACGCGAACGCCGGGGACCCTGGCCAGCGGCTCGACGTCGGTGACGTTGGAGGCGCGGGGGAGCCGCGGGACGGCGATGGTGACCGCGCGGTCCGGTGGGACGGCGTCGTCGTCTCCGAGGACGCCCGTCTCGCCGGGGGCCGGGAGCGCGACGCTGTCCTCCTCCGGCAGGCCGGGGTCGTCGTACGGGAGCACGCCGAGGACGGGGACGCCGGTCCTGTCTTCGAACTCCCGGAGACCGGGTTCGAGGATGGAACGGTCGCCGCGGAACTTCGTGACGACGGCGCCGGCCACCCGCTCGCGGACGTCGTCGGGGACCAGTTCGAGCGTCCCGACGAGGGAGGCGAAGACGCCGCCGCGCTCGATGTCGGCGACGAGGAGGACGTCGGCATCAGAGAACCGGGCCGTCTCCAGGTTCGCGAGGTCGCGGTGCTGGAGGTTGATCTCCGCGATGGAGCCCGCGCCCTCGGCGACGATCACGTCGTGGTCGGCCGCGAGTCGCGCGTGGGCCGCCTCTGCGGCCGCGCGGGCGTCCTCCCAGTGGGTCTCGTAGTAGTCACCGGCCGAGAAGTGGCCGACCGCCTCGCCGTCGAGGACGAGCTGCGACTCGCCGTCGCCGCGCGGCTTCAGGAGGACCGGGTTGTGGTCGGTCGTCGGGGGGACGCCGGCGGCCCGCGCCTGGACGTACTGGGAGACGCCGACCTCGCCGAAGCCGTCGCCCGTCGCCGTCGCCACCGCTCGCGCGTTGTTGGACATGTTCTGGGCCTTGAACGGCGCGACGTCGACGCCGCGGTCGGCGAGCAGGCGGCAGAGGCCGGCCGCGACGGTCGACTTGCCGACGTGGCTGGCGGTGCCGGCGACGAGGAGCGTCCTGGCGGGCGTCACGCTCCCGTCTGGGGACGGCACCGGCATACCCCTTACGCGTCGCTGGGGCGGGTGGGCGCCGAGTGGGACCGGAGGGAAGGATGCGGACCAGTCAGAAGGATTCGTCGGGCGTCTCGATGGAGTCGTCCATGCTCTCCTGCTCGCTGCGGCCGGCGATCTGGTCGAACTCCTCGCTGGCCTCGCGACGGTCGTTGCCCTCCTGCTCGTCGGTGACCTCCTCGTCCCCGGTGACCTCGACGAACAGCTCCTGCAGTTCCTCCGCGTTCTCGGCCTTCGATTGGGTTTCTGACATCGCTGATTAAGCAGACGCCCGTTACCCCATTGAGGACTGGGCCTATCTCTGTAGGTATCCCGTCGCGCCGACGAGGTCAGGACCGCCGTCCCGGGTCGGGGACGGGGCCCCGAAGGTGAACGTTTATCCCCGTGTCACCCCCACACACGGTCGATGGAAGACGGGGCAGACGTGGAACTGGAGGCGTGGATCGAGAGCCGCGAGCGCTTCGACCCGCCCGAGTCGTTCGTCGAACAGGCCAACGTCTCGGACCCCGACGTCTACGAGACGTTCGCCAAGGAGTGGCCGGCCTGCTGGGAGCGGGCGGCCGAACTGCTCGACTGGGAGCGTCGGTGGGACGACGTCCTCGAGTCGGACGACGCGCCGCGGTACCGCTGGTTCGCCGGCGGCGAACTGAACGCCTCGTACAACTGCGTCGACCGGCACGTCGAGATGGGGCGGAAGAACCACGCCGCCATCCGGTGGGTCGGCAAGCGCGGCGAGACGGAGACGTACACCTACGGCAACCTGCAGCGGGAGACCGAGTCGTTCGCGGCCGCCCTCCGGGGACTGGGCGTCGGCGAGGACGACGTCGTCACCCTCTACCTGCCGATGATCCCGGAGCTGCCGATCGCGATGCTGGCGTGCGCCCGCATCGGGGCACCGCACTCCGTGGTGTTCGCCGGCTTCTCGGCCGACGCCCTCGCCACGCGGATGGCCAACGCCGGCTCCGAGTACCTGGTGACCTGCGACGGCTACTACCGCCGCGGGGACGCGCTGAACCACAAGGGGAAGGCCGACCGCGCGGTCCGCCGCATCGACCACGAGGTCGAGACGGTGGTCGTCGACCGACTCGGCGGCGGCCTCCCGCACTCGCTGGCCGACGACCAGCACGACTACGACGACCTCGTCGCCGACCACCGCAACGAGACGGTCGAGCCGGTCGCCCGCGAGAGCGAGGACGACCTCTTCGTGATGTACACCTCCGGCACCACCGGCGAGCCGAAGGCGGTCCGGCACACGACGGGCGGCTACCTCTCGCACGTCGCCTGGACCTCCCACGCCGTCCTCGACGTGAAGCCCTCGGACACCTACTGGTGTTCGGCGGACATCGGCTGGATCACGGGCCACTCCTACATCGTCTACGGGCCGCTGGCCCTGGGCGCGACGACGGTCATCTACGAGGGGACGCCGGACTACCCCGAGAAGGACCGCATCTGGGAGCTCGTCGAGCGCTACAGCGTCGACGTCTTCTACACCGCGCCGACGGCCATCCGGGCGTTCATGAAGTGGGGCGCCGACCACCCGGCGAACCACGACCTCTCGAGCCTCCGGCTGCTCGGCACCGTCGGCGAGCCCATCAACCCGCGCGCCTGGAAGTGGTACTACGAGCACATCGGCGACGAGTCCTGCCCCATCGTCGACACGTGGTGGCAGGCCGAGACCGGCGGGATGATGATCACCACGCTGCCCGGCGTCTCGACGATGAAGCCCGGCTCCGCCGGGCCGCCGCTGCCCGGCATCGACGCGAAGGTCGTCGACGCCGAGGGCGAGGAGGTCGACCGGGGGGAGGCGGGTTACCTCGTGGTCGAGAAGCCGTGGCCCGGGATGCTGCGCGGGCTGGCCGGCGACGACGACCGGTTCCGCGAGGAGTACTGGTCGACGTACTCCGACCCCGACGCCGACGAGTGGGTGTACTTCCCGGGCGACGGCGCGAAGGTCGACGAGGACGGCTACGTCACGCTCCTGGGCCGCGTCGACGACGTCATCAGCGTCGGCGACCACCGCATCGGGACGATGGAGGTCGAGTCCACCATCGTCGGCGTCGAGGGCGTCGCCGAGGCGGCGGTCGTCGGCACCGGCGGGACGCTCATCGCCTTCGTCAGCACCGAGATGGACCACACGGGCGACGCGACCCTCCGGACGGCCGTCGTCGAGGCCATCGAGGACGCCATCGGCGAGGTCGCCGTCCCCGACCACGTCGTCTTCACCCCCGAGTTGCCGAAGACCCGCTCGGGGAAGATCATGCGACGGCTCCTGGAGGGCATCGCGACCGGCGAGACCTTGGGCGACATCAGCGCCCTCCGGAACCCCGAGATCCTCGGCGAACTCCGGGCGCGACTCGCCGGCGAGACCCAGTCGTACCTCGAGCGCGAGGACTGAATTCGGATACTTCGGAGAATCCGAAACAGAACGGGATGTCCTCGCCGCCTTCGCCCCCGAAGGTGATTCCATCGTTTTACTCGCTCACACCGACATCTCCGGTCGTTCGGGGACGCGGCTCACCACCCCGAAGGGTTAAGGTTTCGTACTCTCTCGATAAAGCGAAATGGACGTCCTGGAACGTCGCGAGTACGAGCGGCTCCGCGAGGCCGCGTCGACGCCCCGCGAGCGGCTCGTCGTCCGGCTGGTCGGCGAGGCGGGGGTGCGGCCCGCCGAGCAGGTGCGGATCCGCCCCGGGGACGTCGACCGCCGGCGGTACGCCGGCGAGACCCACCACTTCCTGTCGGTCAGGGACGGCGACGACGAGCCCTGCCGGCGGACGTACCTGCCGGCGGATCTGGCGGGCGCCGTCGACGAGTACGCGGCGACGACGGGGACCGACCCCGACGCCCGGCTGGTCGACGTGACGCCGCGTCGGGTCCAGATGCTCGTCTCCGAGGTGGCCGCCCGGGCCGCCGACGCCACCGGCGAGGAGCGCTTCGAGGGGCTCTCCAGCGACGACCTCCGGCGGTACTTCGCCCGGCGGCTGCTCGTCGAGGAGGACGTCGACCCCCGGGTGGTCGGCGCGGTCGGCGGCTGGGACCGCCTGGCGGCGCTCGACCCCTACCTCGAACCCGTCGACGAGGGGGACGTGGCGGCCGCGTTCGCGGATTCGGCAGGGCTGTCGTCGTCCGGCGGCGCCGCCCTCGACGGGGCGACCGCCACGGCGTCGGTCGAACTCGACGCCGACGGGCAGGTCGTCGACTGCGGGGGCGCCGTCGCCGACCTGCTGGGCCGCGACCCCGGGGCGCTCGTCGAGACGCCGTTCGGCCGGCTGTTCACCGACGACGCACGCGAGCGCGCGCGGCCGAAGGACCTCCTCGCGACCGCCGGCCGCGAGGACCTCGCGGTCGAGGACTGCTGGTTCCGGCGGGCCGACGGCGACCGGGTCCGGCTGACGGCGCTGGTGTGTGCGCTGCGCGACGGGGAGCGCCTCGACGGCTTCGCCGCCGTCCTCCGGCGGGCCGACGCCGACGGCGACCGCGGCGCCGGCGCCTACCAGCGGGCCGTCGAGGCGGCCGGCCAGCCGATGTGCCTGGCGGCCGTCTCCGGCGAGATCGAGTACGTCAACGCCGCCTTCGAGGAGCTGCTGGGATACACGCAGGGGGAGGCCGTCGGCCGGACGGCGGAGGACCTGCTCAGCTCCGGGGAGGATACCGACGCCTTCTACGCCGAACTGCGCGAGACCGTCCTGGAGGGCGACACCTGGACCGGCCAGCTGACCGCCCGCCGGAAGAGCGGCGAACGGGTCCACGTCCGCCAGACGGTCGCGCCGGTCCACGACGACGCCGGCGACGTCGCGTTCGTCGTCGTGGTCGGCACCGACGTCACCGAGCGGGTCCGCCGCGAGCGGTCGCTGGCGCGGCGCTGTGAGACCCTGGAGGGCCTGGAGGCGCTCGTCGCCGACATCAACGCCGCCGGCCGGGAGCTCATCGAGGCCTCGACGCGCGAGGAGATCGAGGCGGCCGTCTGCGAGGCGCTGGCCGACAGCGAGGCCTACCTCGGCGCCTGGATCGGCGAGACCGACCCCGGCGACCCCCGCGTCCGCCCGCGGGAGTGGGCGGGCCTGCCCGTCGAGGACGAGGCGGCCGTCGACGTCGAGTCGCCGGCCCTGGAGACGGCCCTGGACGTCGGCGAGCCGCGGGTGACCGGCGGCGAGTTCGCCCCCGACGTCGTCGGGCCGTTCGAACCGGGCGCCGTCGCCGGCGCCCGGGCGGCCGGCGCGGTCCCGCTGGCCTACGGGGAGACGACCTACGGCGTCCTCGTGGCGTTCACCGACCGGGGGACGGCCTTCGGCGACCGCGAGCGGACGCTGCTCGGCGACCTCGGCGCCCGCATCGGCCACGCCGTCACCGCCATCGAGCGCCGCAACCTCCTTTTGGCCGACACCGTCGTCGAACTGGAGTTCGAGTGCACCGACGGCGACGCCTTCCTCGTCGCGGCGACCCGCGAACTGGGCTGCTCGTGCACACTGGAGGCCGTCGTCCCGGTCTCCGAGACGTCGCTGCTGTTCTACGTGACCCTGTCGGACGCCCAGCCGGACGCCTTCCTCGACAGCGCGACGGCCGCCGAGGGGGTCGCCGACGCCCGCTACATCCGCGAGTACGGCGACCGCTCGCTGCTGGAGTTCACCGTCGAGGGGAGTTCGCCGGCGCTGACGCTGACCGAACTCGGCGCGACCATCCGGGCCGCGGTCGTCGAGTCCGGGACGCAGACGCTCCGGGCGGAGATCGCCCGGGACGCCGACGTCCGGGGCGTCGTCGAGGGGCTCCAGTCGACGTTCTCGGACACGTCGCTGCGGGCGAAACAGGCGGTCGACCAGCCCGTCGAGACGGTCGCGGAGTTCCAGGACTCCCTGGCCGAGAAGCTCACCGACAAGCAGCGGGCGGCCCTGCGGGCGGCGTACTTCGCCGGCTACTTCGACTGGCCCCGTGGGTCGACCGCCGAGGAGGTCGCCGACTCGATGGGCGTCTCCTCGCCGACGTTGCACAACCACCTCCGGAAGGCCGAGCGGAAGCTCCTGGCGTCCTTCTTCGACCACACCCGCGACCACATCGGCGCGGACGTCCCCCGACTGGAGTGAGGCCGGGGTCCGGATGGAACTCAGCAGCCGAGGGACTAGATACTTTGAACCGGCCCGGTTAGTGTCGGATGCTTGTCCACACTGGTTGAGACGATGGCGCCGAACGTCGTCGATGATAGATGATTCGGGTCTCTGATCCCTCGGTTTTCGCGGTGTCTGGCCGGCGGATTCGGGGTCGGGCCGGTCCGCGACGTGCGTTCGTTTGGCATGCTTAGATTCCCCGCTTATTAGTACCCCATCCGCTTGAACGGATGGAATGTCCGATCCAGAGGAGACGCAACTGGAGGCACGGCTCGCCGAACAGGAGGCCTTCGAGCCGCCGGAGTCGTTCGTCGAGCAGGCCAACGTCTCGGACGACTCGATCTACGAGGAGTTCGAGGAGAACTGGCCGGAGTGCTGGGAGCGCGCCGCCGACCTGCTCGAGTGGGAGTCCGACTACGACGAGGTGCTCGTCGACGACGACGAGCCGTTCTACGAGTGGTTCACCGGCGGCGAACTGAACGCCTCGGCGAACTGCCTGGACCGCCACCTCGCCGACCGCGGCGACGAGCTCGCCATCCAGTGGGAGGGCGAACTGGGCGAGACGCGGGAGTACACCTACGAGGAGCTCCACCGCGAGGTCAACGAGTTCGCGGCAGCGCTCCGCGACCTCGGCGTCGAGGAGGACGACGTCGTCACGATGTACATGCCGATGATCCCGGAGCTGCCGATCGCGATGCTGGCGTGCGCCCGCATCGGCGCGCCGCACTCGGTGGTCTTCGCCGGCTTCTCGGCCGACGCCCTCGCCACGCGGATGAACTCCGCTGACTCGGAGTACCTCGTGACCTGCGACGGCTACTACCGCCGCGGCGACGCGCTCGACCACATCTCGAAGGCCAACGAGGGCCTCGAGGGCGTCGAGCACGGGACGACGACGGTCGTCGTCGACCGCCTCGGCGACGACCTCGACCACGACGTCGGCGACGACCAGGTCGACTACGACGACCTCGTCGCCGACCACGAGGGCGCCGAGGTCGAGCCGGTCACCCGCGACGCCGAGGACATGCTGTTCCTCATGTACACGTCCGGGACGACCGGCAAGCCGAAGGGCGTCAAGCACACGACGGGCGGCTACCTGTCGTACGTCGCCTGGACCAGCCACGCCGTCCTGGACGTCAAGGCCGACGACACCTACTGGTGTGCCGCCGACATCGGCTGGATCACGGGCCACTCCTACATCGTTTACGGGCCGCTCGCGCTCGGGACGACGAGCGTGATGTACGAGGGGACGCCGGACTACCCCGACAAGGACCGGATGTGGGACATCGTCGACAGCTACGACGTCAACCAGCTGTACACGGCGCCGACGGCCATCCGGGCGTTCATGAAGTGGGGCAGCCAGTACCCCGAGCAGCACGACCTCTCGAGCCTCCGGCTGCTCGGGACGGTCGGGGAGCCGATCAACCCCAAGGCCTGGAAGTGGTACTACAAGCACATCGGCGGCGAGGAGTGCCCGGTGGTCGACACCTGGTGGCAGACGGAGACCGGCGGGATGATGATCACCACCCTGCCGGGCGTCGGCACGATGAAGCCAGGGTCGGCGGGGCCGCCGCTGCCCGGCATCGACGCCCGCGTGGTCGACGAACAGGGCGAGGAGGTCTCGCCCGGCGAGGCCGGCTACGTGACGGTCAACCGCCCATGGCCGGGGATGCTCCGGACGCTGTACCAGAACGACGAGCGGTTCATCTCCGAGTACTGGGAGGAGTACTCCGACGCCGACGCCGACGAGTGGGTGTACTTCCCGGAGGACGGCGCGAAGATCGACGAGGACGACTACATCACCATCCTCGGGCGGGTCGACGACGTCATCAACGTCTCGGGGCACCGCCTCGGGACGATGGAGGTCGAGTCGGCCGTCGTCGGCGTCGAGGGCGTCGCCGAGGCCGCCGCGGTCGGCGGCGACCACGAGATGAAGGGCGAGGCGGTCTACGTCTACGTCATCACCGAGGACGGCTACGAGGAGGGCGAGGAGATGGAGCAGCGGATCATCGAGGGCGTCGAGGACGCCATCGGTCCCATCGCCCGGCCCGAGGAGGTCATCTTCACGCCGGAGCTGCCGAAGACCCGGTCCGGGAAGATCATGCGGCGACTGCTCGAGGACATCGCCAACGGCGACGAGCTGGGCAACACCAGTACCCTCCGGAACCCGGAGGTCGTCGACGACATCGAGTCCAAGGTACGGGGTGACTGACAGGAATGCGATAGCTCGACGATTTCGGCCGTGCGAACGGTCGAATAGTTTTTGTCAGTTGCAGAGGTACGACGACCGACGTTCGAACCGTGAGGAAGGATACCAAACACGGACCATGACAGACAAACGCAGACACGAGTCAGGGGATGACTCACAGGCGATCGAATCGGACGGTGGTGCGGTCGGGCAGGCCGCCCAGGACCACCGAGACACCGACTACCTCAACCGCGAGGTGAACCTGCTGAAGCCGAGCACGCCGTTCATGCGCGACCACCTGCGGGTGGTCTGGACGGGGTTCGTCATCTGGGCGCTCATCGTCTTCGGGCCGGTGACGCTGACGTACCTGGCGACGGACGCGATGACGACCCAGATGCCGGTGATCGGCTTCCCGCTGCACTACTTCCTGGTGGCGTTCGGGGCGCCGACCGGCGCGCTGCTGCTCTCGCTGTGGTACTCCCGGCGGCGTGACAAGCTCGACGAGAAGTACGGCATCGAGCACTCCACGGCCGAGCGGGCGGCGTCGGGCGAGGAGGCCACGGCCACCGACGGGGGTGTCGACGAATGATGGGCGCCACCGCGGTCCCGCTGCAGGAGAGCCTGCTGCCGGAGGCCCTGGACATCTCGTTCAAGACGATCCCCGCGATACTCGTCCTGGGGATGCTGGCGCTGTTCCTCGCCATCGGGTTCGTCTTCCGGGTGGCCGACACCGAGAACATGTGGGTCGCCGGCCGATCCATCGGGAACCTCGAGAACGGGATGGCGATCGGCGCCAACTGGATGTCGGCCGCGTCGTACCTCGGGATGGCGGCGTCGATCGCCCTCGCGGGGTTCTACGGGCTGGTGTACGTCGTCGGCTGGACGACGGGGTACTTCATCCTGCTCATCTTCCTGGCCGCGCAGCTGCGCCGGTTCGGGAAGTACACCGCGCCGGACTTCGTCGGGGACCGCTTCAACTCCGACAGCGCCCGCGCCATCGCCGCGGTGACGACGTTCCTCATCGGGTTCGTCTACGCCATCGGCCAGGCGAAGGGGATGGCCCTGGTCGGCCTGTACGTCTTCGGCGACTTCGGGGGGGTCGTCCCCGGCCTGGACGGCTACCAGGTGATGGTCGTCGCGATGATGGCCATCACGGTCGGCTACCTGACGCTGTCCGGGATGCTGGGCGCGACGAAGAACCAGGCGGTCCAGTACGTCATCCTCATCGTGGCGTTCCTGGGCGGCCTGTTCGTCGTCGGCTTCACGAACGGCTACTCGACGGTGCTCCCGCAGATCGAGTACGGGATGCTCATCGACGACCTCGGAAGCGAGTTCTCCGAGCCGTTCGCCACGTCGAGCTACTACCTGTGGATCGCGACGACGTTCTCGCTGATCTTCGGGACCTGCGGTCTGCCGCACGTGCTGGTGCGGTTCTACACGGTCGAGAGCGAGCGGACCGCCCGCTGGTCGACGGTATGGGGGCTGTTCTTCATCTGCCTGCTGTACTGGAGCGCCCCGGCCTTCGCGGCCTTCGGCACCAGCCTCTACACCGAGAACGTCAGCCCGACCTACGGTGAGCCCGGCATGAGCAGCGCGGCCAGCGAGGTCATCGTCGTGCTGGCGGCCCAGCTGTCGAACCTGCCCACGTGGTTCGTCGGCTTCGTCGCGGCGGGCGGCATCGCCGCCGCCATCGCGACGGTCGCCGGGCTGTTCATCGCCGGCTCCTCGGCGATCAGCCACGACATCTACACGAACATCATCAACGAGGACGCGACCCAGCGCCAGCAGATCCTCGTCGGTCGCCTGAGCATCCTGGCGCTCGGCTTCATCACGACGCTGGCGGCGCTTGACCCCGCCTCCTCGATCGCCGCGCTGGTCGGCTACGCGTTCGCGCTGGCCGCGTCGGTGCTCTTCCCGATGTTCTTCCTCGGGATGTGGTGGGAGAACACCAACCGGGAGGGCGCCCTCGCCGGGATGACGACGGGGCTGGTCCTGTGGTCCCTCCCGATGATCAACGAGATCGTCCCGAACTACGTCACCGGCCTCGAGGCGCCGCTGTCGGCGGGCATGGCGCAGTGGATGCCCGCCATCGGGTCGGCGCTCATCACGATGCCCATCGTCTTCGCGGTCACCATCGGTGTCTCGCTGGTGACGGACGAACCGCCGATGGAGACGAAGCGCGTCGTCCGGCAGTGTCACAGCCCGGAGCCGATGAGCCAGCAGCAGACGGCGGAGGACGTCGTCGCCACCGACGGGGGCAACGAGACCCCCGCGGACGACTAGACCCATGTACGACAGGATACTCGTCCCGACGGACGGCAGCGACGTCGCGGAGAACGCCGTCGAGCACGCGCTCGACATCGCCGACCAGTACGGGGCCGAGGTGCACGCCCTGTACGTCGTCGACACGGACTCGATGAGCCTGACGCTCGGCGGCGAGCAGCTCGACCGCATCGAGCAGGGCCGGTTCGACGAGATGGAGGACGTGAAGGCCAAGGCCGACGCGGCCACCGGCTACGTCGCCGAGCGGGCCCGCGCCCGCGGACTCGACGTCGTCGAGCACACCTCGGCGGGTCGGCCCCACGAGATGGTCGCCAACTACGCCGACAACCACGACGTCGACCTCGTGGTGATGGGCTCGCACGGCCGCGCCGGCGTCAAGCGCGCGCTGCTCGGGAGCGTCACCGAGCGCGTGCTCCGCGAGACGCACGTGCCCGTCCTCGTCGTCGACATCCAGCAGAACGGCTGACTCGGCGAGTCGCCTTTTTTTCGCAGTCCGCGTCGCCCAGCGGCGGCGCTCGAGTGGGGTGTCAAAGGGGGAGAGCGCAAAGGGGAAGGAGCGTGCGCCCACCCATCCTCCACCCCACGCTGGGAGGGCCCCCAATATGTGTCTTGTGGCGTCGTCTGTCGGCCGTCAGACGGCCGTCCGCTGTCGATTTCGCCGTCCGGGTCGACCCACGAACGACCCGGCGGTCGGGGTCAGTACTCGGTACCTTTCCGGGCGCGCTGGCCGGCGTCGATGGGGTGCTTCCCTTTCCGGACCTCGGTGACCAGGTCGGCGTGGTCCTCGAGGTAGGCCGGGCGCTCGTGGCTGCCCGACAGGACGAGTTCGAGGCGGTCGGGTTTCGACTCGACGAGGGCCACGACGTCGTCGGGGTCGACGAGCCCGCGGTCGGCGGCGTAGAGCACCTCGTCGAGGACGAGCATGTGCATCCCCGCGCCGGCGTCGCCGTCGAGGGGAAGCGGCGTCGAGAGGTCCGCCGCGGCCGCCGCGTCGACGAGTTCGCGGGCGCGCTCCAGGCCAGCGTCGGCCTCGGCGGCGTGGTCGCGCTCGTCGGTGCCGTCGTTCATCGCGTGCCAGCCGTAGTGGCCGAGGTTCTCGTAGCTGAGCCCGGGGACGGCGGCCATGGCGTTGTACTCGCCGCGGACGTCCTCGACGCTGTCGGCGCCGCCCTTCATGAACTGCAGGACGTGGACGCGGTAGCCGTGGCCGGCCGCGCGGAACGCCATCCCGAGGGTCGCGGTGGTCTTGCCCTTGCCGTCGCCCCACCAGACCTGCACGAGGCCGAACTCCTCGGGGGCGGCGGGTTCGATCTCGCGGGCGGCCGGCGTCCGGCCCTTCCCGGGCGGTGTCGGGTCGCTCATGTCCCGGGGTTGCGCCGCCGGGGTCAAGGCGCTGTCGGCGTCCCGCCCCCGGCGTCGTCAACCACCCGACAACCGAACCGGAACCGATAGAGAACTACCCCTAATCGGGAGGACGCCGAACCCGTTCGTATGGAGCTCACCACCGACGAGAAATCAGACGGCGAGACGTTCCGAGACATCGCCGGCCGGTCGATGCGCGCCTCCTACTCTCTGAGCCCCGACCAGATCGAGAACGTCGTCCACACGGCGTTCGGCGACGAGGCCGTCGCCGACCGCGCCGAGAACGACGACGAAGTGGTCGTCACCGCCGAGGAGGACGGCGAGATGGTCGGATTCGCGACCGGCACGGTCACCGACACCGACGACGGGGAGATCGACTGGCTGTTCGTCGCGCCGGAGGCCCGCGGCCAGGAGATTGGGACGCAACTGTTCGAGGAGGTCCAGGCGGAACTGGAGGCGCGGGGCGCCGAGACCGTCCGGGCGCTCGTCCTCTCGGAGAACGAGGAGGGGGAGATGTTCTTCGAGCAGTTCGGCCTCGAGCAGACCGGCAGCCGGGAGCAGGCCATCGGCGACCAGGACTTCGCGACGCACGTCTACGGTCCCCACGGCGACGAGACCGACGAGGAGCTGCACAAGCCCGACACGGTCACGACGGAGGACGGCGACACCGTCTACACCGGCGACGAGGAGCTCTCCGGCAAGCAGGCGCCGTTCCTGGTGCTCTACGAGGACGATGACCGCACCGAACAGTACGGCTTCTTCTGTACGAACTGCGGGACGATGGCCAACGCCGCCGACGGCCTCGACCGCGTCGACTGCGACACCTGCGGCAACGAGAGCCGAGCCGAGGAGTGGGACGGCGGCTACCTGTAACGCTTCGTCTCGACCGCCTCGATCGGCAGTCCTACTTCGTCCCGCCGTGGTCCGACGGCGACTCGTGGACGTAGATGGCGTCGTCGGTCACCCGGTCGACGGCGTCGGCCGGGAGTGGGTAGGCGTCGCGGTCGAGTCCCTCCCAGTCGAAGACCGCCATGATGTTCTCCGGGACGCTGTCGCCGAGGTCGACGTAGACGGTGCCGTCGGTGATTCGGTCGGCGCGACCGAGCGTCAGGTCGCCGCGCCGGACGATCTTCCCCGCGTCCGCGTCGTCGAGTGCTGCCATACCCGGAGGGAGGGACGCCGCCGGCGTGTACTCCGGGCTTGCAAATTCGGGGCGGGTTCTGCCGGCCCCGCTCGCTGCCTAAGAGGACTCGGCCAGTCCTGCCTCGAACTCGTCGACGGGGATGACCGAGTAGTCGACCGAGAGGACGTCGGTCGCGCGCACCTTCCGGACGAACGCCGAGATCTCCTCGAGGCCGCCCTCGAGGACGAACAGCTCCATGCAGTAGTGGTCGCCGACGTGGTTGTGGACGTTCGAGACGACGACGTCCTCGTGCTCGTGGCGGACCTGGATCATGCGCTCCTCGGCGCTGGAGGTGTCGTGGTCGAAGACGACGGTGACGACGCCCATCAGCTCGCGGCCCTCCAGGTCCCGCTCCTCGAACTCGCCGAGGAGGTTCCGGGAGGCCTCCCGGACCACCTCGCTGCGGCCGGTGTAGCCGTGCTCTTCGGCGAACTCGTCGAGCCGTTCCAGGAGCGACTCCGGCATCGAGACGCTGACGACGGTCATGTATTAACTCCGGCGGGTGCGATTGTTAAGGATTGGGGGTCCGCCCCCTGAAGCGTCACCTGCGGACCGGCCCGGAGACGGGGACCGCGTGGCGCTTGCTTGCCTTTGATACCACTTCTCTCAAGCGAACGTGTCCGTTGGTCGCACGTCGGACACAAGACTTTTCCCCGATATTTCCAACGGAGCGGTATGAACGGAACGTCACCCTCGGAGCGGGTCGTCCGGGCCGTCTCGAGGGCCACCGGCAACGACCCGCTGGAGCTACCGCCGCTGTTCGAGTCGATCGACCCCGACGCGCTGGACGCCTCCGTCCGGGCCATGGCCGACGGCGAGATCTCCTTCCGGTTCGCCGGCCACGCCGTCACGGTGGACAGCGACGGCACGGTCGACCTGAGCGAGCAGGCCTCGGGGGAGCCGGCGGCAGACAGCGCGGCGAGCGACGACTGACTGCGACAGTCCGGGCTCTTCTCCGGTCTCGTCTTCGGGCTGGTCGTACCGTACACCGAAAGCGACGCGGACCGCGCCGACGAACTCGAGCGGCAGGTCGAGGAGCTGGAGGGCGAACTGCAGGGGAACGACGTGCTGAGCGGGACGCGCCGTAGCCGTCGCTGACAGGTCGGATTTCCGGTGGGCAGAATCACGAGTACCCCTACCCGCTGCCCACCTTCGTATCAGTCCCTCTCTGCAGGGTAGTAATATGTCTTGTGGCTGCGGCCGGGAATGCTGGTAAACGCTAGCACGCGGTGTCCCCCGGCCTGCGGCGGCCTACTCCGGTTCGATGCGCGAGAGGCGCATCGCGTTGCCGGTGACGCCGAGGCTCATCCCCATGTCGCCGACCACGACGGCCAGCGCGACGCTGACCAGGCCGAGGGGGACGCCCAGCGCCAGGAGGAACTTCACGCCGAGGCTCGCCCAGATGTTCTGCCTGATGACGCCGTTGGCCCGGTGGGACAGCGCGTACAGGTAGGGGAGCTTCCCGACGTCGTCGCCCATCAGCGCGATGTCGGCGGTCTCGAGGGCGGTGTCCGTGCCGGCGGCGCCCATCGCGATGCCGACCTCGGCCCGGGCCAGCGCGGGGGCGTCGTTGATGCCGTCGCCGACCATCGCGACCGTGCCGTACTCGGCCTGCAGCGCCTCGATGGCGTCGACCTTCTCCTCCGGCAGGAGCTCCGCGCGGTACTCGTCGACGCCGACCTCCTCGGCGATGGCGCGGGCCGTCCCCTCGTTGTCGCCGGTCAGCATCACGACCCGCTGGACGCCGAGTTCCCGCAGGCGCTCGACGGCCCGCCGCGAGTCGGGGCGGACCTCGTCGGCGATGGCGATGGCCCCGAGCAGCCGCGACTCGGTCCCGACGAGCACCACCGTCTTGCCCGCCTGCTCCAGGTCCTCGAGGGTGTCGCCGTCGAAGGCGCCGGCCCCCGCTTCGGCGGCCTCCGGGACCGCCCCGCCGTCGGTCCGCCGGGCCCGCGAGAGGTCGTAGCCCAACTCCTCGAACAGCGAGGGCTTGCCGGCGTACACCGTCTCGCCGTCTATCTCCCCGCGGATGCCGCGGCCGGTCAGGCTCTCGAACGACGTCGGCTCCGGCAGGTCGTCGACCCCGGCCTCGTCGGCGCGGGCGAGGACCGCCGCGGCGATGGGGTGTTCGCTGCGCCGCTCGATGCCCGCCCCGTACCGGAGCAACTCCCGCTCGTCGACGCCGTCGGCGGGGACGACGTCGGTGACGGCGAGCTCCCCCCGGGTGAGGGTGCCGGTCTTGTCGATGGCGACGGCGTCGACCTCGCCCATCGCCTCGAGGTAGTTGCCGCCCTTGATGAGCACGCCGTTCTTCGCGGCGCTGGTGATGCCGGAGACGACCGACACCGGCGTCGAGATGACGAACGCGCAGGGGCAGGCGATGACCAGGAGCGTCAGCCCGCGGATGAACCACGTCTGCCAGTCGCCGGCGAACGTGAGCGCGTAGCCGGCGACGCCTGCCGACACCGGGTCGTCGATGAGCAGCGGCGGAACCGCGGCGGTCAGGATGGCCAGGACGACGACGAGCGGCGTGTAGTAGCCCGCGAACCGGTCGACGAACTGCTCGGTCTCGGTCTGCTCGGCCTGGGCGCCCTGGACCATCTCGATGATCCGCGAGAGCGTGGAGTCGCCCGCCGTCGAGGTGACCTCCACCTCGAGGTACCCCTCGGCGTTGATGGCGCCGGCGAACACCTCGTCGCCGGCGGTCTTGTCGACGGGGACGCTCTCGCCGGTGATGGGCGACTCGTCGACGGCGCTGTCGCCCTCGACGACCGTCCCGTCGAGGGGGATCTTCTCGCCGGGGCGGACGACGACGACCTCGCCGACTGCCACGTCCTCGGCGGGGACGGTCACCTCCTCGCCGTCTCGCTTCACGGTGGCCTCGTCGGGCGACAGTTCCATTAGCTCCCGGAGGGAGTTCCGCGCCCGGTCCATCGCGAAGTCCTCGAGCAGTTCGGCGACGCTGAAGAGGACGGCGAGCGTCGCCGCCTCGACGAAGTAACCGATGCCGGTGGCCGCGATGATGGCCGTCCCCATCAGCAGGTCGATGTCCAGGCTCCGGTTCCGCGCGGAGTAGTAGCCGCTGCGGACGACCGGCAGCCCGCTGATCGCGACGGCGGCGAGGAACAGCACGTCGGCGACCTCGAGCGGGTACTCGAGGACGCTCGCCACCGCGACGTTCTGGCCGGGCAGGAGGAACTCGAAGAGGAGCCCGAACACGACGAACGCCGCGCCGAGCCAGGTCTTCTTCGCCCGCGGACTCGTCCAGACCTCCGCCGGCGGCGCGACGTCGACGCCGTCGTCGGCCCCCGCGTCGTCGCTCCCGCCGACGACCTCGTAGCCGGCCTTCTCGATGGCCGCGACCACGTCGGCCTCGTCGACCGCGTCGGCGTCGTAGGTGACGACGGCGGTGCCGGTCGTGGGCTGCAGTTCCGTCTCGAGGACGCCCTCGACGCGCCCGAGGCTCTTGTCGACCTTGCTGGCGCAGGAGGGGCAGTCCATCTCGGGGACCGCCAGGTGGGCGGTCAGCTCCCTGGGCCGACCGCCGCCGGCCCGACTCGTCGCGCTCTCCTCTGTCATTACGCGGGTCTAGGCGGGACGGACGGATAGCCTCTCGGTTGGTGTGTACCAACCGACCGGGGGAGAGAACGTCTCGACCGCGGCGCCGCTACATGTAGCCGAGGCTCTCGAGGCGCCGCTCGGTGTCGGCGTCGACCTCGACCTCGCCGTCGGCCTCGGCGTGCTCGAAGGAGCCGTGCCAGGACTCGAGGCGCTCGCCGAGGGCCGTCACGCGGTCGCGGTGCGTCGCCGAGAGGTCCGTCCGCTCGCCCGGGTCCTCGACGACGTCGTAGAGCTCCTCCAGGCCGTCGGAGCCGCGGATGAGCTTGTACTCGCGGGTGCGGATCGCCCGGAGCGAGCGGTCGTACTCCCGCACCGACTCGGGGATGCCGTCGAAGCGCTCCTCGAGGCGCTCCATCGAGGGCTGCGGCGCGACGTACTCCGCGTAGACGGCGTCGCGCTCCTCGGCATCGGCCTCGGGGTGGAACGAGGGGCCCTGGCACTGCTCGCGGAGCGTCGGGTCGTCGATCCCGGCGGCGTCCAGCAGCGTCGGGACGAGGTCGGAGAGCTGGACGAGCGCGTCGGCGTTGCCGGCGCCGCCGGTGAAGGCGCCGCCGTGGCAGACGAGCGGCACGTGCAGCAGCGTGTCGTAGAGGTTGTACTGGTGGCCGAGGAAGCCGTGGTCGCCGACGTTCTCGCCGTGGTCGCCGCAGACGACGAGCAGGGTGTCCTCCCACTCGCCGGCGTCCGCCAGGGCGGTCCGCAGGCGGTCGAGCTGCTCGTCGACGTAGGCGAGTTCGCCGCGGTAGAGCCCGTACAGCAGCCGGAACTCCCGGTCGGTGAGGTCGTACTCGCCGACGTCGTAGGCGCGGGGGTCCTGGCGGAGTTCGACGGCCTCCTCGAAGCTCGCGCCGGCCGGCAGGAACCGCTCGGCGTACGCCTCGGGCGGCCGGTAGTCGATGTGCGGCTCGAGGTAGTTGACGAAGGCGAAGAACGGTCGGTCGGCGTCACGGTCGTCGAGCCAGGACTCGATGCGGTCGGTGGTGCGGGCGGCGCCGTCGTCGCCCGCGGGCTGGAGCAGTTCGCTGTAGGCGATGTTGGCCGCGTTGACGGCGGGGTTGCCGTCGAAGAGGTTGTTGGCGGCCCGCCGGAGCTTCTCGCGGGGCTGGTCGGCGCGGGCGACCGTCCCCATGTCGGCGTCGGACTGCCAGTACTGCCACCCCTTCCAGAACGAGTCGAAGCCGCGCGCGAAGCCGAACTCCTCGGTGATCCAGGTGTTGTTCGAGACCCCGATCGTCTCGTAGCCGGAGTCGGCGAACGACTCCGCGACGGTGCGGTGGCCCTCGTCGAGGTAGGTGTGGTCGCCGTGGGCGCCGTGCCGCGAGGGGTAGGCGCCGGTGAACAGCGACGCGTGGGACGGCACGGACCACGGGGCGCACGCGAATGCGTGCTCGTAGGCCGTCCCCTCGGCGGCGAGTTCCGCCAGCGTCGGCATGGTTTCCTCCCGGACGGGCGGGGCGTCCGAGGCGCGAGCGGTGTCGAGAACGACGAAGACGACGTTCGAGGGGCGTGTCATGGGTGGTGGCCTCGAGCACTGGGCTCGGTACACCCTGAATTCGCCGCCGCGTTATAAGGCCGGACTGCCCGCAGGTGCAGGCCCGGGGCTTAGTTGCAGACCGAATCGACGCTGATCGTAGTGGGCGGCCCCTGTCAGTTCTCGCGCGGCGTCATCACGTCGCTCGGAGCCAGGAGGCGATCTCCGCCCGCAGGCGGGGCGGCTCCGTCCGCTGCGACGTAGCTGGGAAGCTGCATGTGCAGGCTCTGTCCATATCACCGAACGCGGCGAAATATGCCCTGTAATGGAGGAGACCCTCTCCCGCGCGGACGTGGACATCGGGGCAGTCACCGACGACGTACACGTCGTCTCCAACCGCCAGCCGTACCGCCACGAGTACGGCGAGGACGGCGACGTGGAGGTCGACCGGCCGACGGGCGGCCTGACGGCCGGCCTCGACCCGGTCATGCAGCAACTCGGCGGGACCTGGACCGCGTGGGGCGACGGGGACGCGGACTTCGCGGTCAGCGACGACGGCAACGCCGTGGCGGTGCCGCCGGAGGACCCCTCGTACACCCTCCAGCGGATTCCCCTCTCCGAGGAGGAGGTCGCGGGCTACTACGAGGGGTACGCCAACCAGACGCTGTGGCCGCTGTGCCACAGCGCGATGGGGAACGTGCGCTTCGACCACGACGACTGGGAGGAGTACCGCTCGGTCAACCGGAAGTTCGGCGCCGTCGTCGCCGCGCAGGTCGACGACGACTCGACTGTGTGGTTCCAGGACTACCACTTCGGACTCGCCCCCCGGTTCGTCCGCGGCGAGACCGACGCCGTACTGATGCAGTTCTGGCACATCCCGTGGCCGTCCGCCGACGTCTTCCGGGTCGCTCCCAACGCCGAGGAGCTGCTCGACGGGCTGCTGGCCAACGACCTGCTGGGGTTCCACGTGCCGCGCTACTGTGCGAACTTCCTGGAGTGCGCCGAGGAGCTGGTCGACGACGCCGTCGTCGACTGGTCGGAGGACCGCGTCCTCTACGGCGACCGCGCGACGCGCGTCGAGGCGTTCCCGCTGAACGTCGACGCCGACAGCATCGCCGAGCAGGCCGACGCCGCTCCCGACGCCGGCGCGCGCGTCCGCGAGGAGTTCGGCATCGATCCCGACCGGCCGATCGCCCTCGGGGTCGACCGCCTCGACTACACCAAGGGCATCCCGGAGCGGCTCGATGCCCTCGAGCACCTCTGGGAGACGCGGCCGGACCTCCGCGGGGCGTTCACCTACGTCCAGAAGGGCGAGGAGAGCCGCCAGGGCATCGAGGCCTACCGGGAGCTGCAGGCGGCCGTCGAGGAGCGCGTCGACCGCATCAACGAGCGGTTCGGCACCGACGACTGGCAGCCGGTCGTCTCGACGACGGAGTTCCTCGAGCCCGAGACCCTGTACGGCCTCTACCGCGACGCCGAGGTCGCGCTCGTGACGCCCGTCCGCGACGGGATGAACCTCGTCGCCAAGGAGTACGTCGCCGCCCAGGACGACGGCGACGCCGCGCTCGTGTTGAGCCGGTTCACCGGGGCCCACGAGGAACTCGGCGACGGCGCCATCGTCGTCAACCCCCACGACACCCCGGCCACCGCCGACGCCATCGCGAGGGCCTTCGAGATGGACGGCGACGAGCGGAGCGACCGCACCCTGCAGATGCGCCAGGCCGTCGACGACGGCGGCGTCACCGAGTGGATCGACTCCGTCTTCGAGACCGCGGCGGCGGTCGCCGAGGAACGGAGGTCGTCGGCGTGACGAGCGTCACGGACGATTCCGACGACCGCAGGAGCGGCGGGGACGAGGACGAACTGCCGCTGCTCGGCAACTGGCTGTCGCTGCTGGAGGACCGGCTGTCCGGCGCCGAGCGCCTCGCGCTGTGTCTGGACTTCGACGGCACGCTCGCGCCCATCGTCGAGGACCCCGACGCGGCGGCGATGCCGGAGCGCACGGCGGCGGCCCTCGAGGAACTGGCCGGCCACCCGGGCGTCGACCTCGCGGTCGTCAGCGGCCGCGGCCTGGAGGACCTCCGCGAGCGCGTCGCTGTCGACGACTGCGTGCTCGCCGGCAACCACGGCCTCGAGATCGACCGCGGCGGCGACCGCTGGACCCACCCCGAGGTCGACCCCGAGGCGCTCGACCGCGTCCGCGAGACCGTCGCCGAGCGCGTCGAGTCCATCGACGGCTGCCACGTCGAGGACAAGCGCCTCACCGCGACGGTCCACTTCCGGCGTGCGGACGTCGGCCGCGAGGAGGTCCGGCCGCTCGTCCAGTCGGCGGTCGACGACGTCTCCGGCTTCGAGGCCACCGACGGCCGGCAGATCGTCGAGATACGGCCGAGCGTCGAGTGGGACAAGGGCGAGGCCGTCCGCGAACTCGTCGACGACCGCGCCCTCGGGATCTACGTCGGCGACGACACGACCGACGAGGACGCCTTCGAGGCCCTCGAGGACCTGCCGGGCGGCGGCGTCGGCATCCTGGTCGGGGACCGACCCTCGGCCGCCGAGTTCCGCGTCCACGACGTCGACGGCGTCCGGGCGTTCCTGGAGTGGCTGGCCGACGGTCACGGCCCCGTCGACGGCGCCGACGCCGACGGTTCCGCTGACGCGTAGCTATCCGCGGGCTTGCCACTGCAGGCAGCGCCCGTATGACCGTTCCCCCCGTTTTCTCGTGTATGGGAAGCTATCCGCGGGCGGCGCGGGACGCGCAGATCAAGTGCCTCGCGTGCAACGCGCCGGCGACGAAAACGGTCGACGGAGACCTCGTCTGCGTCGATTGCGGTCGCGACCTCCTGGAGTCGTAATCGGGTCGTCGCCCGCCGTGGGCCGCCGACGGCGGGCGCCGACGAGGCGGCGAGGGTCGCCCCTCGCCAATCGAAAGTACTTGCATACTACTGTGTCAATATGCTTACCGGTCGGCCCGCGGTAGTGTCGTCCACATGCCGACCATCGTCTGGGGCGACCTCCCTACCAGCGAGTTCGCGTTGCAGGAGACCTTCGACGCGGTGCCGGACGCGGTCTTCGAGTCCGAGCAGGTCGTCCAGAACGGAAACGACGTGGTGATGCCCATGCTGTGGGCGCGGGCGGGCGACCCCGACGAACTCGACGTCGCCCTGGAGAACGACTCCAGCGTCGGCGAGGTGTCGAAGCTCGCCGAACTCGACGGCGAGGTGCTCTACCGGATGGAGTGGGTCCGCCAGGTCGAACTCGTCCTGCAGATGATGCTCAACTCCAACGGCAGCGTCCTCGACGCCTACGGCAACAGCGAGCGCTGGCGGCTCCGGATCTTCTACCCCGACCGCGAGGAGCTCTCCCAGACCAACGAGTTCTGCGAGGAGCACGACCTCCCCTTCGAGGTCCGCCGGGTCCGCGACATGGACAGCGAGCCCGCCAGCCGCTACGGCCTGACCAACGAGCAGTACGAGTCGCTCAAGCGGGCCTGGGAGGCCGGCTACTTCGACGTGCCCCGGGAGACGGGCATCGAGGAGCTCGCCGAGGAGCTCGACATCTCCCACCAGGCGCTCTCCGAGCGGCTCCGCCGCGGCCACAATACGCTCGTCGAGAACATGCTCGGCGTCTCCGTCCCCGAGTAGCGCCGCTCACCCGCTCCGGGCGTCCGCCGCGTCCGCCGACGCCCCGCCGGCCGACGCCTCCACCTCGACGATCTCCGTCCGCTCGTCCGTCTCGGCCCGCAGGTACGAGCCGACGGCCGGGTCGTTCCGCAGCAACCGACCGAGGAGCCGCCGCCACGTCGCCGTCCGGTCGGCACCGACCACGACGACGTCGGCGCGGTTGGCCTCGGCCTCCTCGAGGATCACCTCCTCGACGAAGAACCCGCGCCGCGTGAGCACCTCCGTCTCCACCTCGCCGACGTGCGCGGCGATCGCGTGGTACATGTCGCTGGCCCGCGTCCTGATGTTGCCCTGCAGGGGGTCGACGTGCAACACCAGCAGCTGGGCGTCCGGCTCGTCTGCGGCGATTCGTGCCGCCTCCTCCAGCGTCCGTACGCTCGCGTCGGTGAGCGGGTAGCGGACGGGGACGAGGACGGTCGTCGTCTCGGGCATGGGGATCTTCGGGTGCCGGAACGCGCGACGGCACCCCGTTACTCCGAGGACTCTCCGCGGTGACTAATAGACTGGCCTTCTTTCGATTGCGGAGCCGACGGGCGCCGGGGTCGCTCACTCCACGTACTGCTTCGCCAGCCACGACTCCGCGCGCCGCAGCCGGTAGGTCAGCGTCGACCCGGGGATGCCGAGTTCGTCGGCCAGTTCGTAGGCCTCGACCTCCCGCGGCGTCTCGTAGTAGCCCGCCTCGACGGCCGCCTCCAGGGCGTCCGCCTGCTTCGGCGGCAGTTCGTCGTCGGCCTCCCGCTCCGGGTCGGAGACGCGCTCGAACCGGACGTCGGCCTCCGCGACCGACCGGACGTCCGCGACGAAGTCGCCGACCGGGCCGTCCGGGGCCAGCACCCGCCACCGCTGGCTGCGCTCCCGCCAGGTCTCGTCGAGGACGACGCCGTCGCCGAAGTGCTCCCGCGCGAGGTGCGGCACCGAGTCGCAGTCGGCGTCCCGCTCCCAGTAGGAGTACAGCAGCAGCGACCCCTCCGAGCGGTCCAGCACCGTCGTCTCCCAGTCGCCGTCGCAGCCGTCCCGGACCAGACAGTCCGTGAAGTAGCGGGCCCCCGCCATGTCGGCCAGGCCGTCGAGGGCCTCGCTCGGTCCGGTGGCGCGGTCGACCCGCCAGAGGCTCGTCTCGGTGACGTGGCAGGCCAGCGACCGGAGCCGCGCCTCCGGGTGGTCGGCCAGCAGGTCGGCGACCGGGTTCGCTCCGGGCTCGTGGGCGACGACGAACTCCACTTCGCGCATCGGTCTTCTCGACGTCCGGTTGGGCGTCGGTGGATAAGTCGCCGTCGGTGGGGCGGGCGCCCACGTCGGAAGCCTTGTAACGGTCGGCGCCCCCAGTCACGGACGAATGCTGGAGATCGACGGAGCGGACGGCGGCGGTCAGATCGTCCGGACGGCCGTCTCGCTGTCGGCGCTGTCGGGCGAGGCGGTCCGGATCGAGGACGTCCGCGGCGACCGCGACGAGCCGGGGCTCCGCGCCCAGCACGTCGCGGCCGTCGAGGCGGCGGCGTCCCTCTGCGACGCCTCGGTCGAGGGCCTCGAGCAGGGCGCGGAGGCGCTGGTCTTCGAGCCGGGCGAGCTGGAGGCGAAGGACGTCTCGGTGGCGGTGGGGACGGCGGGCAGCGTCGCCCTCGTCTTCGACACAGTCCTGCCGCTGGCCGCGGGCCTCGACGAACCCGCCGAGGTGACGGTCACCGGCGGCACCGACGTCCTCTGGGCGCCGCCGATCGACTACCTCCGGCGGCTGAAGCTCCCGTTGCTGTCGGAGTACGGGCTCGACGCGGACCTGTCGGTCGAGTCGCGGGGGTTCTACCCGCTCGGCGGCGGGGAGGCGACGCTGACGCTGCGCCCCTCGGCGCTCTCGCCGCTGGCGCTCGACGAGCGCGGGGCTCTCCGCCGCGTGGAGGTGTACTCGACGGCCGACGAGGAGCTGCGCGACGCCGAGGTCGCCGAGCGGCAGGCGGCCGCGGTGGCGGAGGGCCTCGACGTCGACGTCTCGGTGGCGACGCTGTCGACCTACGACGACGCCGACTCGCCGGGGTCGGCGGTCGTGCTCGCGGCCGTCTACGAGGGCGGCCGGGCGGGCTTCTCGGCGCTCGGGGAGGCCGGCAAGCCCTCCGAGCAGGTGGGCAGCGAGGCGGTCGAGGCGTTCCAGGGGTTCCGGGACGGGAGCGCGGCGGTCGACCGCCACCTCGCCGACCAGCTGCAGGTCCACCTGGCGCTGGCCGGCGGCCGCGTGCTCGCGCCGGCGGCGACCGACCACGTCGAGACGAACCGCGAGGTCGTCGCGGCGTTCGGCTACGACGTGACCGTCGAGGAGCGCGCGGAGGGCGTGCTGCTCGAGGGGTGAGGCTCCGGGACCTGTAATCCGACGGACGTCCAGTTCGAGCGCCCTCCGTCCGGCTCAGAACTCGTAGAGGGCCAAGGGTTTATGCCCGATGCGGGGGTGGTAAGAGGTAACGTGCTCCTCGGCATTCCGACACGCGATTGGCCGCTCCCGCGGCAGCTGCTCCGGAACGTCCGGGAGCTCCACCGCGCTCGCCGTCGTGGCGGCTGCGCGGACGGCTGCGAGTTCGACCGCGCCGACGACAGCCGGCTCCCGTGGACGACCGACGGCGCCTACGGCGGCTGGGGCGGCGACGCCTACCACGGCACCGACGGCGGCCCCCGGTCGCCCGGCCCCGGCGACGAGAACACCCCCGTCGTCTTCGTCCACGGCAACCAGCGCGACGCCTGCGACTGGTCGGACCACGCGCGGTTCTTCCTGCGGCGCGGCTACGACGGCGACGACCTGTGGGCCATCACGTTCCGCGAGGGGACGCCGACCCACGGGTCGATGGCCGCCCAGCTCGACGACTTCGTCGGGCGGGTCCGCGACCACACCGGCGCCGAGGAGGTCGCGGTGGTCGGTCACAGCCTCGGCGTCACCGGCGTCCGCTACTGGCTGGCCACCCACGACCGCTACGACTGGGTGGAGACGGTCGTCGGTCTCGCCGGCGCCAACCACGGGACGGTCCTCAACACCTGGTGTGCGGACGCGGGGATGAACCGCGGCGCCTACCAGGTCAGCGAGTTCCTCCGCGGCGACTACGACGCCCGCCGGGACCACCCCCTGGCCGGCCTCAACGAGGAGGAGACCCCCGGCGACGTCGACTACTACACGCTCCGGGGCACCGAGGACCCCCTGTTCTGGCGCTGCCGGGACAGCCCCGCGCTGGAGGGGGCGACGAACGTCGTCATCGAGGACGACCACGACGGCGTCCGGCGGAGCCAGACGGCCCTGGAGTACGTCTTCCGCTGGGTGGCCGACGAGCACCCGTACAACCTCCAGCAGCAGGTCGCGGCGCCGGGCTGACGGCCCGCCTCCGGACGATTCTGCGGCGACCCGCTCCCCGACTGAGCGGCCCGCTCACTCCACGCTGTCGGTCACCTTGTCGGCCTCCGTCTCGCGGAGGATGAACGGCCCGATGTCGAGGGTCCGCTTGACGACCGTCAGGATGCGGAGCAGGTACGCCAGCAGCACCGTGAACGGCAGCAGGACGACGATGTAGGTGGCGGCGACGAAGAGGTAGAGCCGTGAGATGCCGAACAACTGTCCGCGCATCGCTCCCGGGTCGAAGGCCAGGATCATGTAGGCCGCCACCGCCAGCGCCGGCATCGCGCCGTGGAGGGTGCTCCGGGCGGTGTTGATGATCTGCCACTGGAAGTAGTGGCTCTTGAAGTACTCGCGGGTGGGCGCGAACCGCCGCAGGACGTCGATGATCTCTTCGAGCGCGTCGGCGGCCGCCGCGGGGATCTCGCCCTCGTAGTTGTGCGCCAGCGAGCGGGCGGCGTGGATCTTCCAGGCGTAGTTGTAGTGCAGCATCGGCAGGAGGACGTCGAAGGAGCCGAACTCGGCGTCCCGGAGGTCGTCGCTGGACGACTGGCTGTCGTCGACGACCGCCTCGGCGTACGTGACGACCTCGCGGAACTCCTCGGTGCGACCGTCCTCCTCGACGGCGTCGGCGAGCCGCTGGGCCCGGTCCTCGACCATCGCGAGCAGGAGCCGGAAGAACTCGTTGGGTTTGACGGGGCTGACGCCGATGCCGCGGAGCTCCTCGACCTCCTCGCGGAAGTCGATCTCGCCGCGCAGGTTCTCCTCCTGGTCCTTCAGCTCCTCGATCTGCTCGGAGAGGACGAGCTGGGCGACCGTGAGGACCAGCGTGACGCTGGTGACGACCGCGATGATGATGGAGCTGAAGACCGACCCGAGGGCGTCCCCGGAGACCATGGGGTCGATGGTGCTGGGGCCGGCGGCGGCGAGGGCGACGAGCATCAGGTAGCCCAGCATCGAGAACAGCGCGACGACGATCCAGCGGTTCAGCGAGATGAGGAACCGCACGCGGAGCGGACTCTCGTCGGCACGTTCCCACACGGTGTTCGGCGGTATCACCAGCGAGTCGGAGTCCGACATGTCACAACGCGCTCCCGCCGGGCCGAAAGGGGTTCTACCCGCCTGGTTGGCGGATGGCTAGACGGGGTAGTCGGCGTCGGGGTCGACGACGCGGTCGACCTCCTCGGGTTCCTCCCAGTCGGTCGCGAGTTCGAGGAACTGCACGAGCATCCGGCCGGTCGCTCCCCAGACGGTGTAGCCGTCGACGTGGAAGTAGTGGATGCGGATGTCGCCGTAGTAGGGGTGGTCGCGGCGCTCGGACTCGTAGTTCTCGAGGTCGGTGAGGTCGGACAGCGAGAGGACGGCGATCTCGGCGACCTCGCGCTCGTCGGGGGTGTACTCGCGGTCGGGGATCGACGCCACGAACGGCCGCACCGCGTAGTTCGAGACCGTCGGGATGTCGTCGAGGCGGCCGCGGACGGCGACCTCCTGGGGTTCGAGGCCGATCTCCTCGTGGGCCTCCCGCTTGGCCGTCGCCTCCAGGTCGGCGTCCTCGGTCTCGCGGCCGCCGCCGGGGAAGCTCATCTGGCCGGGGTGCTCGCCGAGGTGGTCGGCCCGCTTCGTGAAGAGGAGGTAGTCGCCGTCCTCGCGGGTGACGACCGGGGCCAGCACGGCGGCCTCCCGTTCCGCGCCGCTGATCCCGGCCGGCTCGTGTGCCGCCACCCGCTCCCAGTCCATGTCCGTCATTCTCGTTGGTCGGTCTTAGTTGGTTACGTCTCTCGCCGCGTCGAGGCGCTCCCGGACGGCGTCCAGCGTCACCGGCGCCCACGCCTCGAGGTCGTAGCTGACGTCGAGCAGTTCGGCGGCCCGGTCGGCGTCGCCCGACGAGACGGCCCGTGCCGCCTCCGCGCGGAGCCGCTCCTCGGCGGCCCGCCCGACGGCCTCGCGGTCGACGTCCCGCGGCTCGACGTCGAGGATGTGCGGCAGGTCCTCGGCGCCCTCCGGGAGCGTGGGGAACGCCGCCGGCCCGGCCGCCAGCAGCGCCGCACCCTCGCCGTCGTCGGTCGGCCCGACGGCCTCGACGTCCTCGAACGCGACGAGCGCGAACGCCTCCAGGGCCTCGTCGACGGCGTCGTCGGGGACGTCCTCGTCCCGGCGGTAGGCCAGCTCGGAGAGGGCCTCGTCCAGTTCCTCGCGGGTGAGCGCGCCGAAGAGGTCGACGATCCCGGCGAGGTCGTCGGGGTCGAACATCCGTTAGGAGGAGTCTGGTCGCGGGCGGCCGTGAACGTTCCGGCACGGCGGCGGGACTCCGGGGCAGGTCACCCGTACCGGTCGGCGTGGTCCTCGCAGAACTCGGGGGCCCGCAGCTGCGCCTCGATGAGGTCTGGCTGGCGGTGGGCGTCGTAGAGCCGGCAGCCCTCGGTCCCGCAGAACGCCTCGCCGGTCTCGAGGTAGTGGTAGGCGGCGAGGACGTACCCCTTCAGCGCGTCGGTGGTCCGGGGGTCGTCGGCGACGAGGAACTCGCCGTCGACCTCCCGCTCGAGGACCTCCCGCGGCGGCGCGTCGCCGGCCAGCAGGGCGTGGGACTGCTTGGCCTTGTAGTAGGCCTCGGGCTTGGCGGGCGCCTCGTAGAGGCCCGGCACCGAGACGAGCGCCGGCTGGCCCAGGACGGCCACCCGCTTGTGCCAGCGGCCGTCGTGGTCGCCCCAGGTGCCGAGCGCGCGGTCGACCAGCGGGACGTGCACGTGGTCGAGCGGCGCCGCCAGGCGCTCGCGGAGGCGGTCTTGCACCGCGAGGCCGTCGTAGATGACGCCGCCGCCGCGCTCGGGGTCCGCGAGGGTCCGCTCCTCGTACCGGACGATGCCGAGCATCGTGTTGCCGGTCTCGCGCTCGTACGGCGAGGTGACCCGCGCCTCGGCGAACTGTTCGGCGAGGGCGTCGTCCCTGAGCTGGCTCAGCAGCCGGTCGTCGACCGTCACCGCGGCGTCGACGCGGTCGGCTAGCCAGTCGGCGAGCGCGTCGGCGTCGGCCTCGGTGGTCGGCGCGCGGTAGAGGGTGACCTCCTCGACCATATCGAACGGTGGTACCACCGGGTGAAACAGCTTGCGGTCCGGGGTCAGTCGTCGGCCAGCACGGGCGTCTCGGCGTCGACCAGCAGGCGGTCGAGCGCGTCGACCATCGCGCGGACCGACGCGGTGGTGATGTCGGAGTCGGAGGCGGCGACGGTGACCGAGCGGTCGCCGCGGGACATCTCCACCTCGACGGTGACGACGGCGTCGGTGCCGCCGGTGATGGCGTCGACGTGGTAGGACTCCAGTTGTGCGTTGGCGGTGGCGCCGAGCGCCGACCGGACGGCCGCGATGGCGGCGTCGACCGGACCGCTGCCGGTGCCGGAGGCGACGCGCTCCTCGCCGTCGACCTCCAGGCGGACCGAGGCGGTCGGCGTGCCGCTGCCGGAGGCGGCGGTGAGGTCGACGAGTTCGACGCGGCGCTCGCGCTCCTGCCCCTCGACCTCCTCGGCGATGGTGAGGAGGTCGGCGTCGGTGACGCGCTTGCCGCGGTCGCCGAGCTCCTTGACCCGGGCGACGACCTCGCCGAGGCTGTCGCGGTCGACCTCGATGCCGTGCTCGGCGAGGGCGGCCTCGACGCCCGCGCGGCCGGCGTGCTTCCCGAGGACGAGCCGGCGCTCCCGGCCCACCTTCTCCGGCGGGTACGGCTCGTACATGGCGTCGTCCTTCAGGGTGCCGTCGGTGTGGATGCCGGACTCGTGGGTGAAGGCGTTCTCGCCGACGACGGCCTTGTTCGGCGCCAGCGGGACGCCGGTCTTCGCGGAGACCAGCTGGCCGAGGTCGTAGAGCCGCTCGGTCTCGAGGGTCTCGACGCCGTAGCCGTGGTCGAGCGCGATGGCGACCTCTTCGATGGCGACGTTGCCGGCGCGCTCGCCGATGCCGTTGATCGTGCCGTGGACGAGGTCGGCGCCCGCGGCGACGCCGGCGAGGGCGTTCGTCACCGCCAGCCCGAGGTCGTCGTGGGTGTGCGTCGACGTCGGGCCGAGCTCCGAGAGGCGGCTGTAGATCTCGATCATCCGGTCGGGCGTGGCGTGGCCGACGGTGTCGGGCGCGCAGATGCGGTCGGCGCCGGCGTCGACGGCCGCGCCCATCAGCTCTTCGAGGAACGCGATGTCGGCGCGGGAGCCGTCCTCGCCGAGCACCTCGACCCAGAGGCCGTGGTCGGTGGCGTACTCGACGAGCTCGACGGTGTCGGCGACGACCTGCTCGCGGGTCGTGTCCAGCTTCTGCTCGACGTGGCGGTCGCTGGCCGGCACGACCAGGTTGACGCCGTCGACGTCGCAGTCGAGCGCGAGGTCGACGTCCTTCTGGACGCCGCGGGCGAAGCTCGTCACCCGGGCGTCCAGCCCGAGGTCAGTGACCCGGGAGATGGTCTCCCGTTCGCCGGGGCCGGTGCAGGCGCTGCCCGCCTCGATGACCGAGACGTTCGCGGCGTCGAGCGCGCGTGCGATCTCGGCCTTCTCGTCGGGCGACAGCGAGATGCCGGGGGCCTGCTCGCCGTCGCGTAGGGTGGTGTCGAGGAACTGTACGTCGCGGTCGTCGAGGGGAGCAGTCGCTGGGTGGTCCCCGAACAGGTCTGTCACGGTAGAATCCTCAGTTGTGGGCGAGCGGTCGAATTTCTCGACCAGCCGCCTCGCGGCGACTTACTCTATCCTCTGCCGTGTGGGAGTTCGGCATGGCTACCCGCCTCTTTGACGTGCCCGTTGATTAACCTGCTGGTCGCCGCAGGAATGGTAAAGGACTCTGCCCGTCCCGCCCGCGTCGGCGGCCGCGATGACCCTCCGTATCGAGCCGTTACCCGACACGCAGGTTTTACTGCGGGACCACCCTGCGCCGGGTATGGACGGCAGGGGCGGGCACGGCAGCGGCGGGGACGACGGGGGGACGATCACCTGTCTGTACGTCGACGACGACGAGGCGCTGCTCTCGCTCACCCAGGACTACGTGGAGAGCCAGTACGACCGGTTCGTCATCGAGACGGCGATGGACGCCGAGCAGGGGCTGGCGATGCTCGAGGCCCGCTCGTTCGACGCCGTCGTCTCGGACTACCAGATGCCCGGGATGGACGGCCTGGAGTTCCTGCGGACAGTTCGCGAGGAGCGGGGCGACGACGTCCCGTTCGTCATCTTCACCGGGCAGGGTCGCGAAGCGGTGGCGATGGAGGCGCTGAACCTGGGGGCCGACCGCTACCTCCAGAAGGGCGGCGATCCGACCTCCCAGTACGGCGTCCTCGCCAGGGCCATCGAACAGGAGGTCGACCACCACCGGACCGACCGCCGGCTCCGCGAGCGCGAGGAGCACCTCCGCATCACCCTGGAGTCAATCGGCGACGCGGTCGTCGCGACCGACGCCGAGGGCCGCGTCGAGCGGATGAACGGCGTCGCCGAGCGGCTGACCGGCTGGGACCGGGCGAACGCGGCCGGCCGGCCGCTGTCGGAGGTCTTCGAGATCTACGACCAGGAGACCGGCGAGCCCGCGAGCAACCCCGTCGAGGAGGTGCTGGCCAGCGGCGAGACCGTCGGGCTCGCGAACGGCACCCGCCTGGTCGCCAGGGACGGCACCGAGCGGTACATCGGCGACAGCGCCGCGCCCATCCAGCGGGCGGACGGCGAGATACAGGGCGTCGTGCTCGTCTTCCGCGACGTCAGCGAGCGCTACGAGACGCGGCGCCGCCAGCGGCGCCAGCAGCGCGCGCTCGTCGACCTCTCGACGGACCCGGCGGTCGTCGACGGCGACTTCGGGGCCGCCTGCCGCCGCATCACCGAGCGGGCGGCCGACGTCCTCGACGTCGACCGGACGAGCGTCTGGCTGTTCGACGACGACACCCTCCGCTGTACGGACCTCTACCGCCGACCGTCCGACGTCCACGAGTCGGGGGCGACGCTGGACGCCGACGAGTTCCCGCGGTACTTCGAGGCCTTAGAGCGCCTCCGTGCTATCGACGCCGACGACGTCTACACGGACGAGCGGACCGCGGAGCTGACCCCGTACTTCGAGGCCAACGACGTCCGCTCGCTGCTGGACGGGACCGTCCGCGCGGACGGCGGGGTCGTCGGCGTGGTCTGCTGTGAATCCGTCGGCGAGGCCCGCGAGTGGGCCGACGACGAGGTCCGGTTCGCCGCGGAGCTGGCCGACCAGGTCGACCTGGCGCTGCTCAACCAGGACCGCCGGGAGCGCGAGCACGACCTCGCGCGGACCACCCGGCAGCTGTCGCACCTCTTCGAGCAGTCGCCGCTGGCGGTCGTCGAGTGGACGCTGGACTTCCGCGTCGACCGGTGGAACGACCGCGCCGAGGAGATCTTCGGCTACACCGAACGCGAGGCGCGCGACCGGCACGGCTCCTTCGTCGTCCCGGAGGGCGTCCGCGACGACATCGACGGCGTCTGGGCCGACCTCGTCGCCGACGGCGAGCCCGACCACCGCATCAACGAGAACGTCACGAAGGACGGCGAGACGATCCACTGCGAGTGGCACAACCGGCCCGTGACCGACGACGACGGCGAGGTGGTGAGCGTCCTCAGTCTGGTCCGGGACGTCACCGAGGAGAAGAAGCGCGACCGGCAGTTCCGCGCGTTCGCCGAGAACACCCGCGAGATCGTCTACATCAAGGACACCGACGGTCGCTACGAGTTCATCAACGAGGCCGGCGCGGACTACTTCGACCGGACGCCGGAGGCGGTCGTCGGCTGCTTCGACGGCGAGCTGTTCGACCTCGAGGACGACCGCGCGCTGCTGCCGACCGACGAGGCGGTGCTGTCGACGGAGACCCCGCGGACGGTCGAGGTGACCCAAGCCATCGACGGCGAGGAGTACGTCTTCCTCTCGGACAAGCGCCCCCACTACGACGAGAACGGCCACCTCCAGGGGCTCGTCGGCATCAGCCGCGACATCACCGGGCGGAAGCGACTCGAGAACCTCCTGGAGGCCTTCTACGCGGTCGCGACCGACGGCGACCTCGCTTTCGAGGACCGCATCGGCGAACTGCTCGAGACGCTCTGCTCGGAGCTCGGGCTGGCCAGCGGCTTCCTCGCGCGGACGCGGCCGACGGAGGACCGCTACGAGATCGTCACCGCCGGCGGACCGGGCGCCCGCGCTGGAGCCGGCGAGGTCTACGACCTCAGGGGGACGTTCTGCCGGCACGTCGTCGACAGCGGCGAGGTGCTCACCGTCGACGACGTCGAGGCCGACGGGTACGCCGAGGACCCGGGGCACGCGGCGTTCGGCTTCGAGTGCTACGTCGGCGCGCCGGTGTACGTCGACGGCGCGGTGTGGGGGACGCTCTGTCTGGCCGACCGGGACGCCGACGCCGGTCCGATCGGCGAGATGGGCACGTCGATGGTCGAGCTCGTCTCGGAGTGGGTCGGCCAGGAGATCACCAACTGGCAGCACGAACGGGAGCTGCGCCGCCAGAACGACGCCCTCGAGGACGTCGTGAGCGTCCTCAGCCACGACCTCAAGTCGCCGCTCGGCGTCGCCAAGGGACGGCTCGAACTCGCCCGCGAGGCCGCGGGCGGCTGCGAGCACCTCGCGGAGGCGACGCGGACGCTCGACGAACTCGAGACGCTCGTCGATGACGCGCTGACGCTGGCCGAACAGGGCTGGGAGATCGACGACCCCGAGCGGGTCGACCTCGGGGCGGCGAGCCGCCGCGCGTGGGACAACCTCACCGCGGAGGGGGCGACCCTGGAGGTCGACGCCGGTGCCGAACTCTTCGCCAGCGAGCGCGGGCTGGTGTCGATCCTCCAGAACCTCTTCGAGAACGCCGCCACCCACGCCGAGGCGCCGGTCACCGTCAGCGTCGGCGCGGTGGCCGACGCCGAGGGGTTCTACGTCGCCGACGACGGCCCCGGCATCCCCGCGGACGAACGCGAGGCCGTCTTCGAGCACGGCCACACCACCAGCGACGACGGCACCGGCCTCGGCCTCACCATCGTCGAGCGCGTCGCCGACGCCCACGACTGGTCGATCCGGGTGATCGAGAGCGAAGCGGGCGGCGCGCGCTTCGAGTTCACCAGCCGCGAGATGCTCGCTGAGTGATCAGTCCTCGAGGCCCTCGATCCTGACGCGGTCGCCGGGTTCGACCCCGTCGGCCGCACCGGCGGGCAACTCGACGACGACGTCCGCCGTCGCCCGGCCGCGGCCCGTCCACGCCGACAGCCGCTTCACCGCCTCGACCTCGCCGTCGACCAGCCAGACCGCGTCGATGTCGAAGGGTACGCAGAGCATGTGCAGGCCACGGTTCTTCGCGCGTCCGAACGGGAACACCAGCGCGTAGTCGTCGGGGATCGACCGCCGGAACATCAAGCCGAGCCCCTGCGAGACGATGCCGTCCGCGAGGTCGACGTTCGCGGCGATGGTTCGGGCGTCTCCGTCGGCCGGCTCGTGGACGACGTTCACAGGGACGTAGTGCGGCGCCGTCTCGCAAAAATGCTCGTGCCGGCTCGGCAGGTGGGAGCCGCCTCGGTGGACTGCGGAATCACCGACGGGACCCGCCTAGGTCCACTCGTCGACCCGCATCCGGATCTCCGTGTCGGGCTCGAGGTTGACGCTGAAGTCGGGGCCGACGTCGGGGACGGTGTCGTCGGCGAAGGTCCAGCGGCGCTCGGCGACGACGGCCGAGAGCACGAGCGGCAGTTCGAGCATCGCGAACTCCCGGCCGGTGCACATGTGGGCGCCGGCGGAGAACGGGAAGTAGGCGAACTCGTGGCGGTCGGGGTCCCGCTCGTCGCGGAAGCGGTCGGGGTCGAAGGCCCCTGGGCAGTGCCAGAACCGGTCGTCGCGGTGGGTGAGATAGGGCGAGATGACGATCGTCGAGCCCTCGGCGACGGTGTAGCCGCCGAGCTCGACGGGCTCCTTCGTCTCGCGGCCGATGAGCGGCACGGAGGGGTAGAGCCGCATCGTCTCCTCGACGACCCGGGTGGCCTCGCCGAGTTCGCCCATCGTCTCCAGGGAGGGCGAGTCGAGGTCGACGTCGCGGACCGAGTCGTGGAGCCGGCGGTGGGCGGCGGGGTTCGAGGCCAGCAGGTACCACGCCCACGTCAGCGCGGCGGCGATGGTGGTGTGGCCGGCGACGATGAACGTCACGACCTCGTCGCGGATCTCCTCGTCGGTCATCGTCTCGCCGGTGACCCGGTCCTCGGCGGTGAGCAGCAGCGCCAGGAGGTCGTCCTCGGCCTCGGGGTCGTCGCGGCGCTCCGCGATCAGCTCCTCGGCGACGGTCGACAGCACCTCCCGTGCGTCGTGGATGCGGCGGTTCTCGGGGGTGGGCATCCACAGCGGCGCGGCGACGGGCGCGTAGTTGCGGCGCTTGAACCCCTCGCGGAGCGTCGTCAGCGCCTCGTAGACGTCGGCCTCCCGGGCCTCGAGGTCCGTGCTGAACAGCGCCTGGCCGATGATTCGCATCGCGATGCGCTTGCACTCCCGGAGGAGTTCGAACTCGTCGCCGGGCTCGAGTTCGGCGACGGCGCGGCGGGCCTCGTCGACGAACAGCCGGCAGAACCGCTCGACGCTGTGCCGGCGGAACATCGGCGTGATCATCCGGGTCTGGCGGAGCCAGTGGTCGCCGTCGCTGGTGACGAGGCCGTCGCCCATGACGACCTTGAAGTCCTCGCGGGCGCGGGTGTCGTGGGCGCGGAACTTCGTCTGGTCCGTCTGGAGGACGGTGCGGATGTCGTCGGGGTGGCAGACGAGGTAGCCGCTCCCGCCGATGCTGGGGTGGTAGGGGAACTTCACCACGTCGCCGTAGTGGTCCTGGAGCGTGGTCGCGGATTCCAGCGGGTCGTTCCTGATGGCGCCCGGGATGAGCGTGACGAGGTCGCGCGTTCCGGGGCCGGGCGGCCCTGCGGAGCTCATGTGTCGCAATACTTGCCGGAAGGATATAACGGCTGTTAGCAAATCACATAATGAGGCGCCCCCTAATGCACGGGGGCAATCAGAACCGAGGTCCCGCGGCGGGACGCGGGAGGAACGAGGGGGAGTGCGCCGGACGGAGACGGTGGGGACCGCTACCGGCAGTCGAGGAGGTCGACGACGTCCTCGCTGTCGGCGGTGATCCAGGTCGTCAGGAGTTCGTCGCCGACGGCGTCGCCGGGGACGAAGGTGAACTCCTCGCGGTCGCCGTTCGCGCCGTTGCTGAAGACCTCCAGGGCGGGCGGGGCGGGTTCGGGGGCGAGGCGGTCCGTCTGGGGGCGGCCGTTCGTGTCGATCATGGGTCTACGCGCTACACTTCGCCTCGTCGACATATAATCCCGGACGGTGATTCCCGGACGGCGAGAATCTGTCCGATACCGGTACTCTCTCCCCGCGCCGGACTCGGCCACTCACACGTACAGCAGCGGGACCATCAGCAGGACGCCCGCGAGGACGCCGCCGACGAGTTCGGGCTTGCCGCCGCTCGGCAGGTCGACGCCGGTCTCGAGGGCCTCCGGGACGAACTCGGTGAGCACGAGGTAGATCATCGCGCCGGCGGCGAAACCGAACCCGAACGGCAGGAACTCGCGGGCCAGTCGGACGAACGCGAAGGCGACCACCGCGCCGACGGGCTGGGGGAGGCTCGAGAACACGGCCCACCAGACCATCTTCCACTCCGAGACGTCCATCGCCCGCAGCGGGATGGCGATGGCGGTCCCCTCGGGGACGTTGTGGATGGAGATGGCGACGGTCATGAAGACCGCCAGCGCGGGCACCGTAAAGCCGAGGACCGTGGCGCCGGTCCCGAGGTTCAGATCGGCGAAGGAGACGCCGACCGCCACGCCCTCCGGGAAGCTGTGGACCGTCAGCACCCCCAGGACGAGCAGGAGCTTCCGGAAGTCCGCCTCCTCGTACTCCCGGGGGTCGACCTCGGCGTTGCTGATGACCCGGTGGGCGACGACGACGAGCGCGACCCCGACGGCCATCCCAGCGAGGATCTCCAGGGGCGTCCCCTCGGCGAGACCCTCCTCGACGAGCCCGAACAGCGACGCCGAGAGCATGATGCCGGAGGCCAGCCCCCACAGCACCACGTTCCAGCGGTCGCCGATGTCGTCGAAGAAGAAGAACGGCAGCGCGCCGAGGCCCGTCGCCAGCGCCGTGACGAGCCCGGCGACGAACACCAGCGCGAGGTTCGCGAGTAGCCCCATCAGTACGTTCCTCTCGGGCGCCGCGGCGCAAAGAGCTTCGCCCGATGTGGTTCGGTGAACGGACCGGTCAGTCGGCCGACCGCAGGCGGACCCGGACGCCGTCCGTGTCGGTGACCTCGAATCCCTCATCGGTCTCCGCTACCGAGACGTCGCGACCGGAGAGGCGCTCCCGTACCGTTTCGAGATCTTCGGGCTCGGGCACGACGACCTCGAACCAGGCCAGGCCGCGTCCCGACGCCGGGTCGGTCCGCCCCTGCCAGGTGTTCGCGCCGACGTGGTGGTGGTAGCCGCCGGCGCCGACGAACCGCGCCCGGGGGACCGTCGCCTGCACGTCGAAGCCCAGTCCGTCGACGAAGACGTCCTCGAACGCCGCCAGCGAGGTGACCTCGAGGTGGACGTGCCCGAGGTCGGTGCCCGGCGGCGCTCCCTCGCCGCCGCCCGCGGCCGCCGCGACGCCCTCGACGTCGAGGGGGTCGGTCGTCATCCGGACCGCCGTGTCGTCGCCGGCCGGCCACTCCTCTCGCGGGTAGTCGCGGTAGATCTCGACGCCGTTGCCCTCCGGGTCGGTGAGGTAGAGTGCCTCGCTGACACCGTGGTCGGAGGCGCCGTCGAGGCGCCAGCGCTCGCGGACCCGCCGCAGCGCGTCGCCGAGCGCGGCCCGGGAGGGCACCCGGAAGGCATTGTGGTACAGCCCCGCCGCCGACCGGGGGCGCTCGGGGGCCTCCGGCGCGGCCTCGAGGACGAGCAGCGGCGTCTCTCCGACGCCCAGCGTCGTCGACTCGTCGTCCCGCGCCAGCACCTCGAGGCCGACCACTCGGCCGTAGAACTCCGTCAGTCGCTCGGGGTCGCCGACTCCCAGCGCCGTCCGTCCGAGGCGCGTCTCGTCGGGCAGCGTCGCGGGGGCGGAATCGGTTGTCACTACCCGACTAGAGGGGCGGGACGCTGTTCAACGCATCGGCCGCAGCGCTGCGGCGAGGTAGCCCCGGGCCTGCAGGCGGGCGCCGTCGCCAGAGCACGTTCTTGGCGTCCGTGTCGCCGGCCGGGCCGGCCGACGAGGCTCACCGTCGTCAGGTCGGTCGGCAGAGGATTCGCCCGCCCGCCTCAGTTCCCCTGGATGGCGTCGATGACCATCGCGGCGGCGATGACGGCCTCCTTCGGGACGTTGCTCGCGTCGTCGATGGTGATCTCGTAGCGGTCGCGGAACGAAAACTGGCCGTCGACGGTCCCGACGTGGCCGCCGCTGGCGTCCGTGATCTCGTACTTGTGGGGGATGAGTTCGCCGAAGGGGAGGTAGTGCCGCGCCAGCGTCACGAGCGCGCCGCGGGAGTCGATCCGCGCGAGGACCGACCCCGAGTCGGCCGCCCGGACGGTCCAGGTGTCCTGGAGCACCGAGAAGTCGTTGTCGAGGACGACGAGTTCCTCGCCGGTCCGGGCGTCCGAGAGGACGTAGTTGCCCGCGACGTCGACGATGCCCGCGGCCTTCACGGTGAAGACGTCGTCTCCGTCGGCGTCGACGAACGGGAACTCCTCCTTCATCCGGAACATCTTCTGCTTGCCGCGGAGGACGACGTTGCCGTCGGCGTCGGAGGCGACGTACTTGTTCCGGATCAGGCTCTGCTCGACCGTGTAGCGGTCGTCGGAGAGGTCGATGCCCGCGATGTCCAGGGCGGCGTCTGCCATGGGTTCCAGTGGCCCGCCATCCGGTTAGTAGTTTACCCCCGCCCGATGGCGTCCTCGAAGTCCCACTCCGCGGCGCGGCGCTCGGCCTCCTCGCGGGCGGACTCCCGGATCTCGGCGACCGCGGCTTCGTCCTCGAGGAACGCCTCCAGGGCGCCGCGGTCGTCGGCGTTCCCGGCGCGGTCGGTGCTCGCGGCCGCCCGGGTCCGTTCCGCGAGCGCGGCGTCGCCGGCGAGCCGCTCCGCGGGCATCCCCGCCGGCACGCGGAGCGCGTCGGCGTCGTGGGGGACGTCCAGCGCGGCGGCGTCGACGGCGTACAGCTCGACCCGGTAGGGCCCGGCGCCGACGTCGGCGAGGGCGGGCGGCCCGCCGCGGTCGGTGCCGGCGTGGTAGGCCAGCGCCGGGACGCCGCCCTCGAAGGTGAGTACGCCGCGGTCGTCGGCGTCGTCCAGCAGCACGTCCCGCGGCGCCAGCACTGCGTAGCCGTCCAGCCGGCGGTCCAGTGCGTCCTCGAGGGCGGGCGCGAGGTCGGTGACGACGCGCGAGCGGAGCAGCTCGCCCTCGGGGATCATGGCGGGTCGGGGATGACGGCGGTGCGGAACCGCTCGGCGACGTCGTCGGCGTCGCCTGCGCGGGGTTCCAGGGCCGCGGCGGCCTCGCGGTAGGCGGCCGCCGCCGGGGCCTCGGGGGCGTGCTCGAGGAGCGGTTCGCCGGCCGACCGGGCGGCGCGGGCGGCGTCGCTCTCGGGGACCGTCGCCAGCAGCGGTCCCTCGAAGTAGCGGTCGGCCTTCGCGGCGACGTCCTCGACGTCGCCCTGGACCCGGTTGAACAGCGTCCCCGCCACGCCGGTGTCGTACGAGAGCGCGTACTCCTGGACCTTCAACCCGTCCGAGATGGCGGGGATGGTCGGCTGGAGGACGACCACCACGCGGTCGGCGAGGACGATGGGGAGGACGGCGCTCTTCGAGCCGAGCGTCGCCGGCGAGTCCAGGAGGAGGACGTCGGTGTCGGCGGCGAGTTCGGCGACGACGTCGCGCAGCCGCGCCGGCTCGGCGGCCTCGAAGGCGGCCAGCGACGTCCCGCAGGGGACGACTGACAGTCCGAAGCGCTCGTAGGTCGCCGCCGCGACGGGCGCGCCGCCGTCGACGAGGACGTCGTGCAGCGTCGTCTCGACGTCCGCGAGGCCGGCGTGGAACAGCAGGTTCGCCATCCCCGTGTCGGCATCCACGACGGTGACGTCGTACTCCTTCGCCAGGGCCATCCCGAGGGCGAGCGTGCTCGTCGTCTTGCCCGTGCCCCCCTTCCCGGAGGCGACCGCGAACGCCTCGACCATTGCGTTCGACTCCCGCGCTACCGAATATAAGGGTTGGGGATTCGGCCGTGACAATATTCGCCGGAAAGTGGATTATCGTTCATTAAGATTTAAGACTATGAGGGTTCTCGAACCAAGTAGATGACCCGCGACGAAATCGAGCCGATGGTTCCGGTCATGCCCCAGGACGACACTACCGAGACGATCCGCGCCGACGGCGGCCTCCGCAAGCGCTTCGACGCGGACGAGGTAGACGCCCCGCTCGTCCCGGACCTCCGCTAGAGTCGTTCGCTTCTCCAGTTTTCGTCTTCTCCAGGTGGACAGTCCCGACTCCGGCAGCCGATTTTCTCTCCCGTTCGACGGACGAAGTCGAGACCGGCTCTCGGAGACGGGCGGCCCTCAGACCACGTCGCCGCGGACGGTGACGCCCTCCTGGGCGTCCTGGTAGGCCTTCAGCTCGTCGGCGGCCGTCCGGGCCTCCTCGTCCTCCATCCCGAGCATCTCGAGGGCCGCGGACAGCGTCGGGAAGACGAACTCGCCGTCCTCCAGCTTCCGGAACGCTTCGTCGCTCGTCTGCCCGCCGTCCTCCGTGTCCACCCACAGGCAGGCGGCCCGCGGGTCGAGCAGCTGGGAGTAGTCCTCGCGGGCGCGGGCGCCCTTCAGCCGCTGGGTGACGTTGTTCTCGAAGCCGGTGTTGCAGACCTCGAGGTGGACGGGTTCGTCCTCCGCCAGCAGGTGGGCGGCGAGGCACTTCTCGGGGGCGACGTGGCCGTTGGCGTTGGCGCGGACGTACTCGGGGTGGTCGTCGGCCCACGCCGCGGAGACGGTCTTGCCGACGCCGTCGACGCCGAGGCGCTCCCGGAACTCGTCCTCGCGGTCGGGGGCGTCCTTGAACAGCAGGTCCTTCGTGACGTAGACGTCGAGGCGCTCGACGGGGTCCATCCCGAGGACGACGTCGCCGTAGACCCACACCTCCCGGACGGGCACCGGCATGGGGTCGGCGGCGACCGTCTCGACGATCTCGCGGAGTCGGGCGACGGCCTCCTCGCGGCTGAAACTCATTGCCAGGGGTAGACGGCCGCGGAAGAAAACAATCACGGAGCCGAGGCGAGCGTTTTTCCGGCCCCCCGCTCGATTGCACCCATGTCAGCAACGAGCCACGAGTGGGACGGCGCGGGCGCCGCCGGCGCGGAGACGGCCGGCGAGCGACTCCAGGGGTGGTCGGTCGCCGCCGTCGGGGTCGCCCTCACCGCGCTGCCGCTCGTCGGAACCACCGGTGCGGACGCGTTCTTCACGGTGCCCGAGGCGGTGCCGCCGCTGCTCGTCGCGCTGGGCATCGCCGTGGTCGGCGGGGCCCTCCGGCGGTCGGCGTTCACGCCGGCAGACGTCGCGATCATCGCCGGCTGGGTGGCCGTCACCGCCCTCGGCCTCGGGTTCGTCGTCGGCCTCGCGGCGCTGGTGCTGTCCGACGACCCGGTCTCGGTCGGCCTGTACGTCACCTCCTTCGTCGCGCCCATCGGGGCCGGCGGCGGCGTCGTCGCGGGCTACACCGACGCCCGGCGGCGCCGCCAGTACCGCCAGACGAAGCGGACCCAGCGGGCCCTCGAGACCTCGACGGACGGCATCACCATCCTCGACGAGGACGGCGAGTACGTCACGGTGAACCGCGCGCACGCGGAGGTGTACGGCTACGACGACCCCGAGGAACTGGTCGGCGAGCCGTGGCAGATATGTTACGACGACGCGGAGCGAAAGCGCCTCGAGACGGAGATCATGCCGGGCGTCGAGGCCGGCGAGCCGTGGCGGGGCGAGGCCACCGGCAAGCGCGCCGACGGGACGACCTTCCCGCAGGAGCTGACGCTGACGCCGATGGACGACGGCGGCCACGTCTGCATCGTCCGCGACATCGGCGACCGGCGCGAGCAGGACCGGAAGCTCCGCGAGCAGAAGCGCCGCCTCCGGAGCATCATCGAGAACGTCCCCATCATCCTCTTCTCGGTCGACGACACCGGCGAGATCGTCCTCTCGGAGGGGAAGGGGCTGTCCTCGATGGGCTTCGAACCGGGTGAGGCCGTCGGGTCCTCGATCTTCGACATCTACGCCGACGTCCCGGCGGTCGCGGCGGCCACCCGGAGAGCGCTCGACGGCGAGCACGTCCACGAGACCGCCACCCTCGGCGACCGCGTCCTCGAGGCGTGGTTCACCCCCGTCTACGACGACGCGGGCGAGGTCGACCGCGTCATCGGCACCGCGATGGACGTCACGGACAGACACGAGCGCGAGCAGGAGCTCGCGGAGCTCCACGAGGCGAGCCGCCGCCTCAACTACGCCACCACCCCCGAGGAGGTCGCCCAGACCACCGTCGACATCGCCGAGGAGGTCTTCGACATGCCCGTGTCGACGCTCTGGCGGTACGACCCCGCTGACGACTGCCTCCGGCACGTAGCGATGACAGACTCCAGCGAGGCGATCCTCGGCGTCGACGCGGTCGACGAACTCGCCCCCATCACCGCCGACGAACTCGGGATGGAGGTGTTCCGCGAGGGCGAACTCCGCGTCGTCGAGGTCTACCGGACGGTCGCCAACCGGGCGCTCGACGTCCCGTTCGGGACCGTCATCCTCGTCCCGCTCGGCGGGCAGGGCCTCCTCGAGGTCGGCCAGCGCGAGGTCCGGACCGTCTCGGAGGAGACCCGCCGGCGCGCCGACATCCTGGGGCTGAACGCCCAGGCCGCGCTGGACCGCGCCGACCAGCAGGCGCTCCTGCGGGAGCGCACCCGCGAACTCGAGGTCCGGACCTCCCAGATGGACTTCATCAACAGCATCATCAGACACGACGTGCTCAACGGGATGACGGTCATCCGCTCGCGGGCGGCGTTCCTCCAAGAGGACCTGGAGGGCCGCCACGCCGAGTTCGCCGACACCATCGTCCGGTGGTGCGACAACATCGTCGCCTTCGTCGAGCGCGTCCAGACGGTCCTGGACACCCTCGGCGGCGACGACGTCGTCGACCTCGAGCGGATCGACGCCGCGGAACTCGTCGACGGCGAACTCGAGCGGCTGCGGCAGACCTACCCCGAGGTCACCTTCGAGGACGACCTGCGCGGTCCGGTGTACGTCAGGGCCGACGAGCTGCTCGCGGACGTCGTCGGCAACATCGTCACCAACGCCGTCGAGCACAACGACACCGAGGGCCTCCGGATCGCCGTCACCGCGGCGGTCGACGGCGACCGGACGACCATCCGCATCGCCGACAACGGCACGGGCGTCCCGCCCGACCAGCGGGAGGCCATCTTCCGCCGCGGGGAGTCACACGCGAAGTCGACGGGCTCGGGGTTCGGCCTCTTCTTCGTCGACGCGATGGTCGAGGCCTACGGCGGCGAGGTGTGGGTCGAGGGCGACGACGGCGCCGTCTTCGTCGTGGAGCTGCCGACCGCCGCGGCCCCAAAGAGGGATGCCGCATGACCCCGAACGGCGACGGTATGAGCGAGACGGACGGCCCGGTCGTCCTCGTCGTCGAGGACGAACCCGACGTGGCCGAGACCTACGAGCTGTGGCTCGCCGGCACCTACGACGTCCGGCTGGCCGCGTCGGGAACCGAGGCCCTGGAACTGGTCGACGACGCCGTCGACGTCGTACTGCTCGACCGGATGATGCCCGGCATGTCCGGCGACGAGGTGCTCGCCGAGATCCGCGAGCAGGGCTACGACGTCCGGGTCGCGATGGTGACGGCCGTCGACCCCGACTTCGACATCGTGGAGATGGGCTTCGACGACTACGTCACGAAGCCGCCGACCCAGGAGAGCCTCCGGGGGACCGTCGAGGACCTGCTGGCCCGCGGCAACCACGTCGACACCGTCCAGGAGTACCGGGCGCTGCTGGCGAAGCGGACGGCCCTCGAGGCCGAGAAGGGCGACGCGGAGCTCGCCGAGAGCGACGCCTACGCCGACCTCCAGTCGCAGATCGAGGCCGTCGAGGCCGAACTCGACGACCAGGAGGACCGGCTGCTCGACGACTCGGAGTTCGTCGGCGCGATCCGCGACTTCGAGGACGGGGCGGGGGACCGTCCGGAGGACAGCGGATGAGCTCCGGTCGGTTCCAGTCCCGGCAGACGGAGGCGAACACCTACGACCTCGGCGACGCCCTCCCGGTCGAGGGGCTGTCGTCGCTGGACGCCGGGACGAACGTCCTCGTCTCCGGGCCACCGATGCTGGGCAAACAGCAGCTCGTCCTCGAGCTGCTGGCGGCCGGCACCGACGACGAGCACGCCCTCGCGATCACGCCGGACACCAACGGCGACCGGCTCCGGCGGCAGTTCGAGAACGCCACCGGTCGCGACGCAGACCGGCTCCGGATCGTCGACTGCACGGGCGCGACCGGCAAGGGGTCGATGGACGACTCCGAGACGATCAAGTACGTCGGCTCGCCGAGCGACCTCACCGGCATCGGGATGGGCATCGTCAAGTGCACCCGCGACATCGGCGCGGGCGTCGACGACGGCCTCCGGCTGTCCGTGCTGTCGCTGTCCACGCTGCTGCGGTACGCCAACGCCGACCGGATGTTCAACTTCCTGCACACCGTGACCGGCCGGGTCTCCGCCGCGGGCTACCTCGGGCTCGCCACGTTCGACCCGACCACCCACGACGCGTCGGCGGCGAACACCCTCACCGCGCTGTTCGACGTCGTCGTCGAGCTCCGGGAGGCCGACGACGGCAGCCGCGAGGTGCGGGCCGTCGGCCACCCCGGGACGCCGCGGACCTGGCAGCCGTTCTGAGGGTCGCAGTCGAAACCCGTATCCCGCCCGCACGGCTACGGCCCGCCAATGGAGTGCGACAAGTGCGGCGAGAGCGCGGTCATGCACGCCGCCTACTCGGGGCTGCACCTCTGCGAGGAACACTTCTGTCGCTCCGTCGACTCCCGGGTCCGCAAGCGCATCCGCGAGGACGCCCTCCTCTCGGAGGACGCCACGCCCGAGGACCCCGAGACCTGGCTGATCGGCCTGTCGGGCGGCAAGGACAGCGTCGTCCTCACGCACGTCCTCGACGACGTCTTCGCGCGGGACCCCCGCGTCGAACTCGTCGCGCTCACCATCCACGAGGGCATCGAGGGGTACCGCGACGCCTCGCTGGACGCCTGCCTGGAGCTGACCGACGACCTCGAGATCGACCACGAGGTCGTCAGCTACGCCGACGAGTACGGCCTCGAGATGGACGACGTCGCCGAGGACGACCCGCTGAACATGGCCCCCTGCGCGTACTGCGGGGTCTTCCGGCGGGACGCCCTCTCGCAGTACGCCGAGGAGTATGGTGCCGACAAGCTCCTGACGGGCCACAACCTCGACGACGAGGCCCAGACCGCGATGATGAACCTGCTGTCGGGCGATATCCAGCAGGTCGCCAAGCACTTCGACGCCTCGCTCGGCAGCTTCGAGGAGCGGGAGATCGACGACGACCCGTTCGTCCCCCGCGCGAAGCCGCTGCGGGACCTCCCCGAGAAGGAGGTCGCCCTCTACGCGCACCTGCGGGACCTCCCGACGCACATGGCGGAGTGTCCCCACGCCAGCGAGGCCTACCGCGGCGAGATCCAGGAGCACCTCCACGCCCTGGAGGACGACCACCCCGGAACCCGCCACTCGATCATGTCGGGGTACGAGGAGCTGGCGAAGCTGGCCGCGGAGGCCTACCGCGGCAGCGACGACGAGGCCCAGGGGTCCTGCGAGCGCTGCGGCGCGCCGACGAACAACGACGTCTGCCGGAAGTGCGAGCTAGTCGAAGCGGTCGGCGGCGAGCAGGCGGAGACCGTCGAGTAATACTGTTTACGCGGCAGTTGTGCGTCCTACGAGCCGTTTACGGGAGAACCGCGGGACTGCGACGGTGTTTACGGAATAGTTGTGACTGTATACGGGATGGATACAGACGTAAACGCGATCTCGGCTGGTCGATGACAGTTGCCACTGCTGGGTGTCGTGGCGTCGCGAAAGAAACGTAGACGGTCGCCGGGTTACCGGATGACGTCGAGGCCGTTGTTCTTCTCGACCTCGGAGCGCCCGCCGTCGGTCTCGCCGAAGGCGCCGCCGGTGCCGCCGGTGTTGACCGAGGTGTTCGTCTCCGGGGGCGTCGAGGCGAAGTCGTCCTCGCCCTCGACGCCGTCGAGGGCCTGCCGGGAGGCGTCGGCCTGCTTCTGGGTCGTCGGGCCCAGGATCTGTGCGGACTGGACGCCGGTCATGATGGCCATGACCCGCACCTTGCCCTTGTAGTTGTCCTGGATCCGGGCGCCCCAGATGACGTTCGCCGAGGCCTCGAGGCGCTCGGTGATGTTCTGGGCGATGCCCTCGGCCTCCTTCAGCGTGAGGTCGGGGCCGCCGGTGATGTGGACCAGTCCGCCGGAGGCGCCGCGGTAGTCGACGTCCAGCAGCGGGTGGTTCATCGCGTCGTTGACGACCTCCTTCGTCTTGTTCTTGTCCTGTGTCTCGCCGACGAGCATCACCGCGACGCCGCCCTGGTTCATGATGGAGGTCATGTCGGCGTAGTCGAGGTTGATGAGCGACGGCTGGGTGATGGTCTCGCTGATGCCCTTCACCGTCTCGGCGATGATCTGGTCCATCACCGAGAACGCCTTGCCGATCGGCAGGTTCGGGACGTAGTCGAGCAGGCGGTTGTTGTCGAGGACGATGATGGAGTCCGCCTCGTTGCGGAGCTTCTCCAGGCCCTCCTCGGCCTTCACCGTGCGGGCGCGCTCGACGTTGAACGGCGTCGAGACCATGCCCACGACGATGGCGCCCTGCTCCTTGGCGATCTTGGAGACGACCGGGGCCGCACCGGTGCCGGTGCCGCCACCCATGCCGGCGGTGACGAACACGAGGTCCGCCTCGCCGAGGACCTCCTTGATGGTGCCCTGCGCCATCTCCGTGGCGCGCTCGCCCATCGAGGGGTCGCCACCGGCGCCGAGACCCTGCGTGAGCGACTTGCCCACGAGGATCTTGGTGTCGGCCTCGATCATCTGCAGGTGCTGCTTGTCGGTGTTGATGGCGATGGTGTCCGCGCCGTCGACGCCGATGTTGTACAGTCGGTTGACGGTGTTGTTGCCGGCGCCACCGCAGCCGATGATGACGATGCGCGGGTCGCCGAAGTCACTGGCGTCGTCGCCGGTGTCCATCTCCCGCTCTTCCTTCTCGGCGTTCTCCAGGGCGGAGTTGACGATGTCCTGCATCGTCTACACCCTGGCGAACGGGCGGTTCTGCTCCCGCTGTTCCCCGTCCTGTTCGTTCAACATCTCCCGCACGGCCGAGCGAATCGCTTCGCTCCGATTCGGGAACTCGCCCGTATCGACCATGCGTTCGACCTCTTCGATCTGCTGCTTCGGAATCCGTAGTGTGACACGCTCCATGTATTATCTTCCCCTTTGTCTGTTGAGTAAGACGGCGTTGCACACGCGAGCCGCAACGCGTTTACACCGGGAAACTGCGCGACGACGACCGGGTTCGCACCTCGGTCGCACCCGTGTAAGACGCGCCGTCTTACGCAGATGTAATCACAGAAGGGTTCTACTTAAACCTTCGGGTGGTCGTAAGACACGGGCGTAATATGGGCGTTTACAGCCCGCTGTCCCGCGCTTGCGGCGTTTACGAATCGTGCAACACGTCCGCAGCGGGCGTCCGACGCCCGCAGCTGGGGCAGAACCCCCAGTCGGACCGGAGCTCGTCGCCGCACTCGCAGAACACCCTGTGGGAGGCCTTCTCGCCGCAGTTCGAGCAGTAGACGTCCGAGTCGGACAGCTGCTCTCCGCACTGTTTACACGCGTTGGACGGCTCCTCGGCCGCAGGCTCGCGCTCGTCCGCGCCTGTCTTACGTCCGGCGTCGTCACCCCCGCCGACGGCCGCCCCGTCCCCGTCCAGCGTGATGTTTACGTTCACGTCCTGCGGCTGCTGCGGCGTAAACGCGCCCTCGAGGCGGTCCGCGAGCACGGCGTCGACCCGCTCGGCGACGAGGTCGTCGAGGGACTCCTGGGCGTCGACACCCTCGTTTACGCCGTTCTCGGGGCCGTTTGCGCCCGTTTCCCCGTCCTCCCCCAGATACGCCCGGAGCGCCTCGCGCATGACCTCGCTCTTCGAGGCGTCGTACTCCTCGAGTTGGCGAATGAGGTCGTCGTCCGCCCGGAACGTGATCTTGCTCATTATTCGTCCGACGTTCCGTGGCGACGGTATTTCAATCTTCCCGCGTGTCTGACGGCCGTCGGTCGACCGCCAGACGCCCGCGTGTGACGCCGCGGCACCGCCGCCGGAGGTCAAAACCGTTAAGTCCCGGAGTCGTCTCCGTTCAGACACGCCCGCCCTTAGCTCAGACTGGTAGAGCAGTCGACTGTAGATCGACTTGTCCCCCGTTCAAATCGGGGAGGGCGGACTGGTTTTACACTCGGACCGGATTGACCGGACAACGGCGGGTTCTCCGCGTTTACGCCCATATTCGTCGATAGATTTGAACGTGAAACCCAGTCGACTCTATTCACCGTGAGCGTATTCGCCCGCCGATGGGCCGAGCCGTAAGACGCGAGCCAGACCGCCGACCGGACGGGGGATTCAGTCACTCGTCGGTGATTAACGGCTCGCTATCGGGACTGCTCGTTCCGAGAAAACACTTGCTGCGCGTCGCTCCCCGCAGTTCGGCGCCGGTTGGCGCTGCGAACGAGCCTCCGAAGCGAACTGTACGCCCTCCCCGTAACCCCGGCGGAAATCTAGACCGGTTGACCATTTATTGACGGTTGTGGGACTGCTAATAATAGGGGTGCCGTCCGGAGCCGAGGTCGTGGTCGGAATGGATCCACCGAACAACCTCGACGAGATACTCACCGCGCTGGCGAACCGACGCCGTCGGTACGCCCTCTATCACCTCCGCGAGGAGGAGATCCTCGAACTCGAGGCGCTCGCTCGCCGCGTCGCCGCGTGGGAGGCCGACAGCCCCCCGGACGAGGTCGCCGACGACGAGGTGCGGCGCCTGCGCGTCGAGTTCCACCACGAACACGTCGGCGTCTTCCGCGAGGCGGCGTGCATCGAGTACGACGACCGCAGCGGCGTGGTCCGCTACCGCGACCCGCCGGAGCCGCTCCCGGCGCTTCTCGACGTCTTCTCGGACCTGGAACATCCGGACGGCGAGTAGTGCGGCGCTATCGTCCCGCGTGCGACGCCACGCGCACTCGCCCGAAGGGACTCGCTGCGCCGACGCTCAGGGGTTCGCGTCCTCGGCTTCGACGAGCCGGGCGTTGTCGAGGTGTTCGACGCCGCCCCCGTAGCGGATCTGTACCGTCTGCCCCGGGAGGTCGTCGTCCGCCTCGAACTCGTCGGGGATCGATACTGCGGTGACCTCGTCGAGTTCGACCTCGCGGCGCTGGACGGGGTCGCCGCGGTACTCGACGGTCTCCCAGGTGGCCCCCGAGAGGTCGAGCTCCCCGCCGAAGTACTCCTCGGGCTCCTTGTCGACGGTGTCCTCGGTCTGGGACTCGCCGGTCGTCCGGTTGTCGTCGAAGTCGACCTCCTCGTGCTTGTACTGGTGCAGGTAGACGAGCATGCAGTGTGATACGTCTCCGCACGGCAAAAGTGTTGATTCGGACGCGACAGAATGTGGTCCATCGCCGTCCCTAACCAACTAGTCAGGACGCTCATCCATCTGGGCGCCGACGTCGAGGACGTGGAACCCATCGGTCACCTTGCCCTGGCACTCCTGTTCGCGTTGCCCGCGTGGATCCTCTGGGACGGCCGCACCGGCGCCGCGTTCGTCGGCTTCGTGCTGGCGATGTCGACCATCCCCGACATCGACATCGTGCTGATGCGGCAGGGGTTCCCGATCAAACACCACGGCGTGACGCACACGCTCGCGTTCATCGTCGTCCTCGCCGTCGTCGCGGGGGTCGTCGCGGTGGCGGTGCTGAAGCCCACCCTACAGCGCTGGTGGCGACTCACCGAGGAGGAGACCGTCCAGAAGGGGACCATCGAGCTGTTCGTCGTCGGCGGGCTGATACTCGGCGGCGTGAGCCACCTCCTGGGTGACATGGTCGCCGGCGACGGTTACGAGCCCATCGAACCCCTGTGGCCGCTCGTCCAGGCCCCGATCGAGTTCCCCGTCGCCCACTACACGTCGCCGTGGCTGAACGGCGTGCTCCTCGCCGTCGCCGTGACGCTGCACCTCGGGGTGCTCGCCTCCGGGGCGTTCCCGCTGGAACACCGGTTCCGGCACTGGCGAGCGGGACTGACCGACGGCGGTACCGGAAACAGTTCCGATTGAGGCCCTGATCGGCGGCTATCTCTCCTGTCCGGTCTCGCCGGACGACGTTCGTCACGACAGGTCCGTCCAGTCGACGCTGAACGTCGTCGCCTCCTCCGGCTGCTCGGCGAGCAGGGCGGCGGCGCGGGACGGCGACCGGAACGTCGCAGTCCCGGCGTACGGCATCGCGAGCGCGGCGGTGACGTCCGCAGCCGAGCCGCCGGACTCCGCGAACTCGAGGCCGTCCTCCAGGAAGCGCTCCCGACGCAGCCCGTAGAACAGGGTGACGTCGGCCGTCGAGACGGTCACCGCCGCCGCCTCGCCGGGCTGGACGGCGTCCCCGCTGGCCTCCAGCAGCGCGGGTGCGTCGCCGCCGGTCACGTCCGCGCCGGCGACCCAGAGGTCGAACCGGTCGGCGTGATCGAGGTCTTCGCGGCGCTCGAGGTCCGCCAATCGACGGACCGCCGCCTCGTAGTCGGGATGGACGAGGGACGTCATCGCCCCGCCCTCGCCCACCGGCACGGACACCCGTTCCGACCCGCCGGCCGAGAGCGTCGCTCCCGGCGTCGCCCGGCCCAGTTCGGACGCTTCGACGTCTGCCGCCCCCTCCAGAAGCGTCGTCGCCTCGGCGGCGGTGACGTAGGCGTCCGGGTTGCACGGCATCGCGACGACGGTCTCCAGCGTGGCATCGTCGGCGCTATCGGCCGTCTCCACGCGGAGTTCCAGCGTCCCGTCCGCCGCGTACCGGTCGCGCTCCAGCGCCCGGAAGACGGTCGTCCCAGTTTCGGCGTACGCGTAGTCGCCGTCGAGGTAGCCGTCGGCGTCGCCGAGGAACGCCCAGTCGCCGTCGACAGTCCTGGCGGCGACGCGGCGGGTGTAGAACTCTAAGTCGTCGCCGTGGAGCCACAGGTCGAACCGGTCGTCGAGGGAGACGTCCGGTCGCGTCCCGAGCGCCGCCACGTTCGCGTACTGGTAGCGGTCGCGCGCGAACGTCGACGTCATCTCCGGCCCGTCGGCCAGTTCGGCGTCCCCGGCGTTCGGGACGAACGGGTCGAACCCCTGCTCGGTGGGTTTGTAGCGCCCCGAGGGGTACCAGCCGATTCCTGACGCACCCGCCTCCAGGGAAGCCCGGAGGTTCGACCGAATCACCTGCTTGCTGGGGGTGTGCCCCGGGTTGATCGTGTGGGCCTGGCCGAGGTAGAAGACGTCGCGGCCCCCGAGGTGCTCGCGGAGGTTGGAGACGAGGCTCCGGACGGCGTCGTCCGCCGCGTCCGGCCCGACGTCCTTCTCGTACCAGCCGCGGTAGTAGTCGCCGAACCCGAAGTCGGGCATCGCTCCGCGCCCTCGAAGGTCGTCGACGAGCTCGGCGAACACCTCCGGCCGCTTCGAGTCCACGACGTAGGGGAAGTGGACGAAGATACCGACCTCGAGGTCGGGGTTCACCTCCTCGATGGCCGCCTTCTGGGCCTCGAAGACGCGCGGACCGTACTCCCGGAGGTTGTCGACCGACGCCTGGCCCCACTCCTGGCCCTCGGCCCAGTTGCCCATGACCGGGGCCTCCTGCCAGAGGAAGACTCGACCGCCGCCGACCACGTCGTCGTAGGCCCGGGCGATCTCGCGGAGCCCCTCCAGGTGTCGCTCGCGCTTGGCGTCGTCGTTCACGAACGCCTCGGGCGTTATCTCGTACAGCATGCCGGCGTTGAACCAGGCGTCGAGGCCGAAGGAGGCGGCCGCTTCCAGGGCGGTTCGGACCGTCTCGCCGACGCCCGGCGCCGTCGACCCGGGCGGGTTGAACGCGACGGACGCGTCGAGTCGCCGCGCCATGGCCAGGAGGTTGTCGCGCAGTTGCGCGGAGCCGCCCGACGGAATCCAGAGGAAGTCCTCTCGCCCACCACGGGTCGTTCCGGCCGCCTCGGCGGCTCCATCCTCCGGGCCGGAGTCACTCCGGCCGCCCTGCCACCCGGCGCAGCCGCCGACGGCCGCGGTTCCGAGGGCGCCTCCGCCGGCCAGGAGGAACCGCCGCCTCGTCGCCGACGACCCGGCCGTCCCGGCCCCGGCTTCTCCCGACTCGAACTCCGCTCCGGCGTCGCTGGTGTCTGGTGTCATCCCTCGGATTCGCTCCGTTGCGCAGTGTAGTGTCGCTGAACTAATTAAACGGGCGGCGCACCCCGTGCAGTGTCGACGGTTCCGTCACCGCTCGCCGCGCCAGCGTCTGCCGGCGTCGCCCGACGAACCCCGTCTCGAACCGGTAGAAAGAGCAGCTATTCGACGCGGTCGGCCGAGTCGGCGATCTCCTCGACGAGGTCCTTGGTCTGGCCGCTGTGGTACCAGCCGTCCTCCTTCGCGTCCTCCGTGAGGTCGGCGGAGAACGAGCGGGCCTCGTCGGGGTCGAGTTCGACGCTGGTCCCCTCGAGTTCGACCTGGACCGTCCCGTCGGACTCGTCGGCCTCCACCGAGACCTGTTCGGCGTTCTCGCCGCCCTCCGAGAGCTTCCGGAACAGCTCCTCTTTGGCTGACATGTACTCGGAACGTCGGCCGCGCGGCCAAAAGGTATTGTTGCCAGTCGGTAGAGACCGGCCGATGCGGGTTTCTCGAACCGGCGTCTACGGGTCGAACTCCCGGTCCTCGTCGTCGTCCATCCTCACCGGCGGTTCGGCCGCTGACGGAATATCACTGACGGGCGCGAAAGGACAGAACCCAGCTCGCAGGCGGCCGCGGCTGGTCAGGCCGGCGTCGCCGAGCGTCGGAGACACGGCGGGCCGCGGGGAGCCGGTTATTTCGGGTGTTTCACCCGTCGACAACTGGGTGGCACTGCGGCCTAACGGTAGCGGCGTGGATACGAGGCGGTTAAAAGGTAGCCGGGGTCGGCGACGTCGACACCTCAAGGACTACCACCCGGCGGTGCCACGGTTCTAGCACGATGGCCGAGTCACACGACGTCCAAGTCGAGGGCGGGGAGTCCGTCGCCGCAGTCCACCACGGCGCGAGCGCCGCGTCCGACGACTGGCTGTTCTTCTGTCACGGGTTCCGCAGCGACAAGTCGGGGAGCTACGAGCGCCGCTGCGAGCGGGCCGTCGAGGAGGGCTACCGGGCCGTGCGGTTCGACTTCCGCGGCAGCGGCGAGTCCGACCGCGCCTTCGTCGACGCGACGCTGAGCAGCCGCATCGCCGACCTCCGGGCGGTCCTCGACTACTTCGACCCCGAGGCGTACGCGCTGTTCGGCTCCAGTTTCGGCGCGAAGGTCGCGCTGCACGCCGCCTGCGAGGGTCCGAGTGGAGCGAACACCTCCGGTCACGACCGCCTCCGGGCCGTCGTCGGGCGGGCGCCCCTCACCTACAACCGCGCGTTCGAGGAGTACCGCGATCTCGTCGCCGAGGCGGGGACGCTCCAGATAGACGACGACCACGCGATCGACGAGGGGTTCTTCGAGGACTTCGACCGCTACGACTTCGTCGACGTCGCCGCCGGCGTCGACGTCCCGGTCGCGCTCTTCCACGGCACCGACGACGCGTCGGTCCCCCTGACCGACAGTCTCGAGGCCGCCGCGGCGCTGGAGACCGACGTCCTCCTCCAGAAGTACCGCGGCGAGGGCCACGTCTTCTCCGAGGCCGCCGAGGCGCGGCTGCTGTGCCAGACCTTCGACTGGCTGGCCACCGTCTAGAAGTCCGCGACGACCTGGTCGTGGTAGGCGAGGTACTGTGCGCCCACGTCGTGGCCGTCGACGGTCGCGAGGGTCCGACCGGAGACCGCCGACTCGTAGGCGTGGTCGATGGTGAGGGTCTGGGGGTCGACCGTCAGCAGGCCGTTCTCGAAGTCGGCCAGGTGGTTCGGACAGACCACGACCGCGTTGGCCGGCTCCGCCGGGCCGCCGTGTGCCTCGTCGGTCGGCATCGGGTGGTGGACCCGGGCGAGGCCCTCGTCGGAGGATCGCTGTCGCCGGTCGCCGCAGACCATGCAGGTGTGGTCGTAGCGCCGCTTCAGGTCGTCGAACTCGTCGTCGGCCGCCGACCGTGACGGCTGGGAGCCGGGCTGCTCGTTCGCCGCCGACTGGTCGGTCTCTTCCGCCGGTTCGTCTCGCTCGGCAGGGTCGGCTGTTCCACCAGGCGCCGAGTCCGCCTGGGTCGTCCCCCCTCCCGTCGGTCGGTTCGCTCGCGGCGGCGTCAGGTCGTCGTCGGTCTCGACGCGGCGCCGCCCCGTCCGGGTCAGGTCGTTGACGCCGCCGTCGTGCTCGACGTAGCCGAGCGCCTGCAGCCACCGCCGGTGGGCGAGGGCCGCCTTCGTCGACTCGAGGTCCGCGTCGAACTCGCGTTCGAGGAGGTCGCGGAACTCCACGTCGGTCAGCGGCCGCACCGCCAGCGACTCCAGCAGCGTCTCGAACCCGCCGACCGACGTCGTGAGGGCCCCGTAGAGGGCGCCCTCGTCGTGGGTGTCGAGGAACTCGCGGCCGCGGGGGCCCGGCGTCGCGGTCCCGGACTCGCAGGCGACGACGCCGACGGCCTCGAGGAACGCCAGCTGTTCGGCCGCGGCGTCGGCGTCGGCCGCGCCCGCCTCCTCGCGGAGCCACTCGACGGCCGCCTCGCGGCTGGGCGACTCCGCCCGCAGGTACCGCAGCAGGTCGCGGACGGTCGCTCGCCAGCCGGCCGGCTCGCCCGGCAGCGCCGCGGCGGTCGTGCGTCGCTCGTCGCTCATCGTCCCCGCGTAGGGGGAGGGGCCACAGGAACCTTCGGATGTCGGACCGCACGCGGTCCGGCGGGGCGTGAAACAGTCCGTAGTAACGGTCTACCCGCGGTCACGTGAGACTACGCCCGGACGGGACGCCGTCGTGGAACTGAGGACGAGGGCCTCGGTCGTAGAGGCGAGTGCACGACCCCCATCGCACCCGCCGCCGGAAAGTATCAATTAATCGTTACCAACGTCGCCGTCGCCGGGTCCGCCCCTCCTGAAAGGTCTGGGCACGTTATATGCCGGGCATCCCAAGGGTCGTCGTACCCCCGTGGGAGGAGGGACAGCGGTTCCGGCGCGTAGCGGCGGCGCTGGCGCTCGGTCCGCGACCCACCCCTGGGGACGGAGCGATCCAAACGTGCCACTCATCGAACGCGTCCGGCGGCTGCTGGGCGACCGGGACGCCGCGGACGAATCCGGGGACGTCTTCCTGGAGTGTCGGCGGTGCGGGACGACGCTCGACTCGGAGACCGACCGCTGCCGGGCCTGCGGCGCCCGCGACGTCGCCCGGTACGTCATCGAGTGACCGGGCCGCAGCGGCGGTCTCGGCGCCCGTGCCGAGTCACGTCGGTCGCGGCGCAGAGCCCCGACGACCGCCTGCTTCGGCGCTCCGAAGCGCCAATACGCTTAACCCGCGGCGTACCGCAGGGTCCCTCGTGTCTACGGGGATCCGGGTACTGCACGTGGACGACGACGACCTCTTCCGCGACCTCGCGACCCGCCACCTGGAGCGGGAGGGGCTGGACGTCACCACGGTCGGCGGCGCGTCGTCGGCCCTCGACGCCCTCGAGGAGGTCGACGTCGACTGCGTCGTCTCGGACTTCGACATGCCCGGCGCCGACGGCCTCGAGTTGCTCGAGGCCGTCCGGGAGCGGGACCCCGACCTCCCGTTCGTCCTCTTCACCGGCAAGGGCAGCGAGGAGATCGCCAGCGAGGCCATCAGCGCCGGCGTCACCGACTACCTCCAGAAGGAGACCAACAGCGACCAGTTCGCGCTGCTGGCCAACCGCATCGAGCGGGCGGTGACCGAGCGGCGGACCGAGGAGGCCCTCGAGGAGAGCGAGCGGATGCTCTCGACGCTCGTCTCGAACCTCCCGGGCGTCGTCTACCGCTGCCGGAACGAGCCCGGCTGGCCGATGGAGTACGTCGGCGGCAACGTCGAGGAGGTCACCGGCTACGAGGCGAACGACTTCCTCGACGGCGACGTCTCGTGGGGCGAGCTCATCGTCGAGGAGGACCGCGAGGAGATGTGGGAGACGACCCAGCGCGCCCTCGAGGCCCGCGAGGCCTTCGAGGTGACCTACCGGATCACCGACGCCGACGGCGAGACGCGGTGGCTGCGCGAGCAGGGCCAGGGCGTCTTCGCCGCCGAGGACGCCGACGAGCCGGTCGCCCTCGAGGGGTTCATCACCGACGTGACCGGCCGCAAGCGCCGCGAGCGCGAACTCGTCGAGTACGACCGCCTGGTCGACGCGATGGGCGACCCGGTGTACACGACCGACGCGGCGGGCCGCATCACGACGTTCAACGAGCGCGCGGAGGCGGTGACCGGCTACGACGCCGACGACCTCCTCGGCGAGCACGTCTCGACGCTGCTCTCCCGGGAGGACATCGAGCGCGGGGAGGCGGTCATCCGCGAGCTGCTCGGCAGCGACGACGGGACCGCGACCTACGAGCTCGCCGTCCGGACGGCCGACGGCGACGAGATCGACCTGGAGAACCACGTGGCGCTGCTCACCCACGACGGCGAGTTCCACGGGACCATCGGCGTCCTCCGGAGCCGGACTGACCGCACCGACAACCGGCTCCGCCGGCTCCACGACGCCACCCGGAAGCTGATGGGCGAGACCGACCCGGAGCGGATCGCCGAGCTGACCGTCGAGGCCGCCCGGGAGATCCTCGAGCTCCCGGTCGCCTCCGTCCGGTTCGCACGGGAGGACGCCTTGGAGCTGGTCGCCGTGACCGAGCCGACCGTCGACACGATGGGCGAGCGTCCCCCGTTCCCCGTCGACGACAGCGTCGCCGGCGAGGTCTTCCGGGCGGGCGAGCCCCGGGTCGAACCGGACCTGCACGCCCTCGAGAAACCGATCGACCCCGGCGCGGCGCGCTCTGCGGCGTACTTCCCGCTCGGCGAGCACGGCGTCTTCATCGCGGCCGCGACGGAACGCGACGCCTTCGACGAGGGCGACATCCGGCTGGCGACCGTCCTGGCGGCCAACGCCGAGGCCGCCCTCGACCGGGCGCACAAGGAGGCGGCGCTCCGCCGCGAGCGCGACGACCTCGCCGCCCTCTTCGAGAACATCCCCGACCCCACCGTCGAGACGCTCATGGCCGGCGGCCGGCCCATCGTCCAGCGGGTCAACCCCGCCTTCGAGGACGTCTTCGGCTACTCGAACGAGGAGATCCACGGGGCGGACCTCGACGACTTCATCGTCCCCGAGGAGCACCGCGACGTCGCCCGCGAGCACAACGAGCGCATCGAGGGCGGCGACGGGTTCCACGACGAGGTCCGCCGCCTCGCCGACGACGGCCTCCGGGACTTCATCCTCCACGTCGTCCCCCACGACGTCGGCGAGGCGTCCACGCGCGGCTACGCCATCTACACCGACATCACCGACCAGAAGCAGCGCGAGCGGAAGCTCGAGCGGCAGAACGAGCGGCTCGACCAGTTCGCCAGCGTCGTCAGCCACGACCTCCGGAACCCCCTGTCGGTCGCCCGGGGGCGCCTCGACCTCGCGGAGATGACCGGCGAGGCCGAGCACTTCGAGGCCGTCGAGCGCGCCCACGACCGGATGGACGAGCTCATCAACGGCCTGCTCGCGCTCGCCCGGCAGGGGGAACTCGCGAACGACCCCATCCCGGTCGACGTCGAGAACGCCGCCGAGACCGCCTGGGACACCGCCGAGACGGGCGACCTCGCCCTCTCGCTCGACGACCCACCGACGGTCGACGCCGACCCCGACCGCCTGCGCCAGCTGCTGGAGAACGTCTTCCGGAACGCCGACCAGCACGGCGGCGACGGCGCCTCGACGGTCACCGTCGGGTCGCTCCCGAACGGCGACGGCTTCTACGTCGCCGACGACGGCGAGGGCATCCCGGAGGCCGAGCGGGAGACGGTCCTGCAGTCGGGGTACTCCGGGGCCGACGGCACCGGGTTCGGCCTCGCCATCGCCGAGACCATCGCGGAGGCCCACGGCTGGCGCATCGCCGTCACCGAGAGCGACGAAGGCGGCGCCCGCTTCGAGTTCCGCGACGACCCGGCGCTAGACGGCGACTGAACCCGTCGAGCGCGGCCGTCAGCGCGTCCGGACGCGCGCCCGAACCGGCTCCTCGGTGTGGAGGGTGATGGCCATGTCGAGTTCGGGGTCGGGGTCCGACAGGAGGTCGAACTCTACCCGCTGGAGGACGGTCGGGAGGACGGTCTGCAGCTCGAGCATCGCGAAGCGCATCCCGATGCAGTGCCGCGGGCCGCCGCCGAACGGGAAGTACGCGAAGTCGGGCAGCGACTCCTCGAAGCCGTCGGTCCAGCGGTCCGGGTCGAACGCCTCGGGGTCGTCGTACCACCGGTCGTCGGTGTGGACGAAGAACTGCGGCAGCGTGAGCTTCGTCCCCGCCGGAATTCGGTAACCGCCGAGTTCGACGTCCTCGCGGGCCTCTCGGAAGGTGATGAACGCCGGCGGGTACAGCCGGAGGGTCTCCTTGACGACCCGCTCGGTGTAGTCGAGGGCCCGGACGTCGGCGACGGTCGGCCGGTCGCCGCCGAGGACGTCCGCGTACTCCGCGTCGAGGCGGTCGCGAACGTCCCCGTGCTGGGCGACCTGGAGGACGGCGTAGGTCAGCGCGAGCGAGGTGGTTTCGTGGCCGGCGAAGAGGAACGTCGCCATCTGGTCGCGGAGTTCGACGTCCGACATCGTCCGGCCCGCCTCGTCCTCGGCGGTCAGCAGCGTCGAGAGCACATCGTCGTACTCGTCGGCCCGGCCGCGGCGTTCCTCGATGAGGCGCTCGACGAACTCACGGAACTCGGAGAGGACCCGTTTGTAGCGGCGATTCTCCGGGGTGGGCAGCCACATCGGGAGGAACGTCGAGACGCCGTCCAGCGAGCCGCGGGCGTTCAGCGTCTCCGCGAATTCGGTGACCAGCGCGGCCTCCGCGCCCAGTTCGATGTCGAACAGCGAGTGGGCGAGCACCTGGAGGGTGAGCTCTGAGAAGGCCTCGTTCAGGACGACCGCCTGGCCGTCGTCCCAGTCGGCGACCAGTTCGTCGGCGTACCGGGTCATGGCGCCGGCGTAGCTGCCGATCTGTTCCATCGTGAACGCGCCCTGGACGGCCTCGCGCTGGCGGCGCCACTGCTCGCCTTCGGTCAGCAGCAGCCCCTCGCTGGCGAACTCGCCGCCCAGGTCCTCGAAGCCGTACTTGCCGAACTGCTCGAAGTCGGTCAGCAGCACCCGCCCGATCAGGTCCGGGTGCAGCACCGTACAGAACTGCAGCCGCGGGAGGCTGTAGCTGACCACGTCGCCGTACCCCGACATCTCCTCGAAGAAGGCCTCCGGATCGCGGACCAGCGAGTGGGCGTTCCCCACCAGCGGCAGCCCCCTGGGCCCCGGCGGAATCTCCGTCGGTAGTTCCCCTCCGTCGTCACCCGCTCCCGGCTCCGCCGCCTCCTTCGTCCGGTCGCGCTCCCCCGCCGCGTCGCCGCTCGGAACGGACATATCCGGCCGTAGGCGCCCCGACGCGGTGGCCGTTGTCCCGATATACCTAGGTCACTTATGCAGCCGGTGACCGTACACCGCCCGATGCGGTACCTCACCGCGAGGCTGGAGCAGCCGCCGTGGATGCGCCACCCGATGCAGGAGTTCCTGGCGACCTCCGAGTCGATGCGGCGCGAGGAGCTGCTGGGGTGGAACCTCTCCCGGGACGACGTCCAGGTGCTGCTGTTCTACGTCGAGGGCGACGTCGACGCCTACCGCGAGTGAATCGCGGCGGTCGACGCCGTCAGGGACGTCGAACTCACGCCGGTCGACGACGAGAGCTTCTACGTCTACGTCACCCAGGCGTACACGCGGTCGGACGAGACCTTCTTCGGCGCGTTCGCGGAGCTGCGGCTCGTCGTCGTCCCGCCCATCCGCTACGGTTCCGACGGCCACCCGGAACTGACGGTCGTCGGCAGCGAGGGCAGCCTCACGGCGCTGGTCGAGGCGCTCCGCGAGTGGGCCGGCGTCTCGGTCGACGTCCGCACCGTCGGGACGTTCGACCGCCGGCACGGTACGGTCGCCGGCGACCTCACCGACCGGCAGTTCGAGGCCGTCGAGACCGCTACCGAACTCGGCTACTACGCCGCACCCAGGGAGGCGTCGCTGGCGGACGTGGCCGACGCCCTTGACGTCGCCGAGGGGACCGCCTCCGAGTTGCTCCGCCGCGCCGAATCCCGGCTGATGGCCGGCCTGGTCGGCGCCCCGTGAGGGGGGTCAGGCTTTTACTCGGCCTCTCCCTGGTCGAGCCATGACAACGGAGCTACCGTCCCCGGAGTTCGACGACCGCCTCGCCGCTGTCCGCGACCGCATCGCCGAGGCGGGCGCCGACGCGGGCGTCTGGTTCGGCGCCACCGCCATCGAGTACCTCTCCGGCTTCGCGCACATCCAGACCGAGCGGCCGGTCGCGCTGGCGGTCACCGGCGACACTGTCGCGCTCGTCGTCCCCCGTCTCGAGGTCGAGCGCGCCGAGGCCGTCGACCACGTCGACTGCGTCGACCACTACTTCGACTACCCGGGCGGCGACCCCGTCGAGACCGTCGCCGAGCTGCTCGCCGACCTCGGCGTCGAGTCGGTCGCCGCCGACGCCGACGGCGCCCCCGGCGTGATGGGCTACCAGGGGCCGCCGCTCTCCGAGCACGTCGACGTCGAGACGCAGGCCTGGGTCGACCGGATGCGCTGGGCGAAGAGCGACGCCGAGGTCGACCTGATCCGCGAGTCGGCCCGCTGGGCCAACCTCGGGCACCGCTACCTCGCAGACCACACCGAGGTCGGCGCCCACCCGGCGACGGTGAGCCAGCGCGCGTCGCTGGAGGCCTCCCGGGCGATGCTCGACACGCTCGGCGACCGGTACGTCGAGCGCGTCCGCGGCGACGGGCCCGTCCACGCCGGCTACATCAGCGCCGAGGAGACCGCCCTGCCGCACGGCCACACGCCGAACCAGCGGCTCCGCGAGGGCGACGTCCTCGTCACCGGCGCCACCGCGAACGTCGACGGCTACTTCTCGGAGCTCGAGCGCACCATGTTCGTCGGCGAGCCGACCGACGAGCAGGTCCACTACTTCGAGCTGATGCTGGAGGCCCAGACCCTCGCCATCGAGGCGCTCGGGCCGGGCGTCGAACTGTCGTACGTCGACAGCGAGGTCCGCGAGTTCTTCGAGGAGCAGGGGGTCGCCGACCTCGCTCAGCACCACGTCGGCCACAACATCGGCCTCGGGGCCCACGAGCCGCCGTACATCGACGCGGGGTGGGGCGACCACTGCGAGAGCGAGGCGACGAACTACGGTGCCGCGGACGCCGTAATGGAGCCCGGACACGTCTACACCATCGAACCGGGGATCTACACCGAGGACGCCGGCTACCGGCACTCCGATACCATCGCGGTCACCGAGGACGGCGTCGAGTGGCTCACGTACTTCCCCCGGGACCTGGAGTCGAACACGATCAGATAGGCTGGCTACCCGACGGCCGGCCTCGACGTGCCCGCCACGTCGTGTCGTCCACCCGAAACCGACCCGAAGCTACGGCTCGAAGACGCGGGCGGACTCGTCGGTCACGACGCCGTACCGGGCCGCCTCGAACTCCGGCGGTCCAGCCTCGCCCTCGTACCGCGACGCCAGGCTCGCCAGGACGGCGTCCCGGACGCAGGCGCGGGCGGCGCCGCCCACCGCGGTCGCGCTGCCGGCGAACCGCGAGAAGCCGCCGCCGGGGTCGGCTCCGACGACCACCGCGTCGCTGGTCGTCCCGGGGACGTCGGCGGCGTGGAGCAGCGTCGCTGCCTTGGCCTCGACGGCGGTCGCGAGCAACCCGGCCAGGCCGCCGTCGTCGAGGGCTCGCGTGGTGCCCACGAAGACGTTCACCGTCCCGGGGCGGAACCCCGGTTTCCCCTCGACCTGTTCGTCGCCCTTCACTTCGGGTGGAGCGCCGCCTCTCTCGGCGCTCCGGGCATCGACGTCCATCGGCAGCGCGGCGGGGTTCGAGAGCCCGGCGGTGGCGACGACCTCGACGGGACCGAGCCGAGCGCACCGCGCGTGGCGCTGACTGACGCCCGTGAGGAGTGTCGGGCCGGCGGCGCGGTCGCCGAGGCGCTCGTCGGCGTAGGCGGCGAGGTTGGTGCGGTCGAACCCCTCGGGCACGGTGAGGTTGTGGGCCGCGTCGGCCTCGCGGTACCCGCCGTCGAAGCCGTTCGAGAGCCACCGCGTCCCCTCGCTGCGGAGCGTCAGGCGGTCGTCGGTCCGGTCGTACTCGAACATCAGCGCACCCCGTCGAGGACCGCCAGCAGGCGGTCGGTCGCCGCGCGGTCCCGGACGGCGATGCGGACGTGGGCGTCCAGGCCGCGGAACGTGGTCGCGTCGCGGAGGACGACGCCGCGGTTGCGGCAGGCCGTCAGGAGGTCCGCGGGGTCCGCCCCGACGTCGCAGAGCAGGAACGGCGCCGCCGAGGAGTGGACGTCGAAGCCCCTGGATTCGAGCCCCTCTCGGAGGTACTCGCGCTCCCTGGTGACGCGCTCGCGGGTCTCGGCGACGAACGTCTCGTCGCCCATCGCGTGGGCGCCGACCGCGGCGGCGGGGCCACCGAGCGACCAGGCGGGGCGGGCGGTCCGGAGGCGCTGGAGGAGGTCACCCCCGGCGACGGCGAAGCCGGCGCGGAGCCCCGGCAGCCCGAACAGCTTCGTCAGCGAGCGCGCGACGACGACGCCCGGACGCCCCGCGAGCGAGTCCCGCTCCGTGAACCCGAGGAACGCCTCGTCGGCCAGCAGGACCGTTCCGGCCTCGGCACAGCGGTCGGCGAAGGCCGCGAGCGCCGACCCGTCGGGAAGGTCGCCGGTGGGGTTGTTGGGCGTGCAGACGACCGCCATCGCGTGGTCCGCGGGGTCGCGGTCGAGGAGTTCGTCGTGGGGGACGTGGACGACCTCGCCGCCGGCCAGTTCGACCTCGCGGGCGTACTCGCCGAAGGAGGGGTACGGCACCAGGACGGTGTCGCTGGGCGAGACGGCGACGCCGACGGCCAGACGGATGGCGGCGAGGCCGCCCGCGGTGGGCACGACCGCCGCCGGGTCGCAGCCGACGTAGTCGGCGGCCGCCGCGCGGAACTCGGGGTAGCCGTCGTTGGGGTACGACCGGGCGTCGTCGAAGGCCGCCTCGTAGACCGCCCGGGAGCCGTCGGGGACGCGAGGGTTGACGTTCGCGCTCAGGTCGAGGACGTCCGGCTCGTCGCTGGAGCCGTGGGGGACGCGCCCGGCGTCGGCGACGCTGTCAGGGTCCATCGGCGAGCACCTCCGCGACGGCCGCGTCGTCGGGCCGGTTGACGTTCACCGCGAGCCGGGCGTCGTAGCTGACGTGGACCGTCTCGTCGTCGGTCACCCCTACGATGTTCACCCCGGTCGGCGAGAGTTCGTGACCACCGTGAGCGCGCGTCGAATCGGCGCTGACGCCCAGCGCCTCCTTCAGCGCCGTCGGGACGCAGACGGTCAGCGAACTGCCGTCCGCCCGGCATTCGGTCTCGTATACATCTAGGACCCTATCCACGACGTCGCCGGCCAGCAGCGGGAGGTCCGAGACGACCGTGAGGACGGGCCGCTCTACGGACTCGAGTGCGGTCCCGAGGTCCGCGACGTAGCCGTCGCCGTCGGTCTCGACGGTGGGGACGCGACCCTCGAGGTGGGCGGCCGTCTCGGGGGCCAGCGGCGAGGTGACGGCGTGGATTGCCTCGACCCGGCTCGTCTCGAGGGCTGCCAGGACCCGGTCGACCATCGGCTCGCCGGCGACCTCGAACAGCGGCTTCTCGCCGCGGTCGAGGCGGGTTCCGCGGCCGCCGCACATCAGAAGTACATCCACGTGACCACCCCCGCGTGGAGCGCCGCGACGCGTCCGAGTTCGTTGACGGCGCCGAAGACGTCGCCGTTGACGCCGCCGACGTGGCGTTCGCCCCAGCCGACGAGCGAGACCGCGACGACCGGCCCAGTGAGGACGGCGACGAGCGCGGCCGGCGAGGGGAACGTCAGCAGGGCCGCCGGGACGGCCGCGAGCGCCGGCCCAGCCAGCAGCGCCGGCTCGGCGTTCCGCGTGAACTGCGAGCCGATCCCCTCGTGGCTGGCGGTGCCGATGCAGGCGACCGTCGCCATCCCGAGCTTGGCGCCGACCTCGGCGGCGATGACGAGCAGGAGCGCGAGGATCTCGGGGAGGCCGGCGAGCGCGAGGCCTGCGAGTGCGAGGCCCGCGACGACGACGGCGACGGCGCTGACCGCGCCGACGCCGACGGTGGTGTCCTTCAGGACGTCCCGGCGGCCGTCGTCCTCGTGGACCGCCGCGGCGTCGCCGAGGTCGGCGACCCCGTCGAGGTGGGCGATGCCGGTGACCGCGACGAGCGCCAGGAGGTAGGCGAACGCCGCGGCGGCGCCGGGCAGGACGAGGAACGGAAGCGCCGCGAGCGCGCCGACGAGGTAGCCCACCAGCGGGAACGCGGCGGGGAACTCCTGGAAGCGGAGCCAGTCGCGCTCGCGGGACTCGACCGGCAGGCGGGTCAGGAAGGCGACGCCGCCGCGGAGGCCGCTGGCGATCTCGTTCAGAGCCACCGGACCACCCCCGCGAGCGCGACGGTGCCGTAGGCGGCGACGCCCGCCCGCCGGACGGCCGCGACGGCGGCCCGGCCGTCGGCGACCGTCGGGTGGTCGGCCACCTCGTTGAGGACGTAGCCGCCGGGCTTCTCGAGACGGACGTTCAGCGCGGCGGCGAGGGCGCCCATCGGCCAGCCGGCGTTCGGCGACGGCGTGGCGCGGGCGTAGCGGCGCGCCCGCCACGGGGCGTCCGGGTCGCCCGCAGCCAGGCCGACGAGGAGAGCGGTCAGCCGGGCGGGGACGAACATCACGAGGTCGTCGAGACGGGCGCTCCCCCAGCCGAAGGCGCCGGGGTAGCCGAGCATCGAGTCCAGCGTGTTGACGGCCTTGACGAACGCCGCGCCCGCGGCGGCCGCCGGCAGCGAGACGAACGACAGGACGGCGAAGGCGAACAGTGGGGCGACGAGGCCGTCCGAGAGGTTCTCGGCGAGGCTCTCGACGGCGGCGCTCCGGACGAGTTCGGGGGAGAGGCCGGCGACGTCGCGGCCGACCAGCGCCGGGAGTGCCTCGCGGGCGGCCTGGAGGTCGTCTGCGCTGTCGGCGACGACCCGCTCCCCGACGTCCAGGAGGAGCCGGAGACTGGTCGTGGTCCAGAGGGCGAGTCCGGCGAGGACCGAGACGACGACGGCGTGCAGCGGCGTCGCGAGCCACAGCAGGCCGTAGACGAGCGCGGCCGCGCCAAGCGGGAGCGCGAGGGCGACGAGGGCGCCGACGAGCCGCGGGGCGGGGTACTCGCGGTGGGCGATCCCGTCGACGAGGCGGCCGAACCACGCCACCGGGTGGAGCTCGGCCGGCGGCTCCTGGAACGCCCAATCGAGGACGGCGGCGACCGCGACGGCGACGGTGACGCCGAGCGGCGTCGCGGTCACGCGATCACCTCCAGGGTCTCCGGGAGCTCCGCGAGCGGGGTCTCTCCCACGTCGACGAACCGGCCGCCCGCGGCCTCGACGCCGCCGTCCGTCTCGGGGTCGTCGCCGACGTGGACCAGGTCGGCGACGTCGGCGTCCAGCTGCCGCGCGACGGCCTCGAAGGCGCGCCGGTCGGGTTTCCGCCAGCCGCAGCCGACGCTCGTGACGACCGCGTCGAAGGCGTCCCGGAGGTCCGCGCGGATGAGCGTCCGCCGGGCGAGTTCGGGGACGCTGCAGTTCGAGCAGACGCCGACGGGACCGCGCTCCCGCGCCGCCTCGACGGCCGCCAGCGCGCCCTCGCGCCGCTCGACGTCGGGGTCGAAGGCGGCGACGACGGCCCGCCGGGCGGCGTTGTTCGGCGCGTCGACGTCGCGGGAGGCCAGCGCCGCCGAGACGTGCGCGGGGAGGGGAACCTCTGCGCCGTCGGGGGCGTCGATATGCACCTCGCGGTAGGCGGCGCCGAAGTCCTCGGGGACGGAGACGTCCCGCGCCCGGAGTTCGCGGGCGACGGCCGCCGCGGGGTCGTCGGGGACGTCGGCGTCGACGAGCGTGTCGAAGAGGTCGAACGAGACTGCCACTGTCGCGGTGTACCCCCGCGGACACCTTGAAACTCGCGGGGTCGGCTCAGACGGCGTCCTCGACGACGCCGACGAGTTCGTCCCGGAGGGCGCCGGTCCGCGCCGCGACGAACCAGTCCTCGCCGCTCGCGGTCTCGTGGCCCACCGCCTCGACGAACAGTTCGCCGAGCAGTTGCTCCTCGTCGTCGGGGCGGTAGGCGACCGCGCCGTCGAGCCGGCCGCGCGCCAGCAGGCCCCAGTGGACCGACGGACTCCAGCTCTCCAGCCGCCGCTTGCAGGCCGACTCGACGCCGCGATCGATCCGCTCGGAGACGGCGCTGGCCTCGGCGTCCCGCTTCACGTCGTGGCCGATGACCGACATCACCGTCGCGGCCTCCGGGTCGACCGCCGGCGACTCCGTTCCGTCGACCCGGTCGCCGCCGTAGCGGAGTCCTTCGCCGCGCCGGCAGACGTACAGGTCGTCCGGCACGGGCGCGTGGACGACCGCCAGTTCGGTCCGGCCGTCGACGAGGAGCGTGACCGCGGTCGCGAACGACGGCAGCCCGGCCTCGAAGTTGTTCGTCCCGTCGAGCGGGTCGACGACCCAGCGGTAGCGGTCGACGCCGGCGTGGACGCCCGACTCCTCGGCGTCGACCGTGTGGTCGGGGAACGCCGCCCGGACGACGTCCAGCATCCGCGCCTCCGACTCGACGTCCGCGCTGGACTTCGCGTCCGTCGCGAGGAAGGTGGCCTCGGAACTGCCGTCCTCGAAGACCGTCTCCAGGTAGCGGCCGCCGGCCAGGCAGGCAGCGACAGCGACGGATTCGGCGTTCTCTGGGAGGGACATGGACTCGGTTCGTGGGTGGGTCCCGGCTAAGGGATTTCGGTTCGCCGTCCGTCTCATAGGGCCATCCCGGCGGAATCCAGATCGCGGGGCGTCCCAGCCCGGAGAGGCAAGACGCTTGAGCGGGGCCCACCAACCCCCGGCCGATGCGAGAGGCACATCCGGTCGAGCGGGCCGTCGGGATCGACTACTACGTCTCCGGGACCGACGGCGTCGGCGGCCGCCTGCGCGACCGACCGGCCGACTTCCGGGTCCGCGAACGGGAGTCCTTCGACGTTGACCTCCACCCGGAGGACGCCGACACCGGGTCGTACCCCCACCTCGTCTTCCGGGCGACGCTCCGGGGGTGGGACACGAACGACTTCGCGTCGGCGCTCTCCGACGCGCTGGGCGTGAGCCGCGAGCGGGTCTCGTGGGCCGGCACGAAGGACAAGCACGCCGTCACGACGCAGCTGTTCTCGGTGAAGCTGGAGACGAACGACCTGCCCGAGCTGGACCACGCCGACGTCGAGGTGCTGGGGCGGGCCGGCCGCCCCGTGCTGTTCGGCGACCTGGCTGGCAACGAGTTCGAGGTCGTCGTCCGGGACGCGGAGCGACCGGCGAACGCCGACGGGATCGCCGCGGAACTCCGGACGTTCGCCGCCGACGGGGCCGACTCCGAAGACGCGGAGGGTCGGGTCGCCGTCCCGAACTTCTTCGGCCAGCAGCGCTTCGGGTCGATGCGACCGATCACCCACCGCGTGGGGCTGGACGTCGTCCGCGGCGACTGGGAGTCGGCCGCGGTCCGGTACGTCTGCGAGTCCAGCGATCGCGAGCCCGACGCGACCCGGGAGGCCCGCGAGGAGGTCGGGGAGACGCGCGACTGGCAGGCGGCGCTGGACCTGCTGCCGGGCCGGCTGCGCTACGAGCGCGCCATCGCCTCGCGGCTGGCGGAGGGCGCCGCGGAGCCGGCGGACTACCGCGAGGCCCTCGAGCGGCTGCCCACGAACCTCCAGCGCATGTTCGTCAACGCCGCGCAGTCCTACGCGTTCAACCTGATGCTCTCCGAGCGGCTCGAACGGGGGCTGCCGTTCGGTCGGCCGGTCGAGGGCGACGTGGTCTGCTTCGCTGACGACGACGGCCTGCCGGACCCCGACAGAACCCAGGTGGTCGATGCGGGCCGGGTCGAGACGGTGGCGAGACACTGCGAGCGCGGGCGGGCGTTCGTCACCGCGCCGCTGGTCGGGACTGACACCGAGTTCGGCGACGGCGAACCCGCCGAAATCGCCAGGGAGGTCCTCGACGACCTGGACATCGAACCCTCAGACTTCTCGCTGCCTGGCGAGTTCGATTCTACGGGGACGCGACGGGCGATCAGGGTTACGACCGACCTGGAGTTGGAGGAAGAGCCACTGACGCTGCGCTTCTCGCTGCCGAAGGGGAGCTACGCGACGGTCGTCGCCCGGGAGTTCCTGAAGGCCGACCCGGACGCCCTCTCCTAGCGGCGGCCTTCGCTCGTCGCGGTTCTCGCTCCCGAGGGTCGCTCACGGTTCACTGCGTTCACCGTTCGAGTTCTCGAGACGCTCGCTGTACTCGCGTCTCACCTTTGCTCCGACGCGCGCAGCTCACGGGTCGCTCCGCTCCCCGTTCGCTCGTCGCGGTTCTCGCTCCCTGGGGTCGCTCCGAACCGCGCTCGTCTCGCGGCTCACTTCGTTCACCGCTCGACTTCCGAGGCGCTCCCGCGGGTCGCGCCTCGCTCCCGAACCGCCCCGCTTATCGGCCCGCGTCGCCTGCCCCCGGACATGGAGTGTCGGTGCTGTGCGACGACGCTGGAGCGGCCGGGTGACTACTGCCTGGTCTGTCGCAGCGCCAACACCGACACCGCGGTCATCGACTGCGAGCGCGAGCGCGCGACCGTCACCTGCCTGCTCGAGGAGACGGTCGTCGCCGAGCGGACGGTCACGACGAAGCGGGAGACCGACGAGCGGTGGGCGCCGGCCGAACTCCGGAACTTCGCGGGCCGCATCGCCGACGAGGTCCGCCGGAAGCGCCCCGAGGAGGTCTACGCCACCGGTCACCGCGACGTCCTGCAGGCGATCCGGGCGGATCTCCACTACCCCTTCTACCGCGTGGCCGACGACGACCCCGTCGAGGCGGTCGTCCGCAAGCGCGGCGACCCAGCCCTGGAGGTCGTCGAGGCGCCCGTCGAGGAGAAGCTCGGCGGCAGCCACTCGACGGTGATCGGCGACCGGGCGGGGCGGCGGGCCCTGCAGACCGTCGCCGGCCACCCCCACGTCAAGAAGATCATCCCCGGCCCCATCGACGCCGGCGGCGCCAGCTCCCCGACCGGCGTCCGGGCGAAGGCGACCCGCGCCGACGAGCACGGCAACGTCCGGCTCCTCCTCCGGGACGGCTCCAGCGTCCAGGAGAACCGCGTCGTCACCACCGCCGGCGACCGCGAACTCGGCGAGCACGTCCGCGACGACCTCAACGACGCGCTCGCCGAGGCGGAACTCAGGGACTGACACCGAACCCGGCTTTTAGGCGCGGAGCGGCGTACCCCGGGAGCGATGGACGACCGCGAGATCCCGCTGGGCCTCGACGGCCACGCGCTGGCGATCCTCTTCGCCTCCTCGATGGCGACCGCCGTCGGCGCGGTGCTCGTCGGGGCGCCCGCACTGGCGCCCGTGGCCGCCGGAGGCGTGGGGGTCGGTCTCGGCGGCGGGCTGCTCTGGGGGCAGTTCCACCTCCGCCGGGCCGTCGCGCGGCAGTTGCTGACCTGGGGCGAGTCGGTCGAGGACGTCCGGCTGGCGGACGGCGGGTTCGTCCCCCGGTGGGAGGTCCGACTCGACGGCGGCGACCGGACGGTCGCGCTCGTCGGCACGGCGTTCGGCCCCCAGAACCCGCTGTTCCTCGAGGACGAGGACGGCCTCCGGCGGGTCTGACGGGAGGACCCGGCTGGACTAGCTTGTCGGGCCGGCGGCGCTCTGGACGCGCCAGCCGCCCTCGACGCCGCAGGCCTCGCGGACCTCGTAGCCGATCTCGGTGTCCGGGTCGATCCGCTCGCCGTCGACTGATTCGACCCGGAGCGGGACGTCCAGTGAGTCGCCGCAGCAGCCGACGCCGACGAACTCCTCGAAGACGTCGCCCTCGGCGGCGCGGTCGCGGGTCTTCCGGAGGTACGCCCGGAACCACGGGGTCTCCACCTGCGAGCGGCCCCACTCGCTGAGGTCCGCCGGGTAGGACAGCACCAGTCGGGTCGCCGCGTCGGTCGATGCCATACGTCGACGTCGTGGCTTCGGGGGCAAAGCGCTGTCGCCGAGCGGGTGGTTCCGGGCCAAAACGTGGGGTTTATCCGTTCCCTGCGTCGAAGATAGGATACTATGGCCAACAAGGGCAAGACCGGGAGCGCCGGCCGCTTCGGCGCGCGGTACGGGCGCGTCGCCCGCCGCCGCGTCGCGGAGATCGAGGCCGACACCGAGGACGCGACCGTCGACGGCGACGCCGTCAAGCGCGTCGGCACGGGCATCTGGGTCAACGAGGAGACCGGCGAGAAGTTCACCGGCGGCGCCTACCGTCCGCAGACGCCCGCGGGCAAGACCGTCACTCGCTCCATCCGCGCGGCGCTCAGCGATGGCGACGACGAGGGCGCCTTCGGCGACGAAGCCGAGGAAGCGGAGTAACCCCACCGATAGCTCATGAGCTACAAGTGCTCCCGCTGCAAGCGCGACGTCGAACTGGACGAGTACGGCGGCGTCCGCTGTCCGTACTGCGGCCACCGCGTCCTGCTGAAGGAGCGGAGCCGCGACGTCAAGGAGATCAACGTCGACTAGCCGTCGGATAGTGTGCACGCTGCCGACCTGGTTTTCACCTACGACGATGCCCGGGCAGCCGCGCTGATCGTCGACGCCATCTCCCAGGAGGTCGACGAGATCGAGGGCGACCGGACGACCGCGACCGTCGAGCGGGACGGCCGCGAGGTCCGCGTCGACATAGACGCCGACGACCTCGTCGCCCTGCGGGCCGGCCTGAACACCTGGAGTACGCTGGTCCAGGTCGCAGAGCGGATGGTCGAGGCCGGCGCGTAGCTCTGTTCCGGACGGTCGGCCGAGGCGTCCACCGTCGAAAGCGTGGCTTTTTCAGTGGCCAACACGACGCGTAGGATATGCAGGGTAACCTTCCGCCGGAGGCCCAGGAGAAGATCGAGGAACTCCAGGACCTCCAGGAGACCGCACAGCAGGTCGCACAGCAGAAACAGCAGGCCGAGACCCAGCTCCAGGAGTCGAAGACGGCGCTGCAGACCCTCGACGATGTCGAGGGCGACACCCAGATGTACCGCGAGGTCGGCGAACTCCTCATCGAGACGGAGTACGACGAGGCCTACGACGACCTCGAGGAGAAGATCGACAGTCTCGAGGTCCGCACCCAGACCCTCGAGAAGCAGGAGAACCGCGTCCAGGAGCAGTTCGAGGAGCTCCAGGAGGAGCTCCAGCAGATGCTGCAGGGCGGCGCCGGTGGCGGCGGCCCGATGGGACCGGGCGGCCCGGGCGCGGGCGGCGCGTAGAGCCGACGTGACGGGCGAACCGAGCGACCGGGCGGCGCAGGAACCGACCGACGAGGCGGTCGTCGAGGCCGCCTCGGAAGCCGCCGAGGGGCTGATCCTCGACCGCTACAAGCAGTCCGAGGTCGACGACCTCGACGTCACGGTGACGTTCGAGGACGGCACCCTCGAGGTCGACGTCTACCTCGACGCGCCGGACGACCCCGACCCGGCCGTCGTGGCCCAGGAGGCCATCGAGGCCGCCGAAGAGGCCGTCGACGAACTGTTCGAGGACGCGGACGGATAGCGGCCGACCCCTTCTCGACCGTACCTTTCTCCGCCGTCAGCCGGCCGCCAGGAACACGAGCAGGCTGACGGCCATCGCGGCGCCGACGACGAACAGCAGCAGCGCCCCGCCCATCTGGACCATCGCGTTGGCCGTCGACGCGAGCGTCTCGGTGCGGTCGTTGCCGAAGACGGTGACCTCGACCTCCTCGACGGCGACGCCGGCCTCGACGGGTTCGAGGTCCGCGGTGGCCTCCCTGACGAGTTCCTCGACCACCGCGACGAGTTCGGCGTCGTCGATGGCGGCGCCGACCTGGTTGTCGGCCTCCAGCGTGTTGACGACGTGGGTGTCGGTGGTCATCACCTCTGCCTCGTCGGCGTCGACGGCCTCGAGCAGCGTCTCGCGCAGGCCGGGCTCCATGTTGTTGCCGTCGACGAGGACGTACGCCGTGCGGTGGTCCCCCGCCTCCATCACGGCCACTCGCACTCCCAGCGGGCCGATGCCCTCCTCGGGCTCCCAGTCGGTGGGGTCCCAGGCGACGCCGACGCGGAGGGGGTGGCGGTCGGCGGCTGCCAGGCGCTCGCCGAGGCGGCCGGCGGCGGTCATCATGTCGAACGAGCGCCGGGAGCCCGGGACGACGTGGCCGAGGCCGTCGCCGGCGCCCTCGAGGCCGTCGTTGGAGTTGTGCGCGTCGACGAGCATGACCTCGTCGAGGCCGCCGCCCCTCGCCTCGGCCATCGTGGAGAGCCCGACCGCGAAGTCGACGTCGTCGGCGAACCCGGGGGCGTGGGTAGTGACCACCAGCGCGTCGTCGCCGAACGCCTGCCCGAGCAGCTTCGAGTCGCCCTCCCGCTCGCGGGCGCTCCGGCTCGCGACGTCGCGGTACTCGACGCGCTCGTGGGCGCGGTCGGCAGCGTCGACGAGCGCGTCGACCTCGCGCTCGGTGACGAGGTTGAAGTCGTGGCCGGCGGTGGCGTGCGGCGGGAACGCCAGCCCCTCGGTGGCGGCGGCGATCCGTTCGGGGAGGTTGCCGCCGCCGATCTCGCCCATCGGCCCCGGGTGGACCATCGGCAGGACGAACCGGGCCTTCGCCGCGCCGTCGGGCCGGCGGACCGCGAGGACCGTGACGGGGACGACCGCCTCCTCGCCGAGCTGCTCGAAGAACTCCTCGAGTTCGCTCGAACCCTCGGCGATGTGGCCGACGAAGCCACGGACGAAGTCGAGGACGGAGACGCCGAGGCTGTTGCGCCACGGGCGGTCGATGGTCGCGAGGAAGAGCCAGACCGCGAGCGCCCAGACGACGCAGAGGCCGCCGAGGAGCGCGAAGTCCGTCGCCTGGACGACCTGCAGCGCCGCGGGAGCCGGGTCGGTGCGCGCCAGGAGGGCGTCGACCAGCGGGCCGCCGACGCCGAGGTGGAGGACGGCGCCGCTGTAGACGAACACGAGCGCGGCGGCGACGGCGGTCTGGAGGCTCGCCGGGACGCTGGCCACGAGCAGCGACTGCCCGGAGATGGCCACGAGGACGAGCAGCCGGACCGCGAAGACGAGTGCGAGGCCGACGATCAGGACGTCGAAGACGAAGTCCTGGCCGAGCGGCGCGACGACGGCGGCGGCGGCCGCCGCGACGAGGAAGACCACGAGCAGGACCTCACAGAGCAGCGCGAGCAGCGCCGAGCGGTTGTACGTCAGCCGGCCGCCGAAGGCGCGGTCGAGCCACGGCGTCGCGAAGGCGGCGACCACGGTCGGCAGGCCGACGTAGACCATCCCCTGGTAGGCGTCGTCGAGGACGAACCGGGAGTCGAACGCGGCCACGCCGGCGACGGCGGCGACGAGCAGCGAGACGAAGAGGCTGGCCGACCAGTCCGGCGCGCGGAAGACGAACCGCGACAGCGCCGCCAGGTCGCCCTGGGTCCGCGTCATCTATCCGAACAGGGGGCCGCGGCGCGGTTAAAGGACTCGGCCCGCGGGCAGAACGCGCACGGTTCCAGCGAGTTCCGGAGACTACCGGCGGCTCACTGCCGGTTCTCGCAGATGTCGAGGAAGTTCTCGAAGACGGCCTCGCCCTCCTCGGTGTGGGCGACCTCGGGGTGCCACTGGACGCCGTAGAGGTCGCGGTCGGCGTCGCTCATCGCCTCGACGTCGCAGACGTCGCTGGAGGCCGTCCGCGCGAACCCCTCCGGGACCTCCTTGACCTCGTCGGCGTGGCTGGCCCACACCCGCGTCTCGGGGGCCAGCGAGCCGACGAGGGGGTCGTCGTCGGAATCGATATCGACGGTGACGTCAGCGTAGCCGCCGTAGTCGCCCGACCCGACCGTGCCGCCGAGTTCTTCCGCGATGAGCTGCATGCCGAGACAGATGCCCAGCACGGGGCGGTCGGCGTCGAGGTACTCCGCGGAGCGGCCGATCCGGTCCATATCGGGGCCGCCGGAGAGGACGACGCCGTCGGCGTCGACGTCCCCGGGCGGCGTGTCGTTGTCGACGGTCTCGACGTCCACGCCGAGGTCCCGGAGCGTGCGGTGTTCGAGGTGCGTGAACTGCCCGTGGTTGTCCACCACGACGATTCGCGTCATTGGCGGTCCCTATCCGGTCGGTGCGTAAAAAGGGTCTGAAACTCGCGGCACCGACCGCTGGAGCCGTCAGGATTGAGTGTGGCTGGCCCCAAGTAACGGACGTCATGATGACCACGACGCACGCGCTGTTCGGGGCGTTCCTCGGGGCGGCGACGGCCCCGTTCGCGCCGGTCGCGACCCCGGGCGCCGTCGTGGTCGGGTTCGTCGGCGGCGCGCTGCCCGACGTCGACCTGCTGGCCGCCCACCGCCGGTCGACGCACTTCCCGGTGTACGCGGGCTTGGTCGCCGCGCCGGCGTCGGCGCTCGCGCTGCTCGTCGGGACGCCGCTGGCGACGTTCCTCGCGATCCTCTGCCTCGCCGCGACCGCCCACTGCCTGATGGACGTCCTCGGCGGCGGGCTGGAGCACCGGCCCTGGAAGGCCACCTCGGATCGGGGCGTCTACGACCACCTCAACGGGCGCTGGCTCAGGCCGCGCCGGTGGGTCCGGTACGCGGGCGCCCCCGAGGACTTCGTCCTGGGGGCGGCCTTCGCCGCGCCGGTGCTCGCGGTGACGAGCGGCCGCCTCCGGTGGGGGCTCCTCTCGGTGGTCCTGGGCTCGGGGCTGTTCGTCGCCGTCCGCCGCCGGCTGCCGCCGCTGGCCGAACGGATCTTCGGCGAGGACTCCGGGGACGTGTGAGTGTCGGGCCGCGACGTGGTCAGTCGGCCTGCGCCTGGTCGAAGGGCCGCGGGGGCAACCGGAGCTCGTCGAGGTCGGGCAGGTACTTGACGTTGTAGACGACCTTGAGCCGCTCTGAGGTCGGCCGGCCGACGCAGGAGAGCCGCAGGCCGCGGTCGGTCATCTCCTCGGGGAGGATGTGGTCGACGGGCTGGGAGAGCTCCCCCTCGGTGACGGCGACGGCGCAGTTCGCGCAGGCGCCGCCCCGGCAGGCGAACGGCCACGCGAACCCGCGGTTCTCGGCGGCCTCCAGCAGCGTCTCGTCGGGTTCGACGAGGAACCGGCCGTAGTCGTCGGTCGCGAGGTCGGCGTCGGCGGCCTTCTCGAAGAGGTCGTCGTCTTCGAGGCTCCAGCCGTGGTCCTCGAGGCACTCGAAGTTGAGGTACTCGACGCGCGAGCGCTCGGGTTCCGGCTCGGCCTCGGCTTCGGATTCTGCGGTCCCGCTCCCGGTGTACCAGCGGTTCGGGTCGGGCGCCGTCGCCCCGTCCGGGCGGTCCAGTTGCGCGCCCTGCTCCCGGTCGACGTCGCCGGCGACGATCGCCTCGTACGCCGCGCGGACCCGCTTGAACTCCTCTGGCGAGCCGCCGTGGTCGGGGTGGCTCTCCTTGACCCGGCTTCGGTAGGCGTGCTCGATGGCCTCCTCGTCCGCGTCTGGCTCGACGCCGAGCACCTCGAACGGGGACTCCACGACCGGGGCTAGCGCGGTGGGCGGCGAAAAGGTTTCTCTCCCGACCGGTCGTTACCGCGACCCCGCCGGCGCCGGCGGCAGCGGCGGAGTGGTCCGAGACCGGTGATGGACCGGGTCAGGAGATGTCGAGGCCGAGGTCGGGGGCGACCCCGCCTCTCGTCACCTCGATGGTGCCGTCGCGGCGGACGACGACGCCGTATCCGAGCAGCCCCACCTCCAGCAGCACGTCCGGCGGCGACCCGCCGTCGGCCCTCGCGGACTCGGCGACGCTGAACGTGACCGACGCCAGCGTCGGCGACTCGCCGACCACGGACTCGACGGTCCCCGGCGGGAGGTCGCGGACCGTGCCCTCGACGGTGAACGCGATGGCCCCGGTCGGCGCGTCGGCAGCCCCGCTCCCGCTGGCCTCGTCGACCCCACCGTCTCCATCCCCGATACCGCCGGACGAGCGGACCGTGTCGATCCCCTTCCGGACGTCGTCCAGGTCGGGCGTGGCCACGCCGACGTCCACGGACTCCAGCCGCAGCGCCCCCGACTCGGCGAGGTCCACCGCGACGGTCTCGCCCCCGCCCAGCGCGAGCTCGACGCGGACCGGCCGGAGGCTCGACCCCTCGAAGCGGGCCAGCAGCGACTCGGACGGCCTGATCACCCCCTCGGCCTCGAAGGCGATCCGGTCGGGCGGTCGGGCCTCGACGACCTCGTCGGTCACGGTGACGCTCGGGTTCCGGTCGATGTGGACTGTGGGGTTCATGGTGGCACGCGAGTGCCAGGACTACGGGACGCCGAGGGGAAACCGTGTCGCAAGAATGTGGGTCGCGCGCCGGTGGCGGGACGCGTCGGTTGTCGGACGCCGATTCCGAACGGTCGGCGGTTCGGTCGGGCCGACCGCCGAACGGTCCCTCAGTCGTCGGCCGGCTCGGCGCGGGTCGTCATCTCGACGTCGGGCGCGTCGACGCCGAGTTCGTCGATGGCGACCTGGGCGGCGCGCTTCCCGGAGAGCAGCATCGCGCCGAAGGTCGGGCCCATCCGCGGGAGGCCGTACGTCGTAGCGGTCGCCATCCCCGTCACGACGAGGCCGTCGTGGGCGAGGCCGGTGTGCTCGACGACGGCGTCCTCGCTCTGGCCGACCCACATCGAGTCGTGGCCCGGCGAGTCGTGACCGGGGGCGCCGTAGGAGTCGTCGCCCGTGTTGTCCATGCCCGTGTTGTGCTCCTCGGCGTGCTCGATGCCGGGGGCGGACAGGACGCCGCGCTCCTGGAGCTTCGAGACGGCGACGGCGTCGTGGCCCGTCGCGTCGATGACGAGGTCGGCCTCGACGGCGATGGGGTCGACGCAGGTGATCTCCCGCGGCAGCGCGTGCACCGGCGTCCAGTTCATCACGATGCCGCCGACGCGGTGGTCCTCGCGGATGACGATGTCCGTGAACTCGGTCATGTTCTGCATCTTCGCGCCGGCGTCGCAGGCGGCCTTGATGAGCCCCGAGCAGGCCTCCGGCCCGTTGGCGACGTACAGCCCCTCGCTGTCCTGGGACTGCTTGAAGTCGACGTCGAGGTCCTCGAGGACCTCCTGGGCCGGGTCCCGGACGGTGACCTTGTTCATCAGGAAGCCGCCGAGCCAGAAGCCCCCGCCGAGGTAGTTGTTCTTCTCGACGACCATCGTCTGGACGCCGCGCTCGGAGAGCTCCTTGGCGGCCATCAGTCCGGAGGGGCCGCCCCCGACGACGATGACGTCCGAATCCGAGAAGTCCATGAACTCCTCGGTCCACTCCTGGCCGATCGCCCGCGTTACCTCCGCCTCGCCCACGTCGCTGAACTGGTCGAACTCGGTCATACCACTAGGTAGTATATCGCACGAATACTAAGCCGTTGTGGTCGGCTGGATGGCGGTTCGTCCGTTCGGTCGCTTGCGGTCCCATTCGTCTCCTCGGCCGTCACTTCTCGCGGCCCGTACCGCTACGCAAAGCGTCTTGGCGAGCCCGACCGAACGCCGCCCGTGCACCTGTTCACCCCCTTCGAGTGCCGCGAGGTGACCGCCCGGAACCGCGTGATGGTCTCCCCGATGTGCCAGTACTCCTGCGAGGCCGAGGACGGACTCGCCACGGAGTGGCACCGCGTCCACCTGGGCAGCCGCGCGACCGGCGGCGCCGGCATCGTCATGACCGAGGCGACCGCGGTCACACCGCGTGGCCGCATCTCGCCGGAGGACCTCGGCATCTGGAGCGACGACCACGCCGACGCGCTCGCGCCGATCGCCGAGTTCGCCCGCGAGCAGGGCGCCACGCCGGCCATCCAGCTGGCCCACGCCGGTCGGAAGGCCTCGACCCGGCGCCCCTCGGACGGCCACGGGCCCATCCACGGCGACCGCGGGTGGAACCCGGTCGGTCCGACCGCGGAACCGTGGCCCTACGCCGACGAGCCGCCCCTGGAGACCGAGCGGCTCACCACCGACGCCATCGCCGCCCTGGTCGAGGAGTGGGCCACCGCCGCCCGGCGCGCCGTCGACGCCGGCTTCGAGATCGTCGAGATTCACGCCGCCCACGGCTACCTGCTCCACGAGTTCCTCTCGCCGGTCACGAACACCCGCGAGGACGAGTACGGCGGCAGCTTCGAGAACCGGTCGCGCTTCCTCCGCGAGGTCGTCGACGCGGTCCGGGCGACCGTCCCCGAGGGGACGCCGGTGTTCGTCCGCATCTCCGCGACCGACTGGCTCCCCGACCGGGACTCCTGGACCGTCGAGGACTCCGCGCGCCTCGCTGGCGACCTCGGACCCCTCGGCGTCGACCTGATCGACGTCAGCGCGGGCGCGGTCCACCCCGACCAGCAGGTCCCCGACACCGGCCCGCACTACCAGGTGCCGTACGCCGAGCGCGTCGGCGAGAGCGGCGTCCCGGTCGGCGCCGTCGGCGGCATCACGACCCCCCAGGGCGCCGACGCCGTGATCCGGAACGGCCGCGCGGACCTCGCGGTCGTGGGACGCGAACACCTCCGGGACCCCTACTTCGCGATCCGGGCGGCGCGGGAACTGGGCCAGGAGGCGCCCGTCCCCCGGCAGTACACCCGCGGGTTCGACTAGTACAGGCTCAGGTCGCCGGTCACCTTGTCGACGATGTTCTCCGATCCCGGGCCGACGGCCAGCGCCGTCACCGTCCCGGGCTCCAGTTGCGTGTGGCCGGCGTCGCGGATCAGCGCGTAGGGCAGCCCCTCGCGGCGGGCCTCGTCGGCCAGCCGCTGGAGCTCCTTCTCGCCGGAGCCCTTGAGGACGACCTTCTTCTGGCCGCCGGACTTCCAGTCGTTCTGCGCCGACGAGCCCGCGTTCTCGTACGCCTGCAGCGACGCGTGGGCGACCTGGGCGGCCAGCTTCCCCTGGCCCATGCCGATGTCGGTGCGCGCGACGATGGCCTGCTTCATACCGGGTGGTGGGCGCGGCCGGTTAAAAGAGCACCTCGACGGCGACCGACGTCTCGAGCCGGTCGAGCGATTTATATTTCACCTCTCGAAGAACGGATACATGCTCCTCCACGCCCTCTCGTACCCGCCGGTGGTCCGTTGATGCGGCTCCCCGCGCCCCTCGCCGCGCTCCTGACGCCGAAGCGGTTCTTCGCCGAGTCCGAGCACAGGCGGGACGCCTGGAACGCGCTGGTCGTCGTCTCCGTGATCGCGCTCATCGCGACGGCCTCCTACGGAGGGATGGGCCTCCTGTTCGCGTCCAGCCTCGACGCGACCGTCACCGTCGACAACCCCGAACGCCCGCCCGAGTGGGCCTGCGAGACGCCGACGCTCGAGATGAACGAGGAGGACTGCCAACGCCCCGCCGAGATCGAACGGGACGCCGGCGACCTCCTGCTCGAGATGTGGGTGCAATACATCCCCCACGTCTTCCTCGGGACGTACGCCGCCTGGCTCCTCGTGGGGTCACTGCTATTCGGCATGGGTCGGCTCATGGGTGCCGGCGTCCGGTGGAGCGACACCCTCGTGGTCTGGGGGTGGGCGATGCTGGTCGACCTCCTGCAGGCGTTCGTCGCGCTCGGGTTCGTCGCCTGGCTGACCGCCGGCAGGACCGTCACCGCGGAGACGGAGGCGGAACTCCTGGCGGAGGTGGAGGCGATGGCGGCCGCGGTCCCTGAGTTCAACCCCCTCCCGCTGCTCGTCGGCGCCTGGCAGATAGTCGTCGTCGGCTACGGACTGAGCGAAACCCAGGATATCTCTGTGGTCCACGCCGCCCTCGCAGCCGCGGCCGTCCTCCTCCCCGTCTCGCTGTTCGCGGCGCTCTGACCGTTGCCCTTTAAGCCCTCGTCGGCCTGTATCGGCATATGATACTCTCCGACGCGGACATCCGTCGCCGCCTGACGGACGGCGACCTCGTCGTCGAGCCGCTCGACGACCCCGAGTTGCAGATCCAGCCCGCCAGCATCGACCTGCGGCTCGGCCGGGAGTTCCTCGAGTTCCAGCGGACCAACATCCCCTGCATCCACCCCAACAGCGAGCAGGAGGTCGACGAGTACGTCGACGAGACCTACGTCGAGGAGGGCGACGACTTCATCCTCCACCCCGGCGACTTCGTCCTCGGGACGACCAAGGAGCGCGTCGAGATTCCAAACGACATCATCGCCCACGTCGAGGGCCGGTCGTCGCTGGGACGGCTGGCGGTCGTGGTCCACGCCACCGCGGGGCTGTGCGACCCCGGCTACGAGGGCCAGATCACCCTCGAGCTCTCGAACCTCGGCACCGCGCCCGTCGCGCTGACGCCCGAGATGCGCATCTCCCAGCTCACGTTCACCGAGCTGAAGAGCCCCGCCGAACGCCCCTACGGCGCCGAGCGCGGCTCGAAGTACCAGGGCCAGCGCGGCCCACAGGCATCGCGCATCCAGTCCGACGACGAGTTCGGGGGCGAGCAGCTGGACCGATGAAGTTCGTCGAAGAGGTCGTCGTCGACGAGTTCCTCCCGACCTTCCGCTCGATGCTGGCGGGGGAGCTCCGCGACCGCAACCTCACGCAGAGCGAGGTGGCCGAGCTGCTCGGCATCAGCCAGAGCGCCGTCTCGAAGTACGCCCACGGCGACGTCGACGTCAACGACGAGATCGCCGAAGACGACCGCGTCCGGGAGCTGGTCGAGCGGCTCGCCGACGGGGCTCGCCAGCGGCGAGATGAGCCGTGTGCAGGCGCTCGTCGAGGCCGAGGTCCTCGTCCGGAAGCTCGAGCGCGGCGACCTGCTCGCGCACCTCCACGAGGCGGCGTTCCCACCGCTGGCCGACTACGAGGGGCCGCTCGACATCCACGACCCGGAGGGCGAACTCCGGATGACCGAGCGCGTCCGGTCGTCGGTCCGCCGCGGCGTCCGGACCCTGGAGAACACCAGCGGCTTCGCGGCGCTGGTCCCCGCGGTCGGCTCCAACCTCGTCGAGGCGCTGCCCGAGGCGAGCACCATCGACGACGTCGCCGCCGTCCCGGGCCGCATCCTCGACGTGAAGGGCCAGGCGACCGTGCCGGGCGACCCGGAGTTCGGCGTCTCCGAGCACGTCGCCTCGGTGCTGCTGGCCGCCCGCGCCGCGGGCAGCGACGCCCACGCGGCGCTGAACGTCCGCTACACCGACGACGTCGTCGAGAAGCTCGACGCCGCGGGCTACGAGACCGTCGAGTTCGACGCCGAGGCGGACCTCGAGTCGGCCGTCGCCGAGGCCCTCGACGGCCGCCCCGACGCCGACGTCATCTACCAGACGGGCGGCTTCGGGATCGAGCCGATCGTCTACCTGCTCGGCGCCGACGCCTCCGCCGTCGTCGGCACCGTCCGGGACGTCGTCTGATGGCCGACGTCGCCGACTTCTACGGCCGCTGGGCCGGCCTCTACGACCGCATCGCGACCGCGCCCGGCGTCGCCCGCTGGCGCCGCGCCGCCGCCGAGCGGGTCGCCGGTCCCGGCGATACGGTCGTCGAGATGGGCTGCGGGAGCGGCGCGAATCTCCCGTTCCTCCGCGAGCGGGTCGGTCCGGCGGGCCGGGTCGTCGGCGTCGACGTCACCCGGCCGCTGCTGGCGCGCGCCCGCGCCCGGACCCGCGAGTTCGACAACGTCGCCGTCGTGGAGGGCGACGCGACCCGGCCGCCGGTCGAGTCGGCCGACGCCGTCCTCGCGACGTTCCTCTGCGGCCTCCTCGAGGACCCCGGCGGCGCCGTCGACGACTGGTGCGACCTCGTCGGCAGCGGCGGCCGCGTCGCGCTGCTGGACGCGACGGCGACCGGGGAGGCCGCGGGCCGACCGTTGAACCCGCTGTTCAGGGCGTTCGTCGCCGCCGGGTCGCCGGGCGCCGGTCCCGTCGACGTCCTCCGCGCGCCGTTCGGGAGCGACGACGACTCGCTCACCCGGCGGGTCGACGCCTCGCGCGAGGCGCTCGCCGACCGGGCGGTCGAGCGTCGCCACGAGACGTTCGCGCTGGGGCTCGTCGGCCTGCTCTCTGGCCGCGTCCGGTGACGCAGCGCCAACGTTTTCGCGCGGCCCCGCGAGTCCGGCGTATGGAACGACGGGTCATCGCCGGTGCCGCCGCGACGCTGCTGGTCGTCGTCGCGGGCGCGGTCGCGAACTTCGCCACCGACGGCGACCTCGTCGTGGCCGTCCTGCTCGCGGGGATGGCCGGCGGGCTCGTCACCGGACTGCTCTCGCGGTCCGGCGGGCACGTCGGCGCGGGCGCACGGGCGGGCGCCTACGGCGGCGGCGCCGGGTTCGCGCTGTTCCTCGTCGTCGGCTCCGTCCAGACGGTGGTCGGCGGCGACCTCTCCGTGCTGTACATCGGCGTCCAGTCCTTCCTCGTCGCGGTCCTCGTCGTCCCGCTGCACGCGCTGCTCGGCGCCGGCGGGGCGGCGATGGGCGTCGCGATCAGGCGCGCCGCGGGGCGGGAGACGGGGCTATAGCGCCTCGCCGTCGGGCCTCGGTAACGCGCGCAGCTCCCGCGGCGGGACGAGCCAGTTGCCGCGGTGCTTCACGAAGATGTACCGCAGGATGCCGTTGTTGACGCGCTGGCGGATCGCCGGCGTCTCCGAGACGACGTCGGCGGCGTTCATCGCCTCGCGGACGGCCTCGAACGTCGAGATCTCCCGCTGGAGGCTCGGGAAGTGGAGGCTGGCGACGCCCGAATCCGTCGACTCGACGTGCCGGCGGAGCGTGAGGGCGTTGCCCTCGTCGTCGCGGTTGGCCTCGGCCATCTTCTGGGCGTGGCCGATGGCGCCGCTGGAACGAGCCGCCTCCACGAGGGCTTCTCGGGAGGTCGGGGCGACGCCGCTGTGGCTGCCGACGTTGTCGCCGACGCCCTCGACGGCGCCGACGCTGTCGGTGCCGAACAGTTTCTTGACCATGTCGTCGTGGTCGTTCTCGCCGTACCAGCGGTCGAGCCGCTGCTGGAGGGCGGAGACGTGCTTGGTCGTCCCGCCGGCGAAGGGGCCGTCCTGCAGCGTCACGCGTTCCTCTGTGGCCTGGTTGCCCCGGAAGCCGGCGTCGAAGCCCATGAACAGCTTCGCCGCCTCGGGCACCTCCGCGTCGTCCGGGATGCCGTCGACCTCGTCTTGCTTCTCGGCGGGCTGGCCGCGGCCGATGAACCCCGAGCGGCGGTCGGCGACGGTCGCCGGGAGGGCCGCGGCCTCGACGCCGTTGGCCGTCTCGCGCTCTCCGAACAGCGCCTCCTCGGCCTCGAGGACGACGTCGGCGCGGTCGGAGGCGAGGTGCAGCAGGGCGTCCTGCTCGTCGAGGTCGGGGTCCTCGAAGTCCGAGAGCCGGCGCGGTGACGGGAGGTCGACGCCCTCGGGCGCGGCGCCGTACCGCTGGAAGTACGCCGGCGAGTAGCCGATCGAGTACAGGAGGCCGGCCGGCGAGCGCTCGTAGGCGCGGTCCAGGACCGCGAGCGCGTCCGCGACCCGCTGGCGGTCGTCCCCGGTCGGCTCCCCGTCCGCGTCGAGGTCGAGGTAGAGCAGCGAGTGGTGCTTCGGGAGGATGTGGTTGCCGTGGTCGTCGGTCGCCAGCGTCTCGTTCCAGGCGTGCTGGCGGCCGGGGAGGTCGGCGGGGTCGTCGACGCCCGAGGGGACAGGCTCCTCGTCGTCGCTCATCTCCAGGCACGCCGAGAGGGCGGCGGCGCCGCCGGTCGCCACGGCGGCCTTCAGGAACCCACGTCGGGTCGGTGCGTACCGGCGGGTCATCTCGCGGGGGTAGGTCGCGGACGGGGTTGGGGGTTTTGGTTCCGGAGCCGACGAGCCGGACCGCCTATCGACCGTCGGTCGCGACGTCGAGCCGGCCGGCCGTCGCCGCCTCCAGGTCCGCTGTCGCGGCGTCGACGACCGCCTCCGCGGTGAGGTCCGCCGACTGCCACGGTGGCAGCCGGGTGTCCGCGCCCGGCGGCTCGATGGTACCGGCGTAGGCGTCGACCTGCCGCAGCTCGTCGACGCGGTCGTAGGTCAGGTCGTTGAACGCCGCGTCGAGTTCGTAGGCGTCGACGAGCCGCGCGGCGGCCGTCCGGTAGCGCTCCGCCAGCCCATCGTAGTCCGGGGCGCCGCCGTTGTCCTCGACGGCGCGGAACAGCGCCGCGGCGACCTGCTCGGACATGTCGGAGAGCCCGCTCGGGCCGGTCACCGTCCGGTGGTCGTGCTCGTGGACGCCCAGGTCGACCTGCGCGGTGCCGTCGGCGCCGACCAGCCGGTAGGCCTCCCCGAGCGTGCCGACCTCCAGCCCCCAGCCGCGTTGAACACGCAGTCGGCGGGCCAGCGCCCCGGTCGTCGCGAACTCCCCGGCGAGGGCGTAGCGGAACGCGCCGAGGTAGTCGACGACGGCCACGTGGTCGCCCGCCGACAGCGCCTCGACGAGCGGCCGGTAGAACAGCCGGAACAGCCGCCCGTAGAGCCGGTCGTTCTCGACGCGGGCGTAGTACCCCTTCGAGAACGCGTGGCCGTGAGCCAGCGGGAAGAGGAGCTTCGGGACGTGCCGCTCGTCGTAGGTCTTCGCGTCGGCGTCGTGGACGACGACGTAGTCGCTGTCGCTCGCGACGCCGAGCGCCAGCCAGACGTCCCGGCCCTTCCCCCGCCGGCCGTCGATCCCCGCCCTCGAGAGCAGCCGCGCGAGTTCGGGGCCGTCACACCACAGCACCTCCAGCGGCAGGTCGAAGCCGTCGAGCCACGCCGCCACCTCCCCGACCCGCTCCGGCGAGGCGCTGAGCGGGACGACGACCCGCCCGGGGTCGACGGCCTCCAGCGCCGAGAGCACCCCCTCTGCGGCGGGGCTCGCGTGCTCCCGCTCGGTCATCGGCACGACCACGGCCGCCCGGTCGGTCGGCGCCGGCGGCGCCGCCTCGCCGAAGTCGTGCAGCGTGGTCACCCCCTCCTGTACGTACTCCATCTACCCCCATAGAGAGGACTCCCCTCGAAAAAGGCCGTCGTTCCGGCAGCGCGTGCGGTCCGTATAAACCACCCTGACGAGTGAGGGAGCAGCGTTTCCGCCCGCCGCCACCTCTATCGACGCGATGAGCCTCACCCTGACAGCGTTCGGCATCGGCGTGCTCGCCGCGACGGGGATCGTCGCGATGCTGGTCGTGACGCTCGCGACCGACCGGCGACTGTGGCCGCCGGGCGAGCGGTCGGCCGCCTACTACGGCCACTGGTCGCTCGTCTGGATCTTCAACGGCGCGCTGGTCGCGACGGCGTATCTGGACTGGAACGAGTGGGTGCTGCCGCGCCCGTCGTCGTTCGTCGCCGGTGCAGTCCTCGCCGGGGTCGGCGCCGCGATCTTCGTCCGGAGCGCGGGCGTGATGGACTCCGCGGAGACGATGGGCGTGACCGGCGACCTCTACACCGACGGCCCGTACGCCTACAGCCGCAACCCCCAGTACGTCGGGATGATCGTCGGTATCGCGGGGTTCGCGCTGCTCGTCGACTCCCGGTACGTCGCCGGCCTCGCCGCCGCCCACGTCGCCTGGGTGCTGTTGCTGCCGCGTGCGGAGGAGCCGCACCTCCGCGCGGAGTTCGGCGAGGCCTACGAGCGCTACGCCGAGCGCGTCCCGCGGTTCGTCGGCCGGCGGACGCTCCGGCGGTTGCGCTCGCAGGCGTCGACGTGATCAGGAGGGCGTCTCGCCGGGTTGGCCGCCGGTCGGCAGTCGCCCGGCGCGGTGGAGGACGTACAGGCCGACCGTGGTGAGACCCACGATGGCGGCCAGCCCCCGGTAGGCGGCGGTGTAGCTGACGCCGGCGGCGACCACCCAGCCGACGCCGCCGCTGCCGAGCGCCTGCGCCAGCATCATCGCCGCCGAGAACAGCGCGTAGGCGCTGGCGCGGTTCTCGTCGGGGATCGACGCGAGCATGTAGGTGTCGATGACCGGGAACAGCGCGTGGATGACGTAGCCGACGACGACGCTGAGCGCCGCGACCGCGAGCAGCCCCTCGACGAGCGTCAGCGCGACGACCGACGCCGCGAACCCGCCGATGATCGACAGCAGCAGCGGGACGTTCGGCACGCGGTCGGCCAGTCGGCCCGAGACGAGGAAGGCCGGGACGCCGGCGGCGAACATCAGCGACAGCAGCGACCGGCCCGTCGACTCGTCGATGCCCTTCTCGGCCGCCAGGTAGGGCCCGTAGAGGTTGAACAGCCCGTTCCAGAGGAAGCCGGAGACGCCGACGATGACGACGCCCGTGAGGATGATCCGCCACTGCGCGCGCAGCGCCACCAGCAGGCTCCTGTCGGCGGCACCGGCGTCTGGCAGCGGCGTCCGCCGCGCCGCGACGACCATCACGACCGTCGTCGCGAGCGCGACCGCCGACAGCGCGAGGAACGTCGTCCGCCAGTCGCCGACCAGCAGCACCGCGCTGACCCCCAGCGGCGCCCCCACGGCGGCGACCTGGCTGGCCATCCCGTGGAAGCCGACGGCCCACCCGACCCGCTCGGGGTACAGCTCGGTGACCAGCGGGTTCGCGGCGATGAAGTACATCCCGCTGGAGACGCCCATCAGGAACGCGCCGACGGTGAGCCACCACAGCGACGGCGCGAACGCCGTCCCCGCCGACGTCGCGACGAGCAGCAACCCGGTCGCGGTGACGACGTAGTGGCGGGGGACGCGGGTCAGCAGGTAGCCGGTCGGCAGCCGCGGCGCCGCGCTGCCGAGCCACGCGGCCGTCGGGACGACCCCTAGGGCCGCCGGCGCGACCCCGAGGTCGGCGGCGACGGGCTGGACCAGCGGCGCGAAGACCACCCGCGCGAGGTTGACCAGCGCCACCATCACGCAGAGCGACCCGAACAGTTCCCGGCGGGACACGCCGGCCGTTCGCGGGCCCCCGGTTTGAACGAATCGAACTCGGCGCGGCCCGCATCACTCCCGTCGTTCTTCTCGCGAAATGCTCGTCTCGCGGTTCACTCCGTCCACCGCTCGACCACCCGAGACTCCTCGCTACGCTCGGAGTCTCACGCTCGCTCCGAATCGCGCTACTCGTGCTTCCGTTCGGCCTCGACCACGCGCGGCTCCTGGGGCAGTTCGGTCACCAGCGTGCTCAGCGCCTCCTCGCCGAGCAACTGGTCGCCGTTCCGGTAGCGCTCGGCCACGTCGTTGACGCGCTCGCGGATCTGCGCCTCCCACTCGCCGTCGTACTCGAGGTCCATCTCGTCGGTCACCCGACCCGTCCGGCCGTCCGCGTCCTCGAACGTCACTATCATCGACCCGGGATACGGCCCTACGAGAGTTGTAGACGTGGGGTAAAGAGTTTGGTATGCGTTATCGTCAGACAGGTAGGGCCCGAACGGGGATGGGGCGTCAGCCTACGTTTAGACCGCGTCCGGCGACCTCGCTACTCGAAGACGCTGTCGAACGCCTCGGCCCCCATCGGCGAGAACGTCCCGGCTGCGACGTTCTCCGCGACGTGGTCGGGCGAGCCGGTGCCGACGAGCGCGCAGGTGACGCCGGGCGCGCTGCGCGCGAAGTTTATGGCACGCTGGGCGGGCGTGTCGCCGGCCAGTTTCGCCTCGACGGCTTCGGGAATCTCGCCGGTTTCCGCGAGGTCGCCCTGCAGGATCGACGCCGAGGTGAACACGTCCAGGCCGGCCTCGCGGGCGAACGACAGCGCGCTCTGCGGGCCGTCGGCCCCCTCGTGGACGTCGAGGGTGAACGCGTCGGCCATGTGGACGTTGAACGGTAACTGGACCGCCCGGAAGTGCGTCGCCGTCGTGCCGGCGCGGTCCGACGCCGCGCGGGCGCGAGAGACGACCTCGGACAGCGAGAGGTGTTTGTCGTGGTCCGGCCGGACGCGGAAGGCCTCCCAGGTCGCGACGCCGTAGTGGCGGAGGTCGCCCGCCGCGGCGCGCTCCTCAAGCGCCGTGAAGGTGTCCTCCAGCTTGTCGTAGACGGTCTCGCGGTCGAACCGCGCGAGCTGGGCCTCCGGGTTGTGGACGTAGTAGAGGTCGACGGTCTCGAGGTCGAGGTTCGACAGCGAGCGGTCGAGGCTCCACTCCAGGAAGTCCGGCGCCAGCGAGTTGCCCATCACGAGGTCCTCGGGGTCGAGGAGTCCCGACTCGACGAACTCCTCCTCGACGTACGCCGCGGCGTCGGCCGGCCGCTCGCCGTCGAACGGGACGAACCCGCCCTTCGTGGCGACCAGGACGGCCTCGCGGTCGACGTCGGCGTCGTCGATCGCTCGACCCACGGTCCGCTCGGAGCGCTGGTGGCGGTAGTTGACGGCGGTGTCGACGACGTTGACGCCGCTCTCGAGGGCCTCGACGACGGCGTCGTGGTACCGGTCGTCGGCCTCGTCCGTGGCGTCGCCCAGGTAGGTCCCGACGCCGACCGAGGAGACCAGGCAGTCGGCGAACCGCCGGAAGTAGGTCCGCGCGAAGGACTCGTGGAAGCGGTCGCGGTAGGCCCGTGTCGCCCGTTGGGTCGCCATGTCGGTCGGCTACGCGGCTGGGACACAAAAGCGCCGGGCTCGCTACAGTTCGCCGTTCATCGCCGCGAAGAGCTGCGACTGCAGTTCGGGGTGGGAGCCGCTGGTCGACGCCGCCGACAGCGGCGCCTGTCCGGCGCCCATGCGTGCGTGGCCGCCGCCGCTGGCCTCCGGGATCGACTCCAGGGCCGCCGACAGCGTCCGCCCCATGTGGACCCGGTCGTCCTGGGAGCGCCCCGAGAGGTGGAGCAACCCGTCGCGTTCGCCGGTGACGACGGCGACCGTGACGCCCTCGAGGCGGACCAGCTCGTCGGCGGCCGCCGGCAGCGCGTCCCGGTTCGAGATCTCGCCGACGTGGCTGACGAGGAACGACCGGTCCACCTCGCGCTCGGAGATGGCCCGCGCCTTCACGTCCAGCGTCTCGCTGTCGACCTGCGGGTTCGCGATCCGCTCGAGGGAGTCGGAGTCGGCGTACGGGAACAGGTACGCCGCCGCCGCGAACTCCGCGTCTGTACACCCGCGGGTGAAGGACGTCGTGTCCGACTGGATGCCGTACAGCAGCGCCGTCGCGAGCGTCGACGGCATCCGCTTGTCCTTCCCGCGCGCCTTGCCCCAGCCGCGCTGCTGGAGGTACTCCGCGAAGATGCCCGAACACGAACCCCTGGTGGGCCGGACGTCGGTGAACGCCGTCCCATCGCCGTCGCCCGGGTGGTGGTCGACGACCGCGTACGGGACGATCTCGTCGGCGCCGGGGAAGCCGCGGGGCTCGTTGTGGTCGACGAGGACCACCTGGCTGGCCGCGAGCTCGCTGGCCCGCTCGATGTTCTCGAAGTCGCAGTCCAGCACCGTCTGGAACGCACGGTTCTCCGGGTGCCGGATCTGGCCGGGGTACTGGACGACCGCCTCGGTGTCGACGGTGTCGGCGAGCGCCTCGACGGCCATCGCCGACGCCATCGCGTCGGGGTCGGGGTTCGGGTGCATCAGCACGGCGACCCGGTCGCGGTCGGCCAGCGCGGTGACGAACCGGTCGGCGGGCGTCGTGCGGATGTACCGCCAGATGACGCCCACGACGAGCGCCACGACCAGCCCCAGTAGGAGCAGGACGATGATCAGCGGGAGTTGCTCGCTGGCCCCGCCGATGGCGCGCTCGCCCACAGCCGCCGCTTTCCCGACGGCCTCGTTCATACCGTGTCCTGTTCGCGGGCCAAGGTAAGAACCTTCGGACGTCGACTACCGGCTCAGTCGTCCCGGTCCCGGAAGGCCTCGACGGCGGCCCCGTATCCCGCCCGATACGTGGGGTAGCGGAACTCGTAGCCCAGTTCCCGCAGGCGATCGTTCGAACAGCGCTTGCTCGTCAGGATGCGCCGTCGCGCCGCCTCGGAGAGGTCGTCCTCGAGGCGCTCGTCCTTCGTCCGCTTCGGCGGTCGCTCGACCCCGCACTCGTCGGCCAGCCAGTCCGCGAACGCCCACTTCTCGACCGGTTCGTCGTCGACGGCGAGCAGCAGGTCCTCGTCGGTCGACTCGAGCATGAACCGCACCACGCCGGCGGCGTCCTCGCGGTGGATCATGTTCAGGTACCCCTCGGTGACCGGCCCCTCGAGGTACCGCTCCAGCCGGTAGCGGTCGGGACCGTACAGCCCGGCGAACCGCGCGACCGCGCCGTCGATGCCGTGCTCCGGCGCCTCCTCGCGGGCGACGCGCTCGGCCTCGGCCAGGACCCGCGTCTTCTCCGTCGTCGGGTCCAGCGGCGTCGACTCGTCGACCCAGTCGCCGTCGTGGTCGCCGTAGACGCCGGTACTCGAGGTGTAGACGAGTCGCTCCGGCGGGTCCTCCCGCGCGCCGAACGTCTCGAGTACCGTCCGGAGCCCCTCGACGTAGACCCGCCGGGCCGCCTCGGCGCCGCGGCCGCCCGACGACGCCGCGAACACCAGCGCGTCGACGTCCGGAACGCCCTCCAGGTCGGCGGAGTCCGTCACGTCCGCCTGCACGGCCTCGGCGCCCGTCTCCTCGACGGCTGCGATTCCGTCCGCGGAGCGCCGCACGCCGACCACCTCGTGGTCGTCGGCGAGCTGGCGGGCGAGCTCCAGTCCGACGTAGCCGCAGCCCAGGATGGCGACCCGCATGGTCACTTCTTCGACTCGATGAACTGGTGCAGCAGCGCGAACTCCCGGAGCGTCATCGGGAACCGCCCCTCCACCTTCGACTGGATCTCGCGGGCCTCCAGTTCACCCTCGATCCCCGACTCGACGGCTTCCACGTCCAGCACCGCGTTCGTCATCCCCATCAGCAGCGCGTCGCGGGACAGCGTCGCGATGTCGTCCGCGGACGGCATGCCCTCCTGGACGGCCAGGATCGACGCCGCCTCCTCCAGTTCGAGTTCCGGTTCCTCACCGTCCAGCAGCGCCTGCAGCGTCGCCTCGTCGACCGCCGACGATGCAGCGACCTCGTCGACGCCGCGGGCCTCGATTGCCTCGACCAGCTCCGCCTCGTAGCGCTCGTACAGCTCCGCCGGCGTGTGCTCGCCGGGTTCGTCGGCGACCTCGTGGAACATTTTTTAGTATGAATCCGATTTCTTGAATCCGCAATCCGCGTCGTTTCTCCGCACCGATGCGACTCTGATACCTGGAGATTGCACGCTTTCAGGTAAAAAGAGTCGGATGCACGGTCGTCAGCATCAGTCGACTGGTTTCACATAGAGTTCACCGAATCCGTATTTCGAGTGGGTTCCGACTCGGAGGATGCCCTTCTTCGCCGTCTCCACAGGTCGATCGCCTTCGTATCGCACGACCTGTCCATGATCGACGGTCTGTAACCGATAGACCTCCCGTTGTTCGAGGACCTTCTCTTCACGCTCCCGAAGATTATCACGTGATCCGTTCCACCACCAGGGGACCGGCTGGTTGTCCGCGTCCGGATACTCGGACTCCAGCACGAACGGAGTGGTCAGTTCTAGCAGGAAGGTCGAATGGCCGTCGAGTCGCGAATAATCCAGTTCGTCGAGATCGACCATCTGGCTCTCCTTCAACCGCGTAACCCCGTAGCCATAGTTCCGTTTCCCGCCGAACTGGAGACCATCTAAAGCAGCTTCGTCAACCGGGAGAACGTCCTCCTCATCTGCGTGGAGATAGGCGCTGATGTACCACGTCGTCGTCTCTTGCTGTTGTCTGGCCTCCGGCGGTTTCCCCATGACCGTCTCGTGAGTCAGCGCGGGATGGCCGCTCTGCACACGGACGTCGTGTGTGTTCAATGCATCTCGCGGGCGAGAGTCCAGAAGCCACGGGTGAGAGGGCCGCCGGAACAGGAATAGGTCGTCATAGGATTCGACCGCTGGGAGTCCTGTTCCGAGGTACGGCCGAGTGCCACTCTGAGAGTGGTCCGCAGGGAATGTCCCGAACTGGCCGGGGACGAACATCCCGTGGCTCGCATGGAGATGCTGATGGACATCACGGGGGAGCTGTTGCCCGAGGGCGTGCAGGATGGCGTTCCCACTCACGTAGTACGGATGCCCGATGTAGTCCATCTCGAGTTCCCAGTGAATCTGTTGGATGCAGGTCACTGGTCGTATGCCCCCTGGAAGTCCTCGATATACTGCAGCGCAGTCGACCACGCGCCGATTCGCCGCAGGTTCGAATCAAGCACTCTGTCGTACCTACTGTGCGCAACCTCCAGCGGGTGGGCAGTCAATCGAGACCACGTCGTTGCCCACGACCGCCACGGCCGCGACCCGAGTCGAGCGGACGGTCTCCTCCCAGGTGAAGCGGTGATTCGTAGAGCGAATCGCTCACCCCGGTAGATAGTTCGATACTGAACGATCGCGTCGGGGGGATCGACGACCAGCGAGAGGTCGTCGAACTCGTAGCCACGTCGGTAATTGTCCACGAGAGCGGCGACGAGTAACGTGTGGTACTTGAGCGACGTGTAGGGGTAGTACACGCTCTCGTTGAACGCCGAGGCCACGTCGCTGGTTAGCCATGCCTCGTGGAGGGCTTCGGCATCGGATTCAGTGACGAGGCTCTGCACAGCCTGCTCAATGCGCTCTCTGCCGAACCGGTCGGAGTCGCACCGACTCTCGCCGTCGACGAGCGACAACCGATAGTGGGTCTCGTGATTGTCGACGGTCGGCGAGGGGTTGCCATCGGGCCGTGAGAGGCTCGCTGCATCACTGTCAGCACCGAACGGGACCGGCTGGTTTGCCGGAACGCCTGCGAACAACTTGGGCGCGTCGTCGTGTGGTGTCCCGAGGAACTTGTGGACATCGTGCCGATAGGCCTCCGTCAGGATCCCGGTATCACCGTCTTCCGCAGTGTAATCGATCGATGGCTGCTGGTCCATCTATGACCACCCCTCGAGACGTTGCTGAAGAGCCTCGACGTAGGTGGGCCGATACTCGTCGGCCCACGTCGCGTCTTTCTCGTCCATCGCCGTCGTGGTGTCCTTCCCACGGTCGAATACGCGCTTCAGTTCGTGTTCCTCGTACAGGGGGTTAACGAGGTCACAGTCGACGATACCAGCGCCGAAGTTTCGAGCGCCGCCCAGCTGGTGCATGAAGTCCGTCTGATGGTCGTCGAGGTACTCGATCGCTTCGGCGAGCAGGCCGACGAACTCCGGTTTCAGTTCTCGGAAAGAGAGATGCCAGCAGCCGTCGAGATTGGCGACAGCGTCAAGCTCGGTGTTCCGTAGCGGTTCCCGATTGTCGTCCCGGTTACGGCTGACGACGTTTCGATTGAGTCGGCGGTAGTGCCCTTCGGCCTGCCCGCGCGTGTAGTCGACGCTCGAGCGGACCGGACTGAACTGGATCGGTCGACGCATGAACTTCCCCGGGCGGTTCTCGAAGCCACCGAAGAGGTCGAGAATGACGCAGATGTCGTCGACGTCCATCTCCTCGGCACACGCACCTTTCTCGTGATACCCGTCGTCGAGATCGCGCTCGTAGACGGCCTGTTTCCTGAAGTCCGCATTGGACTCCCCAGGGTGACAGACCGTTACGCCGTATCGCTGGACGACCTGTTCCATCCCGTGTCGGAGCCAACCGGACAGCGGGAAGGCCGGGATGATGCCTCCGACCTGATTCTGTGGGTCGTCGGCATCGTAGTTCCCGTTCGACGCGTGGTGGCGGTCGGTCATGATATAGTCACCGACCACCAGCAAGTCGGTCTGGATGCGAACGTAGACGTCGTGATCTAGCTTCATTTTCTCTTGCAGAGTGGAGTTCTTCACGTTCGGATTGCGTTTCTCTTGCCCGGCCCACACAGCAGATTTGTAAACTGGAACCTCAAACGCTCTCTATGGCGAAATATCCAGTTTAGGGGATTCACGCTCCTTCGGGAACTCCACACACAGGCAAGGTGTGGAGAGTCGTAGGGAGCAGTGTGCGTTAACAGCGGTGTCAGGCCGGGCACGGGTCCCTTGTCCCACTATCCTACTTGAATGTCAGCCCAGCCGAAACCACAGCCATCTTGACTCCAAATCGGCCGGTAGAAAGTTTATCCATGGCGAAACTCGGGTGTGACATCCCTGTGGAATGCCCGAAAAGATGTGACCTTTCAGCCGTGTGTTCGGCGGCCTCCTATCGAGTCATTTCCAAGTCGCGCAGGCCGGGCCACCCCCTCGTTAATCGGTGGAAGAACGACGTAATTCGCAATACCTGAATCCCGAAGTGCGCTGTCGCCCATTTGGCAGGCACTATCTGGGCGCACCCTGAAAACCGAGATCGGCCGGAACACCCCCTGATTGTAGGGGGTGTGACGGGGTTTCAGGATTCTAGCCATCCGGGTTCGACTCGGAATTACGTTGCTTCGACGCCGGGTGTCGAACGAGTATGGATCTCATCGAACAGTCCTCAAGTAGGTTGATTCCACCGGAAACGATGGTGGCCATGCTTCTCGGTATTCGATTGGGGCTTCTCCTGATTCAGCAGTTGAGTAGATCACCAGTTTCCACACCCCCTGAAACCCCCCATCCTTTCGGGGTCCGTGACAGCCCTGTGGATGGCCGATTACGGCCGCTATGGTGCCTCCGCGCTGAGCGCTCGCGAAGACAGGGGTGTGGAATTCCACTCCGCTGTGTGGGCCGGACGCGCTGAATTCCGATAGGGGAAATTACTGTACGTAGAAGCGGTGGTCCCTGGAGGACCATACTCAGGCGCTTTCGATGACAGAGATACGCTTTCGGAACAGGGTATCCCTATCTGACCTCCTCTACTTGCTTCTTTCATTCTCTACATCGACCGAATGGGAGAAGGATGATTCCGGAACGACAGGACTGAATCGGACGATAGACTGAGCCTGAGTAATTACCGTTGTTCGACTCTCAGTGCATTCTCGGAAAGTGTATCGCTTGAATACCTTCGAAACGGTGGTCGAAACCCATTGACCCTTGTTCGTAATTAATGTATTTGACATCGAAGAAGTGGATGCCTCGTTTATACCCCAGCACGCCAGGGTTAAGCGACACCGAGTGTTTTCAGAACTTCGGACATCTCTCCTCCCTCCACCGGGACTTTATATTAGTTGCCTGAGTCGCGACACTATGGCCCTCACCGAACGCGTCCCGCTCATGCAGCCCGGCGCAACCGTCCGAAACGTACTCGTCATCCTCCTCTATTTCGTCATATTTCCCTTCATCATCATCGCCATCCCATTCTTCCTCCTGTACGCCGTCGGCACAAATCGGAACGGGCTCGCCGACACGCTCGCCGACTCACCACTCGGCGCAATTCCAACCATTGAGGCCGGTGGCTGGCAAGCTGGCATCACCGTCTTCGTTATCGCGATCGTCCTCCTCGGCGTTGTCGGCGCCGCCCTCCCTGAAACCGACACAACAGGCGACCCCAGCGCTCTCAACGACACTGGGCCCGGGAGTGATGACGGCGAGTCCACTACCGAGACTCAGGCCACGAGTTCACCCGCAGCCACAGAACCCCCAGTGACGGATGGCGGGACTGCGACAGACGCCGCACCCGCGACGGATGCTCCTACTGACGAACCGACTACATCCCCGACTGCGGCGCCGACGGCAACGGCGACACCAGAACCGTCAGTCACGACGCTACAATCCATCCGGAGCGTCGACAACCGCTACGACGACGGCCGCCAACAGTTCTCTGGGACCGGCCAGACCGTGACGGACACGTTCTCGCATGGCGGACCCGCGATGGTCGTCGTGTTCGATCACGACGGCTCGAGTAACTTCATCGTCGAGCTCGTGAACGCTGAGACCGGCGAGACCGAAGATGTCCTCGTGAATAAGATCGGCGAGACCAGCGGTGCGATAGCCATCCCTGCCGGTAGCAGCGACCAGTACCGACTCAACATCGATGCCGACGGCGCATGGTCGGTCGAGGTCGCCGAGCCACTCCCGCAGGAAGAGGACATCGAGCAACTCCCCGCTGAAGCCTCGGGATCGGGGCCGGACGTCGTCGGCCCGATTCGGCTGGAGGGTAACACCGTGGTCTCGGGGACGCACGACGGCGAGTCGAACTTCATCGTGCGCGCGGTCGACGAGCTCGCGATGTTCAATAACGAGCAGGAACTCATCTTCAACGAGATTGGGCAGTTCGAGGGCGAGACGCTCGCCCGCTACGACGGCGTGGTCTGGATCTCAGTCGAGGCGGACGGTGAGTGGACCCTCGAGTTCGAGTAACCGCTACTCGCCGCTGCTACCGATGCCCTCCGGTGGCCACTTGTACTGCTGGCGATACGCCTCCGGGTCCTTGTCGGTTTGCTTCGGGAGGAGGTAGCCTTTGTTCGGCCAGTCGATCATGACGACGCCGTCTTGCTTGAGCTGCGACATCCAGATGTAGAGGTGCGGCATCGGCTCGAAGTCACACTCAGGGTAATTATAGAGTCGGAGCTGAAGTTTCCGGGTACGGACACCCTCCGGTTCGTCCTCGAGCATATCGAGGACGCAGGCTTCGAGGTCGTCGCGGACGGGGGGAGTTTCTTGAGGGCTTCTTGCTTCATACCTGCCGAGTGCGCGAGAGAATAGATGTAGCTCAGGGAGTGGATTCCGAAAGAGCTCACTGTGCAGGTGAATACAATCCCCAATAAGATATACCATTGATATGGAGAAGAAGTAGGACCAAGAGCGGGCCTGCACAATTAGTATGTAACCCTGCTTGCTGCTTGGGGGCCAGTTACCACCCAACCAAATCGAGTGAGGAGAAATTAGAATGCGATGGCAAATTCGTAATCATTCGGATCGGCGCTATCAGTCTGAAGATGGAATGACGACTGAGCGTGCTTATAGACCTTCGATTCCAGCGGAATCGTTAATGGATATATCCCCTACACCGTTTCTATGCCGCCCTCCAGACTCATTCTCGGCCTGCTATTGATTGTCGTTACAGCACTTGTCGGGACATACATTGACGATCCATCCGACACGGAACAGCCGGATGTAGAATGGGACGCTGAAACGGACGAAGGTGGAATCCAGCTCATTCACCAAGGCGGTGAAGACGTGCCTCGAGATGCCCTCGTTGTAGTCATCAGAGATAGTGACAGCGTGGACGAGCGGATAACCAATCTCGCGAGTGCTGACCACCCACGAGTTATCCATCCATTCAGCGACGAAACCGTTAGTCGTGGTGATTCACTCCACGTGGCTGCACCAGCCAATCAAAACACTATCGTCGTCCTTCAGTGGGACGGCCCCACCATTAATTCGACACTCGTTTCGTACGAGTACGCGGCTGCCGAGGTGTGACAAGCCAGCAACGGACCACCCTCAACTCCAACTGGAAGGTGCTGTTCCTATATCTACCAATTCAGATGGAAGATTTCATTCCAATCTCACTGAAGAAGTCAGGTGAACCAGCTTGCTTAGCCATCGATTCGTTGCTCTGACCAGCTCCAGTTCTCGGCGGCGTGGTGTGCAAGCAAGATACCGAAGGTGAGCATCGCGAGACCGAACGTGAAACCGCCCATCAGGTTCCGCTCATAGCCGTAGAACGAGAACGAGTACTGAACGAAGATATGAAAAACGTACACGAACAGTGCGACACCACGGTATTCGCCCGCGACGATGAAGCCCCGGATAGCCGTCTTCGGCCGAGTGCGGTGCTGAATGAGCCAGAATATTGCCCTCAGCATTGCAAGTGCCAGGATAACCAGGATAAGCAGGTCGACCGCTCGCCGCAGTCCCAGGCCGAGCCACTCCAAGGCGATGAACACGATTGCGACAGATCCGAGCACGTATAGAACGACTGCCGCAACTTGCTGGCCAGGACTCAGATTCTCCATGGCCGTCTGCGCGACGCCCAGTTACTTCAAATTTTCAACCAGAAGGAACTCACAGTGTTCGGTCGAATGCTATCCTCTACAAACCGATTGATGCAAAGCCGACATCGATCAGTGGGAGCGGGACCAACTCAGTCTAGAAACCGTGTACTGGATGTCTAACGAAGTGGTGTCCAGGAGTCGTTCGAGTCAGTGCCCAGAACGCCCCTGATCGACCCCGACGGATTCTTTCGAGAGCATCCTGACCCATCGCTCCAGGCCCCTGCAATACTCCTCGTGGTCGTGTCGATTGTACAGGCCATCCTGCACGAGGGTATCCTAATTGGCTTACGAGGTTCACTTGAGTTGTTGTTCGTATTCCCCGGTGTAGTGCTAGTGAGCTTCGGTGCCATCTTGGTCGCTGGATTGGTGGTATACCCTCTGTATTGGATCGGCGTCGCCGGGTTCTTCTATCTGGTCTCCCTCTGGTTCGATGGTTCGGGGACATTCAGGCGGGTGGTCGCGTATTTCGGTTGGATGTGGGCCCCATACCTGCTTGGTTTGCTCGTCGTCGGGATTCCGTTGCTCGTCGTCTTCCCGGAGGGGGTCATCTCGGTCGCAGAGGATCGATTCTTCATCGAGGCGTTCACCGAGCGGCTAACGCTTATCATCCGAATGATCCAAGCCGTCAGTCTCCTGGTGACTCTCTGGACCGCGTATATCTGGGTGTACGCGCTCAAGCACGGACGTGGCCTGACGCGTCGCGCAGCAACGATCACCATCGGTGTCCCGATCGGGATTCAGTTGTTCCTCTGGATCGCTCTTCAGCTGTTCTATCCACCGATTTGACGTAGATCCACCGACCGAGACGCGCTCATACCACCTCGGTGAGAAATCGAAACTGCAGGGGGTGGGGTGTAGCCGACGAGCCTTCCCGACCAAAGGGATCAAAGCCAACCACTCGACGACTACATTCGAGGATTCGATGGATGGCTTGTTAAATATCGATCTCAGTACGGTCCTCGAAAACTGATAGTGGTCTCGAATTACCACCTCTGCGCTTAGCTCCAGGGCTTCAGACGCCCATAGAGCATCCTGGTGTAGCAAACTGGGCAGCAATCGACTGGCCGCTCGTAATAACAGCCCGGTTGTTCAGCCGGATAATGATTCATGGTATCGAATAACACTATCTATGGTATTGAATCGCTTCCCCAATAGATTAGGACCACTATCTACGGGCATCTCTTGACGGCTACCCAACAACTGTCGACAGTTGTCGCGTCTCAGAGAGTGCTGTTTGGAGAGGGTTCCTCGTCTGATTCCATCTGTGAGAATGGTAGACGCTGTGCCGACAGAGCGGATGCAGAGCTGGTACTAGCGGACTAAATTGCTGAGGGAGACCTCGGGGTTATCAGTGATCGGATTAGAACAGGAGATATGGACGTCTCTAAGCATCCCTCTACCCAATCTCCGCGTCGGAAATCAACGCTCTTCTGCGCTGATTGTGGCCACGAAAACCCTATCGAAGGAGATTGGATCCTCAGAGAGAATGGCAATTCAACTGACTACGAATGCCCTGAGTGTGAGCTGATTATTACCACGCGACGACACCCCGTCAGAGCTGCAGCCTCCTCAAATCAACTTCTTTCTCAGTCACCGTGTGACTGAGGTAAATACTTCCACGTCGATTTGGACAATACCACCTCTAAAGCCCTCAGGTCGCTCGGCGATATATCCTCTTAGATCGGAGAGGGGTCGCCGAGGCCACTAGATGAACGCGAGCCCGCTCGCCCTTTCAGCCCGCTAAGAATGTATCCTCGACCCTAGCAAAACCGGGGTGGAAGCCAGAATCCGGTCGGCTCGCTCCAGGGGCTCCTCGTCGGCCAGTGCCCGCTCGACGGCCGCCAGCCGCCGTTCGAGGGAGTCGCGGTCGGGGTCGAGGTCGCTGGGAGGCACGGCTTGGGGTGGCCGCGGGATACGATATAAACCCCGGCCCGGGAAGCAGTCCCGTCGAGCGAGTTGCTGACGTCGCTGCTAAAACAGAGACGTCCAGACCGCGCCGGTCAGTCCACGAGGTCGGACATCGTCACGACGTCGACGTCGGCGTCGTCGATGTACTCCAGCAGCTCGCGGTAGTCGTCTTCGGAGATGTCGAAGTCCTCGCCGTTGTCGCCGATGGAGTGCCACATCGGGGCGACCAGCTGGTTGTACTTCTCGGCGAGGTCCACGGAGTTCTTGACGGCCTCGACGCTCGTGCCGTCGATGCGACCGACCGCGTGGGGGTCGTTCACCGGGAGGCCGACGTTGCCGCCGCCGTAGCTGATCGATCCCGCGTGGTACTCCCGGAGGAGCTCCATGTTCGTCGCGTCGCGGATGTTCCCTGGGGCGATGTGGTACTTCGCACCGTCTTCGAAGCCGCGGGTCTCCAGCCAGTTTATCGATTTCTCGATGATGTCGCGCTGTTCCGTCTCGGTCCAGTTCTCCTCGGTCAGCACCGCGCTGCCGTTGTTCTCCGGGTGCGGGTGGGAGACGATGTCCCAGCCGCTGGAGTTCATCTCGCGCAGTTCGCTGACGTCGAGTCGGGAACTCGCGCCGACGGCGTGGGTGATGACCCCGTCGACGCCCGGGAACCCGAACTCCTCCATGATGTCGAAGGCGCGGGTATGCGTGTGGTGGCAGTCGTCCCAGGTGAGCATGACCTTGCCCGTATCGGGGGCGTCGTGGACGCGAATCTCGTCGATGGCCATGTCGATGGCCTGCCCCTGGCTGCGCTGGCGACCGATCAGACGAAGCTCGTAGACCTCGCCGAGGTCCGGATCCCCGCGCTCGCCGGTCGCCCCCATGTCGAGGGTCATCCAGTGGTTCGTCGGCCCGGTGTGCGTCCGGTTGAGCCGGAGGACGTTCCCCTGGTCGGGCGCGACCGGCTGGACCTCTAGGCGATGGATCTGGGGGTTCTTCGCCCGGAACGACACCGAGAGGGTCTTCCCGCGGAGGTCGACCGGTTCCGAGAACGCTTTGACGGCCCCGACGTAGGGTTCCGCCTCGTCGGCGAGCAGCCGGATACCTCCCTCGCCGTTCTTGACGTCGTTCGTCGCTTCGAAGGACCCGTACGTGTCGAGGTCGTACCAGTCGTCGACGCCGTCTTCGAAGTCGATCAGTAGCTCTCCATCCTCACCCTCCTCGCCGTCGTCCGTCGGCGTCGGCTCGTCGGTCTGTGGGACCGTGTCGTTCCCGTCGTCCGGGTTCTCGTCTCCGGTTCCGAGGTAGCGGTCGAGATCGCCCACACACCCCGCGAGACCGAGCGCGAGTCCGGTTGTGCCTGCACCTTTCAGGAATCGACGGCGGTTCTGCCCCGTCATAGTAACTGGGTCGTCACTTCCTGGCGTCTTTATTATCAATTGGTTAAGCACCGTTCCAGGCGGTATGGGGTCGATTCTAGGGAACTCGGCACGGATTCGACGAGCGGCCCGCTAATCGTCGGCCAGGCGTTCGATCGGCTAGTTATTCCTTACTTAACTGGTCATTAACGGGTCAATACCGGGTTGTTGGTGGCACCGCATCAACGCCGTCGCGACGGCGCTGCACGCCGGGATGACCGTCGACGAGGCCGACGACCTCGACTTCGGCTACTCGCCGCCGTTCGGCCAGGTCTGGGACCCTGTGCTCACCGCTGTCAAGGTGCTGAGCAGCGACCTCGAGTAAACGTTTCCGGGCGCCTACGCGTCGTGCTGGGGAAGGCGGACGACGGAGAGCCAGAACTCCTCGAGGGTGCGGACCGTCTCGATGAACTCGTCGGGGTCGACCGGCTTCGTGAGGTAGGCGTTCGCGTTGCAGTCGTAGAGCTTCGCGACGTCCTCCTCGGCGGCCGAACTCGTGAGGACGATGACCGGGATGTGGTCGAGTTCGGGGTCCGCTTTCATCTCCTCGAGGACCTCGTCGCCGTTCTTCCGCGGGAGGTTCAGATCGAGGAGGACGATGTCCGGCCGCGGCGCGTCGGCGTACTCGCCGGTCTGCTCAAGGAACTTCATCGCCTCGACGCCGTCGGTGGCGACGTGGATCGTCGTCTGGATGCGCCCCTCGCGGAACGCCTCCTGGGTGAGCCGGACGTCGCCGGGGTTGTCCTCGACGAGCAGGACGTCCGCGGGCTCGCCCCGCCTATTACTCATCCCGATCACCGACCGGTGGTCCGGTCGCGGCTCGCCCTCCGGTTTCGATACGGGACACCCACCGACGTCCGTTCGCGCTGACCTCTCGCAGACGGGTACCACCGGCGACCGACGCACCCGTCGCTGCAGAGGAGCCCATATACTCGATGACAGGTGAACCAGCGGTAAGTCACTTTGGAACGACGAGGTTTTGACGACGACGGGGTCGATCGGCCCTCGTTCTCCCGCTAGCGACCCCGAACCCGCTACGTCGCGACGATTACGGCCGCCTCGACGACCGTGGTCACGACGAACAGCGCGACGACGGCGGCGGTCGCGATTACGGACGGCGACCGGCCGCGGGCGGTCGCGTACCGCACCGCGCCGGCGCCGATCGCGACCGAGAGGACGAGCAGCCAGCCGAACAGCGCCGCCCAGACGCCCACGGAGAACGGCTGGACCGCCGCGAGGTACCAGCCCGGCAGCCCCGGGTAGTAGACGTCCGGGTACAGCAGCGCGACGGTCTCGTAGCGGCGGTAGGGTAGTTCGGCCGCGAGCGCGCCGTCGAGGTACTGGACGCCGCCCCACCACACGAGCAGCAGTGCCAGCGCGACCACTGACGCCGAGACCATGGACCGCCGGGAGGACGCTGTCATACGTGGATCGAGGGCGACGGGCGGGTTTACGATAGCGCCCGTCGCCGACGACACCCGGTGACTGGGGTGCTGTGGGCTGTCCACCTCGAGCTACTGCCAGTTCGGAGACCGAGATTTATGTCGAACGGGGCGAACCAGGAGGTATGACGGACGACGACGTCGCGCGGTTCCTCGCCGATTCCCCCGACCGCCGGCGGGTGCTGACGCGCCTCGCCGACGAGCCGGGGACGCCCGCGGAACTGGCGTCGGCGCTGCCGCTCTCCCGGCGGAGCGTCCAGCGGCACCTCGGCCAGTTCGCCGACCGCGACTGGGTCGCCAAGCGCGACGGCGCCTACCACCTGACCACGACCGGCGAACTCGTCGTCGCCGAGCACACGGCCTACCTCGAGGCGCTCCAGGGGATCGACGACCACGGCGACGTCTATCGCCACCTCCCGGACGCCGACCACGCCCCCGACCCCCGGTGGCTCGACGACGCGACCGTCACCCGTGCGTCGACCGAGGCCCCGCAGGCGCCGGTCCACAGCTACCTCGACAGCGTCCGCGACTTCGAGACCGACCGGGTCCGGATGATCTCGCCCGTGTTGAGTCGGCTGTTCCACGACGTCCACGCCGACCTGGCGCTGGAGGGGACTCACACGGAACTGGTGTTGTCGGCGGCGACGATCGACCGCGCGCGGGAGCTGAACCCCACCGAGTTCGAGATCGTCGTCAGCGTCGGCGTCCTCGACCTCTACCGCCACCCCGACGACGTCGCCTTTCGGACTCACGCTCGGCGCCGACCGCGTCCTGCTGGGCGCCTACGACGCCGAGGGGCGGCTGCAGGCCTGCATCGAGTCGACTGTTCCCGCGTTCTACCGGTGGGGAGAGGGGCTGTTCGAGCAGTACCGCGACGCGTCCGAACCGGTCGACCCGCCACTGTCGCTGCCGTTCGACCTCGGCTCCGGGGGGTGACGACTGCCAACCTCGGTATCCCCCGGAGGGGTGGCCGGTCGGACAACGGGTGGCACAGCGGACGACAGCTCTCGTAAACAGCCCTGCAGCCTGATGGTCGTCGCCTACGCGCTCGTCGACCCGCTGGAACCGTTCCTCGCGCCGGACGGTCCCGTGATACGGCTGCTGTTCGTCGGCGGGCCGCTCGTCGCCTACTATCTGTTCGCGGTCGCCCTGACGTGGCTCGAGCGTCGGCTCGCGGCGTTCGGACGGCCCTCCGAGACGCCGGACACGCGCAACACGAACTGAGTGGGGCTACGTCGGGCCGATGCCGTGGCGGTCGATGCTGCGGGCGATGGTCGCCGCGACCTCCTCGGGCGGGTGGCGTCGCTCCGGCCGCTTCGGGACCACCGCCGGCTGGATGGCGCCGTGGACCGCGTCCACGCCGGCCGCCCGGGCGGTCGCGTCGACGCGACACCAGCAGAGCGGCGCCTCGGGCATCGAATCGAGGCCCTCCCGCTGGACGTACCGCTCGACGGCCTCCATCGACCCGGGGCCGAGCGCCGCGGTCTGGTAGGAGTCGGTCGCCGAATCGAACTCGGCGGCTGGGTGGCGGGTCTCCTCGTCGGTGACGAGGACCCGCGTGGCGACGTGGTCGGCGATCGCGAGGCGAATCGCCTCCGGGAGTTCGGACGGCGGCGGGCCGCTGAAGATCGGCGCCAGCGGCAGGTCGCCGCTCGTCCGAAGCAGCCGCTGGAAGAGGTCGCCCTCGCCGGCCAGCAGGTCGTCGAAGCCGTCCAGGACGAGCGGGAACATCGAGGAGGCCGGCGGGGCGAAGGCGGCGACCTCCTGGAGGCGACAGCACAGCGCCGCGACGAGGACGTGCGTCCGCAACTGCGCCGTCCGGTCGGTCTTCCTGGCGGGTGGCCGGTCCTCGCCCGTCGGTTCGAGCGCTTCGCCGGTGACGATCACGATGTCGTTCTCCAGCAGCGCCCGGCCGATGTCGTAGGAGCCGTCGCCGACGAGCAGGTCCTCGGGGTGGGCGTCGCCGAGCTGTTCGAGCAGCCAGGCGGCGTCGATCGAGGGGTCCCTCGCGCGGTCGAGGGGGCCGTCCATGGCGTGCTTGGCGACCGCCAGCGCCTGCCGGCCGCGCTCGTCGGCGTCCTCGAGGGCGACGGCCAGGTCGTCGAGCCCCTTCGACTCCAGGGCCTTGCCCACGTCGGCGTACCCGACGTCGTCGCGGAGGAAGACCGCCGGGAGGACCGAGGAGAGCACGCGGGCGACGTTCCAGTCGAACTCCGGCGCCTCGGAGAAGGCGTCGAGGTAGGCGTTGACCCGCGCGTTCACGGGGTCCAGCTCGAAGGTCGCGGGGTCCGGCACCGGCGCGTCGAAGGCGTCGATCGTGACCCGCCGGTCCTCGGGGACGACGAGGTCCCTCGCGACCCGCGAGCGGTCGACGTCGATCCAGACGACGTCGTCGAGGCGGTCGGCCGGCAGCCGCGCCAGGAGTTCCCGCGGCGCCGTCCCGCCCGGGTGGACGTAGCAGAACCCGTAGCCCGCCTCGGCCCACTGCACGCACCAGGAGTCCAGCAGCGCCCCCTGCAGCCCCGGGTCCGTCCCCTCGACGTAGCAGCCGGCCCCCAGGTCGCCGTCCGGAAGGGAGATCGACGCGGACGGGTCCGCCGGGTCGGGGCCGATCCGCGTCGCGTCGACGCCGCGGTGGACCATCTCGCTGGAGCGTGGCATTCTACTAGGCCGGTTGGCAGTTCCCTCGTTAGTCCCTTCTGGCCAGTTACTTAGGCGGCTGTGATGGGCGTTCACACGGTCCAGAACGGCTTTTTCGGGTCACTCGTCGCCGCAGAAAAAGCGTCAGTTGACGGCCGCGGTCCGAGGCAGCGAGCGCACGGTACCACCACCAGGAGGCCACTTCGGGGCGCTACGCCGCATCCCCCTGGTTGCCATCAGCTCCCTCGGTTCCGACCGGCTCAGTCCCGACGCATCACGCACTCGCAGCTCGGACACCGCAGTTCGCTCCCCGATACCTCGAGGTCGGAATCCGATCCGGTCCAGCCGCACTCCGGGCACAGCGAGATGTTCTGAGACATGTCCGGTCGACCTAGCCGCGCATCTCGTAAGTGCGTAGTTGCCACCTGTTGGGTCCGTACCTGTCGATTCTCTCGCCAGCCGAGCGGGTCCGGCCGCGGTCGGAATAAACGGCTCCCGGATAGCCGGCGGCGGGCCTAATAGGATGGGGCCACTCTCGGGAACCATGAGCCAGGATGGCAAACCACGTAGCCGCCCGGTCGGCGGGGACGACCCACCGTCCACGCCCGACCGCACGGCGACGGACGGGGAGTCGGCCGTCGACGAGACGCTGCCGCTGCCGCCCTATCCGCCGAACCTCGGCCACCCGCGGCTGCACTTCCTCCACCAGATGCGTGACGTCTACGACTTCGGCGAGAAGGCGCTGCTGACCCGCGACGTAATCCGGACGCGCCTCCCCGGCGAGGGCGACGTCTACACGCTCGCCCACCCGGAGCACGCCAAGCGGGTGCTGTTGACCCAGCGGGAGGCCTTCGAGAAGTCCGACGACTTCTCCATCGCCTTCGGCGAGGGCCTGCTGACCGTCGAGGGCGAGGAGTGGCGCCAACAGCGCGACCTCCTCCAGCCGCTGTTCGCCCGCGACAGCGTGATGGACTACGCCGACGGGATGGTCGCCCAGATCCGCCGGCGGAGCGACCGCTGGAGCGACGGCGACCGATTCGACCTGCAGGCCGAACTCACCGACATGACCCTGGACGTGCTGTTCGCGACGGTCCTCGGCCGGGAGCTGGCACTCGACGGCGACCACCGAATCCGCCGGGCCGCCGAGCGCCTCCACGACTGGTTCGTCCCGACCTCGTACCTGCTGCCGCGGTGGGTGCCGACGCCCGCCCGCCGCCGGTTCCGGGCCGGGAAGGCGACCCTCCAGCGTGAGGCCCAGCGCCTCCTGGAGGAGAAGGCGGGTGACGCGCCGACCGACCCCGCCGAGGCCGAGGACCTCCTCTCGTTGCTCGTGGGGCTCCGCGAGGCCGGCGTCACCGACTCGGGGATGCTCTCCGACGAGCGGCTCCGCGACCAGATGGTGACGATCATCTTCGCGGGCCACGACACCACCACGACGTCGCTGACGTTCGCCTTCTGGGCGCTGGCGAACGACCCCGAGGTCCGCGAGCGGTTCCACGCCGAGGTCGACGCCCTCGACGGTCCGCCGACGCTCGACGACGTCGACGAGCTCCCGGTGACCGAGCGGGTGATCACCGAGACGCTCCGCATGTTCCCGCCGGTCTACTCGCTGCCGCGGCGCTCGACGAAGACGACGGTCTTCGACGGGTACCGCGTGCCGGCGGAGAGCCGGGTCATCCTGCCGATCCGCGCCATCCAGCGGGACGCCCGGTTCTTCGACGATCCCGACGTCTTCCGGCCCGAGCGCTGGGACGGCGACCTCCGCGGTGAGCTCCACGACTTCGCGTACGCGCCGTTCGGCGGCGGGCCGCGGATCTGCATCGGCCGGGAGTTCGCGCTGCTGGAGGCGAAGCTGGCGCTGGCGACCATCGGCCGCGAGTACGACCTCTACTGGCTCGGCGAGAACGACCCGGACGGCGAGCCGCCCGTCTCCCCGGAGATGACGACGCGGATGGAGACGGGACAGGAGTTCGTCGTCGTCGAGCGGTAGGCGAATCGGTCGCCACCCCTCAGATCCCCGCGGGGTCCGGACGCCTGCCCCCGACGGCGAACCGACCCGGTACACGCAAGCCCCACCCTTCTCCGGGTGGCACTCCAAGGTACAACCAATCCACGCCAGGCGCCCACCGTCCACGAACCAGACCGAGTTGCGCCGCGCGTGCCGCCGGTGTCGGGCCGTCGGGTCGGCGACTGCCACGAGGTGGAGTCCGCGAGCGAGAGTACGACCGCGAGTGTGCAGGCGTCCGCGCCCGACAGACGGGCTGCGTCGTTTCGAACCAGCAGCGAGTCAGGAAGTCGCGACCGGTGACCACCGATGTCAACACAGCCACGACCCCACGACCTCGAGCCCGGTACCGTCGTTCGAGTCGCCTACCACACCCGGAAACAGACGTACAACCTCGAGGGCGTCGTCACGGACGACCCGTCGGACGCCCCCGGCACGATGGTCCGCTTCGAGGCGGACCCCTACGCTCCGGTGACGACCGCCCGCGTCTACGAGACCCACGAAGCGTGGCTCGACGTCCGGCTACGGGACGGACGCGAGGCCGCGTTGCCGAACGGCTTCATCCGCGAGCGAATCCACGCCCCCGGAGCGACCGAGCGCGAACGACAGCCCGCCTGAGTCCCGCCCGCGAACTTCCTCGGCATTCATTCTGACCACCGCTACCCCCCGTCCAGCTACCCGTTCGACGTCACGACTTCGGTCGGCGAGCGCCTGTCGAGACGTGCATTAGCTTGCAGGGTGGCGCGTCGATCGGTGCCGCACCCCGGCCCGAACCGGGCACCACACCTACTGCGTTAATACCTCGCACGACGTAGGTGCAGCATGAAGTGCAACCACTGCGGTGGCGACGGCGCCGAACGGATGGAGATACGGTACGACAGCGGGGCCGCGATGATCACGTACCTCTGCGGCGACTGTGCGGCCGTAGCGGTCGACGACGGCGAGATCGAGTCGCTCGTCCCCGCCGGCTAGTACCCATCGGTCGTCGATTCCGGCTCCGTCCCCGTCGTCCCTGTCAGCCGTCGACGCACCCTCGCAGGTCGGAGGCGCCGCTGGAGGCGTCGGTACGCCGGCTGCAGAAACGCGGTACAGATCGCCAGTGGCGGCGTCGGCCGGGCTCTACACTAGGCTCGCGCCGTCGAAGTCGCTGCGGTCGGTCTCGATCTCCAGCAGATCGAGGACGGTCGGCGCGATGTCGTAGAGGTCGGCGTCGGAGATCGACGCGTCGTCGTCGTCGACGAACAGGCAGGCGTTGTCGAAGCTGTGCATCCCGTTGCGGGGGCCCTTGGCGAACACCTCGTCGCCGCCCTTGAAGCCGGACTTGAGGTCGAAGCCGTGGTTCGGGATGACGACGAGGTCCGGCGCGATGTCGTCGTGGTCGCCGCGGAACGCGTCCTCCTTCGTGACGACGCGGTCGGCGACCTTCCGGCCGTCGGGCCCCTCCATCGCCTCGAGTTCGGCCTTGAGTTCGGCGCGGACCTCCTCGTACTCCTCCTCGGGGACGGACCCACGGGGTTCGCGGCCCTCGAGGTTGACGTAGAAGCGGCCGGGGATGAGCGAGTACGCGCGCGTGTCGTCGCTGATGTCGCCGAGGCTGTCGTGGTCGTCGTCCTCGTAGGAGAGCCAGCCGTTCTCCTCGAGCCAGACGTTGCACTTGACCTCGTGGTCGAGCTGCGTGAACCCGTGGTCGGAGGCGACGACCATCGTCGTCTCGTCGTCGAGCAGGTCCCGGAGCTCCCCGAGGTAGCGGTCGACCTTCCGGTAGAACTCGAGGAACTCCTCCTTGTACTCGCCGTCCTGGACGTAGTCCTTGAACAGGAAGTGGTTGACCCGGTCGGTCGTCATGAAGACGCCGAAGAAGAGGTTCCAGTCGTCCTCCTCGATGTAGTGTTTGAACGCCTCGAAGCGGGCGTCCAGCGTCTCGTGGGCGTCCTCGATGAAGTCGGACTTGTCGTCGGCGTGGCCGAGCTTGGCGTTGACGTCGATCTTGTAGTCGAGGCCCTCGAGGGTCTCGCGCAGTTCGTCGGGGTAGGCGGCCTTCTCGACGCCGGGCGAGAGGAAGCCGCTGACCATCCGCTGGACGTCGCGGTCCGGCGGGAACGTGACGGGCACGTTCATCACCGTCGCCTCGCGGCCGGCGTCGCTGACGCGGGTCCACAGCCGCGTCGCCTGGACGTCCCGGCCCATCGGGACGTACGTGTCGTAGCTGCCGACCTCGCGGTCCTGGAAGCCGTAGACGCCGGTCTCGCCGGGGTTGACGCCCGTGGTCAGCGCGGGCCAGCAGGCCGACGACTCCGGCGGCACGATGGAGTCGATGGTGCCGCCGGCGCCCTCGCTGCCCATCGCGTTGAGGTTCGGAAACGTCTCCTCGTTGTCGGCGACCAGCGAGTACGGCACGCCGTCGATCCCGAAGAAGGCGACCCGCGGCCCTTCACCGCCGCGAAGCCGATCGAAGAGTCCCATATCGCCGTGGTGGGCCGTCGGCTACAAGAACTTTCGTTTCTCCCGGCAAACGCGACGCCACTCCGCGAAAGCGGCAAACCCCTCGCCGACTACGACTCCTCGGCGTCGGCGTCCTCGTCCTCGCCGGTCGACCCGGCATCGAAGTTCTCCGGAACGACGGTCAGGTGCTTGACGCCCATCGTGGTTCGTCGGTCGGCGCTCATGTCTACGACGTGGGCTCGCGGACCCATATATCGTTCCATAGCCACGATGTATCCCGCGCATATAGAGTATGCCTTCCGGACATTCGGGGCCGGTAGAGTCGGTGTAGGGGACTGCTCCTTGCCGTATTATTCGAACCAATCGACTTCGATGTTGTATGCATTCAGGTAATCATACTCGGGTTTCGAGACTCGATATCGTCTGGAGCGTTTTCCGCATCGGTGTGCTATTAGATGGCATGACCGAGCCCAACGTCGGCGGTCTCGATCGCATCGCCCGGGTCGGCGTCGGCGCCATCCTCGCGGTCGTCGGGTTCTCGTTGCTGCTGGCGGGGCCGCTACCGCTGTACTACGGGGCCGCCGTCCTGCTGGCCGCGGTCGTGTTACTGACGACCGCCGCGACGCAGCGCTGCCTGCTGAACGAGGCGCTGGGACGGAACACCTGCGAACGGCCGACAGCAGCCGAGTAAACTACTTCTCGAGCGCCACTGCTGCCGTCGTCCGGTCTCGGGCCGTGCGAATATCGCGGAGAAGGGGTGTGGTCGGTCGCGTTACTGGAAGTGCTCTTCGTAGAGGTCCTGGGAGTGCTCGATGGCGTCGTAGGCGGCCTGCCGGTCCTCCCAGCCCTGCGTCTCGACCTCCTTGCCCTCCTCGAGGTTCTTGTAGGTCTCGAAGAACTCCTCGATCTCGTCGAGTTGCTGCTGGGTGATGTCCTCGAGGTCCTCGATGTGGTCGTAGCGGGGGTCCTCGGTCGGGACGGCGATGACCTTGTCGTCCTGCTCGCCGTCGTCGTCCATCTTCATCAGCGCGACCGGGCGGGCCTCGACGACGCAGCCGGGGAACGTCTGGTCCTCGACGAGGACGAGCACGTCGAAGGGGTCCTCGTCGTCGTAGTACGACTGCGGGATGAAGCCGTAGTCGGAGGGGTAGTGGACGTTCGAGTGGAGCACCCGGTCGAGGACGACACCGGGGATGTCCTTGTCGTACTCGTACTTGTTGCGCTCGCCCTTCAGGCACTCGACGACCGCGTAGATCTCTTCGGGCGGGTTCGGTCCCGTCTCCAGGTCTTCCCACAGGTTCGCTCCAGCCATATCTGGACGTGCGTCTGACCGCCGCAAAGAGCTTTCGACACGCGGTCGCCGCCGCCGCGCGCCCGAGGGGGATTCTGACCCTCTGACGCCCACGTATTCGGCCGAAATCGGTTGGCAGCGGCGTCTTCCTCCCGTATTCATAGATGTTTGATAAATGTTAAGTGGGTTCCCGACATGTTGACGGGTATGTCAGAGGCGCAGACAGCCAGCCCCGACCCGGGAGTGTCCAGGGAGCTCACGGCGTTCCAGCAGAACATCCTCACCATCCTCGCCGAGGAACCGCGGTACGGCCTCGCCATCAAGCGCGAACTCGAGGCCTACTACGGCGACGAAGTGAACCACGGTCGGCTCTACCCCAACCTCGACGACCTCGTCGAGATGGGGCTCGTCGAGAAGAGCGAACTCGACAAGCGGACCAACGAGTACGGCCTCACCGACGAGGGCTTCGAGGCGGTCCTCGACCAGCTGTCGTGGACGTTCTCGAAGGTCGTGACCGACGACGGTCGCGCCGGCGAACTCCACGACCTCGTCGACCAGTTCAACTGACCGCTCAGCGGTTCTCGGCGGTTTCGACGATCAACTCGAGCGACCGCTCCAGGACCTCGCGCTGCTCGTCGCTCGGCCAGGCGTTCCGCGGGAAGTACTCCTCCCGGAACTCCGCGCGCTCGGCGGGGGTGGCGGCCTCGATGGGCTTGGCGTAGTGGTTGCTCATGAAGTCCGCGAAGTCGTGGGCGGTCTCGCCGTGGACGTCGCCGTGCTCGGCGGCGACGGTCTCGGCGACGGCGCGGTTGTGCGCCTCGACGGCGTCCCAGTCGTCGCCGCTGCCGGTCCCCGAGAGCGTCACCTCGACCGCGCGGTCGGTGTCGTCGATGCGCTCGACCTGGACGACGCCGTCCTCGAGCCACGCCTCGGGGTGGAGGACGAGCGTCTCGTTGGTGTCCTCCTCGCGGACGCGGGCGGTGTAGCCGTGCTCGGCCAGGATCTCCGCCCGCTCCGCGAGATAGGCCGCCCGCTCGTTCTCGTCGACCGCCTCGCGTGCGCGGTGGGTCAGCGTGGCCGCGCGGTCGACGACGGTGTCGGGGAGCGTCGCCTCGTCGCTGTCGTCGGGTTCGTCGGTGTCGTTCGGTGCGTCACTCATCGAGTGCTTCGTTCGCCAGTTCGTCCGCGCGCTCGTTTATCTCCCGCGGAACGTGGTCGAGGGACCAGTCGTCGAAGCGCTCGAGCAGTTCGCGGACCCGGACGCGTTTCTCCCGGAGTTCGGGGTCGTTGGCGTCCCACTCGCCTCGGACCTGCTTGACGATGAGCTGGGAGTCGCCCTTCACGACCACCTCGTCGAAGCCGAAGTCGGCGGCGGCCTCCAGGGCGCGGGTCAGCGCCTCGTACTCGGCCTGGTTGTTCGTCGCCCGGCCGATGGTCTCGCCGCCCTCGGCGGCGATGCCGTCGCCGGTGACGATGACCCACCCGACCGCCGAGGGGCCGGGGTTGCCGCGGCAGGCCCCGTCGAAGTAGACGTGCGCGCGGCCGCCGCCCCCCTGCAGCAGGCCGACCAGCCGCGCGGGCTGGCCCCCCTGGACGACGACCTTGTCGTCGTAGGCGACCGCCGTCGCGTCCGCGTGGCTCGCCCGCCACAGTTCGTGGTCGGTGTTGCCGGGGAGTACGTCGATTCCGGCCGCTTCAAGCCGCTCGCGTGCGCGCTCGGGGTCGCAGTCGATGACCGGCATCGTTCGTCCGTCCCGCCTACCCGGTTTTAGCTGTTCCGGTATCCGGCCCTTTCCTCAGGTAACCCTGGCTTTCACCCCGCTGCCCTCCGGCGATTCGTGTAAGGTACCATTAGGTGTTGCCGAGATTTTAAGGACTCCGGAGGACTGACTATAAAAATGCGATGACACGGCCCACCCGCCAACGGGAGCGCACACGCCACGACGAGGGCGAGACCTCCGAGGAGGAGACCGGATCCCAGGAGACGGTCTGTCCGGAGTGCTCGTCAGACAACATCGTCAAGGACGCCGACAGGGGTGAGATGGTCTGCGACGACTGTGGGCTCGTCGTCGAGGAGGACCACATCGACCCCGGCCCGGAGTGGCGCGCCTTCAACCACTCCGAGCGACAGGAGAAGTCCCGCGTCGGGGCCCCCACGACCCAGACGATGCACGACAAGGGACTGACGACGACCATCGACTGGAAGGACAAGGACGCCTACGGCCGCTCGATCTCTTCGAAGAAGCGCTCGCAGATGCACCGCCTCCGGAAGTGGCAGGAGCGGATCCGGACGAAGGACGCCGGCGAGCGCAACCTCCAGTTCGCCCTCTCGGAGATCGACCGCATGGCCTCCGCGCTGGGCGTGCCGCGCTCGGTGCGGGAGGTCTCCTCGGTCATCTACCGCCGCGCCCTCGACGACGACCTCATCCGCGGGCGCTCCATCGAGGGCGTCGCCACCGCCGCGCTGTACGCCGCCTGTCGCAAGGAGGGCATCCCGCGCTCCCTCGAGGAGATCAGCGAGGTCTCCCGGGTCGAACGCAAGGAGATCGGCCGCACCTACCGCTACATCTCCCAGGAGCTCGGCCTCGAGATGGAGCCCGTCGACCCCAAGAAGTACGTCCCGCGGTTCTGCTCGGAGCTCGAACTCTCCGAGGAGGTCCAGTCGAAAGCCCACGAGATCATCGAGACGACCGCCGAGAAGGGGCTGCTCTCCGGGAAGTCGCCGACCGGCTACGCCGCCGCGGCCATCTACGCCGCGTCGCTGCTCTGCAACGAGAAGAAGACCCAGCGCGAAGTCGCGGACGTCGCGCAGGTGACCGAGGTCACCATCCGCAACCGCTACCAGGAGCAGATCGAGGCGATGGGGATCCACTCCTAGGCCGCCCCGATCCTCTTCGAATCGGTCTCCCCGAGCAGTGACCGCTCGGATCGACCTGCTCTCGACGCCAGACTTCCGCAGCCGAGGGGACTTTCAGCCTGCGAACCGATACCACAGTCGATGGGCGACTCCCAGGAATCCGGCGAGGGTACCCCGGGCGAGGTGAACGGCCACCCTGCCGGCTGGGTTCCCGCCGGAGAGCCCGAGCCGGCGAACGACGCGGAGGCGAGCTCGGCGGAGCCTCCCGACGAGTCCGGCGACTCGCTGGACGCCCTCGTCCGGACGGCCTTCGACCTCCTGCCGACGCAGGTCGCGGTGCTCGACGGCGAGGGCACCATCCGCCACACCAACCGGACCTGGGCCGCCTTCGGCGAGGCCAACGACCTGGAGGGCCCGGTCGACACGGTCGGCGTCAACTACCTCGAGGTCTGCGACGGCAGCGACGACGAGCACGCCGACCGCGCCGCCGCGGGCATCCGGTCCGTCCTGGAGGGCGACGGCGGCCCGTTCTCGATGGAGTACCCCTGCCACGGCCCCGACGAGCTCCGCTGGTTCGTCATGTGGGCCCGCGGCTTCGACCGCGACGGCGAGCGCTACGCGGTCGTGGTCCACCTGGACGTCACCGCCCGGAAGCTCTCGGAGCTCGCCGTCGAGCGGCGCAACGCCGAGCTCCAGGCGGTCAACCGCATCGGCGAACTCGTCCGCGAGATCGTCGCCTCGCTCGGCCGCGCGACGACCCGCGCGGAGGTCGAGCGGAGCGTCTGCGAGCGGTTGACCACCGACGGCGCCTACGCGGCCGCAGCGGTCGTCGACCCCACGCCGACCGACGACGGGTTCACCGTCAGGGAGCGGTCAGTCGCGGCCGACGCCGGCGACCCGCCCGCCGCCGCCCACGTGGACGAGCGGACCGCGGCGGTCGTCCGGGCCGCCCTCGACGCCGGCGAGACGCGCGTCGACCGCGAGCGGTCAGCGCCGGCCTCGACCGACGACGACCGCGACCCCGCCGTCGCGGCCGTGCCGCTCCGACACCGCGAGGCCGTCTACGGCGTCCTCGCCGTGACGGGCCGCCGTCCGGACGCCTTCGACGAGCGCGAGGCCGCCGCCTTCGACGTCCTCGGGGAGAGCGCCGGCTTCGCCGTCCATGCCGTCGAGACCGAGCGGTTCCTCCACGCCGACGAGACGCTCGAACTCCGCTTCCGGCTCCGCGAGGACGCCCTGCCGTTCTTCTCCTCCCTCGGCGCCGGGGAGGACGCCGAGGTCGAGTTCAGCGACGTCGTCCCCGGAGGCGACGGCGCCGTGGTCGTGTACGCCAGCGTCGGCGGCGTCCCGGCCGCGGCGGTCGAGTCGCGGGCGGCCGACCACGACGCCGTCGAATCCGTCCGCGTGATCGACGCCGGGGGCGACGAGGCGCCGGGGCGGCTGGAGTTCCGGTACCGGCCGCCGTCGCCGGTCCACGACGTCGTCGCGGCCGGGGGCGCGGTCCGGTCCTGCACCGTCGCGGCCGACGGCGGCCTCCTCGTCGCAGAGGTCGACGACGCGGCGACGATGCGCGCCGTCGTCGACGCCGTCGCGGGCGACGCCGACCTCGTCGGGAAGCGCGGTCGGAGCACGGCGGACGACGGCCCGCGAGGTGGCGAGGCGGCGATCGACGCCGGCCTCACCGACCGGCAGCGCGACGCGCTCGTCGCCGCCCACCGTGGCGGTTACTACGAGTGGCCCAGTCGGGACAGCAACGCCGAGGAGCTGGCGGCGGCCATGGACGTCGCGCCGCAGACGTTCCACGAGCATCTGCGGCGCGCCGAGGCGAAGGTCGTCGACCGGTTCGTCGAGGACGGGCTGGCGCGCCGGACGCCCGACCCAGAGTAATCAGGGCTCGCGTTGAGGTCGGCTCGACCCCTCAGCTCACCTACAATGAGGGACCACAGTAACGAACCCGGTGACGCGATCGGTGCGTTCGCCCACCAGCGCCGCCGAGAGACGCTATCCGCGTTGGCCGACCGCGAGCCGCCGGTGCCGCTTCATGAGCTCGCCGCGGCCGTCGACGAGGCGGAGTCGGACGACGGCTTCGTCGGCGAGCCGGCCACGGACGGGAGGACGTCGGAGGAGAGCGACCCCTCGGACGGGGGCGGTCGCGGGGGACCGCCGACAGCGTATCGCGATCGAACTCTACCACGTCCACCTCCCGAGGCTCGACGACGCCGGCCTGGTCTCGTTCGACCCGGCCTCGAAGCTGGTCGAGGACTGGCGGTCGAACATGCTGCTCGACGCGGTGTAGCCGGCGTCCAGCGCTCTCGAGCCGGCGTCGAAGGTCCACTTTCACCGCGCCGTCGAACGGTTGAAGGCCACGCGGGGAGTAGGAGGGACGAATGCGCCTCGACGAGTACGTTGACGACCTCGACCGCGACGAGTCGGTCGAACTGCGGAAGCTCGCCGAGGAGAAGTCCTACGCCGTCACGGACTACATCGACGACGCCCGGACGCGCTTCGACGAGACGCTCTCGGACGACACGCTCGTCGGCTCCACGGCGCCCTCGGTGTTCGTCGGTCGCTCCTCGTACCCGCGGGTCTCCGCCGGCCTGCTGGCGCCCGTCGGCGACGAGGACGACGCCGAGGGGTACGTCACCAGCGGCGACTGGTACCGGCAGGGCTTCGACATCGACGACGTCTTCCAGAAGCGGACCGGCCTGCTGAACTCCACGCGTCGGTCGAACGTCGACGTCGAGGACGTCTGGGACGGCTTCGTCGGCACCCAGCGGGAGGTCGCCATCGCCGACCGCCCCGTCGACGTCGAGCTCGGCCTCGACGACAGGCCGGGCTTCGGCCTCGACGGCTCCCTCGAAGATATCGCCGCGCCGCGGGGCCCCCGCGCCAGCGCCGAGCGCGCGCAGGTGACCGAGAACCCCCACGTTCCCCGCGCCATCGAGAAGACGCTCTCGGACGACGACTGGCGCGCCGAGGGCGCGATGACCTACCTCTACCGCCGCGGCTTCGACGTCTACGACATCAACAACGTGCTCTCGGTCGGCGCGCTCGGGCAGGGCGAGAACCGCCGGCTGGTCCCGACGCGGTGGTCGATCACCGCCGTCGACGACACCGTCGGGAAGTACCTCCGCGGCACCATCCGCAACGCCTCGACCATCGACCGGACGATGGTCTGGCACAACAGCTACGTCGGCAACGACTACTGGGTGATCGCGACGCCCGGCGACTGGGAGTTCGAGCTCGTCGAGCTGAAGGCGCCGGGCTCCATCTGGAATCCGGACCCCGACGGCCAGCTCTACATGGCCGCCGACAGCGAGGGGTTCGAGGGCCGCACCGAGTACGTCGACGAGACCTCCGGGGCCTACTACGCCTCCCGGCTGGGCGTCCTCGAGGAGCTCGCCGACCGCGACCGGCAGGCGAAGGTGCTCGTCATCCGCCACGCCACCAACGAGTACTGGGCGCCGGTCGGCGTCTGGCAGATCCGCGAGTCGATCCGGAACGCCTTCGACGCCGAGCCCGCGGTCGCCGAGACGCTCCACCAGGCCGTCCGCCAGCTCGTCCCGCAGCTCCCGGTCTCGCTGACCGACCTCCGCCGGAAGTCGACGATGGCCGCGGGCATCCAGTCGGACCTCTCGGCGTTCGGCGGCGGCGCCGGCGGCTCTCGAAGCGACTAAGGCCGCCTCGCCGCTTCCCTCGGATATGCTCCTGCTCTCGGCGGACCTGCTCTCCGGGCCGGCGCTGTTCGTCGCGTTGCTCGCGGTCGCCTTCCTCGTGTTCCCCTGTCTGTACCTCTACATGGCGCTCCGCGAACGGGGCGTCTTCGAGCGAACCCTGGGCCGGGAGTGACCGCGGCCGAGGGGCGTGGTACCGCTCGCCCGCCGAGGGTTTAAGCCGCCGCTCCCGGTCACGACGTGTATGCGAGACCGGCTGGGCCTGCGCGACCGGTTCGATCGGACGATGCGCCGGCTCCGTCGTCGGCTGCGGGGGCTCCGCCGGACCCCGAGACGCCTCCCCCGGGGGCTCCGCCGGCGCCTCGAGGAGACCCGGACCATCGTCCACGTCTCCATCCTGCTGTTCGTGCCGTTCATGGTCGCGCTGCTGACGTACCTCTCTGCCCGGATCGACCAGCTCTCTTTCTTCCTGTTCCCGCCGCTGGCGGCCGGGACCTACGCGCTGTTCGCGAACCCCGAGAGCGAGTACGCCTCGCCGACGCGGTTCGTCGCCGGCCTGACCGCGGGCGCGGTCTGCGCGTGGATCGCGATGGCGATCGCCGTCCGGTTCGTCTACCCGGGGTTGCCGCCGTCGGCCATCGAGGTGGACGCGCCCGGCGCAGCGTTCGCGGTGTTCCTCACCGGCGCCGTCACCTGGGCGCTGGACGTCGAGGAGGCTGCGGCGTTCTCGATGGCGCTGCTCGGGCTGCTCGTCGACCCCGGCGACCAGCTGTCCTTCGTCGTCAGCGTCGTCCTCGCCTCCAGCATCGTCGCCGGGGTCTTCACCGTCTGGCGGGAGCTCTTCTACGAGCAGCGGGCGCGGTACCTCTACCAGTCGATCCGCGGCGACGACCACGTGCTCGTGCCGATGCGCGGCGAGACGTCCGAGGCGACGGCGATGCTCGGCGGCCGCCTGGCCGCCGCCCACGACGCCGGGAAGGTCGTCCTGCTGGACGTCGTCGAGGACGACGAGGCCGACGCCCTGTCCGAGTCCGACGTGGAAGCCGACACCGTCGAGGCGGCGTCGACGGTGCCGACCGACGAGACGGTCGCGGCGACCGCGTCGGACCTCGAGACGCTCGCCGCTCGCGTCGAGGCGACCCTGGATGTCCCCTGTCAGGTCGTCGTCGCGGCGACGGACGGCTCGGTCGCCTCGACGGTCCGGCAGACGGCCCGGGAGACCAACTGCGACCTCATCGCCACGCCCTACGAGACCGACGCCGACGGCGACCTGACGCGGTTCGTCACGCAGTTGCTGGACGCGCGGATGGACGTCCTCGTCCACAAGTCCCACGGTGGCCGGACGGAGTGGCGACGGGTCGTGGTCCCCGTCCGCCGGGCCAGCGACACCGCCCACGCGATGATCGACTTCGCGCTCCGGCTCGTCGGATCGGAGGGCCGCGTCAGCGTCGCCCGCTGTATCGACTCGGACCGGGAGCGCCGGCAGGCCACCGAGATGCTGGCCAACCTCGTGGAGACCGCCGACGGTCGCATCGAGACGCGGGTGGACAAGGCCCCCATCGAGGCGTTCGTCCGCCGCCTCGCGCGGACGAACGACCTCGTCATCGTCGGCGCCAGCCGCGACCGGAGCCGCGCCTCCAGGCTGCTCTCGCCGCCGACCTTCGAGCGCATCGACGACATCGAGACCGACATCGCCATCGTCGACCGACGGCGGTAGCGGCGGCGCTGACCGCCGCCAGCTATCCGCCGCTGGTAGCGCCCCGTCAGACCTGCTCGAAGAAGTCGTCGACGAGGGCGCCGGTGTCCTCGACGATACCCTCCCAGGCCTCGTTGTCGGGAGCGATGCCGACCAGCCGCGCGATCTTCATGATGGAGACGTGGTAGACACGCTGGAGGCCGGGCTCCTCCTCCCAGACGACGAAGTTACAGGGGAACAGCGCGCCCTGCTGCAGCGTTACGTCGAGCGCGCGGTCGGCCATCTCCGGGTTGCAGGCGCCCAGCACGTAGTAGGGGTCGCGGTCGGCGTCAACTTTCTCGTTGAGCAGGTCCGAGGGCGAGAACTCCACTGGGATGCCGAAGCCGGTATCGAGGGCAACCTCCCGGACGTGTTCGACGGCTTCCTCGTGGTCCATCTCCAGTGTCGTCTGTCGCTCCCCGATGTCCTCCGGGTCGACGTCTGCGGGGTCGAAGGTCAGGCTCATGGCTACGGATGGGCGCGCGACCGCAAAAGAGTTCACCCTGGCCGTCGCTACGCCTCGTCGTCGAACTCGAACTCGCCGTCGTCGGCGTCCTCGTCCGCGGCGGCGTCGCCGGCGCTGCTCGAACCGCTCGACCCGCCGTCGCCCGTCGTCGGGACGGGGCCGGTGCCGACGACCGACCGGACGGTGCCGACGAAGTCCTGGCTGGTCTCGAAGTAGACCTCGTCGCTGCTACCGAGGACGTCCTTGACCGACTGGGGGCCGTCCGGCGTCCTGAGGGTCGTCCCGCCCTCCCGGCGGACGACCTCGCTCTTCTCGATCGGGAAGAACAGCCGCGAGGTCACCCGGGAGACCGGCGCGCCCTCGACCTCGTCGCCCTCGCCGAGTTCGACGACCGGCTCGTCTTCCTCCTCCTCGCCGTTGTCGCTCATGGCTCCGCCTTCAGGGCGTCCCGCCCTAATTGTTACGAACCCGGGCCGACGCGAGCGATTCATACTCGCGGAGCCGCAAGTTCCGACGTGTACGGCCCCGGACACGTCGGCGCGGCGCTGTTCTGCTACGCGCCGGTCGCGGCGGCGCTGACCCGCAGCGGCGAGCCGGCGCTGGCGCTCTTCGGCACCGGGGTCGCCGTCGCGCTCTCGACGCTCCCCGACGCCGACCAGTTCGAGGTCGTCCCGGCCGACCACCGCGGGCCGACCCACACCGTCTGGTTCGTCCTCGGAGTGGCGGCGGTCCTGGCGGCCAGCGGCGCGCTCGTCGGACTCCTCGCCGGTCGGCCCGCGGCGCTGGCGACCACCGCCGGCAGCGCGGCCCTCGTCTCGCTGGCCTCGCACCTGCTGGCCGACGTCATCACGCCGATGGGCATCCGGCCGTTCGCGCCGCTCTCGGGGTGGCACCACAGCTTCGACCTGACGCCGGCGAAGAACCCCCGGGCCAACGCGGCGCTGCTGGGGCTGGGGACGCTGTTCGCGCTCGGCTGCCAGATTGCGGTCTGGCCGTAGCACCGGTCGACGCGATGCCCCGACCCGGTGCGGGCTTGCGAATGACAGCCCCGAACACTTGGCGCCGTGTCGCCTTTCCTTATCCGATACTGATGGCGCTCTTCAACACCGACACGGTCGGACATCTCGTCGAGGCGACCGGCGGCGTCTCGCGGAAGATGGCCGAATCCAGCACCGAGCCTGGCGACGCCGGCCGGTACGCCGACGCGTTCGGCGCGGCGGTCGACGAGCACGCGGCGACGCTCCGACGGTACGTGAACGACCGCGCCGATCCCGGCGACCGGGTGGTAGCGGTCCGGTTCGCCGACCGGAACGGCACCCGGACAGCGCGGTACGTCGTCGCGTCGTCCGGGTCGTCGGGCGACGTCGACGAGCTTCGAGTCCTCGATCCCGGGGGATTCGAGGAACTCGACAGGGGGGTCGACCACCGGCTGGAACTGGACTGGTTCCTCAGCCGCAACGCGGCCGACGAACTGCGGCGGTTCGTCGAAGAGTTCGCCGAGGACGGGCGGGACCCCTCGCAGTCCTACGTCGCCAAGACCGCCGCGAAGTACGGCGACAGCGTCAAGGGGGACCTCTTCGACGCGATAGTTGCCCGGTTCGATTGACCTCGGCGGCGCGTCGCCGCTATTCGGCCTCTGCCCTCGCTCTCAGACCACCAGCAGCCAGAACCCGACGGCCATCCCCAGGCCCCCGACCGCGCGGACGGCGACCGTCTCCCAGTGGCCGGCCGTCCGGCCGAACCGCTCGCCGACCCCCGCCGCGACGCCCTGCGGGAAGACGAACAGCCCCAGCCCGATGGAGAAGGCCACCAGGCCGACGAACTGGTTCATGCCCGACTCACCACCCCCGCGCCCGATAACGGTTCCGGCCCGGGAACCGACCCGGACGGAAGGTTGAAATCCGGCGACGACGGACGCGTGGGCATGGAGAAGACGCCGCGGGGGACGTCGGTCGGAGTGGACGACCCCTACGCGACCGTCGACCGCTGCGACCACCTCACCGACGACGGCCGCTGCCGCTACGCCGCCGAGCACGGCCACCACGACCCCGAGTTCGCCCGCGAGCGCCACGAGGACGACCTGCGGTGTCCCGCGGCCGACCCTGAAGGGGAGTGGGACTGGAGCGACTGCCCCCACTTCCGGGCGCGGCAGCGCTCGAAGGAGTGCGTCCGCTGCGGGCTCGAGGAGCGCCGCGTCGCCCACGAGAACGAGCGGCCGCTGCTGGAGGAGCACCACCTGAAGTATCCGGACAGCGAGGCGCGACGCGCCTCGGACGCGAGCGGGGAGCAGAGCGACCCGCAAGCGGACCACCGGAAGGAGCTCGCCCACGAGATCACGGTGTACATCTGCCGGTGGTGTCACGCGAAGATCCACCAGTCGTGGGCGCGGCTCGACGACGACGTGGCGCCGGACCCCGAGGCCATCGCCGAGGCCGAGGGGCGCCGCTCGAAGGAGCACGAGGAGTTCGGCTTCGAGACCGCGGCCGACCGGTTCGGCGACGGCGACGGCCGGGAGGGGTGACGCCGCTCACTCGAGGTCGAAGGCGTCCGGCGGCTGGCCGGCCTCGTCGAGGACGTCGTCGCTGACGAGGATGGGGCAGTCCACCCGGAGGGCGACGGCGATGGCGTCGCTGGGCCGGGCGTCGAAGACGACCTTCTCGCGCTCGCCGTCGGCGTAGCGCTCCGCGTCGATCTTCGCGAGGAACGTGTTCTCCGAGAGGCCGTCGATGCGGACGCGGTCGATGGCGCCGCCGAACTCCGTGAGCATCTCGACGAACAGGTCGTGGGTCAGCGGCCGCTCGAAGGGGCGGCTCTCGAGCGCGTGGGAGATGGACTTCGCCTGGTCGGCGCTGATGAAGATGGGGACCGCCTCGTCGCGGGCGTTGAGGACGACGACTGGGGCGCCCTCGTCGCCACCTTCGTCGACGCTGATCCCGAGACCGCGGACGTCCGCCTCGTGTGTCATCACGTAACACTGGTGGAAGCTGCACCAAAGCTTTTCGCCCCCAGCGACGACGTCCGGGTATGGGCGACCCCTACGTCGTCGCCGTGAAACCGTCGGCCCGCCGGGTCAGCGGCGCGGCCGGCGAGTGGGTCGCCGACGAGGGTCGCTTCCGCCGCTTCGACTCGAAGGCGCTGGCCCGCCAGTGGGCCCGCGAGGTGAGCCCGCAGGGCCGGACGCTGTGGGTCCAGGACGCCCACCCGCTCGACGAGGGGCCGGCCGACGGCTACCTCCTGGCCCGCCGGAGCCGCCTGCGCGGCAACGAGGAGGAGCTGCCGGGCGACCAGGTGGCATTCACGGAGCTGTAGGGGTCCGTCCCCGAATTTTAAGCGGGTCGCCGCGCTCTCCGAGAGTATGGAATCAGTTGGCACGGGACTGGCCGGCATCGACCGCGACGGCCCGCGGGCGGACGTCTACCTCTCGCGCCCCGAGAAGCGCAACGCGATGACCGAGGACCTGATGCGGGACCTCACGGAGGCCTTCGAGACCGTCAGCGCGGACGAGGACGTCCGCGCGGTGGCGCTGCTCGGCGAGGGGCCCGTCTTCTGTGCGGGGATGGACCTCCACATGATGCGGAACCGCGTCGAGGAGGACTCCGAGATCGACCGCGACGTCTTCCCCGGACTGCTCGAGGCCATCGAGACCGCCCGACAGCCGGTCGTCGCGGGCATCAAGACCGCCGCCCCCGCCGGCGCCTTCGAGCTGACGCTGCCCTGCGACTTCCGGGTCATCGGCAGCGACGCGACCTACGGCGTCATCGAGGTGAAGCTGGGGACGTTCCCCCACGGCGGCGCGACCCAGCGGCTCCCGCGGCTCGTCGGCCTCTCGAAGGCCAAGGAGCTGGTCCTCACCGGCGAGTTCATCGACCCCGAGGAGGCGCTGGACTGCGGGCTCGTCCACGAGGTCTGCGACCCCGACGAGGTCGACGACCGGGCGCGGGCGTTCGCCGACCGCCTCTGCGAGAACGCGCCGCTCGGCCTCCGGAACGCCAAGCAGGCGCTGAACACGGCCCTCGAGACGCCGCTGCAGCAGGGTCTCGAGTACGAGCGGTCGCTCGGTCGCGAACTGGACGACACCCGCGACTACCGCGAGGGCTTCGAGGCCCGCATCGAGGAGCGCGACCCGGAGTTCCGCGGGGAGTGACCCGCGCGGAGGCGGGATCACCCCGCCGAGCCCGCTCCGCGGTTTCGTCGACCGATATGGCCAGAAACCTATTACATGCTCGTCAGAATGTTGTCGTATGCGACTCCGAGCACTCGCCGTCGCGCTCGCCGTGCTGCTGTCGGTCGGTCTGGCAGCCGCACCGGTGGCCGCGGCAGAGCAGACGAGCGAGGCAGACGCCCAGGAGGTCGTCGAGTTCTACAACCAGAACGTCGATCAGGTGCCCGACGTCGTCCGCGACCGGTTCGCCGACGAGCGCGTCACCCTGACCGTCGAGCGCGACGGGCAGTCCGACGAAGTCTACACCGCGGTCACCGACGACGAGGGCCAGGTCGTCTCCTTCGAGGAGGGCACCCACGACCCCACGATGCGGGTGACGACGGACGAGGCGACCATCCGCGACGTCGCCCAGTCTGAGAACCCCCAGAGCGCCGCGATGGACGCCTACCGGTCCGAGCGCGTCGACGTCGAGGGCGTCGGGGTCACGAACACCGTGAAGGTCGAGGCCACGAAGCTCGGCTATGAGATCGCCTCGAAGCTCGGCTTGTTCTGACGGCCAGTAGCGTTCTTCTCCGCGTTCGATTTCGCTCTCAGCCGACGGTCAGCCCTCGCTGACGCTCCTCGATCGTCGCCCGGAGAACGGCAGGAGCGCCGGGCCATCGGGTCCACGTCGGGGATGGTGGGGATGGGGGGATAGGTGTGATCGACCCGGCGCACCGGCCCTTTCGACTCGATATTATTAACTCTTTGCAAGCGTAAATAACGCCGTCGGCGTCCCGGAACCCAGGCGTTTTTCTCGCCGGGCGCCGAAGGACCGCCAATGAGCGACCCAGCGCGGACGGACGACGGCGGGTTCCGCAAGGGACGGAAGGACGCGACCATCATCATCGCGCCGTTCGTCCTCCTCGGGATCGGGAACCTGCTGCTCATCATGTGGTGGGGGATGGACCCGCTGTGGGGGTTCCTGCTGTTGCCGCCGATCCTCTTCATCTGCGTCATCGGGTGGATCGCCGTCCGCGGCGGCTTCGCCGAGGACCGCGCCGGGGGCGGCGACTACGAGGGCGGCGTCTAGCGGACCGGCGCCGGCGCGTACGACTGGTCGCGGGCGACGACCGTCTCCGGTTCGACGCGGACCAGCAGCGCGGTGTCGGTCGGCTGGGCGACGTACTCCGAGAACCGCGGGTCCCAGTCCTCGCGGTCGGGCCCGAGGTAGCGCGCCAGCAGGCGCTCGGCCAGCGTCGGGTCGAAGGGCTCGACGCTGCCCGCCCCGCGGATGCCGACGTGCTGGACGAGGCCGCGCTCGGCGTCGAAGTCGACGACGCCGAGCGCGCAGGCCGGTTCGCGTTCGATGCGGGACGGGAACGTGTCCGTCGCGGCGTCCCCGAGGATCCAGGCCGCCTCGTCCTCCCAGAGGTACCAGACCGGCGACTCCCGGGGTCCCTCGGGGGCCCGCGTCGCCAGGTGGCCGAACAGCGGCCGCGAGAGGAACGCCTCGAGGCTGGGCCCGAGGCTGTTCTCGACGATCTCCATGGCCGAACCCCGACGGGGGCGAGCAAGAAGGTGGCGATATTTGCGGGTACTGGTGGGGACTAGCACGCCTGCAGCGGGGTTACGAATTGATCGGCCCCTGGCCGGCGATTGCGCTACGGGTACGCTTCGAGTTGGAGAACGCCGAGGAGGAGATTTGAACTCCTGAGTCCGTGAGGACAGTTGCTCTCGAAGCAACCGCCTTGGCCGGGCTAGGCTACCTCGGCTCACTCGGACGTGGGACGGTTTCGACTTTATGGGTTTCGGTCTACCGGAACGACGGCGAGGGTCGCGCGGTCGCTCTCGAACGCGGCCGGGCAGTGCCGGCGGGGTCGCGTCCGATGCGTCGGCGTGGGAAGAACAAAGGGGATTGCCACCCTCTGACACGACATGACGCTGCTCGTCCCGTACGACGGTTCGGAGCTCTCGGAAGCGGCCCTGCAACGCGCCACGCAGTTCGGCGAGGCGTTCGACCAGGAGGTCGTCGTCCTGGTCGTGGTCCCCACGGACGAGGACTACGTCCGCGAACGCGGCCTCGTCGACGAGGGCGAGGAGTACGACTCCGAGCTCTTCGCCCTCGAGCTCCGCGACGAGGCCGAGAAGATCGCCCCCGACGCGACGTTCCGGAGCGAGCGTGCGACCGACCCCGAGGACGAGCCGTACGCCTCCACGACGATGAACATCGTCCGGACCATCCGGCAGGTCGCCGGCGAGCTCGACGCCGAGATCGTCTTCCTCGGCAGCGAGAACGCCGCCAGCGTCTCACAGCCGCTCTCGAGCATCGGCGCGCCGGTCTCGAACGACCCCCGCTACGACGTCCACATCGTCAGGCACCCCGACTAGACTCGTTCCCGCGGCCGACCACCACGACCGGCACCGGCGACTGCGAGAGCAACTGCTCGGTGGTGCTGCCGAGGACGAGCCGCTTGAACCCCGACCGACCGGTCGCCCCGAGGACGACGACGTCGGCGCCGCTCTCCTCGACCTGTTCCAGCAGCCGCTCCGGCGGCGGCCCCTCGTCGACCGTCGTCTCGCAGTCGACGCCGGCCGACTCGGCGACGCGGGCGACCGCGTCCACGGCCTCCCTGGCGTCCGCCCGGAGGTTCTCCCGGACCTCGTCGGGGTCGACGATGGCGTTGTCGTAGGCCGTCCGCGTCTCCACGACGGCGACCGCGTGGACCCGCGCCCCGGTCGGGGCCGCCAGCGCCATCGCGTGGTCGGTGGCCGCCGCCGAGTCCTCGCTGCCGTCGGTGGCCACCAGGATGGTGTCGTACATGCGCGGGGGTAGGCGGGCGGACTGGATAAAGCCGGACGTCGACCAGCGCCGCCCCTCGACGCGGTCCCCGGCGGGCGTGGCCCGTCGCTCCGCGCGGCGGCCGTCAGTCCCGGTCCCGGACGACCGTCACGGGCACCGGCGATCGCCGGATGACCGTCTCGGCGACGCTCCCGAGGAGGACGCGGCTGATGCCGTCGCGGCCGTGACTCCCGATGACGACGTGGTCGACGCCCTCGTCCTCGGCGTACTGGACGATGGCGCGGGCGGGCCGGCCGACCACCGAGTCCGTGACGATGTCGACGCCTGCAGCGACCGCCCGTTCCTCCGCGTCGCCGAGCACGGTCTCGGCTCCCTCTTCGGCGCTCGAGAGCCAGTCGCCGGCGCTTCCGGGCCCCCACGTGGTCGCCCCGTCGACGGGGTCCATCACGTACAGCGCCGTGATGTCGTCGTCGCCGAACTGCTCGAAGGCGTGGGCCAGCGCCGCCACGGACGGATCGGAGCCGTCGACCGGCACGAGGACGTGCATGTGGTTTGCTACCGTGCCGTAACACATAAAGCCCGGAGGCCGTTCGTCGGTCGGGGCCTACGCCTCCGGGTCGGGCCTGGCGCCGATGGGGACCGTGACCTCCTGGCGCTCGCCGTCGCGGATCACGACCGCGTCGACGCGCTGGCCCGGCGAGAGCTCAAGGGCCAGCGTCGTCCCCAGGTCGGCGTTCGAGTCGATGCGGTTGCCCGCGAGCTCGACCAGCACGTCGCCGCCCGTGGGGACGCGCTGGCCGTCGACGACCGTCTCGCCGTCGGCGCCGCGCAGCGTCTGGCCCTCGGGGCCGTCGTCGCGCAACTCGAGGACGAAGATGCCGCGGGCTGCCTCGAGGTCGTTCGCCTCGGCGAGCGTCGGCGTCACCGGGAGCAGGCTGATCCCGAGGTACGGGTGGTCGTAGCTCCCCGTCTGGATCAGCTCCGGAAGCACCCGCTGGGCCAGCAGCGGCGAGACGGCGAAGCCGACGCTCGTCCCCGCGCCGGCGACCGCGATGCCGGTCACCTCGCCGTCCATGGTGACCAGCGGACCGCCGCTGTTGCCGGGGTCGAGCCCGGCGTCGGTCTGGACCGTGTTCGGGATAGAGTATCCGGTGGGTCCCGGCAACGACCGGTTCTTCCCGCTGATGATGCCGGTCGACACCGACGACTCCAGGCCGAAGGGGCTGCCGAGCGCCAGCACCTCCGTCCCGACCGGCGGGACGCTGTCGACGAACGACAGCGGCGGCGCGTCGTCCGGGACGTCCGTCGCCAGCACCGCGAGGTCGGCGTAGACGTCGCTGGCGTTGACCGCCGCCTCGCGCCACTCGCCGTCGGCGAACCTGACGTCCAGGGAGTCCGCGTCGGCGACGACGTGCTGGTTCGTGACGACGTAGTCCTCGTAGACGAACCCGGAGCCGCCGCCGCGGGCGTCGCCGACGTAGGTGACCGAACCGACGGTCCCCTCGTACACCTCGGTGTACCGACCGGTCCGGTTCGCCGGGGCGGACGACCTCGAGACCGGTTCCGCCGACTCCTGGAACCCGGTCGGACAGCCCGCGAGGCCGGCAGCCAGGCCGGTCGCAGCCGCGAGGAATCGACGTCGGGTCGGGTCTTCCATACCCCCCGTTGGACGTCGACCGGAAAAGTGGTTCGGACGCGAGGATACGTCACACGAACCCGCTGCTCGCGGGTCGTTCCACTCCCCGCTCGTCACTCGAGGTCGTCGTGGACGACTCGCGGCTCACTCCGTTCGCCGCTCGTGTTTCGCGGTTCTCGCTCGCTTTGCTCGCGGGTCGTTCCACTCCCCGCTCGCCGAACGAGACGCTCACTTCGTTCACGTCTCGCGCTCGCTCCGAACCGCGCTAGTCTTCCATCGTCTGCTGTCGCCACGTCGTCTGGTCGTACAGCCGTTCGACCTCCCCCTCCTGCTGGCGGATGGTGACCGCGGTGTTGAACAGGAACGCGGCGACCAGGACGGTGCCGACAAGCCAGACGGCGTCGACGATGCCGGGGTCGAAGCCGACGATGCCGGCCGCGAGGTCGGTCATCACGATGACGACGGTCCCGAGGATGGCCGGCAGCAGGTGGCGGGTCAGCGCCGCGAGGGTCGTGCCCTCGTAGACCCGGACGGTCTGGACGGCGTAGAAGACCGCCCAGACGGACGCGGCCACCCAGCCGACGGCGACGACGGGTCGGACCCACTCGCTGGCGACGAGAAAGCCCGCCCACCAGGCGACAATGAACGCCGCGACGACGACGTAGTCCACCCAAACGGGCAGCAGTCGGGAGGGGCTCTCGACGGTGCGCTCGGCGTGGTACATCGCGCGGATGCCCAGGCCGAGAAAGAGGATGAAGAAGAGGACGGCGCCCTCGACGAAGACGTTGACCCACGGCAGGTCGGTGAGCTGTGCGGCGACGCCGGCGACGCCATAGACGGCCGCCGCCCCGACGCCGACCGCGAGGTACCCCCACTCGTAGTCGAACCCCTCTGCGAGCACCCGCCGGACGTACTGCACGAGGTAGACGAGCAGCACGCCGGCCGCGACCGCGATGACGCCGTAGGCCAGCAGCCGTGCGAACAGCACTGTCACCGCCGGATCGCCGCCACCGACGAAGAGCGGGGTCGGTCCCATGATTGCCCCTCGGATGCCCTCCCTGAAAGGTGTTGATTCTCGTCCGGCCGCGCCCGGCCATTTATGGGAGCGGCGGACGAGTGCCGAACGCCATGAGCGACGACGCGGACCTCCGCGAGGCGGTGCGGCGCCTCGAATCGGAGGTCGACGCCCTCCACCGTCGCCTCGACGCGCTCGAGGAAGCGACCGACCGCGAACCGACCGACCGGCCCTCGGACCCCGTCGCCAGCGAAGCCGAGACCGGACCGTCGACGGATGCCCCGCCGCCGACGGATGCCGAGGCGGCTCGACCGACGGGGCCCCCTGGAGACGAATCGACGGCGACGCCCGAATCGACCGCGGGGGGCTGGACCCAGGTGGGCGATACCCAGGAGAGCGGTCGCGACTGGGAGCTGGCCGTCGGCGTCAGGTGGCTCGGACTCCTCGGCGCGCTCGCGCTCGTCGTCGGCGTCGTCTTCTTCGTCCGGCTGGCCATCGAGCGGGGGATGCTCGGCCCGCTCGGTCGCGTCGCCGCGGGGACGGTCGGCGGACTCGCGTTGCTCGCGGTCGGGCGGTACGCCGCGACCCGACGCGGGTACGTCCGCTGGGGCCGCATCGCGTCGGGCGCCGGCCTCGCGGTCGCGTACTTCAGCATCTACGCCGCCTACGGCTTCGCGAGCTACCGGGAGGCCATCGGAACCCCGCTGTGGGCGGCGCTGGCCGCGATGACGTTGCTGGTCGGCGCGACCGCCGCCGTCTCCATCCGCGACCGGGCGCCGCTGGTCGCCGGCGAGGCGTTCCTCTTCGGCTACGTCACCGCCTACCTGAGCACCGAGGCGACCACGCTGGTGCTGACGCCGACGTACGCGCTGCTGCTGGCGGGCGGACTGGTCGCCATCGCCGCCGTCCGGTCCTGGAGCGGCCTGGTGGTTGCCAGCGTGTTCGCGACCTACGCCGTCGTCGGATTCTGGCTGCTCGACCTCGACCCGCCGTCGTGGGGCGTCGCCGTCGTCACCGGCGCGACGTTCCTGCTGTACCTCGCGGGCAGCTACGCACTCCGGCGGTACGACCGGTTCGACGACCCGCTGTTCCGGGGCGGTCTGGTCGCGCTCACCGTCTCGAACGGCCTCTTTGCGGCGCTCCTCCTCGAGATATCGCTCCTCGGACTGTTCGCGGAGCCGCTCGTCGAGGGCGCGGGGACGGTCCTCGTCGGCCTCGCGCTGGCGGTGTTCTACGCCCTCACGGATCGCCCGTCGGTCCTCCACCGCCACGCTGGCGTACCGGGCAGGCGCGACGGGACCGCCGCGGCGACGTCGGTCGTGCTGCTGGCGGTCGGCCTCGGGCAGGCCCTGGGGCCGTTCTGGACGACGGTCGCCGGCCTCGCGGTCGTCTGCCTCGCCGTCGGTCTCTCGGCGGTCGACGACGCGCCCGCCTTCCGCACCGGCGCCCACGTCGTCGCCGTCGGCGTCGCGGGCAAGATTCTCGTCTTCGACGCCGGCGACCTGGCCGGGTTCGACGCCGCCGAGCCGCTCGCGGCGTTGACCGGCCGTCCCGTCGCCTTCGCGCTCGGCGTCGCCGTGTTCTACGGCCTCGCCCGGTGGTTCGCGGTCCGCGAGGGCTCGCTGCACGACGCCGAGCGGAGCCGGAAGATCACCGTGAGCGCGCCGTACGCCGCCGCGGCGACGGTGATCGCGGTCGTCGGACTCGGCCTGGAGCTCTCCGGGGTCGGCATCTCGGTCGCGTGGGCGCTGTTCGGCGTCGCGCTGCTGGCCGTCGGCCTCGCCGGCGACCGCCGCGGCGTCCGCCTGCTCGGCGTCGGCGTCCTCGGACTGGCGACCGCCAAGGTGTTCCTCTTCGACACCCGGGGACTCGACACCGTCGCGCGGACGCTGTCGTTCCTCGTGCTGGGGGCCGTCCTGCTGGCCGCGTCGTACGGCTACGCCCGAACGCGGGCGGACGTCGACCTGGGGATAGACCTCCCGGGCGGGAAGTGACCCGTCCGGTCGGGACCGCAAGCCCCTTCGAGCGCTGGCGCCCAGCGACGGGCATGGCGCGTCGACGTCTGTTGCTCGGGGCCGTCGCCGCGGGGCTGGCCGGCTGCATCACCGACCCGGGGCGGAGCTGCCGGGGCGCGACGTGGCGCCTCTCGCTGGCGCCGACCGAATCGGTCGACGACCCGCTCTCCCTGGAGGCCGATTCGCTGTCGACGGCCGCCGACGCGGTCGTGGAGACGGCCGTCGACGGCGAGCACGTCGAGCGCTGCGTCGTCTGGGACGCCGACCCCGGCCCCTCCGACGGGCTGCGGGAGGTCGGCGAGCGGCTCGAGGCCCACCTCGGGATCGATCTGGCCGGCCGCCGCGAGACGGTCCGGGCGGACGCGCGACGTGCGGGCGAGGACTACCGGCTGACGCTCCAGATCGAGGGATAGTCGTTAGCTTCATTCGGCTCGGCCTGGTATAGGGGGATAGATGCTCCGCAGGCGCGCGCGACGAATCCTCGCGAAGACCCGGCGAGAGATACACGACGCGCTCCAGGAGACCCACACCCCCAGACAGGTCGCCGCGAGCTTCGCCCTCGGCATCTTCATCACCGCGCTGCCGACGCTCGGCACCGGCGTCCTGCTGTTCTTCCTCATCGCCTACCTCTTCGAGAACGCCTCCCGCATCGCGCTGTTCGCCTCGGTCATCGTCCTCAACCCGGTCGTGAAGTGGGGCGTCTACGGCGCGAGCTTCTGGCTCGGCAGCGAGATCCTCGGGCCCGTCTCCGGCATCAGCGTCACCGAGATCTCGCTGTCGGCCGGCCCGCAGATCGTCAGCCGCCTCCTGGTCGGCAACTTCATTTTGGCGGTCGTCTTCACCGTCATCGCCTACTTCCTGGGCTACCGGCTGACCGTCGAGTACCGCCGACGCTCCGGCGAGGTCGGCTTCCTCGAGCGCAACTTCGAGCGGCTCGTCCGGCGGCTCCCCGGCGGCGTCGACCCCGCCGCTGCGGCGGCCCCGGATGCGACCGCCGACAGCGAGGCCGCCACCGACGGCGGCCAGACCGACCCCGCGAACGCCGAGCGACCCCGGGACTGAGTTCGGAGCGTTCTCTCGCGCCGTGCCGACCAGCGACGCGGCCGGCCGGGAAGGCAAGACATTTGACTGACTGACCGGTCAGTTAGGGTCGTGTCCCGGTATCCGAACCCCTTCCGGCTGGCCATCCTCGCGATCGGCCTCGCCCTGGCGCGGGCGGGCCTGATCACCGAGTCGCGGGCCCGCCGGACGACGGACCTGGCGTGGCCGCGCATCGTCACCGGCCTCGCCCGGATGTCGAAGAACGCCGTCGACGTGGCGATGGTCGGGGTCGCCGTCGGTTCGGCGGCCATCGCGGGGGTCGGCATCGCCGGGCCGTTCTGGGGGCTCGCCTTCTCCATCGGCGGCGGCGTCGCCGGCGGGACCATCGCGCTCGTCAGCCAGCGGTTCGGCGCCGACGCCCACGAGGACCTGGGGCTGGCGGTCCGCTCCAGCGTCTTCCTCGTCGTCGCCGCCAGCCTCCCGGTCGCCGCCGTCTTCTGGACGTTCTCGACCGAACTCATCGGCCTGCTGAGCAGCGACCCCGAGGTGGTCCGCCTCGGGGGCGACTACCTGCAGGTGGTCGGCCTCGGCGTCCCGTTCGCGGGCCTGAACCTCGTCGGCAGCCGCGTCCTCGTCGGCTCCGACGACGCCTACACGGCGATGGTGCTGCGGGCGGGCGGCGCGGTCGCCAACGTCGGCATCAACGCCCTCCTCATCTTCGGGCTCGGGATTGGCGTCGTCGGCGCCGCGATGGGGACCGTCCTCTCGAACGTCGTCGTCACGGCGGCCTTCGCCATCGGTCTCACCGCCGGGCGGTTCCCGGGGGCGGGCGCCTTCCCCGTCACCGTCGACCCGTTCGGTGACTACGTCGACCCCGGGACGATCTCCGACCTGGTCGCCATCGGCCTGCCGGTGATGGGCCGGAACCTCGCCTGGACCGTCGCCGAGTTCCCCATGTTCGCCATCCTCGACGTCTTCGGCCAGGACGTCGTCTCGGCGTTCGTCATCGCCCGCCGCGTCTGGGGGCTGATGAACACCCCCGGCTGGGGGTTCGGCCTCGCCTCCTCGAGCCTCGTCGGCCAGGAACTCGGCACCGGCGACGAGGCGACCGCCGAGGCCTTCGGCCGCGAGATCATCCGCTTCTCCGTGGCCGTCTACCTCGTCTTCGGCGCGATCGTCTTCGTCTTCGCCGACCCCATCGTGACGCTGTTCGTCGACGACCCGACCGCCCCGGAGATCCCGCTGGCCGTCGACCTCGTCCGGGTCGCCTGCGCGGCCATCGTCTTCCAGGGGGTCTCCGGCGGCGCGGCCGGCCCGCTCGACGCCGCCGGGGACACCCGGTGGCCGTTCGTCAGCCAGGCCGTCGGCATGTTCGGCTGCTCCATCCCCCTCACCTTCCTCGGGGCGACGACGCCGCTCGGCATCTACGGGCTCTACCTGGCGTTCCTCGCGGAGACGTCGGTACCGGCGGCGCTCAACTACTACCGGTTCGACAGCGGGAAGTGGAAGCGCGTGAGCCGGGCGTACCGCCCCGAGGCCGGCGTCGCCGACGACTGAGGTCGTCCCGCCGACTGCCTCACTCGAGGATTCGGGGCAAAAGGTATTGGCCCCGGCGTCGGTAGGCTCCCCGACCCCATGACGACCGACGAGGAGCTCCGTGTCGCCGCCGACGCGCTGGGCGAGTCGGTACTCGTCCTCGGCTGCGGCGACGCTGGCGAGGCCGCCGCGACGGCGGTGGCCGAAGCGGACGTCCCCGCCACCGACGACGCCGCGACGCCGGACGCGGTCGTCCTCGCGGTCGACGGGGCGACCCCGCCGGAGGCGCTCCCGGAGTCGGTCCCGGAGGCCCCGCTCGTCGTCGCCGTCGTCGCGCTGCCGCACCGGCCCGACCCCGGCGAGCGCGACCTGCTGGCGGCGCTCGCCGAGCGCGTCGACAGCGTCGTGCTCGCGCCCGGCGACGACGCCGCGGCGCTGACCGACGCCGTCGGCACGCTCGTCTCCGTCGTCCGCGACCCCGGCTTCGTCAACCTCGACCTCGCCGACGCCCGGACGCTGCTCCGCCCCGTCGACCTCGCCGCCCTCGGCGTCGGCTCGAGCGAGGAGGGTGCGCCGGAGGACGCCGCCGCCGCGGCGTTCGCGTCGCTGCCGGCGGGCGTCGAGACCGACCCCGCCGACGGCGTCCTCGTGGACCTGCTCGGCGGCCCCGCGATGAGCGTCGAGGACGTCAGCGACGCGGTCACCGCCGTCCGGGGCCGCGTCGGCCCCGACGCCCACGTCATCTGGGGCGGCGGCGTCGACGACGACCTCGCCGAGACCGTCCGGGTGCGACTCGTCGTCGCCAGCGTCGCGAACGTCCGCGCGGCGCCCGGCGACCCCTGCCCCCGGTGTGCGTCGTCGCTGGCGGCGTACTCGCTGGGCGGCCGGACGACCCTCTCCTGCGAGCACTGCGGGTTCGCCGGCGTCTCGGTCAGGCTCCGGGAGTGACGCCCGGCGGGGGCGCTACTGGCCCAGCTTCTCGACGTGGTACCACTCGCCCTCCCAGCTGAACAGGTACTCGAGGACGGACTTGATCGTCATCAGTCCGAAGAAGGGGTAGACCAGCGGCGTGGCGAACCAGCTGACCGAGAGGCCGTCGATGTCGCCGTTCCGGCGATCGACGGCGGCGACCGCGGCGACAGTCCCCAGGATGGCCGCCAGCGGCAGCAGGTTGAACAGCTCGAGGTCCAGCAGGAGCAGGAGGACGAACTTCGAGACGAGCGTCAGCAGGAAGATGCTCCCCAGCAGGCTGGAGACGATGCGGATCGTCGAGACGTAAGCCCGGGGGTTCCTCGGCGACCGGACCAGCTCGCGGAGCGTGCGGTGGAGCACCTCGACCTGGCCGATCCGCCAGCGCTTCCGCTGCCCCCAGAGGTCCCGGAGGGTGTGCGGCGCCTCCATCTCGTTGGTGCGGTACCGCGCCCGGGCGACGGGGACGCCGGCGCGGTAGATCTTGTGGGAGAAGTCCAGGTCCTCGGTGAGGACGTCGTCGTAGCCGCCGACGGTCTCGAAGGCCTCGCGGGTGAACGCCGTCGAGGAGCTGCGGCAGTTCCGGAAGCCGATCAGCTCGACCAGCTTGTAGCCGGCCTGGAAGAGGACGCGCTCGCAGTAGGCGACCGTCTCGATGGGGCCGGTCGGCTGGGGGACGCGGCGCCCCTGGAAGACCTCGTAGTCGCCGACGAGCCGCTCCATCGCCGCGGAGACGAACGCCTCGTCGACGACCTCGTCGGCGTCGAACACCACGAAGTGGTCGGTCTCGGCGCGCTCGACGGCGTAGTTGATGGCGCCGGCTTTCGACCCCGCGTAGCCGTTCTCGAGCCACTCGACGCGGTCGTACTCGTCGGCCAGCCGCAGGGCCTCCCGGCGGCTCGCCGCGTCGTCGTGTTCGCCGACGACGACCACGCGGAGGTCCTCGTAGGCGGCGGCCGCGAGGCTCTCGACGCTGTTGGCCAGCACGTTCGCGTCGCGGTAGACGGGGACGATGGCGGTCACGGGCGGCCCCTCGTGGCTCGGTTCCTCCGGTTCGGTCCGTACCTCGCGGAGGAGCAGAAGTCCGGTGACGGTCCCGAAGACCGCGAAGCCGATGGCCGACGAGACGGCCTCCAGCAGGACGATCCGCACCGTCGCCACCAATAGATCGAGTGTAACCGACTGGACGTTCTGACCGGTGACGAAGCCGAAGGCGAGTAGCCCGACAGTGGCGGTGCAGTACCCGCCGTACTCGGCGGCCCGGGTGAGGTAGCCCGTCATCTGCCTTCTCGTGGGGGAGATGTCAACGACGGCTTATCAATTTTGTAATTCGTTGCCGGCCGGGAGGCGAGTAAGAGGCGTCTACGTCCCGTCCGACGGCGACCCGGTCACTCGAAGTCCTCCAGCTCGAACTTCTGGACCTTGCCGGTCGTCGTCCGCGGCAGTTCGTCGACGAAGTTCACCGTCCGGGGGTGCTTGTACGCCGCGAGGTTGTCGAGGCAGTACTGCTTGATCTCCTCTTCGGTCACGTCGACGTCGGGCTGGGTGACGACGAAGGCGGTGACGGTCTCGCCGCGGCGCTCGTCGGGGACGCCCACGACGGCGGCGTCGGCGACGTCGGGGTGCTCGAAGAGCAGCTCCTCGACCTCGCGGGGGTAGATGTTGTAGCCGCCGCTGACGATCATGTGCTTCTCGCGGTCGACGATGTAGAAGAAGCCGTCCTCGTCGTAGTAGCCGAGGTCGCCGGAGTGGAACCAGCGCTTGCCGTCTCTCGAGTCGCTCCGCTCCTCGCTCGACCCGTCCGAGGCGCCTTGCGCCTCGCGGTCCTCGTACGTGAACGACTCCTCGTTGGCCTCCGGGCGCTCGTAGTACTCCTTCATCACGTTCGGGCCGTGGATGACGATCTCGCCGACGACCTCGTCGAGTTCGGTCTCGTCGTCGACGGGGCCCTCCGGGACCGGTTCGACCTCCTCGAAGTTGTGGTCGACGACCTTCGACTCGACGCCGGGCAGCGGCTTGCCGATCGAGCCCGCCCGGCGGTCGTCGGGGCGGTTCGCGTGGGTGACCGGCGCCGTCTCCGTGAGGCCGTACCCCTCCAGCAGCTTCGGCTCGTAGAGCTCCTCGAAGCGCCGCATGACCTCCAGCGGCAGACTCGACCCGCCGGCGTTGGCGAACCGGACCGTCTCGAGGCTGTACTCGTCGGCGTCCGGCTGGTTGACGACGTCGTTGAACATCGCGGGGACGCCGTGGACGATGGTCATGCCCTCCGACTCGATGAGCTCGAGGGCCTCCGTGGCGTCCCACTCGGGCAGCGGCCAGAAGCTCCCGCCCTCGTAGAGGGTCGCCAGCATCGTCACCGTCATCCCGTAGATGTGGAACAGCGGGAGGACGCCGAGGACCTTGTCCTCGCGGTTCATGCCGTCGTGGATCTTCGGGGAGGCCCGCGCCTCGAAGGCGAGGTTGCCGTGCGTGAGGAGGACGCCCTTCGGCGTGCCGGTCGTCCCCGAGGTGTACGGCTGGCAGGCGACGTCGTCGTCGTCACGGTCGACGACGTCGAGTTCGCCGTCGGCGAGGAAGTCGTCGAACTCGGTGGCGCCCTCGGCGTCGCCGACGCTGACGACGGTGTGGACGTCCGTGTCGTCCTGGACCTCCCGGACCTGCGGGACGAGGTCGGCCAGCGCGACGACCGCGACGGCGCCGGAGTCGCCGAGCAGGTGCTCGATCTCCCGGGACTTGTACTGGGGGTTCATCGGGACCACGATGCCGCCCGCCCGCAGGATGCCGTGGAACGCGACGACGTACTGCGGGAGGTTCGGCAGGTAGATCCCGACGCGGTCGCCGGGTTCGACGCCGGCGTCCGCGAGCGCCTGCGCGAAGCGGCCCGCCTGCGACCAGAACTCCTCGTAGGTTATCTCCCGACCGCGGTAGCCGATCGCCGTCGCGTCGGGCGACGCCGCGGCGGTCTCTCCGATATCCGTGACGAGATTCGTCATCGTCCGTACGTCCCGGCGAAAAAGGGTAAACGTTGCTTACCAGGAGAGACCGTCGAAACCCGTTCAACGGTCCAACTGGGTTTCAATTCACGTCAGATCAGACCACGTAGCAGCCGGGGCCGGTGGTGAACTGGTTGCTGTAGTTCTCCTGGCTGTCCGTGTCGCCGCCCTCGCCGGCGGACGTCCCGGAGTCGCCGCCACCGCCGGAGTTCGACATGTCGTTGCCGCCCTCGACGGGGACGACCGCCGAGTTGTTGCTGTCCGCCTGGTGCTGGCGGTTGGTGTCGCTATCTTCGCCGTTGCCGCCCTTCTTGACGTCCTGGTTGCGCTGGCTGTTCGTGTCGCCGCCGTCGCCGGCGGTGGTGTTGTCGCTGCCGAGCGAGCCGGCGAGCGAGTGACCGTTCAGCAGCAGCGCGGAGACGACGTCGCTGTCGCCGTTGGACTGCTGGCTCTGCTGGCTCGACTGCCCGCCGCAGTCGCCGCCGTTGGTCTGCCAGTTCTCGTTGTACTGGGTGCCGGTGTCGCCGCCGTCGCCGGCGTGGGTGTCGCTGCTGCCGATGGCGAGGGCACCGGAGTTGCCGTTGCCCGCGGCGGCGTCGACGACGTCGTTGTCGCTATTGGACTGCTGGCTCTGCTGGTTGGCGTCGCTGTCCGAACACTCGCTGCCCTGCGCGTTGTCGTTCTCCTGGTTGCCGGTGTCGCCGCCGTCGCCGGCGTACGTGTCCTCGCTCAGGAGCGCGACGGCCAGCGAGTTGCCGTTCAGCAGGTCGACGTCGGCGACGTCGTTGTCGCTGTTGGACTGCTGGCTCTGCTGGTTGGAGTCGCCCTCGCGCTGGTTGTACTGGCCGTTGTCGTTCTCCTGGTTCCCGGAGTCGCCGCCGTCGTCGCCGTGGGTCCCGTTCCCGCCGACGGCGATGACGACCGAGTTGCCGTTGAGCGCGTCGGCGTCGACGGCGTCGTTGTCGCTGTTGGACTGCTGGCTCTGCTGGTTGGAGTCGCCCTCCTCGCTGCCGTCGACGTCGTCCTCGTCGTTCGTCCGGTTGTCGTCGACGGTGGGCGACTCGAGCGTCAGGTTCTGGTCGCCGAGGCCGATGGTCACTGAGTTCCCGGAGCCGACGTTGGGGTCGACCGGGTCGTCCTCGACGTTCTCCTGGGTGTTGGACTGGTCGGCACCGTCGTCGCCGTCCTTGTCCTTCGACCCGTCCTGATCGCCGGCCGAGTCGTCGCCCGTCGTCCCGAGGGTCTCGCTACCCGACGTCGTCGCGTCCTCGAGCGACGCATCGTCCAGTTGCGCGTCCTGTTCCTCGCCGTCGGTATCGGTCAGCCCGACGCCCGCCACCGGCGTCGCGAGGACGCCGACGATGGTGAACACCGTGACTGCGATTACCAGTACGTTACGTTTGTTGTTCATGTGGCAAGTATCCACCAGCTTATCGGTTATCCCATCAAAAAGGGGTTATCTAGGTTCTCTCGAAACCCGATCGAACTGATCTCGGAGCAAGAGCGAAGCGCGGCGGAGCGGCCCGGAACGGACTTCAGCAGGTGGAATCACTTGCGTCCCAGCGCTAATCGTCTCATCGGAGCGCTGGGTAGACACGGGGCTACGGATCCAGATGCAGGCGCTCGACCGTTTCGGCTCGGTCGAAAGAAGGAACCGCGAAAGCCGCTGTGAAGTCGTCGGTGCCCGTCGACTGTCGACGGGTGATCTGGTGGTCCGAAGGACCGGACCGCCCGTCGGGATCAGTTCCCGATGGACTGTTCGTTGGTGTTGTTCTGGACGTTGCTGTCGCCGCCGTCGCCTGCGGAGCCGGAACCGCCTTCGACCTCCTGGTCGTTGAGTGCCTCGACGGGCACGACAGTGTCGTCGCTGTCCTGGTCCTGGCTCTGCGAGTTGGTGTCGTCGCCGCCGGACTGCTCGTTGCTGTTGGACTGGGTGTTGGTGTCGCCACCGTCGCCGGCGGTGTTGTTCTCGCCGCCGAGTCCGATCGCGGCGCTGTCACCGTTCAGCAGGCTCGCGCGGACGACGTCCGTGTTGACGTTGGACTGCTGACTCTGCTGGTTGGCGTCGCCGTCACCGCCGCTGGACTGCTCGTTGCTGTTGGACTGGGTGTCCGTGTCGCCACCGTCACCGGAAGACGTGTCGCTGCTGCCGATGGCGATGTTGCCGGAGTTGCCGTTAGCCGCGGCGGCCTCGACGACGTCGTTGTCGCTGTTGGACTGCTGGCTCTGCTGGTTGGAGTCGCCGCTGCCGTCGCTGGACTGGCTGTTCGAGTTCTCCTGGTTACCGGTGTCGCCACCGTCGCCCGTGGAGACGTTGTCGCTGAGGACCGTGACAGCCAGGGCGTTGCCGTTCAGCAGGTCACCGTTCACGACGTCGTTGTCGCTGTTGGACTGCTGGCTCTGCTGGTTGGAGTCGCCGCTGTTGCCGCTGGACTGCTCGTTGCTGTTCTCCTGGTTGCCGGAGTCGCCACCGTCGCCGCCGTTAGAACCGCTGGCGCCGACGCCGACGAGGATCGAGTTACCGTTGATCGCGTCGAGGTCTGCGGCGTCGTTGTCGCTGTTGGACTGCTGGTTCTGCTGGTTGGAGTCACCGCCCGAGCCGCTCTCGGAGTCGGTGTTCGACTGGTTACCGTCGATGGTGGGTGACTCGAGGGTCAGGTTCTCGCTACCGAGCGCGACGGTCACGGAGTTCCCGGAGAGGAGGTTCGGGTCGACGGGATCGTCGTCCAGGTTCTCCTGGGAGTTCGACTGGGTGACGTCGTCGCCACCGTTGTCGCCGTCACCCTTGTCGCCGTCACCGTTGTCACCGGTGCCGTCGTCACCGTCGCCGTTGTCACCGGTACCGTCGTCACCGTCACCGTCGCCGTTATCGCCGGAGCCGTCGTCGCCGTCACCGGTACCGTCGTCACCGTCGCCGTCGCCGTTATCGCCGGTGCCGTCGTCACCGTCGTCACCAGTTCCATCATCGCCGGTGCCGTCGTCGCCGTCACCGGTACCGTCGTCACCGTCGCCGTCACCGTCCTTGTCCTTCTCGCCGTCCTGATCGCCGGTACCGTCGTCGCCGTCACCGGTACCGTCGTCGCTATCGTTGCTGCCGTCGTCGCACTCGCAATCGCCGTCTCCGGCCGTGCCAGCCGTGGCGGCGGTGCTGGATGCGCCGCCGTCATCTTCGAGCTGTTCGTCGCCCGATTCGTTCGTGTCTTCCGTCAGTGCGATGCCGATTCCTGTCACCGGGGCTGCCAGCATCCCGATGACCGTGGCCGCTGCAATCGCGAGTACCAGTAGGCCTTGTCGTTGGTTCATGTGGGAGATAGTCCATTCGATTCTGCGTATATCTGACAAAAGTGATTTCTCTAGGTTCTCTCGAAAAACTCTCTCGCCCGCCGTCCGATAACGGGCATGGCTACTGTTAGATTACAGCTGCCAGAAGCGTCAGTCGTCGGCGACGCTGCCCTGGAGCGCGGACTTGGTGGCGCGCCGCAGGCGGATGCGGACCGAGCCGCCGTCGCGTTCCCGCGAGACGAGGCCGTCCTCCTCCAGGCGGTCGAGGTGGTAGGAGACGGTGCTCGGGGCGCAGCCGACGGCGTCGGCCACGGCCGAGAGCGTCGTCGGTTCCCGGCGCTCGATGGCCGAGAGGACGTCCGACGCCGCGGAGTCGGCCATCGCCGCCGCGAGCTCGGGGTCGTCGTCGTCCATCGACACGGGGTAGAGCCGCTGGCGGCCGCGAAGCTTGCGGCGCTCGAGGAGCCCCTCGTCGGCCAGGATGCGGCAGTGATACCGGACCGTCTCGACGGTGACGTCGGTCTCCTCCGCCAGTTGCGCGTAGTAGATCCCCGGCGATTCCTCGACCAGCTCGAAGATCTGCGCCCGCGTATCGTTCTCCAGCGGGTCCGAGCTATCGTGTCGACTGTACCCGAACACCGGCGGGAGGATCCGGTCGGACAGCCCGCCGACGTGCGAGGCGATCGAGTGCTTGAGCGTCCCCAGCAGTCCCGGCTGCCCCATCGAGGCCAGCATGGCCGTCTGGTTCATCGCCACTCGACCGCCGCCGAGGTAACCGACGAGCACCAGCAGCGCGGCTCCCTCGCCGGGACCACCTGCGGGCGCTTCCCCGCCGTCGTCGCCCGAGTCGGCACCGGCCGTATCGTTTTCGTCGGATCGCTCGTCGTCGCCGTCGTCGCTCGCAGCGAGCGGAATCGAACTGTCGCGCGCGCCCGTCTGGTCCTCGTTGCTGCCGGTCTTCTTCTCCGCAGCCCCCTCGTTTCCAGTGGCGGTCGATGGCTGTTGGTCGTCGTCTTCGACCGGGGAGCCCGCGATTATGGACACGACTTTCGAGACGACGACGCTCTCCGACTCCAGCGATGTGACCAGCCGCTCGATCCCGGCGGTGGCGCTACGGTCGCCGTCCCCGTCGACGAACGCCGACAGTTCGTCGAACCGCTCGGCTTCGAGCGTCCCATCCAGCCCGTCGTCTACGATCCGCTCGAGGCCCGACGACGGACGTGTCTCGGCATCGTCGTCGACGTCGCGATCAGTCGTCCAATCGTTCATCTCGCCCCTCGTCAGGCCCGTGTCGTTGGTGGCGTTGCCGGTCAGGTCCGCCGTGACGTTCGTCGTCACGTCGCCCACGCCGAGGACGATGTCGGTCACGTCGTCGAGGAGGAACTCGTCTAGCGTCCCGTTGACGCTGGTCGTCGAGTTTCCTGTCTCGTTACCGGCGTCGGTTCCGTTCTCCTCCCCGTCCGATGACCCGTTGACCCATCCCTCGCCGGCGTCCGCATCACTGTCGTTGTCGCTCGAGTTCTCGCCGTCGGATTCCGTGTCGCTCTCGTTGCGACCTTCGGAGTTCCACACCTCCCCGTCGGAGTCCGAACTCTCGTTATCTGATTCGTTCTCGCGCTGCTCGCCCCAGCGATGGTCGTCGTCGGAATCGTCGCCCCACCCATCGTCGTCCGATTCGTTGTCGCTGTGGCCACCCCATCCGTCCTCGTCGTCCGACTCGTTGTCGTCGCTCTCCCCGTCCCCGTCGTCCGAATCAGCTCCGTCTTCGCCAGTCTCCCCGTCGGCCGTTTCGGTTTCGGTCCCCTCGCGCGTATCGCTTCCATCGTCGGAGTCCTGTTGAATCAGCCCGTCCGTCAGGTTCTCCTGGATTAGTCCGTCCGAGTCGGCTCCGTGGAACGTCGTTCCCGATCCGTCGCCGGCCAGCGCCGGCTGGGCGCCGACCAGCGACACGCCGAGACAGCAGACGAGGAGGACGGCGAGGAGTTCACGGTGGACCATAGTCGGCTCTCGTAGAGGCCCACGATTCGGAGGTAATTCGTATTGCGGCGGGTAACTGGGTTAGGAGACTTTTAATCGCGCATACCCGCCGGTTCCGGTGGCTTCTACTGTGAGCCACTGTCATCCACGAACGAATGGTCCGGCCGCCGACTCGGGTCGAGAACGCCGCCCTCCTCTCGCTCGGCGGGCTGGGATACGGAGCGCTGCTGTTCGTCTGGTTCGCGCTGCCCGCGTCGCTCCAGCCCATCATCGACGAACTCGGGCTGACGGGGACGCAGGCCGGCATCCTGGCCGGCGCGGTCCCGCTGACGTACATCCCCATCGGCCTGGCCAGCGGCCTGGTCGTCGACCGCCTCGGCGCGCGGGTCGGCGTCGGCGCGGGCGTCGCGCTCGCGGGCGTCGCACAGGTCGGCCGCGCCTACGCCCCCGGGTTCGCCTCGATGCTCGCGCTCACGCTGGTACTGGGCGTCGGCGCGACGGGCATCACATTCGGGATGCCGAAGCTCGCCTCCGAACTGTACCCCTCCGACCGGGTCGGGCGAGCGGCGTCGGTCTACCTGATCGGTTCCTACGCCGGCAGCGCGAGCGTCTTCGCGACCGGGCGGTCGATCCTCGTGCCGGCGCTTGGCGGCTGGCGGCCCCTCTTCCTCGCGAGCGGCCTCGGGACGCTCGGGGTCGCCGCCGTCTGGGCCGCCGCCGCGTGGCACGTCCCGCCCGGGAGCCACGAGACGGACGACCAGGGGACCTTCTCGCTGGCCTCGCTGACCGACGACCTCCGGGCGGTCCTCGGGCACCGCGACCTCCGGCTGCTCGTCCTCCTGGGGACGATGTACCTGTTCGTCCTCCACGGGACCCAGGGCTGGCTCGTCACGATCCTCGAGCGGCGGGGCGTCGACCCCGGCCTCGCGGGCTCGGTCACCAGCCTGCTCGTCGTCGGCCAGACCGCCGGCGTCCTGGCGGTCCCGGTCGTCGCCGAGCGGCTCGACCGCAAGCGCGAGTCGCTCGTCGTCTGCGGCGTGCTCTCGAGCCTCGGCGCGGTCGGGCTGCTCGCCGAGCCCGCGGTGGTCTTGCTGCTAGTCGTCCCCGTCGTGCTCGTCGGGTTCGGGATGGGCGGCCTCTCGCCGCTCATCCGGGCCATCCCGGTCGAACTGGACGGGATCGGCCCCGGCCTCACCGGAACGGCGGTGGGGATGATCTTCGCCGTCGGCGAGATCGGCGGCTTCCTCGGGCCGGTCGTCATCGGCGCGCTGCGGGACGCCACCGGCTCGTTCACGCCGGGCCTGCTGTTCGTCGCGGTCGGCGCGCTCGTCGCCGCCGGCGCCGGGGCGGCGATGTCGGAACTGGACTGACCGAACGCCCGAAGCGAAGCCCCTCGCCGACGTGCCTTGTTAAACCCCCTCATAACCGGCGTGCAACGGCTTTTAGGCTGGCGGGCGGCCACCCTGCCATGAGCCTCTACGAGGCCGAGTACGAGACGATCCGCGTCGAATCGCCGACCGACCACCTCGCCCACGTCGTCCTCAACCGGCCCGACGACCTCAACACGGTCAGCGACGGGATGCTCGACGACCTCGACGACCTCGTCGACGACCTCGAGGACGCCGACGTCGACGAGGCCCGCGCGGTCCTGCTCACCGGCGCCGGCGAGAAGGCGTTCTCGGCGGGCGCGGACCTCGGCGGCGGGGCGATGGACCCCCGCGAGGCCGTCGAGCACTCCCGCCGCGGGAAGACGGTCTTCGGGCGGTTCCGCGAACTCGACCTGCCGGTCGTCGCCGGCATCGACGGCTACTGCCTGGGCGGCGGCTTCGAACTCTCGATGTGCGCCGACCTCCGGGTGGCCAGCGACGCCGCGGAGTTCGGCCTGCCCGAGCACAACCGCGGGCTGCTGCCGGGCTGGGGCGGCACCCAGCGCCTCCAGCAGCTCATCGGGCAGAGCGCCGCCAAGCAGATCGTCTTCACCGCCGACCGGTTCGACGCCGACCGGATGTACGAGTTCGGCTACCTGACCGAGGTCTACGACGACGAGGCGTTCGACGACCGGGTCGTCGAGTTCGCCGACGGGATCGCCCGCGGCCCGCCGATCGCCCAGCGGTACACCAAGCGCGCGATGCGGGAGGGCTACGAGAACCTCGACGCCGGCCTCGAACTGGAGTCCCACGCCTTCGGGTACCTGCTCGGCACCGAGGACCTCATGGAGGGCATCACCGCCTTCATGCAGGACCGGGAGCCGGAGTTCGAAGGGAAGTAGGGCGATTCGGAGTGAGCGAAGCGAACGAGAATCGCCGTGATGCCGAACGGCGAACAGGGAGCGAAGCGACCCTGCCCTCGACCATCTTCAGCCGCCGACCGGGGGGTCGTTGTTCCCGGCATAGCCGGGGGAACGTTGAGGTGGCTGCCTCCGTACCCGCCTGTATGGCAGTCACACGCACGGAGGGGGTGTTCCGACCGTGAGCCACACGCGGGGCACCTTCGCGGCGCTCGTCGACGCGCTCATTCCCGAGACGCCCGAACTCGAAGCCCGAGGCGAGGAACACGTCCCCGGCGGCCTGCAGGCTGGGCTGGTCGACGCCGTCGTCACGCGCGTGAACAACTTCCTGGAGACGCGCGGGCTGGCTTCGCAGGTGACCGATGCGGTACCGCTGGCGCCGGCCGTCGCGACGCTGCTCGACGTCGCCGCCGTCGAGTTGCTCGTCCGCCGCCGCGCAGAATCGGGGCTGCAGTCGCCCGACGAGCAGTTCTCCCGGGGCACGTTCTCGCGGCTGTCCAGGGAGGACCGCCTCCGGGCGCTCAGACTGCTCGAGGAGGAGGGGGTGATCGCCCGACTGGCGGATCGCTTCGACGCCGCGAGCCTCGGCGCCGTACAGTTCCTCGCCGGCGCGATGCCCATCCTCGTCGAGTTCGTCTACTACTCGGAGATCTGTGCCGGAGAGGGGGAGCGCGTGGCGGCCGACGGCCGCCACGACGAGAGGCGGTCGGCTCCGCCGACCGCCCGGTCCCTCGGCTGGCGGCAGGCCGACTACCCCGGCCCGTCGGACGGCTATCCGGTGATGCTCGGCTACGAGGTCGAGGAATTCGAGGAGAACGACTACTGACATGCGCGAACGTACCACCGACGTCGTCGTGGTCGGCGCGGGCGGCGACGGGCCGGCGCTGGCGTGGCGGCTCGGCCAACTCGGCGTCGACGTGACGGTCCTGGAGGCCGGCCCGTTCTACGGCAACGAGCGGTGGGAGGCGCCGAACGACGCCCCTGGCGGCGAGTCCACGACGGATCCCTCGGACCTCTCCGGCGAGTTGCTCGACGAGCAGTTCACCTCGCGGGAGGGCGACATGAACGACCCCGTCTCCGGGAAGCTCCGGTGGGGGCCGGCCGACTCCGACCGGCCGCCCTGGCAGCGCACCGTTCCCCAGCAGGCGCTCATCTCGCAGCTGTCGGGCGTCGGCGGGACGACCCAGCACTACTACGCGAACCACCCGCGGGCGTTCGTCCCCTCGATCGACGAGCAGCCGCACTGGCCCATCGACTACGCCGACCTCGTCCCCTACTACCAGCACCTGGAGGACGCCCACCCCATTGAGCCGGCGCCGACGACGCCGAAGGGCGAGGCGTTCTTCGAGGGCGCTCGTCGTGCGGGCTACGACCTGAACGACGGCTACAACGTGACCGACGCTGGCTATCGCCCGTTCCCGAACGCCATCACCCAGCCGGACGAGCGCCTGCGGCGCGACGCCGAGGAGACCGAAGAAGACGAGCCCGTCGCGCAGGACGGGGGCACGACCGACCCCGACGGGTCCGACCCCGCCACGGGCGGTCGAGTGAACGAGCAGTACCGCTACCCCGACTTCGAGGGCGACACGCTCGCGATGCACGAACACCAGGGCGGCCCGCAGCCCCGCGGCGCGCCCGTCCGCGAGCGGGCCAAGCGCGCCTCGAACGTCTCCCTGGTCCCGCGGGCGCTGGACACCGGCAACGTCGAGATCCGGCCGAACGCCTTCGCGACCGAGGTGCTCACGGAAGGCGGCCCCGGCTCCGTCGAGGCGACCGGCGTCGAGTTCCGCGACACCTGGGCCGGGACGACCGAGCGCGTCTACGCCGATACCGTCGTGCTGGCGGCGGGCTGCGTCGAGACGCCGCGGCTGTGGCTCAACTCCGGACTGCCGGACAACGGCTGGGTCGGCCGGGGGCTCACCACCCACTGGTTCGACTTCGTCGCCGGCACCTTCGACCCCGAGACCCTGGAGGACCGCATCGGCCAGCCGGCCGTCGAGCCCCACCAGGGGCAGGCGGCGGGCTCCCGGCTGGACGTCCCCGGGACCGGCGGCATCGCCGTGAACACGTTCGCGCCCGGCATCACCGCGATGGCGATGTATGCCGCCGGCCAGGGGGACTTCCACTTCGACCGCGACACGGCCGGCGAGCCGTGGGACTCCGCGGGCCGCCTCGCCGGCCGTGACCTGAAGGAGCAGATGGCCGACTACCGCCGGACGCTGACGCTCATCTGCCACACCGACGACCGGCCGCGCCAGGAGAACGGCGTCTCGGTCGACCCCGCGACGGAGGACGAGCACGGCCCCGTCGCGCTCGTCGAGTGGGAACCGCATCCGGAGGACGACGCCCGCCGGGACGAACTGGCGCGTCGCGCGACCGAGGTGCTGCGGGAGGCCGGCGCCGACCACGTCCACCGCGCCGACGCCGCCCCCATCCTGCTGCACCTGCAGTCCTCGATGGCCATGGGGAAGGTCGTCGACGAGGGCTGCGAGGCCTACGACGTCGACCGGCTGTTCGTCGCCGACCACTCGGCGCTGGCCAACGGCGTCGGCGGCGCGAACCCGACGCACACCGGGCAGGCGCTGGCGCTGCGGACGGCCGAGGCGGTCGCCGACCGGTACTTCGGCGGCGTCGACGACCCCATTCCAGAGGGGTCGTAACGGCGACCGCTCGCCCCGGTTTTTGTTACCGGTTATCAATGTTCGGTCGGTTACCGCGGCCGAAAATCCTCTGACCTACTACGTCACGGTGTCCCAATCGCTCTGGAAGGAGGAGCCGCCGGTGGACGAACATACCAGCGGCGTCCCCACGAGCGATCTTCCATGACCGGAACACCACCCAGCCGCCCCGCCGCGCCGGAGAACGTCCTCCTGCAGACGGGCGACCACGACGACTGCGACGAGTCGGCCTGTATGGACCTCCTCGGCGTCGAGGACCCCGCGGCGGCGGACGTCCTCTTCGTGACCGTCACGAAGTCGGCGCGCGAACGGCTGGACGCCCTGAAGCGGCACGCGGACGCGCCGCCGGCCAACGTCGGCGTCGTGAGCGTCCAGGTCGGCGGCTCCGGCGGCACCGCACGGGCCGGCGGCGAGGACGGGCCCGCGGTGCGGCGCATCTCCGACCCGAGCGACCTCACCGGCGTCGGCATCGCCATCTCGGAGTTCCTCTCCGCCTGGCGTGACACCGGCAACCGGACCGTCGTCTGCGTCGAGTCGCTGACCGCACTGCTGCAGTACGTCGACGCCAACCGCGTCTTCCAGTTCTGTAACGAGATCACCTCGAAGTTCGAGCGGGCCGAGGCGCTCGCGCACTTCCACATCACGCCCGGCGCCCACGAGCCGCAGGTGCTGAACGTGCTGTCCTCGCTATTCGACAGCCGCGTCGGCGCCGCCGACCTGGGGTACGGCTCGCAGGTCGAGGAATCGACATCGGCGAGCGAAGCGACGACTGGACCCGACCGCTCGGGCGGAGCGGGCGCCGAGTCAGGCGGGGACGCCGACGATCCGTTCGAGTACGTCGCCGAGGATCCGGACTCCGATCAGGAAGCGACGGACGGCGACCCCACAGAACCCGAGACGGGAAGGGAACCGGCGGCGGAGCCGTCCGAATCCGTCGACACCGAGGAGGCCGACGAGGCGGTCGAGGAGATCGACCTCGTCGACCCGCGAGAGTCGGGCCTGGACGACGCGGGAGTAGCGGCCGACGCTACAGATGACGAGCCCGCGTCGACCGTCGAAACGTCAGGCGGGGACGACGAAGCCGATGCGAGCGAGGTACACGACACCCCGACAGACAGCGGGCGGTCGGTCGGAAAAGACGTCAGTGAAACCAGTACGGATGTAGGTGCATCGGAGCCGGGGCCGTCGAACGAACCGGGCGACCGTCCGGTGAAGTACGCGCTCTACCAGCGGACGACGGCGACCGTCGTCGGCGTGGTCGTCATGCTGGTGCTGTTGAGCTTCCTCGCGGCGGCGATGCCGCTTCCGATCGGTACCGACGGCCCCGGAAACGGCGGTGCCGACGTGCCAGAGACGACGACACCCACGCCGGACGCTGCCGCAGCGGCGGACGCAGACGGCGATCAGGGAGCGACCGCCACTGCAACGTCCACGCCGGAGCCCACGGCGACGCCGACCCCGACGGCCGAACCGACGCCGACTCCAACGGCGACGCCGACGGCCACCGAGACGCCGACGCCGTCTCCCACGCCGACCGCGGAACCGACGGCGACGCCCGAACCGACGGCGACCGCGACCCCGGACGACGGCTCGCTCACGGACGGCATCTCCGACACGCTGGACGGCGACGAAGACGGCGACGATAGCCTCCTCTGATCGCCCTCCAGACCTGGACGGTCGTCCATCCCCCGCTGCGTCGTCGCCGGTGTCCGACCATCGAGCGTGAGAATTAACCGACCGCCAGCGCAAGCGCAACCGATGGCGACGCTCGTCACGTCGGTCGACGACATCCCCGAGGACGGGTCGTACCTGTTCACCGTCGAGGCCGCCGACGGCGAGACGGAGGAGGTCATCCTGGTCCGGCTCGAGGACGGCGTCTCGGCGTGGAAGAACTTCTGCCAGCACGAGACCGACCAGCGGCTCGACCTCGGCGAGGGCGTGGCGCGCCGCGACGACCAGATCATCTGCCCGAAGCACGGCTCGGCGTTCGACGTCGGATCGGGCTACTGCGGCAACGGCCCGGCCGCCGGCTCCACGCTGGAGGAGGTCGACGTCACCGTCCGCCACGGACAGGTGTACCTCACGGACGACGACCTGGAGTTCAGCCACGAGGGCGGCAGCGACGAGGACGACACACCGGGCTCGTCGTCGCACCTGCGGTTCTGAGCGGGGCGGCACCGGAAAACAGTCCGGACCGTTCGGTTACGAATCCTCGAAGTCGATCGTCGGCATCTCGTCGTCGCCGGACTTCTTGGTGTCGACGTCGCCGATCTCGAAGATGGAGCTCGCCCGCTTCGGAGACTCGTCGGCCTCTTCGTCGTCCTCCTCTTCGGCTTCGTGATCGGCACCGTCGTCGACCTCGTCGCGCCCTTCGTCGGGGTCGTGGCCTGTTCCGTCGACCGGTTCCACGTCTCCGTCTATCCCTGTTCCATCGGCGGGTCCGTCGGCCATCTCGGAGTCGTCGTCGAGGCCCGGTCCGTCGTCGAGGTCCGTACTGCTGGATTCGAAGGCGAGGCTGACGGAATCGGGCCCATCCTCCGGGTCGGGCTCCTCGTCCGCTTCGTCGGCCGTCGGCACCGAATCCGGGGAGACGAACGCGTCGTCCGCGTGTTCCAGTTCCGTCGCCCCGTCGGCGTCGGCCCCGTTCGAGTCGGTCTGCTCCGAACCGGACGACACCGAGAAGTGCGTCGCCTCCGCGGTTTCGAGGCTATCCTGGAGATAGACGTCGGTCGTCGGGCCTTCCTCTGAGGTGCCGTCGTCGGATTCGGAGGTTCCGTCGTCAACGTCGTCGGCATCGTTTGCATCTCCTTCGTCGACGGAGACCTCGCCTGCGTCGGAGGTATCCTCACCGGCAGAGGGCTCGTCGTCGGACGAGTCGACGACGGTGACCGCCTCGGTGTCGTCGACGGCGTCGAGGTCCGCTCCCTCGACGGTCGTGCCCGGAGGCGTGTCGTCCGGTCGCTGCAGGCCGTCGACGAGCGTCCGCCGGATGGACTCGAAGGCCTCGACCTCAGCCTCGAGCGCCGCGACGTCCTCGGAGATGGACTGCTCGAGGTCGTTGAACTCCTCGCACATCACCTCCGCGCGGCGGCGGATCTCCGTCCGGACGTCGTCGACGTCCTCCTGGTGGGCGACCTGGAGTGACTCGATGGTCTCCGCCTGCGCGTCGAGTCCGGCGGAGAGTTCGTCCAGCCGCTCGGCCAGCTCGTCCTGGCGCTGCCGGACCGTCTCGACGTCGTCGACGAACTCCTCGAGTCGGTCGAGCCGTTCGTCGAACTCCGTGATGGCGTCGTCGCCCTCGCCGTGGACGGACAGCAGATCCTCCAGCGCGTCGACGGAGGCGTCGAAGTCGGCGAGGCGCTTCTGGACGTACTCCAGCCGCACCGCCTCGGACTCCGAGTTCTCGACGCCGAGGTGGTCTCTGAGCTTCGCCCGCTGGGACTCCGGGACGGTCCCCGACTCCAGTTCGGCGATCAGCGCCGACGCGACGCTACCGGGTTCCGTTTCGGGGTTCACGACACCGCCGTCGGCGTCGACCCGCTTCTGGTCGGCGCTGTCGTCGGCGCTGGTTCCCTGATCGGGAACGACTTCGTCGCCGCTCGCCGACACGTCTGTACGGTTCTCACTGGCGACCTGCAGTTCGGGCTCGGCGGAGCCAAACGCCAGCTCTCCGCCTTTCGACGCGACCATCCCCAGCACGTAGGTCTGCTCGACCCCAGGGTCGAGGGTCACCTCCGCGTGGAGTTCGCCGTCGACGACCCGCCAGTCCGACGGTTCGTACTCCTCGTGGAAGCCGTACTCGGCGAGGTTCGCGGTCGGCAGTCCGTCGACGAGACGCACCGTGACCGACTCGTCGCCGGTGGACTCGAGGGCGTACTCGACGACCAGGCCCTCTCCCTGCCGTTCGACAGCCCTTGTACCCGAGACGGTACCCCCCGGAACCGTATCGGAGAAGTGGGTCGGCATTGGTACTCTACGAGGACGATTTCACCACCACGCATATATCTTTAGTACCTGTATCGGCAGGCGAAAGGAGGTCCGGAACGATGCCCCGAGTCGAGCGCCGGAGGCGGCGCGGGTCGCCCCGGTCGCTCAGCGCCGCGTACGGACTCGTTTCCCCTCGATAATCACCACCTAGAGAGCAGGTCCCGGCACAGCCGAACTTACCAACGGCATGTAATATTCTAGTTACCTAGTGTAAAATTATACACGACCTAGAGATGACTTCATTATCCGGTTTATTCCGAGGTATTCGATGGCTTTATTCTTAGTGTGGGTGAAAATTGCATATGGCTAACGAAACGGTCGAAGGGGTTCGCCAGGATCGCTTCGAGAGCCTGCTGGAGGAGCTATCCGGAACCGTGCTGGTGACGACGTCGACCTCCGACGACGTCGCCGGTCTCGTGACCGCGCTCGAATCGAACACCGACGACGAGGTGCGCCTCCTCGTCGACGAACCGACCGCGAAGATCGTCAGGGACTCGTTCCTCCTGTCGTCGCGTGTCGTCGACCTGGTCGACGAAGGTATCCTCGAGGTCCGCATCGCGTCCCCCGAGACGCCGTTCTCCACCCTGTTGGCCGGGAGCGACGACGTTCGGTGCATCGCCTCGATCGCCGGCTCGGCGGTCACGGAACTGCGATCGGACTCCGACGACGCGGCGGTCGGAGCCATCCGGGAGGAGTTCGACGACGTCTGGGCCGACGCCGAGCAGTTCGTCGCCCGGACGCCGGCCTACTCCGTGATGCTCGATACCCTCGACGACCGGCTGGGCGAGTCGATGCGGGCGGACGTCGAACAGGTCTTCGAGGAGGCCACGGCCGTCCGGGGTGACGCCCGGGCGATCAAGCCGGTCCGGCTCAGCCTGCTGATGGGCGCGAAGAACCGGGTCCAGTTCTACGAACTCGGCCTCTGGGGCGAATCCGAGGGCGTCGCCAGTCGAGCGAAGTTCTCCCGTGAGAAGCAGGCCCTCGAGGAGCACGGCCTCATCGACACCGAGAAGGTCCCGACCGACGTCGGCCGGCCGCGACAGCGGCTCGTCCTCGGCGACGAACTCGAGGAGATGGACGCGCTCGAACTGACCAGCGCCGCGCGGAGCGTCCTCCCCGACTAGTCGAGCTCCTCGGCGAGGTCGAACGCCCAGCGGAACTCGCCGTCGAACTGGACGGGGACGTTCGTGAACTCGAGGAATTCACTGAGTTCCGTCGCTCGAAGCTCGAACGGCCCGATAGATCTTCCTGCAAGGAAACTTCCCTCTTCGGAGCTCAGCCAGGGCTGGTAGATCCCTCCAGCGCCTAGGCGGAACGTTTGATAGGTGGAGATAGTTAATTCGTATCCGTCGTCCGTGGATTCTACGGTGCATCTGTTCGGGATTCCTTGCGTGGATACGAGAGTGGCACTGTCGTCGCCAACAGCCAGATACTGACCGCCGATGATCGATCGGGAACGAGCGATTTCGAGTGCCATTCGCAACGGGTATCCGATGTTCAGTAGCCGTGTGGCCGTCCGGCCGACGATGGTCGCCTGATCGTCGGTGACGTCGCTGAGTGTCGCGATGCCGCCGATCGCGCCCCCCTCGACGAGCTTGATCGCCTGCCTGTAGGATTGGCAGGCGTTGAGGAAGAACGCCTCGACCCCGACCGATTCGACCGAAGCGATATCGAGGTAGCCGTCGTTACACTGGAGCCCGTCAGCCGTAGCGTGACCGATGTAGTGAAGGAAGTCCGTCTTCTGTTCGAGCAAGCTCACGAGTGACGCCCGATCGAGGTTCTCGTGGATCGTCACGTTGAACGGTAACTCCCTGGCGTCAGCGTAATAGTCTCGGACCGTAGTCGCCTCTGCGTTCATCCACGATTCGTTACAGACGATCGTGACATCGATCGAATTCCTTTCGGACGAACCTCGTTTGAACCTGTTTCGGAACCCTTCTACGACGAGCTTGTTCGTCGAGATCGGGATGTCGTCCCCGACCCAGATATCGTGGCTGTTCTCGCTCGATTCTATCTCGACGAACGACGCTTCGCCGTTGAACACTTCCGACGCGGCACGCGTCGAGCCACCGGTGGTGAAGGCGCGGAGCGCTGAACGCCGCGCTTCGATCCCCGAGATTCGGGCCGGTGACACCGCCCGCACCGGTACGAGCTGCGCGACGAGATGTGGAATCGCTTCGATATTCGTGGCAAACGGTTCGACGTATGCCGTGGCCGGCCAATCGGGAACCTGGGCACGAACGGGCTGGAACGGCACGTCGAGGTACTTTCTGAGTCTGGTCTCCTGATCGGCCTCGTACAGTTCGAGGAGGTCGAACGGGATGACGTCAGAGAGACGGTTCGTTTCGACTGTTTCTACCGGGTACGACCCTGCGGTCCGGACGGCACAGTCGAGACCGAAGGTGTGCTGCAATAGCTCGGATACGCCCGACCCGAATGAGCCGGAGTCGAACTGGTAGACGGAGTCGCCATCGACACGTAATTCGGGTTCCGAATTCGGTCGAACGTCCGCGCTGAGATAGTAGATGAGCGGTGCAGCTTCATAGAGAAACGACACTTCCTCGGGCAGGGCCATCGTCACGGGTTGCTCTCCGGTCTTCAGGTCGCTAGGGACATCGAGTTCGTCCCCCAACCGTACCTCTGGAGGATATCCCCGGAGGTTGGGATAAGACCTCAAGGGCTTCGTCGTCATCAGCCCCTCGCCGAGATACGAAAAGGCGCTCATGATGTCAGCCGGGTTGTTCGTCGTGGTGATGGTGCCTGCTGGTTGCTTCCGTGGTGATCTCGCGCCGATCGAAATAGCTGTCGACCCATCGAACTGAATCTGCAGCCGTTCGTCGACCGAGGTGACAGCCACCGATCCACTGAAACGAATATACGTCTTCACCGGGTGGCAGATCTCGAGGTAGTAGTCACCAGACGACACGTTTAGGTCGGTATCTCGGTCAGTAATGTGGAGCAATTCACCCTCGTCGCTCCAGAGGTGCATCGTGACGAGAGTGCCTAGTTGAAATCCCGACGTCTCGACCCGAACCGCGTCGCTCACCGGGTATTCGAACCCGTCGGTCGAGACCGGCTCCGGCGACACCGGCTCGCCCGTGTAGAGCGTGTACTGTTCGTTCCCGACCGTATCCGCGACGTGTAACCGAGGCGGTCCCTCGAGCGCCTCGAACGCGACTTGCCCCATCCCTGCCACCCCTGAAGACGGAGACCCCCATAAATCGCTCGCGGATTCTCACAGCCAGCAAACGCCCGGCCGTAGCGAGAATCGAGGCTCGCGGAGCGGATAGGTACCGGTCTCGGGAGCACCGATGTCGAACTCCGGCTCAGATGTCGAGTTCCGGGACGTCGACGGCCCCCTCGTCGGTCTCGGGGTCGTACGCCCGGATGGCGTCGAGGACGATACCCAGGGTCCGCTCGGGGCTCCAGCGGGCGGTGTTGAGAACGAGGTCGTAGATGGACCGGTCCGAGAGGTCGACGTCGTAGTAGCCCTCGAACCGCTTGACGTCGATGACGTCACGGACGCGCATCTCGGCGCCCATCTCCTCGCGGTCGGCGGTGCGGGCGACCCGGACCTCCTCGGGGGCGTCCACCCAGATGCGGAGGTCGGCGCGGTTACCGGCGAGCCAGCCGGCCAGCCGGGACTCGAGGACGAACGCCTTGTTCGCGGCGCCCCACTTCTCGGCGATGGTCTTGAGCCGGCGGTCGATCTCGCGGTCGATATCGCCGGACTCGCTGGCTGCCGCGACGAGCTGCGTGATGGTCTCGTCGCGCTCCTCGGCGATGTCGCGGAACACCTCGCCGCCGGAGACGTGCCCGCAGTCGAGGGCCTCCGAGAGCCCCTCGCAGAGCGTCGTGAGGCCGGCGCCCGACGGCCCCGAGACCGTGATGAAGAGGTTGCTGTCGACACGCTGGTCCGCAGTGATGTCGAACTCCGACATGGTCTCCCTTCCGAGGCGGCCCGGATAAACGCGGCGGGCGCGTCGGTCCGCGATGCCACCGACGGCCTCCGGTCACCCGGTTGCGGGGAGCTCCTCGAACATGGCCTCCAGCAGCTTCCGCTCGGCGGTCCGGAGGTGTTGGGTGAACGTCGCCGGCGCGATGTCGAGCTGTTCGGCGATCTCCTCGCCGGTGCTGTCGCGGGGCCACTCGAAAAACCCGCCGTGGAAGGCCGTCTCCAGGGCGGTCTGCTGGCGGTCGGTGAGTTCGGCGGTCAGCGCTAGCGTCGTCTCGCGGGCGGAGCCCGACGGGCGCTCGACCTGCCGGCGCGCCAGCAGCTCCACGCTGGGGTACTCCGACTCCACCCGGTCGACGACCTGCCGGACGTCGGTCCCCTGCGGCAGGTGGACCGTCCCGTTGAGGTCGCCGTTCTCGAAGACCGCGCTCTCGACGACGCCGCCGCTCTCGGCGATCATCTCGATGAGCGGCGAGTGGGAGGCGCGGATCTCGAAGCGGCTCTCGGTGTCGGCGTCGCCGCGGATCTCCATCGACTCCCAGTTGTGGTGGCGGTCGGCGATGGCCCGGAGGCTGTCGTGGGCGCCCGCGCTCACCCGGCCGTAGAGGATGAACTCGCCGTCGCCGACGGGGACGGCGCGGTCGATGGCGATCCACCCGTCGGTGGGCGGGACGTCGAGGGCCTCGAAGACCGACGGAATGCGGAACTCGACCTCGAGGACCTCGTCGCTCATCAGCGCCCGTTTCCGCTCGACGGCGGCGATGGCGTGGCCGACGATCTCGCCGACCTGCTCGATTATCGCCCGCTCCTCCTCGGCGAAGGCGTAGGGCCGCTCGGCGTAGACGTTCAGCACGCCGAAGACGGTGTCCTCGTGGACGATGGGGATCGACGCCGACGACTGGAAGCCGTAGTGCTCGGCGTGCTCCCGCCAGGGGTCGAACCGGGCGTCGGTCTGGACGTTCTGGCTCGTCTGGACCTCGCCGGTGAGGTACGCCTGCCCCGCGGGGCCGTTGCTCCGGGGGTCGTCGGGATCGATGGAGATCTCGATCTCCTCGAGGTAGCCGTCGGTGGCGGCGCTGGCCTGCGGGAGCACCGACTGGTTCCGCGTGTCGACCTCGCCGATCCACGCGAACCGGTAGGAGTCGGAGGCGGCCAGACGGTCGCAGACGGCCTGCTCGATCTCCTCGCGCGTCGAGTGCTCGATCACGGCGTCGGTGATCCCCTGGATGACCTCGTGGAGGCTGTTGAGCGCCTCGAGGCGCTCGCGCTGCTGGGCGAGCTGTCGCTCGTGGGCCAGCCGGTCGATGGCCGTCGCCAGCACGTTCGCGACGCTCTGGACGAAGCTGACGTCCTCGTCCGTGAACTCCCGCCGGTCGGTGTCGTGGGCCGTCAGGACGCCCCACGGCGCCGCCACGGAGCCGACGACCGTGCTGAGACCGCTGGTGACGTCCCCGCGTTCGAGCAGCTCCGGCGGGTCGAACCGCGTCTCAGTCTCGAGGTCCTCGACGACGACCGGTTCCTCCCGCCCCAGCGTGTAGCCGGACTGGGAGTTCCCATCGGCGCCGACGCGCCGCCCGACGAGGTCGGCGTCCGTGCCGGCGACCTCCCTGAGTTCGAGTTCGTCGCCGGAGGTATCGAGCTCGAGGAGCGCGGCGTAGTCCGTCCCGAGCGTCTCGGCGACCAGCGTCGTCGCCTCGCACATCAGCTCGTCGAGGTCGTCGGTCTCGAGGGCGAGCTGTCCGAGTTCGGCGACGACCTGCTGCTGGCGCTGGTGCCGCTGGAGTTCGGCCTCGTGTTCGAGGCGCTCGGTGATGTTCCGGCCGATGCCGGCCACCCGCGACGAGCCATCCGGCGCCGTCACCCGCGAGGCGACGAACTCGTGGGGGATCTGCTCGCTCTCCTTCGTCAGGAACGGCAGCTCGAGCCGCGCGCTCCCGGTCTCGAAGGCATTCTGGATGGCCCTGCTGACGGCTTCGCGGTCGGACGGCGCGAAGAGATCCAGCGCGTTCATCGACGCCATGGTCTCGTCGTCGTAGCCCGTCACCGCCAGGAGGGTCTCGTTCCACCGCTGGACGTCGCCGGCCTCGTCGAGCGTGTAGAAGACGTCGTCGATGGCGTCGAGGATGTCGTCGGTGTACTCGCGGTACTCGCTGAGCTCCCGCTCGCGACGCTGCCGCTCCAGTTCGTGGCTCACCCACTGTGTCGCCAGCTCGACGAACCGCTTCTCGGCGTCGGTGAACGCCGGTCGCGGCCCCGAGTCGGCGAAGCAGAGCGTCCCGTAGGGTTCGCCGTCGACGGTCACCGTCCCGCCGACGTAGGCGTCGAGGGCCCACCGGTCGTACGCCGGGTCCTGCGACCAGCCCTCCTCGGGCGCGTCCTTCACGCAGAGCAACCCCTCGGAGCCGATCGTCCGCCGGCAGTACGTCTCCGACAGCGCCGACTCGATCCCCGATTGGAACCGGTCGTCGTCGCCGGCGGCGTACCGGACCTCGAACCGGCCGTCCGGCCGGTCGATGGCCGCGAGGAAGCCGGTCTCGAGGTCGAGGTACTCCCGGCCGACCTCGAGGACCTCGCGGACCCGCTCGTCGAAGGACCGGTCGCCGCTGGCGCTGATCTCGTAGAGCCGCTGCAGCGCCCGGTTGTGCCCCTGGAGTTGTTCCTGGAGCCGCTTGCGGTCGGTGATCTCCTGGGTCATCGCCAGGCCGGCGAACACCTCGCCGTCGTCGTCCGTGATCGGGACGCCGTGGACGACCCACTCCCGGCCCCCGTAGGCGAGCTCCGTCGAGGCCGTCCGGCCGTCGAGCGCTGCGCGGTAGACCGGCTCGAGTGCGGCTGCCGTCTCCTCGTCCCAGACGTCGTCGAACCGCTGGCCCTGCAGCTCCTCCGGGACGACGTCGATCTGCTCGAACCCTCGCCCGGCGGCGAGCGTGTACCGGTAGTCCTCGTCGAACATGGTGACCGCACCGTTGGGGAACTGCTCGGCGAGCGTCCGGTAGCGCTGCTCGGACTCCTCGAGGGCGCGCTCGCGCTCCTTGCGCTCCGAGCTGTCGCGGAAGTACACCGACAGCCCGCTCTCGGAGGGGTAGACGCTCGCGTCGACGTGGAGTTCGAGCGGGTCGAAGTAGAACTCCAGGTCGACCTGCTCCTGGGTCTCGAGGGCCTCGTGGAACGCCGCCCAGGCCGCCGTCTCGGTCGCCGCCGGGAACTGCTCATCGAGGCGCTCGCCGAGCAGGTCGGCCTCGGCGGTCTCCAGCAGTTCCTCGGCCCGTTCGTTGACGTAGGTGAACCGGAACTCCTCGTCGAGGGCGTAGAAGGCGTCGTCGACCCGCTCGAACACCTCCTCGAGTTCCCGTTCGAGCGCACGATCCGTCGACGCCGCGTCGTCGGTTGCGGGCCGCCCGGCCGAGCGGTCGCGGACGACGCCGACGGTCCCCCGGAACTCGCCATCGTCGAAGATCGGCGTCAGCCGGACGCGACAGGGCAGCACCGTGCCGTCCGACCTGCGCAGCGCCACCTCCAGGGTCGCGGTCTCGAGGTCGTTCGCCAGCATCGCCCGGATCGTCGATTCGGCCGTCGAGACGTCGTCGGCCTCGAGCAGCGTCTCGACGTGCGCTCCGAGCAGTTCCTCGCGTTCGTAGCCCGCCAGTTCGGCGAACCCGTCGCTGACGGCCGCGATACGGCCGCCCGCGTCGAGTTGGTAGAGCCCGTCCTGGGTCGACTCGAGCAGGGCCCGGTACCGTTCGGGAGCGGACGTGTCGCCGACGGTATCGAGGGGGAACGATCCCGTCGGTCCGGCGTGTCCGGCCATTCGTGGGAGTACAACCGTTCGCCATCGAAAAGGGTACTCGCAGATTGCGATGGGGTTGGTTTAGCTTTCGCCGTGGCCGGCCGGTGGTTACTGCCAGGGGGTGACGGACGCCTATCGGGTCGACCGGGGCTCCAGACCACGTAAGAGGACGTTACCGGTCGGAGGCGCCGCAGGCCGGTTCCAAAGCATTTTGGGAGTGCCCACTTCCCCGCTGGCCCCGAAGAACCGCCTGCATGAGTTCAAGCGACCTGTACCAGGGGGTGGCCATCCCCGACGACCTCGCCGCGAACCCTCCGCTTACTCCGGTTCTGGAGCGGCTTACGGATCGTCGCCGCGCGATCCTCGCCCGCCTCCTCGACGACGGCCCCGTTCGCGTGCCGACGCTGGCCGAGCGACTCGCCGCTGCCGACGCCGACACCCCGACGCCGGACCCCGACGCGGTCGACCGGGTCGCCGCCGACCTCTACCACGTCCACGTTCCGATCCTCGAGTCGGTCGGCCTCCTCGAGCGCGACCGGGCCGCCGGGACGGTCGCCACGAGCGACCACCCCCTCTACGACGACGCCGACTTCCGGCGGTTCCTCGAGTCCGACGCCGAACTCGAGGACCTCGTCGACTGTCTCGCCGACGAGTGCCGGCGCGCCGTCCTCGAGGTGCTCGACGACCGCGCCGAGCCCATCTCGCGGGACGACCTCGCCCGCGCCGCGGCCGCGCCGCTGTCCCGGCGGGCCGAGGAGCTCCGCGTCGACCTCCACCACGTCCACCTGCCGAAGCTCGACGCCGTGGGCCTCCTCGAGTACGACGCCGCGACGGCGGTCGTCGAGCCGGCCCCCGCGGGCAGCACCGTCGAGGTCGTCGAGCAACTCACCGGTCGGTGAGGACGTCGGGTCGGTACGACTGCCTCGGACCCGCGGAGTTCCGGGCCACCACCTGCGCCGTCGCGCCGCGTTCGCCGTCCGCTCGCGTCTCCAGTCCTTCCTCGTAGTGCAGCACCGTCAGATCCAGACACGCGTGCAGTAGCTCGTTGGCCGCGAACCGGTAGCGGTCGCCGCCCGGCCCGAGGTCGACGTCGTCCGTCGTCCGGAGGTGGTGCTGGACGAACAGCACGCCGCCCGGCCGCAGCGCCTCCTTGACGTCGGGGAACCGGTCGACCGCGCGGTAGAAGCTGACCGTTATCAGGTCGTAGCAACCCGTCGGGAACGCGTAGCTCGGCACGTCGGCCTGGATGGGATGCAGCCGGTCGGCGACGCCGCGCTCCGCGGCCCGTTCCCGGGCGATCCGCAGTCCCTCCCGCGACTGGTCGATGGCGTCGACCTCGTGGCCGGCCTCGGCGAGGAAGACGGCGTTGCGGCCGGTGCCGGTCGCGACGTCGAGGGCCCGCCCCTCCGGCAGCGCGTCGACGTACCGTTCGAGGACCGCCGAGGGCTCCGGCGCCCGCGGGTACTCGCCCGCGCGGAAGCGTTCGTCCCAGTCGCTCATACCGTCGCTAGGCGCCCCCGGGACAAGAATCGGGCGCCGAACGTCGCCGGCTCACTCCAGCAGTCGACCGGCCATCCCGTCGACGAACTCGAGTTCGTCCTCGTTGACGCCGTGGGCCATCCCCTCGTAGATGCGCGTTGTGACGTCGGCGTCCAGGCGCTCGAAGACCTCGGCGGTGGCGTGGACGCGCTCCTCGGGGATGTGCGGGTCGACGTCGCTGCAACCCAGGAACGCCGGCGTCCCATCGAGGCTCCCCTCGTAGTCGTCGCGGTCGATCGACTCGCCGATGAGGCCGCCGCTCAGGACGGCCAGGCCGCCGTATCTCCGGGGGTTCCGGGCGACGTACTCGCTGGCCAGACAGGCGCCCTGCGAGAAACCCATCACGAGTACCTTCTCGGTCGCGACGCCGGCGTCCGTCGCCCTCTCGACGGCGTCGCCGACCGCTCGCAGGCCGGACGACCGCCCGGGTTCGTTCTGCTCGACGGGCGCGAGGAATGAGTTCGGATACCACGTGTTGCGCGCGGCCTGCGGCGCGAGGATGGCGATACCCTCCCTGTGGACCTCTCCGGCCATCTGAGCGATGCTACTGGCGGTCGCGCCTCGGCCGTGGACGGCGACGACGGCGGCAGTCGCGTCGGCCAGCGGCGTCCCTGCGGTGTGCAGCTCCTGCTCCTGGTGTGGGCCGGTCATCGTAGTTCCACCTGGGGGCCGAAGACGGAAGAAGGCGGTCGTGACGGAGCGACAGGCCGGTGAGTTGTCGGCGACGGCGCCGCTCAGGTCTCGTCGTCGAGGGGGTGGATCTCGACGAAGCCGAGGCTCTCGACGGTCACCCGGCGGCCCTGGTAGGTGAACTCGACGGTGCGGTTGCCGTCGCGCCGCGGCGGAGCGTCCTCGCTGCAGATCCGGTCGAGGCTATCCGGGTCGACGGCCTCGTGGAGGGGGTCGAGGTCGGAGGGGTCCGCCGCCTCGGCGGCGGCCATCGCCCGGACGACGGCGACGGTCGGCTCGACGGTCGCGCTGTCGAAGGTAGCCCGGTAGGTGTCCGTCTCCGGATCCCGGGAGACCGTGACGTCTTCGTCGTCCGACGGTTCGGCGGTCATCTCACTCCCCCTCCACCAGGTGCTGGCCGAAGTGGTTGAACGGCTGGACGTGGGTGTCCTTGATGATCTTCGTGTTGACGACGTCCAGCCCGATGTCGCTGATCTCGTCGGTGATGCGGGCGACGTCGTCGGAGTCGGTGCCGACGGCGTCGATCTGGACGTTCTCCTTGCCGTTGAGCACCTCGCGGATGGCGACGACGCCGTCGACCGATTGGGCGGCCTCGGCGAACGTCGCGCGGTCCGGGTTCGGCGCCGAACAGATGATCTCGACGTGCAGCTGCAGCCCCGCCTCGTCGTAGTCGATGTCCGGGTGGTAGCCCCGGATGACGCCCACGTCCTCGAGGCGCTCGATGCGGTTTCGCACCGTGCTGGCCGAGACGCCCACCCGTTCGGCCATCTCCTGGGTGGTGATTCCACGCGCGTCCTGCTGGAGCAGATAGAGGACCCCCTTGTCCGTATCGTCCAGTTCCATGCGCGTCCCGTAGCGGCCATCTATGATGTGTTTTTTGCAACGCTCGCGCTATCAGATGGCGAAGACTGACTACTACAACCAGATGATTGAGAAAAACGAAAACTGTGCCCGGTTGGAAGCGGATGATAGGGTACCACCGCTACGAAAATAATACTCCTTAGTGGCGCCGCCGACTGACGGGACCCGACCGGCCCCAACCCACACGGCCACCAGGGGCCGGATTACTCCCCGAGCTCCTCGAGGAGCGTCGTCGCGGCGGCGCTGGAGGACTCCGGGCCCCGCGCCGTGATCAGGTCGCCGTCGACCGTGACGCTCTCGTCGGCGTCGAGTTCGGCGTCCCAGTTGCCGCCCACCGCCGAGACCTCGTCCTCGACGTAGTAGGGGAGCTTCCGGCCGTCCGGCATCCGGTCGGCCTCGTCGACGATGCCCTCCTCCCACTCGTTCGGGAAGCCGGTGACGTCGCGGCCGTCGACGAGCGCCGACCCGTCGGCCTCGCGGGTGAACGCGAGGATGCCGACGGCGTGGCAGACGACGAGCGCGACGCCGTCGTCGCCGGCGACCGACTGACCGAGTAGCTGTCGGGCGTGGCGGTCCTGATTGACGTCCCACTCGGTGCCGTGGCCGCCCGGGAAGACGACGGCGTCGTGGTCGTCCGCGTCGGCCTCGGCCACCGGGATCGGGTCGTTGAGTTCCGGGTGCGACTCGATGGTCTCGCGGAACTCCTCGACGGTCTCCTCGCCGACGTCGTCGGGGTCCAGCGAGCGCTCGTCGACGACCGGCTCGCCGCCGCTCGGCGTCGCCACCGTCACGTCGACGCCCTCGCTCTCGAGCGTCGTGAGCGGCTCGATACACTCCTCGGCCCAGTACCCCTCCTCGCTGACGACGAACAGTGCTGACGTCATACCTACTGATAGGGTCAGGAGCCACAAAAAGAGCGGTCGCCCGGCAGTCGCGGCCGCCTCCCGACGGTTTATCCACGGGGACGCGCGGTCCGGGCCGTCGCGCGACTGTTGGACGGTTTTGTCAGAACCGGTATTTCGGGGGCGTGCTTCCGCCGACCCATGCGACTCGACCGACGAACGTTCGTGAAGGGTGCGGGCGTGGCCGCCGGGGCGGCGCTGACGCCCGGGACGGCCGCGGGGCTCATCGACGACGGCATCGACACCGACGGAGGACTCCAGGAGGTCATCGTCGTCTTCGAGGACAACGACGATGTCGACGTCCTCGAACGGTTCGACCTCGCCGACGGCTACTACCGGTTCCAGGTGCTGCCCTTCGGCTACACCAGGGCGACCGGCGACCAGATCGAGCGCATCGCCGCGCTGGACTCGGTCCGGTACGTCGAGAAGAACCGCGAACTGGAGTACCACAACGACGACGCCCGGGAGCTGACAGGCGCCGCGGCGGCCCAGGAGGACCTCGTCGAGACCGGCGCGGGCGCCCACACGGTCGTCATCGACTCCGGCGTCGACGGCTACCACCCCGACCTGCAGCCGAACCTCCGGAACAACTTCCGGTACGTCAACCCGCTGTCGGACGCCGAGGACACGATGTGGGTCGACGTCGGCGCCGGCGACTCCGACGACATCGGCCACGGGACGCACTGCTCGGGGTCGGTCGCCGGCATCGGCCAGCAGTCCGACGGCCAGTACGCCGGGATGGCCCCCGACGCCGATCTCACGGTCTACTCGGCCGGGCTGACCGTCTACATCCTGAAGATCGCGGGTGCGGTCGACGACATGATCGCGCGCAAGCGGAACGGCGAGTTGGACGTCCAGGTCGTCTCGAACTCCTACGGGCTCGACAACGACCACGACTTCAACCCGGTCAGCGCCAGCAACCTCGCGATGTGGGAGGCCTTCGCCTCGGGCATCCTCCCGGTGTTCTCGGCCAGCAACTCCGGCCCCGACCACGGGACGCTCAACTACGCGGCGAAGGCGCCGTACGTCCTCGGCGTCGCCGCCACCTTCGACGGCGACTTCGGCCCCGCGAAGCGGCCGACCGACTTCTCCTCGCGCGGTCGCCCGCCGGCCGACGAGCGGGGCGCGGGCTACGCCGCCGACTACGAGACCGCTTACGACGACAACGAGGGCGCCCACTACGACCGGCGGCGGGCGCTGCGCAACGTCCGGCGGTTCCACCGCTCCGGGCAGGGCGACGTCGCGGAGGTCGATGCCGACTACGAGACCTCCATCAGCGGGACCGTCAGCTACGGCGTCGACCCCGCCTACGAGGACCCGATCCAGGACCCCAACTACTTCGAGTGGCAGTCGCCGCCCGGCGCCGGCTACCTGGAGGCGACGGTCACGTGGCAGCCGCAGGGCCAGGCCATCCAGGTGAAGGTCCACAGGGATAGCGAGGAGGGCACGGTGATCGCCACCGGCAGCGAACTCGTCAACGACGGTGAGTTCACCTTCGATGCCCCCATCGACGGCGACCGGACCTACGTCTTCGAGGTCGTCGGTGAGTACAACGTCCAGTCGCAGTTCACGATGGAGCTGACGGCCCTCGAGACGGAGCCGTCGGCGCCGGAGGGACCGTTCGGCATCTACCGGGTCGGCGTCGGCGCTCCCGGAAACGCCGTCATGTCCACGGAGACCCACACGGACGTCCTGAAGTACACCGGTCCGACCTACGGGGGCGACGACGGCACCGACCCCTGGTACGGCTCGCTGTCCGGCACCTCGATGTCGTGTCCCGTGACGTCGGGCATCTGTACGCTCGTGAACGCGGCGTACCGCCGCGAGGCGGGGCACTTCCCGAAACCAATCGACGTCCTCAACATCGTCGAGGCGACGGCCGAGGGCGGCACCGGCGAGGAACTGGCCGGCCACACCGAGGCGAACATGGGCGCCGGCTTCGTCGACGCGGCGGCCGCCGTCGAACGCGCCCGGGAACTCGGCCGACGGGCCGGTTCCCGGGGTGACGACGAGACGAAGTCCGACCACCCCCAGCTGTGGAACGCCGTCGACCTCTGCGACCACGGTCGCGGCGTCGCCGTCCCCGACGTGCAGGGCAACCGGGCCGACGACGGCTCCGTCTTCACGGCCGGCCAGGTGAACCACGTCGAGTTCACGCTCACCGACGCCACCCACCGGCTCTCGCGGGTCCGCGACGCGATCCCGGCGAGCTGGGAGGTGGTCGCCGGGGACCACGCGGAGGTCGTCGAGGTGTTCGACGCCAAGTACGTCTACTTCGACGTCGACTACCATGGCGAGGGCGAGACGACCTTCGGCTACATCGTCGAGGCCCCCTCGGAGACCGGCCAGTACGGCTTCGGGCCCGCGGAGGCCATCGCCGAGGACGGCGAGTCCTTCGTGCCCATCCCGGACACCGAGGACACGAACGCGGTCGTCGGCCAGGAGCAACCCGACCTCTGAACTCCGTCCGGGTCGGTCCCCGTTCGGGCGCCGCAATCGGCGACCGGGGTCAGAACCGGCGGCGCCGCGCCGTCGACCCCGACCGGAGCTCCTCGAGGGAGACCGGCCGGACGTACGGCCCGGACCGCTCGCGGTGCCACCACCGCCCAGTCTCGCGTCGCTCCTCGGGCGTCGTGTACCGGTAGCGGTACCGCACCGCCCGGACGTGCGTCGGGGGCTCCTCGGGGAACGGGTCGTCCTTCAGCAGCGACCGCACCGCCTCGTCACCTTCCAGCAGCTTCTCGAGCAGCCGCGAGAACCACGGGTGGCGGTGCGGCGTCGAGGACATGGCGGCGAACCACAGCTGCCAGTCCAGCCGGAGGTGGTACGGCGCCAGCTGCGGCGGCCGGCGCCCGGGGTCGGTCGGCTTCCCCGGGAAGGTGTAGGTCTCCCACTCGGGGTCGTCCTCGGGGTCGTCGCGGGTGCCCTGGATCACGACCTCGTAGCGCTCGCGGGTGACGCGGCCGAAGGCGCCGTAGCTGTTGACGAGGTGCAGCGGGTCGAAGGAGGTGTTCATCACCTGCGAGGTCGAGAGCATGTTGCGGGTGGGCTCGACACTCTTGTAGACGACAACGGCAGCGACCAGCAGCGCGAGCGCCTGGAGGTACGTCGGCGTCGGCGCGACCGCGGGCGTCGTCGCCGGGAGCACCGACTGGACCACGCCGTCGCCGAACGTCGGAATGGCGAGGACGAGCGTCAGCGCGTTCAGCCACGAGAAGTTCCCGGTGAGCATCAGCCACAGCTGGAAGCCGACCGTCGCGAGCCCCGCCGCGGCGGCCCAGGGCTGCGGCGCGAAGTAGAGGAACGGCACCGCCAGCTCGACGACGTGGTTGCCCAGCGTCTCGACGCGGTGGAACCGGTCGGGGAGGTGGTGGGCGTGCCACGACAGCGGGTTCGGGATCGGCTGGGTCTCGTAGTGGTAGTCCATGCACGTCAGCTCGCGCCAGCAGTCGTCGCCGCGGAGCTTGATGAGCCCCGCGCCGAACATGTTGCGGAACAGCACCCACTTCAACAGGAGGATCACGACGAACGGCGGGCCGGCGTCGCCGGCGCCGAGGAACACCGCGAGGAAGCCGGTCTCCAGCAGCATCGACTCCCAGCCGTAGCCGTAGAACGTCTGGCCGGCGTTGACGAACGAGAGGTAGAGCAGCCACAGCAGCGCCCACAGGGCCATCGAGGCGGGGACGGCGAGCGCGTCGGGCAACCAGTAGGGGACCGCGAGGACGGCCAGCGCCGAGAGGCCGACGCCGGTCCAGGCGGTGACGGCGACCGCGCGGTCGTCGGGGACGAGGTGGAAGAGGCTGGGTCGCTCCCGGAAGTCCCACCGCTCGCGGTAGTTCTCGATCGGCAGCAGCCCGTCCTCGCCGGCCAGCGGGCGGAACTGCGTCGCCGCGACGAGGAACCCCAGGAGGTAGATGAGCGCGAGCCCCCGCTGGAAGGCGAAGCGGGCGAGCCAGTAGCTCTCGGCCCAGGGTAGCTCCATGTCCGCGGGTAACTCCCCGGACCCCCAAATCAGTGGGGGACGCCGCCGTCGGCGTGCGGACAGCCGTCAGCCCGGTCCTTCCGTCAGGCCTCCCGGACGTCGACGTCGAGTTCGGTCCAGATGCCGGCGCCGAGACCGACCGCTCCGGCCAGTGCGAGGGCGGCGCCGGCCAGCCAGGGTAGCGACCCGGTCGCGACCAGCGCCGTCAGCCACAGCCCCGCGACCAGGGCGAGGCCGCCGGCGGTGATCAGTTCGGCGAACCGCTCCATGCGGGGTCGTTTCGGCGGGCGAAGGTTTCAGTCCAGGGGATGGACGGACCGCGGCGCTCCGCCACCGAGCCTCTATTCTGAGGGTTTCGCGTCGGCTACCGTCGATCTGTGGCCGGTAAGCTGCAAAAAGTTAAACCTGAACCGAGTGATGTGTTTGCACGACCCACGGCGTATCGTCTCCGACCGAACTCCCCGCACCTCCACACGAGATGAACATCGCTTTCGCCCTGCTCGTCGAGACGGCCGCAGCGATCGGCGTCGCGTCGACGCTTCGAGCACTCCCCGCGGTCGCGGCCATCGGCGGCGACCTCTTCGGCTGGTGGGAGTGGCGACTGCTGTTGATCCCGCCGATCACCGGCATCATCGGGTACATCACCAACTACGTCGCCATCTACATGCTGTTCCACCCGCTGCGGTTCAAGGGGTTCGACGTCCCCGGCATGGAGAAGCTGACCGTGAACTCGCCGTACCGCATCCGGCAGATACCGGGAATGCTGGAGGGCCGCGTCGGCTGGCAGGGTATCATCCCCTCGAAGGCCCGTAAGATGGGCAGCATCAACGTCGACACGGCGATCGGGAAGATCACCACGCAGACCGAGATCTTCCAGGAACTCGACCCCGACCTCCTGGCCGACCACATCTACGAGTCCGCGGGCGACGACATCAAGGAGATGGTCGTCGAGACGATCCGCGAGCAGAACCCCGAGCTGTGGGACGACGCCCCCGAGCAGGTCCACGACGCGGTCCGCTCGCAGGTGGACGACCAGCTCCCGGAGATCATCCAGCACATCACCGAGCACATCGGCGAGCACGTCGACGAGCTGTTCGACACGAAGATGATGGTCATCGAGCACCTCGACGAGCACCCCGAACACGTCAACGAGATCTTCCTGGAGACCGGCGACAAGGAGTTCGACTTCATCGTCAACTCTGGGTTCTACTTCGGCACGCTGCTCGGCATCTTCTCCATCCCCGCGTACGTCATCATCGGTTCCTGGTGGGTCCTGCCGCTGTTCGGCGTCTTCGTCGGCTATACGACCAACTGGCTGGCGCTGAAGATGATCTTCCGGCCGCTGCAGCGTCACGATATCGGGCCGTTCACGCTGCAGGGCATCTTCCTGCGACGGCAGGACGTCGCCAGCGAGACGTACGCCGAGATCGTCGCCCGGGAGATCATCACCCTCGAGAACATCGCCGACAACCTCATGTACGGGCCGAATTCCGACCGCACCCGACAGCTGATCAGGGAGGACCTCCGCGAGTCAATCGACGACATGTTCGGGGCGGACTCGCCGGTCGTCCGGGTCCTCGGCGGCACCGAGGAGTACGAGGCCGTCCGGGACGAAGTCGCGGAGAACGGCGTCGAGTACGCGGTCTCGCCGCTCCAGGAGCCCGAGATAAACGAGGCGCGGCGGAGCGCCATCGAGCGGTTGCTCGCCAGTCGGATGAAGGAGCTCCCGCCGGACGAGTTCGCGCACATGCTGCGGTCGGCGTTCAAGGAGGACGAGTGGCTGCTCATCGCCTGCGGGGCCGCGCTGGGGTTCGTCGCCGGCTGGATCCAGTTGCTCGTCGTGACCACGGTGTGACCCGCGGCGTCGCGTCACCTCGACGCTAGCCGATGGAGCTTGCAAATGCAAGTGCCTAGGCGCCGTATAACTCCTGGATGGCTGTAAAAAGTTAAATCGGATTATGTGATACGTGTACACAGGACCCGTCGTGTCGTCCCGGGCCGTTCCGCGTCCCGAACCGACCCCCAGAACACCCTCATGTTCAGATGAATTCCGCGTTCGTCATCGTCGCCTCGTTGACCCACGTCGTCGAGTCGCTCCCCGAAACCGTCGCTGCCACCGGTGGCCTCCTGAGCTGGTGGGAGTGGAGTCTGCTGTTGATCCCGCCGATCACCGGCATCATCGGGTACATCACCAACTACGCCGCCATCTACATGCTGTTCCACCCGCTGCGCTTCAAGGGCGTCGACGTGCCGGGGATGGAGCACATTACGGCGAACTCGCCGTACCGCATCCGGCAGATCCCCGGGATGCTGCAGGGCCGGGCCGGCTGGCAGGGGATCATCCCCTCGAAGGCCCGCAAGATGGGCAGCATCAACGTCGACAGCGCGCTCTCACAGCTCGCCACCCAGGAGGAGGTCTACGAGGAGTTCGACCCCGACCGCCTCGCCGAGTACATCCACGAGAACTCCGGCGAGGAGATCCGGGGGATGGTCATCGAGACGATCCGCGAGCAGAACCCCGAGCTGTGGGACAACGCCCCCGAGCAGGCCCGCGAGGTGATCCGACAGCGCGTCGACGACCAGCTCCCGGAGATCATCCGGCACATCACCCAGCGAATCGGCGAGAACGTCGACGAACTCCTCGACATCAAGATGATGGTCATCGACCACTTCGAGGAGAACCCCGGCGACATGAACGCGATCTTCCTGGAGACCGGCGACAAGGAGTTCGACTTCATCATCAACTCCGGATTCTACGTCGGGACGCTCCTGGGCATCTTCGCCATCCCGATGTACGTCTTCATCGGTACGTGGTGGGTCCTCCCTATCTTCGGTGTCTTCGTCGGCTACGCGACCAACTGGCTGGCGCTGAAGATGATCTTCCGGCCGAAGCAGCGCCGCGAGATCGGGCCATTTACGCTCCACGGGATCTTCCTGCGACGGCAGGACAAGGCCGCCGAGACGTACGCGCGTATCGTCGCCAACCGCGTCCTGACCCTCGAGAACATCGCCGACAACCTGATGAACGGTCCCAAGTCGGACCGGACGAAGAAGATGATCAAGGAGGACCTCAAGGACTCCATCGACGACATGTTCGGCCCCGGCTCGCCCGTCGTCCGGATGATGGGCGGCACCGAGGAGTACGAGGACATCCGCGACCGGATCGCCGAGGACAGCGTCGAGTACGCCGTCGAGCCGATGCAGGACGACGAGATCCACGAGGAGCGACGCGGGGCCATCCAGAACCTCCTCGCCGGTCGGATGAAGGAGCTCCCCCCCGCCCAGTACACGGTGATGCTGCGGTCGGCGTTCAAGGAGGACGAGTGGCTGCTCATCGCGATGGGAGCGGCCCTCGGGTTCGTCGCCGGCTGGATCCAGCTGCTCGTCGTCAACGCGGTCTGAGTCCCGCTCACCGCTGCGATGCCGGAGGGTGACCGGCCATCGACTCTCAGCGTCACCACGCCTCACTTTCTCTGCCCATCGTCGTCGTCGTCGGTCCCCGGTTCGTCGACCCCGGCTACCGGGGTGCTCCGTTCGGCGATCGCAGCTCTCCGGTCGACCGGCGACCACCCCGGAAATCCGCCAGCGGGCTCGACGGCGGGAGAATCTCGCCTGTCTGTAAAAAGTTAAATCAGTTCTCTCGGGAAACAACAGATACCACTTCGGTGACCGCCGGTCGACGGCCGGGCTGCGGCGGCTCACTGGCGCGCCCCAACACAGCATGACCCCACTGTTCGTCCTCGCGACGGGACTCGCGTTCGCCGGCGAGTGGGGGGTCCGGCTCTCGTCGATCGTCACCGACTACGTCCCCTGGTTCGAGTGGCGGCTGCTGTTGATCCCGCCGATCACCGGCATCATCGGCTACCTCACCAACTGGGTCGCCATCCGGATGCTGTTCTACCCCCTCGGATTCCGGGGGGTCGACGTGCCGGGGATGGAGCAGCTCACGGCCAACCTCCCCTACCGGATCCGGCAGATCCCGGGGATGATGGAGGGAAAACTCGGCTGGCAGGGGATCATCCCCTCGCGAGCCCGGAAGATGGGCAGCATCTCCGTCGACACCGGCATCACCCGCATCGCCAGCCAGCGGGAGTTCTACGAGACGTTCGACCCCGAGATCATCGCCGAGCACATCGTCTCGACCTCCGAGGAGGCGATCCACGACCTCGTCGAGGAGATCGTCCGCGAGCAGAACCCCGAGCTGTGGGTGAACTCGTCGACGCTCGTCCGGCAGCTGATGCACGCCCGCATCAGCGACCAGCTCCCCTCGGTCACCCGGCGTATCACCCACCGGATCGGCGAGAACGTCGACGACCTCCTGGACATCAAGATGATGGTCATCGAGGACCTCGGCGAGAACCCCGAGCTGCTCAACCGCATCTTCCTTGAGACCGGGGACCGGGAGTTCACGTTCCTCGTCCGGTCGGGCTTCTACTTCGGCACGCTGCTCGGCTGCATCTCAGTCCCCCTCTTCGTCTTCATCGACCGGTGGTGGGTGCTGCCGGTCGCGGGCGTCTTCGTCGGGTACGCGACCAACTGGCTGGCGCTGAAGATGATCTTCCGGCCGATGCACCCCATCGACGTCGGCCCCTTCACGTTCCAGGGCATCTTCCTGAGCCGGCAGGACGAGGCCGCCGAGACGTACGCGGAGATCGTCTCCGAGGAGATCCTCACCCTCGAGAACATCGCCGAGAACCTGCTGTCCGGGCCGAACGCCGACCGGACGCGCCGGATGATCAAGGAGGAACTCGCGGAGGCCATCGACCGGTCGGCCGGCCTCGCGGGCCCCATCGTCCGCATGACCGCCGGGGCCTCGCAGTACGAGTCCATCCGCCAGGAGATCGCGGACCGCGGCGTCGACTACGCCGTCGAGCCGATGCAGGACCGGACGATCAACGAGCGGCGCAGCGGGGCGATCCGGGAGCTGATGGCCCGCCGGATGAAGGAGATGCCGGCCGCGGACTTCGCGACGATGCTCCGGGCAGCGTTCAAGGAGGACGAGTGGTTGCTCATCGCTGTTGGTGCGGCACTGGGGTTCGTCGCCGGCTGGGTCCAGTTACTCGTCGTGACGGCCGTCTGAGCCGGCGACGGCGCAGCGGTCCGTCGGGTCAGGGCCGCCGGTCGGTCGGCGAGCCGTCCTCGCGGTGGCTCAGCCGCTCGGCGATGGCGGCCGGCACCGGCGTCCGGCAGTACTGGCAGTACCACGACCGCCCCGTGTGTCGCGACTCCCGTATCAGCTCGTCGCCGGAGCCCAGCGTCGCCCCGCACCCGTCGCAGGTGTAGCTCGTCGCCATACTGCAGGCTACGCGTTCGACGCCATATCGTTGTCGCCGGGCCCGGGTCGTAAGCGCTGGCCGTCCATCAGGGCTCGGAGCGCCCTCCGACACTCTCTTCCGGCTCCGTGCCAATAGGTACCATGGTCAAGTGTCCGCGATGCAGCCACGAGGTGGACCGCCTCCTCCCGCTTCCGGCGGACGCGCTCGAGGACCGCTTGCTGGAGGTCCGGGAGGACGGGAGCGAACGGAGCGGGCGGGCCTGCCGGTGGTGTCGACACGAGGTTATCGAGGGGTAACCGCGGCTCACTCCGACAGCAGCGTCGACACCCGCGCGTTCTCCTTCAGACGGAGCCCGGCCCCGCCGACGACCAGCGGGACCCGGTCCAGCGACTCGACGTGCAGCGTCGGGTGGAAGGCCCCCCGCGCCAGGAGTTCGTCCCGGGTCTGCAGGAGGAAGCGCTCGTCGCTCGGAACCGTGAGCGACTCGTTGTACTCGATGAGGTATCGGCCGCTCTCGAGGTTCCACCAGCCGTAGTCGTCGTCCGGGTTCCGCCGTTCGGTCTCGACCGCCTCGAGTTCTGCGGCCGTCAGTTCGCCGCCGCCGAAGTCGACCCGTCCGGGTTCGGCGACGCGCGAGATACCGGCGACGGTGAGGTCGAGGCCCCGGCCATCGGTCTGGGTCGGTTCGTGGACGATATCGTCGACGAACTCGGTCAGGTCCATGCGCGGAGCGTGGGACCGACGGACCGAAAAACCGACGCTGGACCGGGGTCGCGGACGCGGCCGGACCCTACGCCGGGGTCGGCGACTCGACCTTCGAGACGTACGCCGTCAGGTCCGTCGTCGAGATCATGCCGATGACGCCCTCCGTCTCGTCGACGACTGGGAGGTGGTGGAAGCCGCACTCGATCATCCGGTCGGCCGCGTCCTGGATGGGTTCCTGGGCCGTCGCCGTCTCCACGTCGGTCGACATGTACTTCGAGACGGACGTCTGGTCCTTCGGCTTCTGTTCGGCGACGATCTTCACGAAGTCCGTCGACGTGAGGATGCCCTGGAGGGCGTTCGTCTCGTCGACGACGACCACGGACCCGATCTCGTTGTCCAGCATCACGTGCGCGGCGTCCTCGACGAGCGTATCGGGACTCACGGTGTAGATCCCCGACGACATGAGTCGGGCGACGAAGATATCGTCCATGGCCTCCGTATCCAGTGCGCCGTGTTAAGCGTTGTCGATTGTGCAGGTTCTTGCCTGCATCCGGCACGGGGGCGGCGGTCCGGGCGGCGGCGAATCCGGGCGCGGCAACAGGGTTATCCCCCTCCAGTGCCGCGTTCCGACGCGGGCAACCGCAGCAAACCCACCATGCCCGAGAACACGCACGCGACTCCCGAGAGTCACGAGTACGACCGTTTCGCGGAACTCGCCGTCGAGAGCGCCGACTACGACCGCGTCGACGAGTTCCTGAACAATCGCGTCTCCTTCACGCCCCGCGAGTGGGCCATCGCCCGGCTCTGTGCGGACTTCCGGACCGGCACCGGCGTCGAGATGACGAAGATCGGCGAGCACCTGCCGGAGCTCGTCCCCTTCATGTCGGAGCCCTACAGCCGCCAGGCCGTCTACCAGGCCAGACGGGACTTCGAGGAGAAGGTCCGGATCGCCGGCGCGACGTTCCTCTACGGCGCTTACTCCGAGTTCGTCACCGCCGACGAACTGGACGACCTGATGTACGAGGCCGTCGAGACCGCCAAGTTCCTCCTGGAGGTCGAGGGCGCGGACGTCTCCCTGGAGGACGAACTCACCACCGAGGAGCGCGTCCGGACCGCGATGCAGGAGGTCCGCGAGGCCAGCGCCGAACTCCGCTACGACCGGTGTCCCCACTGCGGCGAGCAGCTGGGCGACGACTGAACGGACCACACCTCACCGGGATCCGTCCGAGGCTACAGCACGCGGCTCGACGCCGGACTAGACGGCCGAACCGCACCACGGGGCGACGACGCCGGACCTAAGCACGTTGGAGGTCGGGTTTTCCCCTTCAACCGACTCCGGTAGGGTACGGTACAACGACGATTTTCGGGACGGCTCCCGCGTCGCTCCGCGGTGATGCGAAACCAAGGTGGAAAACACCCAACCCTACCATGCAACTCAGTCTCGAACTCGAATACTGGACGGTGGACGATACGGGTGCGCTGGCATCCGCAAAGCCGGTGCTCGACCGCGTCGATACGCTACACGCCGAGAGTGCCGACCCCATGCTCGAGGTCGTCACCGATCCCTGTGCCGACGTACCCGAACTCCGGGCGGAAGTGGCCGCCAGACTCCGGGAGGTCCTCGAAGTCGCTCGCGAGGAGGGACGTCGGATCGTCCCGCTCGGTACGCCGCTCAACGCCGGGCCGATCGCCACGAACGACGGCCCGCGGACGGAGATCCAGCGTCGGGTCCTCGGCGAGACGTTCGACTACGCGACCCGCTGTGCCGGGACGCACCTGCACGTCGATCAGATCGACGGCGCCGAGGCCGACCAGTTGAACCTGTTGACCGCGCTCGATCCGGCGTTCGCGCTCGTCGCGAGTTCCCCGTTTCACCGGGGGCACCCCGTGGCTGCCTGCGCGCGTAGCCACGTCTACCGGCGGACGTGTTACGCGGACCACCCCCGACTCGGCCGGCTGTGGCCCTATGTCGAGGACGTCGACGAGTGGGAGGAACGGATCGACGAGACGTTCGATCGCTTCCGTCGGCAGGCGCTGTCCAGCGGCGTCGACCCGGAGGCGTTCGACGAGCACTTCGCTCCCGAGGACTCGATCTGGGCGCCCGTCCGGTTGCGCGAGAAGTACGGCACGGTCGAGTGGCGCGCGCCAGACACCGCACTGCCGGGACAGATCCTGCGACTCGTCGAGGACGTCCGGGACGTCCTGGCACTCGTCGAGGACCGGCGCGTGGAGATCGGGGGGCGCGCCGGAATCACGTCGTCCAGCGTGTCGCTGCCGGCCTTCGACTGGCTACAGCAGCAGGTCGATACGGCCATGGATCACGGGCTCGAATCGGCCCCGGTCGGGCGGTACCTGGCGTCGATGGGGTTCGACCCTGCCAGCTACGCTCCCATCTCGGCGGAACTCGACGACGTCGTTCACCTGTCCCGGTCGCGATCGCGGGCGCTTCGCCTCCGGTACGCCGACCGGCTCGAGCGGGACGTCGGCGCCCTCGCCGTCGAGCGTGCGCCGACGCGGTGGGGCGTGGCCTGACCGTCGGTCCCCCCTCGGCGAGGAGGCCGACCCGGCCGAGTAAGTACCCGCCGCCGCTCAAGCCAACCGACAACCAGCGTTTTTGCCGCGACAGATGCAGTAAACGGTATGTCCACCGCGCCGAATCTGGGCGAGATATTCGACCGGGCGGTCGACGAGGGCGAACGACGCCTCGACCAGTCGCTCCTGGAGCTCGTCTCGACGAGCTTCATCGCCGGATTCACCATCGTCTTCGGCATCGTCGGGCAGGTCATCGTCCACGCCAGCTTCGCACCGGAGTTCGGCTCGGTCGCGCGGGTCTTCGGCGCGCTCGCGTTCGGCGTCGGGATGGTGTTCCTCATCGTCGGCCGCGCGGAACTGTTCAACGAGAACTTCTTCGACCCGGCCGCGGTGGTGACCGACCGCAGCGTCGGCGACGTTCTCCCCTCGATACTCCGGTTGTGGGCGCTGACGTTCCTCTTCAACCTCCTCGGCGGGGTCATCCTCGTGGCCGTACTCTCCGTTCCAGGGGTGCTGCCGCACGGCACCGGCGAGGCGCTCCGGACGACCGCCCAGGAGGTGGCCCACCGCAGCCCCGTGGCCAGGTTCGCCAGCGGCATCGCGGGCGGGACGCTCGTCTCGCTGCTGTCGTTCCTCCTCGTCGCCGTCGACAGTGTCGGTAGCCGGGCTGGGATGGCCTACGTCGTGGGGTTCCTGCTCGCGCTCGGCCCGTTCGACCACGTCATCGTCACGCTGCTGCACCTCTCCTTCGGCGTCCTCGCCGGCGCGCCGATCGGTCTCGCCAGCCTGGCCGGCGTCGCGCTCTTCGTCACGGCCGGGAACCTCGTCGGAGGCATCGGCCTGGTCGCGACCACCCACGTCGCACAGGCGGTCGGCGCGAACGAGTCGCGGCAGTAAGCCCCGGTTCGGAGCTCTCGGTCTCAGAGCCCGGGGTAGGGGCCCTGCTTGGCCTCGGTGAGCCGGTCGACCTGGTCGTCCGAGAGGTCGATCGTCGCGGCGGCCAGGTTCTCCTCGAGCTGGTCGACGGTGCGGGCGCCGACGATCGGCGCGGTGACGCCGTCCCGGTGCACCAGCCACGCGAGGGCGGTCTGAGCCGGCGTGGCGTCCACCTCGTCGGCGACCGCGTCGAGCTCGTCGTGGAGGTCGAAGTTCTCCTCGGTGAGGTACGCCTCCTCGAAGCGGCTGGACTCGGCGGCGCGGGACTGCCCCGTCAGCCCGTCCTCGCGGTCGTACTTCCCGGTCAGGAAGCCCTGGCCGAGCGGGCTCCACGGGCAGACCGCGAGTCCGTAGTGGCGGGCCATCTCGAGGTAGTCGCCCTCGATCTCGCGGTCGACGAGGTTGTACCGCGGCTGGACGACCGAGAACGGCTCCCAGCCCTCGCTGCGGGCGATCTCGTTGGCCTTCGCGACCTTCCAGGCGTTCGGCCGCAGCGTCGACGCGCCGAGGTAGTGGACCTTCCCTGACTCGACGAGCCCATTCAGTGTCTTCATCAGCTCTCTGGCCGAGGTCTGGTCGTCCCAGCGGTGGATGTACAGCAGGTCGAGGTAGTCGGTGTCCAGCCGGTCGAGGATGCGCTCGACGCGGTGGCGGACGTTCTTGCGATTCGTCCCGCGGCTGTTGGGGTCGTCCTCGCGGATCTGCCAGTAGACCTTCGAGGCGATCGTGTACCGCTCGCGGTCGCGGTCGGCGAGCCAGTCGCCGATCCAGCGTTCGGCCTTGCCGTTCCCGTAGACGTCGGCGGTGTCGATGAAGCGGCCGCCCGCGGCCTCGTAGGCGTCCAGCAGCTCGTGGCCGCGCTCCTCGTCGATCTCGACGTTCCCCGCCTCGGTCTCCTTGCCGAACCGCCAGGTGCCGAACTGGAGTTCGCTGGTCTGCAGGCCCGTCTCCCCCAACTGGACGAACTCCAGGTCGACGTCTTCCAGGTCGGTCATGCTACACGAGGCCACGACCGAGACGCCCTAAAGGGTTCAGCAACCGGCAGGGAAGCGACGAGAGAACCGTCCGCGAACCTGCCGACCGGCGGACAACCGGTTCGAGTTCAGTTCCCGCGGAGCCCGTAGTAGACGGTCGCGACGGCGACCGCGATGACGTAGCTGACGACGACGAACGGCGGCCAGTACACCCAGAACTCGTAGTTCTGGGCGACCACGCTGCCGACGATGGTCATGAACATCATGAGGAAGTACCCCGGGGCGGCCAGGGGCGTCCACAGCCGGCCGTCGACGGTACCGGCGATGACCGGCAGGACCAGCAACCCGAAGACGGCCGCCGTCACGGGGCGGGCCAGCGGCAGGTTGCGGAACACCGTCATGACTCCACCCGCTCGACGCCGTGGCGCTCGAGCAGTCGCTCTACGATCTCCAGCGTCCAGTCGATCTGCGTCCCGAGGGAGACCAGGACGCCGGTGGTCTCGATGATGTACCCCGGCCGCTGGAGCTCGCCGGCGACCTTGTGCATCAGCAGGGGGGCGCCGCCCGACAGCGGGCCGGAGACGGCGAACTCGTGGTACGGCATCGTCGTCGGCACGACCTCGTCGTTGACCGCCTCGATGACCGCCCGAGCGTGCTCCTCGGCCTGTGCGGTGGGGAACACCGCCTGGCCGACCCACTCGGCGTGCGTCCCGAGGATGCCGCGGGAGCGATGGAGGTCGAAGACGACGTCCGGGTCGTGCTCCGTCACCGTCTCCCAGAGCGCTCGCGCGAGGTCCGTCGTCGGCTCCTGGCCCGTCGGGAACTTGCGGTTCAGGTCGCCCTCGGGACCGCTGCGCTGGTGGTCGTCGATCGCGAGGACGTTGGCCCACGGGACGACGACCAGCGTCCCCCGGTCGATCGTCCAGCCGGCGATCTCCTCGGCAGCGCGGTAGCCGCTGACCTCGTTGCCGTGCATCCCGCCGACGACCATCACCGTCGGCCCCTCGGTGCCGGAGTCGAGCTCGTAGACCGTCGTCTCGCGGTCGGTCCCCTCCATGATCGCCGTGGTCGTCGCGCTCATCGCCTCGCCCGGCTCGGGCGCCGACCGCTCCACCGGACGGACGGCTGCCCATCCCGCCGCGGTACCCACAGCGCTGGCTGCGGCGACCCCGACGCCTGCGGCGAGAAAGCTTCGTCTATCCATCGGTCCCCGGTACACTATGCTCTGCTATCGTTATCGAATTGCTAAGGGAGCCGTAAGCTGGGCTTCACCGGTACCGGTCGCGTTCTCGGAATCCCTACTGACCTCCTGGACCGTCGAGTTCGCGTTCGATAGCAGCGCGGCAGGTCCCACACAGGGACACGCTAGTGTGGTTCGTGTTTCTGACCTGCAAGTCGTACGACTTCGCGTCTCCCTCCCCGCAGTTGATGCAGTTCCCCTGGCCCATACTATCAGTCCTACTCTCTGGTGATATAAATTATCGGTTGAGATTGTGTGATGTATTTGGCCGCTTGCGAGCCTCATCTTCCCTGTAATTCGGCGAAGGTTTTTGGTCGGAGCAGTAGATTACTCAGAAACCATGACAGGCCTGTCGGCCCCAATCTGCGGATTCACCAGAGTTCTCTGGGCCCGTATTGGGGCTACAGGGCTCCGACAGGCCAACTCGAATCATCTTACCAGATTGAAGGAGATGATGCGGCGATGACGGATGATAACTCCTCGAAATCAGTCGTTCCCCGGTTCGAGTCGCTGGTCGGGCGATCGGGAGTCCACGTCCACGACCCGGTTGAGGATGTTCAGGCGATGCTGTTCACCGACCGGCAGGTCGATCCGGAACCTGCTTCTCCTGATGGATTCGTCTACCCCGTCGACAGCGCTACTCGCTTCTATGTGTCCAGAATTCGAACACCGTTCCTCATCGATATACTGGTGCGTAACAGGGAAGGGGACATCATCGAAAAAATTAGCCCCGAGAATCCTGGCACGGACGTCCGCGACGCTGACTATCTGATCGAGTTCGCGGGTATGGGGATGAAGATGTACGCCAAGGTAGACGGATGCGGTTTCCACATCGAACCAGGGGAGGACGGGATAGATATCCAGTTCAACCAAGAAACGGCTCTGAAGATTGGGGCACGATCGACACACTTCCAGCCCGCCCGGACACTCAAGACCACGAGCAAACCCGAGGACCTGATGGAGGCCGTCTCGCTGTTCGGGAACGCGATGAAGACCTGGTCGCCTGAACGAACGTGGCCATCCCTCCGGGGGCACCCTCCCCTTATCGAACTTGACACCGAACCCGATATTCCGGACGGCCTCACTCCGCCGGAGACTGCTATCGAGATTTCGGTCCCACCGAAGCACGCGTGGGTCTATCCAGTCGCACCGCTGGCCTACTGGCTTGGTGCGACTATCAGACCAGGCGACCCTGAATTACAGGTCGATGGAAAAACGTATGTCCTGGGTGACGGAGCGGGCTATGCGGGAGAGACAGAGCGAGAGGCCTTTGAAAAGCACCTCCAGGACGTACTCCAATTCAGTTTCATACTGGACTGTGCAGCCAGAACAGAGGGATTCTACGATGCCGAACTAGATGCTCGACGGCGTGTCGAAGCCGTCGGTCTCCCGCTTGACTTCGAGAGATTATACGAAATGCCGATCGCAGGTAGGCTTCGGACGTATCTCGAATTGGATATCTCCTTCGAGGAGATGGCAGGCCGAATCGGCCGACCCGATTGGCGGCTCACTGCAGACGTACAGCCCGATCCGAACCGCGCCACGTCGCTGCCGTTCTTGGCCCGTGATCTGGCGGTCGTCCGCTGTCCGACGTCGTCGAAGCTCGATCAGACGAGCGAGACGGTGACCGAAGGGATGGAGGACGTCTTTGCCAGATCACCCTCACCGGACGTGGGGTCGGTCGCCAATACAGGGGCGGAGGTAGCATACAGATCCTCCTTCACGTCGAATTCGTCACAGTCGTCTCGGGCCGGCGAGCGTATAATCGGACTCCCGGAGACCGATAGTATGTCCCAGGCATGGATCGGGGACGGATTCGCTATCGGTGCCGCGAAGGCGAGCACGCAGTCGTACCTCCAGCGGCTCGAACAACACGCTGAGGATGCATCGGGAATAAACATCGACGTCGTCGTGAACGACGCCGAGATGGCCGACGAGGCAACGGTGTCGGAGATATACGGGACTCGCGACCACCTGGAATTCGACATCGACCTCCATCACGACCTCTCTACAGACGACCTCGCCGACGTGTTCGAGAGTGAGACCGATTTCATCCATTACATCGGGCACGTCGACCCGGAAGGTTTCGACTGTCACGACGGATATCTCCACGCCGATCAGCTCGAGACCGTCTGTGCTGACACCTTCGTATTAAACGCTTGCGCGTCGTACGAACAGGGTCAACTCTTGGTCGACAACGGCGCGATAGCCGGGGTGGTTACGCTGGAGGACGTTATCAACTCGTTGGCGACGAAGGTGGGGAAGACCGTAGCGAGGCTGCTGAACTTCGGATTCCCCATCGGAAGCGCCACCTCACTGATCCAAGAGACGATATTCACGGGCTCGAACTACGTAGTCGTAGGCGACTCGAACGCTGCATTGGCTCAGTCCAACGTTGCCATCCCGAACGTCGTCCGCGTAGAACTAAGAAAGGATGGCAAGTTCGACGTCACGGTCGAGACTTTCGCCAGTTGGAACTACGATACTGGCTCGATGTACCGTCCGTACCTTGACCGGTGTGACTGCCACTACGTCGTACCTGGGGAGCTCGACACCTGGCGAGTCGGGGACCCGGCACTAGACGAGTTCCTCAACATCTCAACGTTCCCAATTATCGGCTGTGGTAATCTCTACTGGTCAGACGAGATTACCGCAGAAGATCTACGCGAACAACTTCGCTCCTACAACTGATACGATATCTCAAGGGAGAAAACCGTTCAGTCTTCTGTAGCACTACGCTGGTTTGCAAGTGCTACGAGTGGTTCCTCGGTGATGAGGCGTCTCTCCTAGGTTCAAAATAGGCCGAACAGCTTGACGCAGTACGATCGTTCTTACGGGCCCATGTAGCAGGCACCGTTAGCTGCCGCCACGCCGGTCTGCGAGAGCAGCAGCAGCATCGTGAACAGGACGCCAGTCATCTTCGGGTGTTCTGCGAGCAGGGCCTTGACCGAGCTGTCGTTTGCTGACATGACATCACCGCTTGGACGCATCAGTAAATAAAACTACCTTAAGATTTAAGACATGTATATCAATCGTGTAGGTAAGGATTCCGGCCGTATCGCGGCCCGAAATAGCTGATATTGCCGCAAACGCCACTTCTGACCCTATCCAGGCGTCAGAGCCCTTCCTTCAGATAAAGGGCGGAATCTCTACTGCCGAGAAGTGACAGCTGTCAGTGACTTCGAGACGCTGACCGGTCGCTGTCCTTCGAATTCTCGACTCCGCACGACCGAAGCCGCGAGCGTCGGTCACCACGGGCGAAGTTCACGCGCGCCACAGCGGTCGAGCGTCGCGGGCAACCGCGAGACTAATCCGGCCAGTCGCCGATGTGCCCGGCATGGAACTGGAGGAGTACTGGGGAGTCGGCCCGAAGACGCGGGCCACGCTGGAGGGGTCCATCGGCACCGAGGCCGCCATCGCGGCCATCGAGTCCGGCGACGTCCGGACGCTGGTCGACGCGGGCCTGGAGCCGAGCCGGGCGACGCAGGTCCTGCGGCGCGCCCAGAGCGCGGAGGGGATGGACATGCTGGCGACGCGGGACGCCCGCTCGGTCTACCGCGACATCATCGAGCTGGCCGCCGAGCACGCCGTCAACCGGGAGGCCGCGGGACGCATCCGGACGCTGACGCCGCTGACCGACCTGGACCGCATCGCCGAGCGACAGGACTCGGTCGAGCGCGCACGCGAGACGTGGGCCGGACTGGACGACGGGACCCGGGAAGCAGTTCTCGAAGCGTTCGAGGCGTACGACGACGTCGGCGGCGGGGAACTCGCCGCCGTCGAGACCGCCGTCGCGATCCAGGAGACGGGCGCCTCGGGGCCGGCCTTCGAGCCCATCCTCGAACTCGACGGCGAAGCACTCGAGGACGCAGCCGTCGCGCTCCGGGCCCTCGGCGGCGGTCACGTGGGATCCGGCGCGGACGAGGAACTCGAACGGCTGCGGGAGGCTCGCGAGACCGTGGACACGATGTCGGCGAACGCGTCCTCGCTGGTCGAGGAGTTCCGCTCGAACGGCGTCCGCGACACCGCGGCGTTCCAGGAGGCGCTCGTCGAGCACCTCCGCAGCGAGACGGCGATCGACTCGGCACGCATCCGCGAGGCGATGGCTACGGAGGCCGTCGACGCGACCGGGTTCGTCGACGAGACGCTGCGGACGCTCCGGCGGTCGCTCGACGAGGCGGTCGACGAGCGGGCCGCGGCGGTGCGCGCCGACCTGGAGGGCGACGTCGAGGCCGCCGGCGACGACGTCGAGCGCGCGAGGACGGCCGTCGCCGAGGTCGCCCGCGACCTCTCCCTGGGCCGGTTCGCCGACGCCTACGACCTCCGGCGGCCGGAGTTCGTCGACGGCGACGCCCTGGCGGTGGCCGGCGCGAGGAACCTCTCGCTGGTCGACGGCGGCGAGGCCGTCCAGCCGGTCAGCTACGCCGTCGGCGACCACGACCTCGGGGGCGCGCTCGCGGGGACGAGCGGCGACCAGGTGACGGTGTTGACCGGTGCCAACAGCGGCGGGAAGACGACGCTGCTGGAGACGCTCTGCCAGGTCGTCATCCTGGCGCACATGGGCCTGCCAGTCCCCGCCGACCGCGCCCAGCTGTCGCCGTGCGACCGCGTCGTCTTCCACCGCCGCCACGCCAGCTTCAACGCCGGCGTCCTCGAGTCCACGCTGCAGTCGGTGGTCCCGCCGCTGGTCTCCGGCGACCGGACGCTGATGCTCGTCGACGAGTTCGAGGCCATCACGGAACCGGGTCGGGCCGCCGACCTCCTGCACGGGCTGGTGCGGCTGACCGTCGACGAGGGGGCACTCGGGACGTTCGTCACGCACCTCGCCGACGACCTCGCGCCGCTGCCGGAGCCGGCCCGCACCGACGGCATCTTCGCGAAGGGGCTGACCAGCGACCTGCAGCTGGAGGTGGACTACCAGCCGCGGTTCGGCGAGGTCGGGCGCTCGACGCCGGAGTTCATCGTCTCGCGGCTGGTCGCCAACGCCGACGACCGCGCCGAGGAGGCGGGGTTCCGGACGCTCGCACGGTCGATCGACACCGAGGTCGTCCAGCGGACGCTGTCGGACGCCGCCTGGGGCGGCGTCGAGGGCGAGTAACGCGTCGATCCGCCGGCATCGGGCGACTCGAGCGCCGAAAGCGGCGATACCTATTCAGGGCCGCAGTAAATCTACCAGCCATGAGTGTTGGGGGCTAAGGGGATGGGCGTCCGGAGCACATCGGTCGAGCAGCGCCTCGCAGCGGCGCTGCCGTTCGCCCCCGATTCCGTCCTCTACTTCGTCGCCGGCCTGTTCGCGGTCACCGGTGCCATGGCGACGTCCACCGGCGAGTACGACGCCGTGAGCACGTTCCTCTTCGAGGGGTTCGTGAACGTCGGGCTGGCAGCGTTCGTCGTCGGCGCGACGTGGCTCTACCTGGGGCGGTCGGAACTCCCGCGGTCGTCGTGGTGGAACGTCGTGACCGGCTACGTGGGCGGCATCCTCTTCATCGGAGTCCTGTTGCTGTGGGCGAACCTCCCGGCTCTCCTGTCGGGAGCGTCGCTGCTGCTGCTCCGCGAGGACTTCGTCTTCTTCGGGAACCTCGGCGGCCTGTTCGGGTTCTTCGTCGGCGTCAGCCGCGCGCGCAGCGAGTACAACCAGCAGCTGCGGCGGGAGCTGGAGGTCAGCAACGAGCTCGTCGAGAGCAGCCAGGAGGCCCTGTGGATGTTCCGCGACGACTGGTCGGAGCTGCTGTACGCCAACGCCGCCTTCGAGGAAATCATCGGGCAGTCCATCGAAGCGCTCGAGGCGGACCCGACGTCGTTCATGGCGGCGGTCCACCCGGACGACCGCGACTTCGTCCGCGAGCAGACCCGGCAGCTCTCCGACGGCGAGGCCCTGGAGTACGAGATCCGCGTCAACCCCCACGAGGAGTACGGCCGGTGGGTCTGGGTGGCCGCCCAGCCGATCTTCCGCGACGGCGAGCAGGTCGCCATCTCGGGGTTCGCCCGCGACATCACCGACATGAAGGAGCGCCAGCGGCGCTTCGAGGCCATCTTCAACCAGACCTACCAGTTCACCGGGCTGATGGCGCCCGACGGGACGCTGCTCGAGGCCAACGACACCGCGCTCGCCTTCGGCGGCATCGACCGCCGCGACGTCGTCGGCAAGAAGATCTGGGACGCCCACTGGTTCCGGATCTCCGAGGAGACCCGCGAGCGGACCAGGGCGGACGTCGAACGTGCGGCCGACGGCGAGTTCGTCCGCCACGAACTGGAGGTCCAGGGCGCCGACGGGACGGCGATCATCGACTTCTCGATTCGGCCCATCACCGACGACGACGGCGAGGTGACGCTCCTCATCCCGGAGGGCCGCGAGATCACCGAACTGAAGGAACACGAGGAGCGGGTGGTCAGCCTCCACGAGACGACCCGGCGGCTGTTCCAGGCGGAGACGCGGACCGAGGCGGCGGAGATCGCGACCGCCGCCGCCGCCGAGATCCTCGACCTGCCGGTCAACTCCATCTGGTTCCACGACGCCGACACCGACGCCCTCGAGCCGGCGGCCTGGACGGCGGAGGCCGACGAGATATTCGGCGACCACCCGACGTTCCAGGCCGGCGAGGGGCTCGCCTGGGAGGTCTTCGAGTCCGGCGAGCCGGAACTATTCGACGACGTGCGGTCCAGACCGGAAGTTCAGAACCCCGAGACGGAGATGCGTAGCGAGATGATCCTCCCCCTGGACGACGCCGGCGTCTTCATCGCGGGCTCGACGACGACCGCGGAGTTCGACGGCCGGCAGGTGTCGCTGGCCAAACTGCTGGCGACGAACGTCGACTCGGCGCTGGAGCGCATCGACAAGCAGCGCGAACTCGAGGCCAGACAGCGCGAACTCGAACACCAGATCGAGCGGCTCGACGAGTTCGCGGGCATCGTCTCCCACGACCTCCGGAATCCGCTGTCGGTCGCGAAGGGCCACCTCGAGTTGCTCGAGGCGGACCTGGACGGCGACTCCCGCGAGGACGTCCGGAAGATCGACGACGCGCTCGAACGGATGAGCCGGCTCATCGACGACCTCCTGACGCTGGCGCGGGCGGGCGAGCAGCTCGACGACGTCCGGCCCGTCCGGCTCGACCGGGTGGTCCGGTCGGCGTGGAACGCCGTCGAGACGGACGGCCACGACCTGCGCGTGGACCTCGACCAGCGGGTGCCGGCCGACGAGAGCCGCCTCGCACAGCTCTTCGAGAACCTCTTCCGGAACGCCGTCGAGCACGCCGGCGAGGGCGCGTCGATCACGGTCGGCGCGCTCGAGGACGGCGGCGGCTTCTACGTCGCCGACGACGGGCCGGGGATCCCGGAGAGCGAACGCGAGGACGTCTTCGACGCCGGCTACTCGACGAACGCCGAGGGGACGGGCTTCGGGCTCAGCATCGTCAAGGAGATCGTCGACGCCCACGGCTGGGACATCACCGCGACCGAGTCGGCCGGCGGCGGCGCGCGGTTCGAGGTGAGCGGCGTCTCCGAGCGGGCGTGATCGGTCGCGGAGCCGGACATCTACGGGAATTTATTCAATAGCTAGTTCTGGTTATAATTAGGTTTAATACGGCCACCCGGCTTGAACGAGTATGACCGACCGGGGGCCGGGGACGCTCGAAGACGAACTCACCGTGCTGTTCGTCGACGACTATCCGGAGTACGCGAAGGCCGGCGTGGAGTACCTGGAGCGTACCGACGACGCCATGGAGGTGCTGTCGGAGACCTGCGCGGAAGCCGCCCTGGAGCGGCTGTCGATGGACGCCGTCGACTGTGTGGTCTGCGACTACGAGATGCCGACGATGAACGGCGCCGAACTGCTGGAGTCGGTCCGCGAGGACCACCCGGCGCTGCCGTTCATCATCCTGTCGGGCCACGAACCCGACCGGCTGGCGCCGAGCGTCGAGGCGAGCGCGGCGGTCGTCCTCCAGAAGGGCAGCGGCACGCACACCTTCGAGCAACTGCGCTCGCAGATCAGGGAGCTCACCCCGGCCGAGACCGGCTTCTGTTTCGACAACGTCACCGGGTGACCGGACCGCCCGTTGGCGTCCGACGACTGGCCGGTTCCAGCGCGCCGCTCGACCGGACGCCGTTCGGACGCACCGAACACCTACCTGTTTCGACCGCCTAGCTAGGGTATGGAATACAGCCAGCGGCCGCGCTCCGGCTCCTCGCTCCGTGACCTGGTGGCGGCGGTTGTGACGGTCCTCGCTGTCAACGCCCTCGGTGCGAGCCCGTCGGTGTTCATCGGGTCCGACACCTCCTGGATCGACCGCCCGTGGCTGTTCCCGCCGACGATCGTCTGGACGGCGCTGTTCACGCTGATGGGCGTGGCACTGTACCTCGTCGGGCGGCGCGGACTCGGCCGCCGCGACGTCAAGGTCGCGCTGGCCGCCTTCGCCGGCCAGTTCACGCTGAACCTGGCGTGGACGCCGGTCTTCTTCGGCCTCCAGCGACCCGGGCTGGGCCTCCTCATCATCGGTGCGCTGTGGGTCGCGATCGTCGGGACGATCGCCGCCTTCGACCGCGTCGACCGTCGAGCCGCCGCGCTCCTCGTGCCGTACCTGGCGTGGGTGTCCTTCGCCGCCCTGCTGAACTACGCCATCTACGCCGGCTGGTCGTGAGGGCGTACCGGAGAGCATCTCGCCAGTCGGCGTCGCATCGAAGGCTAACGGACTGCCTGCTCGTGCCGGCGGCCGTCAGATCCGACAGGTCCGCGGGTCGCCCGCTCGGCCGAGGAAGAACACCAGGAACAGGACGCCACCGAGGCGCAGCAGCGTGCCGTCGAAGGGCAGCGCCGCCATCGCGCCGGCGAACCCGAGGAGGCCGAGCAGGCCGGCGCCGCAGCTCGCACAGCCGGCCGCGAGGAGCCCCGGGACCACGCCGGCGACGGTGGAGACGCCGGAGTAGCGGACGCGACGGACGAGCGCGGCCGCGTTCGTGACCGCGACGCCCGTCAGGAGCGCGTACGCCGCGAGGAGGCAGATACCCAGCCAGCCGCCGTTCAGCTTGGCCTCCTCCGTCAGCACGGCGACCGCCCAGGGCAGGTCCGCCGGGTCGCGGGACAGCAACTGCATCGAGAACTGCGGGAAGCTACTCAACAGGACGAGAACGTAGCTCGCGAGCGTCACGGCACCGGCTGCGAGCAGCCGGCCGTCGGAGGTGAGCGGGAACGCGAGCGCGGCCCGGAGGTCGCGCACCCAGGCTCGGGCGGCCGCCGTCCAGGCTCCCGTTGCGGTCGACCCGACGTCGCTCATTTCTCCAAGAGGCCGTCGATGGCCTCGGCGAAGTTCTCGTAGGGCTGGGCGCCGGCTACCGTATTCACGTCGCCGCTCTCGCGGTGGTACATCACGAACCCGGGCGTCCCCTCGACGCCGGCCTCCTGGCCGGCCTCCAGGTCCGCCTCGATGGACTGCACGAGTTGGTCCCGCCGGGACTCCCGGCACTCTTCGACGGCCTCGAGCGGCACGCCCTCGGTCCGGTCGGTGATTTCGGCGAAGGTCTCGTCGTCGGCCCAGTCGTGGCCGTCCGTCGACTGGGCGTCGAAGACGGCGCGGTGCCAGGCCCAGAACGCCGCCGGGTCGGAGTCGGCGACCTGCCGCCAGACGCAGCGACCCCACACGATCGCGGGCATCGAGTAGTCGTCCATGATCGGATAGCCGAGGACGACGAGCCGGACCTGGCCGGTGTCGACGTACTCGTCGACGAGCTTCGGGAACGTCTCCGTCTCGAAGCGCTTGCAGAACGAGCAGAGGTACTCCGTCCAGTAGTAGACGTCGACCGGCGCCTCGGGGTCCCCGGCGACGGGTCGGCCGGCGAGGTCGATCCCGTAGCCGGTCGTCCCGTCGTTGGTCTCCTCCGGCGTGTCTTCGGTCTCCGTCTCCTCGCCGGCCGTCTCTTCGGTGGCCGTCTCCTCGCTCGACGCCTCGGTGCTCTCTCGGGTGGCGTTCGAACTGTTGTTGGTGTCGAAGGTCGCGGGGGAGTAATCGGCATCCGAGGTGGCCGGCTCCGACGAGCGGTCCGACCCCGACGCGTAGTACGCGACGCCACCGCCGAACGCGAGCGTCCCGCCGCCGGCCAGAAGCGCGCGCCGCCGCGTGATGGTTTCCTCGGAGTCCATTGTCTACGAGTGACATCATCGAACCGTCAAAATAGTGTTTCGGTCGACACTTCTGGGGCCGCGGCGCTCCCCGCCGTACCGAATGGACGTCCCAAAGCTACGGCAGCGCTTCCTCGTCGTCGTACGCGATCGGCAGCTCCGCGGTCAGCGCCCAGAACGCCGTGACGCTCCGGACGACCTCGGCGTACTCGTCGGCGTCGGCCGGTCTGTGGAGACAGGCGTTGGCGTGCTTGTCGTAGGCCGTCTCGAGGTCGCTCCGCGATTCGGGGTCGGCGAACGCGAGCACCGGCAGCCGTCGGTAACGGGCGTCCGTCTTGACGGTCTCCAGGGCCGACGTCCCGCCCGCCGCCGACAGGTCCACCAGCAACAGGTCGGGCGTCGGCGCGTCCTCGTAGCCGTCGTCGCGGCGGAGCCACGAGACGGCGGCCTCGCCGGTGTCGACCACGTGCAACCGCCCGGGCGAGTCGCCGTCGTCGAAGGCCCGCTCGAGGGATTCCACCGCGTCGTCGTCGTCCGCCACCAGCAGGATGTCGATATCGCTCATCTGTCGGGGCGATCTAGTCCGGCTCCTGGGCAGGGACCCTGCCAGCCGATGTCGGCGGGTCGCGGGGTCGGCGGGTCGCGGGGTCGGTCACCGTCGGTTCGTTCAGCCATTGCTCCTACTACGCCCGCCGTCCGTGTTAAACGTAGGGCGGGGCTCGGCGGGGGACGTCGGGGACGGCGGACGGCCCGAGTGCTACTGCAGCAACAGGAGCGCGCTGTACCCGGCGACGCCGGCCGCGAACGCCCAGAAGTGGCTCTCCCGATCGGACGGGAGCTCCTCCTTGATGACGTTGAGGACGATGCTGCCCGCCAGGAACGCGAAGAGCACGGCCAGGTGGAGTTCGCTGACGGGCGTGACGTAGCCGACCGCCAGCCCGACGAAGACGGAGCCGGCCAGCAGCCAGCGGGCGTAGTGGCGATAGGCCCGACCGTGGTGTTCCCGGAGGCTGTAGTCGTTCACCAGGAAGTGCAGCGCCATCGCCACGAAGAACAGCAGGAGGCTCTCGACGCCCGTCTCCTCGCGGTGGAGCAGCAGGTACCCGACGAGGGCGTTGTAGAGCGCGAACGACCCGATGTGGAGCCAGAAGGCCCCCGTGGAGTTCCCGGGGCCGGTGTCGCCGTCCGGCGCGTCGTCCTGCCTGACGAACTGCTCGAGGCCGTAGAACACCGTGAACCCGAGCAGCGCGACCAGGTAGACGTGCTGTTCGAACTGGACGAGGACGCTCCCGCTCTCCTCGATGGCGGCGCCGCGGTGCTGGAGCTCCGGCAGCAGGTGGACGAAGACGTAGGCGACGGCGCTGCCGCCCGACAGCGACAGCCAGGGGCTCCGCGGGACGACGTCGAGGAGCAGCAGCCGGTAGGCGAACAGGTGCACCGCGGCGAGGCCGGCCGCGAGGACGACCGGCAACACGGTCGGGACGGCTACCGCTCCGACGGCGGCCGGTGGACCGACGAGGTGCATCGCGATGCTGGCGAGTGAAATCATCTGTCGACCGGGAAGGGCTCGTGTGGAACGACGCCCCGTCGACGGGAAAAGCCATCGTCGAGCGGACCCGTGCGGACGGCGATCCCCGCCACTCGTGGACCGAGCGTCGACGGGAACCGCACGTCACGGGAAACGCACGGAACGCACGGACGTGTATCGTGCGCGCGTGGAATCTGGCAGATCAGTGCAGATCGCCGTCACGCAGCCGAACGTCGACTGCGCGTGCTAGGTGGGTGATTCCACCGAGATTCGAGAAACCTGCTCCATCGGCTATGCCGACTGGCTCGGTGGAACGGTGTGTCGAAGGCGTCCGACGCCCGGGCGTCAGTCCGAGCCGGCCGCGGGCCGCTCGCTGCCCTTCATGCCGGCCTCGTAGCTGGCGTCCTGGATCTGCTTGAGCCGCTCCTCGTGCTGCTCCTCGGCGTACCCCGTGAGGTCGATGATGTTGTCGAGGTCCATCTCCTGGCTGGCGTCGTAGCCTTCCGGATCGCGGGCGTCTTCGTTGAGCAGTCCGCCCTTGACCAGTTCGAGGAGCTCCGCGAGGGTGTCCTCGACGTCCGCCATGTCGACGGGGCCGTCCTGGGTCAGCTGGCGGAGCTGCAGGGCGCCGAAGCCGACGTGGCGGCCCTCGTCGCCGCGGATGTAGTTCAGCCCCTCGTCGAGGCCCGGCAGCTCCGGCGTCACCGGCGAGATCTTGTCGCGACCGAAGATGGACTGCAGGCCGTAGTAGCCCGACTCGGCGAGCATCCCCTCGATGGTCATGTGGTAGTGGCAGTAGGCGTTCGAGAGCGCCTCGGGGGAGTCGTCCTCCAGGAGGCGGTGCATCGCCTCCTCGTTACGGTCGAACAGCTCGACGTAGTCCGACCCGAACCACTTGTCGTCGTACGGCGAGGAGATCTCGTGGCCGAGCTCCTCCTCGACGGGGTTGATGACCTCGGTCCAGTAGCGGTGGAAGAACTCTGCGTGCTTGGACTCCTCGTAGAGCTGCGTCGTGATGAACATCTGGTCGTTGATGTCGTCGAGGACCGTCGCCAGGGGCGCGAGGTCCTCGGTGACGGACTGCTCGCCCGCCCCGAACCGGGCCAGCGGGTCCTTCAGCCCGTCGAGGGCCCCCGGCGCGTGAACGAGGTCGGCCTCCATGAGGTTCTGGCGGTCCTCCTCGAGGTCGATCGCGCTGGGGTCCCAGTGTCGGATGACCTCCGTCCGGTAGTACTGGAAGGGCTTGCTCTCGGGGTCGATCTCCGTGGGTTTCTCGTACGCCATACCGTAGCATACGTGTCGAGGACCGACAATTGTTCGCCTCCCATAGCAGGGGAATGTCGTTGCGCGAAGGGCCGCACGCGGGCCGGTCGGAACTATTTACCGCGTGGCAGGAGGGTGGTCGGTATGGACGAGTCGCTCGCCGACGCCCAGCAGGCGATCGCCGCCTCGTCGACCCCCGGCGAGGAGTTCCAGCAGCTGTCGCCGCGACGGCAGCGCGACGTGTTCTTCCACCTGCCCGAGACGGTCCGGGAGTCGCTGGTCGCCGACATGGACCGCGACCAGCTCCAGCGGTTCGTCCGCCGGCTCGACCCAGACGAGGTCGCGGACGTCCTCGGGCTCGTCGAGGAGGGGACGCGGGAGGCGGTCCTCAGGCGCCTCGACGCCGACCGCCGCGAGCGGACCGAGTTCCTCCTGGAGTTCAGCCCGGAGAGCGCGGCCGGGCTGATGCACCTCGACTACGTCACCGTGGACGTCACCCGCGACCTCGAGGCGGTCGCCCAGCGCGTCCAGCGCCACGAGGACCGGACCGGCCGGCTGCCGACCGTCTTCGTCACCGACGACGAGAGGCTGCTGGGCGAACTGCCCGGCCAGACGCTCGCGATGACCGACGAGCCCGACCTCGACCTCGGAGAGCACGTCGTCGAGACGCCGACGGTCGCCGCCGACAGCTCCGAAGAGGAGGTCCTCGACGTCTTCCGGGCGAACCCCGAGAGCTCCGTCGCCGTCCTGGAGGACGACGGCAGCATCCTCGGGGTCATCTACGCGGAGGACCTCCTGCGGCTGGTCGACGAGGCGGCCAGCGAGACCCTCTACGAGTTCACCGGCGTCCAGGAGGAGGAGAGCGTCCTCGACGGCCCCCTCTCGAAGGTCCGCTACCGCTACAAGTGGCTCATCATCAACCTCGGGACGGCGTTCCTCGCAGCCGGCATGGTCGGCGTCTTCGAGGACACCATCCAGGCGTTCACGCTGCTGGCCGTCTACATGCCGGTCGTCGCCGGCATGGGGGGCAACGCCGGCACGCAATCGATGGCGGTGACCGTCCGGGGGCTGGCGTTCGGCCAGATCTCGCTGGCGACCGGCGGCCGGGCCGTCGCCAACGAGGTCGTCGCCGGCGCCGTCAACGGCGCCATCACCGGCGTCCTCGTCGCCATCATCGCCTCGGTGTTCAATCAGAGCCCGCTGCTGGGGCTCGTCCTCGGCGTCTCGATGGTGTTGAACCTCATCATCGCGGGGTTCTTCGGGACGACCATCCCGCTGGTGCTCGACAAGGTCGGCAAGGACCCCGCGACCTCCGCGACCATCTTCATCACGACGGCGACGGACGTCCTCGGGTTCTTCATCTTCCTGGGGCTGGCCCAGTCGGTCCTCTAAACCGGACCTCCCGAGGGGCATCCGTCGTCCCCGGTGCAGACGCGGAGCGAGCCTCGGGGCAGACGCCTTTATCCAGCGCGGCGGCGTAGCCACGGGTATATGCCCGAAGAAGTTCTGTTCGAGTCCGAGAACGTCCAGAGCCGCGAAGAGATCGCCGTCTACCTCCGGCGGGTCGCCGAGCGACTCGACGGCGGCGACGCAGTCACCCTGAAGGCGGGGAGCGAATCCGTGACGATGGAACCGCCCGCCCGCCCGACCTTCGAGGTCAAGGCAGAACGGGAGGGCCCGGCCGACGGTCCCGGCGAACTGAGCATCGAGTTCGAGATCGAGTGGGACGAGACGGACGGCGGCGGGGCCACGGACGGATCGCTCCAGATCGAGTGACCGCCGGTCGCACCGCACTGACGGCCGCAACCCACTAGCCGCTCGAACTTACCAGATGAGTGATTTTATTCAAAACAGTCAATAGGTTCCAGTCACACATGGGTGATGGGGACGACCGCTGCGGGGGGTGTGACATTCCCGTCATCTCCATCAACAGCGACTCTACTGGTCGAACCCCCCAGGGTTGTTCCTCGCGACACACGATCGGCAGCCGTCGCTGTGCGTCGACAGCGTCGAGGGGTCCGGGCGCCGAGAATCGTCCCCGAGATAGCGACCCCGTGGCGGCACCGCTCTTATCAGCGAGTCGACCGAAGATCGGGTAATGAGCGACCGGCTCTCGCGGTGGGTCCTCCTCGGTGGGAACCGGTATCTCGTCGGCGGCGGCATCCTCGGCCTCATGACGCTCGTCGCGACCGTCCCCATCTTCACGGGGGCCGTCATCCGTAATACGACGCCGCTGACCTACATGGCGAGTGCGCTGATCACGGGGAACGTCACGCTCATCAGCCTCGTGGTCGCCATCAACCAGGTCGTCCTCTCGCAGGAACTGGAGTCGCCGGGGTCGCTGCGGGACGAGATCGAAGCGACGGCGGATTACCGCCAGGCCGCCCTCGACCGGGAGACGGCGCCGACCGAGCCAGCGGACTTCCTGCAGGAAATCCTCGAACAGACTGGCTGTCGCGTCCGATCTCTCGAGTTCCCCGAGGAGACCGACGACGCGAGCGACCGGCTCGTCACGGACCTCTCGGAGCACTGCCGGACGGTCAGCGAGTCGCTGGAATCGGCGTCCGGGGACCTGTCCGCCGTCGTCCTGCCACTCCTCGGAGCCGACTACGCGGGTTCCATCCGCGACGCACACCGGATCCAGTCGTCCATCGATGCGGAGCGTCACGAGGAGCTGTCCGAGAACCTCGAGGAACTGGCGCTGGACCTCGAGAACCTCGACGTCGCCAGACAGTACTTCACGACGGCCTTCGTCAAGGAGGAACTCGCGGAACTCTCCCGGTCGCTCCTCTACGTCGGCATCCTCGTGGTCTCGATAGCGATCGCACTCCTGTTCCAGCTCACGACCTACAGCGGCCCGTCGCCCCCGACGTCGGAACTGTTCGGCCTCGCCGTGCTCACGATGATGTTCGGCTTGACGCCGCTCGCGCTGTTGATAGCGTTCGTCCTACGGATCGCGACGGTCGCTGGGCATATCGCGTCGATCACGCCGTTCAGTTCGTGACGACGCGCCGTCTCTGCTGGACGGTTGCAGGAATACGTGTAACACGACGGCGGCAGCCGGGCTACCACTCCGGTCTGTCTTCAGGGAGGGTGACGACTTTCTTGCCGTCCTTCCAGTATCGCGTCACCTGATCGTCCGCTTCCATCTCGGAGAGGACCTCGCTGACCCGGCCCTCCGAGTAGCCCGTCTCCTCGACGACGTCCTGCTGCCACATCCGGCCGTGGTACTCCTCGAGCAGCGTGAGGACGCGTTCCTCGGGCGGCAGCAGCAGGAAGTCGTCGACCTGTTTCCCAGCAGAATCGACGTCAGCCCCGCTCTGCGGGGCGGTCGTGGTTTCACCGTCGGCCGTCAACGACGGCGGGAACTCGAGATCGACCACGGCCAGTAGCTGTCCGATCACGATCCCTCACCCCTGAGTCCGTTCAGTGCATCCTCCCGGTGGTCGCCCCTGGTTCGAGCGGTCGTCGTACCCCGCTCGGAGACGTCCGATCCGTTCAGCAGGCGCGCGGCATCCATACTGGTAACTGCATACTTACCAGTCAATAACAGCTGTCCCATATATTTTAGGGAGCGTCTGCGTGGCCCCCGGTTTACGCTTCCCCGAGAGCTAGGATAATTCGAAGTGCGGAACCAGACGTCACGTTCTCGAACGCTTCACTGTCGGCGCTCCAGGTGCGACATCTGAGCGCCGGAACGACCGGTCGTACGGATGGTCCCCTTACGCCTCCGGCAGAAAGCCGCTCTCGAGGAGTCGCCTGAGTACCACGACGACGCCGTTCTCCAGGCCGTTCGCGAGGATGGCCTGCTCCTCGTGGGCGCGCCCCTCGTCGGGGTAGAACGAGCCCACGAGCAACCGTTCGCGGTCGGTGAGCAGGAGTCGACTGATCGCCACCTCGTCGCTCGTCTCCGGCCCCAGGAGCCAGTCGAGTTCGCTCTCGAAGACCGCGACGCCGGGGACGGCGTCGCGGACGGTGTCCGCGATGGCCGCCGTGGCCCCGCCGACGATGATGGAGACGCCTCGCTCGTCGGCCGCCCGTAGCCGTTCGACCACCTCGTCGGTGAGGAGCCCTTCCTCGACGACCAGCAGGACGATCTCGGAGTCGGCGTCCGCGATCGCGTCCTCGGTCCGAGCCTGGATGGGTGCCGACCCGGACACCGACCACACCTCCTGCTTCAGGGCGCCCTCGGCGTCGTCGGCAGGCGGTTCGAGGCTCTGCAGGTGTGTCTCCAGGGTATCGATCCGTTCGTCTTTTTGCCGGCGAAGGGTCCCGACGGCCTCGTCGATACCGACCGCGCGGAACCGCTTGGGACTGCCGTGCTGGACGAAGATCAGCCCGGTCTCCTCCAGGTTCTCGATCGCGTCGTACACCCGCGTCCGGGGCACCGACGAGATGTCGCTGACCTCCTTCGCCGTCCCGGTATCCAGCCGCGTCAGCGCCACGAAACACCGCGCCTCGTACTCCTTCAGCCCGAGCTGTTCCAGGGAGTCGACCGCCTCGTCCCTCGATCGAGTCTGGCTCACGTTCCGTCCCCCGCCTCGCCCGCTACTCGACTGCCAGTACCGTTCATACACCCGTCTACCCGTTCACGCGGTAAGTGACACCAGGTTGCCAGGGGCCGGTCTTTATACGTGACTGCGGAGGGGTCACTCCTCTACGGCGTCGCCGGGCGTCGTGAGCGTCGCGTCGACGAGGCTCGTGAGGCCGCGGCGCAGCCGCTCGGACAGCGCCTGGTGTGAGATGTCCATCTCCGCGGCGATCTCGCGGATCGTCGTCCGTCGCGGCACCTCGAAGTAGCCACGCTTGCGGGCGAGAACGATGGCGTCGCGCTGGTCGGGCGTCAGCTCTCCGAAGGTCTGTCTCGGGGCGCCGGGTTCGGTCAGGTCGCGCAACTCGAAGTCGGTCCCCTGCTCGTCGAGGGCGTGCCGGAAGGCGTCGAACTGCTCGCGGTCGATGAAGCGGATGCGGATCTGCCAGCCGTCCTTGTCGGCCTCGGCGTCGAGGACCGAGCCGCGCTGGTCGATGTAGGCGTCGATCCGCTCGTCGACGTGCTCGGCCCAGTCGAGCTGGTAGTACTTCTCGTCGGCGAACTCGTAGCCCTCCACGACGTCGTCGACGCTCGGGTCGGCCTCGAGGACCTCGTCGGTCCGATCGAACTCGGCGTTGGCGGCCCACATACAGGGCATCACCCACGCCCTGCTGTGCGCGGCGATCCGTTCGGCCTCCACCTTCATCTCCGGGAGTTCCCGGAAGGCGTGCTCGAGCGCGATCGCATCGTGTGGGAGCGAGAAGGTCGCGATAAGCATGGGCCAGCTACGGTCCCTGCGGGAAAAAGTGACGGGGCGACGAAGGGTATCCGCCGAACCCTATTCGCCTTCTGCGACCTCCACGCGGTTGATTAACTCGGCGTCAGCGAACTCGTCCTGGCAGTCTTCGCAGAGAGCGATGGTCTCGGCTGCGTCGTCCGTGTACACCACCTCCACCAGTTTATCCGTATCCGAGTCACACTCGCTGCAGTTCATATCGAGGGGTAACCCCCGGTACAGCATAATATTTCCGCGCGTACTTGTGGAACGTTCTAGGTGTTTGAGCCGAGCGTAGCGCTACGTATCAGGCTGGACGTACGGCTATCGGTGGGCCGAGGAGAGCGGCAGAGCGATACCGTAAGCGCGTTCGATTCGATAGATACGGATTCGTCCGCCGACAGTCGACCCAGAGTCACTGTTCGGTCCGGGAGGCTTCGGTGACGAACGCCTCCAACACGGCGTCCGTCCGTCCACTTCGCGAGAGAACGGTCACCAGGTCGTCGGGTTCGATCACCGTCGTCCCGTGTGGCGTTAGCACCTCGTCGCCTCGTTCGATCGCGATGACCAGCGAATCGTCGTCGAGGATCTCGTCCCGGACCGCCTCCTCGAGGGAGCACCCGACGATGGGCGCGGTCTCGTCGACCGTCACGTCGATCACGTTGGCGTCGCCCGCGAGACTGATGAAATCCGTCGCCTCCGTGCCCGGTGTCTCGTCCTCGGGCCCGAACGAACTGTAGGGGCTATCCGTTTCGGCCTCGACAAGCGTCTCGTCCTCGATCTCGATGCCCAACTGCGAGAGGGCGCGGGTGACGCGGCGAAGCGCCTCCGTGTTCTCGCCGACCGCCATGATGTGCAGGTTGCGACGGCCGGTCATCAGTTCGCGGACGTTGATCACCCCCGGGACGACGCTGGCCTCCCTCGCGAGGGACTTCCGTTCGGAGATCGGCGCGTTGCAGACGTAGAGGTTCGTCAGGTGGCCCTCAGCCTGCTCGAAGTCGATCCCGGCCGTGTAGCCGCGGATGATGCCGTGGTCCTCGAGCTGGTGGATCCGGTTGCGGATCGTCCCGGGAGAGACGTTCACCGCGTCGGCGATGGTCGGCGCCGACGTGTTCCGAGCGTCCCGCATCAACTCGTAGATGATGCGACGGTCGATCTCGTCCAGCCGGTAGGTCATAGCCGTCGTAGACGGCCGCTCTACTTTAGTCCCGTCGCTCGCATCTACAGCGATCCGGCCTGGCCGACTCCTGGATATTACGCTTCCAGTAAAATTCTACCCTGATAATTACTGATAGAGTAATAACATCGGGGGAGTTATGAGGGTTCGTTCCAACCGACGGAGTATGAGCGTCGGGGAGAACACGCAGGAGGGACAGGGATGAGCGACGAGGAACTCGCGAAGGACCTGGGGCTGGTCTCCGCGATGACCATCGGAATCGGGACGATGATCGGTGCCGGGATCTTCGTCCTACCCGGCGTCGCCGCCAACGCGGCCGGGCCCGTCGTCGTCGTCTCGTTCGTCGTGGGCGGCCTGATCGCGATGGTGAACGCCCTCTCCGTCTCGGAGCTCGGGACGGCGATGCCGAAGGCCGGCGGCGGGTACTACTACATCAACAGGTCGCTCGGCCCCCTGTTCGGTTCGATCGCGGGGATGGGCGACTGGATGGGCCTGGCGTTCGCCTCCGCGTTCTACTGTATCGGCTTCGGCCAGTACCTCGCCGTCTTCGTCGGGTTGCCGGAGGTGGCGTTCCTGAACTCGATCCAGGTCGGCGCGCTCGTCGCAGGTGCCGCCTTCGTCGGCGTCAACTACATCGGCGCCAAGGAGACCGGTGGCGTCCAGACGGTCATCGTCTTCGTCCTCCTCTCTATCCTCACCGTGTTCGCCGTCGCCGGGTTCACGACGTTCGACTACGCGACCCTGGTCGGTGAGGGACTGCCGGCCGACCAGAGCGGACTCGCACCGTACGGTACCGGTGCGATACTGCCGGGAACGGCGCTGGTCTTCGTCTCCTTCCTCGGCTACGCGAAGATCGCGACGGTCGCCGAGGAACTGAAGAACCCGGGCCAGAACCTCCCGCTGGCGATCATCGGGAGCGTCGGCATCGTCACCGTCGTCTACGCCATCCTGGTGACGACGATGCTCGGGGTAGTCTCGTGGCCCGAACTGAGCGAGGACGCCCCGGTCGCACAGGCCGCCGAGGTCGCCTTCCCCTCGGCCATCGGCCCGGTCGGCGGGATCGCCGCGGCGGCGGCCGGTGTCATGACCATCGGCGCCCTGCTGGCGACCGCGTCGTCGGCGAACGCGTCGATCCTCGCCTCCGCGCGGATCAACTTCGCGATGGGCCGCGACAAGATCGTCACCAACTGGCTCAACGAGATCCACCCGAACTACGCGACGCCGTACCGATCGATCCTCGTCACCGGCGGTCTCATCATCGTCTTCATCGCGCTCCTCGGCCGGGACATCGCGGTCCTCTCGAAAGCGGCCAGCGTCCTCCACCTCATCGTGTACGCGCTGATGAACGTGGCCCTGATCGTCTTCCGCGAGGCCGACGTCCCCGAGTACGACCCGGACTTCGAGGTGCCGCTGTACCCCGTCACCCCGATTCTCGGCGCCGTGCTGTCGCTCGGCCTCGTCGCGTTCATGGACCGGGTGGAGATCGCATTGTCGGGTGCCTTCGTCGCTGCGGCCGTCCTCTGGTACTTCCTGTACGCCCGCGACAAGACCGACCGGCAGGGCGTCCTCTCGAGTTACATCCGGAGCCGGGAGGAGGAACTCCCGGACCAGGTCGTCGAGGCCGCCGACGCCGTCGCGCCGACCGGCGACGAGGGGCCGACCGTCATGGTCGCGCTGGCGAACCCGCGGACCGAGAGCGCGCTCATCACCCTCGCCGGTGCCATCGCCCAGCACGAGGGCGGTCGGGTGCTCGCGACCCACATCATCACCGTGCCAGACCAGACGTCGCTGGCGACCGCCGCGGAGAACAGAGACCGGATCGACGCCTCCTCGAAGTCCCTCCTCGAATCGGCGAAGACCGACGCCGGAGCGTTCGACGTGCCGATCGAGACGCGGACCATCCTCTCCCATCGGGGGATCGAGGAGGTGTTCGACGCAGCCCAGACGAACGAGGCGGACACCGTCGTGATGGGGTACGGCGGGACGCAGTTCGCCGGCGGTCGCGCCGAGGGTGCACTCGACGAGCTCACGCACGACCTCCCGTGTGACTTCCTCGTCCTGGACGGCCAGGAACTCGCCCTCTCCGACGTCCTCGTGCCGACCGCTGGCGGGCCGTCCTCGGACCTCTCCGCCGAGGTCGCACGGGCGTTACGGGAGACCGTCGGCGTGGACGTCTCGCTGCTGTACGTCGCCGACGATGGCGAGGAGGGGAGCGGTCGCGAGTTCCTCGGCGACTGGGCTGCCGGTCACAGCCTGGCAGACGCGGAGATACGCGTCGAGACGGGGGACGTCGAGGGAACGATCCGACGGCTCGGAACCGAGTACAGTCTAGTGATCGTCGGGGCGACGGAACGCGGCCTCCTGTCCCGCATCATCCGTGGATCGCTCGTGTTCGAGACGATCGAGACCCTCGAGACGCCGGTCCTCCTGACCGAACGGCCGTCCGCTCGGTCGCTCCGGGAACGGCTCCTCGGCCGGTGATAACCGGACGGTGATCGATTCGTGTCCCTCCCGAAATGCCGCTCACGGAAGCGCTGGAGACGCACATTTTTGGATTCGGCGACCGATCAGTGACCATGGCAGAGAACCTCTTCGAGACCGTCTACGTGCCCATCGCCAACCCCGAGGACGCCGAGGCGACCGCACGAGCCGTCCACCGGTACGCCGACGAGGACTCGGAGGTGATCGTCACGCACGTCGTCGAGAAGGGCGGCGGCGCGCCCGACAAGGCCTCCGTAGAGCAACGCGAGCAGTACGCCGAAGAAGCCTACGAGACCTTCCAGAACGTGCTCCCTGAGGGGTGGGGGACGATCCGGTTCGAGACCCTGTACGGCCACGACGTCGCCGAGACGATCATCGACGGTGCCGGCGACGCGGGCGCGACGGTGATCGCGTTCACGCCCCGGGGCGGCAGCCGGTGGGTCCACCTGGTCACCGGAGACGTCGCGCGGAACCTCATCGAGAACAGCGACGTTCCGGTCGTCTCCCTCCCCGAGCAACCGACCAGCATCGTCCTGGACTAGCGCGGCAGACAGCGGCGGGCGAATGAGTTACCACAGACGCATTCTAAAATCAAATATGGACGAGCCGATCGCCGCGCCGGAGCCGCCGTCGAACGTCTCCGAGGAGCTGGTCGACGAGCTCGATTCGCTGTCCGCTCCCGAACTCCGGTCGGTACTCAAGTACGTTCGGTCACGCGTCGAGTATCTGGAAGCCCCGATTTCTGAACTCGTCGAAGCGGGGCCGGACGAAGAGATCGTTCGGATCGACGAGTACGATTTCTACACGGTCGTCGTGAAGGGGCAGCGATGCGAGGAGGGCTGCGAGGACTGCCCGCACGACCCCCACGTCTACGTGGTCACCATCGAGCCGAACCTCGACGGCGAACGCCACCTCCACTGGGAAGATCTGGGCGGGATGCTGGGCTGACGGCCGTCCCAGTCACCTCGCAATCCCTTCACCGCTTGTAGAGGTTTAGCCGGCGGAAGACCGAATCCAGCAGCACCGCTATCGGGATGATCTCCAGTCTGCCGACCCACATATTGAGGATCAACATCCCCTTCGTGACGTCCGGCATCCCCGGCCCGGTGATCCCGGCGTCGAGCCCGACGTTACTCTGGGCGCTCATTACGTCGAAAACGACGTACTCGAGGGGATATTCCGGCGGGAGCGCCCACAGGAAGACCGAGATCCCGATGACGAGGAACGCGATCCAGAGGATGAACACGACGGTCGCTTCGCTGTATTCCCGCTGGAGTTGCTCATCGCTCAGTCGACGGTCGCCGATCTGGAGGTAGCGGACGGCGGTCTTCGGCTGGAAGACGCTCTCGATCTGCCAGATAGTCCCCTTGATGAGCGTGATGACGCGGATGAGCTTGAGGCCGCTGACGGTCGACCCTGCCGCGGCGCCAGTTAGCATTCCCAGGCAGGCGAACAACGTCGCGCCGGCACCCCAGACGCGCTCGGTCCCGCCGCCGATCGCGACCGTCCCGAAACCGGCGTTCGACGTCGAGGAGACGAACTGGAACAGCGCGACCCGGAAGGTCTCCTCGAACGTCTCGTACTGGCCGTTCGCGAAGAGGATCGCGGTCAGGACGACAGAGCCGACGGTGAACCAGATGAACACCCAGCGGGTCTGGAGGTCGGCGTAGAAGTTCCGCAGTTCCCCCTTGAAGATGAGGTAGTGGATCGGGAAGGCGATACTACCGGCGACCATCACCGGGACGGTGGCGTATTCGATCAGCGGGCTACCGTAGTGGCCGATCGAATCGGCGTGGACGGAGAACCCGCCAGTCGAGATTCCCGTCATCCCGTGGTTGATCGCGTCCCACAGCGGCATCCCGACCAGGAGGAAGAGCGCGATGGAGGCGAGTGTGAGTCCGAGGTAGATCTTCCAGATTTCCTGGACGGTCGTGATGACACTCGGGTGGATCTTCTCGGAGCGGGCTTCGCTCTCGAAGAGGGTGTAGGAACCGCTGCCGGGCCGTGCGAGGATGGCGACCGTCAGCACGATGACGCCGACGCCGCCGATCCACTCGGTCAGCGAGCGCCACCAGTGGAGCGACCGCGGCAGTTGCTCCTCGACGGCAGCCATCGTCAGGCCCGTGCCAGTGAATCCGCTCATGCTCTCGAAGACGGCGTCCAGCGGTGACAGGAAGATGGCCGTCGAGTCGTCCATCGGGGGCGTGTTCGCCCACGCCGGAAACGGGTCGATAGCGATCGTCCACGCTATCATGAGGAACGGAAGCCCGCCGAGGAGCCCAGTGAGCCCCCACGCACTCGCCGCTGTGACCATCCCCTCTAGCTTGCCGGGGGCGTCCGCGTCCCGGTAGTACCGGGAGAGTGCGGTGCCGAGCCCACCGACGATGACCGCCGAGAGGGCGAAACTCGGGATGGCGTAGAACTCGCCGTGGAGTGCGACGACGACGATCGATGCGGCCAGGAGCAGCGAGAGGACTCGCAGGATCCGTCCCACGTCTCGGCTGACCGTCCGTGTATCGACGTTCATAGGAGGGTAGCGATGATATCGGTGTCAGTAACTGCCGGTCGTGATCACGAACACGGTCACTCCAGCCTGTCTTCCGGATGCCCGAAGACGTCGGTGAGTTCCGGGTCGGCGCCGAACCCGGAGTAGACCGTCAGCAGGTCGTTAGCGTGGATCTCCGTATCCCCCTGCGGGGTCAACGGCGGATCCTGGCCCTCCCGTTCGATCGCGACGACCAGGACGTCCTTCGGCAGGAGGCCCTCCTCTGCCGCCTCGTGCAGCGTCTTGCCGACGATCGGTGCGTTCTCGGTGACGGTGATCTCGAAGACCTCCGCTTGCTCGCCGATCCGCAGGTAGTCGACGATCGCCGGCCGGGCCACCGCCCGGTAGAGGTACTCTGCGATGAGTTGCTGGGGGTTCTCCATCGTGTTGACGCCGATCTGCTCGAAGAGCGCCATGTGCTGGGGATTGTGGACGACGGAGACGACGGCGGGAATCTCGAGTTCCTTCGCCAGCAGGCACACCATGATGTTCGTCGCGTCCTGGTCGGTCGTCGATATCATGGCGTCGGCCTGTCCGGCGCCGGCCTCCTGGAGGGTCTCCTTGGTCGTCGCGTCCGCGTTGAGGACGAGGCAGTCGTGTTCGCTCGCGATCAGGTCCGCCCGCTCGTCGTCCTGCTCGATGACGACCACCTCGTTGCCGGACCTGGTCGCGATATCGATGAGCGGGCCACCGATATCCCCGGCCCCGACGACGATGAGGTACATACGACGCCCTTCAAAGGTGACTATTGAAAACGTATCGCCTCCGTATTACGGCCTCCTCAAGTCACGTGTGGTCTTCGGCGCCCTGTGACTGCTGGCCCCGCCCGATCGAAACGTACTACCTGCGGTCTTCACGCCCGTACTTGCTGGCGATCAATCCCACCAGTACGACGGCGTGAGGATGACGAGCACCGAGAGGATCTCGAGCCGGCCGATCCACATCAGGAAGGTCATGAAGAGCTTCGACGCGTTCGAGAACGGGAGGTAGCCGTTCATCGGACCGACGATGCCGAACCCCGGACCGATGTTGCCGAGCGTCGCCATCGCCATGCTCGTCGCCTCGATCGGCGAGAGGTCGAGTCCGGTCCGGACCGTATCGAGGTACAGCAGCACCGTCGAGACGGCGAACAGGACCATGAACAGCAGCGTGAAGGCGAGCAGCCCCTGGACCGTGTCGTCGTCGAGGATTTCGGTGGACGTCCGGATCGGCACGACCGCCGACGGGTGGACGTCCCGGTACAGTTCGCGGCTGATGACTCGTTTGATGACGTACCACCGGATGATCTTGATCGACCCTGCCGCGGAGCCGACCGAACCCCCGAGGAACATCGAGAACAGCAACACCATCTTTGTCGGCTGACTCCACGTGTTGAAGTCCATGCTCGCGTAGCCGGTCGTCGTGATGAACGTCAGGGATTGGAACAGACCGTGTCTGGCCGACGCCTCTACCGAGCCGGTGAGTCGGCCGACGTTCGTCGGAATCTCGGCCATCCCGATGCCGCTGAACAGCAGGGCGAAGAGCAGGACGGCGACCCCGCTGAACGCCTTCACGTACGACCGGAACTCGGTGTTCTCGAGGAGGTGCTCCGGCCGCCCGTCGAACGCGTGCCAGAAGAGCGCGAAGTTGGTGCCCGCGATGATCATGAACGGCATCGACGTCCACTGGATGATCGGACTGAACGCCTCCATGCTCCGCGCTTCGGGGGAGAAGCCCCCCGTCGGCAGCGTCGTGAGGGCGTGGGAGACGGCGTTGTAGAGGTCCATGTTCGGGGCGAATCCCAGCAGGTTCCACCCGTAGTAGCAGACGAGCGCCAGCAGCGTGAACCCGATGTAGATCTTCCAGAGCGCCCGTGCGGTCTCCTGGATGCCCGGCGTGAGCTTCTCGATGTCGAACCCCGGCGCCTCCTCCTCCATCACCTGGGCGCCACCGACGGAGAGCTTCGGCAGGATGGCGACCATCAGGACGATGATCCCCAGGCCGCCGAGCCACTGGGTGAGCTGTCGCCACAGCAGGATCGACCGGGAGTGCGTCTCGACCGAGATGTCGTTGAGGACCGTCGCGCCGGTGGTGGTGAACCCGCTCATCGACTCGAAGAGCGCGTTCACCGGCTGGGCCACCGTCCCGTCGCCGGCGACGAGATACGGGATCGTCCCCAGCAGCGGGACGGCGAGCCAGGTGAGCGCGACGAACAGGAACCCCTCGCGGTAGCCGAGTTCGGGTTCGGGGTGGAGGCGTTCGAGTCCCGTTCCGACGACGAGGGCGACGACGATCGTGGAGACGAACGGCAGGACGCTCTCGCCGTAGACGAGCGCGGTGACGAGCGGCGCGAGTAGCGGGATGGCCATGAACTTCAGCACGGTGCCGACGAGGCTCACCGAGAGGCGGTAGTCAACGCGAACGGCCATTGACACTTCACCCTGCGTCCCCCCGAGGGATTACTGTTTGGTGATGCGTCGATGCGGACTCGTCGTCGTGGCAACTGTCGCGGTCCCCCGGTCCTCCGTGTGCAATTCCAGCGGGAACGGGACTCCCCGGATGGCTATCCCAGCAGCGAGAAGACGGCTTCGTATCGGGGGTTTCAGTATGTATTCATGACCGTCCGGGTGTTTGCGGGTTCCTTCGTCGCTCCAAGCAACTGCCTGGCATTTTCTAACTGGTAATAGGAATCTAAGTTAACGGATGCTATCGAACGAATATGTCCCACGAAGCGATGGACCCTCCGGCTGTGCGGCGAGGCGATCACGCGAGCGACGACGGAGCGGTGAGTGATTCTCTCGCGGAAGAGACGACCCGATTGGCGTCGACTCTCGCCACGGTCTACCGTGGGTCGGTGACCGTCGACGTGGAGGACGCGTCACCCAGTGATCGATACCTCCGTATCACCCCCGCCGACGCGAGGTCCACGTCCGTCCTGGAGACGGTCGAAGCCCACCTTCGAGATATCGAGGCGCAGTCCCCCGAGTGTTTCCTGTACAAGTCCAGGGACGACAAACTCTACGTGAAACTCGTCGAAGATTCCGAGAACTTCGACGACAGCGCCTGGATGTGGGTCTGACGAATCCGTTCCGCCAATCCGAGTCTCGTTTCCGTCGTCTCTTCCTCAAGAAATAGCTGAAAAACCGCACTTCCGGAAATCCTGGTCAACCGGGGGACTACTCTCTGCGTCGCCGAGTCGAGAGCAGGAGTGCCGTTGCGGCGAGTGCGAGGAGGGCCGCGAGTCCGCCGAGTCCGGGGCCGTCACCCGACGCCTCCTCGGGGCTACTGACGCTCTCCTCCGTCGCGGTGTCGGTGCTCTCTCCCGACTCGTCCGCCGATTCGGTGTCCTCCTGGTCAGTCTCGCTGGAAGACGTCGTGGAGTCGTCGCTACCGGTCACCGTGACCGTCACCGGGGTGGACTGTTCCTCGGTCCCGGTCGGCGTCTCGTCCGCGCTCGAACTCGACACGCCATCCGATCCACCGCTCGTGTCGCGGTCGGTCTCGTCCGGCGTCGCCGTCTCGGTGGTTGTGTCACTGCTGCTCGCCGAGAGCCCGCCGTCCGCCCCGGCGGTGGTCGAGGGTTCCGGCGTCTGCGTCGCCGTCGCCTCGGGCGTCGAGGTGGGCGTCGCCGTGGCCGTCTCCTCCGGCGTCGCCTCGTCGGCGCGCTCGCCGAGTGCGTAGGTGCCGTCGTCCTGGACCGTCACCGAGACCGCGCCGTCGGTCGGTTGCAGCGCCGACTCGTACGTCGTCCAGCCGTCCGCGTGCCGGAGCACGTCGACCGAGTCGTGACTCCCGCTGGGGAGCGTGACCTCTGCGCTCCCGTCGAGTCGCGAGAGGGCCACGCCGTCGTCGAACGTCCGGTCGTCGGAATCCGAGTTCAGGTCGCTCTGCGGGACGCCCGTGGCGTCGAACTCCTCCTCGTCCTCGACGTCGACGGTCGCGTCGCCGACCTGGACGTCCGCGAGCGACGTCCTGATATCCGAGTTCAGGTCGCTCTCGCCGTTCCCGGCGAGCGTCGACCCCGAGATATCGAGGTGGACCGCGTTCGAGAACGCCTTGATACCGTGCTTGCTGTTGTCCGTGACCGTGGTGTCCTCGATCGTGTAGGTGTCGCCGCGGCCGCCGACGACCATCCCCGAGCCGTCGTTCCCGGAGAGTTCGACCGCCGTCATCGTCACGCCGGAGCTCTCCGTCGTGTGGAAGCCGGTCGCGCCGTTGTCGTTGAACGTCGTCGCGTCGACGGTGATCGGGCCGCTCGATGCAGCGGTGAAGCCGACTTCCGCGTTCCCGTCGACTCGGCTCTCGCTGATCTGGATGTCGGCCGCGACGTAGTCGGCGTCGACGCCGACATCGTTGCCGGTCGCCGTGACGCTCTGGAGGACGATCTGCCCGGAGGGGCCGTAGGTGGCGTCGACGCCGGTCCCGAACCCGTCGACGGTCGCGTCCTGCAGCGTGAAGTCGTCGCTGCTGCCGCCGGCCAGCGAGACGCCGCTACTGTCGGTGTCGCTTCCGGGCCCGGAGATCGTGTGGCCGTCGCCGTCGATCGTGACGGGGTAGGCCTGGACGTCGAAGCAGGCGCCGGTCTCGCTGGTCTCGACGTCGCTGGCGAGCGTGTAGGTGCCGGACTCGTTGATCGTCGTACAGCTGTCGACCGTCCGGTGGCTATCGGCGCTGGCGACGCCGGCGATGCCCCCCGCCAGCAGCATACTCGCGACGGTGAGCACTGCAGCGGCGATCATGATCGACCGCGGTCGGTACCAGTGGAAACGTGCCGAATGTAGATCCGTCATGGGCTGTGGAGTCGGTGACTGGTCGGTGACTCCGGGGGTACACACCCATATTTACCAACTACGATTACTGAGTCGGACGCGGGATTCTACTGTCGGCCGGGCCTAAATCGAAGCTCGTCCCGTCCTAGCCGGTGGAAGCGTAGCGATGCCTCTGGATTACATCTTGGTCGGCCAGTTGTGCCCTCGCTAGTATCACTGCTCATATGCCGGCCTGCCGGCATGTGTTTCGTCGACGAGAGACGGGAGTGTAGAGATGATATTGGTGTGAGAATCCGAGTAAAGGTCTAGCTTATCCCTCTCCCGTCCTTTGTTTCGTATACAGTTCTCGAAAGTACACAGTATGCGTCCGCTCTTTCATGCAGTGGACGTCTTTTAGGCGGCGACGCGCCGTCCATTCCCGCGGACCGCCACGTGGTTCGCATACAGAGTTCACACGGTGCCTGTAGAACGCGGACCACACCATGACACTCCAACAGACCTTCCAAGCCGACCGGAAAGACGAACTCCTGACCATCCTCTCGGAGGCGAAGCGACGTGCCATCCTGACGCATCTACAGGACGCCGACGACGGCGTCGCGACCGTCCAAGAGCTCGCGAACGAGATCGACCTGCAGAAAGACGGCGACTCCGGGGTGACTCCCGTGGAGCTAGTCCACTCGGATCTCCCGCGACTCGAAGACGCCGGCGTCGTCGAGTTCGACCAGCGAAGCAGGACCGTCCGGTATCAGGGCTCCACCGAACTGGAGCGATTGCTGCAGTTCGTCGTCGCCGACCTCTGAGTTCCCCTTCGCGTGTCAACGTGTGTCGGCGGGGAGACGGCCGTTCCGGGAACGGACGCAAATAGAGTACGGGAACTGGATCGCGCCCCGACCTGCGTCTCCACCAGTAACGATCGCGTCGGTCCGAAAACGCTACTCGACGAGTGGCTTCACCGAGAGCTTGTGTCCCATCTCCTTGCCGTGTTCGATCACGATATCCGCCGGGTCACGGTCGTCGCCGGGTTCGACGACCGTCGAAAACTGACACTCCTTGCACTGGACCTGGGTGGACTTCGGCTCGGCCATCGTCTCAGATCATCCTCGAACGTGTTAGTATTCTAACTGCAATGGTAAGTAACCACCAGAACCGGAAACACACCAACTGTCGTTTCGCAAACGGGCGACCCAGGGTCTACCGGCGGAGTTGTGGGCCGTTCAGGCGTCGCCGTTGACGATACTCGCCACCCGCTGGCGGTCGAACAGCTGTTCGTCGGCGGGGATGTTCGGGTACGGCTCGCCGTCCCGGTAGTCGGGCCACTCGCCGAACTGCTCGGGGTAGAGCTGTTTGGCGCCCATCTCGAGCTGGAAGAGGTTCATGATCGGCCCCTGGTACCGCATCCCGGCCGGGTAGACGCGGCCGTCCTTCACGGCGGTCAGGTCCTTGCCCGCGGGGTGGTCCTCGAGCGTCCGGCGGGTGTCGGCCATGCTGTAGTTCGGCGTCAGCCCCCAGAGGTGGAGGATGACGTCGGGGTCGGCTTCCAGCATCACCTCGTAGTCGACGGTCCCGAAGAGCCCGTCCCAGTCCTCGGCGGCGAAGGCGTCCGTCGCCCCGAGCGGCCGGGTGTCGGCCAGCCAGTAGCCCGGCTCGTTGAGGTGATAGGTCCAGAACTTCGAGCCGTCTTCCGAGAGCGTCGCCCTGACGACCGTCGGTCGGTCCTCCTCCGGCGGGAGCCCCTCCTCGATCCGGGCGAGCAGATCCTCGTGGACCGCCGCCAGCGCCTCGTAGCGTTCCGCCTCCCTGAAGACCTCGGCAACCTTCCCGAACAGCTCCCAGAGCGTGTAGTACTGGTAGTCGTCGTATCCCTCCGGTGCGGGGTCGTGGGTCCCGCTGTAGAAGTTCCCGAACCAGGGGGCGAGCGTCGACCCCACTTCCTCGACCTCGCTCTTGGTCCAGCCGCTCTGCGTCGACGCCCACGCCGGGTCGGCCAGGAGGACGTCGCTGTCGAGCTCGTAGAGCATCTCCTTCGAGAGCCCGTCCTGCAGAGGGTCGTGGAGGCCGTCCCACTCCAGGGACACGCCGTCGAGGTGGCGGTAGTAGTGGTTCATCGTCGTCCCGGACATCTCCGGGACGTACACCGCGTTCACGGCGTCGCCGTGGCCGAGCGCGACCGCCATGTCGAGGTACTGCGGGAAGACGGTGAAGACCTGCTCCGGGACGGCGTCGAACTCGACGTCGCCTACTGGGGACATGGACACCGTGTAGGGTTCGTCCACGCCGTCGCCGTTCGCCCCCGAAGCCGCCGAGTCAGGTGCCGAGTCCGAGTCGTCGGTACAGCCGGCAGTGAGGCCACCGCCGAGCAGCGCCCCGCCGTACTTCACGCAGTCGCGTCGCGTCGGCCCGCCGCGAACGTTCGAGCGAGATACCATGGGTTTAGGCTCGCCTAAATAATTGATATAGCTTCCGAAGTTTAGGCGGTCCTAAAGACCGGCTCCCTCGAACACAACTCCCGTTCAGAATCCGTCCGCAGTAGCAGGGTCTCTCCGACCGTCCAGCACTCGTGACTCCCCGTGATCGAATTCCCGAGCGAACTGGTGCGACCGGGTCGCTCACCGGGCCTCACAGCGCCGATCCTCGTCACTCACCCGACGAATCACGATCGACGAACAGCCGAGCGAGGAGAGCCCCGACGCCCCCGACGGCGCCCGCGAACAGCCCGAAGCCCGACCCGTCCTGGGCGGACAGCCCCGACCCGCCGCCGTCGCCGCCACCGGTCTCGGTCGTGCCGGGCCCCGACTCGAAGCCGGTGATGTTCCGGAGGTCGACCGGCGAGAGCTGGATCTCGACGTAATCGCCACTACAGGTGCTGGCTCGGCTGATAATGTACAGGGCGTCGTCCTGCTCCGGTCGCTGGTCCTCGTTGAGGAAGACCGGCAGCCGTACGGCGACAGGTTCCTCCGACCGCCGGTCGGTCAACTGGCCCGCCCGCTGGACCATGTTCTTTTCCGGCCACGGCAACTCGGTGCAGGCCTCCGTAACGGCCTGGTCTTCGCCCTCCGGTATCGTTTGGCTGCGTATCGTGAGGAACTGCCCGACGTAGTTGTTCTCGAACTCGTCGACGGCCGGGATGATCACCGTCGGCGTCACCTCCTCCTCCTCCTCGTCTGCCGCGCTCGCGCGTCCGACACCGCCGACGAGCACCGCGCTCCCCGCTCCGACGAGTAACTGTCGGCGGGTCCAGTACGCTCTGTCCGAAGTCGCTGGAGAAGATGTCATTCTACAACAATATGTTGTGGGTTGTCGTGGTTACGTCTTCTCATCAGTTACCTGCAATCCGTGATGGACCAGGACGGCTGGCCTGACCGTCCTGGAAGAGGCCGGGCTGGTTGTCGGTTGCTCGTAGAAATCCTGCACCCGACGGACGCTCTCTCGTCATTGCGTGGAATTTGGATATCGACCACTCGATTCCTCAAAAAACAGCTCGACGTGAAAATCTGCGGGAGTTATCCGGGCGATTCCCTGATATCCGGTATGTCTCACAGGGATGGGGGGCTGTCCGTCGACGACCTGCTGGAGGCGGTGGGTCATCCGCAGCGTCGTGATCTACTGCTGGAGCTCCTCGAGCGGACGACACAGGACGGTCCCACGCCGACGATCGAGGTCTCGGCGCAGCACGCGCGCTCGGACGGTCGTCAGTCCACGGTGGACCGCGCTCAGCTCTCCAGACTCGAAGCGTGCGGCATCGTCGACTGGAACGAGACCAGCCACGAGGTGACTCCGGGGCCGAATTTCGGGCAGGCCGAGCCGCTCCTGCACCTCGCGAAGGACGACGTCATCGATTGGGACGACACGGGCGAGGAGGTGCGGAGGGGCTCCAACTTCGACGACCTCGAACCAGTCATCGACCTCGTGACGTAGAGGTAAGTTCGATGTCGTTCGGCGCCGGGAGTACGCACGGAGGGCCCTCGTTCCTGACCGCATCGTCACCCGCGTCTTCTAAATGAAGGTGACTGTCCTCGACGACCGCGTGGCGTACGTCGAGCACGGCGATACCTATCGGTTCGAAGTCACTGCGTCAGGAGCAGCCGGTCAGTGCCCCCCTGACGCGAAGTGGAGGCCGACGATCCCGACGACGATCACGCCGATGAACGTGATTCGGGCAGGGGTCGCAGGTTCGTCGAACAGGACCATGCCGAGTGAGGCTGTTCCGACAGCCCCGATCCCGGTCCAGACGGCGTAGGCGGTGCCCACGGGGAGATCTTTGACGGCCTGTGCGAGCAGCACCATACTGATGACGAGAGCGATAACATCCCGACCGTGGGCAGGGGCTTCGAGAGCCCGTCGGAGTACTGGAGGCCGAGAGCCCATCCGATCTCGAACACCCCGGCGAGGACGAGGATGTACCACGACATTTCACTGGTTCGTTGCCCCGCAATCCGTCTATGCGTTCCGTTTTCACCACCCCTGATGGCGGACGCTCGAGTTGGCAGACGGGCCCGAGGTTATCGACTGCTGGTCCGATCACTTCCTCTCGACGAAGCGGATTCCTGTGGTGGAGCCTCCGTCCCAGAGAGAGCCCCATTTGTCGGACGTGGTCGGCCATCGGAACCAGGGTCCCGTGTTCGCCGAGCCCGATGGCTGTTGATCGTCCCCATCCCCTTCGATAGGCGCGCGGTGAACCTCCAGTTAGCGGCGCCGAAGCGATCCGGAGCGCGTGAGCCATCTCTCCCCCGAATCACGTGGTATGAAACCTTTTGTTCGAATGCTGGCAATTACCGCGCATGCAGAAGTGGGAATACAAGACCCTCGACAACACGCAAGCAGAGGACCTCAGCGATATCGATCGGAATCCTATCGAGCAACTGAACGAACTCGGAGAAGAGGGTTGGGAGCTGACCGCGACGATCGAAGGTGGGCTCAAAGACGACGCAACCCCGACCACGACACTGATCCTCAAACGGCCGAAATGAGGACTCCTCGCTCCAGACGGAGCGTCGACGTTCGACCTCGCGTGAGCGAAGAATATCGAGGTGCGCTCGCAGGTCAGTTTGCTTCTCGATGTATCCCTCTGTTAGAGATGTGGACGATTCGAAACGCGAATTGAATATCTAACGATCTCGACCGCGGAAGTCGATTACGCTCATACCTCCTCTCAAATAGTCTTGTAACCTGCAGGGTGAATACCTAACCGTCTTCGGGCCTATCTTCAGACAATTCTCGGGACGCCCCGGGTGTTTGGCCTATGCCACCGGATCAACCACGGGAGGAGGCGACCGAACTCCTCCAACAGCTCGGCTTGAAAGAGTACGAAGCCCGGTCCTTTGTCGGCCTCTCTCGGCTCGACGCGGGAACGGCGAAAGAACTCAGCGAGATTACCGAAGTTCCCCGGACGCGAATCTACGACGCCGTCAAAGGGCTGGAGGAGCTGGGATTGATCGAAGTACACCATTCGAGTCCGAAACGTTTCCGTGCGGTCACGATCGACGAGGCCACCGAGCTCCTCCGTGACACCTACGAGGGCCATATCTCGCGACTCCGAGACAACTTAGAGCGTGTCGACCGTGCCGAGGTGACCGAACAGACTCCCGTCCAGGAGGTCTGGTCGATGTCTGGCAAGCCCCGCATCGAAACCCGGACGAAAACCCTCATCAGTTCAGCCACCGACGAGATCGTCCTGGTGATCGGCGACGAGTCACTGCTGACCGAGGATCTCGTCACCACACTCAACGAGGTCGATGACGACGTCGATATCATCGTCGGTGCCCTGACCGAGTCAGCGCGAGACCAGATTCAGGGGGTGGTACCCGAAGCAACGACGTTCACCTCCGGACTGGAGTGGCTCCAAGGCCCCGGGCGATCCGAGCAGGACACGGAGATCGGACGCCTCCTGTTGACCGACCGCTCGGCCATCTTGGTCAGCACGCTCGTATTGGCGACGAACGCCGAGAAGGCGATCTTCGGCGAAGGATTCAGCAACGGTCTGATCGTCATCGCCCGTCGTCTCATCTCGCAAGGCCTGCTTCTCAGACGTGACCCTGGAACCTGAGGAGAATCGAGAGTATTCAGCGGTCTTCCCCGTCTTGTCGAACCATTGGCTACATGTGTTATTTGTCCTGCAAGGAAATATGGCAGGACGCTTTTCTGGTCGTAAATGATTTGTCCTTTGATAGCATACACCATACTGGTGGCCACGAGATGATGGTTGGGAACCCAGTAGCAGTACTGGGTCCACCCCCTACAATACTCAGCGATCCGCTGTGTAGCTCCCCTACATGGACCTATCGGGGGTGTCGTAGAACCCTGTTTCATTCACACTACATCCCCAGAACCAGCTACAAGGACTAGCCTGCGGATAAACAAGCTCGCACGGACTTAGATTTCAGGATTTTACTCGCTTACCAAATGATTCATATCGTCGATACCGTATCATGGACTAATGGCCCTCCACACTCAGCGGTCGATGGTTCGAATTCCGCTCTATGTGGTGACTCTCCTCGCATTGGCATTCGCATATTATCTTATTGACCGCATCTCGGTTTGGGTGGCACTGGTGGCAGTTGTCTGGGTAATTTCTCTTATCTGGCGTGGTGTCCATGCGTTAGAACGAATTGCAACAGCAATGGAACAACAAGGACCCTCCCAAAGAGAGGATTAAGCTGGCGAGCTTGGTATTATCATTCTGGGGGTCCGAGTCGTGTCTCTACTTAGGTACATTGAGAGGTCAGCTACCCCCAGTACCGAACAATCAATGGATTTCCTGTACCGACCAGATTGGGTAGGATGATTCCAGCACTATGAGTCTGGATCAGCTGTGAGAACCAGCGTGCTTACCGACCGACCTGATTCCACCAGCGATTTAGTATGTCTCTGTAGACATGTAGTATAAAGAGGCTGTATACAGCGGGAGCGGATTTACTCACCGGCGAAGAAAACTTCCAGCTGCCGAGTCAGAGATCGCGGCTGTCTGAATCCTGCTCTTCGCCTCCCAGACGACTGTGCAGCACATACCCGATTCCGCCGAGGCTGGTCACTGTGCTCACGATACCGAGACCCGGGCCGTCACCGTCCGTCTTCTCGGTCGAGGTGCTGTTTTCGACGGCCTGGTAGTTCTCGCCAGTCGAATTACTGGATTCACCGGTCACGGTATTCGGGTCGGTCGCGGTCGCCGTGTCCGAGGAGGGCTCATCTCCACCGGACGACGAGTCTTTGTCGTTAGGACAGCCGCAACCCTCCGGTGTTTCGGGGTCCTCGGGCGACTCGGTATCTTTCGGTGTTTCGGTCTCCTCAGGCGTTTCGGTCTCCTCAGGCGTTTCGGTCTCCTCAGGCGTTTCGGTCTTCTCGCCAGAAGAACCGTCTCCCGCTGCTGTGTGGACGGCGTGAATTTCGTCATCACCGAGGATGTAAATGGCATCGGCTGTCGCTACGACGCCACCACCGGTCGGCGTTTCACACTGCCATTTGATCGTGCCATCGGACTTCTCGAACGCGATTAGCGAATTCTCGTATTCCTCACCATCGCCACCTTCGGATGGGCCCACGTATGCGTACACCGTGTCGCCAGCGATTGTGGGAGGATGAACGCGAGGACCCCCAGTATAGAACTCCCAGCTCTCCCGGTCGTCGAAGAACATCGTCTCAAGGTAATAGTATTCGTAGCTATACGAGAGCACATCGTCATTGTGGGCAGGTGTCACCTCGGCTGTGGTGCCATAACTAGCGATGCCACCTGTTTCGGTGTCGTAGATATGCCGTTCCCCAAACCCAGCGGCTGCCGAAACCTTGCCGTCTGAAGCGACGATCTCTCCCCAGACGTTATACTGCGGCTCGGTTCGCCACCGCTCCTCACCCGTTGTGACGCCGAGTGCGACCATTACCTCGTCGTTTTGGCTGTTATCGTCCACGACGGTGGTGTACACCTGACCATTGCTTACTGCAGGCTTCCCGAGGAACGTCTCGTCTGTTCGCTCCCATATGATCGACCCGTCCGTCACGTCCAGCGCGTAAAACGATCCCCCGGCGACTGCGAAGACCGTTTCGTAGCCAACGGCTGGCCGCTTCACTTCGCCATCGAGTGCTGTCTCCCAGTCGAGACTTCCGTCCTCGATGGAGAGCGCCAGCATGGACCCGTCACCGGTAGTGATGATTCGGTTGTAGGCAGCCGACGGCGATGTGCCGGCACTGAGATCGTCGCTCGTCCACTGTTCTGAGCCGTCTTCTGCATCGAGCGCGACGATATGGCCGTTCCCGTCAGCAAGGTACATCGTTCCGTCAACGATCACCGGCTCCCCGGTGAACGCACTGTCGTAGAACAGCGCACACGACGGGTCATCTGACGCGAACGTTAGGCTTCCGTCGACGACTCCGGTGTGGCCAGGATCACTCCGGTAGCTCACCCAGTCCTCGTCAGCATACGGCCCCCGTAGCGGCGGCAGTTCCGCCTGGGTCGTAGTCGCTGCCACCGAGCCACTAGATGACAGTACCGCGCCGAATCCGATAGCTCCACCCGTGAGTTTCACGACATCGCGGCGTGTCTGGCCCACCATCATGGGGCATACCACTCTTCCGATAATCCTTAATTATGAATGATGTAAAACCGGGAGAGAATACTTAGACCCCCGATTCTTCACTCATGTGAGATGAGATACTCATTGGTCAGAATCGCACGACGGGAGACGATGAAACAGTCTTTTGGTGAGGCTAAGTGGTTGTTCAAGCGGAGAAATGACGACGGTGAGTGACTCGGAGAATGCGCCGAATACACGCGCCTACAGCATTCGGTCAACTTTCCCAGCTGCTGTCGGAAGCCAGCTCCAGCGTAAGTCCATTGAGACGTAGTATCCAGTGCCACTCCGTGGATCTCCCATACAGACCGTGGATGAGAGTTAGAGTTAGAGCGGTCGCCGGCAGGAATTACAGTAGCTGTTGTTCTTCGAGGTTATCCCACACGGCTTGACCGGTTTCGGTGAGTCCGTAGACGCGACCTTTCCGACGGTCCTCATCGACGAGGAGTTCGACGCAGTCTTTCTCTCCGAGTTCTGAGAGCGCATTGCTGATACTGGCGATGGAGGCGTCCGATCGCTCGGCTATCTGTGAAGGCGTCGACGGGCTCTCGTTCAATTCGCGGATAACGATCTTCCGGTATCGCGAGGAAATGATAAACCCGATATGATCCCATTCGTCTGTCATGCCGATATACGTATTCTCCCGCAGATAGCTCATAGTTTTACACCGCCTACTATGTATAATTCGACAACTCGCCTGGGTACGCCATTGTGTCAGACGGCTCCGCCGACTCTTCCTTTTTTATCACCAAATACCGCCCTGAATCACATTTCACGCCTCACCGTATAGTGCCTACAATCCACGAATCCTCAGCCCACCTGTGTTTCGTCCTTAGCGATCAATCTCGTTTGTGCCTATCTGGGGTCTCTGTCCATTTGCTCAAAAAATCATAATAATCTTTGTTAACTAATACCAAGGGGCTGGTGGGATAATGGCTAAATTAGAGGGGGAACAAAGGTGTTTTGCGAAGTGCCGATCATGCGGTTCGATATTTTCCGCGGTAGTTCGATCAGATGGGACAATTAAGCCGATCAGCATTGCCCCTGACTGCACCTGTGGGGAGGCTGACTTCTGTCGGATGAACGGGGCGGGCAGCGACTAATTTCCTCCATCACCTCCAATTAATGACGTTCCTCTAGGGACCCTCGATAACTCGAGAGAAATTCGCTCCACCAGGTGCCTCCAATGTCAGCGGTGCTCACATAGCGAGGACGACTGGTGACCCTCGACTGGCCGTCGCGGGTGTCGCTGACAGCCGCCACTTGCTCACGGATTCCTGCGGTCGCCGTTCACATTGAAGCACCCCTGACGGTTGCGCTCCGCATCACTTGCGACCGACTATTCCGGTGTATGGGTCAGTATTGCATCGGGGAGATACCACTCACAGCAGGAACTCGAATACCGGATACGAGGCGACGATCGCCAGCGTTGGCGTCAGCACCCACATAGTCACGATACGCTTGGCCGCTCTCGGATCGAAGAGACTCTGTTCGTCGAGATCCGCCGGCCCCTCCGCGCCAACGTCTGGTATGTCTGGAATCTCCTCTGGTTTCTCTGCGGGTTCTTCGTGTCGAGCAATATCCCCAATGGTCGGGCCAGTAGGAGCGTCCTCGGCGCGTGAGGTGAGCAATGCTCCTGTCGCGACTTCTAACTCCGGACGCCCAGGCGCTGGCGTCGCTAACTCTGCTAATGTCGCCGCCCGACTCGCCCGACCCCACCCCAGCCCAATGATTGTAGACGTCGTACTTACCGCGAGACTTGCAGGGATCCCGAGGTAGGACAGTATCGTGATCACTGTGCCCCCGACCACGGAGACGATCAGCGACGCGAGAATTGGTAGCTCCGTAATATCGTCCCCGACCGTCTCCAGCGTCCGACGGGCGATAGTGAAACTGCCCAATCCGAAGGCCGCCACCGCGAGCAGAACGCCTTGATCGACGGTGAGTGAGCCACCTTGACCGACGAGCGGAGCCACGGCGTTTGCCGCGTTGGACGCCCCCGCCGAGAACGCCATATAGCAGGCGATGATGACCACCGAGAGTGACCCGGCGATATCCTGTGGTGACGCGTTTACATTTACGTACGGACGTGGAATCGTCCCCGACCGATCGAGCTGGATGAAATGGAGATCGAACTTCGTGAACGCCATGTACCGGTCGAGATACGGGTAGATATAGCGTCCGACCACGACCCCGATAAGAAAGCATACCAGTGGTGCGACAATCCACGCGGAGACGATAACGAACATCAGTGCCTGGTTGAGTGTGTCGGACGCCAACCCCAGGCCCACGATGGCACCAACAGCGGTCATCGAAGTCGAGGCTGGGACGCCATAGAGGTTCGAGATAAACAACGAGGCGCCCGTGAAAAACAGTACGGCGACGCTTGCAGCGGGCGTGAACTGGGTCGCCGGCACGATACTGCTGCTCATCGTCGCGATGACGTTCCGCCCGACGGTCCAGGCACCTAACAAAGCGAAGCCGACGAACAAAGCGCCCGCAGTCGTCTTCCGAACCAGTCGTGACCCGACTGCCGGACCGAACGCGACGCCGGTCGATGATCCTCCGATGTTGAACCCCACGAATACAGCAACGGCAATACCAACGACGGTTAGCAGTGCTACCATCCTATCGTACCTGGGTCAAGATTGCCTAGCCCCTAATTATATTCCCTGGTTAGATTCTGAGCTATCCTGCCTAGCGTCGAACGTGGCCGCATCGGGATTGTTCTTGGCGCTTACCCGGATGACGGTTCGACAGTATCGAACCCCTGTACCGGCCGAATTGGTCAGTGTTGGTTCAGTGCCACTCCACGAGAAATCCACGTGCAGGAAGCCACTCACGGGTAGTCCGAGTGGTCAAACGGGTCACTCCTTCGGTCTCGGCTCGTCGAAACCGAGTGAACGCATCCGCGTAGTCGATCGCCTCTACAGGTGGATCCAGTGCTGCGGGCTCAGGGCGTTCTGACTAAATCGACACCCGGTGACGAGTGAGAATCTCCATATAACTCAGAGCAAATGCCACAAGGTGTGCCCAGGTCGGAGTGAGAAATCGCAGAGACGACTCAGGCGTGGTACGTATCGAGGCGCCCAGGAACGCCGAAGCCGATGCCACATCGATCTTCGACCGGGTCGCGGGAGCTGTTCTGGGCTGTCCGGGACGCGTTGTCGCTCGCGGCGGTGTCGTCTGCGAGGGGGGTGACGACGACCTCACCGCTGCCCCGGACGAGGACCTCACAATCCGCGACCTCGAATCGAAGGTCGGTGATCGAGATTGCCGAGCCTGCGTGACTGAAGAGGGCGTCCAGAGCGTCGGGGTCGATGCTGTCGTACAGCGGCGGGAGGTCGAGGGGATCGACGCCCTTCGCGTCCGCAACCGCTTCGATTATCCGTTGGCTGATCGCTCCGTCGCTGATGTTCGTCTGTACCGTGTCGTCGGGTGCGCCCGTCTTCGTCGCCATATCACTATGTACGGCTCGAGAGGGATAGGGCAACCTTCAATACCCGTAGCTTTCCGGTCCAGATGGACACTATACATGTAGTGTGGGTTGCAGAGCGATTCTGCAACAGGGTCCTGCCGGCCGGCTGCAGGGTTGAGCAGCAATCAACTGGCTCACAGTCCGAGTTTGTGCAACACGTAGGTGTAAAGAAGGACTCCAGACAGAATCACTGCGAGCAGACGCAGGTCGAAGCTCTCCAAGAAAACAATCTCTACCAATCCCAGATTCCAGATTAGGTGTGAGCAGCCGTCGACAGTGTATCGGTTTTATCGATAGAGGGTGTCTTTCCTGAACGATGACCACCACGTCACCTAGCCAAGTCGTCGTTCTCACTGGTGCCAACCAGGGGATCGGCTACCACATGCTGAGGGCGCTCGTCGACGATGGATATCGGGTCGCCGGCCTCGATCTCGATGACGATAACGTCCGGACCGTTCGGGACGACTCCCCCGACAAGGTCCGTCTCTACGAGTGTGACGTAACCGACGCCGGCGACGTAGATGCCGCAGTGTCCGACGTGATCGAGCAGTGGGGACGGATCGATATCCTCGTCAACAATGCTGCTATAGCCGATTTCGCCCCCTTCAGCGAGCAGACGATGGCAGACACACGGCAGGAGTTCGAGACGAACTTTTTCGGGTACCTCCGGATGATTCGGGCGGTCCTCCCCCACATGCAGCCTCGTGGCAACGGCATCATTCACAACGTGGGCTCGGGAACCGGCAACGTCGGCCATCCCGGCCTCTCGGGGTATGCCGCCACGAAAGGGGCGATCAAAGCGATGACCCGTTCGCTCGCACTGGAACTGCGACACACCGACATCTCGTGTACGCTGATGGTACCTCCGACAACGGACACTCGGATGTCGGCCAATCTGGGATACCCGGAGTGGATGCGAGCGACACCGGAAGACGTCGGGCGGAAGTTGGCCAAGAAGATCGAATCGACCGATCCCGTAATCACGCCCGATCGCCAGACCTCCATCGGCCTGTATCTCATCCAACGGTTCCCCAGCTTGTGGGCGAAGCTGACTGAACGGGCCGTCGACCGCGAAGAATAACGACTCCACGGTCTAGTGCCGTTGCTGGGAGGACTCGTAACCTGGGCGGAACATTGCTGATATGCTACAGCCGGTGCCTGGCGAAAATACTGTTCGAGTGGAGACGCCCCTCAGTGGGACGCCTGGCCGCGGGTCCAGCCGGGGTCGTGGCCGGTGCGGTCGATGAGGTCGGACCGACACGCCGGACAGTAGTCGGGGAGGTCGGATTCGCTCCGGGGAACGTACACCGCGCCGCCGCACTTCACGCACGCATCCGCGACGATGGTCGCGCAGTCCGCGCAGACGTTGAAGTCGTCAGCCGTCAGCTCGCGCAGGGGTTCGAGTTGTTTGTCCAGGATGTACTCGTCGATGACCGTCTGGCAGCTGTGGCACGGTTTCATAGCGATGCCCTTGTTACCTTGTACCCGTCCCGTAAATACCTGCCTCCGAAACCAGGCCGAAAACTGGGGATTTGCTGGGGAGGCACGCTCGATCGAGGGTTTTCACAGACTGGAACGGCAGTGGTGCGGTAACCCGGACCGCGGAAGGGTTATCCCTCGGGGTACCCTACATTTGTTTGTAATGGCAAACGGTAAGGTTGACTTCTTCAACGACACTGGCGGCTACGGTTTCATTTCGACTGACGACGACGATGTAGACGACGACGAGGACGTGTTCTTCCACATGGAGGACGTCGGCGGCCCGGACCTCGAAGAGGGTCAGGAGGTCGAGTTCGACATCGAATCATCCCCGAAGGGACCCCGCGCGACGAACCTCGTCCGCAACTAACGACTGATCGCGCCCATCGCGTATAGCGACGGGCGGTTATTCGTTTTCTCGGACTGCTACACCGTGATAGAGACTTCTGCACGCTGAGACGTAGATTTCTCATCCGACGGCGGTAACGGCGAAGAGGACAGTTACTTTCAGCGGGTCACGGCCCAGTCGTAGCGGGTGCCTCCCGCTGACTTCAGGGCCAGAGTCCGCGCAGTTCGTGTGCCTCGACGAGGCGGTCCAGCGCGACCATATACGCGCCTTCCCGCCACGTTACGCCCTCCTCCTCGACGCGCTCCTCGGTTTCAGCGAACGCTTCCAGCATCTTCTCGCCGAGTTCCTCGCGGACCTCTTCGAGCGTCCACTCGCGCCGCGAGATGTCCTGCAGCCACTCGAAGTACGAGACCGTCACGCCACCCGCGTTCGCGAGGACGTCAGGGATGACGGGGATGCCGCGTTCCTCGAAGATTCGATCGGCGGCGGGCGTCGTCGGGCCGTTCGCACCCTCGACGATGAGGTCGGCCTTCACATCCGCCGCGTTGGACTCGTTGAGGACACCGCCGATAGCCGCCGGGATGAGGACGTCCACGTCGAGCGTCAGCAACTCGTCGTTCGGGAGTTTCTCCTCGTAGCAGTCTTCACAGTCGGCGAACCCGAGTTCGGTCTCCTCGATGATGTAGGGGATATCGAGGCCATCGGGGTCGTAGTACGCCCCGTTGAGGTCGCTGACGGCGACCACGGTGGCGCCCCATTCGTGGAGGACTCGCGCGGCGTTTTCGCCGACCGCGCCGAACCCCTGGACGGCCACGGTCATGTTGTCGAGCTGGAGGTTGTAGTGGTTGCACGCCTCTCGCACGGCGATTGCCGTGCTACGGCCCGGTGCTTCCATCCGACCGTGGCTGCCGCCGATGGCGGGCGGTTTTCCGGTGACGACGCCGGGTTGCGCTTCGCCGGCTTGCATGCTGTAGGCGTCCATGAACCACGCCATCGTCTGCGCGTCGGTCCCCATGTCCGGTGCGGGGACGTCGTAGTTCGGGCCGATGAAGCGACGGAGTTCTTCGGCGAAGCGTCGCGTCACGCGCTCGTGCTCTCTGTCGCTGAGGTCCTTGGGATCGACGACGACACCGCCTTTTGCGCCGCCGAACGGGAGGTCGAGGAGTGCACACTTCAGCGTCATCCAGATGGCGAGGGCTTCACACTCGGCTGCGTCCACGTCGGGATGGAAGCGGAGCCCGCCCTTGTACGGGCCGAGAACGCCATCGTGTTGGACGCGGTAGCCGGTCAGCACCTCGATGCTGTCGTCGTCGCGTCGGAAGGGGATGGAGACCTTGTGTGACTGGTCGGGGTGGGTGAGTATTTCGAGGAGGTCCCCATCGAGGTCGATGAGGTCGGCAGCACGCTCGATCTGTGATAGCGCAGCGTCGAGCGGTGATTCGTCGGTCGTGTCTGCATCAGCGTGGTCTGACATGATGAGGGACACGCCTTCCGGCTGACGTGATACTGAATATATGGTTCCTGGCTGATATATGTGCTACGGTATCATAGATCTCCAGTACCGATCGAATCTAGCGGAGGCTGTTCCAGCGCGACAGGACTGGATCGGTCTCAGACTGAACCTGCGTAGCGAACGGTCGCTATCCCAGCCGAAGACATTTATTCAGACCCGAATACTGCTCTGTATGCGTCGTCGCGCCCTCCTCGCATCGGCAGTTGTTCCAGCCACGGTTGCCGGTAGTGGCTGTCTCTCGACGGTACGGAGTGTCCTCCCGACATCGGTCAAGCTCGGCTGGTTTGGCATCCATAACGCCGATCCAGAATCGGCCCACACCTTCGACCTGATGGTCGAGCGGGACGGAGAGACGGTTCACGAGTCTACACACCGGGTGAAGGCAGCTGATGCGTCAGGAAACGGTGTCCGAAGTGACGGTGCAGTCGCCGACTGTGACTGGGGTCAGACAGCCGGAGATTACACCGTCCGGGTTCGAATGGACGGAACCCTCGAAGCCGAAGAGTCCGTGACAGCGTACGCCGACCGAACCGGGGCGGATTGTGTCATCGCCAGCGCCGAGTATCGGAACCACGACGCCGTCTCCCACTTCCAAGATGGGAAAAATCTCGCCATCTGGTTGGAGGACCAGTGTGGTGAAGATGGGTTCGTCGGACGCTGCTCGTTCACCGAGGACTGATCACCCCTGAGAGGACCGTCAGCTGTACTGGCCGATTCAAACGTTCACTGTACGACCGAGAAGGGCCACGATACGCAGATCGGCTGGCAACTCGCCCTCCACAACGCGGGCGAGATTGCCAGCCTCGCCGCCGACAAAAGCTACGGTTGGCAGCAATTACGCGATAAATTGCGCGAAGAGGGTGTGAGACCGTTGATCAAGTATCGTGAGTTCCGACCCCATCGACTGCGCGCATAACGCGCGCATCGATGGGTCTCTATACAGCCAAAGAGCACTGTCTGAGACCGTCTTCTCGACGATCAAGCGGACGCTCGGGCACGCGGTGCGTGCCCGAGCGTGGTACCGCGAATTTCGTGGGATCGTTTTGATGTGTGCGGTCTACAACATCAAGCGAGCCGTAAAACAGTGAAATCAAACGCCGTCTGGCGATTCACCAGAGCCGACGACGCTTATTCGTTGACGAGCAGGATCTTCCCGCGGAAGTCGCCCGCTTCGCCGAGTCGGTGTGCGTCCGCGATGTCTTCGAAGGCGAACCGCTCGTCGACGTGGGGCTCGACGACGCCGTCGTCGACGAGCGACGCGATGTCGGCGAGTTCCTCACCGATGCGCGCCTGTCGATCGCCGAGCAGCACCGGCAGGATGACGAGCACGACGCCGAGTTCGAGCGAGTTGGCGTGCAGCGCCGAGATGTCCTGGGTCGAACTCGACTCCGTCGTGACGACGGCGCCGAACGGTCGGACCGCTTCGAACGCCGTCTGAAGGTGGTCGTCGCCGACCGGGTCGAACACCACGTCGAAGCCGTCGGCGTCGGCGTACTCTTCGACGTACGCCTCGACGTCGGTCGCCGTGTAGTCGACGGTGTGGTCCGCGCCGAGTTTCTCGGCGAAGTCGCGCTTCTCCTCGGTCGAGCCCGTCGCCGTCACGTCCGCGCCGAACCATCTGCCGAGCTGGACGCCGATGTGGCCGACGCCGCCGCTGGCGCCGTAGATGAGCAGGTCGTCGTCGATGCCGACCGTCGCTTTGTCGGTGAGCAGTTGCCACGCGGTGAGTGCGACGACTGGGAGCGACGCGGCGTCCTCGAGCGGGATCGACTCCGGCGCGCGAGCGAACGTGCCGGCGTGCCCGACGACGTAGTCGGCAAGCGCGCCCTGCCGCCCCGCACCGCCGGGCATCCCGTACACCTCGTCGCCCGGCTCGAACTGTTCGACGTCCTCACCGACGGCGTCGACGACGCCGGAGACGTCGCAGTGGAGCGTCGCGGGAAACTCGGGCGTGAAGTCGGGGATCTCGCCCTGACGGATCTTGTAGTCGACGGGATTGAGGCTGGAGGCGGCGACGTCGACCCGGAGTTCGTCGGCAGCCGGCTCGGGGACCTCGCGGGTCGTTCGTTCGAAGACGTCGGGGTCGCCGTACGATTCGATCACGAACGCGGTCATCTCGGTGGCCATGTCGTAACGGCGGGGCGCTGGAGGGGAATAGTCGTTGGTCGTCGGACCGAGCGCACCCTCTCAGTCTACGGTGAATTTCGTGAGCTTGCCTTGATGTGTGTGGTTCACAACATCAAGAGATCTCTGAACCCGTGAAATCACGCTACGGCTAGCGATTCACCACGGCCCTCTCGGACGTGATACCGAGTCGCTGGAGTATCACCTGTGATGCCCCGTCGTCTAACGCAATGTCTCGTCCGGGATACGTAAGAACGTACTCGACATCAAAGTGTTCTGATGCTTTCTCTGGAATCTGTCGCCTCCTGGCAAGCCTCGCTATCAATTCGGCTGGCTCTTCAGGAATTCTGACCTCATCTTCTATCCACTGGTCGTCTCCCGGAGAGTCAGTCATGGAACGTTCGATGCCAACGGCGCGGATATAATTTACCCCCACGACTTTCCCGACTGCAAGATGAGTTCCCTGTACCGACCGGAGTGGTAGGTAGATGGTTGTCTCATCTCGAGAGTGGATGGCCTGAATGACTGGGCCGGGTCAGCGTGCCAACTTCGGTCACAGTCACTACGTTTCGAGAACCGTCCAGTTACGTTGGATCGAGGCCCGATCATTCCGTATTTTGTGTACTTAGTACCCAATCGACAATAAACCACACCCAATACGAGGGTATTTTTATGTGTGAACTCTCGTTCGAGCAGACTATATGGGTGAGAGTCACAATCTCTCGGACTACGAGTCGATGCGAGAGGGATTCTCTTGGACCGATATCTACGAGGCGGCCGACTGGAACGCACCAGAGGAGTTGAACATCGCTCACGAGGTTGCTGATCGCCACGCCACTGACCGGGAGAAAGTAGCTCTCTATCAGGTCGGGACAGATGGCGAGGTGAACAAACTGACTTTCTGGGAGTTGGCAAACCGCTCAAACCAGTTTGCGAACCTCCTCGATGAACTCGGCATCGAAGAGAACGACCGGGTCTTCTCATATATGCCGCGCATCCCCGAACATTATGTCGCGCTCGTCGGGACGCTCAAACACGGCGCCGTCTGGGGGAGTGTCAACGAGCGATTCGGCCCCGACGGCATCTCCTATCGGCTAGATGACTGTGACACGAAAGTGGTCGTCACGACGAGCGACAACCGCGATACAGTCACCGAAGCACTGGCTGAGGCTCCGTCCGTCGAACACATCATCACCGTCGATCGTGGTACTGGAGCACCACCAGAAGACGTCGTCTTCAACACGGCACTCGACGATTTGAGCACGGAGTACGACACTACCGAAACCAACGGTGAAGATAACGCACTCTTGTATTATACGTCGGGGACGACCGGTCTGGCGAAGGGCGTATTACATAAACACCGCTGGGTCGCGGGGGTTGCTGCTACACAGCGGTACGCCGTCGATCTCCAGGAAGGTGATCTCTACTGGTCGACCGGTGACCTCGGGTGGTTGACCGGAGCCATCAACACCCTCGGGGCCTGGTTTTGGGGGAGCTCGCTATTCACCTACGAGGGCGAGTTCGACCCCGAGGAGTGGGCCGAGCTCCTCGATGAATACCCCATCAACGTGCTGTTTTCGGTCCCGACAGCCTACCGAATGCTTCGGGAACACGAGGAGGTACTGGAAGGCGTCGACCTTGACCTCCGACACGCACTCTCTATCGGGGAACCACTCTCTGCGGGCGTCGTCGAGTGGGGCGAGGAGTCCCTGGGCGTCACCATTCTCGACACCTACGGTCAGACCGAGACCGGCAACATGATCATCAACAACTACCCGACGATGGAGCTCCGACCCGGCTCGATGGGCAAGCCGCTGCCGGGCATCGAAGCCGACATCGTTGACCCCGAGTCGGGCGAGGTGCTGGGACCGGACGAGACCGGTGAAATCGCCCAACGGGGAGATTACCCGTGTTTCTTCGCCGAGTACTGGGAAAAGCCCGAGAAGACCGCCAGTTGCTTCATCGACGGTCCGGATGGCGAGTGGTACCTCTCCGGCGATCTCGCGCATAAAGACGAGGACGGCTACTTCTGGTTCGAGGGGCGTGCCGACGACGTCATCCTCTCGTCAGGGTACCGAATCGGTCCCTTCGAGGTCGAAAGCTCTCTCGGCGAACACGAGGCCGTCGCCGAAACGGCCGTCGTTCCCAAGCCGCATCCTGAGCGGGGGAACATCGTCAAGGCCTACGTCGTGCCCAGCGAGGGGACCTCACCGTCCGACGACCTGAAAGATCGGATCAGGAACCACGTGAAAGAGGAGCTATCGGCCCACGAGTACCCCCGTGAAATCGAGTTCGTCGGAGAACTCCCGAAGACGGTAACGGGGAAGATTCGCCGGACAGAACTTCAGGATAAAGCCGAACAGGAAGCCGACGTCGATACCTGACTGCCAGAGACTCCCGTCCTGACCGAATATCACCACATCCGACTATCTCTGATATACCTCAGCCAATTCTGGCTGTGTTCATGTGTCGAGACGATTCTCGGCGGCTTCACTGTCCCCACGACCGGCAGGCCCACTGTCCCGAATGAGGAAACCGGCCGTCATTCTGAAATCTCACACTGGTCAATGTATATCCTCTATAGACCGAAACAGGTGTCAATTCGTTTCAGCCCGACGAAACTGCACCAGCCGAGGGAACCAGTTTGCGAATCTTTCGTCCAGAGATCCCCCGGAAAGTATATGCGCAATAGTTCGAGACTGGATATAATGAGTGCGATGGACGAGGTACACCCGATAGCGATTCTCCTTGTTATACTGCTTAGTGGTCTCACAGGGCTATTGATGATAGGGACGGCTGGTCTAGTGGTCGGACCCGTCATCGGCCTTCTCCTCTTCGAGTTGACGGTTACTGATGTCGAGACCGAGAGATAGGTTGACGCTCTGTACCGATCGATTCCGAGTAGGCGGTTTTACCTCGCGTCGCTGAACCAGCGGAGGGGTGCATAACGAATCCAACGGTGGGTTCTCCCACTACTTGGTGGCAGAAGATACAACTAACACTGGAGACGCAGACGATGCAAACAGCTACCGAGCGCCGGCGAAACACCACCCATGGACAAGATACGACGGGCCTATAGCCATCTGGACACCTGGACCCAGGGCCTCTCTCGTGGCGGATACGCCACCCTCATCGGTGTCGTCTCCGCCATCGGGGCGCTTGCAGTTGGCGTCGTCTTCGGCGAGCCCAACTACGCGTTCGCGCTGGGCATCAGCGGCATGCTAGCGGGGCTGAACTACCTGTCCGATCCAAACCGGCAGGCGGAGTGACTAGGGTAGCACTCTCGGTATCCCGACCGATAGAGATCGCTACGCCTCCATCCCCAGCCCACGACCGGCGGACCTGTCTCGGCGAGAGTGCACGCTGCCGTGGGATAGGGAGGCTCCCAAACGAGGGGATACTTCTACCCGTCACGTGCGCCTCGGTACACGTCACCAACCATGACGAACCCCGAGGAGATCGAAGACGCACTCGACGGCGACGACGAAGAGGTTCTCGCATCGCTCCCCGGCGCGCTCGAGGGCGTCGACGACGACGTAGAGACGCTGCTCGCCGAGCACCCCGATACCTACGAACGACTGGTCACGCGCGTGTCGACGCTGGAGAACGCCGACGAACTCGTCGCTGAGCATCCCGAGACCGCCGACCGCTTTCTGTCGATCCTCTGGGGCGGCCTCGAGGTCATCGCCCGCGTCTCGCCGGCCGTCCAGGAGGAGATCACCGACGACTTCCAGGTCCAGTGGGACGCCGACGACTCCGACGCCGAGTGGTACGCCGAGACCGACGCCGACGCCGGCAGCATCGCAGGCGGTCCCGGTCGTATCGACGACCCCGACGTCACGTTCACCGGCGACACGAACACGCTGTTCAGTATGCTCGGCGACGACGACTACGACCCCCAGCAGGCGTTCATGCAGGGCGACTTCCAGCTCGACGGCGACATGCAGGTCGCCCTGCAGTTCGGCCAGACGATGGACGCCGTCCAGCGGAACGCCGAGGACATGAACGTCTAGGCCAGAGCGACGATCAAGGCGGATTACTCCCCGCGTTCAGTGGTGCGAGCGAGTTCGCGTGGTAGGCAGCACGCCAAAGCTTCACGACGGCCCTCGTGACGAGCTTCGGTGGCGATTCGTGGATGCACGAGGCTTCGACCGCCGTCGGATCCGAGGAGGCGTCCGGAGGAGGATGGAAGTGTTCCAGTCCAGGGACGTGGACGTACTCGCGGTCGTGGGCGTGCTTTCCCCATCGGAAGTTCACGTCCCGGTCGTCTGTATAGTGGAACTTGTAGTCGTCCTCGGTCGTCCATTGGACGTCGATCCGGCCGACACTCGCGTCCCCAAGTCCATCGGCCAGTGATATCTCGAGGGTCGTCGGATTCAGGTAGTCGTCCAGTTCTGGCGTGGCTAGCGGCTCGAGCTCGCCGTACACGTCGCGAATCGATATCATGGCAGCCCGATCGATTGGGCCTCGCAACGCGTGGACCTCACCTGAACTCGCAGAATCGTCCCTCCTCACAGCGCTGAAGGCGTCTCCTCGGGCTCATCACCGACGAACTTCCGAGCATTCGCGATCGAGAGCGCCGCGTTCGCGAACGCGAGATTGCGACGGGTGGTCTGCCACTCCCGGAGCGTCTCGGCGTCGATCGATGCCGCGTCAGTGTCGGCTGCGAGCGTCTCGTTCGTCTGCTCGACAGTCGCCTCCGCGGGAGATTCCACCCCGTATTCGGCCTGGAAGTCACGCACCGTCTCACGCATCTCAGAGACTCGGGCGACCAGTTCGTCGACGGAGACGTTCGACAGGATATCGGCTGCCTGCTCGACGACCAATGACTCCGAGGACCGGCGATAGCGAGTCCCGCCATGTGCTCCCGGCTCCGTACTCACGAATCCTTCCGAGGCCAGCGCTTCGAGGTGCTTTCGAGCCGTCTTGGGGGACGTATGGGCGTCTTCGGCTACCTCGTCGGCCGACACCGGAGTGTAGGTGTGCGCAACCACCTCTCGAACGCGCTCGGCCGGTGTCGTCTCGGCCGTCCATTCCTCGATGACGACATCGTTGACGTCGTCGAAGCGGACGGAGTCCGGAGCATCACTCATACGGTCAGGTTCGGGATGGGGAAATATAGTACTTTGCCAGGTAGTATTCTACTCTAGTCCAGCGCGTCTCAATTCGAAGACTCAGTTGATCTGCCCGTGTTGCTGCGAGTTCCCATCAGGATTCGATTGACCAGAATGTACTTCGGGCCGGCACCTAAACAGCCCGCTCATGTCCAAGGCTACCTTCGAGGTGTACGAGGACCGCGCGGGACAGTGGCGCTGGCGGCTCGTCCACGACAACGGGAACGTCATCGCCGACTCCGGTGAGGGATACGCCAGCCGTCAGAAGTGCGAGCAGGGCCTCCAGAGCGTCAAGCAGAACGCACCCGAGGCGAACGTCGAGAAGGTTCAGGAGCCGACAGGCGGGGAGTAACGATCTCGCTGCCGTCGCGATAACCTCGCGGACTCTAGTGCCCTTGGAGAGCGAGTACCGACGCTATCCCCCCTGTCCATTCCCTCTACCGTTTCCGTTCCCCGGATTATCGTCGCGCCCGTTCGCGTTCCCCGGGGGCCAATCCACGCCATCCCCGTCCTCGCTTTCTTCCTCCTCTTGTTCTTCCTCACGTTCTTCTTCCTCCTCGCGCTCCTCTTCACGTTCCTCTTCTTGCTCTTCCCGCTCTTCCTCGCGTTCTTCTTCTCGCTCCTGGCGCTCTTCCTGCTCTTCTGTTTGCTCCTCTTCGCGTTGCGTGTCTGCCTCGTCGGTCGTTTCGCCATCCGCTTGGATCGCCGCCTCCTCCCCGCTCTGCGTGGCGTCGCTGCTCCCGTCGTCTGGGGTTGGCGTCGCTTCCTCGGTGGTCGGCGACTCGTCGACGACCGGCGAATCGTTACCGCCGGAGTCGTCGAGGACGCCGACCATAGCCGACAGTGGCCCGGCAGCGAGTACCGCCCCAAGAATGAGTGCTACGCCGCTGATCATCAACGCCCGTTCGATCCACACCTGGGTCGTATCGGGGGCCATCAGTTGAGTTTGGGATTGACAGTTTCGTTGGCAGTGTGATTCGATCTTGAGTGTCCGTTCGGGCCACGTCACGTCGGACGGGTGAAATCTGGGATGGGACCGACGGGCCTCGATTGGGATGGCTGGTGCTACATAATTGTAGTTCAACTGTAAAAAATCAGTTGGCCGATTGCGCTGGATGTTGTTCACACCTCCTCACATTGGGGGGACTGAACACTTCCAGCGACCTGGAACTCTCACATATGGGACGTCCTTCTCTGCTAGTCCACAATGGGATGCTCCGTCAGGGTGTGAAAGGTGGAAGTCACGTCCGAAATCACACCCTTCTCTCGGGTGCGAATCGGCAGAAGACAGTTTATCAGTCCGGTGTGGAGGGTATAACACCCATTGAGACTCTCCGGAAGTTACTGTGTCTAATGCCGTGTGGTGACCAAGCAACGCAGGGCCAGGCAGAATTGGATCGGTAACTGGCCGTACCCAGTACTAGGTCGCTGAAACAGCCGGATAGGGGATATTGAGTGCTGCAGAGATGACTGTCGGCCATGCTTCTCGGATTTGCTGGCTCGAGTCCGAGAATCGAAATCGGCCGGAACACCCCCCGATTGTAGGGGGTGTGACGGGGTTTCAGTATCCTGTGTCTCGGTCAGAATAGCGGTTGCACTGCATGGAGGGCTCCGGTCGATAGCAGCGGAGAACGCGTGTTCGACCCGAAACAATGGTGCCGGATATCAGTGTCATCGATAGCTGGAAGCCGGTCGCTCAATACGGCGCGGCACACAGGGCACGACAGTTCACCTTTCGGAGCGACGGTCTCCCTGTGGAATCAGCCACAGCCGTTCGTCAGGGCCACAGGCATCGAGACAGCCGTTTCGTAGGGGTGTGACGAACTTGGTAGAGAGACTGAATCGTAATCGATTCATTTCCTCCAGGTAACGCGTCAATGAATGCTCGATGGTAGATTCGCTGCCGACAGCTGGTGACCTCCCGGCGTCGCTCCTCGAGTACGACCAGTGGCTCTGCTGGCGGACCGAAGACCGCGACGGGAAGGCGACCAAAATCCCGATCGATCCGACGAGTGGAGAGTTCGCCTCGACGACCGATCCGGAGACGTGGGCGTCCTTCGCGACGGCGCGAGAACAGGTGCAGTTCGGGACCGAAGATGGCGTCGGCTTCGTGTTCACGGACGACGATCCGTTCGTCGGCGCGGACCTCGACGACTGTCGCGATCCCGATGCTACCACGACGGCAGCGTGGGCCGACGACATCATTGAGACGCTCGATTCGTTCACCGAGGTGAGTCCATCAGGTACTGGGGTCCACGTGCTGGTGGCAGGGAGCCTGCCGGAGGGTCGGAACCGGAAGGGCGACGTGGAGCTGTACGAGACTGCACGGTTCTTCACCGTCACCGGCGACCACGTCGCGGGAACACCGTCTGAGATTCACGAGCGGACCAGTGAACTCGAATCCGTATACGAGACCTACGTCGCTCCAGATGAGGAAGCGAGCGACTCCGAGTCACAATCTGCTGTGGATGCAGGTCGAACGGTCACCCTGACTGACGAGGAGTTACTGGAGAAGGCGACAGCAGCCGCGAACGGCGAGAAGTTCGAGCGGCTCTGGCGGGGATCGACGAGCGGGTACGAGAGCCACTCGGAGGCTGACATGGCACTGTGTTCGTTGCTCGCATTCTGGACCGGTGGCGACCCACAGCAGATGGATCGCCTCTTCCGCGATTCCGGCTTGATGCGACCGAAGTGGGACGAACAGCACTACGCAGATGGCAGCACGTACGGCGAGAAGACGATCGAGCGAGCGATCGCCGGAACGAGCGAATTCTACGAACCTGACGCAACCACTTCTGGAGGTGACAGTGCAGAGACAGCGCCAGCAGTCGATCTCGAGGATATCCGGGCTCGAGAAGCCGAGCGAGCCGACCGCATCGACGAACTCGAAAAGCGGCTCAACGAGGTTCTGCAGGAGAAGCGTGAGCTGCAGGACGAATTAGAGCGGGAACGGGCGCGTCGTAAAGAGCTGGAGGCTGAACTTGACTCGATTCGTTCTGAAGAGGCGTCGCTGTTCAATTGGTTCTAGGGAAGAAACCGATCGATCGTATCAGTAGGACGTAATGAAATGAGACAATCTGATTCATCCGTATTGCAAACCAACACCTGATTCCAGCACGAATCTCACGATAGAATCCGTTATCCCGGCTCTGGCTCTTCGACGACACCAGCCCCGATTACCAGGCCCAAGAACAGACACAGAAGGGCAAAGAGCGGCCCACCGAACACGAACCCGAACCCCGTCACGACGGTGGGCATCCCCACGAGCGCATACACTGGCTTCATAAGCAGCCTCCGACGTTTTCTGATATAGGGTTTCGGGTCAACACGCTCCCTATACCGATCGATTGGAGGGAAGGTAGTTCCAGCTCAACGAGACTGAAACAGCTGTGAGAATGGATTTGCAAACAGACCGATTCGTCTCGGGGCTTCTCACCTCTCTGTTCAAGCTCCTTGGCATCTCGTTCGAATTCCCTCACTTGCTCACTCTACTCCTCTGCGGTAGCCCTACCAAGTCCCAGCCATAGGACTGGACTCAGGATAGCGAGGAAGGGCCCACCGGGCTTGCCCCCGATACCCGTCAGGTCTGTCAGCAACACCACGATGATTTAGAATGATTTCAGTGCTACATCCTGCTTTCAGGACTTATGACGAGTGATAGGTCGTTTTACTCTCCGAAGTAGACGTGAAGTGCAGTAAGTGTTCCAAGATATACCCCTCCTGCGATAATGAGAAAGAGGAGGACGGCTCCAATTGTGATTTCCATTATCATACCGGCTAAGAGTTCTAATCAGAGTATAAATTCTTTCGGTTCAAATACTTCCAAAACGTATCTTTCCAGATACACCACCTGCACCGACCGATTGGTCCACTCCCTGTACTGACCAAACCAGAGGCAGGTCAGCTTCAGCGGGACTGGGCTGGATCAGGTAAGAGAACCAGCTTGCTTATCGGTCGGTCAATTCACTTCATCCGATCAAGAGTAAGAGAGGTACGTCTACGGTAGTGCCGTTCGCAGATCATCGCGGAGGTCATTAACGTCTTCGAGGCCAACCGACACCCGAACCAACGTCTCCGGAATCTCCGCCGTCGCCTCCCCATGGCTCACCTCGTCTGGAATCATCAACGACGGTACCTCAACAAGGCTCTCAACACCACCGAGACTGGCTCCCGGCGTGAAGACATCAAGCCCCTCGAGAAACGCTTCTAGTTCGATCAGCGAGCCGTCGAACTCGAAGGACAGCATCCCGCTGTATCCCGACATCTGCTCACTCGCAAGCTCATATTGTGGGTGACTCTCAAGACCCGGATAGTACACGCAGCTCACCCGGTCGTGGTTCTCAAGGAATCGCGCCACCGCGATCGCGTTTGCTTCGTGGTGTTCCATCCGTGCTGGCAACGTCTTCAGCCCCCGCGAAACCAGATAGCAGTCGAACGGCGACAACATGTTGCCAAGCCCGACCCGCTGGGCAAACGCCAGCTGCTCAAACACTGCATCGTCGTCGGTGATGATGGCCCCACCAATCGAGTCGGAATGCCCGTTGAGATACTTGGTCGTGCTGTGGACAACAATGTCGGCCCCTAGTTCGAGCGGAGCTTGGAAATACGGACTCCCAAAGGTGCTATCCACACCTAAGGGAATGTCGTGGTCGTCAGTAATTTCAGCTATCGACCGGATGTCGTACAATCGTATCAGCGGATTCGACGGCGTCTCTACCCACACCAAGTCGGTGTCTGAATCGACGGCGGCAGCGACGGTGTCGGGATCACGCGCATCGACGAAATCGATGTCCACCCCGAAATGTCCGGCAGCGAGTTCCGTGAGAAGTTTCTCGGCGCCACTATAGAGTGAATCGGCGGCGACGATATGGCCATTGGGGGGAACCAACGACAGTATCGTCGTCGAGATGGCTGCCATCCCGGAGGCGAACGCCAACCCATGCTCGCCGCCTTCGAGGCGGGCTAACTGGTCTTCGAGAGCTGCTCGCGTTGGATTGCTCTCGCGTGAGTAGTCGTGTTCATTCGCGTCGTCGCCGCTGGCCCACTCGAACGTGGTGGTGAGGTGGATCGGCGGAACAACGTCGTTCGTCCCCCTTCTATGGGGGCGCCTCTCGGTCTCTGTTGACCCGACGGCTTTGGTTGCAAAGCGGTTCCCATCAAGTCGGTCATCACGTTGTGTCATAAGTGGCTCAGTTCTGATTCTATTGACCGGTGGTGGTCTCCACCGATACCATAGACGTGACCATAGGGGTGGCCGGTCTAAAGGTGACTTGTTGTGGAATTTTGGCGTTGAGAGAACAATATCCCGAGTTGGCCGACGGGGCAAGTGAGTGGTCTCAAAAAAGATGGTGCGTCACTGGAGGAGAAACGTCTTGTTCGCGTATGGGAGTGAACTGTAGTAATGTATCTTGTTACGTTCCGGCTTGCTCCGGGGGAGTACGATACAGAGTTCCATGAGTTGAATGACGCAATCCAAGCAGCTGCAGAGGACAGGGAGGGATATTTGGGCAAGCGGACGTGGAATGCCCCGGAGAGTGAGGAGGTTCTCGTCGTGTATTATTGGGAGTCGTTGGACGCACTGGAGTCGTTCGGGGCAGATCCTGACCATGAACGAGGAAAACAGCGGTGGACAGAGTGGTACGAAGCGTATGAAGTCACTATCACAGAAGTTGTTGAGGCATACGGGAGTGGGTTCGGGGACGATGCAGACCCACCTGTATAGGACATCTACATCTTCTTCGATTGGTGCAATCCGTCATAGTGAAACATCTCCCCTTCTGTACCGACCGAGCAATGGCTTCTCTACATTTACCGATCGAATTGGAGGTTGTGGTCTTGCAACCGACTTAGACAGCCGTGCCTTCCTCCTGCGAAATTAGCCAGGGGATGTTGCGGAACCACGACGATTATTCTGCCTCTGGCTGAAAAATCACGCTCAGATTCCACCTGCCAAGCCCACCTTTTCAACGCCACTGCTTCACGCGCCTGGTCTGGGTTTCCTTCTCGTAGCGAGCGCGATAGCGATACAGATTTTTGGAGCGATCTGGGCATACGTGGATGCGAACCGACGAGGCGAGGAAAACCCGGGATACTGGGTTTGGGTCGTAGGATCACCAGCAATCGGACTCATCGGGCTGATAGCCTATCCCCATCACAGAAAGCAGACAGCAACAACCGAGAGCTGAGTCGCGAATACCAGTCGGCTGTTCTGCGCCGAGACTAGCTACGCTTGCTCTAGGAGTGAATCACGCAGGTACTGCAGCGTGTGTAACTCGGTCATCCCCTCGAAGTCGAGTTGGAACTGCTGCGGTGGCGTGTTCTGACTGTAGACTTTGTCGACCCGCGGTTCACCCTCCGGGGGTTCGTTGAGCGCCTTCAACACGTCGTGGACGCCGTCGCGATTCTTCACCACCCAGATGGCCTCCTCAGGTTCGAGCGCCGCCATCTTGTCGTAGTCGGCGGGGACGGCCGTCCGGGTGTCGTGATTCGACCGCTCGGCCTCCACCACGACGATCACATTCCCATCCGCGTCGAGCCCAACCACGTCATATCGATGGCCGTCAGCCTCGTAGTAGGCCATCACCTCGACGACCGGCGACGACGGATCGTCGACGAATGCCTGTACGAGGTACCGCCGACTCAGCTCCACCATCATCACGTGGAGACTGGATTCCCCGAGGTCGCCCTCGCCATGGCCGTACCCGACGCCCTCGGTGTAGTCGATCTTCGCTGCCTCACGCCCCTCGGCTGTCACCGTGTAGAGCTTGTGCGGGTACGAACAATCTTCGGCGAGGACCCCGGCCTCGAGCAGTTCCTGTACCTCGTCGTGACTCACGTCGACGTACTCCTGGAGTCGAACCATACTGTCGTAAAGGAGGTCGTACTCCCATTCAGCGTCGAACTGCTGTTGGTGAGCCATATAGACGGCCTGGAGGAATCGGAGTTGTGCGTCCGTGTACGGGCTCTGGCGGCGCTCGGCTGCCGAGAGCTTCAGATTCAACTCACAGATCGGGATCTCATCTCGGGTGACGTCCGCATCGCTGTGACAGCAGTTGATCGCTTGTCGCATGCCGTCGCTCGTTGGATCGAACCGATTCTCGCAGTTCGCACAGAGGAGGGCATGCTTCTCGGCATCGTACTCGACCGGATCAGGCATCCGGTTCGTGTACGGGAGCGCGGAGTCGAGTCGAGCATCCTCGTCGATGGCGGCTACGGATGCCGGCTCGGTCTCCGGCACAGGGTCTGTCTCAATCTCGCTGGACGTCGTCTGCTCTTGATGGCGGGCCATCCGCGCCTGCTGGGTCTGCAACGCAACATCGATCCCGTGCTCCAGTCGCGTCTGATCGCGGACGACGTCCATCGCCGCGTCGAAGGCAGTCTGGCGGACCTCCGAGAACGGCTCGTCGCTCTCGGGATGGCCCGCTGGAATCGGCGCGCTCTCCAGCAGGAACGGGCGGGGTTCCTCGACGCCGAACTCGGAGGGTAGCGACGCGAACCACTGGCCACGATGGAGGCCGCGTAGCCTGTTTGCGACCTCACTCGGTGGCATGTCCTCGGTGGCGAGCCGCTTCGCGAGGTCGTCGTCGACGGCGACGTTCCCAGTGATGATCGTCGAGACGTTGTTCAGGAGTTCTGCATAGGCCTCGTGGTCGGCCTGCCGGAGCTGGGCGGGGAACTGCATCGCGAGCGTCATCGACAGCCCGAACGCCCGCGAGCGAGCGAGCAGGTCGGTGACCAGCCCCGAGGAGGCGATGGTCGCTGCCTCCTCGAGGTACAGGTTCACGAGCGGGAGGTCCTCTTGGTCGGCCTGGCGGTGGCGTCGCTGGAGTGCACTCCAGAGCTCCGAGAGCAACACGAGCGTGATCGTCCGTTGGCTCTCGGAGCGGAGCGCCCCCGTATTGACGATGACGACCGCGTCCTCGTCGATCACGTCCCGGAAGTCGAACTGTGGGTCGTCCTCGTCTTCGGGGATGTGATTGAACAGCTGGCCCAGCCGGTCGTCGAGCGGGACTTTTTCGATACGGTTGGCCACACCCTGCATCAGCTCGTCGAACGATCGCTTGCTGTTGGCGGCGACACCGGAGAGCATCCGCTGGAGATCCTGGTCGGAGACCGGTGGAGCGTCGCGCGTCTCGTGCATCCGGCTCGCCGCTTCCTGAAGCTCCCGGTGGCGAAAGGCGTCAGCGCCGTGGACCGGGTCGAACATCGCCTTGACCAGGTACTGGATGATGTCCGGCGATCGGACGGCACTCCAGAATCGGTCGGAGCCCATGATGCCGACGAGCATCTCGACGTAGTGGTCGACGATGTTCTCGATCGCGGTCGTCCGATAGATGCCGTCATCGAGCTGATCACGGATATCGAAGAAGGAGATCGCGGGCAGCGTCTCTCGGCAATCGAAATAGTAGACGTTCTCGAGGTCGCCGTATCTCGCGTAGTGGGCTTTGAGGTACTCGATGGGCATCCCGTCGCCCTTCGGGTCGATGAGGATGTTCGCACCGCTGGTGGCCTCATGATTCCAGAGCATGGCGTTGATGAGCGCCGTTGACTTCCCGGAGCCGGTCTTCCCGAACCAGGCGGTGTGGAGGTCCTGTAGCGACGGTGGAAGGGCCACGGGTGTCTCGAGTCGGGTGCGGTCGCTGGTCAACGGATAGCCGAGCAGCATCCCGTGGTCGTACTGGGATAACAGATCGTCATCAGGGCGAGGGATGCCAGTCCGCTCTTCGGGCGTCGCCTGCATCGCCCGTCGGCCCTCGTGAGTGAGCGATTCGCCATCGAGCAGACAGAAGTTCGGCGTGGTGAGTGGGTCGGCGACGATGGCTCGCGAGTCGTTCTGCGTGATCGGGAGGCGCTGTCGGAGGCGCTTGGTGAGCGGCTGGCTGTCGATACAGTCGACGGCGTCGATCTGGTCGGCGATCTCAGTGGTCGACTCGTCGTCAGTGTAGACGCGCGGGACGATGCGATAGTGCTCGTTGCTCACCGGTTGGAAGGCGCTGCCGAGTTCCTCGAGGACCGGCTTGGCGTCGGAGCCGTCGGCGACCGCACGGACGTTGACGGTGAAGGACTGCCGCGGGTCGGTGTCCCTGATGGACTCGATCCGTTGCTGGTGGCTCGGGGCAGCGTCCTCGAAGGAGGCGTCGGTCTCGAACTCGCCGAAGATGAACTCGGCCAGTCGCTGGGCGGGCGTATCGCGGTCCCGCTTCAGCTGGTCGATGCGGAACTCGGCGTCGCCGCGCCAGTCCGGCTTCGGCGTGATGACGGTCTGGTAGACGACCGTCGAGTCGGCGTCAGCCAGCGTGTCGACGACGGAGGCCGCAGGGAACTGGAGTGTCTCGTCGTCGCGCAGGACCGGTTTGAGGCGGGTCTGCCAGTCGTCGCGACGCTCACCCCACCCGACGCATTCCAGCGCCGCTGTCGGTACTTCGGGGACGATATCATCAGGGAGTGGGTCCCGCTCGATGCTGGTCTCGGCGGGGAAGACGCGTCTGAGCGTGTGTTCGATCGTGGAGTCCTGCGTCGAGTCGACCGTGACGTAGTACTCGACGGTATCCTCGCGGGCGACCAGTCGGAACTCGAGTTCTAAATCGGGGTCGAGCGAGTGGAGGCGTTCGAAGGCATCCTCGAGCGCCCGGCCATCGAGCCGGCCGGTGTCAGGGACTATCTGGAGTGCGATCCGCCGTGTCGACGATGGGTCAGGTGACGACTCTGTCCTCGCCATGCGGTCATAATTCCTTGTACTCCGAGCAGGAATTATAATTTTCTATCTTTGGTGAATCTCCCTGAAATTGTACCGGATGTGAGATTGCCGAATACTGACTCAGGTTCTCATCTCCTACGACCACGCAGCTTCACATCAAGCCACAATTCGTTCTATCTGGAAAACTGACTAGGATGCGTTTGGGAATCTCTTGTCTTTCGCGCATTGCTCAGTGGTTCACGAGATCCTCGTAAATGGCATCAGCGAGCGTATCCTTGTGAACCTCGTTCGGTCCGCCAGCGATCGTCAACAGTCGGGCATCTCGTAGATGCCGTTCGATGTGTTTCTCCGTCGTATAGCCGATGCCCCCGTGCAGCTGCAGTGCCTTGTTGGCATTCTCGACGGCGGCCTGCGTCGCATGAATCTTCGCCATACTGAATTCCCGAGTCGAATCTGCACCCTGTTCGGCGGTTCTGGCTGCGCGACGCGTCAACAAGCGGGCTGTATCGACGCGTTCGGCCATCTTCGCGACCTGCCATCTGACGCCCTGGAAATCTGCGATCGGGTTACCGGACTGTTGCCGCTGGGCCGTGTATTCGACAGTTTCCTCGAGGGCAGCCCGAGCGATGCCGACGCCGCGGGCGGGCACGTTCACCCCTGTATTGACCATCCCGCGTTGGACGTACGCTTCGCCCTGTTCGCCGACGCGCTGACTGTCTGGGACGCGGACATCGTCGAGGTTCGCCTTCGGTGATTTCACCGTCTTGGCACCGAGGGTGTCCCAGACAGTCTCCACTGCAAACTCGTCCGTCGGGACGAGGAACGCACTGATATTGTGGGGTGCATCGGCGTCGGGCCCCGTCTTCGCGTACGTCAGCACGAAGTCCGCGTGACTGAAGTTCGTAATCCAGCGTTTGTGGCCATTCAGTATCCAGTCGTCTCCATCCCGCTCCGCTGTCGTCTCCATCTCCAGTTTGTTGCTCCCGGCGTGGGTTTCGCTCAGGCCGAGGGCCCCAACCGTATCGAACGACGCCATCGCCGGGAGATATCGGTCTCGCTGAGCATCAGTGCCGAACCGCTCGACGATCGTTGCGACGCCGAGGTGCAACGCGAGCGCGCTTGCGACTGGCATCAGTGCGGCAGAGAGTTCCTCGATAACCAACGTGAGTTCGACCAGTCCCGCTCCCATCCCGCCGTACTCCTCGGGAAGCGTGATGCCTGCGTACCCTTTCTCACCGAGTTCGTTGAGAATCGCCGTCGGATGTTCCTCATTGCGATCCAGTTCGATCGCCTGGGGTTTGATCGTCGTCTGTGCGAACTCGCGGACGTCATCGCGGAGGGCGATCTGGGCCTCTGTGAGGTCAGCGTCCATGACTACCTCGTATGTGATCGAGTAGCACCATAGGTCTATTAGCTATCGTGGCAGGTTCGCCCCTCTGAAGCGACGGTAGCGAAGGGTGCTTGATACGGGTCTCCATGCGTTCGGTCGCTCTTGGAGGCAGGAAATCGTTCCGCCGAATATCTCTGCATTGTTTTTCAGTCCCGGCAGCCAGACCGCACTCCAAGCGGCGTGCAGTACCGGTCCGACCGTCATCTTCTGCAACGATTCAATTTCTCCGGAAAGTGGCTTTCAGATCGATTGGAAGGGCGCCTCTCGAATCTCGACAGCATTGTGGGTATAGGAGAGGGCCAGAATAGCTATTGCAGTGACCACCTTCACGAATCGAAGAGTGATAGTATAATCTTCGATTCCGCACGTTGCAGACTTTCCGCGGCCGTCGAGTGGGCACACCCCATCTCAGCGGCGATGTCTTCGATCGTCGCTTCTCGTGGCGTCTCGTAGTACCCCTCGGAAACGGCTGTCTCGAGCGTTTCACGCTGCCGGTTCGATAACGCCCCCCGAACACTCTCGGGCCGAACTGCCGTTCCGCCGACTCGCTCTACGTCGACCGGGATGTCTTCAGGCACACCTTCGATAGCCGCTTGGATATCCGCCTCAGTGCCGACGAGTACGAAGGTGCTACTCCCATCGGCATTCCATTCGACCGGTGGAACCGTCATCATGCTTCCACGGTTGAAGTTCGACCAGAGCCGCCGTGCATCGGCCGTTCCGGCCCCCTCGAGAAAGCAATGGCACTCGTCGTCGGACAGTGGTAAAATCTCGTAATCGGAGATGCCGGACTCGGCCGCAAGCCGGTCTTCTAACCGCTGATAATCGCCCCGAATCCAGAGCAGAAACCCCGCTGGTGGCGTCTCGTTGTTCCAGTTCACCGTCCGGACCTCGGAGATGTATGACGCATCGGTGAGATGCTCGTACAGGCTCGGATTATCCAGGCCCTGTGGATAGATGGTGATCTGAACACGCTTCATGGCGGGACAGTTCGATGAAGGCCCGCAAAAGGATTACTGGGGCTTTGAAGGTCACGAGCTGGCTTGGTTGATAAGGGAGCCGAAGATATTCGAAGCAATCCGTTCCCCGGTCTCGATAGAACCCACTTCTCGATGGAATCACTCAATGGTATGTCTGCTCCTCCCTGTGTGGTCGGAGAGAAACGGCAGATGAGAGACAGGGACAGCCAGTGGCCATCGAGCCGTAGCGTTGCGATCTCGTCAACTCCTTACGATGAGTTGCGGGTGTGGCCGGCTTTCTCGACGATACAAAACAGGGGCGGACGAAGTTCAAGCCCTGCAATCGCGACCTGTGGGGCCAGTCCAACCGGGATGGGCCGATGATATCCGATTGGCCGCTCATCCTTGGCGGGATCCTCGTCTCGATCCTCCTCGTCCCACTAGTAACGTACCATCAGCTGGTGGTCAGTCCGATCGTGAAGTCAGGCGAGTCATTTCTCTTAATCGGCCTCATCGCACTACTGCCCGGCTTTCTGATGGGCGGGATCGGCCTCTGGGTGGCTGCACGTGGCTGAAGAAGATTAGCCGACGATTGGAAACCCATCGGTCGTTTCGACGACATCGATTCTATCGGAGTGTGACTGTGGACTGCTGGCGGTGCTGGCCACCGTGAAGAAATCCGAGTCAGTCCGCGCCGCCGTGTACCCCTACCCGGTCCGCCGCAGTGGTGTTCCACGCGACGGTCATTTCCTCGGCGCGGTTACCTGTTCCGGGGTCCGATTTTCATATAAGCTTTCTGAGCAGGTCAGGGGACAGAACACCACCCGTGTACCGAGGTGAGTCGAGTCCCGAAGCAATGCAAACGTCACAGGAAGCCACTCGAGGTAGTTAGCTTCGGAATTCCGACCCCACCGAGCTGTTTCGACCACTAGATTCCGATCGGTGGACTGCGCGTCAGGGTTATGACGCTCGTCGCATAACCGATGGGCGTATGGCAGGGGTGGACGAAGACGTGGGAGCTGTCGATTCTACGGCGGTGCCGGAGGAGGCGTGGTCGGTCGCCGAACTCAACGCCGAGATCGAGGCCGTGTTAGACGCATCCCAGGAGCGGTTCCCGTCCTACGTCGTCGGAGAAATATCGGACGTCAATCCGTACGATTTCGGGACGTTCTTCGAACTCAGCGATATCGAGACGGAAGCGAAGATATCGTGTATCGCGTGGTCGGGGGCTCTGGAGAGTTTCGACCACGACCTTGAGGAAGGAACAGCAGCCGTCGTTCGTGCTCGGGTGGACTTCTACTCGGATCGCGGCGATACGCAGCTCCAGGTCAGTGACTACTGGCCGCTGGGTGAGAGCGACCGTGCGAAGGAACTCGCGGAGCTCCGAGCGGAACTGGACGATGAGGGGCTGCTCGACGAGGAACGCAAACAGCCGCTGCCCGAGTACCCCTCCTGCATCGGTGTCGTGACGTCACTGTCCGGCTCTGCACGAGAGGACTTCACCACTGCCGTCGATGGCCGCCATCCCGGTGTGACGGTCAAGCTCTGTGGGGCGATCGTCCAGGGTGACAACGCGGTCCCGTCGCTCGTCGGGGCGGTCCAGCGGCTGGAAACCGACTCAGCGGTCGACGTGCTCGTCGTCACCAGAGGCGGCGGCTCGGATACCGACCTGTGGTGCTTCAACGAGGAGCCGGTGGTCCGTGCGATCGCGGATTGTTCGACGCCGGTTGTCGTCGCAGTCGGTCACGAGGACGACGAGACGCTGTCGGAAGCCGTCGCGGACGCGCGGGCGATGACGCCGACCGATGCCGGTGTCGCGACGACACCGAACAAGGCCGAGGTACAGCAGCGACTCGCCCAGCTGGAGGTTCGCGTCGAAACCGCCTATCAGGGCGTGGTCGACGACGCACTCGATGCGTACGATCGTCGCGTCGAGTCGGCGTTCACCGCGGTACAGCAGGCGGTGGCGGCGCGGTATGCATCGCTCCAGCGGGCGGCCGACCTCGAGTCACGGATCCATCAGGCCTACCGGACGCGCGTTACACGGGAGACCGAGACGCTAGCGTCGCGGATCGAAAACGCCTACCGTGATCTGGAGGCCGACGTGAAGGTGCAGGCAGGGACGGCCGAGGCCCGACGCCTGCGGATCGTGGTCGCAGTCCTGCTCGCGGTCCTGTTGCTCGGTGCCGCACTCGTCGTTGTATTCGTCCTGTAGGTTCAAGTCAGTGCAACGAGCAACGAGTGGGCATGGCAGCCGAAGAGGACGCAGCCCTGGACATCGGAGCCCGGATCGACCGCCTGGAATCGATTGCCGAAATCCTCGAGGACGGCGAGGTCGGGCTCGAGCGGGCGAAGGAACTGCGAGAAGAGGCCGACGACCATCTCGAAGCACTCCGTGCAGAACTCGATGTCGGCGACGGCGACATCATCGAGATCGACGGCGACGAGATCGACCTCAAGGACGCCGAGTGAGCCTCAGGCAAACTCATCGAGGCCTGACTGCTCGCCGCTATCGACCGGTTCGATGATTTCCGGAGTGTCGTTGTCCGGGCTGTTGACTGCGCGGGATATCGTGTCCGTTCGGAGGTCGCCGCCCTCGTAGGGGTCGAGCACGGATTCGAGTTCGCCCTCGTCATCGGCGCCGAGCCACGTCTCCTCTTCGTTCGGTTCCAACATCACCGGCATCCGGTCGTGGATGGGTGCCATCTGTTCGTTGGCGTCGGTCGTCAGGATCGTCACCGTGTTCTTCGTGGTCCCGCCTTGCTCCCAGTGTTCCCAGAGCCCGGCGAAGGCAAACGGCTCGCCGTCCTCGAGACAGATACGGTAGGGCTGTTTCGACGCACCAATCTGTTCCTGCCACTCGTAGAACCCACTCGACAGCACGAGACAGCGGCGCTTCTCGAAGGCATCGCGGAACATCGGTTTCTCCGCAGCCGTCTCCGAGCGGGCGTTGATCGGTCGGGATGACTCCTGCGGGTCCTCGGCCCAGTGCGGGAGTAGCCCCCATTCCAGCTGGTCGATAGCCTCGGGTTCGTCGTTCCGGACGACCGCGAGGTCCTCACCTGGCGCGATGTTGTATCACGGCCGGATCGGCTCCCGGGCCGTCGCGTCGAAGCGTTCCTCGAGTTCCGGTTGTGGATGGAAGAGCGAATTGCGACCGCACATGCGTCTCACTTGGACGAGTGGTTGCATGAAACCAGTCGGTCGTTTCGACGATGTTACTCCCAGTTTGCACCCACCGTGGACGGTGAACCACGGTTATTTACAGTGTGACCATTTCGGGCAGCCGCGGTGTAGAACTGGAACTCAGCGAAATATAAACTCACTACAGACAGCTGCTTTTTCGTGGGCATGCCGTGGGGCAGCAGGTGAGTACGCGCTCTTATAGCCGCTGAGATATCTATTGTCTCGGTCGCCGCGTTCACTGGAGAGTTCTCCAAAGTATTCGATATTGGTTGAATATTTACCACTAATTTAAGACATAGATACAAGTAAACTGGTTTCAGGGGTTGGGTATGCGTCGAAGCACGCGACGGGGTTTTATCGCCCTCTCGGCGGGGACGGTAGGGATGCTCGCAGGGTGTTCGGAGGAGAGCCCGGCTCAAAAAGCCGCAGAACAGACGCCTAGCGACCCACCCAATTATGCGAGGGACAGTGGCTCAACTCCCAAAAAATCCTCAGACACAACGCCGGAACCCACACCGTTGAATCCGCTCGAACGACGAAAATTGCTTAGAACCTATAATGACGGGGTTGATGCCCAAAACAACGGAATGCGAGCAAGAGAGCGAGGAGTCGATTCGTGGAACAACGACGCGTACGGGAGTGCGAAGCGAACGTTTGCGTCCGCGGAGGAAGACTTCAGAAAGGCAAAAGACGAGTTCCAAGATGCCGAGCAGATAGCCTTCGAAATCAATCATCGACAGGCCCAAGAGTTCTGTGACGTGGCGATTGAATACACCTCGGTCTGGATCGACGCAATGCGGGCGTCACAACGAATGGCTTCTGCAGGATCCGCGGGGAATGGTGAAGAGGCCAACAGACACTTAGAGACCATACGACAACTGGAACGAGAAGCGGGTCGTATCAATATACGAAATACGACGACATTGGAAGCGGCCCTGGACTTGGATTAGGTCACGCTTCTCTTGCTTCGTCGAAAGATTCGTTGCTGTCTTCGGGACTCAGTAGCGTTGAGGTGCTCGTATCTGAAGGACCCGACCTGCGCGTTCACCTCGCCCTTTCAGTCCACCAAGAAGCTGATTGATCGCGTTCTTTCGACTCTACAGGACCTCTGACCTGCTCCATTAGTAGGTCATCTGGGTGAGCTAGGTCAATTGGAGGGCTGGATTGCGGCACCCCCGGCCGTGCTCGCCGCTGCTGAAAGGGGAGTTCACGGTCAAATTCAATGCCGCTCAAGGCAGGGGAAAGCCAACGATGATACGTCGACAAATGTGGTCGTTATCTCTAGTTAATTGAAGAGGCCGTCTAGCCGAGTTCCTCGTCCAGTATCCTCAATTGTTGTCTGAACGTATTTACCTTGTCCTGAAGGGAACCATAGAGCCCGTAGAACCAAACTCGATACAGGTGGATGGTTGTCCCTGTGATGTCGACTGTCGCGGTCTTCATCTCTGGTGGCATCGTCGTCACGTCCGCGCTGAAGTACTGGGAGAGTCCGTCGAACGGCTTGTTTCCGAAGCAGACGACGTGATACTCGGATGCATCCAGTAGCTCTAGTTGCTCGACCAGTGTGGTCGCATCATCGTCCGAGACTGCGATGTTGTTGCTGTCAGGGTCGACTTCGTCGACCAGATCAGTCATGTAGGCTCCCTGGAGCCGGTTCAATCCGCCGTCCTGGATGGCCTCCTTGAGCCGGTAGTCGAAATGTTTCCGTGACGGTGTGTGAAAGTTCGCGAACGGTGCGGGGAGGTCGTCTGACCGGTTCAAACCCATCAGCACGATATCGGATGTCAAATCATCGACGTTGCCAGATACGAACTTGACCAGTCGCTCCGGATCAGACTCGATACACCCGTCCTCGGGGAAGGCATCATCCCAGACGGCCCAGCTGGCCCAAGGATACCGGTCAGCGATCGTCCTGACCGTCTCGATATTCATACCTCTACCACGGGTCAGGGCTTCTAATGTGTGCGGACGTCTATGGCCTGGGTCAGCGTATGAGTAGATTCCGTTCTTCTGTGTCAGAGGAAGGTCTAGCGGTTCCCAGTACGAATGCCGGCGATGACCGCGGCGTAATCGTTCTTGTAACCATTGCTGGCCTTGTCATCTGGCGTGTCCCCTCGGTTGTTCCAAATCTCGCATCTCTCCACGGTGAAGTGGTCGGAGACGAGGAGATGACTCTGTCCGTGGCCCCCGTAGAGGACGTCGAGTGGTCGCCGAACATGGCTGTCGGGGGAGGTCGGCCTCCGGGTCCCGCTGGTGTCGGCACGTTCCCACCGTGAGTGATAACGCCGCCGATCGATTTCGCGAGGTGGGTTGCACCTCAAGCTTCTGGGCGCTGCAATCCAGTTCGTTGCGGCACTCGGTGGGTTTCTATAGCCCCTGACGGGTGCGGGGCGCTTCAGTCAGTCCCCATCGCAGTCAACTGAGATTCTCATGGCTACGAGCAGCGATGCGTCGGTCTCGTTCGAGGAGGCCGACACACGGTCAGAGGAGATGCACAGTACAATCGAAGCATGGATCGACGACCTCGTCAACGCCGTCGACGACGCCCAGAGCAGTGAGGCTTTCCAGGAGTGGCTCGACGTCAAGAGCCGATTCCACGACTACTCCTACCGGAACACGCTGCTGATCAAACAGCAGTGTCCGGAGGCGACGCGGGTCGCTGGATACCGGACGTGGCAGGAAGAGTTCGAACGCCACGTGATAGAGGGCGAGTCGGCGATCTGGATCTGGGCGCCGATCATCGCCAAGCGCTGTCCCGAATGTGAGAACTCGCGAAGCTACCACGAGGAGAGTGACTGTGAGTACGACGAGACGCCACCGGAGGAGTGGTCGGAGGGGCTCGTCGGGTTCAATCCAGCTCCGGTATTCGACGTCTCCCAGACTGACGGCGAGCCGCTAGCTGAACTGGATACCGCAGCTGCTGGTGAGGCGGGCGACCTCGTCTCCTGGCTCACTGAAGCGGCTGAGGAACTCGGTGTGGCCGTTCGGATCGTCTCCGAAGAGGAATGGCCACTTGGAGACGCGAAGGGCGTCTGCAAGCCGTTACGGAGTAGTGATGCTGACGCGCTGGTCAAGGTTAAGGACCGCTCGAACCGGGCCGACCTCGCAGGGACCCTCATTCATGAGTACGCCCACGCACAGCTACATATCGGCCTGGACGACGAAGACGAACGGGCGAAGCGTGAAGTCGAAGCTGAAGCGGTCGCGTACGTCGTGGGTCGGTACTTCGATCTCGACATGAGCGGATCAGCGTTCTACCTCTCTACGTGGGAATCAGACGACCCAAACGTTGTTCGTGAACGCCTCGGTCGAATCAGTCGCAGTGCCCAGGAGATCATCGAGCGTCTCGAAGAGTCTACCTCGTAAACTCGGGGATAGGACCCTCCTCGACATCGAGGGATGGAGGCTGTGTACAATCCGTCCAGAGTACTATCGGACATCCATCAGCACCGACTGTTTCGAAGGCGGCTTATTTATCTGTCCCGTTCGGTCTGACTAATCTAATGCGGCCGTTCCGGGATGGGGCGAAGCACCTGACACTGAGCTAATCTGTGCGGCAATCGTGGTTCATCGCGGGTCCAGTTGTCTGTCGATATGGGCGCCGCATATTTCTCAGTCGATATAGAAATGGAGCTGACAGATGGGGTTACAGATGCTCAATCGAGACGGATTCTACCAACACGTTCCACTACTGGTCTCTCTAACCGGATTTCTCCTCCTCGTGTGGTCGTTCGTTGATCCGGTATACCTTCTCGCGATATCGTCACCGGACGTTTACCGCCTTCAATACCTCATCGGGTACGTTACTATCGTCCCGTCCTGTCTCTTCATGATCGGCTACGGTCGGTGGCTCCCCGAAACGGAAATCTCCGAGGAGTATAACGCTACCATCGGATTGTTCGGAATCGCTGGAGGCGCCGGATTCCTCGTCTTCAACGGCTTCCTCATGCTGTTCTTCCCGACAGACTCCATCTGGATCATCACGAACTGGGCGCGCTGGGCCCTCTCACTCGGATTGGCCGTCGGCCTCGTCATCGGTGTGTTGTACGTACGTGGGCTGTCGGAATCACTCTCAGCAGAGCGTCACTCACTTCGAGCAGAACACATCGAGAAACAGCGTGAGCTCGTCGACCACATGAACGGCATCCTCCGCCACGAGGTCCTCAATTCAGCCCAAATCATCCGGGGGAACGCTCAGCTGTTGATGGAATCCGAAGCGAACGTTGACCCGGCCGACGAACGGCTCAATCGGATCTACCGAGAGGGAGAGGAGCTAGCGGACGTAATCGGGGAGGTGCGGGGATTACTCAATACCGTCGAAGGCGGACAAGCATTACAGCCGATTCGACTCACAGATGTCATCAACCACGAAGTCGAGAAGCTGAAATCCACCTATCCAGAGGTAACTGTCAAGACCACGATTCCGGACGAGATGTTCATCGAAGGTGACGACCTAGTTGGCCGCGTGGTGGGTAACCTCCTGCGGAACGCCGTGATGCACAACTCGGCCGATCGACCCCAGGTGCGTATCGACGGCGAAATCACGGACGAGGAAACGGTTGTCTCGATCAGCGATAACGGAGACGGAATCCCGGAACATCAATTCGATACGTTATTCGAACGACCGCAGGTCGGGACGCATGGACTCGGAATGTATCTCGTGAAAGCCCTCATGGACAGCTATGGCGGCACAGTCGAGTTGGTGACAACAGGGCGTGACGGGACGACGATCGAAGTTGCTTTCCCACCAGTTGAGTCCCCTGGCTCTCCTTGACCCCGCCCCTTCGTTGTCGCACGCTGACGACTAACCATCCGGGACCCTTCTTCGATTGACCGCTACTTATCGATGGTTCCAGCAGCCCATGACCGAATTAGCGGCACGACCAAGCCTGCCTTTGAGCCAATAGGCCTTCGTCGTCGGATAATCTGTTCGAGCGACCTGTAATTCTATTGAATGATAGCCTCTTGGCGAAAACAGTTGTTATCGCCACAACCGCATATCCAACTGATGGAACGACACCCGACTGACCCAGCCACCGTTGAGGTGTACGTCCGATCGCTCTCACCGAACGAGATGCCTCAACAGCAAGCTCTCTTCGAGCAACTCAATAGACTCTCTACGAGGGGGATAATTGACTACTGGACCGTTCACGTCGTCGGGAAGGAAGTGTGTCCAGAGACCGCAACAGAGACTCGACCGGGTCGAATCATCTGCGACCGTATCCAGCAGTTCAAAGCTTGGGCTGAACAGAACGATATGTCCTTCGGGAAGTTCTTCGAACAACGACCCGTCACGTCTCAGATGACTGGCGAGGAATACGAAACGATGGTCCTCCCGTCGGTCACGCTGGCTGAGTTTGACGAAGAAGGTACTCTCCAGTTCGTTACGCCTAGTTTCGAGGGGGAGACACACTACACGCCAGCGACTCGGTTGGAGGAATTAGCCGATGGACGAGGGGAGGAGTCCGAATTCGCCGTGAATTCTCACTGACAGTCAGCAACTTAGGAACTCACCCACAACTGCCTTCCCTGTCGATGTTGATTCGAGCTATCTGAATATGTAGCCCCCAAGTGCTACAGACGTACCCTACACCGACTGGTTCGGGGATGAAATAGTTCCAACGCTAGAAAGCTGGATCAGTCGAACGGTTGAATCTGCATATAGATTAAATGGCTTTTTGCAGCGGCGTCGATACGAACAGGTATGGGAGAAGAGGATCCGGGCTATCTCGCTAATCTCATCTTTCTATGGCTCTTGGCCGGTCTCGGTGTAATCGCTATTGGTGCCATCGTTAGACTAATCGGGCATCCAGTTGGCTTGATTCCGGGGTTTGTAATCGCGGCCGTGATTATGTTTGCGGGCCTCTTTCTATACTATAGAGTGTTTCTCGATGAACGCTCCCTATTGTGAATTCTCTCCAGGGAACGATTGGCTGGGTCCCCCAACGACCCGACTGCTCGGTCAGCATCCTCTTGAAAGCCCTCGGCGCGCTCGTGGTAGCTGAGACGACCACATCGACGCGAGCGCGTCTCGTCCTTTCTAGTCTACCAAGTGCCGCAACGTCAGGGGTGCTCACTCACTGTGGATGACTGATGGCTCATGAGCGGTTCACGGTCATCTATCTAGGTCAGATGAGAGGTGTGCTGACAGCGGATTCCTCGAGCGTGATTTCGCCGTCGCTGGTGATCGTGACCTCCTGCCCTGCATAGGCGAACGAGACTTCTCCAGCCGTCATCTCGTTGATGACTTTCTCTAATGCATCGGGATTGATAGCATCATCTATGACCGGGAGCTCCAATGGATCTCGTCCTTGCGTTTCAGCAACACGATGAACGACTCGATCAGGGATGGCACCCTCTGTTTCTGGCATATCCGCCTCTTTGTGAAACGCTGTCATAACCGTAGTGTCGGAGCGGTGGCCGGATAATAAATTATCCCTGTATCTGGATGGATTCAAACTTCACTATCGCCGACGACTGACCTGAAGAGGTCGATTGAAGCCGTGTCGTTGATTGAGTCATACTCACATTACGCTCTTGGTCGGACAAAGTCGGTGTTCCTGTCCTTCGCGCCGTCTAGACCGGATTTATAGTCCTTTATCTCCCTCAGCATCCGTCCGTGTTTGTTCGTAGAGCCGGATCGACAGGGTCGGTTGTCTGTCTCGAAGGAGGTCCGTGAGAAAGGACTGTGAGACGTTCCATATTGTGACGTCGGTGGACAGGCTGGAACTCAACCCGTACAGATGATTCCTCGCTGCCCTTCGTGAGATAGGAGGTAGCGTTCGTGAGGCGCCTCTCGAGGACATTCGAACGGTGATTGAACGAAGGCTATTGCCCGAGAGCACCAGCCTGATAGCTACCCCGCTGAGTGTTCGCGTAATCAGTTGGTAAAAACCGAGGTGAGCTCGCCAAGGTATTCCTCGCCATCGTCGTGGCCGTAGTACTGGATATCTTCATTCCGCTGATCGAACTCGAGCCAGCCTCGCGCTTCGAGATACGGCAGGTGGGAGTGCGGCAGTGAAACTTCGAGTTCCTCTCGAGTGGCCAACTCGACCCTCGGTTCGATGTACCTGATGAGCTCGTCGAGTGTCGCTGTCGCGTCGGTAGTCGTTTGCTCGAAGTGGTGTACCACCTCCCGCCGGACGTGATGAGAGAGCGTATCCAACAGATCGTTCACCGCCAGGGATTCTTCAGGTGAACTGTGGAGAGACATACGACCAGGTGCATCTGTGCATAGATTGTTACCAGTGTATTTCTGCGGCGCCTATCTGCGTACTATTAGAGTCCCTGCGCTGGAAACATGTGATGTGGCGACAACCAATGCCTAGGTTGGTTCCGCCCTGTTTCGCGAAACGTGGAACGGACAGTCGATCATCGAATGGTGGATATCACTAATATACGCTCTACACTCTCCAAAACGACTACCTGGTATTTCTGACGAGGAGATCTCCTATATCCACAAGTCGTGACTCACGTCTACGAGTCGTTCTATCGCCTCAGATGGCGCAAATTTCGATGTCTTCCGGGCCCCTGACAGCAATTCTGTAATTGAGGTACGTGAATTCGAGGGTGATGGTGTCTCGTGATGCATTGTAGCTAGGGTTCCCGAACAGTGTTTCAAGTACGTCGGGGTCGATTACGTCGTACAACGGGGGGCTGAGTTCCTGCGGTGGGTCGCCCTCTCGCTGTGCGATTTCGGAGAGGATGGTAACAACGACCGACTCGGTCGAACTGTGTTCTTGGCGCGTCTCTGACCCCATACACGCCGTGGGTGGGTTGGGTCCATAATCTAAATTGAATATTACTAGAATTTACTAGTATTTAGTCTGCGACTTCTCTAAATCAGGAAGCGGCCTCGAGGTTAGCCGAGTTTCAAACCAAACCGGGCGCCTCTATCGTCGGGTCTGGAATCGTACTCCTTGATTCCTACTGGAGGAGACGGAACTCGCTACATTCGCTACGCGTCTGTATTGGGTAGTGTGTTATGCAACCTCGATATGCACCTTCTCATCACCTTCTATCGTGATGAGATGGCCAGCGTACGTGAATTCTACCCGGACAAAGCCATCCTTTGAATCACAGAAGAGTGCCTTCAGCCCGTCGAGATCGATGACGGTATTGAGTGGTGGAGATAGCTCGATCGGGTCTACACCTTCCTCTTCTGCGATCTCCATGATCAGCGAGGTTGTCAGCGAGTCTGCCCCTTTGGATCGTGTTAACACAGAATCACCCACATCTAAGCAAATAGTAAGAAGATGGTTTATAGATTTCTCCGAATACAATCCGGAAATAGGGGCAAACAGAGGGGGTGACGCCGAGGAGAACAATCCAGTCGTGGTCAGAGGTTATTCCTCCTCAGTTCTTCCACGCTGGAGGGGAGTAATCGTAATCGCATATATCGCTTCACACTCACTACATTCCAGATTGAAACTCGCATTGTCGTCCCGAGTTGCCACCGATATCTCCACTCCACAGTCGCACCCAAGCGTGATGTCCATCTATTCGACCGTATCCAATGTGGAGGAATCGATAAAGTGTGGCCTGGTTATCTATCTGACATTTAGCTAACGTTTATGGCCAGGGTGGGGAGGGTTGGAGGCCCGTTGACGTAGCGTTACCATCCACGTATTTGTTGGCTCTTGTGCCACGCTTCCTGGAACAGAACCGTTATCCTTCACCGCTCAAATCAGCGAATGGACAGCAGATAATTGCCGAACCATCATTGCATCCCCATCCCACTGCTGTCCACCTCCCTCACCGGTTTCGACCGTCTATCAACATCATATATTCGGTGGAAATCCGATGCGGGATTAGCTCGTTTGCCCACATGTGAGCGACTACGTTGAGTGCCGGAACTGTGCGTTCGTCCTCCGGGCTCAAGCAGCGGCTGACCCGAAGCCTCGACACTGGGATTCCTGTCCGAAGTGTGGGACGGCCGAGTTCGAACGGATCGAGCGTGAGTCTCAGGAGGAACTCAGCACACTCGCTTCAGGCCCGCTCCTCGGTACGGGTGGGTAGTCCGGTCAGATCAGCTATACAGTTTGGCGATTCTCGACCGACACCTCAGTGACGAACCCACCCTGTTCGAATGCACTGCGGCATGTAGCGCACAACGTGACGAGTTCAGTTGTGCCATCTGTATATGCGACGTTCACTGGCTCGCCGCCGCTTCTTCCACACTCGGTGCAAGTCATACCGGAAGATTGGATGCATTCAAGGTAAGACACTTGACGGAGTCGATTTGCTACCTGGTAAAAATTAATTATGTAACATCCGTTCTGACAGGCTTCTGGTCGCCGCTAGTACCGTCTCAGAGACGCAACGTTCTCATTGTTCCAAGGTCGCGGTTTCAATGAGCGGATACGCGGGGAGGAGCTTCACCAACGTGGTCATACTCTCGGCTCTGTCTGTCGACTCGAGGTCGTGGAGGACGGTCATCGCCTCGGAGTCAAAGCTATCGAGGGTGTCCTCGATCCGTACTCGCCAAATATCGGGTCCATCGTACTCTACAAGGGAGAAATCCGCCTCCATCGTTCCCTGGTTCCCTCGCACGTCCTCAAAGTGAACCCGCATAGACATGTTCCACTGGCCCGCGGTAAAGGGCTACTGTGGGATACAGAAAATGAATATGCTTTCCTTCGGCCTACCTGCCGACCCGTATCTCCCACCGAGAACGGAATTTTCAGAATTCCGGGCCCTCCCCGAGGAGACTCCCTTCTCCCACTCTCGCTGCATCAGGTTCTGGCTCCTGTTCCGGACGGTTCAGAGCCTGATTAGACATGACTCAGAATGTATCTCGTGAAAGCCCTCATGGACTGCTATGGCGGCACAGTCCAGTTGGTGACGACAGGCCCTGACGAGACCGACCGCCGAAGTTGTCCTCTCACCAGGTGAGTCCTTTGCCTCTTCTTGCCCCGAGTCCACGATATGGGACATCGACAACTAACTGTTCGAATTTCGGCTTCGGTTGGGTGACTCAGGCCGATGGGCTCTGTAACTCCGGACTGGATTCGCCGCACGGTTATGCCTGCTTAGCGTGGTGGGTGATCATCGGCTTTGACTCTTTTATTACGCTTCGTCAGGAGTCGGTGTGACCGTTACAGGCGGACACCCCGCATCGGTCCTCGTATAGCCGATGGTGACCCCCGAGTCGTGTACGTGGATCTCGATTCGCGGGTGATTGCAATCGGCGAGGTCTCGCATCGGGACAGCGAGAGTTTCCTCGTACCGCTCACCCGCGACGTCGACGCGGAGGCGATATGCACCGGCCGCTTCGAATTCGCCGATCTCCACCGACTCATCGGGACGAAACTCGTAGGCGTGGTTTCGCACCTCTCGGAAGTCGTCTTCAGATTCGGGACGAATTTCCAGGGTAACAGCGACTGTGTAGGAGACACTCCGCACGTTTCTGCCGGCGATCGTCACTGGTGTTTGCAACACGTACTCCGGTTCCTCGTAGGGCGTTCGTGAGTCGTTCTCCGCCGGGGTCGTCGGCTCGTACTGCAATCCGCCTCGAGAGTCCGGTGTTGTCGTCCGATTGTCCTCCCGCTCGTTCGGTAGGAAACTACTACACCCTGTGATTCCGACAGCCACCATCGGTATTATCCGCAGGAACCGTCGCCGCTCGGAGGGCATACGATTTCAACATCACTACGACGTGAAAAATATCCGCTCGTTGCGTTCTCTGTACTGACCAGTCCTCAGCTACGGGTCACCGCACTGGTTGACAGCATCGGTTGAGGAATCGGGCTTATGTATCGAAGACTCGACCCGACACAAGTATCGAAATAGAGAGGAGGAATATTGGAGGCAATCAGGATTATTCGATCATGTATCGGAACAGTAGGCTCCCGGGGATACGTCCTCTAACCCCGATTCATATCGCTCTCGGTACGTTTCTGCTCCTCTGGGTGGTGATGTTGACGGGACTCGCGTGGGGGAACTCAGGGTTGATGCCGACCAGCTTGATGGTCGTATTCGACTTCGTCTTCGTGGACGTACTCTATATGATCGGCTGGCGACTTTGGATGGGCCTCCACCCGAATGCGTCCTCAATCGGATTCTATACCGCATCCGCGATTGGCTATTCCATACTGGCCATAGTCGTCGCTGCGTGGTTCCACGTGCTGAAAATTATTCGGTGACCTGTGGTGTCCGCTTGCTGGAGCTCGAGTATGGATTGAATCGATTCTCTCCGTGCGCATGGCGATGACGTAGACCTCACTCCCTTGAAGATCTCCTCTCGGAAGATGAGTACCAATCTGGCGTCAGGGTTCGGAAATCGCTAGGAGCTGGCTCTCATTATCACGCCCTGGATCCGTTAGGACGTATACAGTATCATCAGTGACTACCGGTAATCCACCATGTGCCCCGAGGTCGAGTCCCCACCGTCGCGTCCCGTCCGCCCGGGCGAGCGCGGCTAGTTCCTCGCCGTGCGTGAGGTAGACGGTATCGCCAGCGATGGTCGGCGGGAAGATGCTCACCGCCGCCTCGTAGCTCCACTCAGCACTGCCATCGGTCGCGTCGAGCGCGTGGAGATACTGCTTGTCGGCTCGCGGGTCCATCGCGCCGACGAACAGCCGCCCTTCGGCGTAAGTCGGCTGGGAGAGCATCCGCTCGGAGCGCTCCCAGTCCCATTCGACGTCCCCGGTGGCGGCGTCGACCGCGAACAACCGGCCATCCCCCGGCGACGGTTCGCCACCCCCGACCGACGTCGATGGGTTGATCGCCGAGACGAACACCCGTTCAGAGCCGGCCACGATGTGCCCCGTCAGAGACCAGCCGTCCTCGACCTCGAGTTCGGCTGTCCAGTCCTGCTCGCCGGACGCCCGGTCGACGGCGTATATCTCGCGAGTGGACCCGTAGCGTTCGTTCGTATCGAACGTGTAGACGTACGCGTCGGTGACGGCCGGTTTCGCCCAGTCGGTCCGCCACGTCGGTCCATCGTCGGCCTCGACGACGTGCTTTCCAAGCGTGGCCGTCCACTCCGTCTCGCCCGTGGCGGCATCGCAGGCGATCACTCCCCGATCCGACGCGATGTAGACCATATCCCGGTAGACAGTCGGCGCCGTCGGTGGGTACTGCCCACTGGAGGCTCTGATGTCCTCCTCGTGGACCCACTCCTGTTGGCCCGACTCCGTGTCCAGGGCGTGGAGCCGGACCACGTTCCCCTGCTCGCGAGTGATGACGAGCAATAGGTCCTCGTAGAGGGCCGCCCCCCAGCGCATCGGCGGGAGGTCGCTGTTCGCCCATCGTTCCTCGCCATCGGACGGCGAGAGCGAGAACGCTCGGCCGTCGGTCCAGGCCTCCGTGAGGTAGAGCTCTTCGTCGACGACGGGTGGATAGACCGCGCGGTCGCCGAGGACGGACCACGCGATTTCGGCATCCTCGCCCGGCCCGGTCGCGTCGGGAACGTATCGAGAGTTTCGTGCGTCGTAGTTGACCTGCGGCCACGTCCCCTCGGCGATCCAGTCGGCCGGTGGTTCTGTGGGTTGGTCGCTCGGATTCGACTCGGACAAACAGCCCGCGAGCCCGGCTCCGAAGACGCTTCCTGTCGTGGCGAGGAGCTGACGGCGGTGCATACGCGTTCGTGAATCAGTACCAGTATCTCTCTTGTGGTGGCTCAAACCGGTGTTTGAGTTATGGCTCGCCTCACTGGATGAACGTTGAGAACCCACAACTATGGTTCGTTTCCACCTCGAAAGCCCTCGGCGCGCTCGCGGTCGCTGGCAGGATATCCTCACTCCGTTCGGACACGCGGAGCGTGATGACGCGCCTTCGCGGCTTGTGTTATAGGACTATACGCGGCCCTTTTCGACCACGATCTCGAGGTTCTACGAATCAGCTGGTTAGCTCCCTTCGTCTCCGTCTATTCTCGATGGAAGTTCAGTGGTCCAAATCCAGAAGTTGGTAATCGTCTCGGCGGTATCACAAAGGCCGTCACGCTGAGTGGGCTTCTTGATGTAGGCATTCGCGCCCAAGTCGTAGGCTCGCCGGATTTTCTCCTCGTTCTCATCTTCGCCTAACACGACGGTGGGAGTACCCCGAAGGTTCTCAGTCTCGGCCATCGCTCGAAGTACGTCTTCTGCTGTGGTGTTGGTGAGAAGCCCCGTAGAGAGAAGGAAAAGGTTGGGATGTGGGGAATCGCTGTAGACGCCGTGATTGCGGAGGAAGTCAAGAGCTTCGTCTCCGGAGTCAACGAGATACGTGGATTCAGTGGTATCGTGCAGTGGCTCAAAGAGGGGATCAGCGTCGGTGGGGTTTGATTCGACGAGGAGGACAGTGGGCGGCCCCTTCTCCGAGAGCGGGTATTCATCTCGTCGCGATATCACTTGAAGACAGATAAGCGACCAGCCGAGAGATATCCAATTGGTTTGTCCCCGAAGACTCAACCCACCCGAATCATTTTCGTGCTACTCGTTCTACATTAGACTACCATGGTAGCAGTGGGCGTCCACCCTCAAACCGACAAGAGGTTGCGACGAACACAACCTGTTCGTTACACGGTGATGCCTCGGACTCCGACGGCATCTCATTGTCCGGGTCACAGCCCTCCAAAGGAGGTAACGAACGTTCCCCCGGCGGCCCGCCGATTCCCTCCGAATGGGGTTGGAACTTCGAAAGCTACGCTAGCCGAAATCGAAAGCCCGGGTTCCAGAGCCTTCAGACAGTGGCAGCGGCCAAACCCAACGGAGGCCCAACGTATGGCGGCCCGGCGACCACCGAGGAAACCGGACCGTCGGTTCCGATTTGGGACTGATTCGGTGGACACGCTGGGGGGTGGCGACTAGTGAGTCTCGATGAACCGCCAGGCGATCTCCGCGATCGGGCCAAGCGGAACTACGAATACGTAAAAAACGAGATTATCTCTGAGAAGAAACGAGCTATTCTGTCAGAATACACGGTTGACGACTTTGACAGTATACTGCTCATCGTGACGGCTCCGAGAGGAGGCAGTAGCCTCCTTTTCGACATTCTTCGCCATCATGAAGGAACGTGTAGTCTGGATGGTGAACACGATCGATGGCTCACGCTGAACGGGATTTGTTACCCGACACTCGAGTCCGACGTCGTTCCAGCCGACTTCGAATCGTTCGACCGGGAGAAACTCCTGACTGACCTCCTCGCCGAGGTCGGAGCAACCGAACGCTCCGGCGACCGAACGCACCGTGTGGATAACACGCTCGTCCGACTTCCGTTGCAGTTCCCCAATCGAGACCTCCCATACGAGCAGATACGCGACCAGCTTCTTGAGGGCGTATCACTCGATGCGATACTCGAGGACCTCGACATTCTGCCGTTGCAGTACGATGAATACGCAGAGCGAGACGCAAACAGCCCGTTCGAAACTGAAACGTTCGAGGACCGACCGTTCGTCTCCTCACACCGTCACAAGCGTGGTCTCACAGCGGCGGATTTCGAGCGGACGCTCGTCCTCAAAGCAAGTGGTGACGCATACCGGCTTCCGTGGATCCGCGAACAGCTGTTCCCCGAGACCGATGTCAACGTTGTTCACCTCACGCGGAATCCTGCAGCGTCGGTTAACGGACTCTACGACGGCTGGCGGCTGAACAGAGGGTTCCAGACGTACAACGTGGGCGATCTCAATCTCAACGATTACGACGGCTCGCTATGGTGCTACGATCTCCCGCCGGGCTGGGAGACGGAGGGAAACCTCATCGATGTCTGCCTGCTGCAATGGGTCCAAGCCCACCGCCATATCCTCGATCACCGCGATGCGTTCGAAGACGTCCTTCGCGTCCGATTCGAGGATCTCCTCACCGACACTCGCTCCACCATCACGGAGATCGTCGAGTTCGCCGATCTCGGTGAGTCACCACTGCTCTCCGAGAACGTCGAAGACCCCAATAAGGTGATGACGACGAAGGAGCCGAGGCACGCTCGCTGGCGAGACAGAGAGGAGCTCGTCAAGAACGCGCTCGATCGAGCCGATGAGACGTATACCGAGGTGGCCACGGAATTGGGATACACGGAGGAGTCCGAATGGATCTAGGCGTATCGCCAACGGAGGAGCACAGCAGTAAGAGGACATCTGTCGATTACCGACGGGCCGATATCCGCCGAAGTCAACGATGACTAACCTCGCAATTGCGGTCGACGAGGCGATACACATGCACTACGAGACACCGAATGGTGAGTCGACCCCGGCCGAGGCGTATAATACCGAAAGCACGACCGTCAATGCGATTCGGGAAGAAACGGATCGAGCCGTTCGTCTCACAGGAGGGCCCACCTGATGTCGGGAACGACCATTTGGCTCTTCGGGCTGCCCTGTTCTGGAAAGACGACACTCGCTGAGGGGTTGATCGGGCCGTCTACGGTCCATCTGGACGGAGATTATCTTCGGAACACGCTCAACTCCGATCTCGGGTTCTCGAAGGAGGATCGAACGGAGAACCTCAGACGGGCTGCTGGCGTCGCGCAAGCGTTGAACGAACAGGGATTCGACGTCGTCGCGTCGTTCATCACCCCCTATCGTTCTCAGCGAGACCTAATCGCCGAGATGGTTGATGACATTTCGTTCATACACGTCAATGCGCCGCTCGATGTGTGCGAAGAACGCGATGTGAAGGGAATGTACGAGCAGGCTCGTAAGGGCGAGATCGAGGGCTTTACGGGTATCGATGCGCCGTTCGAGGAGCCAGAGGGCGAGGAGTCTGGACTGGAGGTTCGGACGGCGACGCACTCGAAGGAGGAAAGCCTCAAGAAGATCACCACGGAGCTGGATCTCAAGTTCAGTCCGAGCCATATCTTCATCGGTCGTTGGCAACCATTCCACGATGGCCACCGGACGATCATCGATTCAGCCGCAGACAACGGGAAGAACGTCATTATCGCCATCCGCGACACCGAACTCAGCGAGAAGAACCCCCTCACCGCACAGGAGCGCCAGGAGCTAATCGAGGATGTCTACGAAGACCATCCGAACGTTGAGACGATGATTATTCCGGATGTCGATACCGTGGCTATCGGACGGGACGTCGGATACTCGGTCGTCTCGGTCCCTGAGGAGATTGCAGAGATCAGCGGGACGGAGACGCGCGAGGCGTATGAGAAGAGTGAGCTCCTCACAGGTCAGCACTTAGATGACTAATTAAATCGCCAATGACAGCTTCCCAATGACTCGAGCAGGGCTGCTGTTCGATCAGGCGGAATTACAAGATGCGATAGAGACAGGCGAGCTGACAGCATGGAAGAAGCAGAGATATCTTGCGTTCAGGGAGACGATGCGGGAGAGTCGTTATCCGTGTCATTTTGCAGTCCAAGCGGAACGTACCGATTCCGCTCGGTACCTCTTCGCCGGGGATGCTCATGATCGGGATGCGCTTCTCAAAGTGAGAGAGGGATTGCGACAGTATCTCGAACAGTATCAGTCGATAGCCGAACGAACGACGCTAGTAATCTTTTTCGAGCCACCTAGTGAAGAGCAATGTGAAGAGGAGTACCGTGCGCAATTCTGGCGCGTTCTCGAATTCCTCAACAATCGAGATCCGGAGCCATGGCCTCGCGGCGTTCCCGAAGACCCGGATGATCCCGAATGGGAATTCTGCTTCTCCGGAGAACCGATGTTCATCGTCGGACGTGCGCCGTTCTATACAGATCGGAAGAGCCGGTATACGCCCTATGGACTCGAAATAACGATCCAGCCACGGCGGATACTCGACGACATTACCGGAGATACAATAGAAGGTCAGCAGGCACGCTCCGCCATCAACGATCGGTTAGAGGAATACGATGATGTTGCTCCCCATCCTGACATTGGCGATTATAATGATCCCAACAGTCGAGAATGGAAACAGTATCTCCTTCCGGCATCGAACGAGGAGAGTTTGGGTGAATTTCCCTTCGAGATAGATACAGAGTGAGTGGAAACTGTGACCGCTATAGATATGACCCAGCGTGGGAGGCGGAGGATTCAGCAGTCGTTCGTGATCGACTCGACCGCATCAGCCGGACGGCTCAGGAGGTGATCGATCTGCGTACGACGTATCTCGATCCCTAACTCTCCCCCGCGTTCTTGCTCCTGCCGTACCTACCGGTACCATGGACGTCACCGTCTACGGCCAACTGCGGGCGGCCACCGGCGAGAAGACCGTCCGCGTAGAGGGCGACGTCAAGACGGTCGACGATGCACTCGAACGCTTCCTCGAGGCGTATCCCCGAGCGGAACAGCACGTCCTCGACGAGGATGGCGAGGTTCGTCCAAGCGTCCGTATCGTACTCGATGGCGATCAAGTCGACCTCGACAGCGATTGTCCATCGGACGCGACTCTTCAGCTCTTCCCCGCAATGGAGGGTGGCTGCACAGAGACGCACACCAGCGGCGAGTAGCAGCACAGAACCGGGAAAAGAGATGCGCCGGACCTCCGTGACCAGACCCGCTACAGGTTGTACTGCTGCCGGACCGCCTCGTCGAGGCCGCACTCCTCGAGGCGGTCCATCGGCGCCAGCATCGACAGCTGGACGACACCCGGGAGGCGGGCGATCTCGACGCCGCCGGTGAACGTACAGCGACCGCGGACCTCCCCTTCCGTCATATCCAGCAGCGTGCCAGCGCGGTCGAACGCGTTCTCGGTGGCATCGTTGATTGTCGGGCCGCTCCCGATAATCTGGATCGGCGCGGCGTCCCGCACCTCGTCGACATCGTACTCGGCAGCCAGTTCGTCGCCGGCCTCACGTTCGGCGTCGGTGTAGGGCTGGGCGATATCGGGGAGGTCCGACTCGTTCGGGAGTAGTAGCGGACCGTCCAACTCCAGGTCCTTGATGACCTCCACTTCGAGTTCGGTCCAGCCGCTGACGTCGGTCGTATGCAGCGAGAGCTCACCGTCGCCCTGGTTGGCGTGCAGGTCGCCGACGTACAGTCCGGCGCCGTCGATCTTGACCGGACAGATGAGCGTCGCACCCGGGCGGACGTCGTTGGAGTCCATATGGCCATCCGTCCGGTCGTCAAGGGCGGCTTCGTCTGGTAGCCCCCAGTCGTGTTCGGCGCCGATGAGGAACTGGCCGAAGTCACCGGCGTTGTGTGAGTCCGGGAACTCCCGTGGCGGCGTCGTCCCGATGTTGCCGATGAACGGCTGCAGGTGGCCGAGCGTGCCCGGCATCTCGTCGGGCTTGTAGAGGAGGATCGGGTGCTGTCGGGAGTTCTCGGGCAGCGCCATCGCCTCCTCTGCGCGGTCGGCGAGCTGGTCGGCGCCTTCGGGCCCGACCGTGAGTCCGACGCTGCGGTCATCGTCGAAGGCGACGGTGTACCCGAACTCGAAACCGAACGAGGAGGCGTTGGTGCCACATTCCGCACAGCAGATGGCCTCCTCGCCGGTCCCCTCGACGACGGTCTCGGGCCATTCGGTGCCACACTCCGGACAGACGTGATCGACGAAGGGGTCGTCGCCGAACGCCCCTTCGCGTTCTGTCATGCTGCCGGTGCTGGTGGCGACGCTCGTGACGTCGACGTCCTTGATGCGGACGACGAGGGCGTCCCCAGGTTCGGCGTTCTCGACGCGGATTGGCCGTGTGACCTCGTGGCCACCGCGGAACTCCGGTGTGATCATCGGCCCCCAGCACGCCGGCGGCGTGTGGGTGCGGACTGTACCTCCGTCGGCGACGGTGCCAGCCCACTCCTGGTCTGGTCCTACGAGGCCGAGCGTGAACTGGTCGACCTCGAGTTCTTTCTGGACTTGCTGGGACATACAGAATCCTGTTAGGGATTAACAGGCATAAATTCCACTTCAGGGAGCTGAGGGGTCGCTGCGGTTACAACTGGAGTCACTCTACCTCGAAAGCCCTCGGCGGGCTCGCGGCCGCTGGGCGAGATATCCTCGCTTCACTCGGATAGGGCCCGCCCAGCGACTCCACTGCGTCGCGAGCCCGCCTCGCCCTTTCAGTCCGCCAGGGGTGGTTTCACTCGTCGATCGCATCCAGGCCCGGCTGCCGGTGAGTTACATGGGGATCAGTCGAACGGGCTGGAGGAGGTGGCTGATCGATGTGCCGCCAACCAGGGATGACGTCTCTCACTAGACTATCGAGGCTGGCTCTCCACCATCGACAACTCGATGCGCGAGCCCGATGGTTAGACTCCACTAAGCGGGTGTGTTTGGGTGGTACGGAGCAGTTGGTTTTGTATCGCCCCTCACGGGTGCGGGGCGCGCAGTCGCGCCCAGCGTGATACGTATGGATGAGCTCGATCCGCACGACGACACGAGCGCCGACTACGAACAACTCGAGACCGAACTGCTCGCGCAAGATCAGGACGCCGCTCGCGCTAAGACTGTTGATATCGCCGACGAGGCGGCCAACAACATGGTCAGTGATCTGCTGGACGCGGGCGTCGTCACACCCGTTCCTGAGGCCCGGGTCCTCGTTCACGAACCAAGTGGCACTGCGTTCGACTCGACAATCCAGCTCGCCATGTTCCATCAGGGCTGGACGGCCGCTCGTGAGGCCGACGCGCAAGGTGAGTAATGCAGCAGACGCTCACTGGCTGTGCCTTCTGCAATGCCCAGCCCGGGACCGAGATTGGTGAGGCGCATACCTGGGGAAAGGACGAGCGGGTCACCTACCCGATTTGTATCGACTGTGCCATTCAGAAGCGACCCGTCTCCGAGGAATGCGACCGGCATGCCTGCGATGGTTGTGGACTCGTCGTCGACGCACTCGCTGCCCTCACGCGGTTCCGCGTCGAGCTCGGCCACCTCGAGGGACCACTCTACCTTTGCGCCAACTGTAGTCCCGGTGGGCCTGCCACCTACTGGACGCGAGACCTCGAAGGGCATGTCGTCGGTAAGGTGTCGGAGTGAGAATGCATCGCATTTGACCGACGTCTTCTACCGACAAATCCCGCTTGTTACGAAACAAATGGACCAAACAGCTATGTTCCAACGGTCCCAACATCAGGCTATGTCGGGCGGCACCATCGATATCGAGGAATTCGAGGACGCCGACGTCGACGAATTCGACGAGCGGAACGACACCGAGCGGGTCGTTACGTTCCTCGACGAGCACGACGACCGTGCATGGAAGGCGGCGACGATCGCCGACCAGCTCGGACTGGATTCCGACGCCGTCAATGCGATCCTCTCGCGGCTGAAAGCGCGGGGTCTCGTGCGACACAAGCGCCCGTACTGGGCAATCACGGACGACGAGGAACGGCTCCGGGCTGCCTACCGGCTGCACCGGCAGTACGATGCTGCCGACGAGGAGTACGGTGAGGAGCGGCTCGAAGCGGTACAGACTGACGGCATGGAGCCCGTGGAGTGACCGAGTTCGAAGACTTGGAACGTAGTGATATCGTCTGGGCGACCGATCCGCTCTCGGAGAAGGGACGGCCGTTGCTCATCTTGGGGACACCGGAGTTCCCCCACCATGGCGTGCAACTCATCACGGTCCTGCTCTCGACGAAAACCTACCATGAAGAGTCACTCACGCTTCGCGACGACGACTACGACGGCGAGCCACTTGGGGAACGAAGCCACGTCCTTCCCTGGTCTCTCGTGACCCTCACCAGTGCGGCAGACGTGGAATATCGATTGACTGCACTCGTCGACGACCGTATGGTGGACGTTGCAAGAGAGACGATCGACTATATCTCCTCGTAGATCCGGAGCCCCCGGATCGTGAATGTGCTATCTGTGAAGATTTCGATCGCTAGCGTTTCCCCTTCTGACGGACGTCGATAGTAGGTTTTTCTCGCCCCTTACGGGTGGGGGCGTTCCGATCTGTCCAGAACTCCATTCCCCAAGTCGGTGATTCCAATGGCTACGAGTAGCGACGCGTCGGCCTCGTTCGAGGAGGCCGACACACGGTCCGAGGAGATGCACAGTACGATCGAAGCGTGGGTCGACGACCTCGTCGACGCCGTCGACGACGCCCAGAGCAGTGAAGCCTTCCAGGAGTGGCTCGACGTGCAGAGTCGGTTCCACGACTACTCCTACAGGAACACGCTGCTGATCAAACAGCAGTGTCCGGAGGCGACGAAAGTCGCCGGCTATCGGACCTGGCAGGAGGAGTTCGATCGCCACGTCAAGGAGGGCGAGTCGGCGATCTGGATCTGGGCGCCGATCATCGCCAAGCGCTGTCCCGAATGCGAGAACTCGCAGAGCTACCACGAGGAGAGCGACTGTGCGTACGACGAGACGCCGCCGGAGGAGTGGTCGAAAGGGCTCGTCGGGTTCAATCCAGCCCCCGTGTTCGATGTCTCTCAGACTGACGGCGAGCCGCTACCTGAACTGGATACCGCAGCTACTGGTGAGGCGGGCGACCTCGTCTCCTGGCTCACTGAAGCGGCTGAGGAACTCGGTGTGGCCGTTCGGATCGTCTCCGAAGAGGAATGGCCACATGGAGACGCGAAGGGCGTCTGCAAGCCGTTACGGGGGAGTGAAGGTGACGCCTTGGTCGAAGTCAAGGACCGGGCGAATCAAGCGGATCTCGCCGGAACGCTCATCCACGAGTACGCCCATGCATTACTGCATACCGGTACCGAGGATGAAGCCGAACGGGCGAAGCGAGAAGTCGAAGCCGAAGCGGTCGCGTACGTCGTAGGTCGGTACTTTGATCTGGATATGAGCGGGTCTGCGTTCTACCTCGCTGCCTGGGAGTCCGATGACCCTGAAGCTGTTCGTGAACGGCTCGGCCGGATTAGTCGAACGGCCCAGGACGTCATTGATTGTCTGATAGATTGATTGGGGTGAGATAGCATGATATGGCAAACTCACGCTCTGGTGAGGGTCGTGGAACAGGCTTCGGGTAATCCTCCCAATCTGGTGTAAACTACTGAGTTATCCTTCTCCAGATTTAGGAGCATTTGAGGGAACATCGGCCACACTCTACTTGTGAGGTAGCTTGAAGGGAGAGAACATGGATTACATTAGCTATGAGTGACACTCTCCCGGGATTCGATCAGGAAGAGTTAGAAAATTTTGTCGAGCAGTATATGCAGCTCGATCGGCGGGTTCAACGGCCACAAAACATCTACTCGATACTCCCTGGATCGAGAGAACGGAAATACCAGTACACGCTCAAATACTTCCTGGATCCTGGGAGACCTCATGGCTTGGGGTATACACTCCTGGAATCACTGCTCGAATGTGTTGGTCTTCACGAATTCAACCTTGCCGGACAGCACGTCGAGATCGATGACGAAGTCAGAATAGCGGACACCGGATCAGATGGAATTATTGACCTGATCATCTGCGGTGGGAGTGCCTTAGCTGACCATCCTCGCTGGGGAGTCTTTCTGGAGTTAAAAGTCGGTGCACCAGAGGGAACGGACCAAACCACGACGTACGCTCAAGCTGAAACATGGGATAGCAATTGGTTTGATCTGGACACACTAGCTGTCGACCGCCTAGATACGACGAAGTACCTCTATGTGAAACGGGCGGTGGCAGATGACCCTGATGACAAGACTGGGACGTTCGAGTCTGTCAACTGGTCGGAGATCGTGGAGAGTTTCGAGCGCAATACTCGGGAGTCGCTTTTCGAGTATCCCAACCGCAGCGTTATTCAGTTCACAGACTTCATACAGGCACTGAAGGAGACCGAGAACATGGACTCGGGTATTGATGAAGATGAGTTGAACGAACGCCTCAACCTGTACTTTGAACATAACGAGCTCATCCAGCAGGTCGAGAAAGCAAACAGCCAGTTCGAGAGTGACTTCGAAGATCTAAGCAAGTACTTGGTGGATAACTGGGAGAGCAAGATCATCGATAAGTACGATTTCGAGGAATCAGCGTGGAAAACATCGTTATCTAGCAACCCGAAGTGGCAGGGCATTCTTCCCGAGTACTGGGAGCAAGATCCGCTGAATAGACGGAGTACCATCAAACTGTACTTCCGTCATTCGCCAACGACCGATCACCTCCGGAATCAACGTCTCAGTTTCAGGCTTCGCCTGCCGCCACAGCGGAATGTGCATACAGAGGAACTCCACGATGGAGAATCGTTCAACGATGTTTTTGCTCGAAACTGCACCACCGAGTATGAAGAGAAAATAGATGCCGCCCTTGAATCATTAGATATCGATGCTTCTGGATTGGGTAGTGCATCTGCACTCGTTGAGAAAACCTACCAACTCGACCCACACAATTTAGCTGACTCGTACTTTGAGCAACTTGATAACGCAGTATCCGAGTTCTGCAGTGAGCAATGTGAGCTCACAAAAGTCATGAATGAGGTTTTTGAAGATACGTATCAGGAAGTGTTCAAAGAGGAGCCAGCGGGTGAGTTCCTAGGCTGTCTCTCCAAACGTGAATAAGGCCATCTCACACCCATCTTGACGCCGGGACGTAAACGCCTGTGATCGCGCATCGATCGGTGTTCTAATCCTATCCGGCAATCTCTCGAGCTCTTGCTGTTCGTTTGGCAGGTTTCACCCCTGTCAACGGTTCATTTCGTACCAAGATTCTTGTCGATTGGTCATGGCTGTTCACGTACGGGATGCCAACACTTAGCGAGCGGAAAGACAAATCGACCACCGTCCACCCGCGGCAGACGGATTATTACATCACCGCGAAGCCCCCTGAAGTCGGTTTTATCACCTATCAAATCGACCAGCGAGCGCTCGAGTATCTCACTGAAACGTGCAGTTACAGCGACGGTGATCGTCTCCCCTGGGCGATTGTTCATCCGCTTCGCCAGATACGCGACCTCTATACACTCGACGAAGGGCATCCACGCAGTGCAGACCCAGAGGAAGTGGAGAAAGAGATCTCAGTCCAATCGGTTGAATCAGTCGAGATAGAGACACTGATTCAATATCTCTCAACCCACCCGGACGTCGTCGGCGATGTTGGTACTTTCAGAACCCGTCTCGAGCAGCAAGACGGTTCCTATGCGACAGAATTACGACGCGATGGATATACGCCCGTTGAAACGCCTGGATTCGAATCGAGTGGCAACGACACCTTAGATAGAATTGCTCAGCAGTACTTCGGTGAAGGCACTACTGGATACATCACGTGGAACGGCGACCGCATCTACGAGTATATCGAGGTTACTGACCGGGACGGAGAGACGCATCAATTCCCGAAAATCGATGGCCGTCTTCGGGAAGGCGAACTGTATCGACTGAGCCATGATCTCTACGAGCGGTGGGGGTCGGAAATCGGTGTCTCCGAGGTAAACTTTCGACGATACGAACCCGACGACGACGGGTTCCCGAACCGTTGGATAGGACAGCGTGTTGGCTCACCCGAACCGAGTCTGAAACAAGCGGAGTCCCCACGGGCGTTCTACTATCGGACTATCGCGGGACGCAGTCATCATGCACCAGGCATAGAAGCCGAGGAGGCATTCGAAGCGGCTTGCGACTACTCTCTCGAGGTCTACAAGGCAAACTTCCCAACCGCCGTCAATCCCAACGATTTCGAAATCGAGTACGTGACAGTCGAGAAAGCAACCGAGCCGTGGCATGATTTTCAGGTTCCTCCTGGGTGGGCGAATGAATATGCGGATAATGGTGGTCTCCCGCCACTGAAGCGGGACGAGGCCGCATCCCTATCGACTCGCCAGCAAGCGGTTGTGAACCGCCACAGCCCGGGTGGAGACGGATACCAGTGGTTCGCCTCGCGGGCGGAGGCCATCGACCGCATCGAGAATGAGTACTATGCTGATGTTATGATCGCGGCCGATCAATTCGAGGGTGACGTAATTGATTTCTATCAAGGGGGTGCCGGCCACCCGACTTTTGAACTTCTGGTCGGTCAGATCACCGCAACTGTGGTCGTCGAAGATAAGTTCTGTTTTGTTAGATGTAACTCAAAAACGAGGGCCTCTGTCAGTTTCACTACCGCTGGTGAGACAACCTCCGGTGTGAACGTCGATGTGGACTCTGTCTCTGAGGCAGGAACTCTTCTCGAAGAGGTCAGGCGAAACCTTCCTGTATTGCTAGATTTCGCCGATCTTGCTCTTGAGGCGATGTAGACAAAAAACTGATCACGCCGAGTGGATACTCGACTTTCGAGGGTCCCACCTGGCGATTTTGAAGCAAGTTGGTGAGAAGACTCGTGCCCAAGGACACCTACCTCCACTTCGGGAAATTAGAGCCAAGGAGCTCGGTAGCTCCCCATCGGTTCCCCGCATACAATCCATGGACCTCGAACCGATCGAACCCCAGGCGGCAGTTGAACTGTACCTCGCGGATCGAGAACGCGAAGTCGCCAGTAGTACCCTGCGGTCCCATCGGTCGCGGCTCCAGTTCTTCGTCAAGTGGTGTGAGGAGGAGGGCATCACGAACCTGAACGAGTTGACCGGTCGCGACCTCAACGAGTACCGGATCTGGCGCCGAAATGACGGCGACCTGGCACCCGCGAGTGAGAACTGCCAGATGGATACGCTTCGCGTGTTCCTCCGATGGCTCGAATCGATCGAGGGCGTCCCGAAGGATTTCCACGAGAACGTCTGGTCGCCCGCCATCGACAGGACTGACGAGGCTCGGGACGTGATGCTGGACCCCGAGGACGCAGAAGAGGTTCTCTCGTATCTCGAGACGTACTACTACGCATCGCTCGACCACGTGTTGCTCTCCTTGCTGTGGCAAACGATGATGCGACGCGGCGCTGCGCATGGGCTCGATGTGCGTGACTATCATCGAGAGGACCAGTGCCTCGAGATCCTCCACCGGCCGGAGACTGACACGCCGATCAAGAACGGCCAGCGCGGCGAACGGCTCATCGCGCTCACGGGCTGGCAGTGCAGCTTGCTCGACGACTGGCTCCAGGATCGCCGGCCGGACGTGGCGGACGAGCATGGGCGACGGCCATTACTTGCGACAGCCCAGGGTCGGATCGCGACGTCGACCATCGGGAAGAAATGCTACCAGTGGACCCGTCCCTGTGTCTACAGCAACGATTGTCCCCACGACCGTGATCCAGATGATTGCGAGGCGATGGATACCGGCCATGCATCGAAATGCCCCTCGAGTGTGAGTTCACATCCGTTCCGCCGCGGTAGCATCACACACCACCTGAACGAAGAAATCCCCGAAACAGCAGTCGGTGATCGAGCCAACGTCAGCCAGGACGTTCTTGAACGGCACTACGACCAGCGGACAAAGCGCGAGAAAATGGAACAGCGACGGCAGTACCTCGATCGGCTCTAGGTGCTGTTCCTGAAACTGAGGCCGGAAGATCATATCTCTCCTCTCGGGATTGGGGCTACTTTTGCTGCACAACCTCGAAAGCCCTCGGCGCGCTCGCACTCGCTCAGCGACATCTCCTCACTCAGGAAGACTCGCTTCGCTCGCCTTCCACGGCTCCCGCTCGCTCCGCTCGCGGGATCTCCGTTCGGAGAGAGGTCGCTGAGACGACTCCACTGCGTCGCGAGCACGCCTCGCCCTTTCAGTCCACCAGGAGTTGGACCGGAATCCCGGTCTATACAATTGCGAGGGTAAGCTCGCTATCACGGGATCGCCTCACAGGAGCCATCTAAACCAACCAATCTGTAGAACCTCGGTAGTGCTCAGATTAGTAGACCGACCACGAAAGTCAAAGCTGAAAAGAGTAGCCCGGCAATTGTCCGCCTCTTAGCCTTCCTTTCGGCCTTCTCCAATTTCTCTTCCAACTCCTCGACGTCCGCATCTGTCGCTACGGGTTCGCCATTAACGTACACGAAATCTTCGTCCCCGCTTAGCGTCATTAGCTCTCGCTCGTGGCTACTGGTACAAGAGAATTTTTCTCAGCCGTTGAGCAGGTGCAAGAGTATCTCAGTATACGACTATTGAGCAATATTACCCGTAGAAGGGTACTGCAGCAATTCAAGCGAAATATCGCGCATCTTCCTCGTCGTGATTCACTCTTTCACAGGCAGCCCGAAGGCACGCATAAGTTCCGATGGCTCGTGTAACTGGTAGCGTTCTGCTTTTTCAAGATAGTCCATAGCAGCCTGCCGGTGAGGCTCCGGATTCCCCCTGTAGGCAGCTTCTCGGGCCATTTCTATTGTCTCTTCAGCAGTCAATCGAAGAAGGTAGATGTGCTCAGCTGTCTCCTCTGCTAAGGCATACGCGTCAGACTCGTCCAATCGATTCGCGGTGCGTCGCGTGTCGATGACTCGGCTTCTTGCAGTTTCGAAATAATTAGCGGAATCTATAGCTGCAGATTCGCTAGCAGCGTAATCCCGCCTGCCATACGCGTCGAGGGCGTTCGATAATGCGTCTTGGCCATTGCCATAAGGATCGAAGAACCCTGTATACTGGCCAATCGCGTCATTCCGGGCCCGGTAATCAGGAATTCGGTCTTCAATGTCATCACTCATGATATGGGCCGGTTCTTCTCCATGGCCTATACCGAGTGTATGACCTAATTCGTGTTTCAGAATGGTCGTCATCCATTCCTGACGATAACCATCTACGAGACTGATTTCTACCGTTGATGGAGCAGACTCCTGGACGTAATGAGCACAACCCGCGATACCATCCCCAGAATTCCCTCCGCAGTTCCTAATCTCTTCGACCAGGGAGATCTCTACATCCGGATCTGAGGTGTTTGGACGGTATTTGTATTCTACCGGATAGCCGGCATATTGCTCGGATTTGTTCTCCCAATAGCTGAGCGCCTCTTGCACGATCTGATCGATGTCGTGTCGCGCAGGAACTTTCTGATTCAAACAGACAGTGAGCGTCTCTTTCCCGTAGGGATTGGGATTCTCGATCTCGATATCCCGGTTAACTGAGTCATCTTCAGTTTCGATATCAACGCGGTAATGGCCACTGAAGAACACCTCCTCATCGATATACATCGAGATATCTTCCCGGTTTCCACCTTCGAGCGTGATCTCCCGAGATGCTACTATGTCACCATCGACCGATAACGTGACTGATTGCTCAGCAGTTAGATCTCCTCTATTATGGAGTTCGATGTCTCCTGATAGGGACTCGTCGTGTGACCCAATCTCGGGTAATTCGACAGCCGATACTACCAGTTCGGGAGGTTCAGGATCCGCAACTCTGAGCTCAGATTCGTAATTGTCGTCGCTAGTTTCTGCTGCTATCGTATGATAGCCTGCGCCGTATTCTTCACTATTCGCAGTGTGATTTCGTCGATTGAAAGCGTAGAGACTAATCGTAGCGTTCGTAGGCATCTTCTCTCCCCCGGTACTTTCAATATGAAAACAAGACCATGCTAAATTGTGCCAACAGCGCTCGAAGATCGCCTCGAGGATCTCAAGAATCATCTTGACATCCTCCCCGAAGCGAAAGCGCCGCCCCCGTCAATTCTCGAGGTTCTCGGTCGCAGTCACCAGGAACAGGACTGGCAACGACTGCTCTTCCACTTTCTCTCACCAGACGAGTCGCATGGGCTCGGACACGAACTGTTGGATCGATTCCTCACTGAACTATCCGAACGCGACGATCTCGAGTACACGTTCTCCAGGTTCGATCTCGAGGATGTTCGAGTCGAGCAAGAGGTCAGTACTTCAAGAGGCCGTCCCGATGCAGTCCTCTGGAGTAACGAGGAGTGGTTCCTCTGTTGGGAACTCAAAATCGGCTCACCTGAGGGTAGCGGACAGACCCAGGCATACGTCGATCTGGACGAATTCGATGGAATCGGCCTCTCAAAGAACGACGTTCCGGAGGAAGGCCACTACTATCTCTACTTGGCGCCTGACGGCGCTGCCCCACCGCAGGCAGACGAATTCGTACCGATCTCGTGGGAGTGGGTCGTATCTATCCTCCAGTCGTTCCTTGCCGAGAGTCACGGCGAGTATCCCGCGCGAACGACAGCACAGCTCAATGACTTCATCGGGACGATCCGGAGTGAACTAACCATGACAGAATACGAGGAGAATCTCCAGGAGAAGGCGAAACTGTACGTCGATTATTACGACGAGATCGCAGCGGCGCAGGATGCATTCGAGAGTCAGTGGGCTGACTTCACGAACAATTGGGGGACACGGCTCGCGGGGACCCTGGACACAGCTGAGGTCGTCGACGACCCAGATATCCCGGACCGCTATGCAGCTGTGGAATTCGGCGGAGGGGACGGCGAGCGAGATCGATGGATCTTCCGACAGGGGATGTCTGACTGGGGTGGAATCCTGAAGGACGGCTGGTGGAGACGCACTGATACGCTATCGAACACCTTCGTCAAACCGGATAACGGTGAGATGGCCGGCGTGAGCCTCTACCATCGACTGAAGCAAAATCGCGACCTGGCTCTCGAGGACGGAACCCTGGAGATACAGTTCTGGCATTCCTCAGCGAATTCTACAGAGTTCAGGACGGCGTTCAACAGAAACCTCGCTGCCCGTGAAGAGGAGCTGAGAAGCGCTCTCCCGGCCGTGGCTGAATTGCCATCCATCACAAAATCCAAAGGAAATCTCTTCACAACGAGATACGACATTCGTCAGAGCGGTTCTGACGACTTCTTCCAGGCGTATACGGAGACGTTAGAGGAGGCGTTTCTTGATTTGGTAGTAACTCAGGATGAGTTTGTCAAAATCATCGACGAAGTCTACGCCGAATCGTTTGCTATGCATCAATAACGCCCTGAGGATGGCCCGGATATCTGAAGTCGCACTCGCCGTGTTGGTATACGGTTCCGTATGGAGGACAGCTCTCGATGCATACGAGAAGATCTGATTCCGTTCGTCGAGATGGCTTTCGACCCTGATGGGTTCTTCACCCTTCTTGCGTCCCCGGAATACTCCACGAAACGCGCGACAAGCGACGCCAGGTCGCCGTTGACAGTTGTTCTGTAGTCGAATAGAAACTCTATTTCATTACTGCGGGCAATACATATTCCCGCTGGCTCCCGTATAGCGTAGCCATGACTACAGAATCATCAACCGAAGACACTGCCGTTGAGGTCAGTCAGGACGGCTACGTTGCCACAATCCATCTCGACAGACCCGAGCAATTGAACACCTTTAGCACGAAGCTCGCACACGATCTCGATGACGCCCTCCACCGTCTCGACGAGGACCCAGCAGTCCGCGCAATCGTGATCGTCGGGAACGGAGACGCGTTCTCCGCTGGCATCGATGTCTCCGAGCACGCTTCCCTCGACGGAGAGGACGCTTACGAGACCTGGGTCAGCCAGATGGAACAGCCGTTCCACACGCTCGCGGAGATCGGAACCCCGGTCGTGGCCGCCGCTCACGGCCACGCCGCGGCGAACGGGATCGGACTCCTCGCCGCGAGCGATCTCGCCGTCGCCGCCGAGGATACGAAACTCGGCGCGACTGCCCCGAAGGTCGGCCTGTTCTGTATGGGCCCGGCCGTTCCACTGCGGGAGACGCTGACCCCGGAAACGGTGTCTCGAACTGCTGCTCACCGGCAACCTGATCGACGCCGCGACGGCGGCGGACTGGGGACTACTCAACCGCGTCGTCCCGTCAGGCGAACACGTCGATGCCGCACGAGAACTTGCGGAGACGATCGCCTCGAAGAGCCCGATGGCCGTCCAGATGGGCAAGACAGCCTTCTACGAGATGGCCGACATGGACTACCACGATGCCATCGAGTACTCCAACGAGCGATTCGCGGCCGTCTGCGCGACCGACGACGCACGCGAAGGGATCGCCGCGTTCCTGGACGGCGACCCATTTGACGCCGACGAGTGGCCCGGCGAGTAAGGATAACGGCATCTATGTCTACCATCTAGTAGTTTGACTGATTTAGAGCGATATCGATGGTGTCCTGAGTCTACTGCTGTGGATCGTTGAAGGGATAATTCGGAAACGTCTGCTTCGAGGACGTGTTCAGTCGTCGGCGCTTACCGGACGGACCTGTCCAGGCGTAACGGGATTGAACCGGATTATCGCGTCGAACTCGTGGTCACTGAGACGGGACCGACCCGCGATGCCTCGGGCGTCGCGTGCTTGGAGTTCGCGTCGGATGAACCACTCCGCAACGAGTGCCTCCCTCGCATCGTCGTTCCGTTCGAGGCTCCACTCGGCCCGTTCCAGAAGGAGGACTGCGGCAGTGACGTCGAAGATGTAGTCGGCAAGTTCTTTTGCCTCGAATTGAGCGGTGTCCCTCCCCGCGGTCGCGATCGTACCGAACGCATCTTCGAGACCATCGAGTTCGTCCCTGGCCGTCTCCACGGTGGCTTCGAGAGCGGATTCGTCGATCTCGTCGAGCCGCGTCTCCAGTTCAGTCAGAAGGGATTCATGGGCCTGTTCGGAGACCATCGCCCGCAGAACGTCCAGCGCCATGATGTTCGAAGGACCCTCCCAGATGGGCAGCACCTGTGCGTTCCGAAGGAGTCGCGGGTTGACGAACTCCTCGACGTAGCCGTTGCCGCCGCGGATCTCCATCGCGTAGGTGGCGGTGTCGACGGCCATTCGGGCAGTCTTGTACTTCGCGACGGGAATCAAGATCCGCATCAGGGCGTGGGCCGCATGGTCTTCGTCACCCTGCTTGAGGGCGCGTTCCCTGGCGCCGAACTGTGCGGCCGCCTCGAACGTAACTGCCATCGCTGCCTCGTGATCGACGGCCATGTTGACGAGGTCACGCTGCATCAGTGGCTGCTCAGCAAGCTTGCCCCCGAACGCCTCTCGGTTTGCCGTGTGGACCTTCGCTTCGAGCAGCGACCGCCCCATCCCGCCGATGCTCCCGATGGCGTTGTACAATCGCTCGACGTTGAGCATCTCGGACATGTACTTGAAGCCCCGCTCGGGTTCGCCGACGAGAGACGCCTCTGCGCCTTCGAATTCGATCTCGCCGGTCGGGACGCTCTTCGTGCCGAGTTTGTCCTTGAGCCGACGATACTCCATATCGTTCAACTCGCCGTCGGTCGTCTCTCGGTCGAATAGGAACAGCGAGAGCCCCTCGGTGCCGGCTGGGGCGTCCGGACGGCGGGCAAGCACTAGCGCTGCACTGGAGTCGATATTCGAGCAGAACCACTTCTCGCCGTACAATTCGTAGATCCTCTCGTCATCTGTCGGTTCTGCGCGAACCTCGTTGGCGCCGACGTCCGAGCCACCCTGCTTCTCAGTAAGGAACATTGCGCCGGTCTCCAGGTCGTCGTACTCACGCGTCGTCAGCGCGTCGTAGTACTCGTCCAGCGTCCCGTCGTCGAACTTCTCGAGGACGATCGCGGCGCCGCCGGTCATCGCCGCTGGACAGCTGAGTCCGACGCTCGAACTGCAGTCCATGAGATAGAACTGGGCGAGGTGGGCGACCTGCGAGAGGGGTTCGTCCATGCCTGGTGGTGCCGAGAACCGGTTGGCGATCACGCCGTGTTCGTAGACGAGTCGTTCATTCTCCAGGTGGGCAGGATGGTAGTCGACCTCGTTGATCCGCTCGCCGTTCCGGTCGTACGTCCGGAGTTCAGGTGGATTCTCCTCGACTACGTCGGCGTTGTTCGTGACAGTGGTTCCGATCAGTTCCCCGAACGACGAGAGGAGGTCTTCGAGGCCGTCAGCGTCGCACCGTCGTTCGACCGTCCGCTGGAGCGCCCGGTCGTACTCCCAGTAGTTACAGTCCCGCCCACGTTCGAGCGCAGAATAATCGAGTGGGTCTGCCATAGACTCACATGGTGCCCCCGCCATGTAAAGCTACAGTCGGCGAGACGGCAAAGCGCTCGCCTCTCAGACGATGCCGGCCACGGTGAGGAGGGCGAACAGACTTCCGAACAGCAGCAGGGCGACGCCAGCCATGAGCTTGGGGTTCTCCATCGCCTTCTCGTGGATCGGCATCTCGGCGTAGACCCCGCGGAAGGCATCCAGGTTCGCCTCGTCGTAGAAGTACTTCGTGCTGAACATGAACGTCTCCGTTACTGCACAGCCCGTACAGATCGGCTCCCCTTCCAGTCGCTCGGTTTTCGTGTGGCGTTCGCAGCTGATACTCCCGCAGTTCTCGCAGTAGGTGTACGTCTCGCTTCCGCCGGAGGTGTCGCAATGGACGCACCGGTGGACGCCGTCGGCAATTGTGACTCTGGATGGCCCGGCAGCGAAGTACTCGTAGGGGTAGTCGTATTCCTGGAGGGTCACTTCCTGACGTACCTGCGGCAGGTATACCGGTTCGATTGATTGAACCGAGATATCCGAACGGTTCGGTTCGCAGGTCTTGGTGTACGTCACGTTGTTGTCGCCGGTGTACCGTACGGTGGTCCGGTGATGGTCCTGTAACTGCTCGACGGACCAGTCTTTGTACTCGGTCTGGGTCTTCCCGAAGCGCCGCGTTTCGACCTCGTCGAAGACGGACGTGAAGCTGTCGTCCTCGAGTTTGACCGTCGCGTTGCGGTTTCGGAAGACGAGGTTGGCGACGTCGCTGTCGGCGACCGATGGCCGGCCTGGTTCGGCGTGGACGACCACGCGATTCCGGTCATTGATTCGGTGGATGACGCCGACCGACGTCTCGAAGACCGCGTTCGTGTCGGCCGTCACGGCAACGACAGGCCGGAACGTCACTGCTGTATGCGGTTCTGGGAGGGCATCGGAGTCGATGTTCTCGACGTCCGCGAAGGTTTCCTTGAGTGGCGCCGAGACGGGGTTCGTCGAATCGTGCGGTCGGAGAGTCTCGTCACAGAGGATCTCGATGCGGCCGTTGTAGAGGTCGAGACCGATCTCGTCGGCGACCGAGCGGAGATCGGTGCCATCGAGGAGTTCGATCGGATACGGGTCGTCGTTGCGTCGTAATGCTTCTGCGTACTCCTGGGCAGGGTTCGTGAACCGGCCGGTGGTCGCGATCATCCCGCGTTTCGGGCCGTCGAAGTCGAACGTCGCGACTGCCGAGTGGAGCTTCTGGAGGACCGGCCGGCCAACGGTGGCAGTGTGTTTGCATTCGACGACAATCGCTCGACGGGTCCCGTCGACGACCTCTTCCATCATGATGTCCCGCCCCTCGTCGGCCGTCCGGTCAGCCTGCCGGACGTTCTCGTAGCCGAGTTCGCGGAAGACGTCTTCCATGAGGTCCTCGAACTCGTAGCCCGAGAGTTCGTCTAGAACGGCCATCTGCTGGTTGGATGCAAGATACCGAGGAATGGTAAATGTACCACCTCGGTTTGAGTTCCGAACGTGTGCGTTGGAGAACGGTTTTTCTGCCCCCTGACGGGCGAGGGGCGCAGGATTGCGTGCCTCGTGACGTGAGATGGCTTCGAGAGATACCTACGAGCGAACGTTCGACGAAGACGTACAGCAAGCCGACCAGAACACGTGTCCGGAGTGCAGTGGGCGCGTGACGACCAACGCCTATGAAACCATCTGTGAAGATTGTGGGCTGGTCATCGACGACGAACAGATCGACCACGGACCGGAGTGGCGCGAGTTCGCTGACGACCAGACGAACAGCCGACGGACGGGGTCGCCGAACACAGTCGCGCGGCACGACCGTGGCATCGGCACCGAGATTGGCTGGAATCGAGACAGCAGTGGCCGGCAACTGTCACAGGAGAAGCGACGACAGCTCGTCCGCCTTCGACGGGAGCACAAGCGGGCGAAGGCGGACTCGACGGCCGATCGAAACCAGATCCAGGGATTGGTGGATATCCGGCGGATGACGGCTGCCCTCGGTCTGGGTCGGAGTATCCGTGATCAGGCTTGTCAGCTGTTTCGAACGGCACAGAACAACGACCTGCTCCGCGGGCGGTCGATCGAAGCAATCGCTGCAGCGTGCGTCTACGCGGTGTGTCGGCTCAATGAACAGCCACGGCCCTTCGAGGCGATCGCGACGGTCTCGAAGATGTCTCTCGATCGGATTCGTCACAGCTACGGAATCTTGAACCGGGAGCTGGATCTTCCGGTGCCACCTGTCGGTCCGAAGCAGTATCTCCCGCAGATCGCTTCGGCCGTCGACGCACACACCGAGACGGAACGCCGCGCTCGGGAACTACTCGAGCGGGCTGACGATCGAGCCGTCGCGAACGGCCAGAACCCGATGGGGGCTGCAGCGGGAGCCCTCTATCTTGCCTCACGGCAGACGGGCGAGTACATCAAGCAGGAGACGATCGCCACGGCAGCGGACGTTGCGGCAGTGACCGTCCGAAAGCGGTATCGGGACCTACAGTCTGTCGTAGCGACCTAGCGGAGAGCGCTCATAGATCCTGAAGTGTCGGAGAATGGGGTTGGACGGAAGGACACTTGCCCGAGGCTAATCCTGTGAATCGGTCATTGTAGAACAGGCGCCTAGTATCGAGGTTTAGCTGAGTGTTTTAGTTCTGTATCACTAACCCGTTATGTATGCCTCTGATAGCAGCCGGAAAGGGGTCGGTAGCAGCAACAGCACGATGGCTGCACGGATTGTGGGAGTATTACCGTGAATACACCCATACCGCGATACTTACAGCTTCAGCGGCGGCGCTTACCGCATTTGGACTGCTTATCTTCATCGACCGACTCTTTGTGTTGCTGGCGATTGCCGCCTATATCTGCCCCCCTCTTATCCTCTATAGTCTTGATGCTGATGCCGGAAAAACGCCAAGCTCATCAGAGTCAGCTACCGACCGTGCCGATTCGAGGACGAGTTCGGGTGCCGGCATGGATAGCGATGACGGGGACAGTGATTCCGATAGTGACGATGGAGACGCTGATTCGGATGGAACAGATGCTGATGCAGATGCTGACGATGGAGATTCCGACACAGATGGGTGACCGTCTGGTATACTCTCTTCGTCTCTATTGGCCAAAATCTCTCTATCGATAGATAAGCAAGCCGAGTAGTTCAGCTGTTTCAACCTCGTTGCATTGGATGCATCCGTCCTCCAGTTCAGTCTGTACAGGGATCGAATGGGTCGGTCGGTACAGCCTGCGTAGCGTCCGACCCCCAATGGAGCCATCCATTCCCTGCAAGAGCGGCGATGAACGCCCCTCTGGTGGCTTATCGTTGCCTTCTCACCAGGAGCGTCGTGCTCAGGAGAGCGATGAGGGCTGCCAGTCCAGTGAACCCTGTCCCGTCGCCCGGTGAGGACTCCCCCGAGTCATCTGTACTCGCATTCGAGCCACCCGTCCCCGGGTCGTCAGTCCCGTCACCTGGTGTTGGCGAGGGGGGTGATGTCCCAGATCGGGGTGTATCGGTGTCGGTTGGTGGTGTAGTGGGGTCCTCGGAGCCGGGAGTCCTTGGCGCACCCGCACCCGGGGCTGGACTGCTGGGATTATTGGGTTGTACTCCGGGTGTGGATTCTGGCGTGTCGACCGATTCGGGAGCCGGGGTTCCACTGGGTGTCGAGGAACCGGATTCTTGCGTGACTGCGTTGGCTATCCACGCGCCCTCGCCGAGCGTCTCTTGGAAGGCACCATTGCTCGTCCCGTACTCGCCGTGATTCTCCCACTCACCATCGGCTCTAAGCCACAATTCTCCTGTGTCAGCCCCCACGTGGAACTCGGTCGTGATTGCGGTAGAGTCGTTACCAGTGATGTTCAGTGCGTCGGTAGTTGCGCCTTCGACTGGTTTAGTGCCGAGCGTAACGAACTGTTGGTCGAAGTCTACTGTGAGGCCACCGTCGAGTGTAACATCCGTGGCTTCCACGAGTGTCCCGTGTTCGAGTTCGGTATCGCTCGGATCGTATGCGGTGATTGTCTTCCCATCGTTGCCTTGGATGTTGACGTTCTCCAGTGTGATTTGCCGTTTGAATTCGTCTGTCAGGCCGGATAATCCGTTGATGCCGTCTCCGCCGTTGTTGGTGATCGAACTGTCGTCCATGGAAACTCTCACGGCGTATTGCGAACTGGAGATTGTTAGTCCGGAGTGGTCGTTGCCGTTAACTTCGACATTAGATAGCTCAGCGGTGACCCGGTCGCCTATGAGAAGTCCGTTGCCGTCGTTATTGTTGAATTCGGAGCTTGTCACGACTGCGTTCCCGCCACCCCAGAGGCTGATTCCTGTCCCACCGTTATTGGAGGCGACGATGTCGTGTGCACGGAATCCCTTAGAATATCGAGTCGCTACTCCGGTTCCGTCGTTGTTCGTGAATTCGACGTTCTGTATGTCTGTCACAGCCCTCCGTTTTCGGAGATACCCGTCCCCGTTATTTCGAACGACGGAGTCCTCGATGCGGAATTCACCACGGATATGTTCGATAGCTATTCCATCCCAGCTCGTGAGAGTGATGTCGAAGATACGGACTGAACCGCTCTCCGCTCGTATCCCGACCGTATCGCCGTCACCGGGTCCTTCCAAGGTGTGGCCGTTCCCATAAATCTGGACGTCCGCATTCACGATCAGGCAGGCGTCATCGGGATTGCCTTGCAGGTCGCTTCCGAGCTCGTACGTCCCATCGTCTTCGATCGTGGTGCATTCGACGATCTCACCATCATCGGCTATCGCGCCGTTCCCGTCGCTCTCTGTCGATGTTGGTGTCGTTGTCGGGTCTGGTGCTGGTGTCGCTGTCGTTGTCGGGTCTGGTGCTGGTGTCGCTGTCGTTGTCGGGTCTGGTGCTGGTGTCGCTGTCGTTGTCGGGTCTGGTGCTGGTGTCGCTGTCGTTGTCGGGTCTGGTGCTGGTGTCGGGTCCGGGGTGTCTGGCGCTGGTGTCGCAGTCTGGGCCGGGGTGTCTGGAGTTGATTGTGGTGGAGTACTGGTCTCGGAAGGTGTTGGTGTTTGCTGCGAGTCGTTTTGCCCGACACCGGGTCCAGTTTCGTTGTCTGTGTCGTTCCCGGATTGTCCAGCTACGACAGGCACGAGCGTGATTGTGACCGCTAATGCGATGAGGATGACGGGTACTGCGTGTTTCGTATTCATTGGTGCGTAGCGCAGCGCTGGTCAGGTATGAAGTGGAAGGAAGGATTGGGTGTCGCGATTCGCTGGAGAGGAGTCATACCGGAGTACCACTAACCCCCAGTTGTCAGATATTCGGTTGAAAGTTTTTACCAGCTACAAAAAGAATTGGAAGAAACGGATATTGGTTAGTACCGAATGCGTTATTGTTGAATCGGCGGTATGCAGGCTGGATCTCACGGCTGATGCAGTCTAGTCGGACTGAAACGAATTGACTCTTGATTCGGTCGGTATAGGTGGTTCAGTTAGCGGTCGCTCTGGAATACAGATGACCACGTCTCCGGAAACCGCAGTCCTATAAGCGAAACACACCTCGGTCTCATCTGTATCGGTTATGGACGAAGACCCGACCGGAGACACAGCTGGGTCGGAAATCCCGTGGCACTCGGCCGTCTTCTATGTCATCATCTCCAGTTCGTTGATCGGTGTCATGGGCGTATCACTGATCAGCCCACTGCTCCCCGAACTTCGCCCGGTTTTCGGTATCTCAGATGCAGCAGTCGGCCTCTTCATCACCGCCTATTCGATCCCTGGCATCTTCATTACCCCCTTCATCGGATACGCAGCCGACCGAATCGGTCGCAAGTGGGTGCTGGTCCCACTCCTCTTCACGTTCGGCATCGCAGGCGCTGGCATCGCCTTCACGACGAATCTGTACGTGGCATTAGGGCTGCGGTTCCTCCAAGGCATCGGGGCCACCGCACTCGTGATGCTCGCGGTCACCCTGATCGGTGATATCTACGAGGGGAATCGCCGCGATACCCTCATCGGCATGAACGGCAGTATGATCGGCATTGGTGCAGCCTTCTATCCGCTACTCGGTGGTGCCCTCGCAACGCTACGTTGGAGTGTCCCATTCCTCTTCTTCGGGATTGCCATCCCCGTTGGGATTCTCGCATTGATAGCGTTAGACGGGGCAACAGGTGCGTCAGAGGTGCAGCTCTCTACGTACATCACCCGGATCTATGGCGTGGTTCAGCTGCCGGAAGCACTCGCGCTCTTCGCGGCGATGTTCTTGGCGGTGTTCATCTACTATGGTGCCGTGGTCACGGCGTTGCCGCTGCTGTTGAGTGACGAGTTCGGATTGACCTCTTCAGCAATCGGGTTGATACTGGCCGTCGCAGCGCTGGCGAATGCCGTCACGTCGTCGCTGTACGGGCGGATCTCCAAACGTCGGACCGCCCCGGAGTTGATCTCGTTGGGATTCGTCGCCTTCGGCTCGGGCTTGCTTCTCGTCTGGCGGTCGTCTACGACAGGGTCGATAGCGATCGCGTTACTCGCCTTCGGTATCGGGCTCGGGCTCGCGTTGCCGTCCATTGATATGAAGGTGGTCACGCTTGTCTCGGAGGATCTTCGTGCTGGGATGATGGGGATGCGAACCAGTATGCTCCGTCTTGGACAGACGATCGGGGCGGTCGGCTTCACGTTCGTTGCTGAGACATTCTTCGTGAGCACCGTTGACGGATATCGGTCACTGATGCTCGCTGCTGGAATACTTGTAACCGGTACAGGCGGACTTCTCTATATCATATTTCGCAACTAATCCCATTCCGTCCCTGATGAACGCAGTGACTGTGACTATGCTTAGGTGGTCCATTTGCAGGCTGAGTCTCGCGGCTGATTCAGTCTCGCCGCACTGAAACCATCTTACTCGCAGATCGGTCGGTCCAGGGAGTAAACATACCACTCTAAATAGGAATGAGATATTGCTTAGAAAAATCGATCAGGCAAAGGTCAATGAGTCGTCTAGAAATCGCCGGACTCAGAAAGGATAGTTCAATGGGGCTGTTCGCCTGTTGAGGAGAAACTAAGAGCTATCCTGGCGGAAGAATTCGTTGTAGTAATGCCCTCCACTGGTCGAACGGATACGTTTTCTCGACGGCAGTTATTGGCCGCTTGCGGGACTGTTGCAAGTGTAAGTGCAATTGCTGGCTACGGGTATGGCAAAATCCCACAGGATGACTGTACCCCGACCCCACTGGATACCTCTCCAGTCGAATGGTCAGTTCCCAATTACAATGGAGGGAACACTCGGACAGCACCAGCAGAAAGTGCACCGCCCACGGGATTAACTGAACGATGGCGCCAGTCGTTGAAGTTCAGCCGACCCGGTCATCCGATTGTGACCAACGGATCGGTCTTCATCCAGACAAACGATGGAGACAATACCCGGCTCGCGTCCTACAATCTGTTTTCTGGAACGCAAGAGTGGAGTCAGCTAGCTGCGACTGGCCGATACGGCCCACCACTCCTGTCGGGCGGAGACAATCTCTTTCTTGCTCAGTGGCAGGACGGAGAAGAGACGATCTCCAAGGCGGTAGCCACACAGAGTCGAGCCGAACGCTGGCGCACCGACGTAACCGGAAGGAGGGTGACGCTCTCACTCCAGACAGGACATCTATTCATACACAGTGGAGACGAGATCGTTGCGCTGGATGCCCAACGAGGAACTATCTGTTGGCGTGAAAGCTTCGACGAAGAGCCACGAGCGAGTGCGACAGCCGCGGGTGGCCTTCTCATTGTGAACGTGGGGACAGATGGAGAACTTGCCGCGGTAGATGCTGAGACTGGCGAGACGCGGTGGAAACAAGATGTCTCATCGTACTTCCATCCAAATGAGGATGCTATCAGGGATGCGATTCGAGAGGAGATCGTCGTCGGGGAGGAGCTTGTTTTCATCTCCACATACGGGGGCCGGCTACTCGCGCTTCGTCTCGAATCTGGTGAAATCGAGTGGGTCGAAACGTCAAGTCAACCAGACCCAATCGAAAGAGGTGGAGGCGTGTATGGGCCTGCATCACTGAAACCAGTCGCGTTTACTGGCGAGAGGCTGCTAGCGAGCGAGGAATATACGATTGACGAGCCGTCTGTTCTGTACGCTCTCGACAGCACGACTGGAGAGGAAGTATGGGATTTCGAGACGGGTGTCGAAAACCCTCGGCAGCCGACGGTAGCCGGCGAAACTGCATACGTCCCTTCTGCGGATGAACTACTCGTTATCGACTGTACTGATGGTACGATTATCGAACGATACAGTTTCCACGAGCCCGTCGAATATGCGATTCCTATCGATAGCCTTTGTATCGTCACTACACGTCAGGAACTGATCGCGCTCGGTTGAGTAACAAGCGTTCGCTCAGTAAGCAGGCTACTCCTTACGGCTGGTTCAGTCCCATCCCATCGAAACTATCCCCCTCCCGATGCAGACGATCTGAATCAGATAACGGGCCACGAGAGCTTCGTCGTCACGTCAGTCCAGATTCCAGTCTGTGCAGTCCCACCCATCGATGTCGTAGACACACCCCTCTACCCGCCAGCGAATCTCCCCGTACTCGATCGGCTCGACGTCGAATGGACCCGTCTGCTCGAGTCGCCGCATCACAGCCTCAGCAGTCTCCGGATCGATCGCTGTCGCTTCTGAGAGTTCCACCAATGGGATGATGACGAGCCCTTTCTCGTGTTCTCGGTGGAGATACTCGAGGACACGGCTGATTGCAGCCTGTTCGATACCTCGCTGGACTGGTCTTCGGGTTGCCATACGATACGAATCGCCGGGACGCTATGTGAGTCTAGGAGGGCGATTTCCGGAGGTTCCGCATAGCTCTGTAGCGGTGTAACAACGGGTGGAGAAACTCCACCCAGCACGGCTGTGGGGAGGGACATCCCCAATCGGAAACACTGCTACGAGCCCCATAGTTATCGACCAATCAAGCAGGAGTAAGCAGAAATATCCGAACGCTATCACCCTCTTACTCACGCACTGCTGGCTACCTACTCGACTTTCTTCGAATCGTCGAAATAACCCGGACGACGGAAGCACTCGCTGAAGGTGCCCCCGGACGTTACGATGGGGTTTATCTGGCGCCCGTCGGGTGGGCGCTGGCCTCTGAAGGCCTGGCCTCGAACGTATCATGTCTGATGAGATACCGAGTGATAACGACGAATCGACGCTCGACCCACGGACGGAACGAGCTCATAGCGAGGACATGCGGGTGGCCCTGCGGAAGTCAGGTGGTATCTACACCGTTCGAAGTGAATCGGGAAACACCTACCGCGTCGATATCGCTACCGAGGAGTGTTCCTGTCCGGATTTCCGCCAGCGGTCGATCGAGCGTTGCAAACACATTCGTCGAGTCGAGATAGAGATTCGGAATCGAACAGTCCCGACACCGGATGGTCGGCTTCCTGATCGACCTGTCGCAGATGGCGGTGCTGACCTCGATCTGAACGTCGACGACGCCGATACTGAGCGGCGCGTTGATGGTCCGCTTCAGGAAATCGACAAGCATGGTCGGCCGACCGGCGCCGTGTACTACCGCTGTACGGTGTGTGGCTCGGAGGCGATGCGTCGCCAAGACCTCGAGGATTGCTGTCCGGTCGCGCGGCGATGAGGGGTTGAATTCACGGACCTTCCGTTTCGATGTCACGTTTTCGCAGGCTTTGCATCCAGTTTAAGTAACCACAAACACTCGAAATTAGATGGCAACTCGTTGATATAACGATAACGTTACAGACATCGTTTGGGTGCTACCTGCCCCGATTATTACTTTCTTGCTGCAAGGCTGCCGGTAGAGTATGTCGAAACTCGTTGCAAAGTGGCAGTCCCGAGTCTGTAGGGACGATTCTCCTGCAGGTCGCAGTAACATCCCGTTCATCGGTTCGGGGCACGCCGTTACTGGCGTCGCTCGAATCAGCATATGGCTGACTCTGGTGACCCTATTGGTGGGACTCCTCGCAGCCCAGCCGGTCGCCGCCCAGGCCTCCAATCCCGTCTGTTCTGGGGAGTCTGGGACGCTCCCGAGCATGATCGAGGGCTTCATCCAGTTGACGACCGCGCTGGGGTTGATGGGCCTGCTCGTCGTCTGGCAGGCCGACGAACTCGCCCAGATGTTCACGATGAATCCAGAGCAGAAGCGGACGCTCAAACAGCACAAGCGCGGTGCGGTGAAGTCCGCGACCGTTCTGGTCTTGCTCGGCCCACTGTTCACGATCGCTGGGCAGCTGATGCAGTTGCCCGTCGCGCAGTGTGTCGATCTCATTCCGTTCTAAGGCGATGCGACAGGTCGGACTCACACTGAGTTTCGCGCTGCTGCTCGTCGCCTCGGCGACGACCGTGGCCAGCGGCGACCCACCCAGACCCGGGACGACGAACAGCTCTCTCTCAGAGAGTGAGGAGGCGACGCTGTGGGCACGCCAGCCTCCAGAGGCGTACGTCTCGAACGACGAGTATCAGGAATCGTTCGGCGAGAACCGGACGACGATCCACCAGGTCGCCAACGGGACGGACCTGACGTTCACCGAGCCGCCGTCGACGGCCAGCCGATGGACCCACTTCGCCCACGGCGAGTTCGAGCCAGGCGATGCGAGTACTTCGCGATATCCGCCGACGGCGAACACGACCAATGGGACCTACATCAAGGAGGCCCACGCGACGATCTTCGCCGTCTCGCCGTCGACGCGGGCCCACGTCGCGCCTGGCGACGAGCGTTTCTACGTGCCGACGGAGGGCGAGGTCCTTGGACTCGTGGACTATCGACTCGCTGGCTCGGAGGCGGCAAATCCGATGCAGCTCTCCGACTCGATGCAGGTCGCCGCTCACGAGGTAACCGAGACGCGACTGTACGCCGATGGCGAAGAGATCGCCAACGGGACGGGGGGTCACCGCCCCGCCCTCGAGTACACTACTGAGAGTGCGTCGAACCTCACGCTGGAAGCGGAAATCACGGTGACGATCGTCCCTGCATCTCGCGGTGACGCGACCGTTGCAAACGGGACGATTCCGGCGAACGAGACAGGCACTGACGTCCTCACCGAGACGCTCACGGTCCGCGATACCATCGCGGTCGATCTCTACGACCTGCGGGCGTCGGTCCACTACGCCGAGTACCCGGACAGCAAGACCGGCGTGTCGATCTACCAGACGGAGCCCTGGCAGGGCTATACCCTCGACGAGTCGGGTGAGATGCGCATCCGTGGCGTCTGGCGGTTCTTCACCGCTCGCAATCCCGCATGGGACACCCTCGTCGAGTCCAACAGCACCGATTCACGGCAGGTCGACTCGGACGTCCTGCCGGTCTTCGTTCACGCCTACCCCTCGAAGCTCGGACCACGCGCGAAACCCGAGTACACTGGACCGACGATCATTCGAACGTGGGGCGAACAGCGGCGCTCACCCGCGGGCGCGTTGCCGGAGAACGTGACTGTCGACGTCGTGAATGGATCGTACGAACCGACCTACGGGCTGGCCGTCGAGTCCCGGTCGGTGGCTTCGGAGAACCTGACCGTCCACGGCATCGTCCACGGGACCGAAGCCGAGCTCCTCGGCCCGCTGGAGAACCGGGAGGTACGCGAGAGTGACCTCACGACGGAGATCGTCAGCGAGAATGAGACTGGAATCACGGTCCTGTTGACGCTCCGGGAGGCCGAATCGGGTGACCCGATTGTCCTTGCCGATGACGACCGGATCGCACCGATCGCGAATCTCGAACGCGAGGGCTACATCGAGATCGACGGCCAGCGCGTGAAGACCAACGCGACCGGCGAGGCGGTCGTCCACCTCACCGAACAAGGCGTCTATACGGCTCGATACCAGCCTGCATCGTGGCTCGACAGTTACCCAGTCTACGCTGGTGACTCGGCGATGGTGCGGTGGCATGCACTGGGGTCGGTCGGCGGGTGGCTGGAACTGTTTACCCGGGCGGGGCTCGTGTTAGCTCCGTTCTTGGTGATGTGGTACGCCGGGCGGCAGCTCGGCTCGATGCTCGAATGGAGGCGATACTGATGCCGAGAATCACTCGACGTGATGTCCTCAGTACCGTCGGAGCAGCAACGCTGCTGGCTGGCTGCTCGGAGAGTAGCTCGACCAGTTCGGGCGGCTTCACCAAGACCACGGTCGAGAATCAACAACTCATCGCGGAATTCGAGTCATCACTCGAGGCAGAGACGATCTCCGTGATCGACCCGGCTGGTGAGTCGTTTGCTGAGACGTCCGTGGCTACAGGAGCATCTCGCGTCACCTTCGACATCCCGATGCCATATGCGCCCGGTGAGTACCGCCTCGTCGCCGCTGCTGGTGACGAGACACTCGCCGAGACGACTCAGGCGATTCGCCCTGAGTTAGAGATCGTCGACGTCGGTGTCGGCGCGAATCGACTCGACGAGATGCCGGAGGGACTACATTTCCCGGACAGACAGGTCTATGTCACGGTTAAGAACGAAGGAACGGGGCCAGATGGAATAACTCGCTTAGAATTCTCGAAGGAGTTCCCCAATAGTAACACTGAGAGAGAAGGTTCGGGGATTTTTGATGGCAACTCAGGCGTTGAGGAGAATGAGCAAAAAGTCGTTCCTAAAGACGAAGCAACGACGCTAATCAGTTGGACGCTGCCATTTGCAGACTATGAATCCAACTGCGATTCGGATTCTCATCTCATAGATGCAGAGATTCGAGTTCAGCCTATCATTTCTAAGCGGGAATTGGAGGAAGCTGTTGAAATCCGCTATTCTCCAAGTGGCTCGCAGAATGCGTGTAATGTAAGTCTCGAGAGGTGAATCATGCCTGAGGTACCCTTCTCTGATTTCGGTATTAGATGGTTCGAGGACATCGTAGAGAAGATCACGGAGTGGTTCACTGAGGAGCTTACTACAGGGTACGAAGAATTTCTGGAGAACTCATTATCGACGCCACTCCCAAACGGACAAGGATTAGATCTAATCTTTACGAAGCCCGCTGAGTCGGATGGTATTTGGCATGGAATCTATGAGTCGACTGTCGCAGGTGAAACGACGATTTTTGCATTGGTCATACTCTTTCTCTGTGTCCAAGGCCATCACTTCATTAGGATCTTCAATTACGGGAGTGCGCACGAAGCTCGAAAGGCACGACGTGCTTCGTGGGTAGGTGCTCTGCTTACCATCAGCTGGTACTGGATAGGCGTTCTCGCCCTCTACTTTGTCGAGGGTCTTACGATCGGCCTCATTCCAAATATGCAACAAGTCGGAAGTTCGGTCATATCGCTTCTACCACAGGCGGCGGGCACCCCGGGGCTGACCCTCGTGATGGCTAGTTTAGGTGGGCTCGCGATGGTCGCGCTGAAGGCGTTGTTCATCATCCGGGAGTTGCTCCTGTACGTCTATCTGTACGGCATGCCGTTCGGTATCGCCATCGCGTACGGGAACGTCCCGGTGCTGTCGAACATCGCCCGGCGATTGATCGCCCAGTTCATTCCACTGGCCGCATTGCCCCTACCGGCGGCGATCCTCTTCCGTGGCTACGAATTGCTGTTCGCCGGTGAGCATCAGCTCGAACTCGGCGGGCAGTTCGCCCAGTATCTGGTTGTGATCTCGCTGCCGATCATCACGTTATACGTCACCTGGAAGACGTTCAAATTCGCCGCGCCATTGGCAGCCAGAGCGATCGGTGGCACCGGACGTGGTGCCATCCTGGCTGGGACGGTCGCGACGGCCGGCTATCTGGCCGGGCCGACCGCAGCCGCAGCCGGGGCGCGGTGGGGACCGACTGCGGCGGCGGGGACTGCGCTTGCCTCCAGACAGGCCCAACCGAACGGTTCTGGAGCGCAGACACAGCGGGCAGCGGAGACAAGCGATAGCGATGACGGTGGCGGTGGCAGTGGTGGCATCCCCGAGTATCGGCGCTCAGAGAACGATCCAGGATACTACTAATGGCAGACGAACACAGCGCAGCAGCACGACGCATCATGAATCGTCTCGGGGAGGACACGCGCCTCCCCATCGTGAACATCCGCGAGGGTGACGTCGGCATCCTTCTTGGGTTCCCCATCACAGGACTATTCATCGGTGCCAGTACCGGCATCAGCGTCCTCGCGGTCACCCTCCTATTCGTGGGTTTCGGACTCGGCGTAGCTACCGTCTATGCCGCGCCACCGCACCTGACGGCCTGGGAGTGGCTTCGCATCGTCGGCCGATACGTGTTCAAGCGGCCGCGTGTCACGCACAGCTATCGCGCCGATGACCCCAATCCATCGACCGAGGGCGGCTGGGTCGAATACACCCCGTTCAGCGTCGATGAATCGACCCAGGAACTCACCAACGTCGAGCGGGCCTGGCCCGGCGCGGGAGCGATCGAGCGGACGGATGGCACGATGGAGGCGTTCATCGAACTGGAGCCAGCGAACATGGACTTCGCGATGGCCGAGGACTGGCAGACCGTCCAGGAGCAAGCCGAGGAGTTCGCGAACAACGAACTCGACTTCCCGCTCACGTTCTACGCGACGACGCAGTCGTTCCCGGTCGAGCGATTGGTCGCCCAACTCGACAGCCGATTCGATGATCCCGACGTCGAATCCAATCCCGTGTTTCGCGAACTTCTCAATGAGTATCTCGAGCAGCGACCGGTCGACCTCGCCGGCACTCGGCAGTTCCACTTCTATCTCGGCGTCGAGGTCGACCGAAGGGCAGTCTATCATCGCTACGAGGAGGAACGGACACCCGGTGAGAAGCTCGCCCAACTCCCTGTAATCGGCCCGCTGTTCAGCCCGTTCGTCACTCGCCGCGAGGACTACTCGGAGGCCGAACTCCGGGTGGCGATGTTCGAGAAGCTCGACGACCGGATTCGAACCGTGCGCAACGAGTTCGTCGAGAAGGTCCCCGGCTGGTCGGCCCGCCGGCTGGATACCGTCGAACTGTTCGTCCTGAACACCGAGTTCTGGAACGGCGAGGAGTACTGTGAGAATACAGCTGAGCGGCTCATTCGCGAACAGCCAGTGCTCGATAACTCCGAGCGTGACGATTCGGAGGTGGTCGACGGATGAGGTACACGCAACTGCTGCAACTCCAGGGGCCGCAATTCATCGAGGCGTTACCACCCCTCGTCTCTACGCAGGGACTGCTCGTCTATGGGGTCGGTAGCGTCATCTTGCTAATCGTCGTGGCGAACCTGGTCTCATGGTACCGGGAACGGAACCGAGACGAGCCAGGCTTGGACGAGTTACTTGACGAGGGGACGCTCGAATCGGCCGAAGTGGAGTATCAGGTGCTCGACGAGCTGGCTGAACGACAGCAGGACGTGATGGCGCCGGCCGCGATCGAGTGGGCGACGCGGATTGCCCGTGTCGGCGAGCAGTGGACGTCGACGCTCTACGTCACCGAGTACCCGGACGCACCAAAGGACGGGTACCTCAGCGGACTGTTCGAACTGACCGACGTGGAGTTCGACGTGACGGCGCGTGTCGTCCCGCAGAACCAGGCGCGAGCCCGTGACGAACTGCAGCGGGTCGCCGACGACCTGCAGGCAGATGCTGACCTGGAGCGGACAGTACGTAGCGCATATCTTCAGGAGCGTGCGAACACGGCGAGACAGACGTACAAGGCCGTCGAGAACGGCCAGCGAGTCTTCGATCAGGAACTTGTCGTCACGGTCCGCGCTGACACGCGAGACGAGCTCCGCCAATCGGTGAAGAAGGTGCGAGCCGCGCTCCGCGAACAGCCGGCGCAACTGGAACCGAAGACAGCCATCTGTACCCAGGACCTCGCCGTACAATCGGCGGCCCCGATTGGTCCAAGCAAACTCGATAGAACCGCTGTTGCACTTGGTGGGGCTGTCGGTGCCCTACTTGCCTCGCCGCATAACGCGTCGATTCTCGAGGAGGGTGGAGTGGAGTTCGGCGTGCACAAGGACACGCGCAGTCCCCTCGTGATCGACCCGTTCGCCCGCGAGGACGGCTATGCGATGTTCACCGTGGGCGATCCAGGCTCGGGGAAGTCCTTCGGCTCGAAGCAGAACTTCATCCGCACGATCGAACAGGACCCCGACCGAATCGGTGTGATCCTCGAACCGCTGAACAACTGGGCCGGCGTCGCCGACGCCCTCGGTGGCCAGCGCATCACTGTCGGGGGGACGCTCGGATTGAACCCACTGGAAATCAAACCCACGCCCGAACATGTCCTGCAGGAACGTGGCGAGGACGCGAGCCCCCTGCGGGAACGTCGCAACCGCGCAGTGAGCTTCTTTGCGAACTTCTTCGCCCACCGCGACGTCGACCTCGGCGACCGCCGCACCACCCTCGAGTTGGCGATTGACGAGGCCTACGAACGGAACGGGATCACCGAGGACCTGTCGACGCATGACCGGGAGAGTCCGACCGTTCGCGATGTCTTGAACATCCTCGAAGAGATGAGCAACGACCCCGGCGAGTACGTCGTCCGGGTCGAGGCGGAAAGTGAAAAGATTGAGACGGACGCGGTGTGGTTGCTCAATCAACTCAGGCCGTTCGCTGAAGGTGGCCAACTGGAGAATCTCGGGCGGCACAGCGAATTCGATATCCGGGACGAGAAAGTCGTCTACCTCGACCTCCAGCAGCGCGGCGGCTCCATCGGCGGCCACACGAGCCTCATCATGGAGTTGCTCATTTCACTGGTCTACGAGCGGGCCAAGGAGACGGACAAGGAGGTGGTGTTCGTCATCGACGAGGCACGCTATCTCATGAAGGACGCGGCGACGCTGGAGTACCTGGAGACGATCTTCAGACACCATCGCCACCACGACCTTTCGATCCGGCTGGTCACCCAGACGGTCGACGAGTTCTTCCAGCACGACGTCTCGAAGATCATCCTCGATCAGTGTGCCATCAAGCAGTTCCACAAACTCGATGGGATGAACGACGACACCGCGGACGTCTTCGGCCTCAACCCTGCCCAGAAGCAGTTTGTGCAGGACGCAATCCCGGGGAGTGACGACAAAGGCTACTCGCAGGCGCTGCTCGGCGTCGACGGTGAATGGCGTGGGATGGAGGTCCGGGCACTGCCAAGGGAGACTGAGGTCATCGAGAACGAAGTAACCGAGGACGCAATCACAGGGTCCGGCCAGGAGCAACCCACTACCAAAGCGCTGGACGATTGACCGCTGCTTCCGCGCTGTAGGGTTTATCGACGGGCCGACGGGTGGCCCGTATGAATGAAGACACAGCAGCGGTCGACATTGCGGATGGCGGCCTCACTGAACGAACCCAGGTACTGACGACAGATGGACCGATCGCAGCCGCCGGCCTCGAGGTGGGAGACGAGGTTTATGCGCTCAATCCAGCTACGAGAATACTAAAGCGGAAACCAGTAACGGGAATCGAACGGGTCGAGTACGATGGCCCGCTCGTTCACGCGAACGCTCGCCGGATCGATTGGCTTCTCCATCCTGAGCAGCCAATTCCATATCGGACTGACGCGATAGAGCGGCTCCGGCTGCAGCGCGCTGGTGACCTCGACGAACTCGGAAAATACCGACTCGTCAACGAGTGGCGGTCACTATCGAGGCCATCCCTCGAGCAGGTCGATGTGACCGAGTTCGTCGACGAGTTTCAGGCCTGCGTCGAGGTCGACTGCCACGGGCACAGTTTCAGAGCGTCACTACCCGAGGGATGCGTTCCTGTGGGTCGAAATGGCTTCACCGGCTATCACTTCGATGCTGCCACCTTCAAACAATATCAGGAAACCCTGGAATCGCTGGGAACCGACGTTCGAATCAGGGACAAGAAAGGCCACTGGCGACGACCGTATCGGTTCGACGGAGATGACTTCATCCGATTCATCGGCTGGTACGTCACGGAGGGGAGTATCACAGAGAAGGTCAACAGCGATTCTGCCTCTATCTCTATCTCGCAGAAGATTCCGGAGTACCGAGATCGGATCGAGCAGCTGTTCGAGCGGCTAGGAATCAGTGTCCATGCCTCGAAAGGGTCCTTCGCGTTCTCATCGAATCTCTACGCTCGGTTGCTCACGGATATGTGCGGCGAAGGCTGTCGAGAAAAGTGCCTCCCGGAGTTCGTCTGGAATCTCGATACCGAACAACAGGAGCTGCTGCTGCAGGTGCTACTCGACGGTGACGGAAACGACCATCAGATCTATTTCACGACCAGCCGGCAGCTTGCCGATGATGTTCTCAGATTGTGCGTCGAGACATCGCGTAAGCCTCGATACACGTTCAAAGAGGGGAGAGGGATGTGGCGGATATTCGTGGGGAAGGTCAACGACCAGCTTTCCTCGAAACGACAGGTCAGCATGACGGAGGATAGTGTAACGCTCTATCGACTGACGATAGAAGACTACAGCCTTGTGATGGCTGGGAGGAATGGACGCTTTCAGTGGCTGGGAGTCTCCTCCGTATCGTGAATAGAAGGATGCGAGTCTCGTATCAGGAAGGTCGGGGTCGTCGACATCGAGAGCGCCTTCGATGACCGCGGCGGCGGTCATCGCCATCGCGCTCACGCCGATCCTCCTCGCCTACCTCCAGCTGGGCTACCACCCGGACGTACAGGACGACTCGCCGGCCGTCGCCGGGGACGAGGCCGTCGCGTTCCTCGACCGGTCGGTCCATAATGCGACGGCGGCGACGGCCGGCGACTACGGGTGGGACGAGCGGGACCGGATGGCCGAAGCCGTCCGGGCGGCCATCGGGAACGACGTCGGGACGCTCGAGTCCTCGCGTCTCGAGTCGGGAATCGTCTACGACGTCTCGTACAACCAGACGGCTGCGACGGAGTGGGCGGGAGAGAACTGCGACAGCGGTCCCGGCAAGCGGTTCGGCGATTGCGAAACAGACGGCGGAGTCGTCCTCCAGGAACGGGCCGACGAAGCCGTATTACTGGCGGTGGGTTTCGACGTCCGGGCGGTCGGACCCGACGCAGAGACCGACCTCACTCTCGTCGTCGAAGTGGGTCGCTGATCGTATCCGAGATTCCAGGCTTACTGAATCGAGCTATCAAATCCTCCGAGAGCGAAACCCGACGAATCCGTCAAATCAGTCTTCGAGTGATCCGGGACACGAAGCGCTCGAACGATCGAGGATCGGAGCGAAGTGGCCTCAGGAAGGTACGAGAAGAGGAGGACGTCAGTCGCTGGCGGGCTCGCCGCCGGCCAGGCTGTTCGAGCGGCTGCGGTTGGCGCGAGACGGCGGCGGGTAGCGGTCGTCGTCGGGTGCGCGCCAGCGCTCGTCGTCCCGGGGAAGGACGCAGCGGTCGGGTTCGCGGTTCACGTGGGCGTACTGGTCCGGCGAGTTCGCGAGTGGGTGGGCGGGGTTGTCGCCGCTGTCGATGCGGGCGGCCCGGAGTTCGCCGAAGCCGGCGACGCGGGCGCGAATCCCCCGCCAGTGGTGGGCGGTCGACCCGGGCACGCGGAAGGGGTGCGGCGGGCGGGCGTCGGGGCCCTGCGTGGCGAGCATCGCGCGGTTGACGTTCGCCGCGAGGTCGTCGTGGTCGATGAGGACGCCGACGCGGGCGCCGGTGGGCGCGCGAGCGGCCAGCACGTCGAGGCCGAGGTGTAGCGCCCGGTACTCGGCGACGTTGTTGTCCGGCACCGCGTCGGGGACGGAGAGCCGGGCGACGCGCTCGCCGTCTCGCGTCTCGATGACGACCCCCAGTCCGCCGTCGCCGTCGGCGCGATAGGACCCGTCGGTCGCGAGGTAGAAGTCACGACGATGGGTGCGCGGCGGGTGCGCGATGTGCGGGGTGGGTGAGTCGTCGAACAGGTTCCGAAGGACCGGCCGGCAGTACGCGGCCATACGCGCCTTTCGTCCCGCTCCATATATAAATCCACGGGCAGGTCAGGGCTCAATCTGGCCGCTCTCCGGCGGCTGGCCGCTCCCGGCGGGTCCGGACTTTCCCCGCCAGCACCGCGACTATATAGATGCCGACGGCGACGAGGACGATGGTCCCGCCCGCCGTCGTCTCGTACTGGTAGGAGAGGGTGATGCCGACGAGGACCGCCAGTTCCGCGAGGACGACCGAGGCCAGCAGTGCGCCCTTGAACCCGCGGGCCAGCTGGGCGGCGCCGGCGACGGGGACGACGAGCATCGCCGCGACGAGGATGACACCCATGATCTGCATGGCGCCGACGACGACCATCGCCGTCAGCATCGCCATCACGCGGTTGTACCAGGGGACGTTGATGCCGGCGACGCGGGCGGCCGTCTCGTCGAAGGTGACGTAGAGCAGTTGCTTGTACGTGACCGCGACGACGCCGACGATGACGGCGAACAGCACCAGCAGGATGGTGGCGTTCTCCCGGGAGACCGTCGAGAGGTTCCCGAAGAGGTACTGGTTGACGCCGACCGCGAGGCCGCCGGCGTTGAGGCTGATGAGGACCGCCCCGAGGGCGAACCCCGTCGAGAGGACGATGGCCATCGAGACGTCGTTGTAGGCGTCGGTCACCTCCGAGATGAGCTCGATGCAGAGGGCGGCGAGCATCGCGACGACGACGGCGGAGACGTACGGCGACACCCCGACGTCGAAGACGGCGTTGACGAACAGGCCGACGGCGACGCCGGCGAAGGCGGTGTGGGCCAGGGCGTCGCCGATGAGCGCGAGCTGCCGGTGGACGAGGAACGTCCCGATGAGCGGCGCCATCACGCCGATGAGGATGCCGACGAGGAGCGCCCGGTGCATGAACGAGTACTCGAGCATGCCGATCCCGAGGGCGTCGCCGAGCAGCGCCAGCAGGTCGCTCCAGCGGTCGAGCAGCCAGCCGGTGCCGGCCACCTGCCCGGGCGGCGCCGTCGCGGACGCCGCGGCGGTCATCGCGTCACCTCCGCGCCGGGCCGAAGCGTCGTTCCGTACGCCCGCTCCAGGGCGTCGGTCTCGACGAACGCCGCCGGTTCCCCGTCGAAGTAGAGCTCGCGGTTCAGACAGAGCACCCGCGAGGCGTGGTCGAGCACCGCGCCGATGTCGTGCTCGACGAGCAGGATCGTCATGCCGTCGTCGTTGAGCTCGCCGAGCAACTCGAAGAATGCCTCGACGGACTCGGCGTCGACGCCGACGGTCGGCTCGTCGAGGACGAGGAGTTCGGCCTCCGCGGCCAGGGCGCGGGCGATGTACGCCCGCTGGCGCTGGCCGCCGGAGAGCTTCGTCACCTGGCGGTCCGCGAGGTGCTCGATGCCGACCGTCCGGAGCGCCTCCCGGGCGAGCCGGCGGTCCTCGCCGCCGATGCGGCCGAAGCCGGCGTGGGGGAACCGACCCATCAGGACGACCTCGGCGACGGTGATCGGCATCTCCTTCGTGTTCTCGGTGACGTCCTGGGCGACGTAGCCGACGCGTTCGCGGCCCTCGAAGGCCCGGGCGGGCGCGCCGAACAGCTCGACGGCCCCCCGATCGGGCTCCAGCAGCCCGAGGAGGAGCTTCAGGAGCGTGCTCTTGCCCGAACCGTTGGGGCCGACGATGCCGACGTACTCGCCCGGTTCGACGGCGAAGGAGACCCCCTCGACGACCGGCGCGGCGGCGTACCCGAACGTGGCGTCCTCGACGGCGACGAGCGGCGAGTCCCCCGTCATTCGAAGTTCCGCCACTCCTCGCCCAGCGTCGTCTCCCCGGGCGCGGCGGCCCCGAGCACGACCCGGAACGTCTCCATGTTGATGTTCCGTGCGATCTCGGCGTAGCCCCAGCCACGCTCGACCCAGGCCTCGGTCGTGCCGGCGTACGGCGTGACCGGGTAGTAGGCCTCGACGTCGGTGTCCGCGAGCAGCTGGCGAGCCGGTCGTCGCGGCTCGAACACCGCGGCGCCGATGTACCGGATGTCGTTGGCCTCGATGGTCTCGCGGGCGCGGCGGACGTCGGCCGGCCGGACGTCGTTGGAGGCCGCGAGGTTCGTCACCAGCGGTTCGACGGTCGCGCCGTAGCGGTCGCCGACGTACTGGAAGGCGTTGTGCGCGGCCAGGAAGGCGACGTCCCGCTCGGCGGCGTCGAACAGGTCGCGCCACTCGTCGTCGATGGCGTCGAGTTCGGCCCGCAGGTCGGCGCCGTTCTCGGCGAGCGCGTCGGCGTGGTCGGGGGCGACCGCCTCGAGGCCCGCCACGAGGTTGTCGACGGACTGCTTGGCGCGCCGGGGGTCGAGCCAGAAGTGGGGGTCGCGGCCGGCGTCGACGGCCTCCTCGTCCTCGTCGAGGCTGTCGGCCAGCGGCAGGAGGTCGACGCCCTCCCGGACGTTGACCAGGTCGGTCTCGGCCCGGTCGTCCTTGACGGTCTCGATGGCCCGGTCGGCCCACGGCTGGAAGTCCGGCCCGACGTGGATGAACGCGTCGGCGTCGATGATCGCCCGGGTGATGGAGGGGTCGGGCTCCCAGCCGTGGCCGTGCAGCCCGGTGGGCACGAGGTTCCGCACGGTGATCGGCGTGTCCTCGGCGATGCGCCGCGCGAAGTCGTAGAAGGTGAAGAAGGAGGCGACCGCTACCGGGCCGCTCGCCTCGGCGCCGGCCGACCCGCCGTCGAGGCAGCCGGCGAGGCCGGCGGTACCGGCGCCGCCGACGGCGGTCAGGAGGTCGCGCCGGGTGAGGCCCGGTCGCGACGCGGGAGGTTCGCTCATTACCGGACATACTAGCGTCGAACCTTATAGTGATTCGCATCTAAGCAAAAGATTAGATGGGACTAATCCTTCGACCCGAACGAATACCTCCCCGGCGCGAGAAGCCGCCGGCATGGTCACCGCACGCGACATCATGACCCGCGACGTCGAGACCGTCTCGCCGGACGACGACGTGAGCGAGGTGCTCTCCCGACTGGCCGGCGTCGACTTCGAGGGGTTCCCGGTCACCGAGGACGGCATCGTCGTCGGCATCGTCACCCAGGGGGACCTCGTCGACCTCTTCCAGGCCGAGGACCGGACGCTGTGGATCCCGGTCGGCTTCCCGCCGTTCCTGGAGTCGCTCACCTACGCCATCGACGTCTCCTGGGACGAACTGGACCTGGGGCTGGACTTCGCCCGGAACGCCGGCCGCCCGATCAGCGAGGTGATGACCGACGACGTCGTCACCGTCGGGCCGAAGGCCTCCATCGACGAACTCCTCGCGCTGCTCGCCGACGAGGAGCGCGACATCAACCGTCTCCCGGTCGTCGACGAGGCCAACGCGCTCATGGGCATCGTCGCCCGCCAGGACCTGCTGGCGGCCCTGGAGGCCGAGCGGAACGCCTGAGATGGCCTCCGGAAAGGGCGACCGATCGAGGTGGCAGACCACCGTCACGAGCGGGCTGACGTTCCTCGGCCTCGCGGTCGCGGTCCTCGGCCCGTTCGCCATGCTCGTCGTCGGCGTCGAGAGCGACGAACCGCTCCTGGCCGCGCTGGGGCTCCTCCTCGGCGCGGTCGTCGTGGCGCTGGTCGTCCGCCGTCGGCCGACCTGACGACGACCACCCGAAGTTCGAAAGGTTCAGGCGGCCCCGGTGCGCGGTGTCGCCGTGCGCTACCGGAACCTCGTGTTGTTCTGCGCTCTCGCCGCGGCGTGGGGATCGGCTTTCATGGCCATCAAGGCCGGACTGGGCACCCCCGAGTCGCCCGCGTACTTCTACGACGCGCCGGTGCTGTTCGCCGCCGTCAGGTACGACGTCGCGGGGGTGTTGATGCTCGGCTACGCGGCCTGGGTCACCGACCGCTGGCGACCGCGCGGCCGCGAGGAGTGGGCGCTCGTCGCCGTCGGCGCCGTCTTCCTCATCGCCGGCTACCACGCGCTGCTGTTCGTCGGCGAGCGCGGCACCACCAGCGCGGCCGCCGCGGTCATCGTCTCGCTGTCGCCGGTGCTGACGACCGCCTTCGCCAGGGCGTTCCTCCCCGAGGAGCGACTCTCCGTCCTCGGCATCGTCGGGATGGTCCTCGGCCTCGTCGGCGTGGCCGTCCTCTCTCGGCCGGACCCCTCGAACCTCGTCGGCTCCCGGTTCGAGGCGCTCGTCTTCGGCGCCGCGCTCTGCTTCGCCTTCGGGAGCGTCCTCGCCCGGCGCCTGGAGACCGACCTCCCCATCGAGACGATGGAGGCGTGGTCGATGGTCGGCGGCGCCGCCCTCATGCACGCGCTCAGCGTCGGCCTGGAGGAGTCCGTCAGCGGTCTGCCGCCGCTGGAGGCGACGCTCGCGCTCGTCTACCTCGCCGTCGTCGCCAGCGCCGCCGGGTTCCTCGTGTACTTCGACCTGCTGGACCGGCTCGGTCCGATCGAGATCAACCTCGTCTCCTACGTCGCGCCGGTGTTCGCGGCCCTGGCGGGCTTCCTCTTCCTCGACGAGGTCATCGACGCGCCGACGGTCGCCGGCTTCCTCGTCATCCTGGCGGGGTTCGCACTCGTCAAGCGACGGGCTATCCGCGAGGAACTGGCTGCCCGGCGATAACGAATCGGAGCGGGAAAGGCGGAGAGACGAGAAGAGGGTAGCGAAGGGGTGAGAGGGCGGGGGACGATCGACCCGTGGTGGGCGGGAGTCGCTACTGTCCGTAGTCGTGACCGACGACGAGGGCGACGACGTTCCCGACCAGCAACGACGCGAGCGTGACGTAGTCGACGCCCGTGTCCAGCCCGTTGTACAGCAGCGCGAGCGAGCAGAACGGGAGGATCACGGCGGCCCAGAAGGCTCCCGCCTTCAGGGGCTCCGGCACCGTCGAGCGCTCGGTCGTGACGACGCCGTGGTCGTTGGTCGACGTGGAGGGACTCATTACGATTACCCCAACAACTGGTAACCACTAATAACCGGTCGAGCATTCGGGTCGTTTCGGCACGTTTTACGACGCCATATCGAGCCAGATGGACCTTTCACGAAGCGACGAGAGGCGGTTAGAACTTTCATTACCACTTCTGATTGGTTTCCTTGCGACTGGTCGGAGATCGGCTGTCGGTCACCCCAGCGTCGTCACCGCGACCTCGATCGGCCCCGCCGGCGTCTCGACGGTCGCCGCCTCGACGATGGCGCCGGCGACCGCGGTCCGCCAGGCCTCCACGGCCCGCTCGTGCCGCTGTCGGTGGCGCTCCGGCGAGTACGTCAGCGACGGGTCCGAGCGGAGCGCGTCCTCGGTGTCGTCGGGCGTCGGCAGCGGCGGTGCGGACTCGACCAGTCGCTCCGGCGGGACGTGCAGCGGCTCCGGGGAGTCGTAGTCGCTCTCGGCGCCCGCGAGGTGCAGTCGCGCGCGCATCCGGCCGCCGAACGGCGGCGTCACCCGGAGGACCGCGCCCGCCTCGCGGCGCTCGTTGGCCTCGAGGGCGGTCACCACGTCGTCGGTCGTCACCGCGAGGGTGTGGACGACCGTCGGGTCGTCTGACGGCACGGTCGGAGACGGGGCTTCGGACCGCAAGAGCGTGTCGGCACCGACGCCGCTAGAGCGTCGGCTCGAACGCCCGTATCTGTTCGCGCCACTCCTCGGGGAGCGGACACGACCCCTCCCCGCCCCAGGCCACCTGCACCGACTCGCCCGTCGCGGCCGGTTCCGACGACTCGCCGGCGTCCACCCGGTAGGCCATCTCGATGCTCGAGGTCCCGAGGTCGGTGACGCCGCAGGCGACGCGGACGGACCCGTCCTCGAGGGTGATCGGCCGCCGGAAGTCCAGGTCGACGTGGGCCAGCACCATCTCGCGGGCCTCGAACGGCAGGTCGAGGGCGCGGTCGAAGTAGCGGACCCGCGCCTGCTCGAGGTAGGTCCCGTAGACGGCATTGTTGACGTGGCCGAGCGTGTCGAGGTCGCGGTACCGCACCGGCAATTCGACGTCGAATCGGAACGACTCCATACCGGGACGCCGGCCGGGACGGCGAAGGGCGTTACGTCTCCACCCGAACGCTCATGGGGGGTGCCCCCAATCGGCTCCCATGGGCCGGCTGCTCCAGGAGTCGCTGTACGGGCTGATCTTCGTCGTCTGCGTGGTGGCGACCCTCCTGGCGACGGTGGCGTTCCTGGCGCCGACCGTCCTCCCGGAACCCTTCGCGACCGCGGCCGCCGAGAGCCACATCTGGATCGTCGCGACCGCCTCGCTGACGATCCTGGGGATGCTGTTCGCGCTGCTCGTGCTCCGGCGGTTCGTCTGAGCGGTGGTCGGCGTGGCGACTCTCGATGGGGCGACGCTCGAAAATGTAGTGCCCGGGGAGGGCTCCGAACCCTCGATCTCCGCATGTCCCAGGAACGAGGCGCAGGCAACGCCTCGGGACATCGCGGTTGCCGCCTCGTAACCCTATGAGTGCGGCGCTATGTCCAGCTAAGCCACCCGGGCTCGTTTTCCGCTTGCCCGCTCGCACCCTTCAACCTTCCTATCCGCGTCGGGCGGTTCCGTGGCGCCGACACAGAAGCTTACACGGGCGGCGGTTTTAAGCCGGCCTGCGGGTACACCAACCCATGGACGAACTCCCGGAACTGCTCGTCGAGACCGTCGGGGGCGAGACGGTCGCCGCGACGGTCGACCTCGGCGGGGGCGACGTCGTCGCGGTCACGCCCACCCGGACGCACCTCTACCGCTCGGAGGGGCTGCTCTCCGACGAGTCCGTCGAGACCTACGCCCACGACGTCGAGCGGTTCGCGATCGACCACGGCCGCCGGAAGACCACGCTGCGGTTGCAGAACCTCGACGACGAGACCTCCCTCACCCTCCCCGCCTCCGTCGTCGACGAGGTCGTCGCGGCGATGCTCGAGGGCATCCTCCGGACGGCCGGCGTCGTCGACGACGAGGAGACCGTCGAGGCGCAGTTCCGCTTCAGCGAACTCACGCTCGTCGTCACCGACCGACAGCTCCTCAAGCACATCGGCAGCGCGGTCTGGGACGACGAGTTCGAGGCCTACCACTACGCGGACCTCGACGGCCTCGACTTCGAGGAGGGCAGCGTCGCGACCCAGGTCGTCGTCGAGATGGACGGCCGACAGCAGCGCGTGAAGGTACCGAACGACCACGCCGGCCGCGTCCGCCAGGAGGTCCAGAGCGCCGTCTTCGAGTTCCACGGCGTCTCCTCGCTCGGCGGCCTCCGCGCCGCCGTCGCCGAAGAGGACGTCGACGAGGACGCCGAGAACGACGACGGGACCGACGAACCGACGGACGCCGAAGGCGAGACCGAGAGCGACCCGGAACCGGGGGTCGACGACGGCGGAACGGAGGTCGACGCGGACGACGACGCAACCGGGAGCGACGACGCGGAAGACGGGCTCGTCTCCGCCGACTGGTCGCCGCCGGCCGACCAGGACATGAACAGGGACGACGCGCGGATGGGCGACGCCGGGTCCGCGACCGCCGAAACGGAGAGCCCGACCGGCGACGCGGTCGCGGACGCCGCCACCGCCGACGGGGAACCGGCGGCGGCCGGCGGCACCGCCTCGGTGCCCGACGTCTCGAGCGTCGGTACCGACGCCGACGGCGCCGCCGGGACCGACGTCGAGGCGCTCGCCGAACGCGTCGACGCCCTCGCCGAACGCGTCGACCACCAGACCGAACTCATCGAGGCCCAGCAGGAGACCATCGAGCAGCTCGTCGAGGAACTCCGCCGCGGCCGATAGCTCCGCTCCCCCGCCCTTCTCGTCCTACTCGCGGCCCGTGACCTTCCGGATGCACGACGAACCGAACGGTCCGTGCTCGCCGGCCTCCAGCTTCATGAAGTAGCCCGTCGAGATGGAGGCGCCGCAGCGCCGGCAGTCGAACTCCCCCTCCCGGGAGACGACCTCGCTCTCGAAGCTGAGGAACTGCCCGCCGTTCGGCTTCACCGTGTCCCCCTCGCGGGTGATGTGGCCCCGCTTCTCCGCCTCCTCGAGGATGGCCCGCGTCGTTTCCGGGTGGGCGGTCACCGTCTCGATCCGGTCGATCACCTCCGGCAGCGGCAGCTCCGCGTGCTCGAGTCGGGCCAGCAGCTGCACGCCGAGTTCGACTGCGTCGTCGCCGGGGTCGGCCTCGTCCACACCGGCGTCAGGGCGCCGGTCAGCTAAAAGTCACCGGGTAACCGCACCACAAGAGGTTTGCCGGACGGCGGACTCGCCGTAGACGTGAACCGCGCGACCGCCCGCCAGCTCGCCGGCATCGGCGCCGTCGCCGCCGTCGCCGGCGCCGCCGCCCTCGCCACCTCGCCGTCGGCGCTGTTCGAGCACGCCGAGACGCTGGCCCGGCGGCCCGCGCTCCTGGCGGTCGCGCTCCTCCTCGTCTACCTCGTCCGCCCACTGCTCGCCTGGCCCATCAGCGCGCTCTCCATCCTGCTGGGCTACGTCTACGGTCCCGTCGCCGTCCCCGTCGCGCTGGCCGGCGCGGTGGTGACGACGCTGCCGGCCTACGCGACCGCCCGCTACTTCGGCCACGACGCCGGCCTGCTGGCCCGCGTCGGCGACGCCGGCGCGCTGGTCCGGAAGACCACCGGCGACCTCCGCGGGGTGATCGCCGTTCGCCTCGCCCCGCTCCCGACCGACCCCGTCTCCTACGCCGCCGGGCTCGCGGGCGTCCCGCTGCGCCCCTACGTCGTCGGCACTGCCATGGGAGAGGGCCCCTGGGTCGTCGCGACCGTCCTGCTGGGCGCCTCGATGGGGCAGTTGACCACCGTCGGGCTCACCGGCGACCCGCTGTTGCTCGTCACGACCGTCGCGCTCGCGGTGCTGCTCGCGCTGTCGGGGCCGGCCTACCGGCGGCTGGCCGAGACGCGCGCCGGCGCGCAGTAATTGTCAGAAAAGGAAGGGGTCGCTGCAATCGACCACGACTCCGTGCTGCGGACAGACGTACTTGCAGTGGCGCTTGAACAGCTGGGCGCCGCACATCGGGCAGGGTCGACCGCCCTGCTCGTCGGTCATAGTGGAGACGCGTGCGACCGCGTGAAAAAGGCTCCGTCGCGAGGAACTCGCCGCGCTAGCTCAGCACTCCGACCAGCCGCAGGACTCGCAGGTCTTGCAGCCCTCGGAGTAGTACAGCGTCATGCTGGAGCACTCCGGGCACTCGGGGGACTCCCCGGACTCGATGAGCGACTGCGTGGCGTCGTCGGCGCCGGCCGCGTCGTCGTTCGGCGAGGCAGCCGACGAGCCTGAAGCGGACACCGCGCCGCCGTCTGTCTCAGGAGCGGAGGCGTCGCGCCGCGTCGCCTCGTCGTCGTCGGTGCCCTCCTCCTCGGCGATCTCGGTGAGGTTCTGCTGCTGGGGGTAGGCCTTGTCGACGTCGCCGTCGAGGTACCGCCGCATCGCGGTGCCGACGGCGTCCGGGATGGAGTTGATCTGCTCGCCCTTGTCCCAGGCGACCTTCGGCGACCGGATGCCCTGCAGCTCCTCGGCGATCTCCTCGGGGTCGACGCCCGAGCGCAGCGCCGTCGAGATGGTCTTCGCCAGCGCCTCGGTGAAGCTGGCGGTGAAGCCGCCGGAGTTGCCGATGTTGGCGAACAGCTCGAACGGCCGACCCGTCTCGGGGTCCTCGTTGATGTTGACGTAGAGCTTCCCGTAGCCGGTGTCGATGCGCTGGGTCACGCCGTGCAGCACGTCGGGGCGGGGCCGCTTCTTCCCGAGGTCGACCTCGACGTCGAGGAGCCCCTCGAGGTCCTCCCCGAGGGCGGCCTCGACCTCCTCGCTGTCGAGGAAGCCCTCGATGCCGCCGAAGATCTCCTCGATCTGGGCGACGATGGCCTCGGCGGCCTCGTCCTCGTCGGCGAACTCGGCGTTCTTCGCGCGCGTGGTGAGCACCTGCTTCGAGCGGGTGCCGTCGCGGTAGTAGGTGACGCCCTTGCCGCCGTGCTCGTAGATGTACTCGAAGACCTCCTTGGCGTCCTCGACGGTGGAGTCGTTCGGCGCGTTGACCGTCTTCGAGATGGCGGAGTCGACGCCCGCCTGGCAGGCGACCTGGACGCCGGCGTGCTCCTTCGCGGAGAGGGCGCCCGTCGTCACGAACAGCTCGCCGACCGCGTCCGGGACCGTCGTCAGCCCGGTGACGCCGTCGAACTCGTTGTTCGCCATCTGCTCTTGGGCCTCCTCCTTGACGGCGTCGACGTCGATGTCGTTCTCCTCCAGGACGCGGAGGAAGTAGTCGTCGAACTCGACGAGCATCTCGTCGCCCTGGACGTCGTCGGAGACGTTCTTGTAGTAAGCTACGTTGTAGATGGGCTCGCAGCCGCCGGTGGTGTTCCCGACCATCGAGGTGGTGCCGGTCGGCGCGATGGTCGTCGTGTTGTGGTTGCGGATCGGGAAGCCGTCGGCCCACTCGTCGGCGTCGAGGCCGGTCTGGTGCTCGAACCACTCGCGGTACTCGGTGGGGTCGGCGTACTTGCTGTTGTCCCACTCCTCGAAGGCGCCGCGCTCCTCGGCGAGCTCGTGGGAGGCCCACTTCGAGCCGTGGTTGATGTGCTTCATCAGCTGGCGGGCGACCTCGTTGGAGGAGTCGCTGCCGTACTCCATGCCGAGCTGGATGTACAGCTGAGCCAGCCCCATCACGCCGAGGCCGATCTTCCGCATCTCCCGGACCTTCTGTTCGATCTTCGGGACCGGGAAGTCCGACATCGTCACGACGTTCTCTAGGAAGCGCGTGCCGAGTTCGATGCGGCGGTCGAACTCCGCCCAGTCGATACCCTCCTCGAGGAAGGCCTCGATGGCCGCCTCCGTCGAGTCGTACTCGTCGGCGTGGCGGTCCTGCCAGACGCGCCAGTCGGGGGCGTCCTCGGCGACCAGCGTCGAGAGGTTGATGTGCCCGAGGTTGCAGGCCTCGTACTCCTCGAGGGGCTGCTCGCCGCAGGGGTTCGTCGCGAGGATGCGGTGGTCGGGGTGCTCCTCGACGTCGAAGGAGTGCTCCTTGTTGACGCGCTCGAGGTAGATGACGCCGGGTTCGCCGTTCTCGTGGGCGCCCTCGACGATGTGGTCCCAGAGCTTCTCGGCGGGGACGGAGAGCTCCTCGCCGACCTCGACGTGCTCGCCGAGGCCGAACATGTCGTACAGTTCCTTCGTCTCGGGCGTCGCGACGTGGGCCTCGCCCGTGCGCGGGTTGGTGAAGGTGAACTCCTCGCCGTTCTTCACGGCGTCCATGAAGTCGTCGGTGATGCCGACGGAGATGTTGAAGTTAGAGAGGTGCCCCTCGACGGCGTTCCGGAGGTGCTCGGGGACGCGGCCCTCGTCGTCGATGAGGCCGCGGGCCTCCTCGAGGGCGTCCGCGAAGGAGTTGTGCGTGAAGTCGTCGGGGTCGTTCAGCCGGAGGGTCTCCGCCAGCGAGACGTCCTTGTTCTTCGCGTGGAGGAACTGGATGACGTCGGGGTGGGAGACGCGCATGACGCCCATCTGGGCGCCGCGGCGGGCGCCGCCCTGCGCGATGGTCTCGCACATCTGGTCGTAGGTCCGCATGAAGGTGATCGGGCCGCTGGCGATGCCGCCGGTAGAGCCGACGGCGTCGCCGTAGGGCCGGAGCCGCCAGAAGGCGTAGCCCATCCCGCCGCCGCTCTGGAACACCTGGGCGGCCTCCTTGGCGGTCTGGTGGATGTCGTCGATGTCGTCCTCGGGGGAGTCGACGAAGCAGGCGGAGAGCTGCTGGAGTTCGTCGCCGGCGTTCATCAGCGTCGGCGAGTTCGGCATGAAGGAGAGCCGCTCCATCAGCTCCTGGAACTCGTCGGCGGTCGACTCGACGTGCTCGCGGATCTCGTCGGGGAGCTCGTCGACGAGCGTGTCGTAGGCGAACTTGTTGACGTTGTAGACCGAGAGGGTCGTCTCGGCGTCGGCGTCGGCCGTCACGCCCTTCCCGAAGACCTCCTCGGCGAGTTCGTCGCGGCGCGGGTGGTCGGGCTTGAGAAGGTCGGGGGTGACAGTCACCTCGACGTCGCGCTTCTCGGCCTCGAAGACGGCCTCGGCGAGGGCGATGTTCTTCGCGACGCGGTCGAAGAGGTCCTCCTGCTCCTCGATGAGTTCGCCGTCGGCGTCCTTGCGGAGGTACCGGGCCGGCAGGATGTTGTGGTAGGCGTTGCCGGTGAGGCGGTCCTCCAGGGTCTCCCCCTCGGTCCGTTTGATCGGGAGCGTGATCTCGTCCGCGGAGGGGTCCGCGCCCGACATCACTCGGCCCTCCGCGCGTGTACGTCTGTTCTCTGGGCGATACCTCGGCTAGCGAGATGGGTGGCGTGGGTCATCTATAACGACGAGTTCCTGTTGTGCAATCCTCTTAACCCTTCGGCATTCGTGGGGTCGTTTTGTCGACTTTCCGATACAGTCCAGGGGCACTGGTTGGTTCTCCCCTCCGGCGTGATGCGTGTGCCCGTACGCGTACGACCAGAGTGATTCGCCGGGATTCCTATAATGCTGTCCAGACCGAGGTGAAAGTGGAATTAGCTTCCGGATAATCGCACGACGTGAGCGGCGTTTCCATCGGAAACAATCGGGGGCTGTGAGGCCCGCTGACACGCCCGCTAGGACCGTCTTGCCGGAGGGTCGCGACCGTCGGCCGGCTCCGGACGACGCGAATCGCCCGAGGGAGCGCCGGATCCGACGCGCGTAATTATACGTATTATGACACACGTAACCGACCCCCTGTGAAGTCCCTCTCGACGACGTATCAGCATCCGAGGTGCCGCGATAGGGAACGGGCGTCTGACAGGTGACCGGGACTAGACACTACCGGACCGTCGACAGGAAGTTCGCGATCAGGTCGTGGCCCGCGGCAGTCAGGACCGACTCGGGGTGGAACTGGACGCACTCGATGGGGTGGTCGCGGTGGCGGACCCCCATCACCAGCTCCTCGCCCTCGTGGTCGGTGGTCGCCGAGACCTCGAAGCACGCCGGGACGTCGAGTGCGACGAGCGAGTGGTACCGCCCGCCCTGGAACCCCTGTTCGAGCCCCGCGAAGACGCCGTCGCCGTCGTGGTCGACCGGGAACGCCTTCCCGTGGATGGGTTCCGGCGCCCGGTCGACGGTGCCGCCGTACTCGTAGACAGCCGCCTCGAGGCCGAGACAGACCCCGAGCGTCGGCACCGCGGGGCTCACCTCCCGGAAGACGTCCAGCGTCACGCCGACGTCGCGGTCGTTCTTCGGGTGGCCGGGGCCCGGCGAGACGACGATCCCGTCGGGGTCGACCTCCCGGATCTCCTCCAGGGTCGCCGTGTTCCGGACGACCTCGGTGTCGACGCCGTCGTGCTGGCTGACGTACTCGACGAGGTTGTAGGTGAACGAGTCGAAGTTGTCGACGAACAGCACCCGTGTCATCGGGGCACCTCGCCCGTCGCTTCTCTGGCCGCGTCCCCGGCGGACGCCTCTCCCGATCCCTCGATGCGCTCCAGGGCGACGAGGACGCCGTCCATCTTCTTCTCGGTCTCCTCGTACTCGCTCTCGGGGTCGGAGTCGGCGACGATGCCCGCGCCGGCCTGGACGGTCACCCGGTCGGTGCCGTCGACGCCGCGGCCGCGCTCGACCGTCGCCGTCCGGATGACGATGGCGAAGTCGGCGTCGCCGGTCCAGGAGTAGTAGCCGACGCCGCCGCCGTAGAGCCCCCGCGGCTCGCGTTCCAGCTCGTCGATGATCTCCATCGCCCGGATCTTCGGCGCGCCGGAGAGGGTGCCGGCGGGGAAGGCCGCCCGCGTCGCGTCGAAGGCGTCGTGTGACTCGTCGAGCCGTCCCGTCACCGTCGACTCGATGTGCTGGACGTGGCTGTACTTCAGGACGTTCATGAACTCCTCGACCCGGACGCTGCCGGCCTCGCCGACCCGCCGGACGTCGTTGCGCGCGAGGTCGACCAGCATCGTGTGCTCGGCGCGTTCCTTCCCGTCGGCGAGCATCTCGCCGGCCAGCCGGCGGTCCTCGACGGGGCTGGTCCCGCGGTCGCAGGTCCCCGCGATGGGGTTGCTCATCACCTCGCGCCCGCGCACGGAGACGAGCGTCTCCGGGGACGCCCCGACCACCGCGAGGTCGTCGTAGTCGAGGACGTACATGTACGGCGAGGGGTTGACCTCGCGCAGCGCCTCGTACAGCCCCAGCGGGTCGACCTCGCCGTCGAGTTCCCGCTTCCGCGAGACGACGCCCTGGTAGATGTCGCCGTCGAGGACGTGCTCCTTGGCCCGCCGGACCGCGTCCTCGTAGTCGTCCTTCGGGCCGGCCCGCTCTTCGACCGGCCGGAAGCCGCCCGTCCGCAGCTCACCGGCGTCGGCGAGCAGCGACTCGACGCGGTCGACCTCCGCCGTCAGCTCGTCGTATATCTCGCCGGGGTCGTCGGACTCGTGGACGAGCGGCGTGAACACCAGCGAGACGGTACCCGCGGCGTCGTCGAAGACCAGCGTCTTCGTGTTGAGGACGAACTGCGCGTCCGGGAACCGCGAGTCCGGACGCTCCAGGCCGACCTCCTCGAGCCACAGGTCGTAGACGGCGTCGTAGGCGAGGAAGCCGACGAGGCCGCCCTGCAGCTGCTGGCGCTCCGTCTCGGGGAAGTTCCGCAGCGGGACGTCGGGCAGCGACTCGCGGAGCTTCGCGACCGCGTCGCCGCCGTTGGGGTCCAGCGCCCCCTCGTACCGGGCGTCGAGGACGTCGACCGCGGCGCCGTCGTCGCCGTCGACCGTCACGACCGCCGCCGGGTCGTAGCCGACGAACGAGTAGCGGGCGTGGCGGTCGGCGCCGTGGCCGGCCGTGAACGCGCCGTCGGGGTCGCTGGAGGCGACCTTCTCGGCGCTCTCCAGCAGGAAGGCGTACTCGCCGGCGTCGGCGTCGGTCGTCCGGCCGGTCAGGGCGGCGTAGGCCGCCAGCGGCTCCGGGTCGGCCTCGAGGTCGGCGACGGCGCGGACCACCGCCGGGCCGTCGCCGGCGAGGTCGACGAACGCCTCGCGTCCGATCACGGTCTCCCTCCCGCGGCCTCGACGAACGCCGCGACCGCCTCCGAATCCTTCCGGCCGGGCTCGGACTCGACGCCGCTGGCGACGTCGACCGCGAAGGGGCGGACAACCTCGACCGCCTCGGCGACGTTCTCTGGGGTGAGCCCGCCGGCCAGCACGACCGGCGACGACAGCGAGTCGACCAGCTCCCGGGTCCGCTCCCAGTCGTGGGTCTCGCCGGTGCCGCCGGCGCCCGCCTCGTCCAGGGAGTCGACGAGCAGCGCGTCCGCGACGGTGTCGTAGTCGGGCGCCTCCTCCGGCGAGGCGGCCTTCACGACGTCGCCGTGGACCTTCGCCGAGAGGTAGGCGAGGTCGCCCGGAGTCAGGTCGCCGTGGACCTGCACGACGTCCGGCTGGACGCGCGAGGCCAGGTCGACGGTCGCCTCCGGGCGATCCGGCATCGTCACGAGGACGGTCGTCACGAACGGCGGCGTCGCCCGGGCCAGTTCGACGGCCCGCTGGTCGGCGATCTCCCGGGGCGTGTCCACCGAGACGTCGACGATGAAGCCGACCGCGTCGGCGCCCGCCTCGATCGCCGTCTCGAGGTCCTCGCGGGTGGTGACCCCGCAGACCTTCACCCTCGTCATGGCTCGAACTCGCGGAGCGACGCCAGCTGCGCCGCGGCCGCCCCGGAGTCGATGGCCTCGCGGGCGGCGTCGACGCCGGCGGCCAGGCTGTCGGCCTCGCCGGAGACGTAGATTGCGGCGCCGGCGTTCGCGAGGATGATGTCGCGCTTCGCGCCGCGGATCTCGCCTTCGAGGATGCCGCGCATGTCGCGGGCGTTCTCGGCGGGCGAGCCGCCAGCGACGTCCCCGAGGTCGTGGACGTCGATACCGAGGTCCGCCGGGGTGACGGTGTACTCGGTGACGTCCTCGCCGTCGACCTCCGCGACGGTCGACTCGCCGTGGACGCCGATCTCGTCGAGCCCGGCGCCGTGGACCACCAGCGCCCGGTCGATGGCCATCCGCGAGAGGGCGTCCGCGAGGACGGGGACGAGCGCCTCGTCGTAGACGCCGACGACCTGCGCGTCGGCGCCCGCGGGGTTCGTCAGCGGCCCGAGGACGTTGAAGACGGTCCGCATGCCGAGTTCCTTCCGCGGGCCGATGACGGCCTTCATCGCCGGGTGGAAGACGGGCGCGAGCATGAACCCCATGCCGGTGTCCTCGATGCAGTCCTCGACGGCCGGCGGTTCGGCGTCGATGGTGACGTCCAGCTCCTCGAGGACGTCCGCGCTCCCCGACGACGAGGACACCGAGTAGTTGCCGTGCTTGGCCACCGGGACGCCCACGCCGGCGACGACGAACGAGCTCGTCGTCGAGACGTTGATCGTGTCGTGGCCGTCGCCGCCGGTCCCGCAGGTGTCGACCAGCGGCGACCGGTCGGGGTCGATGGTGCGGGCCGCCGCTCGCATCCCCTCGGCGAAGCCGGCGATCTCCGACTCCGTCTCGCCCTTGGCGCGCAGCGCCGCCAGCAGCGCGCCGATCTGTGCCTCCGTCGCTCCCTCGAAGACGGCGGTGGCCGCCTCTCGCGCCTCCGCCTGCGAGAGGTCGCCACCCTCCGTCACCCGTTCGATGTAATCCTTCATAGTGAACACCAATGACCAATACTGCGTTACGATGTACAAATAAGTACACCAGCTTAAGCCTGTCGCTACGGCGACCGCTGGCGGGCGGACAGACACGGAAGAAGCGTCACCGGCGAGCCGTCGTCACTCCCCGGTCGGCGCGGGGAACGCGGGGGCGTCGACGAACTGCGGGAGGCCCCGGGTGCCCGGCTGGCACTCCTCGCCGTCGCAGTCGACGACGACGCCCAATCGCTTGTTCAGCAGCCGCACGTCGTTCTCGGCGAAGGCGGTCGTCCCGTTGTCCTGGTAGCGGACGCGCGGGTCGACCGCGTACTCCTTCTCGCCGTCGTGGAGCGCGAGCTCCTGGTCGACGTCGCCGAACTGCGAGGTCCCGAGCACGCCGGTCATCCCGGAGACGCCGGGACCGTGTTCGTTCGAGTCGTTCAGCGTCGCCTCGTAGTAGATCAGCACGACGCCGCCGCCCTCGTACTGGCCGCTGCGAGCGACGCTCACGTCGCCGGCCGGCTCGACGCCGTCATCGGCGGGGTTGTACGACGGATCGTTCGGGTCCTGGACATCGCACTGGTTCGGGGCGGCGCCCTCGACGATGCCGGCAGCGGCGCCCGGCGTCACGACGCTGGTCGGCAGCCCCGGCGGCTGGGCTTCCTGTGGCAGGTCGCTGACCCACGGCACCTGCTCGTAGGGCACGTTCTCGTTGACCTGCTCGGGGACGTCGGTGCAGACCTCCTGCGGGAACGGTCCCTCGGTCTCCTCGCTGCTCTCGTCCTCCGCGGTCGGCGCTGGGATCGCGGGGTAGTCGGCGAACTGCGGGAGGCCCCGGGTGCCCAGCTGGCACTCCTCACCGTCGCAGTCGACGACGACGCCCAGGCGCTTGTTCAGCAGCCGGACGTCGTTCTCGGCGAAGGCGGTCGTGGCGTTCTCCTGGTAGCGGACGCGCGGGTCGACCGCGTACTCCTTCTCGCCGTCGTGGATGGCCAGTTCGGTGTCGGCGTCACCGAACTGCGAGGTCGCGAGACCGCCGACCATCCCGGAGACGCCGGGGCCGTGCTCGTCGGACTCGTTCAGCGTCGCGTCGAAGTAGACCAGCGCGACGCCGCCGTCCTGGTACTGACCGGAGCGGGCGACGTCGTAGTCGACCGCGGGATTCACCTCTTCCTCGGTCGGGTCGTAGGAGGGGTCGTTCGGGTCCTGGACGTCACACTGGTTGGGGGCGGCGCCCTCGACGATGCCGGCAACGGCGCCGGGCGTCACGACGCTGGTGGGAACGCCCGGCGGTTGGGCTTCCTGTGGCAGGTCGCTGACCCACGGCACCTGCTCGTAGGGCACGTTCTCGTTGACCTGCTCGGGGACGTCGGTGCAGACCTCCTCCGGGACCGGTTCGTCGTCGCTGCTCTCCTCGGGGTTCAGTTCTGGGGTATCGTCCGCCTCCGGCGCTTCGACGCCGGGGTCGGTCGTCTCGTTCGCGTCCACGTCTCCCTCGACATCGAGGCCGTCCTCGCCGGCAGACACGGAGACGTCGTCGCCGACGTCGACATCGACGCCGTCGCCGTCGAAGGAGACGCCAGTGCCATCGGCCGCCGCGACCGGGGCCGCGGTGAACCCGATCACGAGCACCGTCGCGATCAGACACGACACCGTCGCGTTCGCTATACTATTGGTACCCATCTCTAGACAAACGATATCTACTTGGATGCATCACAGTTGTGGCCGGTATGTCGGGGCATTTATATAGGGTCGTGTCCCGAAACCGGGGAATCGACTCCGAGCGTGCTCGGAGGACGGTTTCGGGAATCCTGGGCCGGCAGGTGGCCGTCTGTATCGGGGGAGTCGTCGCCGTGGAACACGGTGCCGTGCGGGTGGTATTCCGAAAGCTTCAATTACGTCACCGGGTTACGGTGGAGTGCGGACGAACGCCAGCACGGGTTCGTGGTCTAGGCTGGTTATGACACCTCCTTGACATGGAGGAGGCCGGCAGTTCAAATCTGCCCGAACCCACTCCCTTATTGCGGTTCCACCTCGGATACGGCGGATAGACCACTTTCACTCCGCTTATCTCGGATTTACGGTCCGTCGTGTCTTGCACGAAGGTATCCGACCATGGACTGCCCAGAATGCGATACGTCTGCCGACAGGGAGAAGAGATGGCTGAATAGCCAGGAGTACACCGAGGTCCTGTCGTGCTCAGACTGCGGGTGGAAGATCGAGACGATGAGCACCCTCGTCAGCAGGGACAGGGAGAAACGGTGGATCGGCGAGGAAGTGCTCTGACGTCTCGACCGGTTCGTTACTCGTCGGGTTCCGGGACCAGGTCGTCATCGCCCCGCTGGTACGCTGGCTTCGCAAGGTATTCTCGAATCTGTTCCAGGTCCTCGTCGGTGATCCCGACCTGTGTCATCGCGTCGACGTAGGTCGGTGAACCGGATGAGCGCCAACCCTGAGATGTCTGGGGTCCGCTATTTCGAACGCGAGCTACTCGAGGGAGACGATTTCTGGATGCGTGTGCGATGCCTACCGAACGTCTGCAGAAGACCCGGAGACGCGACGTCCTTACGCCTCGACGTCGACGTCGGCCAGCGGCTTCCCGATGTCGAGCAGTTCGGCGCTCCGCTCCCAGAGCTCCCGCTGGGCCTCGACGTCCATCGCGTCCGAGGCGGGACGGCGCTCCCGGCACCGCGAGAAGTACTTCCCGGTGACGCCGGAGACCTCCTCGGAGGCGGCGAGGTAGACGACGGTCGCGGCGCCGTCCTCGACGGAGTCGGTCATCGGGAACTCCCCGGCGAGTCGGCCGACGAACGGCGCCGGCTCCGGGAGCGCCCGCGAGAACTCGCTGCCGGGGATGATGCCGGGGTGCAGCGAGTTCGAGGTGACGTTCCGGCCACTGGCGACGAGCCGCCGGGCCAGTTCGTTCGAGAAGCGGAGGTTCGCGAGCTTCGAGCGGCAGTAGGCGGCCCAGTCGGAGAGCCCCGACACCGCGGCGAGGTCGTCCAGGTCCAGCGTCGCGATCCGGTGGCCGATGGAGGACGTCGTGACGACCCTGGCGCCGGACCCGAGTGCGGGCAGCAGCTCCGCGGTCAGCTGGTACGGCGAGAGGTGGTTGATGTGGAACGTCTTCTCGACGCCGAGGTCGGTCGTCTCGCCCGGGTCGAACAGCCCGCCAGCGTTGTTGCAGAGGACGTCCAGTTCGTCGACGGACTCCGTGACCGTCTCGGCGAGGTGGGAGACCTCGTCGACGTCCGCGAAGTCGGCGGAGACGAACTGCGCGTCCGCGCCGATCGACTCCAGTTCCTCGACGGTCGCCTCGCCCTTGTCGTGCTTCCGGCCGTGGACGATGACGTCCGCGCCGAGCCGGCCCAGCGCCAGCGCCGCCGACCGCCCGACGCCGCTGGTCGAGCCGGTCACCAGCACCGTCTTGCCGGTCATGTCGACGTCCTCGACGTCGGCCTTCTCCTCCGGGTCGCGTTCGATGCCGAGCATGTTTATTTCGGGTTCGAATGGACGTCGTATTGATAGTTGCGCATCGCTGCGCGAGAAACGGCGGTCTCCGGGCGGACCTCGCCGAGAAAAGTATCGCCGTTCGTCAGGGACCGTCCCAGCTACAGCGCCTGCAGTTCGCCGATCGGGAGCCCCTCGACGGGATCGACCGGGAGGTCGCCGTCGGGGAGATCGTCACCCGGCAGGTCTTCGCTCGGCAGTTCGTTGCCTGGGAGTTCGGGAACCTCTTCACCCGGCACCCCGTCGCCCGGCAGGTCATCGCCCGGGTTGTCGGGAATCGGGTTCGCTCCACCACCCGGTGCGACGTAGTCACAGGCCTCCTGAGGGTTCTGCGCCGATTCGGGGCTGACATCGCAGGAGACGCTCCCGTTGATCGTCTCCCCGGCGACCCCGCCCGCACCCGCAGCGGAGACGTTCAGGGTCTGCTCCGCCGCGTCGCCGCTGACGGCGCCGCTCCCCTCTGCGCTGCCCGGTCCGCCGTCGACGGCGACGGCACCGCTACCACTGCCGCCGCTGTCGCTGGTTTCGCTATCGAGCTCTACGTCCACCACCGCGTCGCTATCCTCCTCGGCTACTCCGACCGGACCGAGGCCGACCGCGGCGGCCGATCCGGCGAACATCGCGACGACGCCGAGCGCCGCCGCCAGCGTCACGACCGTCCGCACCGTGATTCGTGCTGTCATGCTACAACTAACTCACAATTAGTTAAATGCAAAGCGGTTACTCGGAGTATAGACGGCTCTTTAAAAGAGTAGCTGGTGGCCGCGAGATGTATTCGTACTAAGCGAAGAAGGGCTATTCCCGGAACTCCTCGAGCGCCTCGGCGGTGCCGACCACCATCGACGGCACGACGAACATGAAGACGTGCTCCTCCAGGGGGATTCCGGCGATCTCGATCCCGGTCCGCAGCGGGATGTCGAAGACGCCCACCGCGAGGGTGTACCGGTCCCACGCGTACGCGAAGGGGTACAGGACGAGGCTGACGCGGAGGGCCTTCCGCACGGAGTTCGTCCGCCGGAGCAGCGCCAGCGCGACGCCGCCCCAGAGCAGTTCGGTGACCAGGTAGGTGTATCGCCCGAAGACGCTGATGTCAGGCCGCATATCGGAGCGTCGGCCGCGACACATAAAGTTTGGGCGGGGAGTACTTTGAAGAGTCCGCGCGGCGAACTTCCCGGGGTGAGAGATGAATATCGCTGATATCGCCACCCCGGAGTACATCCAGGTGGACGTCGACGAGCGGCTCGGCAAGGTCCGATCACACTTCGATCAGGAGAACCCGAAGGGTATCATCGTCACCGACGACGGCGAGTACGAGGGCATCATCACGGAGCGACAGCTCCTCCAGTCGCAGATCGACGACGACGCCAAGGTCCAGGTGATCGTCCGAAACAACGTCCCCCGAGTCGGCCGGACCGACGACGTCCGGGACGTCGCCCGGATGCTCGTCGAGGGCAACACCAAGGTCGCCCCCGTCTTCGAGAACGGCGAGCTCTGGGGCATCGTCACGGAGGACGCCATTCTCGAGGCCGTCTTCGAGAACCTCGACGTCCTGACCGTCGAGCAGATCTACACGGAGGAGGTCGTCACCCTCAACGAGGACGACCACCTCGGGAAGGCCATCAACTTCCTCCGCGAGCACGGCATCTCGCGGCTGCCGGTCCTCGACGACGCCGGCAACCTGACCGGGATGGTGACGACCCACGACATCGCCGACTTCGCCATCCGTTCGATGGAGCGCCAGCACAAGGGCGACCGCTCCGGCGACCTCGACCGGATGCTCGACCTGCCGGTGTACGACCTGATGAACAGTCCGGTCGAGACCGTCCCGAGCAACGCCAGCGTCCTCGACGCCGTCGAGACGATGTTCGAACACGACTACGCCGGGCTCGTCGTCACGCCGCCGGCCGAGGAGGACGTCATCGCCGGCATCCTCACGAAGACGGACATCCTCCGGGCGCTCACCTACACCGAGGAGGAGAGCATGGACGTCCAGATCACGAACGTCAACCTGCTGGACACCATCTCCCGGGAGGACATCCGCGCGGCCATCACCGAGGTCTCCGACAAGTACCGGGACATGCAGGTCCAGCACGCCCACGTCCGCTTCCACGAGCACAAGGAGAAGCTCCGCGGCACCCCGCTCGTGCAGTGCCAGATCCGGATGCGGACCAACCGCGGCCAGGTCGCCGGCACCGGCGAGGGCTACGGCGCCGAGACCGCCTTCCACGTCGCCGTCGACAAGCTCGAGCGCAACGTCCTCGAGCTGAAGGGCACCCGCGCCGACGAGGAGTACGAGGGCCAGGTCCTCAGGAAGCTCGGCGAGCTCTGAGGAGGCCCACGTTCTCGCGTCCCGTTCTCGCACCGATCGATTCGATACGTCCCGTCCATTTCCGGACACGGAGTCACCGGTTCATGAGTCCCAGGTCCTGTATCGACGGGAGGTGCCAGTCGTACGTGACCGCGACCAGCCGCGTTCCGACGGTGACGCCGGCACAGATCCCGGCCGCAGTTCCCCCGGCCGCGCCGAGTACCCCCGCGACGAGGTACGCGACCGCACCCAGGACGGCGCAGCTCGCGTAGAAGTCCTCGAAGAGGATGAACGGGGCGCGATCGAGCAGGATGTCCGCCAGCGCGCCGCCGCCCACGGCGTTGATCGTCGCGATGGCGACGACGCCGAACGCCGAGACGTCCGCTCCGGAGGCGACGATCGCACCGGTCGCCGTGAAGGCCGCGAGCCCGATGGCGTCCGCGACGAGCGAGATCGGATGCGTGTCGGGTTGCGGCAGGACGACGCTCAAGGAGATGGCCAGGCCGACCCCGAGGAGCCCCAGACTGATCTCGATCGGCGACTGCAGCGCCAGCGGGGTCCGCGTCACGAGGAGGTCCCGCGTCGCACCGCCCGCAAACGCCATCGCGAGCCCGACGATGGTGATCCCGAGCAGGTCGAACTCCTCGCGGATCGCCTTCGACGACCCGACGAGCGCGAACGCGACCAGCCCGATCGTGTTCATCACGGCGAACGGGTCGCCGAAGAGGACCGCGAAGAGATCCTGGCTCACTGCCCGTGCCTATGAGACCCGGTCTAATGAGTGCTACGCGTCGAGAAAAGAAGCCCTCCGAGCCCGCGTCGTCTCCGTCCAGCACTGGCTCCCCACGGTGACTCCTCCCTGACGAACCGGACGTGCGACCGATTTGTACGTCTCGCGACCGAGTGGACAGGATCGACCCTAGACGCTCCCCTCTTCGACTTCCTCCAGCCCCTCGTCGGTGATGCGGAACCGGGCCGTCTCGCCGGCCGCCTTCGCGCGGTGCTTCTCCAGGGTCGCCCGGCGGTTGCCCGCGCGGAACCGCTCGAGCCGGACGACGGCGCCCGACCAGTGGGTGAGGGTGTGCCCGCCGAGCGGCCTGGGCCGCGAGGAGTCGGACTCGGGGTCGGAGTACACCTGGTTCGTGATGACGACGGCGAGGTCGTGCCGGCGGGCCAGCGACAGCAGGTGGGTCACCTGCTTGGCGACCTTCCGGAGCGTCTCGCCCTCGTCGGCGTCGTGCCGTTCGAGGCGGTAGAACCCCGTCGCGCTGTCGAGGACGATCAGGTCGACGCCCTCGGCGAGGTCCGCCGCGTCGCGGACGGCCTCCTCCTGTTCGCCGAAGTCCAGGGCATCCGTGATGATGACGCGGGAGGCGAGGTCCTCGACGTCGTCCTCGCCCACCTTCGCGCGGGCGAGTTGCTCGAAGCGGTCGATGGAGAGGCCCTCGGTGTCGATGTAGAGGACGCTGCCGCCCCCGGCCGCCACCTCGATGGCCGCCGACAGCGCCAGGTTCGTCTTCCCGGCCGCCGGCGGGCCGTACAGCTGGGTGACCGACGCCCGCTCGAAACCCCCGCCCAGCAGCTCGTCGACCGTCTCACACCCCGTCGAAATCGGCTCGCTCACGGCTCTTCCTTCGCCCCGTTCCGTAAAAAACCCCGGCAGTCGCCCGCGCTCACTGCGGCGGGACCACGAACAGCGAGACGAGGACGAACAGCGCGGCCAGCACGCTGCCCAGGCCGACGCCGACCGCCAGCGGGATGGCCAGCAGCCACCCCGCCACCGCGCCGCCCGCGACCGACGCCGGCATCGCTGCGAGCAGTCCGTCGTATCGGGTCGGCGTCGTGTTCGTCGTCACGACTGGCCCTTCGAACTGGAGCTAATTAAATCTCATTACTGTCGCGGCGCCGTCGATGGTGGGGTCAGTCTCGGGTCGTCGCGAGGACTGTGGATCGGTCTGTGGCGTCGTTCGGACTCCGAAAAACGCCTTACTTCCCCCAGAAGGGGTCGCGCTTGCGGTGCTTCTCGAGGTACATCCGCAGCGCCTCGAGTTCGTCGGCGGGGACGTCGTCGGCCAGCTCCTGTTCGAGGATCTTGGCGTGCTTCTCGGGGATCTCCGTCCAGAGCTCGTCGCCCTCCTCGATCTGGCGGCCGACCGTCGGGCCGTCGATGGAGGCGGCGACCTGCTCGCCGGCGCGGGCCTCGTCGACGTCCTCACCGGCGTCCTGCAGCGACTTGAGGTCGCCGACGCGGGTCGGCTCGTTGCCCTCCCACTTCACGACCTTCGAGTTGCGCTTCAGCGTCCCCGACAGCACCTCGACGCCGACGACCGCGGGGTCGGACTGCCGGAAGGTGTGGTCCTTGAGGATCTGGAACCGGCAGGGCCGCTGGATCTTGTCGAGGACCTGCTCCTGCTGGGCGCGCTCGACGGCCGCGACGTGCTCGGAGTACTCCTCGACGAGCTGGTAGATGACGTCGTCGACGTACAGCTCGACGTCCTGCTCCTCGGCCTCGCGCTCGGCGTCCTCCAGGACGTCGACGTTGAACCCGAGGATGGCCTCGTGTTTCGGTTCGTCGGCGGTGGAGGCGACGGCGACGTCCCGCGGCGCGACGTCCCCGACCTCTGCGCGGACGATGGGCACCTCGGCTTCGGCGAGCGCGGCGCCGATGGCCTCCAGCGAGCCGAGGGTGTCGGCCTTGACGACGACGCCCTCCTCCTCGGTGGTGACCTCGATGTCCGCCAGCTCGGCCTCGACCTCCCCGATGACCGCCTCGACCGGGCGGTCCCGGACGACCCGGACCGGCGCGCCGGCCATCGCGTCGTCCAGGTCCGGCGCCGCGATCTTGACCCCCGCCGCGGCCCGGACCTGGTCGACCTGCTCGAACTGCTTCTCCGTCCGTATCTCCGCGAGCGGTTGCGGCTGCAGCAGCGCCCGGACCTCCGTGACGATGGGGTCGTTCTGGCCGCCGACCACGATGGTGTCGTTGGCCTTGATGGTGCCGTCGTACAGCACGATGTCGACGGTGGCGCCGAAGCCGCGCTCCTCCTTGACCTCGAGGACCGTCCCGACGCCCGGTCCGCCGACGTCGATGGACATCTCCTCCTTCAGGTAGCGCTGGGAGAGGCCCATCAGGACCGTCAGCAGGTCGGGGACGCCCTCGCCGGTCTCGGCGGAGACCGGGACGACGCCGATGTTCTCCCGGAAGTTCTGGACGCGCCAGTACATGTCCGCGGAGAACCCCTCGTCGGAGAGCTGGCCGATGAGCTCGTAGAGGCTCTCGTTGAGCCGGTCCTCGGCGCGGTCGCTCTGCAGTTCCATCGTCTGCTGGACCGGCATGTCCTCGTTGGGGTTCCAGCCCGGGACGGTGTCGATCTTGTTGGCGGCGACGATGAAGGGCGTCTGGGTCCGCTTGAGGATGTCGATGGCCTCGTGGGTCTGCGGCTGGAAGCCGTCGTTGACGTCGACGACGAGCACCGCGATGTCGGCGAGGGCGCCGCCGCGGGAGCGCAGCGTCGAGAACGAGTGGTGGCCGGGCGTGTCGATGAACAGCAGCCCGGGCAGGTCGAAGTCGTCCGGGTCGACGAGCGCGCCCGCGATCTCCGAGATGGTCTCCAGCGGGACGGCCGTCGCGCCGATGTGCTGGGTGATGGCGCCGGCCTCCCCCGCCGTCACGGCGGAGCCGCGGACCTCGTCGAGCAGGCTCGTCTTCCCGTGGTCGACGTGGCCCAGCACGGCCACGATCGGCGTCCGTAACTCGGCTCCGGCCCCGGCGTCGGTGGTGTCGGCGTCAGACATTGAGAAGAGCCCCGTTACGTACCAGTGGCCTCCGGCGGCATATAACGGTTTCAGTATCCGACGACCCCCGACGGCGGGTGGAGGCGGCCTCGGCCGGGTCGACGCCGACGTCGACCTCTCCGGCCACGCCCGGTGACCGGGGCCGGCGTATCGCCCGACCGGACGGCCGAGGCCGGCTTCGAGACCCGAACGTTGATAGCGACCCGCTCGTTACGCGGGTGTATGTCAGAGCTACTCGCGGAGAACCTCTCCGATAAGGAGGTCATGGGTTCCGACGGTGCCAGCCTCGGCACGCTGTACAACGTGACGATGGACCTGAAGACGGGGTCGCTGAAGGACCTCGTCGTCGACCCCGGCGAGCGGTCGGTCGACGCGGGCTTCGAGAGCGACGAACACGGCAACGTCCTCGTGCCGGTCAGTCACGTGCAGGCGGTGAAGGACACCATCGTCGTCGACCGCTGATCTCGATGCAGGTCCTCGACTCGTCGGCGTTCATCGACGACCACACGACCGAAGACCAGATCGCGACCATCCCGATGGTCCGGGAGGAACTGGAGGACGAGGCCGGCTACCGCTTCGACGCCCTCGAGGGGTCCGGCATGCGCATCCACATCCCCGACCCGGGGACCGTCGAGCGCGTCGAGCGGGCGGCCCGCGAGACCGGCGACGCCGACGCCCTCTCGCGGACCGACGTCCGGCTGCTCGCGGCGGCCTTCGAACTCGACGCGACGCTCGTCACCGACGACTACGCGATGCAGAACGTCGCCGAGAAGCTCGACGTCTACGTCGACGTCATCGCCCAGGAGGGCATCGACGAGCAACTCGACTGGCAGTTCCAGTGTCAGGGCTGCGGGCGCACCTTCGACGACCGCCGCGACCGCTGTGAGATCTGCGGCAGCGACCTCGAGCGCAAACGCCCGTAGTCGGCTCTTCGACGCCTATCCCGACGGACTTCTCGATGATATCCGCTCGTCGAGCCCATATTGTACTGCTAGTTCACCACGCTCTCAACGGGACGAGTGACCGTTCCGGAGACGAACCAAGCACGCCAGACTGACAAGGTTAATCGGGTCGGCGACGGTACAACAGACAATGAGCGTCTCGAATGAGCGGGAATCGCCCATCAAGGCTGTCGGTGGTGCGACGTTCCTCGGCCTGACGGGGCTCTTCGTCGGCGTGTTGCTCAGCATCATTGCACTGGGCCTCCTGAACCCCTTCGTCACGATTCGGCAAGGCTCCGGGCTGTCGAACGCCGTCACGCTCGTCGCACAGGGCGCAGGACTCGTCGGCGTCGGCGTCGTCTATCTCTCGATGCGTGAACTCTCGGCGTCGTACCTCCGTCTATCGTGGCCCTCGGCTCGGGACGTGGTGTGGAGCGTGGCTGCGACGATCGGGTTGTTCGCAGTGCTGGCCGGCCTGAACTTTGTCATCCAGCAGTTCGGACTGTCGTCGGCCGGGCACTCCGTCGCCGAACAGGGCCAGGAGAACCCCGCGCTGCTTCTCCCCCTGATCCCGCTATCGGTCCTCGTCACCGGGCCCGCCGAGGAGTTCCTCTACCGGGGCGTCATTCAGACCCGGCTGAAGGAAGCCTTCGACGCCCAGGCAGCAGTATTTCTCGCTGCAGTCGTCTTCTCGCTCGTCCACGTTCCCGCCTACGGGATGGGCGGTCTCGACTCGTCGCTGGCAACCACGCTCGCCATCCTCTTCGTCCTCGGCGCGGTGCTCGGTGCGGCCTACGAGTACACCGGCAACCTCGTCGTCCCCGCCATCGCCCACGGCATCTACAACGCCGTCGTCTTCGGCTCGATATACGTCGAGGCCACGGGGATCTTCTAGTCGATCCGCCGGACCGTCTTGTCGGCGACGGCGTCGGCCTCCTCGAAGTCGCTGGCGCCGAGCAGGCCGCGGGCCGCGCGCTTCCCCCACTCGACGGCCGGCTGGGTGAACGTGGAGACGCCCGCCAGCTCCCCGTACAGCACCGTCGCCACCTCCATCCCGTAGAGGAGCTCCCCGACGCCCTCGGCGTCCAGGCGGTCGACCTCCACCCTGACGTTCGGCTGGCCGGCGGCGGCCAGGGACGCCTCGGTCGCCTCGAACTCGGCGTCCAGTAGCTCGCCGAGCGTGCTTCCGCCGAGGTACGACAGCTCGTCGACGCCCGGCTCCGGGATGGCGACGTCCTCGCGCTCGCGCGGCCGGACGAGCGTGACGAGCTTGTCCTTGCGGCCGGCGCGGTACAGCTGGAGCTGCGAGTGCTGGTCGGTCGCGCCGAGGGCCCGCGCGGGGGTCTGCCCGAGGCCGTCCTTCCCGAGGCTCTCGGCCCACAGCTGGGCGAACCACTCGGCGTACGGCTCCAGGGCCTCCGCGTAGGGGACGAACGCGTTGACGGTCGCGCCGCGCTGCTCCAGGGCGTACGCGACGGCGCCGTAGGCGTACGCCGGGCAGTCGAACAGCGACGGCGCCAGCGACGCCCGACCGGTCGCGCCGCCCTCGAGGACGCCCTCGACGTCGCCGCCGAGCGCCGCCGCGGGGAGCAGGCCCACCGCCGATAGCGCCGAGAACCGCCCCGGGACGCCCTCCGGCACCCGGCAGGTCGGCAGGTCCTCCTCGTCGGCGAGTTCGCGGAGCGGCCCCGACTCGCCGGTCGTGACCACCGTCCGGTCGGCCCAGTCGACGCCCGCCTCGGTCATCGCCTCGCGGACGACGAGGAAGTTCGCCAGCGTCTCCGCGGTGGTGCCGGACCGCGAGACGACGTTGACCAGCGTCTCCTCCAGCGGCAGGTCCTCGAGCAGCCGCCGGGTGTGGGCCGGATCGACGTTGTCGAGGGTGTAGTGGTCGTCGAGCCCCAGGGCGGCGGTGATCGTGTCCGCGCCCAGCGCGGAGCCGCCGATACCGACCGTCAGGACCGCTTCGGGGTCGAACCCCTCGACGGCCGCACGGATCTCCCCCGGGTCGGTGTCCTCGGGGAGCGCGAGGCTGGCGTAGCCGAACTCGCGGCCCTCGACGCCCGCCTCGATCTCCTCGTGGAGGGCGGCGACGCGCTCGTCGAGGCGTTCGAGCGACGCCTCGGAGACCCCCGGTGACGCCTCGGCCGCGAGCGCGTTGCCGATGTCGACGTTCATACGCGTTGGGCGGGGGCCGGCCACAAAGGCCTTGGCGAAACGTCGGGTCCCGACCGGGCCGTTTATTCGCCCGTCGCGCCTACCGCCGGCCATGAGCGACGAGTACTCGGGGCTGATCGGGGCGTTCCCCTACGCCTTCCGGCGCAGCGACTCGCTGCTGTTCCGGGCGTACGCGCTCGTCGGCGGCCTGCTGGCGGCCGTTCTGGCTGTCTTCTTCCTTCTAGCACTGATTAGAGCCATCGCCTCGACGGCCACGCTCCAGGGCGGGACCATCACCTTCGTCCGGTCGATCTTCGTCGTGTTCGGGTTCCTCGTCGTGGCGCCCATCGTGGCTCCGATCCTCTTCGTCGCCCGTCGGCACCGTCGGGAAGGGAGCGACACTAACTACGACGCTGCTCTGGCCGTCGCCGGTGTCTTCTACGTCTTCACGGTGTTCCTCGGCGGGGTCGCCTCGACACCGCCGGAGTTCCGGAGCGACGTGACCGGACCCTCGAGGCCGGTCGTCGAGGCGCTCTACGCGATGCCGGAGGCCCTCTCGTGGACCATCCCGCTGGCCGGCGCCGTCCTCGTCTACCTCGTCCACCGCCGGTTCCGGTGACCGGTCAGGCGTCGGCGTCGCCCGACGGCGACTGGACCTTCCGCTTCAGGTAGAGCGCACCTACGCTGGCCGCGGCGAGGCCGGCCGGTACGAGCAGCAACTCGGTCGGACCGGACAGCGCATACTGGAGGCTGGCCCCCGCCATCACGGCGAAGACGATCGAGAGCAGGCCGGCGATGGGGGCGACGAACTGAGTGGTGGACGGTCCCTCGTCGGCGTCCCCGTTCCCGTCCCCGGTCGCCGCGTCCTCCGTCGGCTCGGTCATACGCGACCCTGGCGCGCCCGCGACTAATACCCCCGTGACTCGCCGACCGCTCCCGACTGCGAAACGCGGAAGGGCGCCAAGCGCCATCACTCGACCATGACCGGACAGGAGGGTCGCTTCCTCGTGACCCACGTCGACGACGACTCGGCGGTGCTGAAGGACGTCGACAGCGGACAGGTGCACACGCTCGCGGAGAACCCCGGCGTCGAGGTCCACGACCTCGTCGAGGGGACCGTGGAGCCGGAGCCGCCGATGGAGGTGACCTACCGGCTGGTCAACGTCGCGGACCGCCGGAGCCTCAGCGTCGAGGAGAGCCCCGAGCCGCCGACCGCACAGGAGCGGGAGATCGCCGCCGACCAGCCGGCCGGCGAACTGACGACCCGGGAGCGGGCCGGCACCGGCGAACTGCACGTGCTGACGGTCCCGGAGGACCAGACCGAGGCGGCCGTCGCGGACGTCCTCGAGGACGAGGCGACGCTGGTGCGGGCGGCCCAGATGGGCGTGGAGCGCGTCGAGGTCCGGAGCGCCGACGGCGTCGTCAGCGTCCGGTACCTGCCCTAGGTCGGCCGGATGTAGGCCAGGGTCTCGCCACGGCGGAACTCCGCGTCCTCCCCGAGGACCACCTCGACGAGTTCACCGTCGACCGGGGCGAGCACGTCGACGCTCACCTTCTCGACCTGGATCTCACAGAGGACGTCGCCGGCCTCGACGGTCGCGCCCTCCCGGACGAACCAGTTGGCGACGAAGCCCTCCTCCTCGTCGGCGTCCTCGGGCCAGGGGTCATCGGTCCCGACCGCGACCCGGTCGCCGCTCATTCGACGGCGTTCCGGATCGCCGTCTCGACATCCCCGGCGTCGGGGAGGACCTCGTTCTCGAGCGGGCGCGCGTAGGGGATGGGGACGTCCGGCAGGGCGACCCGTTCGACGGCCTCCAGGGCCCCGAGGTCGGTCTCCGCGACGCGCGCGACGATCTCGCCGGTGACCCCGTACGAGCGGTAGTCCTCGTCGACGACGACGAGGCGGCCGGTCTTCCGCACGGACTCGAGGACCGTCTCGGCGTCGAGCGGGACGAGCGTCCGGAGGTCGACGACCTCGGCGTCGACGCCGTCGTCGGCCAGCGACTCCGCGGCCGCCATCGCCCGGTGGACGTGGAGCCCGAGCGTGACGACGGTGACGTCGGAGCCCTCACGCTTCACGTCGGCCTCGCCGAAGGGGACGGTGTAGTCGTCGTCGGGGACGCCGGTCTTCGGGCCGTCCGGGGCCGGCATCCAGCCGATGCCCATCAGCCGCTTGTGGAACATGTAGACGACGGGGTCGTCGTCGCGGATGGCGGTGTGCATGAGCCCCTTGGCGTCGCGGGCCGTGCTCGGTACGACGACCTTCATCCCGGGCAGGTGGGCGAAGGTCCCGTACAGCGTCTGAGAGTGCTGGGCGGCGTCGTTGTACCCGCCGCCGACGGCCGTCATGAGGACCATCGGGACGTTCACCGACCCGCCCGACATGTAGGTGTTCTTCGCCATCTGGTTGTATATCTGGTCCATGCAGACCCCGAAGAAATCCGCGAACATCAGCTCGACAATCGGGCGCATCCCGGCCTGGGCTGCCCCGACCCCGGCGCCGACGAAGGACGTCTCGCTTATCGGGACGTCCATGACGCGCTCGCGGCCGAACTCGTCGAGAAGCCCCTCCGTGGAGTCGAAGATGCCGCCGTAGTCGGCGACGTCCTCGCCCATCACGAAGACGTCCTCGTCGTCGCGCATCTCCGCGGCGATGGCCTCGACCATCGCGCGGCTCATCGTCAGTTCGCGCTGCGTGCCCTCGGGCTCGGTCGCTTTCGCCATCAGTCGTCACCTCCGGCCTCCGCGGCGGTCGTACTCGCAGGCGGGTCGACGAACACATCGTCGTAGGCCTCCGCCGGGTCCGGCTGCGGCTGCTCCTTGGCCCACTCGATCGCGTCCTCGACGCGTCGCGTGGCCGCCTCTCGGAGCTCCTCGATCCGCTCGTCCGACAGCCCCTCCCTGCCGAGTCGGGCCTCCAGTTTCGGGATGGGGTCGAGCCGGTCCAGTTTCTCGACCTCCTCGTCGGAGCGGTACTCCTGGGCGTCGCCCATGAAGTGGCCCATCCGACGGTGGACCTGCACCTCGATCAGCGTCGGGCCGTTGCCGGCGCGGGCGCGACCGACCGCCCGTTCCGCCGCCTCGTAGACGGCGATCGGGTCGTTGTGGTCTACACGCTCGCCCGGCAGGTCGAACCCCTGTGCCCGCTTCGACCCGTCGGCGACGTCCGTCACCCGCTCTTTCGGCATGCTGATGGCCCAGTCGTTGTCCTCGACGACGAAGACGACGGGCAGGTCCCGGACCGACGCGAGGTTGAGCGACTCGAGGAACCCGCCCTGGCTGATCGCCCCCTCGCCGACGTAGCTGACGGCGACCGCGTCCGAGTTGCGCTTCTTCGCGGCCATCGCCGCGCCGACGGCGGGCGGACAGCCCTGCGCGATGATGCCGCTGCAGGCGAAGTTCACGTCGGGGTCGAACAGGTGCATGTGGCCACCTTTCCCCTTCGAGAGCCCGGTCCGCCGACCGAATATCTCGGCGGTCATCCGCTTCAGGTCGACGCCCTTCGCGATGGCGACGTGGTGCGGCCGGTGGGGCGCCGTCACGGTGTCGTCGTCGGTCAGGTGCTGGCAGACCCCGACGGCGGCCGGTTCGTGGCCCGCCGCGAGGTGCAACTCGCCCGGGATCGGCCCGGCCGAGATGTCGAACTTCGGCTGTTTCCCCTCCAGGTACTCCTCCTGTAACCGCTCCTCGTAGTGCCGGGCGGTCACCACGTCGCGGTACATCTCCTCCAGTTCCGATCTGTGTGGCATGGTAGCTCCCCACAACCAGTGCGTCCTTATTTCCAATAAACGTTCGTGATATAGTTGTTAGTCGGCGGACAGAATGGGGGAGAGGTCGGAGCCAGAAGTGAGAACGGCCCTCAGGCTGGGTAGGGTCGTTCGCCCAGTATCTCCAGTTCGTCGCCGACTCGGAGTTCCGCTCCGACCGTCGCCTCGGGGACGAACGTGTTGACCATCAGCCGGAAGTAGTGGTCGAACCAGTCCTCGGACGCCCACTCCGGGAGCGTCTCCTCGCGCTTCCGGACGAACGTCTCCCGGAAGCCGGGCGTCTCCGCGCCGGTGTCGGGGTCTCTCGTCGGGACGACGCAGCGCTGGCAGGGGTTCGACCCCAGGAACTCGGCGTCGCCGACCCGGAACGCGACGGCCGTCTCCTCGTCCTCGTAGAGGCGGTCCTCCCAGAACGCCTCGACGCCGGAGACGACGAGGTTCGGGCGGAGCCGCCGCTCCATCTCCGCGGCGTCGATCCCGTCGAACCAGCCGGCGACCGCCTCCAGGGTGGCCTCCGAGATGACCGTCGGCCCCGAGGCGAGCGTGTCGTCCGGGAAGCCGCCCGTCTCGTCGTACCGGAGCGTCACGGGTTCGTCGAAGTGGTCGGCGAGCCACGCCTCGATGGCCTCGCGGTCCTCGACGTCGAACGCGGCCGGCTCGCCGTCGGCCGGTCGGAACGTGAGCCGCCCGGCCTTCGGGTCGAACCACGACCGCAGCCGGTGGACCCGGCGGTCGTTCTTCCCGTTGACGTAGTCGCCGTCGGCGTCGACCATCGCGAACGTGCGGTCGTAGGTGAGCCCCCCGTCGGGGCGCACCTCGACGCGTTCGAGGGTGTCGTGGGGGTCCAGGGACTTGACCGGGTAGACGACGATGCGCTCGAGCGTCGGCGTCGACATAGCCGGGTCGTGGGAGCCGCCGGATGATAGTCGTGTCTCTTGACACACGTCCGGTCGAGGCCCGGAGCGTTCGACCCCTCCCGTCGTCGCGGCGCCGCCGAGTGGCCCTTTTCGACGGCCGAACGACAACCCTTATTCGCGGGGGCCGCACACCGCCTGTCATGGAACTGTCGGTACCGGAGGTCGACTACTCCGACTACACCAACCGCGAGCTGGTGGCGATCCCGCTGGGGCTGCTCACGCTGGCGCTGGGCATCCTCGCCGTCGCGACGGTGCTGACCGGCTCGCCGGTCGACCTCGGGATGGAGTTCACGGGCGGTGCGGAGCTACAGATACAGACGTCCGACTCGCCGGAGGAGATCAGATCCGAGTTCGACGCCCCGGTCGCGTCGGTCACGCAGGTCGGCTCGCCGACCAGCGACACCTACCTCGTCGAGTTCAGGGCGGAGGACTACGACGACCTGAACTCGCTGGTCTCGCAGGCCGAGGACGCGGGCTACGAGATCCAGCAGGAGGGCGAACGGAGCCCGAGCTTCGCCGGCGACACGCAGACGCAGGCGCTGTTCGGACTGCTCATCGCCTTCGCCGGGATGGCGATCCTCGTGTTCCTCATGTTCCGGACGTTCATCCCCTCGATCGCCGTCGTGGCGTCGGCGTTCTCCGACATCGTCATCCCGCTGGCGCTGATGCGGCTGTTCAACATCGAGCTGACGCTCGGGACCGTCGCGGCGCTGCTGATGCTCATCGGGTACTCGGTGGACTCCGACCTGCTGTTGAACAACCACGTCCTCCGGCGGCACGGCGACTTCTACACCTCGACGACCCGCGCGATGCGCACCGGGGTGACGATGACGATCACGTCTATCGCCGCGATGGTCGTGATGACCGTCGTCGCCCGGGCCCTCGGCATCCCGCTGCTGCCGGCCGTGGGCATCGTGCTCGTCTTCGGCCTGCTGGCCGACCTGATGAACACCTACCTGCTCAACGTGAGCCTGCTCCGCTACTACAAGTACGAGGCGATCGCACAATGAAACTCCAGCTGAAGAAGCACTGGCGCATCTGGCTGCTCGTTCTCTTCGTCGTCCTCAGCTCCGTCGCCGTCTTCGCCCCCACGGGCGGCGCCGGCGGGGGCGACCTGAACGAGACGAACGGGACCGACTCCCCGCAGGGGACCTCCTCGCAGTACACGAACCTCCGGTTCGGCCTCGACCTCTCCGGCGGGACCCAGGTCAGAGCGCCGCTGATCGGCATGACCGTCACCGGACTCGAGATAGACGACCCCGGGGCGACCGAACAGACGCTCCAGAGCGAACTCGACCTGGGCGCCGCGGACGTGGACGCCGACGCCGAGGAGGGCGCCGTCGAGATCTACACCGACCACTACGTCAACGACGACTGGCAGAGCCAGGACGAGGCGTTCCAGGCGTTCGCGGCGGCGCTCCAGGAGGCCGGCTACTCCGTCAGCACCGACGACGTCCGGATGGGCGTCACCAGCCAGACGCGGGACACCGCCGAGGAGCGGCTCACCAGGAAGATCAGCGAGGGCGGCCTCCCCGGCGGCGAGGTGAGCCAGGTCGCCCAGCCCGGCTCCCAGCACCTGATGGTCGTCGAGGTGCCCGGCGCCAACCGGACGGCGGTCAGAGAGCGGATCACCGACCGCGGGCAGGTCGAGACGGTGGCGCTGTTCCCCGACCCCGAGACCGGCGAGTACCGCACCGAGTCGCTCATCGACCAGGGCGACTTCGCGAACATCGGCGGCGCGACCCAGGACAGCGGCCAGACGTTCGTCCCGGTCACGCTCACCCAGGAGGCCGGCCCCCGGTTCGGCCAGGCGATGCGCGACTACGGCTTCGACCAGCAGGGCGGGACGAACTGTAACTACAACTACCAGGACCAGTCGCTGCAGGAGAACATCCAGCGGATGAACGAGTCCGGCCAGGAGAACCGCTGTCTGCTGACCGTCGTCGACGGGGAGGTCGTCTACGGATCGGGCATCGCTCCGAGCCTCTCCTCGTCGTTCCGCGACGGCAGCTTCGACGAGAACCCCCGCTACCAGACGAACACGCCAGACCTCGAGACCGCCCGGCAGCTCGAACTCGACATGCGGACCGGCGCGCTCCCGACGACGCTGGACATCGAGAACCGCGGGACGGAGTTCTACCTCCAGCCGAGCCTCGCCGAGCGGTTCAAGCCGCTCTCGCTGGCGACCGGGGCCGTCGCCGTCCTCGCGGTCGCGATGATGGTCTTCCTCCGCTACCGCCGACCGGAGGTCGCCCTGCCGATGACGCTCACCGCCGGCGCGGAGGTGTTCATCCTGCTCGGGTTCGCCGCCGCCGTCAGCCTGCCGCTGGACCTCTCGCACATCGCGGGCTTCATCGCCGTCATCGGTACCGGGGTCGACGACCTCGTGATAATCGCCGACGAGATCATGCAGCAGGGCGAGGTGAAGACCTCCCGGGTGTTCGAGTCGCGGTTCCGGAAGGCGTTCTGGGTGATCGGCGCCGCCGCCGCGACGACGATCATCGCCATGTCGCCGCTGGCGGTGCTGTCGCTGGGCGAACTCCGCGGGTTCGCCATCGTCACCATCGTCGGCGTCCTCATCGGCGTCCTCATCACCCGGCCCGCCTACGGGGACATCCTCCGCATCCTCGTCCTCGAGGACGAGTAGAGCCCCACCGACCCCGCTTCCTCAGCCGAGTCGACGACGCGCCAGTAACGAACTCCCGAGCAGCGTCGCGACCGCGACGCCGGCCCCGAAGCCCGGACCCTCCGCTGGTGTCGGCGACGGCGGGTCCACCGCCCGCCCGTCCTCGGCGCCGGCCCCGTTCTCGTTCAGCGACACGTCCGCGGAGACGCCGTCCTCGCCGACGGAGGCGTTCGCCGTGACGCCGGTGTTGCCGACGGTCTCGTTCAGCGTCGCGGTCAAGATCGGCTCCCCGCCCGGCGTGGGCGTCTTCGGCTGCTCGGTCCCCGTCTGGGTCGACGTCGGCGTGGCCGTCGCAGTGGCGGTCTCCGACGGCGTCTCCGTCTGGGTGCCCGGCGCCGGCGGCGGTCCGATCCGCTCTCTGGCCTCCTCCTCGTCCTCGCACTCGCAGACGTAGGTGTACTCGCTCTCGACGGTGAAGCCGTAGGTCTCGTCGTCCCGGTCGGCCTCGCGGGGCCCCGTCCCGTTGAGGAACGCGTTCGCGTTGTAGAATCCGATCTCCCCGGTCGTGTCGGCGCAGCCGCCGCCCGACGACTCGTCGCTCAACTCGAGGACGATCCGGTCGTCCGCCGCCACGACGGGCGGGTCTCCTCCGAGGTCCTCGTAGTCGTAGAACTCGAAGGCGACGCCGGCCTCCGTGAAGGTCGCGGAGCCGGTGTGCTTCAGCAGGTCCACGTCGTAGCCGCCGCTGGACCCGTCGTCGCCGCGGTCGACGCCGAACGCCGCGATGTTGTGCGCCGCGCAGTCGCTGTGGTCGACCGCGTCTGTCTCGACGACGAACCGGTCGACGGCGATGCCGTCCGAGGCGCCGACGTCGTCGAAGGCCTCGCCGCCCTTCAGCGTGTACCGGACGCTGACGTTCTCCGCGCCCGGGGAGTGGTCCTCCTGTTCGAGGAACTCGAAGGTCGCGTTCCCCGTCTCGTCGTGTTCGTAGTGCGGTGCTTCTGCCCGGGTGTGGTCGTCCGCCAGCACGGCCCCGGCGAAGGCGACGGCGGCGAGCAGCAGGCCGAGTACCACCGCAGCGCTCGCGGCCCGTATCCGTGGGTCCCGGCGTCGACTGGAGGGCATACGCTCACCTCGCGGTTTCGTTCCTTAGTCCGTTCGCCGTACATTTCTGTGACTTTATCGTCGGCGGCCGAGGCGGCCGGCGCCCACTTCGAAGCGCTTTCCCTCGTCCCGCGGGAAGCGACGGTATGACCTTCCGAGACGGGACGCTGGTGGACTGGCGGGAGTGGGGCCAGGAGGCCTTCGACGTCGCCGACCGGACCGGCAAGCCCGTGCTCTGCTCGCTGACGGCGCCGTGGTGTGAGTGGTGCGAGACGATGGACGAGGAGTCGTACTCCGACCCGAAACTCGCCGCCCACGTCGGCGAGAGCTTCGTCCCCGTCCGCGTCGACGTCGACCGCCACCCCCGCGTCCGCGAGCGGTACAACATGGGCGGCTTCCCGACGACGGTGTTCCTGACGCCGGGCGGCGAGGTGCTCTCGGGGGCGACCTACCTCGGGCCGGACGGCCTCCGGCAGGTCCTCGACGGCGTCCGGCGCTCCTGGGACGCGAAGGGCGCCTCGGCCGGGCGGGTGCCGCGGGCCCTCGACGAGGGCGACCTGCCGAGCGGCGAGGTCGACGCCGCCATCGAGGCCCACATGGTCGAGCAGGTCGCCGCCGCCTTCGACGACGAGTTCGGCGGCTGGGGCACCGGAGCGAAGTTCCCGATGGCCCGGACCGTCGAGTTCGCGCTCAAGCGCGACCGCGACCGCGCGACCCGGACCCTCGAGGCGATCCAGACGCACCTCTACGACACCTACGACGGCGGCTTCTACCGCTTCGCCGAGAACCGCAGCTGGGGGGAGCCCCACCGCGAGAAGCTGACCGACGAGAACGCCGCGCTCGTCAGGACGTTCTCGAACGGCTACCTCTACACCGGCAACGACGCCTACCGGAACACCGCCGAGGGGACCGTCGACTACCTGACGACCACCGTCTGGACGGGCGAGGCCTTCGGCGCGAGCCAGGCGGCCAGCGACTACTTCCTCCTGGAGCCGACCGAGCGCGAGGATGCCGACCCGCCGAGCGTCGACGGGACCGTCTTCGCCGACAAGAACGGGCTGGCCGCCGAGGCGCTGTTCCGCTACGCCGCCGTCACCGACGCCGACGGCGCCGAGCGGTACGCCGAGCGGGCCCTCGAGTACGTCCTGGAGACGCTCGTCGACGACGGCCGCGTCGTCCACTACGACGAGCCGGACAGCGAGACCGGCCTGCTCGTCGACCACGCCCGGCTCCTCTCGGGGCTCACCGCCGCCGCGCAGGTCACCGGCCCCGACGGCTGGATAGCGCCCGCCCGCGAGGTCGCCGACGACGCGGTCGACCGGCTGCTCGCGGCCGACGGCGCGTTCCTGGACGGCGAACCGACGGGCGCCGGGCTCCTCGACCGGCCGCTCCGGCCGCTCGACACCAACGCCGAGATGGCCGACGCGCTGCTGGACCTCTGGGCGCTCACCGGCGAGGCGCGCTACCGCGAGACGGCGACCGACGCGCTGGCCGCGTTCGCGGGCGCCCACGAGCGGATGGGCGTCGAGGTCGCCGGCTACGCGGCGGCCTGCGCCCGCGCCCACTACGACCCGCTCGTCGTCCGGACGCCGGCTGCCGGAACGGACCTCCACCGGGCGGCCCTCCGGATCGCCGACCACGAGAAGGTCGTCGTCCCCGAGGACCGCGAGGACGCCGTCGTCGTCCGCGCCGGCTCGACGTCCGACCCCGCGTCGACGCCCGACGAACTGCTCGAGCGTGCAGCCGACGGGCCCGCGCCCTGACCCGGTTCGACCCCCGGGACTGCCGTAGCGTCGGCCACTCCTGGCGAACGGCGCGGCGTCAACAACTCTAACATTGCCTAAACTTGCGGTGTGTTTATAACCCCCCGGAGCGGAACCTCTACCAATGGCGAGTCTCAGAGACCTCGGCCTCTCCGAGTACGAGGCCCGAGCGTACCGAGCCCTCCTGAAGACGGGACCCACAACGGCCAAGGAGTTGTCCCGGGTCAGCGACGTGCCGATGGGCCGGATCTACGACGTGCTCAACAGCATCGAGCAGTACAACCTCGTTCGCTCGCAGTCGGCCTCGCGGCCGAAGAAGTACGTCGCGGTCGAACCCACGACCGCCCTCGACCGGCTCCTCGACGACAAGAAGCGGGAGCTCGAGGAGAAGGCCAACCAGTACGAGGAGATCGTCGACGACCTCACCGGCGAACTGGAGACCGCCGAACCCGTCGAGGAGACCTTCTGGACGGCGTCGGTCGGCCCCGACGAGACCGTCGACCTGCTCGTCGAGCGGCTCTCCGCCGCCGACTCCCGGGTCGTCATGGTGCTGTCGACCTACACCGAGCAGTTCTTCGACATCGACACGGTCGGGACCATCATCCTCGACGAACTCAGCGAGGCCCTCGAACGCGGCGTCGAGGTCCAGCTCCTCATGCGGCCCGACCTCGTCCCCATCCTCCCGGAGTCGATCGGCGACCGCTACCGCGGCTCGCTGATGGAGCACGACCAGTTCTCGGTCCGGACCAGCGAGAACGTCTCCGGGACGTTCACGCTCATCGACGAGAACGAGGTCGTCATCGAGGTCCCCCACCCGCTGAAGAGCCAGGAGGTCTTCGCGATGATCGACCTCAAGGACCGCGAGTTCGCCCAGAGCGTCCGCACCGAGTTCGACCCGCGCTGGGAGAAGGCCGAGGAGCTCACCTTCTGACCGCCGGCTCGACGACGGCGCGGTTTCGGCGTTCGTGTCAGTCGTAACACCGATGGGGGTCGGTACCGTAGGCCACGGAACGTCGGTCCCCATGGACGACCCAGCAAAGCTGCGCGCGCTGCTCGACCACGCCCAGGACAAGCTCGTGGTCGTCGACGAGACGGGGACCTACCGGTACGCCAACGACGCCGTCGAGCGGCTCCTCGGCTACGCGCCCGCGGAGATCGTCGGCCAGAACACCTTCGAGTTCATGCACCCGGCGGACCGCGACCGGGTCCGGGGGGCCTTCCAGGGGCTCGTCGACTGCGAGGAGCCGTCGAGCGAGACCGCCGAGTACCGCCACCGGACGGCCGGCGGCGACTGGGTCTGGCTGGAGAGTCTGATGTCCAACAACGTCGCCACGGACCTCGGCGGCTACGTGGTCAGCTCCCGCGACGTCACCGACCGGAAGCGCGCCGAGGAGCGCGAACGCAGGACCGAGGCCCGCCTCCAGCAGCTCGCCGCCAACGCGGCGGACGTCCTCTGGATGTTCACCGGCGACTGGTCGGAGCTGGTCTTCGTCAACGAGGCCTACGAGCGGATCTACGGCCAGTCCATCGACGAGGTCAGAGCCGAGCCGACGAGCTTCGTCGAGGCGATCCACCCCGACGACCGACAGCGGGTCCGCGAGTACATGGAACGGAACGCCGCCGGGGAGGCCACGGACATCGAGTACCGGGTCAACCCGCACCGCGACTACCGCCGGTGGGTGTGGGTGAAGGCCCAGCCGATCGTCGAGGCCGGCGAGGTCACCCACATCGTTGGGTTCTCGCGGGACATCACCGACCGGCGCCGCCGCGAGCGGCAGCTCCGGGTGATGGACAACCTCCTCCGGCACAACCTCCGCAACGACATGAACGTCATCCTGGGCCACGCCGAGATCGCCAAGGAGCAGGCCGGCGCCGGGGTCGCCGACAGCATGAACGTCATCCTGGAGACCGGCGAGAAGCTCCTCGAGACCGCCGCCAAGGAGCGGGAGATCATCGACGTCCTGGTCGGGATCGACGACCGCGAGCGGGTCGACCTCGTCGCGCTGCTCGGGGGGGTCCTGGAGGCCTTCCGGTCGGCGTACCCGGCCGCGTCGGTGACCGTCACCGGGCCGGACGCCGTCGACGCCGTCGCGCTGCCGGAGTTCCGCCGGGCCCTCGACGAGCTCCTGGAGAACGCCGCCGAGCACGCCGACGCCGACCCGGAGATCGGAATCGAGGTCCGGCCGTTCGCGGACCACGTCGAGATCGAGATCCGCGACAACGCGCCCCCCATCCCCGGCAACGAGTTCGAGCCGCTGGTCGGGAAGAACGAGTCCGACGAGATCTACCACGGCACCGGGCTGGGACTGTGGCTCGTCTACTGGGTCGTCGACCTCTCGGACGGCGACATCGACTTCGACTGCGACGGCGACGGCAACGTCGTCACCATCTCGCTGCCCCGGGCTCACGAGTGAGGGTTGCGAGGGGGAGCGGCGCCGATACACCTACTTCACGAGAAGCTCCGGTCCGCTCGTTCGAGGTCGCCTTCGCTCGCGTCGTTGCATTCGCCGCTCGCGTTTCGCGGTTCTCGCTCCCTCGGGTCGCTCACGGCTCGCGTTACTCGCCGTTTGCCTCGAGGTTTCTCGCTCCGCTCGAAACCTCGCTACTCACGGGCAGCTACGCTACCCGTTCGTTCGAGGTCGCCTTCGGCGACCTCGCTACTCTCCCTCGACCTCTCCCTTCAGCTGTCCGAACTCGGCGACCCGCTCGGCGTGGGCGTTGTGCTGGTGGATTGACTCGTCGTTGGACTGCTCCATGTAGACGACGGCGTCGTCGGGGAGCTCCGGGTAGCGGTCCACGAGCCCCTCGGCCATCGCGCGGACGCAGTCCTCGACGAACTTCGCGTCGCTGTGGCTCTCGAAGGTCATGTGGTCCTCGTCCGGCCGCTTCGCGAGGTTGTAGATGCGCGCGCTCATCGAGTCGCGCGCGACGTCGATGAGTTCGTTGAGGTCGACCGGCGGCTCGCCCTCCGTCTCGACGGTCAGAGTGGCGTGGCCCCGCTGTGAGTGGCCCGGCTGGGGCACCTCTTCGAGGAACTGGTCGACGGTCTCGCGGTCGACGTCCAGGCCCTCCAGGACGTCGCGGGCCCGGGACTCGCTCATCCCCTGCGAGCAGGGGCAGACCGTCATCCCGACGACGTGGCAGCCGATCTCCTCGCGGGTGCCCTCCTCCTCGTGGGCGGTCGCGGAGGCGACGATGTCCGCCGTCGCCTGCGTCGGCCGATTCGTCGCCGGCGTCTCCTCGCGGATCATGTACTCGGCCTCCATCTGCACCTCCGCCTGCGTCGTGTACTCGTGTTTCTCCAGCAGCCGCTCGGCGACGTCGCCGCAGACCTCCTCGACGCTGAGGGCCGGCTCCGAGACCGCCTCCTCCAGCATCTCGTCGACGACCTCCATGTTCCGGCTCATGTCCGCACCCTTCCGCCAGGACGGGAGGTCGACGAAGACGTCGAACTCCGCCATCAGCACGATGGGGCGGTCGTCCTCGCGGTGCAGTTTGACGAGCTTCTCGACGCCGGTCACGCCCACCCGGTTGAGCCCCACGCTCACGTCCGGACTGGACGCCTGGACGTCCGGCAGCTGCTTGGTCATTGGTGGCGCAGAGGGTGTCGGCGCCGTTAGGACTTTCGAAAGGAGCAGTTCCGGGCGGCCCCGCTACTCCAGCTTCCCGAGCGCCGCGAAGAACTCCAGTTTCGGCCCCGCGATGCGGACCTGGTCGTCCGCAAGCCGGACGGTGACGTGGGTCGGCGGGTCGACCCGCTCGCGCGTCCGGCCGTCGGCGACGACGAACGCGTGGTCGGCTTCGTCGATCCGGACCGTTATCTCCGCGTCGGTCGGCACCGCCAGCGACGGCATCGGACCCTCCGCGCACATCTCCGTGACGAGGAACGCCGAGACGTCCGGGTGGACGAGCGGCCCGCCCTCGCTGAGGTTGTAGGCGGTCGACCCGGTCGGCGTCGACACCAGCACCCCGTCGGCGTGGCTGCCGGAGTAGAGCTCGCCGTCGACGCGGACCTCGATGCCGACGCCGTTGTTCCGCCCGCGCTGCGGACCGAGGATGGCGACCTCGTTGACCGCCGCGGGCAGCGACCAGCCGTCGCCCTCGGCCTGCACCTGCGGGAGTTCCTGGCACTCCGCCTCGCCGTCCCGGAAGCGCTCGACCACCTCGGAGACCGTCTCGACGGCCTCCTCGGGGGAGACGGCGTTCAGGAACCCCACCTCCCCGAGGTTGACGCCCATGATTGGCGTCGGCGTCACCTCGCGGGCCGCGAAGAGGAAGGTACCGTCGCCGCCGATGGAGACCACGAGGTCGCAGTCGCCGAGGTCGCCGACCGGGTGGCCGCCGCGACCGAGGCTGTCGGCGGTCGAGGCGTCGAGGGCGACCGTCGCGTCGATGCGCCGGCGGATCCGATCGGCGAGTTCGGCGGCGCGGGGGTTGTCCTGCTGGGCGACGATGCCGAGGTCCATCTGGCGGGGATTCGCCGCCGGGCGGTAAAAAGCCACCCGGACGGACTCGGCGGCTGAATTCGTCGGGTAACATTAACGTCGGGCCGCGTAAACACGGCTGTATGCGCGCTTCGAACGGGGGTCGGACATGAGCGGCGGGGACGACTGGTTCGAGAGCGGCGACGACGACCCGTTCGATGGCGACGAGGCGTTCGACGACGACTTCGAGAGCGCCTTCCAGGGCGGCGGCAGCGAGGGGTTCGAGGAGGAGTTCGACTCCGACATCCCCCGCATCGACCTCGGCATCGAGGGCCTCGACGAGATGATCCAGGGCGGCGTCCCCGAGCGGGCGCTGCTGGTCGTCATGGGCGCCGCCGGGACCGGGAAGACCACCTTCGGACTGCAGTTCCTCCACCGCGGCATCCAGGCCGACGAGAAGGCCGTCTACATCACCCTCGAGGAGAGCCAGGAGGCGGTCGTCCAGGCCGCCACCGAGAAGGGCTGGCCCTTCGACGAGTACATGGAGAACGACGAACTCGCCGTCGTCGACCTCGACCCCATCGAGATGGCCAACAGCCTCACCTCCATCCGCGGGGACCTCCCGCGGCTCGTCGACGCCTTCGACGCCGACCGGCTCGTCCTCGACTCCGTCTCGCTGCTCGAGATGATGTACGACGCCCAGGCCGAGCGCCGCACCGAGATCTTCGACTTCACGCGTGCGCTCAAGGAGGCTGGCGTCACCACGATGCTCACCAGCGAGGCCAGCGAGGGCAACCCCTACGCCTCCAGACACGGCATCATCGAGTACCTCACCGACGGCGTCTTCGTCCTCCAGTACGTCCGCTCGGAGTTCCGCGAGACGCGGCTGGCCGTCGAGATCCAGAAGATCCGGAACGCCAACCATTCCCGGGAGACCAAACCCTACGAGATCACCGGCGACGGCATCTCCGTCTACCAGCAGGCGAATATCTTCTAGAACACCCACTTTTCAGCACCCACTTTTTGCACCTCCCTCGCGGCGCTTCGCGCCGCTCGGTCGGGCAAAAACACGGGTGTAAATAGGCGCGACTCGCTCCAGCCGCCTCGCTACGCTCGGCGTTAGTCGTCGGGCGCTACCGGCGGCTCACTTCGTTCGCCGCCGGCGAACCGCGAGCGCGAAGCGCTCGCGGATGCTCTGGTGCTGTTTCTCCCCCGCTCTCCGCTACCGCACGACCGTCACCGGCACCGGCGACCGTCGGACGACCTTCTCCGAGACGCTGCCGAGGAGGATGCGGGAGATGCCGTCGCGGCCGTGGCTGCCGACCACGACGTGGTCTACGTCCTGTTCCTCGGCGAACTCCTCGATGGTCCGCGCCGGGCGGCCGACCTCTGTGTGAGTCTCGACGTCAACGCCGGCCTGGGCGGCCTGCTCGCGGACGTCGTCGAACATCTCCTCGGCGGCCTCGTTCTGGGACGCCAGCCACTCGTCGGCCGCCGCGGCCGCGCCGCTGCCGACGCCGTAGCCCGACTGCACCGGGTCGACGACGCGGAGACAGACCAGGGTCCCGTCGCCGAACATCTCGACCGCGTGGTCGAAGGCCGTCCAGGACTGCTTCGAACCGTCCATCGGCACGAGAACTCGCATGCGAGAGGCTGGGGCCGCGTCGCTGAAAAAGGTCGGTCACCGGCCCCGCCGACGGAGCCCCCTCAGTCCCGACCGTGACGGGTCAGGCACTTCGAGAGGCCGACCAGCTCGACCGGTTCGGAGTTGTCCGGCGAGTAGACCACCATCTGGCCCTTCTCCATGTACGGCACCTTCCCCTCGAGGTTCGACGGGATGTTGACCGCCTTGATGGCGTCCTCGTCGCCGAGGTTGAGCACGACCGTCGTGTTGATCTGCTTGAAGATGGGGTCGGCGATGTCCTGTGGGTCCTGCGTGATGAGGAACAGGCCGAGCCGCTCCTTGCGGCCCTGCTTGGCGGCCTCGGCGAACTTGCCGATGACCTTCCGCGCCTGGACGTTGTCGGCGTCGGTGAGGAAGTTGTGCGCCTCGTCCATCCCGAGCAGGAGCGGCGTTTCCTTGATGCGCTCGTAGGTCGGGTCGTTGGAGAGCTTCTCGTCGACCAGCAGCGACGCGACCGCGAGGACGACGGTCGTCGTCGCCCGGGAGTCGTTGACGTGGTAGGTCGGCACCGTGGTCATCCCGCCGGGGCGGACGAACTCCGAGACCAGGTCGGTGATGGGCCGGGCGTCCTGGTCGAAGACGTTCCCGAAGCCGAAGGCCCGACGCCGGACGGCGTCGAAGGTCGCCTCGTGGACGCGGCCGGACTCGTCGAGTTCCTCCTTCAGCGCCGGGTCGTCGAGGAACGACATGAACTGGTCGTAGGTGCCGCCGTCACCGTACTGGTCGAAGAACCGGTTCAGCAGGTAGATGAGCGCGCCGTACTGGTTGTCGTTGAGCTTCGAGCCCGCGATGAGCCACGGGTTCTCGTCGACCATCGAGAACGGGATGGTGAACTCCACCTGCTCGGCGCGGTGGTGGGAGGCGGCGTAGCTGGCGTCGCCGACCTTCGGGACGAACGCCTTCGTATCCTCGACGCCGCCGTGGGCGACGTCCTCACGCTCGAGCCGGCGCCGGAAGTCGCCGTCCATCCCCGGGTTGTCGTCGTGCATCTGGGCGTACTCGTCCTGGGGGTCGAACTGGACGACCGCCGGCGCGACCTCGCGGCCGTCGTCGACGGGGTAGCGACGGTCGTCGGCGAGGTACTGCCGGAGGACGTTCTTCGCGCAGTGGGTCTTCCCGGAGCCCGTTCCGCCGGCCACCAGCGAGTGCCGGAAGACGAGCGGGTCGCCGGACTCGTAGTCGTCCTTCAGCCGGTAGTCGATGGTCGGCGGCTCGGCGGCGGTCCGGACCTTCTCGCCGCCGACCGAGAGGTGCCCGAGGAAGACGCCGTCGCCGGGGATCTTCAGGCCGGTCTTGATCTCCTCGCTGTCCTCGGCCTGCCGGACGACCGTCTCGGGTTTCGGCACCCGGTCGGTCATCCGCCGCTTCAGTTCGCCGCCCTCCTCGTAGAGCACGGCGACGGGCTCCAATGTCGCCATGAACTTGTAGTCCTGTTCGTCGACGGAGTCCCGACGCATCGCGCGCCGGGAGTGGATCTCCGTGGCGTCGTCGGAGCGGAACTCCTGGGCGTACTCCAGGGCGACGATGCGGCAGAACAGGCGCTCGCCGTCGGGGTAGGAGGCGATCAGGTAGCTGCCGATGCGGACCGACGCGCGGTTCTGGACCGTGACGTACGCGCGCAGGCAGGTGTCCTCCTCGCGCTCGCTGATGACGAGCCCCTCGGAGGCCGACAGCGTCCCGATGCCGCGGTCGCTCCCCACCGGCGTGACCGAGACGGCCTCGAAGTCGTCGTCCGCGTCGGCACCCGCGTCGACCTCGACGCCCCCGTCGCCGTCGAGGTCCCCCGTCTCCGACGACGAGTCGTCGTCGGGGTCGTAGTTCGAGAAATCACCCAGGTCGGACATGTCCCAACCTGTGTTCGCCATCCGATAAAAGGCTGCCCGTGGAGGACCGGAAGTGAAACCGCCGGAAGGCACCCGAGGAAGGCACCGCCGACGCGCTTCCAGGACCCGGTATCGGTCGCCCCCGTCGGCCCGGGGCTTCGAGCCTCCGGAACCGCTTTGCCCCGCTCGCCTGAACAGCGAGTATGTCCACCTTCGAGGTCACCGACGGCGTCCACGGTATCGACGTCGAACTGTTCGACGAGGGCTTCCTCTCCGGCTACCTCTTCGACGACGACGAGCCGACGCTCGTCGACCCCGGCGCGGCCACCAGCGCCGAGACGGTCCTGGAAGCCGTCGAGTCCCTCGGCGTCGACCCGGCGGCCCTCGAGAACGTCGTGCTCTCGCACGTCCACCTCGACCACGCCGGCGCCGCGGGCGACCTCGTCGAGGCGGTCCCCGACCTCGACGTCTACGTCCACGAGGCGACGGCCCAGCACCTGGTCGACCCGGCCGCCCTCGTCGAGAGCACCCGGGCCGCGATGGGCGAGCACTTCGCGGCGATGGGCGAGCCGACGCCGGTCCCGGACGAGAACATCGTCCCGGTTCCGGAATCAGGCGAGACCGTCGACATCGGCGCGAACACCCTCGAACTGATCCACGCGCCGGGACACTCCCCGGACCACTTCGCCGTGTGGAACCCCGAGCGCGACCTGCTGTTCGCCGCCGAGAGTATCGGCGGCTACCTCCCGCGGGCCGACCGGTGGGCCCCGCCGGCGACGCTTCCGAACTTCGACGTCGGGACGCTCAGCGACTCCATCGAGCAGCTCCGGAAACTCGACCCCGAACACGTCGTCTTCCCGCACTTCGGCGCCTACCCCGACCCGGCGTCGGCTTTCGGGATGGCGTCGCGGGAGCTCCACCGCTTCGACGAGCGGATCGTCGCCCTCTACGAGGAGACCGGATCGGTCGAGGCGACCCGCAGCCGGGTCGCCGACGAGCTGCTCGACCTCTCGCCGCCCTACGACGAGGTCGTCGAGACGTTCTACGCTCGCCTCGTCACCGACGGCTACCTGAAGTACCACGACCTGCTCTGAGGGGACGGGGGAGCGAGGGCTGCCGGGTTTAGAACGCAGCTATCCTCAGAGCGGCATGGGTCCGCGGCCGCTCTCGTCGCCGCTGGACTGCCGGGCCCGCGAGAGGAGGTCCGAGACCGGCTGGGTGTACTCGTAGCCCGGGACGACGCCCTCGACGTAGGTGCCCTCGACGAACTCGGCCATCGCCTTCGCGATGTCGGGCGCCCGGTCGGCGTTCCCCCACTCGAACTCGAAGACGGCGACGGCGTCGCCGGCCTCCTCGAACACCCGCTGGTCGGCGAGGTCGACGTCCTCGCGGACGGCCATCGGGGCGTCCTCCAGGCGGAGTTCGTACGTCTCGAACCAGCCCTCCTCGACGGCGTCGCCGACGTCGTCCTCGGTCGCCGACGACAGCATGGGCGCCCGGACCTCCAGGGTGTACGTGAGCGCCCAGTCGTCGGTCTCCTCGGCGGTCACCCGGCCGTCGAAGCGCGTCGTCGTCACCGCGAACCACGCCGGGTCGGACCGCTCGTAGGCGTCGTGGGTCTCGAACGCGCGGACTGCCCGGTCGGGTAGCTCCTCGGTCATGGACCGGAGGTACGGCGTAGGCGTTCAAAAGGGCGTCGTGAAGTCGCCGTCGCGACCGCGGAGAGCGGGCTGGAACACGGCGCCGTCCCGGGGAAAGCGGGGGATAACAAAGCCGGTGAGGCGTCCGGTCCCGCTATGGAACCGGATGCAGTACGCGACCGGTCGGAGACGATACTGAACGAGGTCGAGCGGGCGGTCATCGTCGACCGCTCCGTGTTGCGCTCCATCATGGTCGGCCTGATGGCCGACGGCCACGTCCTCCTGGAGGACGTCCCCGGGACGGGGAAGACGCTCACCGCGCGCTCGATGGCCGACGCGCTCGGCCTCACCTTCTCGCGCATCCAGTTCACGCCCGACCTGCTGCCGTCGGACGTCACCGGCTCGAACGTGCTCAACGAGAAGACCCGAGAGTTCGAGTTCCAGCACGGCCCCATCTTCGCGAACGTGGTGCTGGCCGACGAGATCAACCGGTCGCCGCCGAAGACCCAGGCCGCCCTGCTCGAGGCCATGGAGGAGGGCCAGGTCACCGTCGACGGCGAGACCCACGCGCTCCCGGACCCGTTCATCGTGCTGGCGACGCAGAACCCCGTCGAGATGGACGGCACCTTCGAACTCCCGGTCGCCCAGAAGGACCGGTTCATGCTCAAGACGAGTCTCGGCTACCCGGACTACGAGGGCGAACTCGAGCTGATCGACCGGCGGGCCGACCGGGACACCCAGTCGCCGACGGTCCGGCGCGTCTCGGACCCGGAGATCATCGACCGGCTCCGACAGGCCCCCGAGACGGTCCGCGTCGAGCCCGCCGTCCGGGAGTACCTCGTCACCGTCGCCCGCGAGACCCGCGCCGACGAGCGCGTCAGCGCCGGCGTTTCCCCGCGCGGCGTCCAGCGGTTCTTCGAGGCGGTCCGGGCGAACGCCATCCTCGAGGGCCGCTCGTACGCGACGCCGGACGACGTCAAGGTCGTCGCCCAGCAGGCGCTCTCCCACCGGCTCGTGCTGACGCCGGACGCCCGCGTCGAGCAGGTCGACGCCGCCGACGTCGTCCGGACCATCCTGTCGCGCGTCGAGGTCCCGCAACTCAACGCGCGGTCGAACGGTCGGTAGCGAGGAGGACCGGTAGCGGCGAAGAACGGCCGCAGCGAACGGACGAACCGACCGTCTGGGCACTCGACGCGACGTCACTGTTTTCGACGCTCTCCACCCCCGGACCGACAGGTACCGGTCACTCGTCCAGTTCGACGGACGGTCTCCGAGCACCGAGAAGGGAGACGCGGTCAGCTGTAGTGGGCGACCGCCAGCACGACACCGGCGACGAGCAGGGCCGCCAGTGCGGCGAACGGGAGGCCGTCGACCTCGAGGCTCTGGACGGCGTAGACCAGCAGGATTGCGCCGCCGGCGACGAGCCCAGTCGCCGCGCCGTGGCCGAGCTCTGCCCGGAGCGTCCGGGCGTCCTCGCCGACCTGGTTGCCGAGCGACACCGCGTTCTCGGTGAGGTCCCAGGCGACGATGGTCGCGGCACCGGCGACGAGCAGCGGCCACAGTTCGACCGTCTGGACGACGCCGCTGGTCACGACGGCGACGAAGATGAGCCCCGTCCCGGTCGCGATCAGCCGCCGCTCCCAGCCGCGGCGAACGGGCGCGACGCCCGCCGCCATCGCCCAGATGCCCAGCAGCCCCGGGACCAGCTCGAACCGGTGGACGGTCAGCATCGGCCGGGTGAACGCGAGGACGAGTGAGACGAGCAGGAGGACGGTCCCGCCCGCGACGGCGAGTTCGCCGACCGCCGACTCGCCCCGTCGCGACGACTCGACGCCGGCGGCGAAGGCGACCGCGCCGACGACGCCGACCGCGAGGACCCGCCGCTGGGTGCTGACGTCGGCGACGAGCGTGACCGCCAGGACGCCGAGCGCGACGCCGAGCGCGCTCGACCGCACCGCCGGTCGGGTGACGAAGGCGGAGTCCGTCGCCGTCACGCGCGGTTCACCCCCGCCGCCGCGACGGCCGTCCCGAGCCGCTCGTCGGGGTTCCAGTCGACCACGGGGACGCCCGAGTTCCGGAGCGCGTGGATGCGGTTCTCCCGCTCGACCGTCGCGAGCCGCCCGCCGACGCTCTCGTCGTTCGTGATGTCCGGCGTGATGACCGTGACGGCGGCCCCCGAGCTCTCCAGCAACTGGGCGATCCGCGAGGACTCGTCGTCGCTCAGCGGCGTCAGGAGGACGACCTGCGTGGTCGCGCCGAGTTCAGGCCGGATCGTCGCCAGCTGGCTCTCCAGGGACGACCCGACGTCGACGTCGTCGCCGCCGAATCCGGGGAGGGCATCGAGCAGCGACGAGCCGTCGTCCCCGGAGCGGTCCTCGGCGGCCGGTCGGTCGACCACCGCCGGCGGGACGACGTCGAACGCGGAGTCGGCGGCGAGGTACCGGTAGTACCGGTCCTCGTGGTCGTTGCCCGCGCCCGGCGGGAGCCAGCAGAGGTCCCGGCCGAAGGCGGCGAGGCCGACCTGGTGGTTCGCCGCGAACAGGGCCTCGCCGATGCGGCCAGCCGAGCCGATGGCGTAGGCGACCGCGTGGGGGTCGTCCGGCGAGGCCGCACGGTAGGCCTCGGCCCTGGCGTCGACGCAGACGACGACCTCGGCGAGACGCTCCTCCCGGAAGTCGATGGAGGAGAGTTCACCCGTGCGAGCGTACTGCCGCCAGTCGATCCGGTTGACCGGGTCGCCCGGCTCGTAGTCGCGGGTCCGGTGGAACTCGATACCGCTGCCCCCCTGGTCGGTGATCAGCCGGCCGGAACGCCGTCGGCTCTGCGCCCGGAGCGGCACGTCCGGGACGTGGCCGACGCCCTCGATGGTGGTCTCCTCGGAGATGGTCGTCTCCATCTCCGACGCGCCGCTCGGGTCGCGGGCGACCACGGTCATCGGGCGGAAGCGGTGGGTCGTCCGGTCGACCTCGATGCTGTACTCGACGGTGGCCGCCTCGCCGGCCCGCAGCGCCGTCGCCAGCCGCGGCGACCCGTCCTCGACGGTCGCCATCGGCGGGACGCCGTCGACCAGCCGGAGGTCGAAGATCGGATCGTCCCCCTCGTTGCGGACGGTCGTCGTCACCTCGACGACGTCGCCCGCGTCGGGGTGCTCCGGCGTGATCTGCCGCGAGATGGAGAGGTCCGCGTCCGGCGGGCCGGTCAGTCGGGGATACGCAGCGAAGGCGACGCCGACGGCGCCCACCAGCAGCACCGAGGGCCGCTTCGCGAGGACGCCGACGGCGACCGCCAGGAGGACGACCGCCACGACACCCTGCCAGCGTCGCGTCCGTCTGACCGTCCTGCCCTCGTCGTCCGCGTCCGTCGAGGTGTCGGTGCCGCCGGAACGGCCGTCCGTGGCGGTCGTGGCCGGCATATCACCGACCCCCCGTTCCGGTATAGCTCCGACGTGGTTCGCCCTGCCGCTGACGCTCCGGACTCGTCTGCCGCCGTCGGGCGTCCGCGTCGCCGCCGGCACCGCGCCGTTCGCGGGCGCGGTCCTCCGTCTCGTCGAGGCGCTCGCCGTCACCGCTCCGGCTCGCGCCGCCCTGGTTCGCCTCGTCCGCTGCGTCCAGCCGTTCGATCGCCTCGGCGGTCCGGCGGACTCGCTCCCGGTCGGAGACCGCGGTGCGGAACAGCCCGTCGTCGGTGGCGTCGAGGAAGTCCGACGCGACCTCGTCGTCGGTCCAGGTGCCCTCGGCGACGCGTCCCTCGGCCGTCGACCGCGAGCAGTGCTCCGTCCGCATCACCGTCCGGACGGCGGCCTCGGTCAGCCGGTCCAGCCGCGAGTCCGGGGTCGACCCGCCGGACCCGTCGACCGACCGGTCGACCGCCTGGCCGGGGTGCGGCGCCGACTCGACGGACTCGACGGCGGGCAACTGCGCCTCGTCGACGCCGCTGACGGCGATCACCAGCAGGACGAGCACGGCGACGGCCACCGCCGCGAGCCCGACGGCCGCGAGGACGAAGTAGTCGCTCCCGAGGGCCGCGATCACCGCCTCCACCGGCAGGGCGCCGGCCACGCTCGGGACGAACACGGCCAGCGTCCCGACGGCGAACACCGCGAGGCCGGTGAGCAGCAGGACGCCGCGGACGAGCCGCAGCAGGGCCGCCCGGACGCCGCCCGACCCGGCCATCAGTCAGCACCCCCGTCGGCGCCGCGGCCGTCGGTCCGCACGGTGCCGCGGCCGCCGTCGAGTTGCCGAAGGGCGTCCTCGACGCGGTCAGCCTCCTCGGACGGCGGAACGCCGCCGTACTCGACGCGCTCGAAGGCCGTCGTGATGGTCTCGACGGGCGCCGCCTCGAGGCCCATCTGTCGCGCCTCGGCGGCGCACTCCGAGGGCGTCATGACCTCGGGCCGCTCCGGGTCGATCGCCTCCATCAGGGTTAGCCACGCCCGCTCGACCGCGTTCGAGGGGCTCCCGTCGGGCCAGGCGCTCCGCTCGTACTGGAGGTCGGCGGGGTCGTCGGTCGGCTGGAGCAGGCCCCAGAAGGCGTCGGCGATCCGGTCGCGGTACCGGTACCCCAGCGCGCCGAGCGCGAGGAGGACGCCCACCGCCAGCAGGAACCGGAGGATGCCCAGCAGGAAGTCGAGCAGCCGGTCGAGGAGGCTGGGCGCGGACGCGGACATCCCCGTCGCCCCCTCCCGCCCCGCGGACGACTGCTCCTGGGACTGGCTCGAGGCGTCCTCGCCGTCGCTCCCGTCGGCGGCGTCCCCGGAGCCCTCCATCTGCTGTTCGATCGCCGCGGCGTCGTCCTGTCCGATCGGCAGTATCTCGTAGGTGTCTATCTCCTCGTCCGGGTCCGTCGACAGCGAGGAGTCCAGCGTGGTCGCGGAGACGCCGATGGCAGTGATACAGAGTACCGCTACGACCAGCGGGAAGAGTTTCGAGAGGTTCATGTGTAGGTTCGCGTGACCGACGGCGTTCGTCGCGCCCGCGGGCGGCGTGGCGTCGAAGGTGACATGGAAGCGCGATTCGAAGCGATATCGAAGAGGGCGCTCCCGCGGCAGCGCGTCGTCCAGGTCGCGGTCACAGGTTCGTCCCGGACCTCTCCGACGACAGCTATTGTAATACGGACCGTAACGCCCTGTTGCGGTCTCGCCCGTCGACAGAGCGACTACAGAGCCTATCGACGCTGCGGTCGCTCGACCCTCGATGTCCGGTCCAGCGGGCGAGTTATCAGTTCGTTAAGATGGAATTATCCGAGTGTCGAGCGCTCACGAGAACGTGAAATCGAGTGGTCGACCGGGGGATTGGCCCACAAGCGACGCCCGGTGCTGGTGCTATTTCGGTCCTCCCTCGCCGGACACGACCGGCAGGTCTGATTTCCACCTCGGCATACCTCGGACTCTCCGTCTTCGATGTTACGGACGGCTCACTGGTCCTGTTCGACCGGATAGTGCGAGGGGAGGGATTCGAACCCACGGACCCCTACGGGAGCGGATCTTAAGTCCGCCGCCATTGTCCAGACTCGGCCACCCTCGCGTACGGTACCACTGCGTCAGTTCGCCGCAAATGGGTTTCGGTTGGCACGTCCCGGATCGGCGCCGGTCGGTTCGATGAACGACCAGAACTAGGGGTAGAAGACCGGTATCTGTCGGTAAACCGGGACTGGAAGAACGAACGTGTCGGGTCGATGACTCCCAAAATGTTATGGTGATGCGGTTACAGCGTATCGACAGTCCTATGTCGGATTCACAAGAAAGCGGTAAGCCGACCCGCCGAAAGCTCCTCCAGGGGATGGGGGCTGCGAGCGTCCTCCCTGCTGTCTCCATCTCGGGGTGTTCGTTCCTCGAGGACGGAAACGGTGACGACGGAGAGGTGTCCTTCCCCCTCGAGGTCCAGCTGGAGACCAACAGCGACAACCCCGAGCGAGTGGAGATGGTCGAGGTCATCGCCGAGACGATGAACCAGTCGGGCTACTTCGACGCGTCCGTCGAGACCTACGAGTTCAACGACTTCGTCCAGCGCGTCCTGAACCCCGACTACGGCACCCGCGGCCACATCGGCTGCATCGGCCTCTCGGGGACCTTCAACCCGGAGAGCTTCTGTAACGCCCTGAACCACTCCGACAACGTCGGGCAGTGCTGTAACCTCTCGGGCGTCAACGACGAGGAACTCGACCAGATGATGGACAACGCCCGGTACGGCGTCGACGTCACCGAGGACCCCGAACTCCGCCGGGAACGGTACGACGAGGTCTGGCAGTACCTCGCCGAGGAGGCCTACAGCTCGATGGTCTTCTTCGACGTCAACGCCGCGATGACGAACAACAACGTCCACGGCTACGACGTCTTCCCGTTCAACGAGTTCATCATCAGCTACGCGCTGCACGCCCCGCAGGACGAGCAGGTCATGTGGATGGACGAGGGCTCCGACCCCCGGAACACGGACCTCTCGGACCTCCAGGAGGGCGGGACCCTCCGCGCGGCCATCGCCGAGAACCCCGGCTCGTTCGACCCCGCCTACAGCAGCAGTACGACCTCCTCGCTCGTCCAGTACAACGTCTTCGAGAGCCTGACCACGACGGACATCGAGGGCAACGTGATGCCGTGGCTCGCCCGGAGCTACGAGGTCACCGACGTCCAGGACGTCCAGCCGGCGGACTACGCCGACTACATGGAGTCGGTGGCCACGAACGACGAGGGGGCCATCCAGACCGACGAGCAGATCCTGGTCACCCACCCCGACGACGACCCGGCCTCCGACGACGAGGTCCGCGTGCTGCTCCCCGACGGCGCCGCCGACGCCGCGGCGGACGACGTCTTCGGCATGCGGATCCGGTACGAACTCCACGAGGGCGTGGAGTTCCACAACGGCGAGGAACTCAGCGCCGAGCACGTCGTCCGGTCGATGGAGTACCACCACAACTCCGACATCTCCGCGCAGACCTTCGACTCGGTGCTGCACACCGAGGCCGTCGACGAGTACACCGTCGACATCTACGGCCAGATCGCCGACGCGGAAGGCGAACGCGAACTGCCCGGAATCCTCGTCCTGTCCATGGAGAACATGGACGCCGCCGACCCCCAGCCCGGCGCCAGCGGCACCATCATCGACCCGCGCAGCGACATCACGCCGTACGGGACCGGCCCCTACACCCTCACGGACTTCCAGGACGAGCAGTACGTCGAGTACGAGAAGTTCGACAACTACTGGCTCGACCAGCAGGGCGTCGACACCCTCGAGTGGTTCGACGGACCCGAGGAGTTCCCGGACGGCCCGGTCATCGACGCGATCTCCTACGAGATCGTCCCGGACAACGCGACCCGGTCGGCGTCGCTGCAGAACGACGAGGTCGACATGACCTACGACCTCTCGAAGGACACGTTCAGCGACTACGAGGAGTCCGACGACTACCTGCTGTACACGATCGAGGCGGGCGGCTACACCTACCTCCAGGCGCCGCTGCAGGTCGAACCGTTCGACGACAAGCGCATGCGCCAGGCGTTCAACCACCTGATCAACCGCGAGTACGTGGTCCAGAACATCCACGACGGCTACGGCCGCGAGGCCTGGACGCCGCTCCCGGAGATCGCCTACGAGTCGGGGACCACCGACCCCGAGGCCCTCGAGGAGGAGATCCGCCCGTACAACGAGCACGACACCGAGCGGGCGGTCGAACTCATCGAAGAAGTTATCGACGACCGCGGCTACGCCTCAGACGTCTAGAAGGGGTACGGTCCCCCCATCTCTCAGGATGAGCCTCCAACGATTCATACTCAAGCGACTACTCTCGGTCATCCCGATACTCTTCGGTGTCTCGCTCATCACGTTCGCGCTGGTCCACCTCACGCCGGGCGACCCGATCTCGCAGATGGTGGCGATGAACCCCCACGTCGGCGCCGCCGAGGAGGCGGCGTTGCGCGAGCGGTACGGCCTCGACAGGCCGGTTTGGGAGCAGTACGGCACCTGGATGATGAACGTCCTGACCGGCGACTTCGGCCAGGTGTACCGCAGCGGCGAGGCCGTCAGCGCGGTCGTCCTCCGGCGGCTGCCGGAGACGCTCGCGCTCGCGCTCTTCGGGTGGCTGTTCGCCATCGGCATCGCCGTCCCGACCGGCATCTACGCGGCCGCGAACAAGGACCAGTTCGGCGACACGGTCAGCCGGTTCCTCGCGCTGTCGGGCATCTCCATCCCGAACTTCTGGCTCGGGCTGATGCTCATCCTCGTGTTCGCGCTGTGGCTCGGCCTCTGGCCGGTGCTGCCGCCCTCCCGGGAGCCGCTGTACAGCACCGAGATGCTCTGGTACCTCCTGCTGCCCGGCGTCACCATCGGGACGGCGGCCGCGGCGAGCATCATGCGCGTGATGCGCACCTCGATGGCCGAGGAGCTGAACAAGGAGTACGTCACGGCGGCCCGCGCGAAGGGGCTCCCGGAGCGACAGGTCGTGCTCAAGCACGTCCTCCGGAACTCGCTGATCTCGGTCGTCACGCTCGCGGCGACCATCACGGCCGGGCTCGTCGCCGGGTCGGTGGTCGTCGAGGTCGTCTTCAACTGGCCGGGGCTCGGCCGCGAGTTCATCTTCGCGATCAACCGCCGGGAGATCAACCTCATCATGGCCATCACCCTGTTCACGGGGCTGGTCATCATCCTCGCGAATCTCGTCGCGGATATCCTCTATGCGGTGCTCGACCCGCGGATTCGGTACGACTAGATACAACTCATGTCCAAGCAACGAGGCAGAATTCGGATATCTGGTTTCGACTCCGAACGCGTCCGGCGACGAGAGGCGTCCTCGACGGCCGCCGACGCGGACGAACGGGAGACGGAGAGCCGGTGGCGTCGCGGCTACCGGCGCTTCCGGCGGAACCGGTCGGCGATGCTCGGCGTCTACGTCGTCCTCGGACTCGTCCTGCTGACGGTGTTCGCCCGGCCGATCGAGATATTCGAGGTGACCGTTCAGCCCTTCTCGATCGCCCCGTACGACCCAAATATCCGCCACGACCTGTTCGGGACCGGCGCCGCGAGCTACGAACCGCCCTCCACGCAGCACTACTTCGGGACCGACGGCAGCTCCCGGGACATCTTCTCTCGGGTGCTGTACGGCGGCCGCTACAGCATCTCGATCGGGTTCATCGTCGTCGCACTGACCGCCAGCTTCGGCCTCGTCTACGGCGGCGTCTCCGGCTACTACGGCGGCTGGGTCGACGAGGTGATGATGCGCATCGTCGACACCATCTTCGCGTTCCCGGGGCTCATCCTGGCGCTGGTCATCGTCGCCGTCCTCGGCGGGGGCTACTGGCAACTGGTCCTGGCGTTCAGCATCTTCGGGTGGGCCTCCTACGGCCGGCTGGTCCGGGGGGAGGTATTGACGATCAAGGAGAACGAGTACGTCCTGGCGGCGAAGGCGCTCGGCGCCAGCGACCGCGTCGTCATCACCCGGCACGTCCTGCCGAACGCGATGCCGCCGCTGCTGGTCGTCGCGTCGCTCAACATCGGCACCGTCGTCATCGGCGTCGCCGCGCTCGGCTTCCTCGGGCTCGGGCTCGGCCCGACCTCCGCCGAGTGGGGGACGATGCTCGACGCGACCCGCGAGACGCTCATCCAGGGCCCCGGCGGCCAGATCCCCTGGTGGGCGACCGTCTTCCCGGGGCTCGCCATCTTCGTCTTCGTGATGTCGATGAACATGATCGGCGACGGCGTCAACGACGCGCTCGACGCCCAGGAGACGGGCGTCGCGCGCGGGGGTGACGAGTAGTGCCGCTGCTCGAGGTGAACGACCTCGGCGTCGAGTTCTACACGGAGGACGGCATCGTGCGGGCGGTCGACGACCTCTCGTACCGCATCGAGTCCGGCGAGAAGTTCGGCGTGGTCGGCGAGAGCGGCGCCGGCAAGAGCGTCACGGCGCTGTCGCTGATGCGGCTCATCGAGGAACCGGGCCGCATCACGGGCGGTTCCATCCGCTTCGGCGGGAGCGACGCCGTCGAGTCCTTCGAGGCGGAGTTCCCCGACCACGTCGTCGACCTGGAGGCGCTCCGCGCCGACCACGGCCTCTCGGAGGTCGCTCGACGGCTCGACGAGCGGGGCGTCGCCGCGTCGGCGCTGACCGGCGATTCGAGCCACGACGGGGACCGCCTCGTCGATCTCGCCGAGTCCGACGCCTTCGACATGGCCGACGTCGTCGGCAAGGGCTACGCGGCCGACCTCGGGCTGGTCGGCGACGACGACTTCATCGTCCACGACGGCGCCGACCGCTACGTCGAGGTGCTCCGGGCCCCCGAGCGGGCCGTCCGGCAGCTCCGCGGCAACCACGTCGCGATGATCTTCCAGGACGCCCAGACGGCGCTGAACCCCGTCTACACGGTCGGCGAGCAGATCGCCGAGACCGTCCGCCACCACCTCGACTACGACGACGAGGCGGCCCGCGAGCGGGCGATCCGGCTCCTCGACGAGGTCGGCATCCCCGAGCCGGAGTACCGGTACTCCGACTACCCCCACGAGTTCTCCGGCGGGATGCAGCAGCGCGCAGTCATCGCGATGGCGCTGTCCTGCGACCCGGACCTCCTCATCGCCGACGAGCCGACGACGGCCCTGGACGTGACCATCGAGGCGAAGATCCTCAAGCAGATCGAGGAGCTCGCCGACGAGTTCGACACGGCCGTCCAGCTCATCACCCACGACCTCGGCGTCATCGCCGAGCTCTGCGACCAGGTGATGGTGATGTACGCCGGCGAGACCGTAGAGAAGGCGCCCGTCGAGGACCTCTACTACGACCCGAAGCACCCCTACACGGTCGGGCTGATGAGCTCGATCCCCCGCGTCGGCGACGACCGCGAGCGGCTCCAGACCATCCCGGGGACGATGCCCGACCTCATCGACGTGCCGACCGGCTGCAGCTTCCACCCCCGGTGTCCGTACGCCGAGGAGGTCTGCCGGCGGAAGCACCCGCCGCTGGTCGACCCCGACACCGCCGCCCGGTCCGACGCCGGGACCGAGCGGGCAGCGAGGTGCCTGGAGTACACCGGCGACCTCGAGGAGGGCCTCGACTACGAGGTAGTCGTCCGCGAGGAGGACAGCGAGGTCCACGAGCGGACCGGCACGGACGTCGATGGCCGTCCCGACGGGACCGACGACGGCAACGGGGGTGCCCGCAGTGAGTGACCGAACCGAGGAGCCGATCGTCCGGGTCGAGGGGCTGACGAAGCACTACGACGCCACCGGCGGCTTCGTCGACCGGCTCCTCGGCCACGAGGAGATCGTCCGGGCCGTCGACGACGTCGACCTCGAGCTCCGCGAGGGCGAGACCCTCGGCGTGGTCGGCGAGTCCGGCTGCGGGAAGACGTCGCTGGGACGGGCGATGCTCCAGTTGATCGAGCCCACGTCGGGCTCGGTCTACTACCGCGACGAGGACCTCACGGAGATGTCGAAGGGGCGGCTCAGGGAGGTCCGGAAGGACCTGCAGTACATCTTCCAGGACCCCTTCTCGAGTCTGAACCCCCGGATGACCGTCGGCGACATCATCGGCGAGCCGCTGGACATCCACGACCTGGCGTCGGGCCAGGACCGTACGAACCGTATCCACGACCTCCTGGAGACCGTGGGGCTGAACGCGAGCCACGCCCACCGCTACCCCCACGAGTTCTCCGGCGGGCAGCGCCAGCGCATCGGCATCGCGCGGGCGCTGGCCGTCGACCCCGAGGTCATCATCTGCGACGAGCCGGTGTCGGCCCTCGACGTCTCCGTGCAGGCGCAGATCCTCAACCTGCTGGAGGACCTCCAGGCGGAGTTCGGGCTCTCGTACGTCTTCATCGCCCACGACCTCTCGGTCGTCGAGCACATCTCCGACCGCATCGCCGTGATGTACCTCGGCGAGATCGCCGAGATCGGCGAGACGCCGGAGGTCTTCGAGCCGCCGTACCACCCCTACACGGAAGCGCTGCTGTCGGCCATCCCGGAGCCCGACCCCCTCTGGGAGGGCGACCAGATCCTGCTGTCGGGGAACGTCCCCTCGCCCATCGACCCGCCGTCGGGCTGCCGGTTCCACACGCGCTGCCCGCAGGTCATCCAGCCCGAGGACGTCGACGTCCCCCAGGGCGAGTGGCGCGCGCTGATGGACCTCAAGATACGGCTGGCCGACGCCGACGGCCTCGAGACGGTGACCGCTCGCGCCGCGGACGCCGACGGAACCGACCCCGCCGAGGCCCCGGAGACCGCCCTCGAGGCGCGCGTCCGCGAGGAGTTCGACCTGCCGGAGCGGCTCTCCGATCCGTCGCTCCGGGAGGCCTTCGCCGACGCCGTGGCACGCCTCGAGGACGGCGACGTCGACGCCGCCCACGAGGCGCTGCGCGCGGCCGTCCGCTCGCCCTGCGAGCACGAGGACCCCGCGCTGGTGGACGTCACCGACACCCACCGGGTCGCCTGCCTCCGCTTCGAGGAGGGGTACCCGGACCCCGGCGAGGTGCCGGACCGGGCGACCGACCCCACGACGGGGACCGGCGACGACTGACCGGTCCGGGCCGCCCGCAGGCGATCCCACCACCCGCAACGTTTTCGTCCTCCGGTTCTGTAGGGAGACCGATGCGCCGCATCTACGAGTCGGACGCCGTCAGCCGGGACGACGACGACCCGTTCTCGCCGGGGCGGGAGCGGGACCGCTCCACCCGGCCGCAGGCGATGCGCTGGATCGACTCGACGGCCTGGAGCCGCCGGCTGATCCCCGCCTGGGTGCGCCACCGCGCCCTCTCCGTCTCCATCTCGACGCCGCGGACCGAGGTCCCCGTCGGCGACCCGGTCCACTTCACGGTCACGCTCCGGAACGCCCTCCCGGTCCCCCTCACGGTGCGGACGGCGTCGCCGCTGCTCTGGCAGTGGGACGTCGACGGCTACCCGGAAGCCTCCCACCTCGAGGACACCTGGAACGGTGACGACTCGGAGTGGCGCTTCGACCGCGGCGAGCGCAAGCGGTTCTCGCGTCGGTGGCAGGGGATGTTCCGGGTCGCCGCCGACGAGTGGCGGCCCGCGGAGGCCGGCGAGTACGCCATCGGCGCCGGCCTCACGGTTGAGGGCGCCGAGGAGAAGGGCCTCTACGACCGGACGACGGTCCGTCTGGTCGACTGAGGGCCGGCGCGCGCCCGACCGGTCCGTGTCAACGACCAGCAGTGTCCCTTTACGTGCACATATGTACACGTTGACCGGTTTCGAGGAGAGTATTGAGCCGAGGCAAGGCGTTAAGTTCAAGGGATAGTCGCCAAAGGTAGGGTTTAGAGTTGGAAAATTATGACCGACGACGCCAACAACCGATACGACGTCTCCCGTCGGACGCTGATGAAGGGGGCCGGCGCGGCCGGTCTCGGTTCCATGGCCGGCTGTACCGACCTCGGCCTGGGCGGTGACGAGGGCACCACGACCCTCTACTTCGCACAGGAGAAGGGCCCACTCGAGTTCGACCCGATCGTGCTCAACGACGTCCCGTCCGCACAGATCTCCGAGCGGATCTTCCAGGGACTGTTCACCTACTCCGAGGGCACCGAGATCGTCCCGGAGCTGGCGGCCGGCGAGCCCGAAGTAGAACGCGACGGTACCCGTTACATCGTCGAGATCAAGGAGGACGCCGAGTTCCAGAACGGCGACCCCGTCACCGCCGAGGACGCCGCCTACTCCCTGACCGCGCCGGTCCAGGAGGAGACCGAGAACGCCGCGGAGGTCGACATGATCGACTCCGCGGAGGCCATCGACGAGAAGACCGTCCAGTTCGACCTGGGATTCCCGTACGCGGCCTTCGATACGACGCTACTGTTCAACATCGTCCCGAAGTCCGTCCGCGAGGAGGACAAGACCGCGTTCAACGAGGAGGAACCGGTCGGCTCCGGTCCCTTCCAGTTCGTCGAGTACACCCAGGAGGAGTCCGCGACCATCGAGGCGTGGGACGACTACTGGGGCGAGGAGTCCCCCGAGGTCGACGAGGTCGTCTGGACGGGCATCCCGGACGGCACGACCCGGCTGACCTCCCTCCAGAACGGCGAGAACGACATCATCGAGACCGTCCCGCCGGACCTCTACTCCGAACTCGAGAACAGCGACGAGGCCGAGATCATGTCGTCGCCGTCCATCGGCTACTACTACCTCGCGTTCAACTGCAACGAGGGACCGGCGACCGACCAGCGCGTCCGCGAGGCGGTCGACTACTGCTTCTCGATGGACGAGGCCGTCTCGAACCACATCGAGCCGGCCGGGGTCCGGCAGTACAGCCCCATCCCGGCGGCCGTCGCCGAGCAGTGGGAGTTCCCGACCGACGAGTGGGCGAACGTCCCCCACGAGAAGGACATCGACGCCGCGATGAGCCTCTTCGAGGAGGCGGGCGTCGACTCCGACTACGAGTGGCGGATCATCGTCCCGCCGGACGACCTCCGCGAGCAGCTGGGTGTCTCCGTCAGTAACGGCCTGCAGGAGGCCGGCTACGACGCGTCGGTCCAGCGGCTCGACTGGGGCGCGTTCAGCGACCAGTACATCTCCGGCAACGAGGACGACTACAACATCTACGCGCTCGGCTGGTCCGGAAGCCCGGACCCCGAGGCGTTCACCTACTACCTCTTCGACCAGGAGGTCGAGGGGGTCACCAACGGGACGTTCTGGCAGAACGACGAGATCAACGGCGAGAACGGGCTCATCCGGCAGGCCCGCGAGACGCCGGACCGCGAGCAGCGCCGCGAGATGTACATCGAGGCCATCAACACGACCCTCGAGGAGCGGCCCCACCTGCCGGGCTACGCACTGGCGAACAGCTACGGCGTGCGGAACTACGTCGAGGGGTTCCAGTCGCACCCCGACTCGGCGACCATCCCCATCGCCCAGGAGTACACCACGGTCTCCATCGGCGAGCGGTAACCGCCGCCGACCCCCTTCGAGTGTACGGTTCGCTCGGCGTCGAGCGAGACACCATCCGATCTGCGGTCCTCGAGCACGCAACTACAGGTGACATCTGTGGGACTACTGAGATACACACTCTGGCGCGTCGGCCAGACGATCCCGGTGATCGTCGGCATCGTGACGATAACGTTCCTCCTGTCGAACGCCATCCCCGGCGATCCCGTCCGGATCATGCTCGGGCCGACGCCGAGCGCCGAACTCGTCGAGCAGATACAGGCCAAGTACGGGCTCGACCAGCCCCTCCACGTGCGCTACTGGAACTACATCAGCGGCGTCGCCCAGGGTGACCTCGGGTACAGCATCCACTACGACCGCCCGGTCACCGAGGTCATCGCCCAGCGGCTCCCGGTGACGCTGATACTCATGGTCTCGGCGTTCGCCTTCGCCATCGCGACGGCCGTCCCGCTGGGGATGATCTCGGCGAAGCGCCGGAACAAGCCGACCGACCACCTCTCGCGGGTCTTCGCGCTCGTCGGCGTCTCGACGCCGTCCTTCTGGATCGGCCTCGTTCTCATCATCCTGCTGTCCTACCAGCTGAACCTGTTCCCCTCCTCGGGGATGATACTGCCGTGGGCCGACCCGACCGACGTCAGGGGCGCGACCAACCAGCTCGGGGTGGTGTTGCTCTCGGCGTACCACCTGGTGCTGCCGACGATCGCCCTCGGGACGCTGCAGATGGCCGCCATCACGCGCATCGAGCGCTCCTCGATGGTCGAGTCGCTGCACGCCGAGTACGTGAAGCTGGCCCGCGCCTACGGCGTCTCCGAGCGGACGATCCTCCGCAAGCACGCCTTCCGCGTGGCCCAGCTACCCGTCATCACCATCATCGGGCTGCAGCTGAGCTCGATCCTCGGCGGGGCCGTCCTCATCGAGACGGTCTTCAACATCAACGGCATGGGGCGGCTCATCATCCAGGCGGTACAGGCCAACGACTACCAGCTCGTGATGGGGACGACCATCGTCTTCGGGCTGTCGTTCCTGGTGGGCGTCATCATCACGGACATCTCCTACGCGTACATCGACCCGCGCGTCAGCTACGGTGAACGATAATGGCTATCGGCGAATCCCAGACCGACGAGACCGGCACCGGCGGCCCCGCGGAGGTCGAGGCCGACGTCGGCCTCCGATATACGATCAAGCAGATCAGACGCGACACCTCCGCACGGATCGCACTCTACGTCATCGCCTTCATCTCGGCGGTGGCCGTCTACGCGACGATCGACGCGGTCCTCCTGAACTACGCGATCGCCGAGCAGTACCTCTACCACCCCGAGCGCGACCTGTCGAACACCCAGCGACTGCTGCCGCCGCCGGGGATGGAGAACAACTTCGGGCAGGGGACCTGGGCCCACCCCCTCGGCACCGACGACCGGGGCCGCGATGTGCTGGTGCGGCTCATCTACGGGACCCGCATCGCCATCACCGTCGGCTTCCTGTCGACCGTCATCGGGCTCGTCGGCGGGACGATCATCGGCGCCGTCTCCGGCTACTACGGCGGCTGGGTCGACGACGCCCTCCAGCGCATCGTCGAGACCATCTACGCCATCCCGTTTCTCGTCCTCGTCATCGCGTTCATGGCCGCCTTCGGACGCAGCCTCACGTACGCGATGATCGGCGTCGGCATCACCTCGATCCCCGTCTTCAACCGCCTCATCCGCTCGCGCGTCGTCTCCGTCCGCGAGGAGGACTACATCGAGGCGGCGAAGGCCGCCGGCGTCAAGGACCGCCACATCATCCTCCGGCACGTCATCCCGAACAGCTTCGCGCCGGTGCTGGTGCAGGCGACCCTGCAGATTGGGATCGCCATCCTCATCATCGCCGGGCTGTCGTTCCTCGGCTACGGCGCCCAGCCGCCAACCCCGTCGTGGGGGCAGATGCTCAACAAGGCCGCTCAGGGCGGCCGGATGGTGTCGGCGCCGACGTTCAGCATCTGGCCCGGCCTCGCCATCCTGATCACGGTGGTCGCGTTCAACCTCTTCGGCGACGGCCTGCAGGACGCCCTCGATCCACGGATTGACAACTGACATGAGTGACCCACTACTCCGCGTCGAGAACCTCAAGACGCAGTTCTTCACGGAAGCCGGTACAGTTCGCGCCGTCGACGGCATCTCCTTCGACGTCCACGAGGGCGAGATCGTCGGCCTCGTCGGCGAGTCCGGCGCCGGCAAGAGCGTGGCGGCGATGAGCCTGCTGCGCCTCGTCGAGTCGCCCGGCCGGATCGTCGACGGCCGCGTCGAGTTCCGAGGCGAGACCCTCATCGAGTTCGAGGCGGGCCCCGACGGCGACCCGCAGCCGACCGACGCGATGCTCTCCGACGAGGATATGCGCACGCGGATCCGCGGCCGCGAAATAGCCATCATCTTCCAGGACCCGATGGAGTCGCTGAATCCGGTGTTCACCGTCGGCGGCCAGCTCCGGGAGTTCATCGAACTTAACCGCGACCTCTCGGGGGCCGAGGCCAGGGAGGAGGCCGTCACGATGCTCCGGGAGGTCGGCATCCCGGATCCCGAGACCCGCTACCACGAGTACCCCCACCAGTTCTCCGGCGGCCAGCGGCAGCGGGTGCTCATCGCGATGGCGCTGGCCTGCGAGCCGTCGCTCATCGTCGCCGACGAGCCGACGACGGCCCTGGACGTCACCGTCGAGAGCCAGATCCTCTCGCTGGTCGACGAGCTACAGCGCCGCTACGACACCTCCTTCATCTGGGTCACCCACGACCTCTCGGTGGTCGCCCAGCTCTGCGACCGCGTCAACGTCATGTACCTCGGCGAGATCGTCGAGCAGGCGGAGGTCGACGACCTGTTCTACGACACCAAGCACCCCTACACCGAGGCGCTGCTGAACTCGATGCCCCGGCCCGACCAGACCATCGAGGAACTGGAGCCGATCGAGGGCGTGATGCCGGAGGCGATCCAGCCGCCGCCGGGCTGTCGGTTCCACCCTCGCTGCCCGGACGCCCGGGAGGTCTGCCGGGAGGTCCGGCCGGACTGCCGCAGCGTCGTCGACGCGGCGGCCGGCGAGGACGACCACCGGGCGGCCTGCGTGAAGCACGACGCCTTCGACGTCGACTACGAGGGCAGCGAACCGCTGGACGTCGACGCCGGCAGCGGCTTCACCGCCGGCCTCCAGGAGGAGGAGAGCCATGAGTGACACCGAGGACCCCCTGGTCCGCGTCGAGGGCCTGTCGAAGTACTACTCGGGCGACGCCGGCTTCTTCGGCGGCTGGGGGATCGACACCGACGAGTTCCCGCCGCTGGTGCGGAACGCCAACCCCGTCCAGGCCGTCGAGGACGTCTCCTTCGAGATCAAGCAGGGCGAGACGCTGGGGCTGGTCGGCGAGTCCGGCTGCGGGAAGTCGACGCTCGCCCGGACGATCATCCGGCTGCTGGAGCCGACCGACGGCCGCGTCTACTTCAAGGGCCGGAACCTCACCGACCTGAGCGGCGAGGAGATGCGGCGGATGCGCGAGGACATCCAGATGATCTTCCAGGACCCGCAGTCCTCGCTGGACCCCCGGATGAAGATCGGCCCGATCGTCGAGGAGCCGATGAAGGCCCACGGCCTGCCCGAGTCCGACCCGGACGTCTCGACGCGCGCCGAGGTCGACAACCGGACGCCCCACGAGGCGACGGTCCACGTCGACGACGACGTCGACGTCGCGGTCGCGACCGCCGGCGGCGTCGCGACCGTCCACGTCACGATCCGCGAGGTCGAACCCGAGACGGACGCAGACGACGAGGGCGACGCGGAGCCGGAGGTCGTCGCCGAGACCGACGCGGAGCACCTGGGGACCGACGTCGACTTCGACGGCGAGACCGTCTCGGTGCGGGTGTCGGTCGACGCCTCGAAGGCGGCACTCAGGCGTGCGCGCGCGAAGGACCTCCTGGAGAAGGTCGGTCTCGACCCCCAGCACTACAACCGCCATCCCCACGCCTTCTCCGGCGGCCAGCGCCAGCGTGTCAACCTCGCGCGGGCGCTGTCGGTCAACCCCGACTTCATCGTCTGCGACGAGCCGGTGTCGGCCCTCGACGTCTCCATCCAGGCGCAGGTGCTGAACACGATGCAGGAGCTCCAGGAGGAGTTCGGGCTCACCTACCTGTTCATCGCCCACGACCTGAGCGTCATCCGCCACATCTCAGACCGGGTGGCGGTGATGTACCTCGGCCAGCTCGTCGAGCTCGCCGACAAGGAGGAACTCTTCGAGAACCCCCAGCACCCCTACACGCGAGCGCTGCTGGAGTCCATCCCGGCGCCGGACCCGCGGACGACGGAGACGCGGGCGCCCCTGGAGGGCGACGTCCCCAGCCCGTCGAACCCGCCGTCGGGTTGCCGGTTCCGCACCCGATGTCCGAAGCTCATCGCACCCGAGGAGTACGACTTCCGCGAGGGCGAGTGGGAACAGACCCGTCGGTTCATGCGCGCGGTCGACCGGCGCTCCTTCGAGTCGGCCGACGCCGCCGCGCTCCGCCAGCGGTTCTTCGACGGCGCCGAACCGGGCGGCGCCGCCGGCGACGTGGTCGGGGAGGCCATCGACCTGGTCGCAGACGGGCAGTGGGCGGAGGCCACGGAGCTACTGAAGACCGAGTTCGCCAAGAAGAGCGTCTGCGCCCGCGAGGAACCGGCCTACGAGGTGCCGACGGCGTACGGCGACGACGTCCACTTCGCGGCCTGCCACCTGCACCGCGGCGAGGCCGGGGTCCGCGACCTCCGGGGTACCGACGCGCCCCCAGAGGCCGCCGACGACTGACCGGCCGCGACGGTCCTTCGGTTTCGCGGCCGCCTCACCAGTCGACCGACAGCGTCCCGTCGCCCTCGGGGTCGGGCGCGATCTCCTCGTTCGTCCGGCGGTCGACGACGTGGATGACGCCGCGGTCCTTCTTCGCAGGGCAGACCTCGGCGGCGCGGACGTTGTGCTCGAGGTCGTCCTCGCCGAAGAAGTAGACGTCCGGCTTCGCGATGCCGGTCGCGAGGTCCATCTCCCAGTTGGCGGAGACCTCGGCGCACTTGCCGGCCGCGATGCACTTGTTCGCCTCGAAGACGATCTTGTACGGTGCCTCCTCGACCGGCGGGGCGTCGGCTTCGCCGATCTCGCTCGGGTCGACGGGTTCGTCGGGCATACAGGGCCGTCGGTGACGCTCCGGTTTGGCTCTACCGACTAGCGCCGACGTCCGGCGGCGTCGCGGCGTCGGGGCCGCCGGCGGCCGCCTCCAGCCTCCGGAGCCGGTCGGGGCGGCCGATGGCGTAGACCGTCTCGCCGGCCACGAGCGTCCGCGTCCGCGGCGGGATGGCCTCGAGGTCCCCGGCGTCGGTCCGCAGGGCGACAACCGCGATGTCGAGGGCGCCGACGGTCGCGTTGGCGAGGACGCTGTCCGCGGCGATCGTGACGACGCTCAGCGTCTCCTCGGCGGCGCGCAACTGGGCGGCGAACTCCCGGTCGACCCGGGCCTCGACCGGCAGCGTGACGAGCCGGTAGCGGGACTCCACGTCGAGGCGGCGGGCCTCCGGTTCGTCCATCGCGAGCGTCGCGACGTCGTCGACCGTCCCCCGGAGCTCCGCGTTCGTCACCCGCTTCGGCGCCGTCTCGCCGTCGGGGTCGCCGGCGGTCCACACCTGGACGGCGTCGCCCGGGCTCGCGTTGTTCGGCGGGTCGGCCGTGACGGCCACGGCCGCGGTGCCCGGCGGGAGCGTCGGCCCGATGCCCGCCTCGCGGCTGCCGACGGCGAGGTACTCGACGGTCCCGTCGTCGGCGAAGTCGACGTCGACCTGGCCGACGCCGTAGTCGGTCCGGAGCCGCTCGACGAACCGCTCTCGGAGCTCGGCGTGGGTCAGCCGACGCGGGAACACCAGCACCTCGCCGGCGAGTTGCGCCTTCGTCTCGGCGTCGACGGGGTCGTAGCCGTCGATGTCGGCGATCTCGTCGGGGATCTCCACCGTCGTGACCCGACCGACGCTCCTGACGATGCGGCTGACGTCGCGCTCGACCGACCGGGCGCCGGAGACGGCGAAGACGCCGGCGGCGAACCGGTCGCCGCCCCGTCCGCCGGCGGCGGCGGCGACGCCCGCAACGAAGAACGTGACCACGTTGAAGACGGCGGCGTCGACCGCCAGCAGGTCCTGGCGGCCGCCGACCACGTCCCCGAGGGCGCCGGCGGTGTTCAGGTACAGCGCGACCCCGCTGAGCCCGACGAGGACGGACAGGCCGTCCGGGACCCGCTGTCGGGCGTACCAGCGGTGGACCAGCCCGATGGCGGCCCCGAGGACCCCCGCGAAGGCGGTGAGGACGACCGTCCGCGCGAGGTCGACGAAGACGTTCTCGCCGATCGGCAGCCCCGCGAGGCCGCCGGCGATCACGCGGCCACCTCCTCGAAGGCCTCGAGGGCGTCGCTCGTCCCGACGGCGAACAGTTCGTCGCCGGCGTGGAGTTCCGTGCCCCCGCGCGGGGCGACCACCCAGCCGTCGGGCCGCTTCACCGCCAGCACCGCGACGCCGTAGGTCGTCCGCAGGTTCGCCTCGCCGAGGGTCGTCCCGTCGAGCGGGCCGTTCGGCCGGATCGTCCGCTTCCGGAACCGCTTGCCGGCCCGCCGGAGCAGCGATACCAGTTCGAACTCGCGGTGGGTGCCGCGGGCGGTCACGACGACCTTCCCCCGGCGGACGCCGAGCAGCGTCTCGGCGTCCTTCCGGGGGACCGCGACGGTGACGCGCCCCTCGCCGCCGGTCGTCGTCGGCGCCGCCGTGACCACCGGGGGAAGCGCCGCCTTGTCGGTCGTCCCGCCGTCGGCCGCCGGCTGCTCCGGCTTCTTCTCGCCGGACCGCGCGGCGATGACGGTCCCCTCGACGGCGACGTCGTCGGCGAGGACGACCACCTCGTCGCCGCGGGCCATCCCGGTGGGGACGAGCGCCTCGACCGAGACCGCGCGGTGGCCGGCAGGGACGCGCTTCGAGATGCCCGACAGCGGCGGCGCGGCGACGACCGTCGCCCGGCCGCGCTCGTCGATGGCGACGGAGACGTCCGCGAGGTCCAGTTCCGTCCGCAGGCGGTCGGCGAACCGGTTCTCCAGTTCGGAGAGCGGGAGGTCGGCGGGGAGGCGCCACTCGCCCGTCTTGATGGCCGTCCGGGTGGCCGGCGGCAGCGGCGGGTACCCCTCCATGTCGGCGACCTCGCCGACCACCTCGACGGTCACCTCGCCGCGGGAGCCGACGAACTCGACGACGTCGCTGGAGAGCGTCCGGTCGCGCAGGGACTGCAACGTGAGCCGCTTGGGGAAGGTCGTGCCCATCGCGTCGCCCTTCGCGTGTGCGTACAGCGACATCATGAGGACGACGATGAGCGCGACGACGACGCGGTAGCCGGACTGCAGGACGGTGGGGTCGGCCAGCGCCAGCAGGCCGCCGTTGATGCCCGCCAGCCCCAGGGCGAGGACGACGACACCGAACCCCGGGATGGACACCCCCGTGAAGTACTTGAAGAGGAACCCCAGCCCCCACGCCACCAGCGCGGGGAAGATGCCCGTCAGGATGCCGAGGTAGATCCCCAGCAGGACCTCGACGGGGAGCGGTTGGGTCATAGGGCGGCGAACGACGCCTCGCGTTAAACCAGTACCGGACGGCTCACCGACGTCGTACGCCCGCGCTCCCGCGGTCCCGGGAGCGACGAGCGATGCTGTTTTACCGAACACCGCGGAAACAGGGGGTATGGGGGCCACCTCGGAGTCGGACTTCTCGTCCTCGAACCTGCTCCGGACGCGGGTGGCCATCCTGCTGACGGCGGTGGTCGCGGTCCTGTCCGTCGTCACCGGCATCGTCAACATCAGCGCGACCGGGGTCTCGGGGCCGCTCGCCGAGTACGTCCCGCCGGCGGCCGCCCGCATCGCCGGCTTCACCGGCGCGATGACCGGCTTCCTGATGCTCGTCAGCGCCTACGGGCTCCGCCGGCGCTTCCGGGTGGCCTGGTACACGACGGTCGTCCTGCTGCCGATCACGGCCTTCCAGGGGCTGGTGCAGTCGAGCGTGCTCTCCCTCCCGCTGGTCGGTCTCTCCCTGGTGTCGCTGCCGTTCGTGCTGATCAACTGGCATCACTTCCGGCGGTCGGTGAACATGACGACGACGCAACTGGCGTCGCTGGCGGCCATCGTCGGCGTCCAGACGTACGGGACCGTGGGCACCTACGCGCTCCGCGAGGAGTTCGAGGGCGTCAACACCGCCCTCGACGCCTTCTATTTCACGCTCGTCACCGCCTCGACGGTCGGCTACGGCGACATCGCCGCCACCTCGCAGTTCGGCCGCCTCTTCTCGATGTCCGTGCTCCTGACCGGCGTCGCCAGCTTCGGTGTCGCCCTCGGGACGCTGCTGGGGCCGCTCATCGAGGCCCGCCTGGCAACCGCACTCGGAAACATGAGCGAGAAAGAACTCGACGTCCTCGAAGACCACTACATCGTCGTCGGCTACGGCGATCTGACCGAACCGATAATCGAGAGTCTCGGCGACCGCTCGGCCGTCGTCATCACCCGCAACGACGACGAGGCCAGGCGCCTCCGCGACCGGGGGTACCAGGTCATCACCGCCGACCCCAGCGACGAGGAGCCGCTGCAGCGCATCCACATCGAGCGGGCGGCGGCGTTCATCGCGGCCACCGACGACGACGCCCAGGACGCGCTGTCCATCCTGACGGCCCGGGAGCTCAACCCCGACCTCCGCATCGTCGCCGCGGCGACCGACCGCGAGAACGTCCCGAAGCTCCGCCGGGCCGGCGCCGATACCGTGTTGAGCCCCTCCGTCCTCGGCGGCCGGCTGCTCGTCGAGTCCGCCTTCGGCAACGACGACCCCGAGCGCATCGTCGGCCAGCTGCTGGGCTTCGACGAGTAGCCCGACCGCGCCGGCGGTCCGCCACGGCCCTTTATGGAGCAGCCGCGAGTCGTTCCCGGTATGCGCATCCTCGTCGTGGGCGGGACCGGATTCATCGGCCAGCACCTGTGTCGAGAGCTGCACGAGCGGGGCCACGAGGTGACCGCGATGTCGCGGGACCCGGGGGAGGCGACGCTCCCGGCGGGCGTTGAGACCGCGATGGGCGACGTCACCGCGTACGACTCCATCGAGGGGGCCTTCGAGGGTCAGGACGCCGCCATCAACCTCGTGGCGCTGTCGCCGCTGTTCAAGCCCTCCGGCGGCGACGACAGGCACTTCGAGGTCCACCGCGACGGCACGGCCAACGTCGTCCGGGCCGCCGAGGCCCACGACGTCCCGCGGCTCGTCCAGATGAGCGCCCTCGGGGCCGACCCGGACGGCGAGACGGCGTACATCCGGTCGAAGGGGCTGGCCGAGGCCGCCGTCAGGGACGCCGACCTGGAGTGGGTCGTCTTCCGGCCGTCGGTCGTCTTCGGCGACGGCGGCGAGTTCGTCGAGTTCACGAAGAAGCTGGCGACGCCCTACCTCACGCCGCTGCCGGGCGGCGGGAAGACGCGGTTCCAGCCGCTCTGGGTCGGCGACGTCGTGCCGATGCTCGCCGACGCCCTGGAGGGGACCGTCTCCGGCGGTGACGGAGACGAGGGCGAGACCGGCGCCGAGGGGGACCCCCACGTCGGCCAGATATACGAGATCGGCGGCCCCGAGGTGCTGACGCTCGCCGAGGTCGCGCGGCTGGCTCACGCCGCCGACGGCAAGCCGGTCGACGTCGTCCCCATCCCGATGTTCCTGGCGAAGGTCGGCCTCTCGCTGGCCGACCACCTCCCCGGCGCGCCGATGGGGTCCGACCAGTACCGCTCGCTGCAGTTCGACAACACCACGACCGGCAACGACGTCGGCGCCTTCGGCGTCGACGAGTCGGAGCTCACGACGCTGGCCTCGTATCTGGGCGTCGACCCCGACGAGACCGCCGGGTAGGCTCCTGCTACCCGGACTCAGGAGTTCTGCCCCGGTCTCCAGCGCCGTCTCACTGTCTGACGTAGGCGAAAGCTTATCCTTCCCGTGGCCCGGTTAGCAGGGTAAGCAACGTCATGAAACTTGCAATGATCGGCTTCGGGCAGGCCGGCGGGAAGATCCTCGACCGGTTCCTCGAATACGACTCGACCCGAGGAACTGGTATCATCGGTCACGCCGTCGCGGTGAACTCCGCGAAGGCGGACCTGATGGGTCTCGAATACGTCCCCGAGGAGAACCGCGTTCTCATCGGCCAGTCGGTGGTCAAGGGACACGGGGCAGGGACGGAACCGGAACTGGGCGAACGCTGCGCCCGGGAGGACATGGAGGAGATCCAGACGGCGATCGACCGGATGACCTCCAGCGAGATCGACGGCTTCCTCGTGATGGCCGGGCTGGGCGGCGGCACGGGCAGCGGCGGCGCGCCGGTGCTGGCCGAGCACCTCCAGCGGCTGTACGTCGAACCCGTCTACGGGCTCGGCATACTGCCGGCCCGCGACGAGGGGGGCATCTACAACCGCAACGCGGCGCGGTCGTTCCAGAAGTTCGTCGACGAGGTGGACAACCTCCTGACCTTCGACAACGACACGTTCAAGACCGGCGGCGAGAGCCTCGGTCAGGGCTACGCGGAGATCAACCAGGAGATCATCACCCGCTTCGGCGCGCTGTTCTCCGCCGGCGAGGTCGAGGCCCTGGGTGACGACGTCGCAGAGAGCGTCGTCGACGCCTCCGAGATCATCAACACGCTCGGCGAGCACGGCATCTCGAGTGTCGGGTACGCCAGCGAGGAGGTCGAGACCGGCGACGGCGGCGGCCTCCTCGACCGGTTCCGCGGCGGCAACGAACAGGACGGACTCGACAGCAAGGGAGACGCGACCAACCGCATCACGTCGCTGGTCCGCCGAGCGACCCTCGGCAAACTCACCCTGCAGTGCGAGGTCGACAGCACCGAGCGCGCGCTCCTCCTGGTCTCCGGGCCGCCGGAGGCGCTCAACCGGAAGGGCATCGACAAGGCGCGGACGTGGCTGGAGAACACCACCCAGTGTATGGAGGTCCGCGCCGGCGACTACCCGCTCCCGAACGAGGACCGCGTGGCCGCCATCGTGATGCTCTCGGGCGTGACGGACGTCCCGCGCGTCAAGGAGATGCAGCGCATGGCCGTCGAGGCCGAGGAGAACGTCGAGAAGCTCCGCGCGAAGAGCAAGGACGACCTGGACAAACTGGTCGAGTACGGCGACGATGACGAGTAAGCTCCCGTCGCTGCTCGTCGTCCTCGCCCTGGTCGCGACGCTGTTCGTCGGACCGGCCGCCGCGGTCGACAGCAGCGCCCAGACCCTGCCCGAGGACGCCGAGGTCGGCAGCGACGTCGAGGCCAGCTTCGAGCTGACCCAGCTGTTCGACGAGTACGAGACGTGGACCCTCGAGGGCGAGACCGAACTGCAGGACGCCACCTGGACCGTGAAGCTGTACGACCAGGGCGGCAACCAGATCGACACGGTCGAGACCGACTCGCTGTCTCAGGAGATCGACATCGACGACGGCGTCAACCGCGTCGAGATCCGCGTCGACGGCACGGCGCCGGCCGTGGACAACTACAGCTACGACCCGCCACAGCAGTTCGTCGCCGCGAACCTGACGCAGACGGCCGCCGGCGGCAGCCAGCAGGCCGTCGCGAGCTACAGGGTCCACCACTACACCCAGGAGAGCGCGGAGGCCCGGAGCGCCATCGACGACGCCCGCGAGGCGGTCGCGGCCTCGAGCTCCGACAGCGGCCAGGCGCTGCTGAACAGCGCCATCTCCTCCTACGAGAACGAGAACTTCCAGAACGCGATCGACAGCGCAGGGCAGGCCGAAGAGGAGGCCTCCCAGAACCGGATGCTACGCATGGGCGCGATGGGGCTCGTCGCAATCGTCGTACTGGTCGCACTGATCGGCGGCGGCTACAGACTGTACAAGTCCCGCCAGCAGAGCCCGAGCCGACTGCGGTAGATGGACGTCCTCGTCCCGTTCGCGGCCGACGAGCCCAAGACGCGGCTCGCCGACGTCCTCGAACCGGACGAACGGACGGCCTTCGCCCGCGAACTACTCCTCGACGTCTGCGACGCGATACGGGCAGCCGACGGCGACCCGACCGTCCTCTCGACGGCGCCGATCGACTGTCCCCACCCGGTCGTCGTCGACGACCGCCCGCTGACGGCGGCGGTGAACGCACACCTCGAGGCGCCGATGGCGGTGGTGATGGCCGACCTGGCGCTGGCGACCCCCGCCGCGCTCCGGCGGCTGTTCGAGACCGACGCGGAGGTGACCCTCGCCCCCGGCCTCGGCGGCGGAACGAACGCCTTCGTCACCCGTCACCCCGAGTTCGCCGTCGACTACCACGGCGCCTCGATCCGCGATCACCGCCGCATCGCCCGCGAGGTGGGCGCCGACGTCGAGACGGTCGACTCCTTCCGGCTGGCCGTCGACGTCGACGAACCCGAGGACCTGGCCGAGGTCCTCCTCCACGGCGGCGGCCGGGCGCTGTCCTGGCTCGAGACCGCCGGGTTCGCGGTGGAATCGACCGACGGCCGCGTGATCGCCGGGCGCTGACGGGGACAAAGGATTTGTCCTGTCGGAACGAACACAATACTGCGCGAGGTCTCCTCGCGTCGCGACGGGGCGGCCCCGACCCGCCGGTCGAGGGCACCCTGAGCGTCGTCGGGCCGCCGCGTCCGGCTCGCCCGCCGACAGTGCGGCGAGCCTTTTAATGCCACCACCCCGTCAGTGTGGGGTGTGTTCGGCGCAGGAGCCTACGGGGTCGAACTGACCGTCGACGACGACGCCGTCGAGCGGCTGCTGGCGGTCACGCCGGCCGACGTCGACGCCGCCGACGAACTGTCCTTCGCACGCAACGTGTTCGTCCCGCTGACGACCGCCTGCCGGTACACCTGCACCTACTGCACCTACTACGACCCGCCGGGGCAGGCGTCGCTGCTCTCCCCGGAGGAGGTCCGCGAGATCTGCGAGCGCGGCGCCGACGCCGGCTGTACGGAGGCGCTGTTCACCTTCGGCGACGACCCCGACGACCGCTACACGCAGATCCACGAGCAGCTCGAAGAGTGGGGCCACGACTCCATCCACTCGTACCTGCGGGAGGCCTGCGAGATCGCCCTCGACTGCGGCCTGCTGCCGCACGCCAACCCCGGCGACCAGACCCGCGAGGAGATGGAACTGGTCGCCGACCTGAACGCCTCGATGGGCGTCATGCTCGAGACGACCGCCGAGATCCGGGCCCACGCCGGCTCCCGGCGCAAGGAGCCGGGCCAGCGGCTCGCCACAATCGCCACCGCGGGCGAAGTCGGCGTCCCCTTCACGACCGGCATCCTCGTCGGCGTCGGCGAGGACTGGCGGGACCGCGCCGAGAGCCTGCTGGCCATCCGCGAACTCCACGAGCGGTACGGCCACGTCCAGGAGGTCATCGTCCAGCCCGTCGTGGACAACGAGCGCTGGCAGCAGGGGTCGCCGGACCTCGAGGCGCTCCGCCGCGTGACCGCGATGGCCCGCGCGGCCCTCCCCGAGGCGGTGTCCGTCCAGTCTCCCCCGAACCTCGCGCCCGTCCGGGACCTGCTGGACTGCGGCATCGACGACCTCGGCGGCGTCTCGCCGGTGACGGACGACCACGTCAACCCGGAGTACGCGTGGCCGCAGCTCCGGGAACTCGAGGACGTCGCCGAGGAGGCGGGCGTCCCACTCCGGGAGCGCCTGCCCGTATACCAGCGGTTCGTCGACGGCGGCTGGCTCTCCGAGGAGATTCAGGCCGCCATACACGCCGACGACGAGGCGGGGCGTCGGTACCGGCGACTGCTCGGTTAGGCCGAGTCGGCGGTCCCTTCGGGCGTCTCAGCTCCGTCGGCCGTCTCGTTACCGTCCGAGCCGCCGGTCTGGTTCGACTGGCCGGTTCCGCCGGTCTGGTTCGACCCCCCCGACTGTCCGGCCTGCTGGTACTGCTCGAACTCCGACTCGGCGAGCAGCCCGTGGACCTCCTCGTATCCCAGGGTGCCGACGATGGCGTCGCCCGTCCCCTCGACGAGGAGGACGCCGGACTGCGCCACTTTGTCCGTCACCTCGAGGTCGTCGTTCTCGGCGGCCCGCTCCTCGAAGGACTCGACGGACGCTTGCATCAGTTCGACCTGCTTCTGTCTGGCCTGCGTCTGCGCCTCCTGCTGGCTGAGTTCGCCGGACTGGACCTGCTCTCGGAGCTCCGACTGGTAGGACTCCAGTTCCTCCTGGTCGAGGTCGGCGAACACCGTCACCGTGGCGTCCGCCGAGTCCGAGCCCTGGGCGTCCTGGCTGCGCAGCGAGTCACAGCCCGCAAGCGAGAGCGCCGCACCGACGCCGCCGGCCGCGAGCACGCGACGGCGGGAGAGTGGGTCTTCCATCGACTCGTGGTGCAGCGGGCCGACAGTTAAGCGTGGTGACAGCAAGTGCCGGGCGAACCGGCAGGCGTCGGCGGCGAGGACTACAGCAGCGGCGTCCCGTCGGCCTTCGGGCCCAGCGTCGGCCCCGGCGTCCCGGCCTCCGGGTCGATCCGCCGGCGCTGCTCGTAGTCCGTCGAGCGCTCGACCGGCACGCGGCCGATCGCCTCGATCATCTCGGCGTACTCGTCGAACGACCGGAACTCGCCGTAGTCGCCGCCCGCGCGCTTGGTGATCTCCTCCGAGAGGATGGTGCCCATGAAGTCGTCGGCCCCGCAGTTCAGCAGCTTCAGCCCCTGGGCGTCGCCGTACTTCACCCACGACGACTGGATGTGCTCGACGTTGTCGAGGAAGAGCCGCGAGACCGCGATCATCAGTTCGTCCTCGTGGACCGACGCGCCCTCCTCGACCATCCCCCGCTCGGCCAGCGGCGTCTCCGGGTGGACGAACGACAGGGGCACAAACTCCGTGATGGCGCCGGTCCGGTCCTGCAGTTCGCGGATCCGCTCGAGGTGCAGCGCCCGGTGGGCCTCGTTCTCGACGTGGCCGTACATGATCGTCGCCGTCGTGTCGAGGCCGACCGAGGCGGCGGCCGCCATCGCCTCGAGCCACTCCTCGGTGCCGATCTTCCCGGGGCAGATGACCTCCCGGACCTCGTCGACGAGGATCTCGGCCGCCGTCCCGGGGACCGAATCCAGGCCCGCGGCCTTCAGCCGGCGGAATACCTCCTCGTAGCTCCAGTCGGTCCCGCGGCGGGCGTGGTAGGCCTCCTCCGGCGTCATGGAGTGGACGTGGACGCCGTCGACGTTCATCGCGCGGATCTGTTCGACGTACGTCCCGGGGTCCTCCTCGTAGGCCTCGGGCGGTTTGTAGTTCAGTTCCGCCGCGTCGCTTGCGTCCACCGCTGGGTCCGCCGCACGGGCCTCCAAGGCCTCGCGGTGCTCGTCGTCCAGCGCCAGCGCGGGGTGGAGCCCCGACACCGAGCAGACCTCGTAGATGCCCCGCTCGACGGCGTCGCCGACGATCTCGCGGGACTCTGCGGGCGTCTTCGTGAACCCGTCGTTCTCGCCGTCGTGGTCGGCCTCGAACCGCTGGGCGGCGTCCTTGAAGTTGCAGAACAGGCAGCCGACGTTGCAGGCGGTCGTGACGTTGTTGTTCAGGTTCGCGACGAAGGTGACCTCCTCGCCGACGACCTCGGCGCGCCGGCGGTCGGCGGCCTCGAGGACCAGTTCCTTCCGCCCGAGGTCGATGCCGTCGCTCTCGGTGCCCGTCGTCAGCAACTCGACGGCGTCGTCGACCGTCAGCCGCTTGCCCGACCGCACCTTCGCCAGCGCGTTCTCGAACGACTGGCCGGTCTCGGGCCGGTGGTCGAACGAGAACTCCTCGCGCGGCACGTTCGCCGACGCCTCGAACGCGTCCATGTGGGAGTGGATGCCGCCGGAGCGTGAAAACCCCACCGGGTACCGGCACGGTCGGGTGGATACCTCCGCGGGGACGGCGCGTTCGACACCGACACGGCCTTACCTCGCCCGCGAGTTCACTCCACCAATGAGAGCAGCGCTGGTCATCCTCGATGGCTGGGGGCTGAGCGAGTCCGGCGCGGGCGACGGGTCCGACGCCGTCGCCGCCGCCGACACGCCGAACTTCGACCGCCTGCGCGAGGCGGGCGCCGACGGCACCCTCGAGACGCACGGCCGCCGGGTCGGGCTGCCGGACGGCCAGATGGGCAACAGCGAGGTCGGCCACCTCAACATCGGCGCCGGCCGCGTCGTCAAGCAGGACTCGACGCGGATCACCGACGACATCGACGCGGGCGTCTTCGCCGACAACGACGCCATCGGCGACGCCGTCGAGTACGCGAGGGACCACGGCGGTCGGCTGCACTTCATGGGGCTGGTCAGCGACGGCGGCGTCCACTCCCACCAGGCGCACCTCCACGCGCTCGTCGAACTCGCCGCCGAGCGGGGCGTCGAGGCCGTGACGCACGCCTTCACCGACGGCCGCGATACGGACCCGAAGAGCGGCGCGGGCTACCTCGCGGAACTGGAGTCCGTCGTCGAGGCGGCCGGCACCGGCGACGTCGCGACGGTCTGCGGGCGTTACTACGCGATGGACCGCGACGAGAACTGGGACCGGACGCGGCGCGCCTACGACGCCATCGTCCACCGGGAGGCGCCCCACGAGTCAGAGTCCGCGGTGGCGGCCGCCGAAGCCTCCTACGAGCGCGGGGACACCGACGAGTACGTCGAGCCGACGCTCGTCGAGGGCGAAGCCGCACTCGAGGACGGCGACGCGGTCGTGTTCTTCAACTTCCGGGCCGACCGCGCCCGCCAGCTCGTCCGGATGCTCGCCGACATCGAGCCGTCGTGGGCCTTCGACACGTCGCCGCCCGACGTCCGGCTGGTCACGATGACCGAGTACGACGAGACGTTCGACCTGCCGGTCGCCTACCCGCCGCTGGAACCCGAGAAGACCCTCGGCGAGGTGGTCTCCGAGGCCGGCCTCACGCAGCTCCGGATGGCGGAGTCCGAGAAGTACGCCCACGTCACCTACTTCCTCAACGGCGGCCGCGAGGTCGCCTTCGAAGGCGAGCACCGCGAGATCGTGGACAGTCCGGACGTGGCGACCTACGACCGCCGGCCCGAGATGTCCGCCGCGGAGCTGACCGACACGGCGATCGAGTACATCGCGGGCGAGGCGCCACGCGCCTCGGAATCCGCGAGCGGGGAGCGAAGCGACCCGCGAGCGGGCGAGGACCCCGACGTCCTGGTCCTCAACTACGCCAACCCCGACATGGTCGGCCACACGGGCGACTTCGAGGCGGCGGTCGCCGCTGTCGAGGCCGTCGACGAGCAACTCGGCCGGCTCGAGGCGGCCGTCCGCGAGGCCGGCGGGCACCTGCTGGTCACCGCCGACCACGGCAACGCCGACGACATGGGCACGCCGGAGGACCCCCACACCGCCCACACGACCAACCCCGTCCCGTTCGTCTACGTCTCCCCCGAGGGGGACCGGGGGAGCTTCTCGGTCCGCGACGGCGGCACGCTCGCCGACATCGCGCCGACGCTGCTGTGGCTGATCGACGTCGAGGCGCCCGACGCGATGACCGGCGAGCGGCTCCTCGAGGAGTAGCGCGGTCGCCCACCGGATCGGCCGCGACCGGCCGCTATCCGGCCACCGCGGCCTGTTCCGGGGGGAGCGGCAGTTCCTCCGCGGACGCCGGGAGGCTGAAGTAGAACGTGGCGCCCTCGCCGGGCGTCGATTCCACCCAGATGTCGCCGCCGTGGCGCTCGACGATGCGCTCGCAGAGCGCCAGTCCGATGCCGCCGGCGCCGCGCTCGGCGGATTCGGGGGTGGTGCCGAGCCGCTCGAAGACGTTGAAGATGCGGTCGTGGTACTCGGGGTCGATGCCGATGCCGTCGTCGGCCACCGAGAACAGCCACGCCTCGCCGGTCCGCTCGGCGCCGACGTGGATCCGCGGCGGCTCGTCGCCGCTGTACTGCATGGCGTTCGACAGGAGGTTCTGGAACACCTGCGCGATCTGGTCTGGGTCGGCGACCACGGTCGGCAGCTCGCCGGTCGTGATCTCCGCGCCCGTCTCCTCGATGCGCAACTGGAGGTCGTCGAGGACCCCCTCGAATATCTCCTCGGTGTCGGTCCGCTCGAAGGACTCCCCCTGGGTCGTCACCCGGGAGTACTCCAGGAGGCTCTCGACCATCGCCCGCATGCGGTCGGCGCCGTCGACGGCGAACTCGATGAACTCGTGGGCCTCCTCGTCCAGGTCGTCCTCGTAGCGGGTCTCGAGCAGCCGGAGGTAGCTCGAGACCATCCGCAGGGGTTCCTGGAGGTCGTGGGAGGCGGCGTACGCGAAGTGCTCGAGGCGCTCGTTGGCCGTCTGGAGCTGTTCGACGGTCTCCTCGAGTTCGCTGGCGCGCGTCTTCGCCTGCGCGCTGTGGACCCCGCCGGCGAACCCGGCGATGCCGGCGAGCCCGGTCAGGATGAAGACGGCCGCCACGTTGCCGACGTCCTCGCCGGGCTGGAGGCTGTAGAACCCCAGCAGGCAGAGCAACACCCCGATGCCGCCGAGGGTCCACTTCGCGACCGTGGGGTAGAACTGCGGACGAACGTCGAACCAGGGCAGCCGGTAGCCACCGTACAGGAGGACGCACCCGGTGGCCAGAATCAGCAGGAACTCGACGAGGTCGTCGACCAGCGTGGTGTCAAGGGGAATCGGCGCCAGCAGCCAGCCTGCAGCCAGGATGAGGTAGGCCACCCCCACCGCCTCCACGATACGCCGGGCGCCGCTGGCCGAGACGAACCGGTTCCCGCGAGCCATTGTTCACCCACTTGTCAAGCAGTCGTATTAAACTACTGTTGCATGGCGCCCGATCACGGAACCCCCCGACGGCGGCGGGGCGGTACCGCCGCCTCCACGTTCAAGTCCCTCGGGAGCGAAGCCCCGGCCATGACCGACTCGGAGGAGGTCGTCGTCCCCTCGGACCGGGACGTCCGCGCGACGGTCGACGGCCCGGACGCCGACGCCTGCGTCGTCGCCTGCCCGCCGCACCCCCAGATGGGCGGCAGCCGGACCGACGCCCGGTTGCGGGCGGTCGGCGAGGCGCTGGACTGCGCCTGTCTCAGGTTCGACTATGGCGACTGGGACGGCGGCCCCGGCGAGCTCGCGGACGCCCGCGACGCCTACGCGTGGGCGCGAGAGGAGTTCGACGAGGTCGGCCTGTTCGGCTACAGCTTCGGCGGCTGCCTGGCGCTGGTCGTCGCGGCCCGCGAGTCCGCGGCCGACCGCGCCCCCTTCGCAGCCGCGGCGCTCTCCCCGGCGGACCGGATTACCGACGACATCGACGCCGTCGCGGCCGTGGGGGACATCGACTGTCCCGTCGGCGTCGTCTACGGGGAGCGCGACACGACGGTCGACGCCGAGGCCGTCGCCGAGCGGGTCCGCGAGACCGGCGGGACGGTCGAGGTCGTGAGCGCCGACCACCACTTCGTCGGACAGACCCAGAAGGTCGCCGAGAAGATCGCGGCGATGCTGTCGGTGTGACCGCGGAGTGAGCGTTCGAGGCGCCGACGAATCGCGGCCGCCCTAACCTGTGCACAACGCCGCCCTTAACTGTTCCAGCGTTGACCATTACGTAATGACCGGTCGCGCGGACACGAATACCGAAGAGGGGGGATTCTGGGGCGACGTCGACGCCGATACGGCGCTCCGGCGGTACGAGACGCTCCTGGAGACCGTCGGCGACGGGGTCTGCCAGCTCGACGCCGAGGGCCGCGTCGTCGCCGTCAACGACGTCGTCCTCGAGCAGACGGGCTACGACCGCGAGGCGCTGCTCGGTCGGCACGTCGAGACGCTCTACCGGGACGAGGAGCGCACAGCGGACGTTCCCCGGCGCCACCTCGAGGACGCCCTCGCGGACGGGTCCGTCGAGACCGAGGGCTGGCGCGTCAGGCGCGACGGCAGCGAGTTCCGGGCCTCGGAGACGCTCCGGGCGCTCCGGGAGGACGGCACCCACCGGGGGTACCTGCTGGTCGTCCGCGACGTGACCGCCCGCCACGAGCGCGAGGCGGGGCTCTCGACCGAGCTCGAGGCTGTCCTCGGGCGGATCTCCGACGCCTTCTACGCCGTCGACGAGGAGTTCCGGTTCACCCACGTCAACGAGCGCGCCGAGGAGCTCCTGGAGCACCACGAGGGCGAACTGCTCGGCCGGCGGCTCTGGGACGTCTTCCCCTCGGCCGCCGAGATCGACGAGGTCTGGGAGGCCTTCCACACCGCGCGGGACACCCAGGAGGCGACCAGCTACGAGCTCTACTACGACACCCTCGACTTCTGGGTGGAGGCGAACCTCTACCCCTCCGAGACGGGCATCTCCGTGTACTTCCGCGACATCACGGAGCGGAAGGAGCGCCAGCAGGCCCTCGAGGAGTCCGAGCAGCGCTACCGGACGCTCGCGGAGTACTTCCCGAACGGCCTCGTCACGCTGTTCGACCACGACCTCGTGTACTCGCTGGCCGCCGGCCAGGGGTTCGACCGGATCCCCGTCGAACCAGGGGACCTCGAGGGTCGGCGCTTCGACGAGGTCTGGCCGGACGAGACCGCCGCGGAGCTCCGACCCGCCTTCGAGTCGGCGCTGGACGGCGAGGAGACGTCGATCGAACTGGCGTACGCCGGCCGGGAGTGGCTGTTCCACGCGGTCCCGATCACAGACGACCGCGGCGACGTCTTCGCCGGGATGACGATGGCCCAGGACGTCACCGAGCAGAAGGAACACGAGCACTACCTCGAGGAGGCCAAGGAGCAACTGGAGGCCGCCACGGAGGCCGGCGCGGTCGGCACCTGGGAGTGGCAGGTACCCGAAGACGAGTTCGTCACCGGCCCCACCTTCGCGAGGACCTTCGGTGTCGACCCGGAGGACGCCCGCGAGGGTGTCCCCATCGAGCGGCTGCTGTCCTCGATCCACGAGGACGACCGCGAGCGCGTCGCCGAGAAGATCGACGCCGCCGTCGAGAACTGCGCCGAGTACGAGGCCGAGTACCGCGTCCGGAACGCCAACGGCGAGCTCCGGTGGGTCGTCGCACGCGGTCACGTCGAGTGCGACGACGAGGGCGAGGCCGTCACCTTCCCCGGGGCGCTGACCGACATCACCGAGCGGAAGCGCGCCGAACTCGAACTGGAGCGGCAGCGCCGGGAGCTCGAGACCCTCTTCGACGTCCTCCCCGTCGGGGCCGTCGTCGCCGACGCCGACGGGTCGCTGCTGCGGGCGAACGACGCCGCCCGGGAGATCTGGGGCGGCGACGTCTTCGACGTCGACTCCGTCGACGAGTACGAGAAGTACACCGCGACGTGGGCCGACTCCGGCGACCCTGTCGACCCCCAGGACTGGACGATGTACCGGGTGCTCCAGGGCGAGGCGGTCGCGGAGCCGAACGTCTACGAGATCGAGGCCTTCGACGGCGAGCGGCGCATCATCATGGAACACGGGATGCCGGTCTACGACGACTACGGGAACGTGAGCCGCGCCGTCGTGACGCTCACCGACGTCACCGAACGCCGGGAGTCGAAGCGCAAACTGGAGGACACCGTCGAGAAGCTCGAGGAGTCCAACGAGCGCCTCGAGCAGTTCGCCTACGCCGCCTCCCACGACCTGCAGGAGCCGCTGCGGATGATCACGAGCTACCTCCAGCTCATCGAGCGACGGTACACCGACCAGCTGGACGAGGAAGCCGAGGAGTTCATCGACTTCGCCGTCGACGGCGCCGAGCGGATGCGCGAGATGATCGACGCGCTCCTGGAATACTCCCGCGTCGAGACCCGCGGCGACCCCTTCGAGCCCGTCGACCTAGAGACAGTGCTGGACGACGTCCTCGCGGACCTCCAGTTACAGATCCGGGAGACTGACGCCGACGTCACCTCGGAGTCCCTCCCCACCGTCCAGGGCGACGCCAGCCAGCTCCGGCAGGTCTTCCAGAACCTCCTCGACAACGGGCTCACCTACCACGGGGACGACCCGCCGTCGATCCACGTGGACGTCGACCGGCGGGACGGGGAGTGGGTGGTCTCCGTCGCCGACGAGGGCATCGGCATCGACCCAGGGGACCAGGACCGGGTGTTCACCGTCTTCGACCGGCTGCACAGCCACGAGGAGTACGAGGGGACGGGGATCGGCCTGGCGCTCTGTGAACGCATCGTCGAGCGCCACGGCGGCGACATCTGGGTCGACTCAGAACCGGGCGAGGGCGCGACCTTCTCGTTCACGCTGCCGGTCGCCGACGTCTGAACACCGCTGGCGGTCCACTCTCGGGGATCGGACGACGGAGAGAACGAAGTGGATGGGGGAGACGAGCCGACGGGCTATCGGGCCCGGTCACGAACGGTCGGTCGACGAGCCCTGTGCTCAGCCCGAGTAGTCGTCGTCCGGCACCAGGTCGTCGGTCGTCCGGGCGTGCGCCGGCTTCTCGAGGTACTCTCGGATCTGTGCTTCGTCCTCGTCGGTGAGTCCGACCGCATCCATAGTCAAGTATATCATGTCAACCAGAGGTAATCACGCGTTCGCCTAATATATTCAAAACGTGTGTGGCCGGGTGGCACGAGCCGGAGTGCGGAGACGCCGGGAACGCCATCCGACGCCCGAGAAGTCCCTTCACTACTTCCCTGATTGGCCCCGGTGACTGTGGCTGGTCTCCCCGGAATCCGCCCGCGCAGGGAGGTGGGTCGAAACCGTTTTGTCTGACGCTCGCGCACCGTCGGTATGCCGACGGAGCTCACTGACTACGACCCCACACTGGGGAACAAATTCATCTTCGTCACCGGCGGCGTGATGTCTGGACTAGGGAAGGGCATCACCGCCGCGAGCACCGGGCGCCTGCTCGCCAACGCCGGGTTCGACGTGACGGCGGTCAAGATCGACCCGTACCTCAACGTCGACGCCGGGACGATGAACCCCTACCAGCACGGGGAGGTCTACGTCCTGAAGGACGGCGGCGAGGTCGACCTGGACCTGGGGAACTACGAGCGGTTCCTCGACGTCGACATGACGTTCGACCACAACGTCACGACGGGGAAGACCTACCGCCACGTCATCGAGAAGGAGCGGGCCGGCGACTACCTGGGCAAGACCGTCCAGATCATCCCGCACGTCACCGACGACATCAAGCGGCGCATCCGCGAGGCCGCCGAGGGCCACGACGTCTGCATCATCGAGGTCGGCGGCACGGTCGGCGACATCGAGGGGATGCCGTACCTCGAGGCGCTCCGGCAGTTCGCCCACGAGGAAGAGGACGGCGACATCCTCTTCACCCACGTCACGCTCGTCCCCTACTCGAAGAACGGCGAACAGAAGACGAAGCCAACCCAGCACTCCGTCAAGGAGCTCCGTTCGATCGGCCTCCAGCCCGACGTCCTCGTCGGCCGCTGTGAGGACAAGCTCGACCCGGAGACCAAGGAGAAGATCGCGCTGTTCTGCGACGTCCCGACGGAGGCCGTCTTCTCGAACCCCGACGTCGAGGACATCTACCACGTCCCGCTGATGGTCGAGGAGGAGGGCCTCGACGAGTACGTCATGCAGGAACTCGGCCTCCAGGAGCGGGCCATCCCGGCGGCCGACCGGGCCAACGAGTGGCGCGAGATCGTCACCCAGGAGGCGACCGACGAGGTCGACGTCGCCCTCGTCGGCAAGTACGGGCTAGAGGACGCCTACATGTCCATCCACGAGTCGCTGAAGCACGCCGGCTTCGAGACCAACACCGAGGTCAACGTGCTGTGGGTCGACGCCGACGAGATGGACGCCGCCCACGCCGAACGGATGGAGCGGGCCGACGGCATCATCGTCCCCGGCGGCTTCGGCGCCCGCGGCACCCAGGGGAAGATCGACGCCGTCCAGTACGCCCGCGAGAACGACGTCCCGTTCCTCGGGCTCTGTCTCGGCTTCCAGATGGCCGTCGTCGAGTTCGCCCGCAACGTCTGCGGCTTCGAGGGCGCCCACTCCGCCGAGATGGAGGCGGACACCCCGCACCCGGTCATCGACATCCTGCCCGAGCAGTACGAGGTCGAGGACATGGGCGGGACGATGCGGCTCGGCGCCCACGAGACCGACATCGAACCCGGGACGCTCGCCCACGAGGTCTACGGCGACGACTCCTGCACCGAGCGGCACCGCCACCGCTACGAGGTCAACCCCGAGTACATCGACGACCTCGAGTCCGCGGGCCTGAAGTTCTCCGGCCGCGCCGGCAACCGCATGGAGATACTGGAGTTACCGGACCACCCGTACTTCTTCGGGACGCAGTTCCACCCCGAGTTCCGCTCCCGGCCGGGGCGCGCGTCGCCGCCGTTCGTCGAGCTGATCGAGACCATCCTCGAGTCGACCGGCGAGGATCCCGAGGAGGTGGCCGCCTGATGGTCGACGCCGAGGCGTTCATCGACGAGAAGATCGACGAGATCGGCGAGGCGATCGGCGACGCCAACGCCGTCATCGCGCTGTCGGGCGGCGTCGACTCCTCGACGGCCGCCGCCCTGGCCTACGAGGCGGTCGGCGACCAGCTGACGCCCGTCTACGTCGACACCGGCCTGATGCGGAAGGGCGAGACCGACGGGGTACGGGAGACGTTCGACTACATGGAGAGCCTCCGCATCGTCGACGCACGCGACCGGTTCCTCGAGGCGTTAGCCGGCGTCACGGACCCCGAGGAGAAGCGCCACGCCATCGGCGAGCAGTTCATCCGGGAGTTCGAGACCGTCGCCCGCGAGGTCGACGCCGACTACCTCGTCCAGGGGACCATCTACCCGGACCGCATCGAGTCCGAGGGGACGATCAAGTCCCACCACAACGTCGGCGGGCTGCCGGAGGTCGTCGACTTCGACGGCATCGTCGAGCCGATGCGGGACCTCTACAAGGACGAGGTCCGCGAGGTCGCCCGCGCGCTGGACCTCGAGGAGGTCGTCTCCGAGCGGATGCCGTTCCCCGGCCCGGGGCTGGCCATCCGCGTCCTCGGCGAGGTGACCGAGGAGAAGCTCCACGTCGCTCGCGAGGCCAACCACGTCGTCGAGGAGGAACTCGAGGAGTACGAGCCCTGGCAGGCCCTGGCCGCGGTGCTGGGGAAGGCCACCGGCGTGAAGGGCGACAACCGCGTCCACGGCTACGTGGTCTCGGTCCGGTCGGTGGAGTCCCGCGACGGGATGACCGCCCGCGCCCAGGAACTCGACTGGGACACCCTCCAGCGGATCCAGTCGCGCATCACGGGCTCCCTGGAGAACGTCTCGCGCGTCGTCTACGACGTGACACACAAACCGCCGGCGACCATCGAGTATGAGTGAGGTCGTCGTCGCGGGGGCGGACCCCGACGGGCTGGGCGACGCCCTCGAAGCGGGCGGCGCCGAGGTCGCCCGCGCCGAGGGGACGGCCAACCGGCCGGCCCTCGAGGAGGCGGGCATCGTCGACGCGGACGTCCTCGTCCTCACGGACGCGGGGCTCGCCACGTCGGTCACCATCGCGAAGGACCTCAACCCCGACCTCCGGGTCGTCATCTACACCCGCGACTCCGTCCCGGAGTTCGTGAAGGGACAGGCCGGCCACATCCTCGACCCGGAGCTCCTGTCGGTCGAGGCGGTCGCCGAGGAACTGGTCTGATCGGCTGTTACCACTTTCTGTTGTCTCTTAAACGACCCATCAGTACCGGAGGTACATTCAAGTGAACTATCTGTGTGTTTGCCACCGTTGATGGAGACCAACCGACGGCAGTTTATCGTCGCCAGTAGCGTCGCAATCGCCGGCACCGGAGCGCTCTCCGGAGTCGGCGGCGCAGACACCTCGGACGCCCCCACGCCCGAGGACACGTCGCAGCACGAGTACCCGACGATGGGCGAGAACTCGGATGCGCCCGTCGCGACAGTGTACGGCAGCTTCGACTGCCCGTACACCTCCGACATGGTGGACAGCTCCTTCGACGAGATCGTCTCGGAGTTCGTCGACACCGGCCGACTGCAGTTGACCTTCAGCCCCCTGGAGTACGACGAGAACGGCAACCCGTACATCAGCCAGGACGGCGTCATGGGCGGGCAGGCCGCCTGCGGCGTCTGGGAGGAGGACCCCGAGAGCGTCTGGGACTTCTTCGCCGAAATCTGGAGCCGCCAGCCCGGGGACCTGAGCCGGGACGAACTCGAGGAGATCATGAACTCGGCTGGCGTCGACAACGCCGGGTACATCGCCGACAACCTCGAGAACTGGGACCCCGACCTCGAAGAGGCCGCCGACGAGGCCTGGTCGCAGGGCGTCGAGTTCACGCCCACCATCGAGCTGAAGGGCGACCTCGGCAACCGCGAGGACGTCGTCGAGTGGATCGAGGCGCGCCTCGACGACGACGGCGGCCAGCAGACCGAGGACAGCGAGGAGAGCCCGTCCGAGGACACCCAGGAGACCGAGCAGGAATCCGACGCGGACTCCACCGACGGATCGGAGCAGACGGAGACCAGCACGGAGCAGGACGACACCGAGGAGACCGAGGACGGCGGACAGTCCACCTCCGGCGACTCCGGCACCGACGACACCGAATCCGGATCCGACGGCGGTAGCTCAGATACCGACGACAGCCAGTCCGACGACTCCGGCGGCAGCAACCAGTGCGGTTCGAGCAGTTCGGACGGCGGCGACGCGCAGGCGTCCCAGTCGTTCGTGTTCCCGCAGGCCTCAGGGAGCCGGCGGACCCTCTGACGGTCGGCGCCACCGCTCCCGACCCGGAGACCGCTTCGGAACGTTCCACTTCTTCCCCCCTTCTGCGGCCCGCGAGAGCCGTCGGCGATCGCTCGACGGCCGGGCGCTGGCGGTTACCGGAGCCGGGACTTCCAGTCGACGTCGGTCGTCGACGCCGGAACCCCCTCCCGCTGGATCTGCTCCATCATCTCCTTGGCCTGTTCGATGGCGCTGGCGCGGTCGGAGATACCGACGTTGACCGCGTCGGCGTCGGCGAGGTTCTCCCGGCTCCCCTCGCCGACCTCGACCTGCCAGTTCGACGAGTCGCCGGGGGCGTCGGGACGGACGAACACGGAGACGTCGCCGGACTCGTGCTCGAAGACGGCCGGCTGCTTGGCCTGCCGGACGTCAGGTCGGTCGGAGTCGTAGTCTGCCTCGGTCCAGCCACTCGGCGTCGAGATGCGCTCGTCCGTCATGCCTCGATGTTGGCCCCGAAGGGACAAAAACCTGTGTCGGGACGGGTTCACAGGGCCGGACGGAGCGGGGGAACCGCCGGACGGAGTCCCTACAGAGAGTCTACGGCCTCGCGGAGCCGCTCGCTGCCGCGTCTGCCGAACGGGAGGCCGTGGCCCATCGCGGCGACCTCGAAGTCGCCGGCTCGCGTCTCGAGGTCCCGCAGGCTCCGGTGGACCTCGTCGGTGTCGTAGGAGACGACCCAGGGCGACGGTCGCAGCGAGCCGCCCTGCTCCATGACCGCGTCGCCGAGGAACGCGGCCTCGCGGTCCTCGTGGAGGTAGACGGTGTGGCCCGGCGTGTGACCCGGGGTGTGGACGGCGGTGAACCCCCCGATTTCGTCGCCGTCGTCGACCGGGCGGACGCGGTCCTCGGGGAGGTCGCCGACGAACGGGCCGCTGAGGAGCTGGAGCAACGTCTTCGGTCCCTGGAGCGGCGGCCGCTCCCGGCCGGTCGCGTACGCCACGTCGCCGCGGCCGACGTAGATGGGCGCGTCGACGGCGAGCTTCGCGGCCGCGCCGACGTGGTCGAAGTCGTAGTGGGTCACCAGGAGCCGATCGACGTCCTCGCGGGCGAACCCGGCCTGGTCGATCCCCGCCTCGATCCTCGCGGCGTCGAACGGCGTCCCGACGTCGACGAGCGTCAGCCCGTCCCCGTCCTCGACGAGGTAGGCGTTGACCCCCGTGCAGTCGAGCCACCAGACGCCGTCGCGTAGCTCCGTGACCATACCGGGGGCTTGGGCGGCCTCCGTGAAAAACGTGGGACGCGGCCGACGGTCAGCAGCGAGGTCGGAGCTGTCGGCCGGCAGCAACCTCCGGACAGTCGACGAGCCGCGCTCTCGGCCCCGAGAAACCGACCCGACGTTGTGGTTCGTAATGTACTTCCGAGGGGTCTCCCTACCGATTTCCATGGAGTACCTTGAGCGCCGACGGGAGCTGGTGGAGGCCCGCCTGGAGTCGGTGCTCGACGCCACGGAGCCCGAGGCGTTGACCTCCCGCCTCGAGCACGTCTCGCTGTCCGGCGGCAAGCGCGTCCGGCCGATGGTGACGCTGCTGGCCTTCGAGGCCGCCGGCGGCGAACTGGCCGGGGAGGCCGGCCGGGACTCGCCGGGCTCGCGGAACGCCGTCGACTTCGCCGTCGGCGTCGAACTCGTCCACAACGCCTCCCTCGTCGTCGACGACATCATCGACGAGTCGGCGCTGCGTCGCGGCGTCGACAGCGCCTGGGCCGCCTTCGGCCACGGCTCGGCCATCGTCGCCAGCGACGGCCTGCTCGGCGAGGCGTTCGCGCTGTTCTCCGCCGACGAGCGCGCCATGCGGGTCGTCGCGGAGTCGATGGTGGAACTCGGCGAGGGCGAGGCCACCGAGCTCGTCGCCCGGCCGACCACCGAGCGGGAGTACATGGAGTTAGCCCGGCGGAAGACCGGCGCGCTGTTCCGGGCGGCCGCCGAACTCGGCGCCATCGCGGCCGACGCCGACGCCTACACCGTCGAGGCGTTCGGCCAGTACGCCGAGCGGGTCGGCATCGCCTTCCAGATCCGCGACGACGTCCTCGACGCGACGGCCGACCCCGACGCCCTCGGGAAGCCGACCGGCCAGGACGAGGCGATGGAGCGGCCGTCGCTCGTCCAGATCACCGAGATGACGCCGGAGGAGGCCAACGCCCGCGCCCGCGAGGAGTCCGACGCCGCCCTCCAGGCGCTGGACTCCGCCGACGCCGTCGACTCGGACGCGGTCGGCTACCTCGAGGACCTCGCGGAGTTCGTCGTCGTCAGGGAGCGCTAGGGAGTGTCGGCGGCCCGGCCCGCACTGCGTCCGTCCGCCCCCGCAACTGATTTCCTTCGCTCCGTCCAACGGTCTGACACTGATGCCGTCCGAGTCGCCCGACGACCCCGACGAGTCCCGATCCACGGCCCGTCAGACCGGTGAGTCGCTCTACAAGACTCTCCTGGATACGCTGCTGACCGGCATCGCGATCACCATCCCGCTCATCATCACGCTGTACGTCCTCCGGATCGGTCTCGACTTCGTCTACGGCGCGCTCCAGCCGGTGATCGGGGTCCTCGAGTGGGCCGGGATCATCGACATGTTCCGGCGGGTCGAGCTCATCAGTCTCCTCATCGACCTCGGACTGTACTCCTTCGTCATCGGGTTCCTCACGGAGATCATCACCATCGTCCTGCTGCTCGCGGTCGTGCTCGTCCTCGGCACCATCGGACGCAACCGGTACGGGGAGCGGGTCATCAGCTACGTCGACCTCGCCATCGCCTCCATCCCGGGGATCGGGACCGTCTACAAGAGCTTCCGGCGGATGGGCGACGTGATGCTCAACGACAACGCGGAGAACTTCCAGGAGGTGAAGCTCGTCCAGGCCCTCGAGGAGAACGTCTACGTCCTCGGGTTCAAGACGAGCGCGGCGCCGAAGGGGATCGAGACCGCGACGGACCACGACGACATGGTGGCGATGTTCCTGCCGCTGGCGCCGAACCCCGTCACCGGCGGCTTCCTCACGTACGTCCCCGAGGAGGACGTCTACGACATCGACATGACCATCGAGGAGGGCGTCCGGAGCATCCTCACCAGCGGCATCGCCACCGGGGAGGACGCCTCCCAGATGAGCGAGGTCACGATGGGCGACCTCGGCAAGATCGCCGACGTCGAGAACCTCCAGGACGCGCTCGCGCCGGACGAAGGGCGACGCACCGGCCGGGACGGCGCGGACGGCGACGGCGGCGCGGACGGTGACGATCGCGGGCGTTGAGCACGGGGAGAGAGGCCCGGGGCGGTCGACCCGGCCACCCAACGGACACGCCGAAGGGCAACGCGTTTACACCCGGCCCCCGCAGTCCCGCCCATGATAGTCCCGGGTTCCGCGTCACAGGAGGTGGCGGCGGCGCTGGCGGCCGAACTCGACGAACCGCTGGCGCCCGTCGAGTACGAGCGGTTCGCCGACGGCGAACAGCTGGTCCGCGTCCCCGAGACCGACGACCGGGCCGTCGTCGTCGCCTCGACGGTCTCCGACCGCGCGCACGTCGAGTTGCTCCAGTTGCAGGACGCCGCCCGCCAGCAGGCCGACGAGGTGGTCACCGTCGTCCCGTACATGGGGTACGGCCGCCAGGACCAGGCCTTCGAGGCCGGCGAGCCGGTCTCCGCCCGCGCGGTCGCGCGGGCCATCTCCACCGGCACCGACCGCGTGCTGACCGTCAACCCCCACGAGCCGGCCGTCCGCGACTTCTTCGACGTCCCCTGCGAGCCGGTCGACGCGGCCGGCCGCCTCGCCGACCCGCTGCCGGCGCTCTCCGAGCCGCTCTTCCTCTCGCCGGACGCCGGCGCCGTCGGCATCGCGGAGACCGTCCGGGACGCCCACGGCGCCGGCGAGGTCGACTACTTCGAGAAGCACCGCCTCTCCGACACCGAGGTCGAGATCCAGCCCAGCGACGCCGCCACCGCCGACCGCGACGTCGTCCTCGTCGACGACATCGTCGCCACGGGCTCGACGATGAGCACCGCCATCTCGCAGCTCGAGGCGCCCGCGCGCGTGTTCGTCACCTGCGTCCACCCGCTGCTCGCGGCGGACGCGCGGACGAAGCTGGCCAACGCCGGCGTCGACGCCGTCTACGGGACCGACACCGTCGAACGAGCCGTCTCGGCGGTCAGCGCCGCCCCCGCAATCGCCGAGCGGCTGTAGCGGCGCCGCCCCGGTCGTGCGTCCGCTCGCGTCATCCCACTCTTCCTACTCCTCGGCCGCGTCCTCGGCGTCCAGTTTGACGTACGCCTCCGTCGTCGCGTCGGGCAGCGTCCCCTCCGGGTCGAGGTACGTCCGGTCGCTGCCGCAGGCCGGACAGGCCTCGCGCTCCGCGGCGGGTTCGACGCGCTCGCAGGTCGGACAGACGAGGTACCGCTCGCTCATCGTCTGCGCCGGAGGAACAGCGAGGTGGCGACGAGGGCGACGACGGCCGGGACTGCGCCGAGACCGGGGCCGTCGTTCGTCGACGGCGGCGTCCCGTCGTCGGTCCCGCTCGTCGTCCCGTCGTCGGTCCCGCTCGTCGTCCCGTCGTCGGTCCCGCTCGTCGTCCCCGTCCCCGTCGGTCCGGGCGTCGCCGTCTCCTCGGTCACGGTCACCGTCGCGGAACGGCCGCCGGCGGTCACCTCGTGCTCGCCGGGCGAGTCGAACGTCGTGGTCGTCTCGACGGTCGCCGCGCCGTCGGCCATCCGCACCGTCTCGGAGCCGACCGACTCGCCGTCGACCGCGAACTCGACCTCGCCGGCGGCCGGGCGGTCGGCGCTGGACTCGACGGTCGCGCGCAGCGTCACCCGCTCGCCCATCGCGGCCTCGGTCGGCTCGGCTTCGAGACCCGTCACCTCGAGGTCGGCCGGCTCCTCGACGACCGCGGTCGTCGACGCCGACCCGGCAGCCAGGTCGTACTCGCCGGCGTCCTCGAAGGTTCGCTCGAAGGTCACCGTCGTCGACTCGCCCGGGCCGAGCGTCCCGGATCTCGTCTCGACCGTCTCGCCGTCGACGCGGAAGGGGACCTCGAAGTCGCCCTCCTGGTTGCCCTCGTTGCGGACCGTCACGGTCGCCGTCAGCGTCTCGCCGGCGACGATCCGGGGTTCCTGGAGGTTCGCCTCGCGGTAGGGACCCGAGACCGCGAAGGAGTCGAACTCGGCGGCGAGGTCCGGGCCGCCGTAGGCCTCGACGTGCTCCTGGCGGCTCCAGACCGGCGGGACGTCCGTCGTCTCGGTGTACCGCTCGGCCTCGGCTCGCAGGTCGGCGTCGCCGGCGGCCTCGATCGCGTCGAGGAAGCGCTCGTGGGTCAGCTCCTCGCCGGGCTCGTTGAACTCCCGGACGGCGGCGTCGATGGAGGTGTCGTGCTCGGCGCGGAGACGGCGATCGAGGTAACCGAAGACGAGCGCGCCCTTGTCGTAGTTGCCCTGAGTGTTCTCCCACGTCGAGGGGTCGACGAGTTCGACGTCGGAGTGCTCGTCGTCGCGGCCGTCGGCCATCCGGTCGCGGAACTCCTCGTAGTCGATGTGGCCGCGCTCGTAGGCGATCAGTGCCGCGTAGTAGTCGGCCATCCCCTCGATCGTCCAGCGGGTCTCGGTCGTCCGGCCGTAGTCCTGGAGGGTGTGGACGTACTCGTGAATCCAGGTGTTCTTCGGGTTATCCAGGCCCTCGGCGTCACGGACCCACATGTTCGAGTCGCCGCGCTGGACGCCCGTCGCGGCCCACTCGATGTTCGCCGAGGGGACGACGAACACGAGCACCTCCTCGTCCTTCTGGCCGAGCTGGATGCGCTCGGAGGCGGCGGCCAGGTCGTCGAGGACGGCCTCCCGGCCCGGCCGGAGGTCCGAGGCGCCGGCCTCGACGAGGCGGAACCGCTGGCCGGACGCCTCGCGGGTGGTCTCCTCGTAGGGGCCGAGGTAGGCGATGTGTCGGCCGCCGACGCCCTCGCCGTCGACGCTCGAGGAGACGTCCACGTCGGCCCGGACGCCGCTCCAGCTCAGGCTGATGCTCGGCGTCCGGACGACGGCCCACTCGTCGGTGACGGCGTAGAGGTGCTCCTCGCCGTTCCCGCGGTCCATCGTCACGTTGCCCTCCATCGAGTACTGCAGGTACGGCTGGTCGGTCGTGCGGGTCCACTCCCAGGTCCGGTCGCCGGTTCGTGAGAACCCCGACGATTCGTGGACCTCGGTCCCCTCGGGGATGGTTATCTCCAGGCTCGTCGTCCCGCTCGGGACCCTGACGTCGGTCCGGACGTCGACCTCGCCGGGGGCGTCGTTCTGGGCCAGCGTGTGGTCGACCTCGATGGTCGCCGCTGCCGCCGTCCCGGTGAGGGCGACGGTCCCGGCGAACAGCCAGCAGACGAGCAATGCGGCGACGACGACCGGCCGTCCTCTCATCTAGTTGTCGGATACGGGCTCGACCGTTATCTCCATGTCGGTCGTTTCGACGGACCACACTCGCTCGTAGCCGTCGTCGACCGGGCCGAACTCGGCGGCCCGGACCTCCCCGGCGATGAGGTCCTCGTGCTCGGCGACGAGGGCGGCGATCCGGTCGTCGGCGACTTCGAGGTCGACGCGGATCTCCGCCTCGATGTCGAGGTCCAGCTCCTTGCGCATCTCCTGGACGCGGCGGACGACCTCGCGGGCGTACCCCTCGCTCTCGATGTCCTCGGTCAGCGTGGTGTCGACGTAGACGACCCCGCGGTCCTCGCCGCCGACGGTGAAGGCCGTCCCCTCGACGGTCTCCGGCGTCTCGGTGTTGAACTCGACCATCTCGTCGGTCAGCTCGACCTCGCGGCCGAGTTCGTCGGCGACCGCCGCCTCCAGGGCCTCGACGGTCGTCTCGGTGACCGACACGGCGTTGAGCGCGTCCATCACCTCGCCGGCCTCGTCGCCGAACGCGGGGCCGAGCACCGACATGTCCGCGCGGGCGCCGTAGCTGAGTTCCTCCCACTCGGCGCCGGGTTCGACCAGTTCGATCTCGCGGGCGTTGAGTCGGTCGCGGAGCAGGTCGCGGTGGCGGTCGACCGCGGCGGCGGCCGCCTCGTCGTCCGCGGCGACCACGACGCGCGTGACGGGCCACCGGAGCTTGCGTTCGGCCTGTTGGCGGGCGTTCGACCCCGCCTCCTCGACGGCGGCGGCGATCTCGACGTCGGTCTCCAGCTGCGGGTCGCGGTACGCCTCGTCGACCGCGGGCCAGTCGCACATGTGGACGGTGTCGTGGCCGGCGTCGCCGGTGAGCGTCCCGTAGATCTCCTCGGCGACGAACGGGGCGTAGGGCGCCAGCAGCTTCGTCGTCTCCAGGAGGACGTGGTACAGCGTCGCGTAGGCGGCCTCCTTGCTCGCCGAGTCGGCCTCGTCCCACATCCGCTCGCGGACGACCTGGATGTAGAACCGCGAGACGTCCTCGACGACGAACTCCAACAGCGCGTCGAGGGCCCTGTCCTGGCGGTAGTCGTCCCACTGCTCGGTCATCTCGGCGGTGACGGTCTGCAGCCGCGAGAGTACCCACTCGTCGACGGTCTCCAGTTCGGCGTCGTCGATGGAGACCGAGAACGGATCGTAGTCGTCCAGCCGCATGTACGGCAGCGGGAACCGGAAGACGTTCCAGAGGATGTTGAGGTCGCGCTGTCGGTTCTCCATCTCGTCCCAGGAGAACCGCATGTCGTCGCCCTGCGGGTTCTGCGAGAGCAGGAACAGCCGCATCGGGTCGGCGCCGTGGCGGTCGATGGCCTCCTGCGGCGCGACGATGTTGCCGATGGACTTCGACATCTTCCGGCCGTCCTCGGCGAGCGCCCAGCCGTGCATCAGGACGTTCCTGTAGGGGACCTCGCCGAGGGCGGCGCTGCCCATGCCGAGTTGCGACCAGAACCACCCGCGGGTCTGGTCGTGGGCCTCCATGATGAGGTCGGCGGGCCACAGCTCCTCGAAGGCGTCCTCGTTCTCGGGGTAGTCGAGCGTGCCCCACGAGGCGACCGAGGAATCCAGCCAGACGTCGAAGACGTCCGGGACGCGGGTGTACGTGGTGCCGTCCTCGGTGATGGTCAGCTCGTCGACGGTGCCCTTGTGGAGGTCCACCGAGTCGGGGTCGACGTCCTGGTCGACCCGCTCGGCGAGCTCCTCGCGGGTGCCGATCACGATGGCCTCGTCGACGTCGCCGTCCCAGCCTTCGGCGGCTTCGCCGCCTCCGTTCGAGGCAGCGGCCTCGCCATCCGGCACCCAGATGGGGATCGGGATGCCCCAGTAGCGCTGCCGGGAGACGTTCCAGTCCGGCGAGTCCTCGACGAAGTCGCGGAACCGGTTGTCGCGGGCGGACTGGGGGTGCCACTCGCTGTCCTCGATGTTCGCGAGCAGTTCCTCCTTGATGTCGGTGACCGTGATGAACCACTGGTCGGTCACCATCTGGATGATGCCGGTGTCGCAGCGCCAGCAGTGGCCGTAGTCGTGGTGGACGGTGCCGCGGGAGAGCAGCAGGCCCTTGGCCTCGAGGTCGTCCATGATTGCCTCGTCGGCGTCCTTGACGAACTGGCCGGCGTAGGCGCCGCCGGCGTCCTCGTAGACGCCGTCGGGGCCGACCGGACAGAAGATCTCCAGGCCCAGCTCGCGGCCGCGCTCGAAGTCGACCTCACCGTGGCCGGGCGCGGAGTGGACCAGGCCCGTGCGGTCCGCCTCGACGTAGTCGGCGGTGTACACCTGCAGCGCTCCCTCGAAGTCCGGCGCCTCGGGGACCTCCTCGCGCAGCGGGTGGTCGTACGTCCAGCCGACCATCTCCTCGCCGGTGACCTCCTCGATGACCTCGTAGTCCTCGTCGTAGCCGCCCTCGGCGAGGGCGTCCTCGACGCAGGACTCCTCGAGGTAGAGCACCTCGCGCTCGCCGCCCCTCCGGGCCTCGACGGCCTGGTAGGTCATCTCGGGGTCGACGGCGACGAAGGTGTTCGCCGGGACGGTCCAGGGGGTGGTCGTCCAGACGACGAGGTGGCCGTCCCTGTCCTGCAGAGGGAACTTCACGTAGATGGAGGGGTCCTCGACGTGCTCGTACTCGACCTCGTTGTTCGCGATGGCGGTCTCGCAGCGCGGACACTGGCTGATCGAGCGCTGGCCCTGCTCGACGAGGTCGCGGTCGTGGGCCCGCTGGAACCCCCACCACGCGGCCTCCATGTACTCCGGCTCGACGGTCTTGTAGGGGTCCTCCCAGTCCATCCAGACGCCGAAGGACTTGAAGTCCTCCTGGAGGCCCTGCAGTTGCTCCTCGGCGAAGGCCTTGCACTCGTCGATGAAGTTCTGCTCGCCGAACTCCTCGATGTCCTTCTTGTTGTCGAAGCCGAGCTGCTCTTCGACCTTCGTCTCGATCGGCAGCCCGTGCATGTCGTAGCCCGGGCGGTCCGTGACGTCGTAGCCCCGCATCCGGAGGTGGCGGATGTAGGCGTCCTTCAGCGTCTTGTTCCAGGTCGTCCCCATGTGGGCCGCCCCGGAGGTGTACGGCGGGCCGTCGACGAAGAAGAAGTCCTCGCCGTCCTCGCGGTGCTCCTTGGCTTTCTCGTAGGCGTCGACCTCGTCCCAGTAGTCGAACACCCGCGATTCGACGTCCTGGGGCTCGTACTGGTCGTCCACCTCGGCGAACCGGCTCATATCCCCTACAATTGCCCCCGCTGTTAAAGGACAATCGGTACCGTGCGGGCGGTTCTACGACGGCTGCCCGCAGGGCCGTCACGACGGGATCCGTCACAGCGGCGGCGGGACGAGGAAGGCCGCGAAGGCGACCCCGTACGCCGCCAGGATGATCACGACGATGGCGCCGAAGATGCCGAAGATAGCACAGATAAGCAGCGTCGCCACCGAGATCTGGACGCCGAGGCCGACGGCGTTCGCGATGACGAGGACGATCAGGCCGAAGACCGTGTTGGCGAGGATGGATCGGAGACGTACCATATGTCCCCCGAGAGGCCCGACGACCTTCGTTAGGAGAGTCGTTACGCCAGCTGGTCGCGGAGCCGCGGCAGGAGCTTGTCGGTGCCGACGGAGTAGGCGGCGTAGAGGGCGACCGTCCCCATGACGGCCAGCCAGACGCCGAACTTGGTGTTGCCGGCCGTGAGGTAGGAGACGCTGGTGAGTTCCGCGAAGACGCCGGCGGCGGCGAGCGCGCCGGTCCCGGCGAGGTACGCCAGGAGTTCGATCGAAGCGAGGAGCAGTTCGCGCATGGCCGTAGCTCGGAGGGGGGTCGAGATAGGCCTTTCGACGTCGGTAGGTCGACCGTGTCCCACGGTATCAATGCGTGAATGCGGATTTCGCCGAAACTCTGCCGGACCGCTGCTTCGCTGAACCGTCCAGAGAATCAATCGCCAGGGGACATCTGATGGCCCAGCTTCGGGGGTTGCGGGCAGTACCCTCCCGGCTCGTCTCGAGAGCAGTCCGGGATCGACGGCCATAAATTTCAACGACGACCCCCTGGCCAGAAGCCTCCCAGTAGGTTACCAGGTGCTCTAGTTAGCGTCCATGTTACAACGAATGGTCTCGATGTTAGTCGGGCTGTATGGCGCTGGAGTCACCCGGTCCGACGCAGGACGACTACCACGTCCGCACGTACGAGCCGTCCGACCGGGAGGGGTACCTGGACCTCTACGAGGCGGTCTTCGGGCGGCGGCGGAGCGACTACTGGGTCCACTGGCGCTACGGCGGCCCCTACACCGACCGGGTCCGGATGGTCGTCGCCGAGCGGGACGGCGAGGTCGTCGGCGCCGAGCCGTTCATCTCGCTGCCGGTGCGCGCCGGCGACGCCGAGGTCCTCGGGCTCCAGCCGGCCGACGTGATGGTCCACCCGGACCACCGCCGGAACGGCCTGATGACGCGGATGACCCAGTTCGCCGTCGAGCAGTACGCCGACCTGGAGGGGCTCTTCTTCAACTTCCCCAACGAGGTCGCCCGCGCAGTCCACCTCCGGCTGGGGTGGCGGGAGATCGGGCGGACGGCGACCGCCTACCGCATCACGTCGCCGTCCGCGTTCGTCGACGAACTCGACCTCCCGCCGAGCACGGACCGCGTCACCCGCGTCTGCTACGACGCCTACGACTCCCTCGTCGGTGGCGCGACGAGCACGCTCCGTCGGTCCTCCCCGGAGGTCCGTCGGTTCGAGGAGGTCCCGGCGTCGGTACTCGAGACCCTGTACGACCGCCGGCGACCGGACCTGGTGCACGTCCCCCGGACCGCGGTGTTCTACCGCTGGCGGCTCGCCAACCCGGAGTGGGACGTCACGACCTACGTCGCGGAGTCGGAGGGCCACCCGGTGGCCGCGCTGATCACCTGCACGGAGTCGAAGGACGGCCTCACGTACACGAAGCTGCTCGACTCGGTACCGATGGTCGACGCCGACCCGTTCGCCCTCGAGCGGCTGGTGTTCACGGCCCTCTCGGAGCACCGGTCGGCCGACGTGATCGCCGTCGCCGAGGACACGCTTCCGCGGTCGGTACGCGCCACGACGGGGTTCCTCCGGAACGACGGGCTCCCGCTGTCGCTGGTCACGTCGTCGAACTCCGTCCTCGCCCGCCCCTTCTCGCTGGGCCGGGGCAGTTGGTCGGTCGGCGAGCGCCGGTTCGAGGAGCGGCGGAACTGGGAGCTCTCGCTGCTCGACCAGGACACGAGCGTCTGAAGTGACCGAAAGGTTTTCGACCGGCGACGACCCGCCTTCGACCGTGAGCTATCAGAGTCGCGGGAGCCTCGACTACGCCGCCGTCGCGAAGAAGGGGTTCCTCCTCGGCGTCGCCCTGTTCGCCGTCGGCGCACTGGGCGAGGTGGTCGGCCACGCCTACTTCGCGGTCCCGGCGCTGGCCGAACAGCTGTTCTTCGGGATGGAAGTGACGGGCGTCGCGCTGGGCCTCCTCGTCCCCATCATCTTCGGGGCGGTCCTGCCGCTGACCGAGTGAGTACCGGGAGGAGAAGTGGCCGTCAGACCCCGACGTCGACGTGGTAGTCCGACTGGACCCAGGTGTCGGGTTCCTCGCGGTCGTAGATGACGACGTCCCCGCCGTCGAGCGAAAGGTGTCCGTACCGGTCGGAATCGAGGGCGCTCTCGGGAGGTTCTGGGGTCGCTTCGGACGGTTCGTCCAGGTGGGAGGGTGTGTCGGTCATTCGCATCCGGAAGGACGCGGCTGTCGCATTTAAGGGTTTGGCTAAATGCGCACAAACATGTATATGGTATTTAGTGGCATTAATACCACATCGACCGAAGCCCTGACCCGCCGTCGGCGCCGAGAAGCCGGTGATGGCGACGTTCCCCGACCCCGACGACCGCAACGTCCTCGCGGAGGACTGCCGGCGCTGTCCGGCGCTGGCCGCCGACCGGACCTGCATCTCGTGGGGCGTCGGCTCCCTCGAGGCGACCCTGGTGGTCGTCGGCGAGGCCCCGGGCGCCGGCACCCCCGAGGCGGACCGCTGGAAGGGGGGCAACCACACAGGAATGGCCTACACCGCCCGCCACAGCGGTCGGCGGGTCCGGGACCTCTTCGAGGGGCTCGGCTACGGCCAGGACGACCTCTACTTCACCAACGCCGTGAAGTGCTTCCCGTCGGACGGGGAGGGATCGAACCGCGAACCGACGCCCGCCGAACGGGCCAACTGCCGTCCCTACCTCCTCGAGGAACTCGAGGAGGTCGACCCCGCCTGCGTCGTCCCGACCGGCCGACACGCCACCGAGTCGCTGCTGGCCGCCACCGACCGCGAGCTGGACGGCTTCGTCGACAGCGTCCTCGACCCCATCGAGACAGACGCCCTGCCGCCGCTGCTCCCCGTCCTCCACCCCTCCTACCAGGACGTCTGGATCAAGCGGCTCGGCTACGAACCCGAGGGGTACGAGCGGGCCATCGGCGAGACCCTGGCCGACCTCGGCGCCGGTCCGGCCGAGTAGCGCGAAGTGAGTCCCGAGCGACGGCGGTACGCTCCGGTGACGCTAGTCGGCCCTACCGCTCGCCGAGGAACCGCTCGGCTGCCCGCGAGAATAGCTCCTCGCGGGCCGACTCGGAGAGCTCCCGTGCCAGCAGCCCCTCGTACTCCGCCCGGTAGGGGTGGGGGATGTTCGGGTAGTCCGAGCCGTACATGATCCGTCCCGAGAACTCCTCGAACACCGAGTCGTCCACCTCGCCCGGGTCGAAGTCCATGTAGTCGCCGACCGCGGTGCTCATCGCGAAGCAGGTGTCGAGGAAGGCGTTGTCGTGCTCGCGGAGGGTGTCGACGAACGCCTCGACCTCGAAGGCGCCCATGTGGGCGCTGGCGGCTCGCACCTCGGGGTAGGATTCGAGGAACGACCGGAACGCGTCGACGCCGACGTGCGGGGAGTCCCGGAACATCGGCGCGGTGCCGGCGTGGAAGAGGATCGGCCGGTCGTACTCCGCGGCGAGTTCGAAGGCGGGATCGAGCCGCGGGTCGTCCGGGCCGACCTCCTGGACCGGACACTGGAACTTCAGGCCGCGGGCGCCGGCCTCGAACGCTTCGCGGACGACCGGTCCGACCTCGTCGTCGCCGTGGACCGTCGCGAACGGCACGCACATCTCGGAGTCGTCGGCGCGGTCGAGCACCCACTCGTTGAGATCGCGGGCGATGCCGGGCTTGTGGGCGTACGGGAGCGCGCAGTACCGCTCGACGCCGTGCTCGCGGAGCGTCGCCTCCATCGGCTCCCGGTCGGTCGGGTGCGGGAACTCCCAGCCTGCCTCGTCGTTGAGCGCGCCACGGATGGCGCGCATCAGGCGGTCTGGCATCAGGTGGACGTGGACGTCGGTCGCGCCGGGGAGGCCTTCGTCGACCATCGTCCCCACTTGGGGGCCGAGGGGCTTCAGCGCTCGGGACGGTCCCGCCGGCGGGCCAAGATTGATACGGCTGCTCGGGGACCAAACGGACATGAGCGACGACTGCATCTTCTGCCGCATCGTCGACGGGGAGATCCCGTCGCGAACCGTCTACGAGGACGACGAGGTGCTCGCGTTCCTCGACGCCAACCCGCTGTCGCCGGGGCACACGCTCGTCGTCCCGAAGGCCCACCACCAGTTCCTGAGCGACCTCCCCGCTGACCTCTCGGCGTCGGTCTTCGCGGCCGTCCGCGAGCTGACGCCGCGGGTCCAGCGCGCGGTGGACGCCGAGGCCCACACCATCGCCGTCAACGACGGTCCCGCGGCCGGCCAGGAGGTCCCCCACCTGCACGTCCACGTCGTCCCGCGGTTCGAGGGCGACGGCGGCGGCCCCATCCACGCCATCACTGGCGACCGGCCGGACCTCGACGACGACGAGCTGGACGACATCGCCGACGACATCCGCGGGTAGGCCCTTCGAGGCCCGACTTGGGCCGAGACCGGTGACTCGGCGCTACTCGGAGTAGCCTTCCCGCATGAAGGCGCCCTCGGTCTCGTAGATGCTGACGAGCTCCTCGATGAGCTCCTCGATCGACTCGTCCTCCTCGGTGTGACTCTCCAGGCGGTCCCTGAGCTCGTCGCTGATCTGTAGCTCGGCCATGCGTTGACGATATTGACCACCGACGGGCAAGTACCTGCCGACGGGACGGTCTCGAACCCGCCGTGACCGTCGGCTACCACCGGCGACCCTGACCGCGCACCCCAGCTATAACCCGCTGGGCGCCGTCGGTCCTAGCATGTCGTCAGACCGCGTCATCGAGCTCCTGAAGAAGGCGTACAGCGACGAGATCGAGACCGTGATGAACTACCAGACGAACGCCATCGTCCTGGACGGCGTCCGCGCCGAGGAGATCAAGGAGAGCCTCCAGGTGGACATCCAGGAGGAGCTGGGCCACTCCGAGGAGCTGGGCCAGCGGCTCAAGCAGCTCGACGCCCGCCCGCCGGGGTCGGCCGAGTTCAAGGCACGCCAGGACACCCTCCAGCCGCCAGAGGACTCCACGAACGTCCTGTCGGTCATCGAGGGCGTCCTCGACGCCGAGGAGGACGCCATCGCGACCTACCGCGACCTCATCGACGCCGCCGAGGAGGCCGACGACCCGGTCACCGAGGACATCGCCGTCACCATCCTCGCCGACGAGGAGGCCCACCGCACCGAGTTCCGCGGCTTCAAGAAGGAGTACCAGAAGGACTAATCCCGACGGGGCTGGCCGGCCGTCGGGTCGGCGTCACGCCCCCGATCCCGTTCCGTTATCGCGCCGATGACCGAGGCCAGCAGCGACGCCACCGCCGCGGCCACGAGCGCGTAGAAGCCGACCTCCACGCTCGCGTCCACCCGGCCGAGCCCCATGAAGAACGTCTGGGCACCCTCCATCTGGAGCCCGAACCAGAACAGCGCGGCTGCGGCGCCCTGCACGAAGGCGCCGGCGCCGGCGAGGTGGTGGAACGCGAGGGCGGCGACCAGCGCTACCGTGGACCCGAAGACGACCACGCCGGCGAGCGCGTAGATCATCGTCGGGTCGTTGCCGGTCTCCTCGAGCAGCGACGCCAGTTCGAGGAGGGTGTAGGAGCCCTCCTGCATCTCGACGTCGCCGATGCTCGTCGAGACGTACGCGTACGGGAGCAGCAGCGATCCGAGTCCGCCCAGCCCGCCGACGGCAGCCGCGATTCGCCAGAGCATCGTGACGACAGAGACGTCACCCGCGGGGTTAGTTACGAACCTGCTACGTACCGGGACCGTACGCAAGAGGTCCCTAGACAGTGAAAAGAACTGGAACTGACTCGCCGCTCGCTACGCGCCGTGTTCCACGTGCGGCAGGTGGTGGATCGCGCCGACGTCGTGGCCGCGGCGGACGAGCTCCGACCGGACGGCGTCCCAGTCGGTCACGTCGGCGAAGCCGTGCAGTCGGCGGTCGGTGGCGACCGGCTCGTCGACGTGGTCGCGGTCCTCGCGGCGGACGAGGTAGACGAGCGTCCCGCCGTCGACGGGGTCGTATTCGAATCGTGGTACATCCTGGTGTCTTCCGGGGTGGATGTCTGAGGCGATCATGCGGTTCAGGTACGGGCTGTTCTCTCCGGTCCGTACCCGCGCGCACGTCGGGGATGCACGGGTAAAAGAACGTCGCCCGGAGAAGCGGTATACCGGATGCATTCGGGTATATTCGGCATTCTAATCTCCGATATAATGCCTCCAGAGATCGGGTCAGGACGCGAATACGCAAACCAGTCGGTTGCGACAAATTTTTAATCCGAAGACGAACGAAACGTAGTATGGCTACGGAGACGTGTGCGTTCGTCGGTGCCGCGGGTGGCGCCGGCACGACGCGCGTGACGCTGGAGTGTGCAGCCCTACTGGCCCGGGAGGGGAGCGACGTCGCCGTGCTCGACGCCGCCTACGGGACGCAGGGGCTCGCCGATCGGATCCCTGGTCGCGTCGACCCCGACGTGACCGCCCTCTGTCTCGACGACCGACCGCTCGAGGAGGGGTTCGTCGACCCGGACGTGTCGGGCGCGGGACGGCTCGCCGTCTGTCCCGCCAGGGCGCCGTTTGAGCGCCTCGCCCGGGCGAAGGCACCCGAGGCGGCGGCCGCGTTCGGCGACCGGATCGACGAGGCCGCCAGGGCCTTCGATCACGTCCTCGTCGATACGCCGCCCGTGGCGGCCAACCAGGCGGTCGCCGCAGTGACCGGCGTCGAGCAGGTCGCGGTGGTCTGCGACGCCAACCGCGCCGCCGCCGCGGTCCCCCGCGCCGAGGACCGACTGGCCGACGTCGGCATACCGGATCCGGTGACGGTCGTCACGAGGGCCGAGGACCACCCCGACGCCGACGTCGCGGTCCCGACCTTCGAGGGCGAGTGGCCGGCCGTCTCCGGGGACGAATCGGTCCACGACGCGTTCGCAGCCGTTCTCGGTATCGCCGTCGACGTGGCGGTGGAACCGGAGACCGGCGAGGGGCTCCGCTCGAAGTTCCCCGTATAGAGCCAGTCGTCCGCGTCGCCGACGGCGTCGGACAGGGGGTCCGAATCTCGACCGGTCGACAGCGCGTCTGCGACGACCGCTTCAGCGTCGGCGATCGGTTCGTGGGTCGCGACGTAGGCGCCGAGCGCGAACTCGTCGTCGCCGACGCCGATCAACCGTTTGGCCTCGGTCCGCGATATCTCGCCGGCCAGCCAGTCGTCGATGATCCGACCGCCGGTGGGCGTCAGGGGATCGACGGGCTCGCCGAGCAGGTGGAGCGCTTTCGCCGCCATCGTCTTCGGTAGTTCGGCCACGGCCGCCGCGCGACCGACGCTCGCCCCACCGACGTAGGCCTCCACCAGCGTCGCGGCGGCGTCGGCCGAACAGGGGAGCTCGTCGTCGAACCTCGACAGTCGGTCGGCCAGCGTCGCGTCCGTCTCGTCGCTCGTCGCGACGCTGCGCTCCCGCTGTTCGGTCGTCACCTCCAGTCCGGCGGCGATGTCCGACAGGGCCATACTCGCCCGTGGTCCCCCGTCCCTTGTTAAACCTAGTGGATGGTTAGAAATAATCTGGTAGCGATCGAGATAGAGCGTACCGGTTACCGGTACGCTCCTCGCCGATGGACCGGTTCGTTTCCGCCGCCGCTGCTCGTTTTTAAAGTATCATCCGGCCCCATCTCCACACGTGATGAGCACGAGCACGCGACGGGCCTGCCCCGAGTGCGAGGGGCGGCTGCGGAGCACCGGCACGGAGACGGTCTGCAGCGAGTGCGGTCTGGTGGTCGGCGAGGACGCCCTCGACCGAGGGCCGGAGTGGCGGTCGTTCGCGGACGACGACGGCAACCCGGAGCGCTGCGGGGCGCCGCTCACCCGATCGCGACACGACCGCGGACTGTCGACCGAGATCGGCCACTCCACGCGCCTGAAGGGACGGAAGCGGCGACGCGTGGCCCGCATGCGGCGGGAGCACAAGCGGGCGCGGATCGGGTCGAAGCGCGACCGCAACCAGGTCTACGGGTTCACGGAGATCCGGCGCGTGACGGGCCAGCTCGAACTCCCCGACGCGCTCCAGGAACGGGCCTGCGTCCTCTTCGAGTCCGCCCAGGACGAGAACCTCCTGCAGGGCCGTTCCATCGAGGGGTTCGCCGCGGCGGCGGTGTACGCGGTCTGCCGGACCGCCTCCGTCTCGCGGACGCTGGGGGAGATCGTCGGCGTCGCCGCCGCCGACGAGGCCGAACTGAAGGTCGCCTACGACGCGCTGAACCGCGACCTCGGATTGCCGACCGGCCCCATCGACCCCGCGGAGTACCTCGCCCGCTTCGCCTCGAAGCTCGACGTCCCGAGCGCGCTGGAGCGGCGGGCCCGCGAGCTCGCGACGGATGCCAGTGACGCCGGCATCACGACCGGCCGGAATCCCAGCGGTGTCGCCGCCGCCTGCCTCTACACGGTCGCCCGCGAGTCGAGCTACGACCTCACGCAGGAGGAGGCCGCCGACGTGGCCGGCGTCTCGACGGTCACGATCAGGAACACCTACCAGGACCTGCGGGACTCGGCCTGAGCCAGTCGGGCGAACGACTCGGTCGGGAGCTCCACCGACTCGATCCGCGCCGCGAGCCCGTCGGGAGCGACGTCCAGCCGCGACAGTACCCGACGGTCACGGGCGAGGTCCGCCGCCAGTTCTTCCACGGCCGCCAGTCCACCGACGGATGCGACCGCCCGGGTCGCCGACGGGAGGTCTTCGACCGCCTCCAGCCGTTCGGCGGTCTCGACCCGCTCTCGGACCCGGTCGAGCCAAGTTGCCATCCCCACCGGCAGTTCGGACTCCCGCACCGGCTCGGCGCGGACCAGCTCCGCGACCGGTTCCGCGGGCTCGACGGGCGTCGCGAAGCCGAAGGCGGTCGTCCCCGTCTCGACGGTCGCCGTCACGCCACTGTTGTCCCAGCCCTCAGCCGGACGGCCCTCCGCTCTCGGCGGCCACACCGGGCCGTCGAGCCGGCTCTCGACGCGAAGGCGGTGCGGCCGTTCGGCGGTCACCAGCAGTTCGACGAACGTCACGCCGTCGCCGCGGACGGTCTCGACGGTGAGCGTCGGCACGGCGGGTCTGGCGCCCCTTCCGTGAAAAGTTACAGCCTGTAGACGGGCGCCGACAGCCAGGCTTCGGCGTCCTTCCCGCTCTCGAACCGCCTGCAGGCCAGCACGACCGGCGTCCGGACGCGTCCCACCCGGATCAGCGCCAGCGCGGCCGTCACCGGAGCTGCGGCCTCGTAGCTCGATGCCCCCGAGCCGGGCGCCGCGCCGACGGCCTCGTCGACTGCCGGACGGACGGCCTCGATCAGTTCCTCCCGGGCCTGCCGCTCGAGGTTCGCCACCCGGTCCTCCAGCCGGAGACGCTCCTCGCGTTCGTCGCGGGCCTCGCGAGCCCGCCTCCGGGCGTCCGCCAGCGCCTCCGCTGCGGCGGCGCGCTCGGTCTCGGCCTCGGTGAGTTCCCGCACCGCGGCCCGGTAGGCCTCCTCGACCTCTCCGTCGTCGGTCGCCCGGAGCCGACCGCGGAGCGTCGCGACTCGCTCGCGCGTCTCGTCGATGTCGGCCTCGGCCTCGGCGACCCGACGTCGCGCCGCAGCCAGCGAGGGTACCGGCTCGCCGAGGTCGGCCAGCCGTTCCCGGGCGTCGCGTAGCTCCTCGTCGACCGACGTGGCGAATCCGCGGGAACGGGCGGCCGCGACCAGCGCCTCGCGGCGGTCGAGGGACGTGCCGGGTGCGACGACGCCGACGTGGTCGTGGAGGGTCACAGCTCCCGCGACTTGAGCTCCGCCGGCGACGGGTGCGGGGAGTCGACCGCGAACTTCGCGTACGCCGTGTTCGGGTCCGACCGGCCCTCGTAGGCCGTCGCCGCCTCGCGGACGGCGTCGGGGACCGTTCGGAACTCGTTGAACGGTTCGGTCCGCTCGACCTGCACGTCGTCGGGGTGCTTCTCGCGGAGCCGCAGCGCCAGGAACGCGCCGTGGTGGCTCTCCGCCAGCAGCGCCGCCCGCCCGAACCGGCGGACGACGCTCTCCTCGTGGGTCCGGCAGACGTTCCGCAGCGAGGTCCGGGCGGCCTGCGAGTACGTGACGACCAGCAGCACGCGCTATTCGTCGACGTATTCAGGAGTAAAATTAACGGTTCAGTCCAGCTTTTCGACCGTCGGCGCCTCGGCGTCGGTCAGTTCCCGGACGCGCTCTCTGGCCTCCCGCTCGGAGGCGGCGACCACGACTGCGCCGTCGTCGGCCCTGTAGGCCGCGAGGTCGCCGTCGAACTCTGTCGCGAAGGTCCGGACCGTCGCCCGCACCTGCCGTTCGCAGTCTGCCAGGTCGGTCTCGCCGGCCTCGAGGTCGGCCAGCGCGTCCTCGATCTGCCGGAGCGCGGCGATGCGGTCCATCGCGCTAGATCATCCGGACGAACCCGTTCTGGGGCTCGTAGATGTCGCCGCGCTTCTTGAACTCGGAGATGCGGTGCTCGGCCTTCGACTCGTCGACGCCGGCCTCCTGGGCCCGCTCGACGACGGCGTCGACCGGGGCGCCGGGCTCGTCCTCGTACTCCTCCTGCAGCTCCTCGATGATGTTGAGCAGGGTCTTCGCGCGGTCGCGCTGGCTCTTCGACTGGCCGGTCTCGACGACGTCGGCGTCGAACTCGCCGGTCTCGGGGTCGACGCCGATGTCCTGCAGGCAGGACCTGACGATCTCGATGACGCGCTCGGAGTCCTCCTGCTCGACGGTGTCGGAGAGGCGCATCCGCGCGGAGGCCTCCGAGAGCCGCACGAGGGCCTCGAGCTTCCGGGCGGTGACCGGGACCGGCGCGTCGTCGTCCTGGCCCTTCGCACGCAGGTCGACGTAGAAGTCCCGGATGGCCTCCTTGGCCTCCTCGGTCATCGTCGGGAAGCAGTTCCGCTTGGCGTAGGCGATGTACTTCCGGAGGAACTCGGCGTCGATGTCGGGCTCGACGTTGCCGGTGACGTTGTCGACCTCCTCCTGGGTGACGTTGGAGGTGGCGTTGTTCTGCCGGTGGGTGTGCAGCTCGCCGGCGTAGTTCGTGTTGATGATGTGCTCGGCGAGGTTGGCGTCCTTCTCCTGGTCGGGCTGGTCGGTGACCGTGAAGATGAGGTCGAACCGGGAGATGAGCGCCGGCTCGAGGTCGATCTGCTCGCCGATGGGCTCGTACTGGTCGAAGCGGCCGTACTTCGGGTTGGCTGCGCCGAGCAGCGAGCACCTCGATTTGAGGGTCGCGTTGATGCCGGCCTTCGAGACGGAGATGGACTGCTGCTCGAGGGCCTCGTGCATCGCCGAGCGGTCCTCCGGCCGCATCTTGTCCAGCTCGTCGACCGCCGCGATGCCCTGGTCGGCCAGGACGAGCGCCCCCGCCTCCAGCGTCCACTGCTGGCCGTCGCCGAAGTCGTCGCGGACGGCCGCCGCCGTGAGACCGGCCGAGGACGACCCCTTGCCGGAGGTGTAGACGGAGCGCGGCGCGATGTTCCGGATGTACTGCAGCATCGCGGACTTCCCGGTACCCGGGTCGCCGATGAGGAGCATGTGGAGGTCCCCGCGGATGCGGGAGCCGTCCGGCAGATGTTTGGTCACGCCGGAGAACAGCTGGAGCATCATCGCGAGCTTCTCCTGCTCGTAGCCGTAGATGGAGGGCGCGATGGAGTTGACCATCTGCTCGTAGATGTCGTCGGCCCCGGAGAGCTCGATGATCTCCTTCTTGTCCTGGTCGGTGATGTCCATGTCCTCGAACTGCTCGTCCTCGATCTCCACCGAGAGGCCGTCCATGTAGACGTCGAAGATGGGGGACTTCTCCTGGTTGCTCTCCTGCTGGTCGAGGTGGAGGATGCCGGTCACCCGGACGTGGTCGCCGGCGGTCACCTCGCCGGTGATGTCGTCCTCGATGTGGACGTCGATGCTCTGGGGCGTCTCGCCGCCGCGCAGTCCCTCCGGGGACTCCTGGACGCGAAGCTTCTGGGCGTCGACGAACTCCGACTGGTCGAAGTTGATGTTGAACGGTCCCTGCCGCTCGCAGCCCTGGCACTCGTGGGGCTCGTGGAACTCTCCGGAGGTCTGGGGGATGCGGCTGAGCGTCCCGCATCGCTGGCACTCGAAGGCCGCCTCGGTGATCTTCGGCCGGACGTCGGTGGCCTTCCGGACGATGCCGCTGACGGCGACCAGCTGGCCGCGGTGGCGCGCGCGGATGTCACGGATGCCGGTCGACTCCTGGAGGTTCTGGACGCGGACGTGGGCCTGCCCGAGCTTGACGTCGACCGGGAGGTCGTACAGCCGGAGGGCCTCCTCGGCGTAGTCGCGCATCTGCTCGGGCTGGGCGACGAAGTCGTCGGCGAGGTCGGGGTCGAAGCGGTAGAGTTCGTCCCAGTCGACGTACAGCGAGCGCTGCTCGTTGGGGTACCGCTGGGCGAGTTCACCGATCTCGTTCCGGTAGTAGTCGCGGTAGAACTGCTCGAACTTGTCGATGACCTCGGTGTTCTCCGCGCGCGCCATTTGATTACCAGACCTTGGCGCGCCGCCGGTTAAGAAGTTTGCCACCCGGAGCGGAAGTGAAGTCGGCGTCCCGACGCCTGCTGGCGATTATCCGGGAGGTCTCGACTCAATCGCCCGCCGCCGTCCGGGAGCTACAGCTTCCCGAGGGCGGCCTCGAGGTCGGCCACGAGATCGTCGGGGTCCTCGAGGCCGATCGGCGCTCTGACGAGCGACTCGGAGATGCCCGCGGCCCGCCGCTCCTCGTCCGTGAGGTTGCCGGCCGACATCGACGCGGTGTGCTCGATCAGCGACTCGACGCCGCCGAGACTGACCGCGACGTCGAACACCTCCAGCTCCTCGAGGAACGCCCGCGTCTCCGCGGCGTCGGCGTCGACCTCGAAGGACACCACCCCGCCGTAGCCGTCCATCTGCTCGGCGGCGAGGTCGTGCTGGGGGTGGCCCTCCAGGCCGGGGTAGTGGACGGTCCTGACCTCCGGGTGGTCGGCGAGGAACGCCGCGACCGCGGTGGCGTTCGACTGGTGGCGGCGCATCCGCAGCGGCAGCGTCTTGAGCCCCCGCTGCAGGAGGAAGCAGTCGAACGGCGCCAGCACCGCGCCGAAGCCCCGCTCCTGGACGAACCGGAACTGCTCGACGAGCGCGTCGTCGTCGGTGCAGATGGCGCCACCCATCGAGTCGCTGTGGCCGTTCAGGAACTTCGTCGTGCTGTAGACGGCGACGTCGGCGCCGAGTTCCAGCGGCCGCTGGACGGCCGGCGTGCTGAAGGTGTTGTCCACCGCCAGCGTCGCGTCGCCCTCGTCGGCCACCTTCGCGACGGCCTCGACGTCACAGAGTCGCAACAGCGGGTTCGTCGGCGACTCGACCCACACCAGCCGCGTCTCCGGGCGCATCGCGCTCGCGACGTTCCCGGCGTCGGTGGCGTCGACGTAGGTGACCTCGACGCCCTGTCCGGCGAGGAGGTCGTCGAACATCGCCTTCGTCCCGCCGAACAGCGACTCGAAGGCGACGACGTGGTCGCCCGGCGACAGCAGGCCGAAGCAGACCGTCGAGATGGCCGCCATCCCCGAGGACAGCGCCAGCCCGTGGTCGGCGCCCTCCAGCCGCGCCAGCTTCGACTCGACGGCCGCCCGCGTCGGGTTCCCGAACCGGGTGTACTTGTACTCGCCCTCACTCGACGGCCCCATCTCGAACGTCGTCGAGAGGTGCAGTGGCCTCACGACGTCGCCGGTGGCCGAGGGCTCGGCCGCCGGGTCGTTGCACGCCCGCGTCTCGAAACCGTAGTCCATGTGGACTCACTCGCGGGGCGCCGTCCTGAAAGTCCGGGTCGAAGCACAGACGATCAGGGAGATTCGCGCGGGACTCCACGTGCGCTCACCAGTATAGATAATGTACGTTTCTGCATCCGGATATTGACGTTCGTCGCTCACTTACCGGTTTGATAAAATAGAGAGTCAGAATGAACGTCAAACGTTCTCAGCACATCGGTGGTCGTTCTCGTAGGAATCGCCGACGATTCTGAAGCCGACGAGTTTTTGGCCGGCATCGACGCTGTGCTTGTAGACTGGCGTGTCGTGGCCGTACTGTCCGGGGATCTTCGTTAGCTCGTCCTTCTCTATCGTGATCTCTTCCCAGGTCCCGTCAACGTTGACTTCTGCATCCGTTTCGTCAACGGGGAACTCCTCGAAGGCGGACCAAACTTCGCTACACCCCTTGAATTCCACGTCGTCGACCTCAACTGGCGGTAGCACCTCGATCGCACAGTCATCGTACTTCACGAAGCTCCGTCCGTGACTCGTATCCGTCTCACCTGGATGCGGGCAGAAAGGCCCCGGAGAAACGGGCCTCTCCGTCGCACTCAACCTGAGGGTGTACATTCCTCCACTACTGTTCTCCGGAACAGTCGACTCCATCTGGAAGTGTCGATGCTCGCCCAACGAGAGATTCGATTGTCTCTCCTCTCCGACCTTCGTCCACTCGTTCCCGTCGGGCGAGATAGCTGTGACAAAACAGGCTTCTGTCCCATGTCCCGACTGGAAGTGGACTTTTATCTCGAAGGACTCACCAGCTATGACTTCGTCGGGACACCCCTCTCCTTCATCGTCTATCGCTAAGTCTGCGACATGATGCGCGCTCGCGAGACCGGACGACGCACCGACTGTGACGGCACTCGCGCCGACCCCTTTCAGAATCGTACGTCTATCTATCCGTTTTCTCCCGTATTCCTTCCCCATATTTCATCTGTGGCACGAGGCCACACTCGTACTTGTGCGCGGTTTTGTTTTGCGCCACCGGATGGGATTCTGCTCGCGCGTCAGCCTCCCCTATTAAGCTTATCTACTGAAAATTCGCCCAAGTTCCTAACTGACCATCGACTACTGGTGCATGCGTTGAGAAACAACCCTCTTCCGATGATTCAGTCTCCACAAGCGGCAGGCTGTGCTCAGACAACTCTTGATAGTTACACTAAATCAAGTAAATCCACTTCACTCACTCCCAAAATCGCGTCACACTTCGGGCAAATCCACGTCGCGGCCGCTATCCCTCGTCCCGCACCCTCTGGAGTGGTGTCGGGGTCAATCACTGGGCATACCTGCTCTCTACAGGCCGGACACATAGCCATGATGAGAACCCTGTTGGCTGTTTGAACGTCCCTCGGTCACTATGTGGACGATCGAACTCCTCCATCGTTACGTCACTGACTGGGAGTTTCGTCTCGGGATGAGCGAGAGATAAATACGTTTTCCTGTCTATCTATCGTGCCCCTCAGTTGGGGCTTCCTACAAGTTAGCACATATCTCTGTTGTTCCCTCAGTCATACAGAAATCACCTGTGGAATACCTATATTCGGGTAGTTACGGTATCTGTCCCTCCAGGTGGGGATGTCCATGGAGGTAACAGACGCCGCACTAGAGATCGTGGATCTCCTGGGTCGCCGCTGGGAGATTCTGATGTGTTTGGTTGAGGAACCGTGTGACAAGCGCACACTCATCGACGAGCTAGATATTCCCCGGTCGACGCTCGATAGAGCGGTTCGGGAACTCGAGGCGGTCGAACTCCTCACGTACACAGAAGGGGAATATGCAGTTACCTCAAAAGGAGAATACCTGGTGTACAGTTTCTCTACCTTCCTTGAACGGACAGAGCAGACACTAGAACTGGAATCGTTCCTCCAGTGGATGTCGATCGACGAATTCAGTCTCGATCTCCGTCACCTAGAGGATTCGAAATTGTTCTTGCCGGAGTCGCACGACCCCTATGCTATGGTCAACCAGCACGTCAAGGCGCTCGAGAAGGCGAACACGTTTCGGGGGCTGCTTCCCGTGGTCGGGCTTCACGCCTTCGAAATGGGCTACGAACAGGTGGTAGAGCGAGGGGCTCGACACGAGGTAATCACCGAACCAGGAGTCATCGAGACGCTGCAATCGGACGAGTCCTACACATCGATGTACCAAGAACTCCACAAGATCGACCGGTTTGACGTCTTTGTATACGAGGGCTCGATCCCGTACTTCGTTGGCGTGTTCGACGACGAGACGGTGCAGATCGGTGTCGACGAGGGGGGAGAACCGCGAGCACTCCTCGAGACCGACTGCCCGGAAATCCGGACGTGGGCACACGAAACGATCGATGAGTACGAGCAGCAAGCCACCCGAGTTTTCCCGAACGCCCTACAATCTGTTCAGCCCACGAACGGTGTCTGAAACACCGCGGCCCACTCCCCGCATTCATGGTGGTGGGCATTCCAGCGGTGTGACTAGCACACTATCTCATGATTTCCGTTCTTGTCGGGAAGGGGATAGATGAAATCCGATTGTCCTATTTAGACTGGAGCATCGGCCGCGGCCTTCACGTTGTTGGATTTCCTACCTGAAGGCCGGACTCGTCAACGATGTCCGGAGCAGTCTCCTGTATGGGAAATTAATGGAGGAGATCATTATCCTCCTCGCTATCTATCTCCTCCCTGTAACCGCCGTCATGAGTAGGGCATCCTCCACCACCTTATCGACACCGCCGACTACCCCGCCAACGTGGTTGTCGAGGAATGCGGTCACTCGTCTATGCACAGTGGAACCGCAACAAATGAGTGGGACCGCCCGAATTTGAATCGGGGTTACAGCGTCCCAAACGCTGAAGGATACCAAGCTACCCCACGGTCCCTCGTCTCGACGTATCGCGCCCCCGCGTGAAAACGTTTCGCTCCGAGTCCCAAGGGCTATACCGCCGCTCCGACTACCGGTTCGCAGATGGTCACGACCACGGAACTGGCGTTGCTCGTCCTCGTGCTGGCGCTGTTGCTCGGCGCCTACCGCATCATCAAGGTCGTGAAGCCGTTCATCGTCAACGCGGTCGTCGGCCTCCTCGTGCTGCTGGGCGCCACGTACCTCGGGTTGGGCGTCGCGATCACCCCGATGGCCGTGCTGGTCTGTGCCCTCGGCGGCGTCCCGGGGGCGATACTGGTGATAATCCTCGCGTACCTCGACATCGCCTTCGCGGCGTCGGTCGCGCCGCTGGCCGGCCTCGCGGTCGCCTGACCCGGCGCCGACGCACCGGTCGGAGGCCGGTCCCGTCGCCGAGAACATATCGAAAACCCAACTGGTCAGTGGCCGTTTTCCGCCCCGCGGCCGAATTACGTCGTGTGCTATCCAACACGATTCGGACCGCCAAGCAGGTCGGCACCGAGTTCTCCGAGAAGAACGTGACGTTCATGGCGGCCGGGATCGCCTACAACGCGTTCATCTCGCTGGCGCCGCTGCTGCTCGTCCTGCTGGTGGCGCTGTCGTTGCTCGGCGGCGGGCTCGAACAGCGGATCATCGAGATGGCCAACTCCGGGTTACCGGGGCCGATCGCCGACGTCGTCGCCGACGTCTTCGAGGACGGCGACGGCGCGTCCGGCGCCTCCGCGATCGGGCTGGTCGTCCTCGTCTGGGGGACGCTGAAGATCTTCCGCGGCCTCGATACCGCGTTCTCGGAGATCTACGAGACGACCGGGGAGAACTCCTTCGTCGACCAGATCGTCGACGGGTTGGTCGTCGGCGCGGCGATCCTCGTCGCCGTCTTCGCGACGGTGGGGGTCACCGCCGTCTTCGCGCGCCTCGAGGGCATCATCCCGTACATCGGAGCGGTGACGCCGCTGGTCCTGGTCGCGGGACTCGTCGTCGCGTTCTTCCCGATGTACTACCGGTTCCCCGACGTCGACCTCACGTGGCGCAGCGTCCTGCCCGGCGTCGTCTTCGCGGCCGTCGGCTGGGCCGTCTTCCAGTCGCTGTTCCAGGTGTACCTCCAGTTCTCGGGCGGCGACTCGGGGAGCTTCTTCGGCGGCGTCGTCGTCGTCATCACCTGGCTGTACTTCTCGGGGCTCGTCCTGCTGCTCGGCGCGGTCATCAACGCCGTCGTCGGCGACCACTCCTCCGGTCGGGCGGGCGGCGTCGGCCAGAGCGCCACCAGCTACCAGACGGAACGGGAGACGGAACTGAGCCGCCGGGAGGTCTCGGAGTACCTCGAGACGCTCCGGGAGGACCTCGTCGGCGGCCCTCGAGGCGCGCGGCGGCGCGAAGAGGACGGCGGTCACCGGCCCTACCCGCTGCCGGCGGACCGTGTCACGGTCGTCGAGCAGTCCAGACGGGACGGCGACGACGACGCCTACTCCGTCTCCCTGCGCTGGGACGGCGCCGAAGAGCGGACGGGCGACCGCGGACGTTCCAGCCCCGAAGACGCCGACGAGCCCTGGTGGGCCGCGGGTCGTTCGAGCCCCGGTGACGACTGACCGGGCGGCCGACGACTGACCGCCGCCGTCAGTACTCGTCGCGGAGTTCGATCTCCGCGACGATCTCGTAGGGGTCGGCGCCCTTGCGGATGGCGTCGAGCATCGCGAACGCCTCGTCGGGTTCGAGGAAGTACTCGGTGACCGCTCGACCGAGCGGCGTCGGCTCGAAGCCGTCGATGAACCCGTACTCCAAGAGCTTGCCGACGGCGTGCTTCGTCGGCACCTCCCCGACCATGCGGTCGTTGAGCACCTTCGCGCGCTTGCCCGCGACGGTGACGTTCGCCAGCGTCTCCTCGACGGCGGCGTCCTCGTCGTAGGGCGTGATGACCGGCTCCATCTCGCCCTTCAGGAGCTTGAACGCCACCTCGTCCTCGCTCATCTCCATGGAGTTGTGGTAGGTGCAGTCGGGCTCCACGAGCAGGTAGACGGTCCCCTCGTCGTGGTAGTCCGGGCGGCCCGCGCGGCCGAGCATCTGCTCGAACTCCTGGACGGAGAGCCACTCGATGCCCATCGCCAGCGAGTCGAAGACGACCTGCGAGGCCGGGAAGTCGACGCCGGCCGCGAGGGCGGCGGTGGTGACGACGGCCGCGAGGTCCTGGTCGCCGAACTGCCGCTCGACGCGCTTGCGCTGGCCGTAGTCGAGGCCGGCGTGGTACGGCGCGGAGTCGTAGTCCAGGCGCCGCGAGATCTCGTGGCAGCGCCGTCGGGAGTTCGTGAAGACGATGGTCTGGCCGCGGTACCCCTTCGAGGACTTCGCGTCGAAGGCCCGCCTGACGAGCTTGTTCTCGACGTCGATCTTCTCGGAGCCGCCGGCGAAGGTGACGTGGCGCTCGATGGGGACCGGCCGCTCCTCGAACTCGATGAGCTGGGCGTCGAGCTGGCCGGCCAGTTCGCTGGCGTTGCCGACGGTCGCCGAGAGGTACACCCACTGGGTGTCGTCGTCGTTCGTCTCGCAGTAGTGCTTCAGCCGCGAGATGAGGCCGTCGAGGCGGTGGCCCCGCTCCTCCTCGCCGAGGTTGTGCACCTCGTCGATGACGACCGTCCCGATGTCGCCGAGGTCCTTGCCGGTCCGCAGGGCGTGGTCGATGCCCTCGTAGGTGCCGACGATGACGTCGGCGCCGGGGTCGAAGTGGTTGCCGTTGTCGCGGATGCGCGAGGCGCCGACCCGGAGGGTGACGTCGAGCAGGTCGCCGTAGTCCTCCTGGAAGTCCTCGTGCTTCTGGTTGGCGAGGGCGACCAGCGGGACGAGGAAGAGCAGCTTCCCCTCGCCCTTCAGCGCGCGGTCGACGCCCGCCAGCTCGCCGACGAGCGTCTTCCCGGTCGCCGTCGCCGAGACGACCAGCTGGTCGCGGCCCTCCAGCAGCCCGTTGTCGACGGCGAGGCTCTGGACCGGCAGGAGGGTGTCGAACTTCTGGACGGACTCCTTGAGGTCGCGGTGGACGTCGAGCTCGCTCGTCGAGACCAGCTCGATGTCGTCGGTGGTGGCGCTGATCTCGTCGAACTTCGTGAGGTCGGGGTCGAGCTGGCCCGACAGGAGGTTCGCGACCCGCTCGAGGTCGCCGACCTCCAGCAGCAGCTCCTCGAGGCGGTCTCGGGCGCCCGACTGCAAGCCGCGGTAGTTCGCCTCCCGCTCGAGTTCGCGCTTCGCGCAGTCCGGGCAGATGTGCTCGTCGTCGTTCTTGATCGCCGTCTCGGCGGTCAGCGGCGAGTACCGGCCCTTGTTCGCGCAGATCCGGCAGGTCCGGACCTGCTTGGCGTCGAGCTGGTAGCCGTCCAGCATCGCCTCCAGTTCCTCCCGGCCCCGCCGGGAGGTCTGCTCGGAGATGCGGATGCGCTTCGAGCGGCGCAGCATCTCGACGAACTGCTCGGGGCGGCGCGGCACCTCGTCGTCGCCGTCCTTCACGCGGAACCGGCCGGGCCGGGGGCCGGCGCTCGTCTGCTTCGTCGTCAGTCGACCGCGGAGCAGTCGCTCGCCGTCGCGGCGGACGACGACCGTGTAGTCGTCGCCGGCCTCGTGGAGGAACAGCGTGTCGACGTCGGCGACCTGCTTTGACACGGGCGTCCGTAGCCGCTCGCGGCTAATCAGTCATCCGGGAGCCTCGTGGACGGATGACACGGTCGCGTCCGGGTGCTCGTTTCGGGGACTCAGTCGTCGTCGGTCGGCGCTGAACCAGCCGCCTCGTCGTCGACGACCGTCCGGTCCGGCAGTTCTGGGTCCGGCTTTCGTCCGAGGGTGAGAAGCCGCTCCGTGAGGGTGAGCTCCTCGGGGCTCGGGGACGGCTTCTCGATCTCCTCGTACTCGACGGCGACGCCGTCCTCCACGGGGGCGATGCGGATGGCGCAGAGCTGGTAGGAGGGGTAGAAAACCGGCGGCAGGACGCCGATGACGCCGTCGCGGCGGTGCAGCCGCTTCAGCCACGTCCCGCTGTTGGCGAGGACGCCGCCGTCGACCTCCCGGACCGTCGGGCGGTGGGTGTGGCCGTAACAGAAGATCGTCGTCGCCGGCTCCGCGGCGAACACCTCCCGGGCGGCGTCCTCGTACGGCGCCTCGGCGTCGACGGTCAGCGCCGTCTCGAAGAGGCCGAAGCGGTCGATCGTCTTCCGGATGTCCCGCTTCAGGAAGTACAGCGGGATCGAGACGAGCACGAGCAGCCCCGTCGCGGCGACGTTGACGACCAGCAGGAACCAGACGGCCGTCCCGACGGTGCCGAACTGCCCGAGGAACGTCACGGTCCGGCCGACCGGCAGCGAGACGACGCCAGCGAGGTGGAGCCCCGCAAGGATGGCCAGGACGGCGGTGACGTTGAACAGCAGCAGGAAGGGCACGAGCGCGTACCGCAGCAGCGGGTTCATCTCGAGGTAGAAGTACTTCGAGAGCAGCCACACCGGCATCCGCTCGGTCGGGGTGACCGCCTGGACGTCCTTCAGCCAGTTGTACCGCCCGCGCCCCGAGAGCTGGCCCGCCCGGCTGGTCACGTGCGTGTTGTAGTAGTAGCCCAGCGGGGTCGCGTGGGGGTTCCCCCAGTCCTCGATGCGGTTGTTCGGGTCCCGCTGGTGGCCGTGCTCGAAGTGGACGACCTGGTCGCCGACGGCCCGGTCGATCGACTCCGCCTGGACGAGGTCGACGTTGTACTCGGCGAGCCGCTCGACGTAGCCGTCGTAGGCCGCCAGTTCGTGGTCGTGGTTGCCGGGGAGCATCGTCACCTGGACGTTCTCGCCGGTCGCGCGGAGCTGCTCGAACAGCTCCGGGTAGGTCGTCTCCAGGTGGTCGAACTTCTCGAGGCCCTCGAGGCCGGTCAGCTCCCAGAGGCCGAAGGCGTCGCCGTTGATCACCAGTTCGGCGTCCTCGTCGGTCTCCTCGAGCCGCCGGAGGAAGCCCAGCAGCTCCTCGCGGAACTCGACGGCCTCGAGCTGCTCGTCGCCGCCGACGTGGAGGTCGCTGACGACGTAGTAGACCCGGTCGTCGGCGGCCGTCATGCCAGTGCCGTCTCCCCCTCGCCGGAAAGTCGTTGGGAACGCCGGGTCCGGAACCGCACCAATGTATTAGTGAGATCCCGCAAAACTTGCGAACGGCCCGACCGGCGCCCGGTCGAGGGCCGGCGGGCTGAGACCCATGGCCACGTACATCCACCTGATGGAGCTCGGACGGGAGAACCTCGAGACGATGGAGCACAGCCCGGACCGGCGGGCGGCGGCGCGGGAGCTGGTCGAGTCCTACGGCGGCGAGATCGTGAGCATCTACTACACGCTGGGTCGGTACGACGTCGTCAGCGTCGTCGAGTACCCGGACCAGGGCGCGGCCGCGCGAGCGGCGATCCGGTTCCGGGGCGCCGGCAACACGCGCGTCGAGACGCTCCCGGCGTTCACCGAGGGCGAGTGGGACGAGGCGGTCGTCGCGGAACTGGCGGAGTGAGCGCGGACGGGCCGGCGCTCACCCCTCGACCAGTTGGATGTCGTCGTCGCCGGTCGGCACCGCGCAGATGAACGCCCCCTGCTCGTCGCCCTCGTTGCGGTACCAGTGGACGGTCCCGGCGGGGATGAGCAGCGAGTCGCCCGCCACCACGGTGTACTCCTGCTCGTCGATGCCGACGACGTACTCGCCCTCGAGGACGTACTGCTCGTGTTCGATCTCGTTCGTGTGCTCCGGCACCTCGGCGCCGGGCTCCAGGACGAACCGGCGGATCGCGAGGTTCGGCGCGCCGTCGTCCTCGTCCACGAGGACGCCCTTCGACAGCCCCTCGGCGGCCGAGACGGACTCGTAGTCGACCTCCTCGGCGCGGCGGATCAGCGGACGCGGCTGCTGGTCGGTCATGCCGCCCCCTACGCGCGGGGGTGACTCGAATCCCCCGGTCGCCGACGCCGAGCGGAATCTGGAGGCAGCGGCCTCGAGCGGGAAGTCGTGACGAAATTGGGTGAGAGTTCGGCGAACGCCTTTCCGTCGTTTCGCCGACGTTGGAGTGTGGAGAGATCACCCACCATGACCGACCAAGACACACCCCAGACGAGAGGCCTCGACCGGCTCAAGCAGACCGTGGACGACCAGCTCACCTCGCGGCGACGGTTCATGGCCACGACCGCGGCCGTCGGCGGCGGCGGCCTCGCGACGGCATCCAGCGTCGGCGCCCAGAACCAGAACGCCAGCAACGAATCGAACGGCGGCGACCAGTCCGGCGGCGAGGGCGATTCGGCGGAGGACGGCCCCAGCGACGTCGACATCCTGAACTTCGCGCTGAAGCTCGAGTACCTCGAGGCGCGGTTCTACGAGGAGGGTCTCGACACCATCGGCGAGTGCGAACTGCGGAACTCGATGCACCTGGAGCAGGTCGGCGGCTCGCTGCAGGAGCGCGCCTACGACGACCTCCGGGTCATCCAGGAGCACGAGGAGACCCACGTCGACGTGCTCGCCGAGGTCGTCGAGGACCTCGGCGGCGACCCCATCGAGGAACCCGAGTTCGACTTCGGGTCCACCACCGAGAACACCGACGAGTTCCTCGCCACCGCCGCGACCCTCGAGACTACCGGCGTCGGCGCCTACGCGGGCGCCGCGCCCATGATCGACAACGCGGACCTCATCCCGCCGGCGCTGAGCATCCACAGCGTCGAGGCGCGACACAGCTCGTTCCTCAACTCGCTGAACGGCGAGGTCGGGTTCCCGAACGCGTTCGACGAGGCGCTGACCATCGAGGAGGTCAACGAGCGGGCCGGCCCGTTCATCGTCGAGGAGTAGTCTACCTCGCCGGTATCCCTTTCCGCGGCCGCTCTTTCTCCGACCGCGACGAGCGGAACCGATACGCCACGGTTCGCGCACCGCCGACCGGGGCTTAAGAGCCTCCCGCCTGTAGCGTCGACCATGCAGAGCTTCCGGGTCGGGAGCGCGTTCGGCATCCCCATCAAGCTGGACCTGACGTTCCTGCTCGTCCTGCCGGTGTTCGCCTACGTCATCGGCCTCCAGCTCGGCGACCTCGTGGAGCTGTTCGACGGGACGCTGGGAGTGACCTTCGACGTCGCGGTCCTGACCGCCACGGAGACCGCGCGCTACGGCATCGGGACCGCGGCCGCACTCGGGCTGTTCGCCTGCGTTGTCGCCCACGAGTTCGGCCACTCGCTGGTGGCGCGGCGCTACGACGTGCCCATCGAGTCCATCACGCTGTGGCTGCTCGGCGGCGTCGCCCAGATGACGGAGATCCCGGAGGACTGGCGCAAGGAGTTCAACATCGCCATCGCCGGTCCCATCGTCTCGGCCACCCTCGGCGCGCTCGCCTACCTCGCCCTCCTGGTGGTCCCGAGCGGCGGCTTCACCCTCGAGGTCGTCCGGTTCGTCCTCGCGTACCTCGCGGTGATGAACGTCGTCCTGGCGGGGTTCAACCTCCTGCCGGGCTTCCCGATGGACGGCGGGCGCATCCTGCGTGCGCTGCTCGCCCGGTCCCGCCCCCACGCGCAGGCGACCCAGCAGGCTGCCCGCGTCGGCCAGCTGTTCGCCATCGTCCTCGGCATCGTCGGCGTGCTCGCCGGCTTCCGGATCCTCCTCATCCTCCTCGCGTTCTTCATCTACATCGCCGCCGCCTCCGAGGCGTCCCGGACCGTCATGAAGGCGGCCCTGGAGGGCGTCGCGGTCGGCGACGTGATGACGCCCAGCGAGCGGCTGGACACCGTCACGCCGGAGACGAGCGTCGCCGACCTCGTCGACCGGATGTTCCGCGAGCGCCACACCGGCTACCCGGTCGTTCAGGGCGGCCGGATCGCTGGCGTCGTCACGCTGTCGGACGCCCGCGAGGTCGACGCCGTCGAGCGCGACGCCTACCGCGTCGAGGACGTGATGACGCGGGACGTCGTCACCGTCACGACCGACACGCCGGTCATGGACGCCTTCGAGCGGATGCAGAAACACGACATCGGACGGCTGCTGGTCGTCGACGAGGGGGCCGGGGGCGACGACGGGGACGGCGCCCTGGTCGGACTTCTCTCCCGGACGGACGTGATGACCGCCCTCGAGATCGCCAAGACCGGCGGCGCCCCCGGCGAGCGGACGCTCACCCGCGACGCGACCACTGCCGGGACGCTCGGCGAGGACCGGATCTGACCCTCACTCGGCGTGCGAGACGTGCTCGGAGAGCCACGCCTCGGCGTCCGCCAGCGCCGCCGCGTCCGATGCCGTGAGCTTCAGGCGGTTGTGGCCCGCCTCGCTGTCGGGGTAACACCCCACCTTCACGTCGAAGCGCTCGCGGACCTCGTCGAGGCGGTCGATGAGGTTCGCCTCGGGCTCGTCGGTGTAGACGAACCGCGAGTCGGCCTCGCCGGCGAACTCCTCGGCGACGTCCTCGAACATCCGCTTCATCTCCGAGGGGATGCCGGGCAGCACGTAGACGTCCTCGAGGACGCAGCCCGGCGACAGCCCCGCGCGGTTCAAGAGTGGGCGGGCGCCCTCGGGCAGCAGCGACTCCTCGGCGGCGTCGACGTCGAGGTCCGGGTAGTCGCCGGCGATCTCCTCCAGGGTCCGCTCGATGTCGGCCCGCGCGAGGTCGTTCTCGACGAGGTCGCGGTCGAAGGCCGCCGCGACGCCCTCCATCGTCAGGTCGTCCGGCGTCCGGCCGAGCCCGCCGGTGACGACGACGGCGTCGAAGGCGTCGCTGTACTCGCGGACGGCGTCGGCGATGACGTCCTCGCTGTCCGGGACGGTCAGCACCCGCGTGACGGTCACCCCCCGGTCGGTGAGCTGTCTGGAGAGCCACGTCGCGTTCGTGTTCTCGGTGTCGCCGTCCAGCAACTCGTCGCCGACGGTGACCAGAGCGACCTGCATGGTGGGAGCGACGGCGCGGTGGCTCAATAGCCCTTCGGCGGAGCGGGCATTCGAACCGGGAGCCACCCGACGCTATACCGCGTCTTCCAGGCGCTCTCGAGAGACGTAGCCGAACTCCGCCTTCCGGTGACAGTCGATGCACAGCGAGACGAGGTTCTCGAGGTAGTGTGCGTCGCGCTCGGTCGTCACCGGGTGTTCGACGAAGGCCCGGACCGGGACGATGTGGTGGACGTCAGGGTTCCGGCCGAGTTCCTCCCTAGACGAGCCACAGATGGCACACTGGTAATCGTCCCGTTCGAGCGCTCGCTCGCGGACGCGGCGCCACCCCCGACCGTAGTTGGCGTCCGTGCCCCCGTCCCAGTTCGGGTGCCCGTCGCCGGTGAAGGCCTCGGAGAGCCACTCGTACTGGCAGGTATCGCTACAGAAGACGCGTTCGCCCTCGACGCGGTACCGACTGAACGACGCTCCGCACCAGTCGCATTCGAGTTCCGCCGGACCGCCGGACCACCGAGGATTCTTCGACCCGTCGATGTCCCGGACGTGTCGCCACTGTTCGGACTCGACGCAGGAACTGCAGTAACGACCCGGTTTAGCAGACGGGTAGTACTCGAACCCGGAGCCGCAGATCTCGCAGGTGGTGGAGTGCTTCCCGCCGCGGTAGTTCGGGTTGTCCGCTCCGGTCAACGAAACCGCAGACTCTCGACACTCATCCGAACAGTACTTCTTCTCGTGTTCGCAATGGAACGACTCGCCGCAGTGAGCGCACTCGCGGTTGGGAAGGCGTTCCCCGTGAGCAGCACTGTGGTGGACGCCGAGCCCTCTGCGTGTATCGAACCTCGCGCCGCAGGTCGGACACTCCGGCATGGAACCCGTTCCATCGGCTTCGTACAAGAATCCTGGCTGGCCGACCAAAGTCGGGGACTGCTGGACAGTGGTAGAAATCGAGGAGGTCCGGGTGCGGAAATCGAATCCGCCTCACAGCCACCACAAGGCTGTAGGATGCCACTACCCCAACCCGGACACGCACTTGGTGGTAGCCCAGTCAGATTCAAATACGTTTCGGCTTTCCCGGTCGTGTGCAAGCCCGCCGCACGGCGGTCAGCAGCCTTTTGAGCGCCGACCGCCTACCGACTGCCAACAGTGGCGATCACGGACAAGATCTACGTCAAGAACCACCGCCAGCTGGCCTCGCAGCTGGAGACGTCGTTCCCGAAGAGCGCCTTCTCGGGGGCGACGCTGGACATCCTCTTCACCGGCGACGGCCTCGCGAAGCTCGACGACGCCTCCCGCGACCGCGCCCTGGAGTTCGCCGAGGACTTCCTGGACTGCGACTGCCAGTCGAACCCCCACTGCGGCTGCGCCGAGCGGAAGTTCGTCGCCTACCTGCTGGACCTGCGGGCCCAGGGGCTGGGCCCCGACGCCATCGTCGACGTGATGGGCGACGACTACATGCTGTACGCCTACCCGGGCGACGTCCTGTCGTTCCTCGACAGCGGCGTCCGGACGCTGGAGGCGGCCGAGCGGCTGGCCGACGTCGACGGGCGCGACGAGATGGAGAAGGAGATCAGTAGGAAGCGACGGGAGCTGTCGGGATAACGACGAGAGCGGTGAGAACGACAGAACGGGCCTTCAGCCCAGGCGGAACGGCTCCTCTTCGGACTCCTCGCCGTCGAGGTCCTCGAGCTGGATGACGTCCTCGTCGTCCTGCTCCTCGACCTTCTGGCTGAGCTTCGTGACGTACTGCTTGTACTCGTCGAGCTGCTCGCGGAGGTGCTCGGCCTCGAGTTCGAGTCGCTCGTGTTCGCGGACGAAGCTCTTGGGCACCTCGACCTTCGGCGGGAAGCTCTCCGTCGGCGAGGAGGCCTCCGTGGCGCTGCCCCCCTTCAGCTCGTGTTCGGGGACGACCCGGACCTGGCCGTCGTGGGCGACGAGGGTGTCCACGTAGTCGCGGAACACCGCCGACAGCGAGATGTCGCGCTCCTCGGCGATCTCCCGCAGGGTCTCGAAGGCGTCCTCGTTGACCCGGAAGGAGATGGTCTTGTTCTTGTTGCCCATATCGGTCCTAGGTGCCACGTCCAGTCACATAAGGGTTTGTCAGACGTCCGCAGCCGAAGGTTCCGCGGCGCTGCCGGCCGTCCCGCCGACCGCTCCGCCGGCCGCGAGGCGACCCCTTCGACGGGCTAACGAAAAGGCCTATCCCCGCGAGACGCCCAGTTCACGGCGATGACCGTCGACCTCGCCTTCGACGAGCAGGAGTTGCTCCCCGCGGTCGCCCAGGACGCCGACTCCGGCGACGTGCTGATGCTGGCGTACGTGAACCGCGAGGCCCTCGAGGCGACGCGGGAGACCGGCTACGCCCACTACTACTCCCGGAGCCGCGAGGAGCTCTGGAAGAAGGGCGCATCCAGCGGCCACCTCCAGGAAGTCGAGGAGGTCCGCGTCGACTGCGACGGCGACGCGCTGCTGTACGTCGTCGACCAGGCGGGGGGCGCCTGCCACACCGGTTACGACACCTGCTTCCACCGGACCATCGACGGCGAGGTGGTCGGCGACCAGGTCTTCGACCCCGACGATGTCTACGACGACTGACCAGGACGCGGCGGACCGGCTGGCGGCGGCCCACGACCGGCTGGAGCGGCTGGAGTCGGACCTGGAGCTCGACCGCGAGCAGCTGGACGCCGTCGTCGACGCCTGCCGCTCCGTCGAGCGGGTGCTGGACCGATGGGAGGAGCGGGCGACCGACTGGGACGACTTCCAGGGGTACGTCGAGTTCCGCAACGACCTCTCGGAGACGCTGGCGGCCGTCCCGGAGGACGTCCCCGAGAGCGAGGCGTTCGTCGAGGCCGACGCCCACGTCAAGACCGGCAGCGCCACGCAGGCGCTGAAACAGCGGGACTTCGACGCCGCCCGGGAGGCGCTGGCGCCCGCCCGAGACCACGTCGAGCGCCGCGAGGAGCTGGAGGATGCCAGGCGGGAGTACCGGGAGGCCCGCCGGGCGGCGAAGCGCCGGGACGACGAGCTGGCCGAGCGCATCGATGACCTCGAGCGGCTCGTCGAGTTGAGCGAGGCGGACCTCGAGGCGCCGGTCGAGGAACTCCGGGAGCCGATCGAGACCTACGACGACAGGGTCCGTGCGGCCTTCGCGACGCTCCGCAGCGAGGAGCCGGCCCGCGAGCTGCTGGCGTTCGCCGAGACCGCCAGCGGCTACCCGCTCGTCGAGTTCGAGGCGCCACCCGAAGGGCTGCTGACCTACGTCCGCGACCACCCCGCGGGACGGCACTCGGTCGACGAACTGCTGGAGTACGCCGGCTACTCGGCCTCGAAGCTCGACCACTACGTCGAGGATGCCGACCTGCTCAAGCGCCGCGTCGCGACGAACCGGACGTACCTGGAGGGGCTGTCGGCCGACCCGCTCACGGTCGGGTGGCCGCCGGAAGAACGCGCGACGCTGCTGTTCCGGACGCGGGAGCTGGTCTCGCTGGTGAACCGCTTCGCCGACGAAGAGACCGTCGCCGCCCTCCGGTCGGTCCGCGACCTCGCACGCCGCGACGACTACGACCGGCTCCGGACGGCCGCCGTTGCCCGCGCGGACCTCACCGAGGCGGAGCGGCGGCGCGTCGAGAGCGGCGCGGTCGAGGAGGACCTGGCCGCCGCACGCGAGGAACGAGAGCGACTCCGTGCGGCCCTGGAGAAGTACGGCTGAAACGGTTGGCAGAAGCCGGTTCCTTCGGTCGTTTCGCCGACCGTACCCGGCCGGTAGTCGGACGCATCCGCGACGGTGCCGGCGCCCCGCCGCCCTACTGCGCCGGGGGCAGCTGGACGCGCTTGAACCAGAAGTCCTCGAGGGACTCGACCAGCGAGACGAACTCGTCGTGGCCGGTCGGCTTCGTGAGGTACGCGTTGGCGTTGTTCTGATAGCAGTTCACGACGTCGTCGCGGTCCGACGAGCTGGTCAGGATGACGACGGGGAGGTGCTGGAGCTTCGAGTCCGACCGGATCTCCTCGAGGAGTTCCGTCCCGTGGGTCCGGGGGAGGTTCAGATCGAGGAGGACGAGGTCGGGGAACGGGGCGGACGCGTAGTCGCCCTGCTGGTGGAGGAACTCGAGCATCTCGTCCCCGTCGGGGACGGTGTGGAGGGTGGCGTCGATGGGCGCGTCTGCGAACGCCTCCTCGATGAGCCGGGTGTCGCCGGGGTTGTCCTCGACGAGGAGGACGTCCCCCGGCTCCGATCGGCGCGTTCTGTCTGAGTAGGTCATTTGGTGGGAGATCGCTGGACGGGCGGCCCGTGGACCCCGGGTCCGGAGTCCGTGCTTCCGTATCGGTGCTTGGACGCGGAGTCTCATAAACACCGGGAACGGTTCAGTTGTCTGAGGTGTCCCTACCCGTCTGCGGGGGGTAGTAGCCGGACCCTTTCCCGTCGTCTTTAAAAGCGAACGTGTCGGGGGACGGCGTGGTACGCGGTCGCCGACCCCCGGCCGTCGGGGCCCTCACCACCGGTTCATGACCAGTTCGAGCGCCCGGCGATACTCCCCGTCGTCGTAGAGGTCGACGATCTCCTCTCGTACTTCCTCGGGGACCTGGTCGTGGACGAGGTAGTACTCGAGGGAGTCCTTCATCTCGCTGCCTCCCTGAGTGTGAGTCTCTGACATTCCCCTGTCCCGGGTGACGGCTGGCGGAGCACCCAATTAGGGATATCCCCGGACATTATCGGGGGTATAAGCGCCCGGCCTCGCGTCGGTCAGGACGTGTGCGGCAGCACGTTGTCGGCGACGAACTCGGCGAAGCCGGCCGCCGCCATCTCGCGGGGCTGGTACAGCTCCAGGTAGCCGGACTCCGTGATCAGGAACTTGTACTCCCGGTCGCGGATATCGACCCGGAGGCCGAGCTGGTTCTTCCGGAGGTCGGCTATGGCCCGACCGAACACGCCGTCGTCCAGGACGCCCTCGCCGTGGACGACCCCGTTCTCGACGGGGCCGTCGTGGCCGTAGAAGCCGACCTTCCAGGGCGTCGGGTCCTCGAGGTCGAGCCAGAAGGAGTCGAGGTCGACCGCCGCCCGGGAGACGTCCGCGCCGAAGCGGTCGCCGAGGAGGTCGAAGGCGAACGTCCCGTCACTGCTGCCGACGGCGGCGAACTCGTCGCCGACGGTGAGGAACTCCGTGTGAGCCGTCTCGACGGCCGCGTCCCGAGAGACCGTGATGCCGCCGGTCGAGAGCGACACCGACTCCGTCTCGGCCACGTCCTCCCTGGCGGCCCGTCCCATCGTGATGTCGAGGCCGTTCGGCGTGCGCTTCACCCGCTGGACGTCCACCATCGCATCCAGTTCGACCCCCTCCTCCTCGCGCGTCAGCGAGAACGAGTCGATGCGTCCCAGCCCACCGTCGATCCGCCCGATCACACCACGCTTCATGCCGCCGGCTACCGCAACCCACCAAATAAACGTCTCGGAACCCGCCGACCGTGGTCGAATCCGGTGGGTGAACTACCCGTCGGCGACCGACTCGACCGAGGGCTCGGGGTCAGGAGTCCTCGTACTCGGCGAGCCGCGAGTCGGAGGTGAGCACCGCCTTCGTCTCGTCCATCGGCACCGAGAGGCTGATCTCCTTGGTGCGGCCGTAGCGGCCCTTCGAGACGACGACGGCGTTGACGATGCCGAGCATGTCGAGTTCGCTGATGAGGTCGGTTACCCGCCGCTGGGTGAGCACGTCGGCGTCGACCTCCTCGCAGATGCGCTTGTAGACGTTGAAGACCTCGCCGGTGTTGATGTTCTCCTCGCCCTCCTCCTCGAGGGTGATGATCGACAGCAGGATGAGCTTCGACTGCTGGGGGAGCGTCCGGACGGCCTCGACGATGCGGTTCAGTTCGATCTTCTCCTGGGCCTCCCGGACGTGGTGTTCGTAGACCAGTTCGTCCTGGGAGCGCTCGGCGAGTTCGCCGGCGGTCCGGAGCAGGTCGAGGGCGCGGCGGGCGTCGCCGTGCTCCTGGGCGGCGAACGCCGAGCACAGCGGGATGACCTCCTCGGAGAGCACCTCGTCCTTGAAGGCGATGTCGGCGCGCTGCCGCAGGATGTCGGTGAGCTGCTCGGCGTCGTACGGCGGGAAGACGATCTCCTCCTCGCCGAGGCTCGACTTGACCCGGGGGTCGAGGAACTCGGTGAACTTCAGGTCGTTCGAGATGCCGATGATCGAGACCCGGGAGTTCTCCAGGTCGGAGTTCATCCGCGAGAGGTTGTAGAGGGTGTCGTCGCCGGACTTCTCGACGAGCTTGTCGATCTCGTCGAGCATGATGACCACGACGCGCTGGTAGAAGTCGACGGCCTCGAAGAACTCGCTGTAGACGCGGTCGGTCGGCCACCCCGTCATCGGGACGGTCTCCTGGGACTCCCGATAGGACTCCAGTTCCCGAATCCGCTCTCTCGCTGCCTGCGGCGACTCGTAGCCGCGCTCCGAGAGTTCCTCGCTGGCTTCCGATTCGAGGAGTTCTTCGAGCGTCTCGATCTCCGACTCGAGCCGCTGGAGGTTGTCCTCGATGAACTGGTTGGCCAGCTGGGCGAGCACCCGGTACTGCGTGTCGGTGACCTCGCAGTTGATGTACTCGACCTCGCAGGGGACCGGGTAGTCCTTCGAGGTCTGCTTGAGCTCCTGGCTGACGAACCGGGCGCTGGCGGTCTTGCCGGTCCCCGTCTTCCCGTAGACGAGGATGTTCGAGGGCGTGTCGCCGCGGAGGGCGGAGACGAGGATGGTCGCGATGTCGTTGATCTGGTCGTTCCGGTGGGGGAGCTGATTGGGCGTGTAGGAGGGCCGCAGGACCTCCTTCTGGTCGAAGATGGGCTCGCCGCTCAGCAACTCGTCGAAGAGGCCGGAGTCGTCGGTCCCCTCGAGGTCGACCTCGTCCGGGTCGCCACCGGCGTCGAGGTCCTCGAAGAGCCCCCGGTCGAGGTCGGCGTCGACGTCCGCCGACGCACTCGTCTCCTCGGCGCCGGCGGCCCGGTCCTGGGACTCGCCGTCGCCGTCGACGGAGTCGATGTTGGGTCGCGGTTCCTGGTTGTCGTCCATGTATCACCTTCGCCTGCGGGAGGTCGTTCGTCCAGCGCGGCCCCTCGTCGCACCTGTACCGCCCCATCAGCGGTATTCTACGTAGTCACGACGCATGCAATGGAGTGTGATAAAGCCTTCCGTAGATTATCTGAGAAAAGACCCGCCTACCCCGTCCTGGCCTCCAGCGGCCGGAATCTGCGGTCGACCGTCGAGTCACCGCAGGTGAGTCCGGCGGTACGTTTATCTTGCCTACCCGGACTGTTTCACGACGTGTCGGGACCACAGCGACGGGGGATCGAATCGGCGGACTCGCCGGACGGCAGTCGGTCGATCCAGCCGGCAGAACGCGTCACGACGGACAGGACTCACACCCGATGACCGACGGACCGACGACCGCGGACAACGGGGTGTCATCCGTGGCAGAATCCGAGGACCCACTCGACCTCTACGGCCACCGCATCGTCCCCGACGCCAAGCGGGCGGGCTCGGTGCGCCGGTGGCGGTGTCTCGACTGCGAGGCGGCCGCCGCCGACGCCGAGGCGTACCTCGAGGTCGACTGCGAGGCCGACCGGTGACCGACTCCGGTGCCGCCGCTGGGGACGATCGTTCGAAGGGGAAGGAGCGGCTGGTTCGCGTATAGCGCGACGTCGCTCGGTGGAGCGTCCACCCAGTCACCCAGCCGGCTCTTCCGTCGACTCCCGGGACGCTGATAAAGTCGCGGCAACCGGAGTGAAAGTGTCTCCGCTCTCGAACCGCGCCACACAGTTGCAGCGCGACTTCCTCACTGCCAGTCGAGATTAGCTGCGCGATACGGAGGTCGGTTTCGCGACTATTGGCCGAGCATCGGAACCTATTCACCAAATATATTATATTATCGGGATTGTAGATAGTTACCAACTGGTTCCCCACATCCGAGACACAACCATCCGGTAATTTGGTGCTACCTCAGAAAAGCGATCTGACATAGATGCCAATATATAATATTCATTATCTATTTTCCCAGTGCTGTGACACGCCGTAAAACCACTTCAACAGGCCTCTCACCACTGGTAAGGTTTCTGGTGGTAACGGAACGGTAACTCCGGAGATAGAATTATATCCCCCCACTCGCAATACTGGAGTCCCACGAGACGGACGCCGACGGGGGAGGACCTATGGAATGTATCAGCTGCGGTAGCTCGGACGTGCTGAACCGGGTCGTCGTGAACCAGCTCACGCGGCACGAACACGGACTGTTCTGTACCGACTGCGAACGCTCGCAGTTCGGAGAGCTGCTCTCGAATTCGGCCTGGCACCAGGAGCACGGCTGTGCGTTCTGCGACCGGGACGGCCGGTTCGCCCTCCCCGAACTTGACTGCCTCATCGAGCGCGACGACGGGTCGGCGCGGCTCGTCGAGCACGGGCGACTCGAAGAGGCCGTCCGGCTCTGCGAACGGCACGTCGAGGAGCTCCTCCCGCCCGAGACGTCCATCACGCGCACCATCGAGGCGTGACATGTTCGAGGGGCTGGACGGCGAGCGAGCGTCGAGCTTCGTCGTCCTGCTCGTCGCGGTCGTCCTCGTCGCCGGGCTCCTCCTCGAGTACGCGCGGATCGCCCCGAACGCCGCCCGCATCGGCGCGAGCGTCGCCGGGTCGATCTTCGTCGGCTACGCCGTCTGCGCGACCGTCTACCTCCTGTTCAGGACCGACGCCGGAACTCCGGAGTAGTCCTCACTCGGCGAGCGACCGGACCTTCTCGACGTTCCAGGCGTAGCCATTCTCGTCCGCCGGCGTCTCGACCACCATCGGGCGGTCCGCGAACGCCTCGTGGGTCACGAAGTGATCGAAGCCGCCCTCGCCGATCTCGCCTTCGCCGACGTGCTCGTGTTCGTCCTTCTCCGAGCCGAGCGGGTGCTTCGAGTCGTTGAGGTGGAGGTACTCGACGTGCTCGAGGCCGATCGCCTCGTCGACCGCGGCGACGAGCTCGTCCATCCCTTCGGCCGTCCGGAAGTCGTAGCCCGCCGCGTGGAGGTGGCAGGTGTCCAGACAGACGCCGATATCGTCGTAGGTCTGGGTGGACTGGGCGACCATATCGTCGAGTTGCTCGAAGGTCTTCCCGACGGTCGTGCCCTTGCCCGCGGTGTTCTCCAGCAGGAGCGTCACGTCGTCCGGGACGTCGAGTTCGGAGAGCCGGTCGGCGACGTTCGCCACGCCCGTCTCCTCGCCGGCGCCGGTGTGGGCGCCCGGGTGGAAGACGTAGTAGGGGATACCCAGCGTCGAGCAGGCGTCCAGTTCGCCCTGGACGCACCGGACCGACTTCTCGGCGAGGTCCTCCTTCGGCGTCGCGAAGTTGATCAGGTAGGTCCCGTGGACGATCCAGGGTCCCATGTCGTGCTCCGCGGCGGCCTCCCTGAACGCCGCCCCGTCGCTCTCGTCGACGTCCTTCACCGCCCACCCGCGCGGGGAGCCGACGAACACCTGGCCGACCGTGCCGCCGAGGTCCCGCTGTCTTGCCACCGCTTCGTCGAAACCGCCACTGATCGAGACGTGTGCACCGACGGTAACCATGCGGCAGCCACTACGCAACAATCCGAAATAAGGACTCGGCTTCGCGCGACCGGGCCCGATCGCTGAGTCCGGCGGTGGACATATACCAGTTAGTTCCGTATCCCGCCCATCCACCGGCAGCGGGGCCGGACCATCCATGACGACCGACGACGCCACGAGATCGCGGGATTACCTCGCCACGCCGGAGCTCGGGCGAGGCCCGGCCGTGCTCGTCTTCCACTCCGGGCGAGGACTCACCCAGTTCGTCCGGCAGCTCTGTCACCGGCTGGCCCGGGAGGGGTTCGTCGCGCTCGCGCCGGACGTCTTCGACGGCGAGACGCCGACGACCGTCGACGCGGCCGAGGCCGCCAAGGAGGAACTCGACGCGCGCCAGGTGACGCGCCGGCTCGAGGACGCCGCGGAGTTCCTCCGCCAGCACGAGGCTGTGAGCCGCCGGGCGGTCGGCGTCGTCGGGCTCGGCTACGGCGCCGAGTGGGCCTGTCGGATCGCCAGCAGCCTGGAGTCCGACTGCGGCGCCCTCGTCGTCTTCTACGGGATGGGCGACCCGGACTGGGCCAGCGTCTCGGCGCCGGTCCTCGGTCACTTCGCACAGCTTGACCACGAGTTCCCGCAGTCCCGCGTGAACGAACTCCGCGAGACGTTCCGAGACCACGGCGTCGACCACGACCTGTTCGTCTACCAGAACACCGAGCCGTCGTTCTTCGAGACCGACGAGACCGCGAGGTACGACGACGAGGCGGCGGCGCTGGCCTGGGAGCGGACCCTCCACTTCCTCCGGGCGGCGCTCCAGGACGGCGGGCCCTGACGGTCGCCGGCCAGCCGACGACGGGCACTTGGGTCTCGACGGACTACGGGTCGGTACTGTGGACGTCCGGCTGCGCGACGGCGTCGACATCGACCTGGCGACCGGCGAGCGGTTCGTCGCCGACGCGTCGACGCCCGACGGCGACGTCAACTTCCTGAGCCACGCCCACGGCGACCACCTCTACGACTCGCCGCCCGGCGACGTCGTCTGTTCGGCGCTGACCGCGCGGCTCGCGGCGCTACGGCGCGACGGCCCCCTGGACTTCCGGACCGAGCACCCGGGAATCGAACTCCTCCCGTCGGGGCACGTCCCCGGCTCCCGTGCCGCGCTGATCGACGACGGCGAACGTCGGGTCCTCTACACCGGCGACGTCTCCACCCGCGACCGGTTCTTCCTCCAGGGATTCGAACCAGTCGACGCCGACGTGCTGGTCGTCGAGTCGACCTACGGGACACCGGCCTACGAGTTCCCCGGACAGGACGTCCTCGAGGACCGCATCGTCTCGTGGTTCGAGGAGATGCGGGGGACGCCGCTGCTCTGTTTCGGCTACACGCTGGGGCGGGCCCAGGAGGTCCAGCTGCTCGCGAACCGGGCCGACCGCAGGCGGCTGTTCGTCACGCCGGCCGTCCGGGACGTCAACGAGATCGTCGAGGACGCCTGCGACGTCTCCTTCGACGCGACGCTGTACGGGCGCGACCACGAACTCGGCGACGACGACGTCCTCGTATTGCCCAGCCAGACCAGCCGCCTCGGGTTCGCCTCGGACCTCGCCGACGAGACGGGCGCCGTCACGGCCGGGTTCTCCGGGTGGGCGATCGACGACAGCTACCGGTTCCGCGCGGACGTCGACGCCGCGTTCGCCCTCTCGGACCACTGCGACTACCCGGAGCTGCTGGCCCTCGTCGATGCCGTCGACCCGGAGGTCGTCTACACCCAGCACGGGTTCGCCGACGAGCTGGCGACGCGTGTCCGGTCGGAGCTGGGAATCCGCGCGCAGGCGCTGAAGCGGAACCAGTCGACGCTCGGCGACTTCTGACGGGCGGGCTGGGGTACGACGGCCCGTCCGTCCGGCGAGGATTGCCCATCGGAATTCCGGAAACAGCACGCCAGCGGTTATTCGCTCTCTGGCCCGAAACTCGGTATGCAATCCACCCCGCACTATCGATACGAGTGCAGTAGCTGTGGCGTCGGGCTGACCGAGGAACTGGTCCGCCGCGAGCGGGACGAACCCCTCTGTCCGCACTGTCACGCCGCGCGGACGGGTGGGCCGGTGACGGCCGAGCGGTGGCTGGACGTCGGGCTCCCGGCCCCGTAGTCCGCCGAGAAGAGCGCGACCAGCGTTCCGTCGTCGTTACTCCGTGAGGAGGAACGCGTCCTGACCGCGGCGCTGGATGCTGACCTCGCCCTCGAGTCCCCGACTCGACCCGACGAAGCGCCGGAGTTCGTCGACGGTCATCTCCGAGACGTCGACGATCCCGGTGGCCGTCTTCGGCGCGGCGGAACGGTCACTGCTGTGAGCTGTCGACGACATAGATCCTACGTGGGACAGAGGCGGTATGAACGCCGGCCTAGGGGAGTGAAAGTGGAAGTGCGGTACGTGACGCGAGTGGGTTCGACAGGTGGTGCGGCCGGCGAGAGGCACCCGACTCAGTTCGCCAGCCGGTGGGAGGCTTGATAACGGCTCGCGGTGTCGCCCAGGACGAGATGAAGTTCTGCCGGAAGTGCCGGAGCGTCCTGACGGAGGGCGAGGACGGCTGGGTCTGCGACGGCTGCGGGTGGGAACTGGAGCGGGCGAGCGACGAGCCGACGGAGCCCTCGCAGGAGGCGTCGGGGCGTTCGAGCCGGGGGTCGGGGACGGCCCTGGAGTCGCTGCCCACGACCGACAGCGGCTCGATCCGGAAGGCGAAGGCCCTCGAGTGGCTGCACGGACTCGAACCGCCCACCGACGAGGAGCTCCGGCGGTCGGTGACGGCGAAGCCCAAGGGGTTCACCGGGAGCACGTTCGCCTCGGACGTCTCGAACGTCAGGGTGACCGGCGACGCCGAGTTCGTCGAGGCGTTCGCCGGGCTGCTCGAACCGCTGCTCGACCTCGAGGGCGAGCGGACCCGCCTCGAGCTGAACCTCCAGCGGACCGAGGACCGCGACTCCGGGGAGTTCACGGACAACTACGCGCTGTACCTCTCGGTCGCGGAGCGATGACGGGCGGGGCCGGGCAGACGCGCCAAGCGATGACGGCCTGCGTCCGGCCGCGGAGTGGTCGGCACTCGGCTGTACCAGAGACGGCGGAACCTGATCGGTGAGCGGTGGCCGTGCGGTGGCCACCGCGGCGCGCTCCTTCCCATAGGTGGGCGTCGAGTGGATCTCTCGGCGGCCGGCGGCGATCGGTGGTCGTTCCGGTGGCGCTGGCCGACGGCCGTTCGACGCCCACTCCTAGATACCGTGCGTTCCCCAATAGTTTGTCGGTCGTTCTGACACTTAACGAACCCTGTATATCCGGCTCTGGGCGGTCTCTCGCCCGATACGGGGATGGGCGCCGGGGTTCGGAACGGGTCGCGACAGAGGCGGTCCGGCGTCAGGTCAGCGACTGCACGAAGTTGAGGAAGGCGTCGCGGACGCCGGGCGCGCCGAGCAGGTCCGTGTAGCCGGCGTCGATCGCCAGGGCGACCGCGGCGAGTTCGATCGCCGTCACGGCGAGGGTGACGACGGTCGCCTTCTTGCTGTCGACGGTGACCCCGACCGGGATGTCGAACAGCTCCGGGTACGGGTAGAGCAGCGCCATCCCGCCCCGCGTGCCGAACAGGTCGAGGACGTAGTGGGTGGCGACGCCGACCCAGACGTAGTAGAGGTTGCCGAACAGCAGCGGGAAGGCGACGAAGCCGGCGAGGACCGGGAGGTTGTGGAACGTCTTCCGGTGGACGCCGAACGCGGTGTCGATGTCGGGGAACAGCGCCCCGAGGGCGACCGGGACGCCGATTCGGAAGACGTTCTCGAGGGTCGCGGCGGACAGCGTCGGGTCCATCAGGACGGCGATCCCGACCCCGAGGAGGACCGCGTTGAGGACGTGATCTTCCTTGTTCATCTACGGGAGCGGTCGCCCTGGGGGGTAACGATTGTTGCGGCCGGCGTCTGACGCGTGTCAGACGGCCGGGCCGACCGGGACGCATCTTCCGTGTCACCAGGTCGCACATCCGGCTGCGTCCCGCGTACATTCTTACCGGACGGGGTGCTGGTCGGAGGTGATGGTGACAGACGCGTTCAGCGAGCCGGGGGACGAGGCGGTCGCGGAGACCGTCGAGGAGGCGGTGGGGAGCGGCGACACCGTCGTGGTGTTCGCGACCTGCGAGGTCGACTACGACGGGCGCGCCTCCGGCTACCTCGGGCCGGGCGACCGGGTCGTGATCGCCAAGCCCGACGGCACGCTGCTCGTCCACCGCCCGACCGGGAACGACCCGGTGAACTGGCAGCCGCCGGGCAGTACGATCACCGCAGACTGCGACGAGGACGGCTGTACGATCACGGCCCGTCGCTCCAGTCCCGACGAGGTCGTCCGCGTCCACTGCCGCGAGATCCACCACGTCACCCGCTACGCGGCCGACGACACCGCGCCGCTGAAGCTGTCGGGGACGGAGCGGGACATGCACGAGTACATCCTCGAGAACCCCGAGGAGATCGACGACGGGCTCCGGGCCGTCGAGCACGAGCGCGAGACGCCCTACGGGATCGTCGACGTCTTCGGGACCGACCCCGAGGGCCGCCCCGTCGTCGTCGAGGTGAAGCGCCGGCAGGCGACGCTGACCCACGTCGACCAGCTGAAGCGCTACATGGCGCAGTACCGCGAGTCGAACCCCGACGCCCGCGGCATCCTCGTCGCCCCGGCCGCCAGCGACCGGGTGAAGCGGACGCTCCGGGACGCCGACCTCGAGTTCGTCGCCCTCGACGAGTTCGCGACGAACCGCGGCGACATCGCGTCGACGACGTTCGACGACTTCGCCTGACCCGGGGAGTCGCCGCGTTCCGGAAACCGGAAACCGCTCGCACTGATTTATCTCCCGCCTCCACCACGAGCGGGTGTGGCGAAATCGACGCAATCGGATCCGGGACGGCCGAGCGGAGAGGTACTGAGCGCGACGATCGACCTCGCGTCGCTGGACACCATCGCGCGGCCCCACGACGGGACCGCGTACGTGCTGCTCGAACTCCGGGAGTCGCTGCTGTCGGAGGTACGGCTCTGGATCGAGGACGTGCAGTTCGAGTTCGCGGTCGTCGACCCGGTATACGGCACCGTCGAGCCGATGGGCGGGTCGGTGACCGGACGCGGCTGGCCGCTCCCGCTGGTCAGGGCGGTGCTGGACCGGGTCGGGGTCGGGTTGCTTGAGGCGGCCGACCCGCGCTGAACCGACCCCGAATCCCCCGACGGCCCCCGTTTCAGCGACTACGTCTGACGGTGGCGTTTTATAGCGCGTCGACGTACCACGGGCCAAATGGAGGGGGCTCTCGACGCGGTTCACTCGGCGTTCCTCGGGCTGAACCGCCGGCCGGCCGTGTTCGACCGCGAGATCCGCGAGCACGTCGGCGAGTGGACGCTCGCCGAACCGGTCCCGGTCGAGGACATCATCGGCCGGTTCAAGCAGCACCCCGCGTTCATCCTCGAGGACTCGAAGGTCATCCTCCCGGTGCACGAGCCCGGCTCTGCGGACCTCACCGGCGAGTTCCTGCTGTACTACCCCGACCACGTCGTCCCCTGCGTCGTCTACTACGACTACGCGAAGGACGACCTCGCGCGCATCCCCATCGAGGAGTTCGAGCGCAGCTACCCGGCCTGGCGGCTCCGGTTCTGGCACGGCGCCTTCGACCCGCCGGCCGAGCCGGAGTACCTCGTCAGCGGCGGCAACTACGACGACGTCGGCGGGTCGGCTTCCAGCGAGCCCGTCTCCAGCGCCGCGCCGCTGGCCAACGACGGCGAGGACCTCATCGAGGACCTCCGGTCGATGATCACCGACCAGGAGATCGCCGCCCGCGACGACGCCCGCAACCGCTGTGAGCGCCTCCCGCCCGCGCAGTTCCTCCAGGACCGCGGCGGCGTCGAGGGGCTGGTCACCGCCGGCATCGACGTCGACGAGTACGGCCAGCAGGTCGTCCGGCTCCGCATCCCGAAGGAGGACCTCGACGGCCCGGTCGACATCACCGACGACTACGGCGTCTACCCGGGGTCGGAGGTCCTCGTCGACTCGCTGGACGGTCACGAGGGCTTCCCGGCGGAGGCAGAGGTCCTCGGGACCGAGGGCCGGGAGCTCCGGCTGTCCTTCTACTGGGACCGAGGCGCCGACAACCCCGACATCTCGGTGTTCGAACTCGACTCCGACGCGCGATTCCTCGCCGGCGAACTCCTCAACCCAGTCCCGTTCGACCGGAAGCGCGAGGCCGTCGACCTCGTCGGCGCGAACGACCGCAAGCGCGGCTGGCTCAGCGGCTCGGCGACGATGTCGTTCGACGACGGCTTCGACGTCTCCGTCTCGAAGGCCCGGCTGAACAAGTTCCAGTACCAGGCCGCCCACAGCGCCCTGTCCGCCTCGGACGTCTTCTGCATCCACGGGCCGCCAGGGACGGGGAAGACCCGGACCCTGGTCGAGATCATCAGAGCCGCCTGCGAGGACGGCCAGCGCGTCCTCGCGGTCTCGCACTCCAACCAGGCCGTCGACAACCTCCTCGTCGGCGACAGCACCGAGGACCGGATCGACCGCTCGTCGATCCACGCCGCCGTCGAGGACGGCGACCTCACCGCCGCCCGCGCCGGGGGCAACACTTCCAACGACCTCGTCGACGAGGCGTACGTCGGCAACGACCTCTACCAGTCCGACGTGGTCTGCGCGACGATGAGCGGCTCCCACCGCTTCGGCGAGGACATCTTCGACCTCGTCGTCGTCGACGAGGCGACCCAGGCCACAATCCCGTCGACGCTCATCCCGCTGGCCCGCGGGAAGCGGGTCGTCCTCGCCGGCGACCACAAGCAGCTGCCGCCGTACCACTCCGGCGAGCACGACGAGTACGAGGACGTCTCGGTGTCGATGTTCGAGCACCTCTACGACCTCTACGGCGAGGCCATCGTCGGTCGGCTCCGCACCCAGTACCGGATGAACGAGGAGATCGCCGCGTTCCCGAACGAGGCCTTCTACGACGGCGAGCTGATGCACGGCCAGCGGAACCGGTCGTGGACGATCAGCCCGCTGGCGCCGCTGGAGGCCTACCACGTCGAGGGCGAGGAGGAGCAGGCGCCCTCGCGGTCCTACTACAACGAGCGCGAGGCCGAGGTCGTCGGCGAGGAACTCGAGCGGCTCCTCCAGCACGGCGTCGCGCCGGAGGACGTCGGCGTCATCACGCCCTACTCCGGCCAGATCGGGAAGATCCGGGCGGAGCTGTCCCGGATCGACGGCCTCGACACCGGCCCCGTGAAGATCGCGACGGTCGACTCCTTCCAGGGCAGCGAGCGCGAGGTGATCGTCGTCTCGTTCGTCCGGAGCAACCCGGAGGGGTTCAGCGGCTTCCTCACGTTCCCCACGGAGGGCCCGCGCCGGCTCAACGTGTCGCTGACGCGCGCCAGGCGCCGGTGCGTACTCGTCGGGAACTTCGATACCCTCCGCACGCGCGCACCCACGAAGGACCCCGAGGAGAGCTCCGCCGACGTCTACCAGGACCTCTACGACCACCTGTCCGAGCGCGACCTGCTGTCGAACCGGGGGTAGTCGACCCCGGCGCGGGCCGCCGGTTCTCGACCGGAACTCCCCGACTCCGGACGGGAAACACCCGACACCCTTTTGCGATACGGGTCTGAGAATCGGCCATGGAGCTCGACGGGACCCAGCAGGTCATCCTGCGGATCGGCGCCCTCATCGTATCTTGCACGCTGTTGCTGACGGCCGCGTTCGTCGGATTCATCGCCGCGCTCTCGGGGGAGGTCCACGGCTTCGAGTCCCGGCTGCCCTGGTACCTCGTCGGCGCCGCCATCGTCTTCGTCGGGACGCTCATCCTCCTCGAACTGAACGAGGCGACTGGCCGGACGATCATCGTCTCGTCGATGGTCGTCGGCGGACTCGCCTTCGTGCTGCTGTTCCTCAGCGTCGAGGGCGTCGTCTTCACGATCGACCACCCGTCGACGGTCATCTACGACAGCCGGCTCATCCTCTACTTCTTCGCCGCCGCGCTCGTCGCGACGGGCGTCGGCTACTGGGGCCTCCGCCACTGGCGGGAGTTCACCGACGCTCAGCGGGAGTCGTTGTAGTTCGTCCCGACGTTCTCCTCGCCGTCGTCCCGGTAGGCCAGCAGCCGGACGCGGTAGGCGATCGACCGGGAGACGTAGCCCAGCATCGCGACGAACTCGAGGACGTTCCCCGCCACGCCGGAGCGCTCCTCCGGCGGCTCCGGCGGGACGGGCTTCGAGACGGTCGGCGGCCCGCTCTTCGGGGCGCCGGCGTTGCCCTGCGTGGTGGGTAACCCCTGGTCGGCCCGGTTCGACTGCCGCCCGCCTCCCCGCTGGGACCGACCCTGCTGCGTCTGCGCCTGCTGGGTCCGCGCGGGCTGTCCGGTCGGCGCCGACTGCTTGGCCGGCGCGGTCTGCGTCGTCGGCGCCGACCCCTCCGAGCCGGGCGACTCCACGCTCTGCAGGACGGAGCGCAGCTCCGAGACCTCGTCCTCGAGGATCTGGTTGCGGCGCTCGAGCGACTTGGCGTGGTCGCGGAGCTCCGACTCGTCCATGGACGCCAGATCGGCGTCCGAGGCGGTGTCCACCTCCGTGGTCTCGATGTCGTCCCGGGAGACCGCGTCGTCGACGGGACCGTCGACCGACGTGTCGGGCCGGTCCCCCGTTCCGTCGTCGCCGTCCGCCTCGGCGTCTCCGTCGCCGGGCTGGTTCAACAGCGACTGCTGGTCGGTCGACGACTCCGCGGGTGGCGACCCGGCCGCGTCGTCGGTCTCCTGATCCGCCGGCGGCGAGTCCGGCACGACGCCCTGGGCCTCCGTGATGGCGTCGCCCTCGGCCTCGACGGTCTCGACGGCGTCGTTGAGTTCCGCCTGGTCGAGTTCGTCCAGGCCGGCCGCGCCGCCGTCGGCGTCGGGGGCGTCGGTGACCGTCCCGCCCTGGATCTCTCTGACGAGGTCCTGGCTGACGGACTTGAGGTCCGGCCGCTCGTAGCTCTCGAGGCCGGGCGTCGCGCCGGCGTCGTGGGTGCGCTTGCGCTTGAACTTCACGCGCTCGACGGACTCGTCCCAGTCGGTCATGAGGAACCCCTCGCCGGTGTCGAGGTCCTCGACCTCGTCGGCGAGCTCCGAGCCCAGCACCTTCCGGACGACGTCGATGTCGTTCTGCCAGGTCAGGCGGTGCCAGACCATCCAGTCGCACTGCGTGATGAAGTCCTTGTCCACGGAGGACGGCCGCTGGGACATCCCGAGCATCCCGAGGCCGCGCTTCCGGCCGCGCTTGGCGACCCGCTCGAGGAGCTCGCTCAGCTCGCCGTTGCCGCCCTGCTGGGGGAGGTACTCCTGCATCTCCTCGATCATCAGCAGGAACGGCTTCCGGACGTCCTTCTCCTTCTGGAACAGCTCCCGGACGACGTTCGCGATGAGATCGGCGGCCTCGTCGCCGTCGAGGTAGTCGGAGACGTCCAGGATGATCGGCATGTTCCGCTCGAGGGCGATCTCGGCGAGCTGTTCGGCGTGGTCCGGCGTCACCTGGACGTCGCAGAGGTCGTCGTTGCCGACGTGGAGGATCTCGTAGGACTCCTTGAGGCCGTAGTACTCCCCCTCCGGGTCGACGACGAGCAGGTTGTAGTTGTTGTCGAGGAGCTCCTCCGCGATGACGCCCCCCGTGTTGGACTTCCCGCTCCCCGACTTCCCCGTGACGAACCCCCGTCCGGTGAGGATCTCGACGGCGGGCAGCGTCTTCGCGCCCGTCGTGGGAACGAGCCACTCCGCTTGCTCGTCGTGCGACATCTGATTGCGGAACCTTGGACGGCGACCGGTATATGCCTTGTTGGCGATACTGCGTCGGAGGGCGCCGCGGGGTTTTTGTATCGGGTATCGGCGTGGTCCGCCCGCCGGTCTCGATCGCCCGATCCGCTCGCCCTCGTGCGGAACCGGCGCCGCTCGTCGGCCGACCTGGACCGGGAGCTGTCGACCGTGACGGAACCGGGAACGGGCGAGAAGTGGGGGAGGGGTGGAGAACCGTCCGGCGTTACTCGAGGCGCAGCGACGTCCCGGTCTCGAGGTCGAGGTCCTCGAGGCGGACCATCTCCGCCTCCTGTGCCTCCGCGGATTCGAGCTCGGACTCGAGGTGGGCGGCGTACTGCTTGTACTCGTCGAGCTGCTCGCGGAGGTGCTCGGACTCGAGTTCGAGCCGCTCGTGCTCGCGGACGAAGCTCTTCGGGACCTCGACGGTCAGCGGGAACTCCGAGGACGGCGCCGAGGCCTCCTCGCGGACGCCGTGCTCCGGAACGATCTCGACGCGGCCGTCGTGGGCGACGATCTGGTCGACGTAGTCGCGGAACATCGACGACAGCGAGAGGTCCCGCTGGTCCGCCATCGCGCGGAGCGTCTCGAACTTCTCGCCCCCGATCCGGAACGAGACGGTCTTGTTCTTCTCCCCCATGTCGGGACGAGGATACCGTTAGCCATCACTTAATACTTTGTCAGACGTTTACATCTGTGTTGGTTGTGCGACCGCCGGACGGGAGGGGGGTCCGGCCGATTGCATGCCCGAACGCGAGCAGTCCGACGCCGCCGGTTTCCTACCCACCTGACTTGTCGATAGCAGATATTATTGCTTCAGAGGTTACCCGATAATTACCAGACGGAACGGCCGTCCCCCTGAACTGAGGGAGAAAACTCTTGGGCGCTTGCTTCGACGTATCGATTGACGCCGGTGGCCTAGCCCGCCGGTGTCGTTACGACCGTCGAGGGTGGGAGCTAGGGGTACATCCCACCCTCCTCTCGAACGACCGCCAGCGGCGCGACCGCCGGTCGCTCGACGGCGGTCGGTCGTCGACCCGGCACGAAATGATTTGTCGGTGCGTTTCGAGGGGGGTCGCATGGACGTCATCAGCGGCCGCGTGATCCTGTTCGTCGGGAGCCTGATAATCGGCGCGTTCGGCGTGCACGTCGGCGCGCTCGTCGTCACGCGGACGGACGACTTCGGCAAGGCGCTGATCACCGCTCTCGTCGGCGCCGTGGTCTGGTCGCTCGCCAGCTACTTCTTCATGGGCGTCCCCTACCTCGGACCGGCGCTGACGCTGGCGGCCTACCTGCTCGTCGTCAAGTGGCAGTACAGCACCACGTGGCCGAAGAGCGGCGGCATCGCGCTGCTCGCCTGGATCGTCGGCCTCGGGGTCCTCTCGGTGCTCTCCACCCTCGGGCTCGGCTCCCTCGACGCCGTCGGCATCCCGCGGCTCTGACCCGTCGGGCTAGGCGGCCGTCATCGAGAGGTAGCTCGCCAGCGTGAGGACGGCGTTGTAGCAGCCGTGGACGAGGACCGGGACGGCGAGGTTGTCGCTCAGTTCGTAGACCGCACCGAAGATCGAGCCGACGGCGGCGATCAGCAGCGCCCCCGCCACGACGCTCCCGACGGAGCCGGAGTAGTTCGTCAGGTGCAGCGACCCGAACAGGAGGCTCGCCGCCGCGACCGCGGTGACGGGACCGAACCGCTCGCGCAGGCGTCCCTGGACCGCACCCCTGAACAGTAGCTCCTCGGCGGGCGCGACGAGGACCAGCGAGAGCACCGCCAGCGCGAGCAGGAAGGTCGGGTCCGCCGTCGCCGCCTCGCCGATCACCGACTCCGGGACGAGGTCGAGCACCACGAGCGCGTACGAGAGTCCGGTCGCCGCGACCAGCGCCGCGACGACCCCGGCGACGAGGTAGCCCGCGTCGGACAGCGAGGGGACCGAGACGGGGACGGCGACGCCCCTGCGCCGGACGAAGCCGTAGGCGACGGCGAGGAACCCGACCTGGCCGGCCGCGGTCCCGCCGACGAGCACCCACGTCGTCTCCAGGCCGTAGCCGAGCGAGATGGTCGGGACGAGGAAGGCGACGCCGGCGACGACGGAGATCACGAACGCCAGGAGCGTCAGACCGGCTGCTTCGAGGAGCGAGCGGATCGGGGACCGCGATCGGCTGGAGGGCGCACTCATACGGGTCCCACGAGGAGGGGCCAATTAACCGTTCGTCCCCGCGTCGGACGCTGACCCCCGGGCTGGCGCAGGAGGGCGACGGTCGGAGGAGGGGTCGAGGACGGACGTCGAGCGCCGGGTTCCTGGTATTCGATTGTCATCTGGACATAAACACTGGTGTATGCTAGCCAGATTGTTCATACCGGCCGAGCCCTGTTGGGCGGTACAGTATGACACACCCATCCGTCGACGCGTCTCTCCGGGTGCTCGCGGACGCCCAGCGGCGGCGCGTCATCGAGTACCTGCGGGGACAGGGACCGCGAGAGGCCACTCTGGAGGACCTGGCGGCGCACCTCCGGTCGTACCCCGACGCGCCGACGGACCGGATCCGGGGCCAGGACCGGATCCGGGTCGCCCTGGTCCAGAAGCACCTCCCGAAGCTGTCGGACCAGGGGGTCGTCGAGTGGGACCGACAGCGGGAGCGGGCCCGGTACCGTCAGAACGACGTCGTCGAGTCGGTGCTGGACGCGCTCGGCGAGGAGTCGGTTCCCGCCGAGGCCTGAACCCGCGGCTGGTCGGCGGTGACGGGGCGGCCGTCGGAACCGGGCGTCGGCCGTCCTACGAGACGCCCTGGAGGTGCTCGTCCATCTCGTACTGGGTGCAGGACTTCAGCTCCAGCAGCGGGTCGTCGGGGCTGTCCTCGTCGAGGGTCCGCGCGTAGAAGTGGACGTCCTCCTCGCGGTCGGCCTGCAGCGGCACGCGCTCGCCGTCGACGACGACGTGGAAGTCGCTGTGGCCCTGGTGGATGCGGGCGCCGACGACGTCGGAGTCCTTCTTCCGGAGCGACGGCGCGCGGTACCCCAGGGTCGTGATGGCCCGACAGTCGTCGTAGTCGCTGTCCTCGTCGACCTCGATGCAGACGATCTCCCACGAGTGCATACGGGCTCCCACGGGGGCCCCCGTGAAGTAAGTGTAGCTCTCCGGCCGTCACCCCAGCCCCGTCTCGAGGTAGCCGAGGAGCCGCCCGACGAACAGCCCCGTCCGGGGGGCGACGTCCGCCTCGCCGACCGGGTCGGCCGGCAGCGTCGCCAGCGCGTCCACGAACCCCTCCTCGAGGACCATCGCGTTCACGACGTCGACGACGTCGACGACGAGGCCCTCGTCCGAGGTGTCGAGGTCCGGGTGACGGCGACGCTGGCGGTCGGTGTAGGTGACCTCCCAGGCCGGGCCGCCGACGAGGGCGACGACGTCGGCGAGGGCCCCGACCCGGAGCCGCCCCTCGGCGGTCCGGACGTAGACCTCGCCGTCGTCGACCACCGTCTCGGTGTGGCCAGCGGTTCGGGACATCGGTCTTTGCTATACGTTGTCACACTACTTAGCAGCACCGTCGGTCGCGCGGCGACACTCGACGGGTCGCGGGCGGTCGTTGACGCGTGCCGCGGCGCGATGAAACCGCCGGAGAGCGGTCAGACGGGCGTCTGACGCCCCGCTGCGCGAACTTATATCCCCGGAGTCACCTGGGGTCAATTTGAAGCGGGGAAGGGCCGAACGACGCGACCGACCATGGGGTGCAATCACACGGGTCGGGCGTGGAGCGAGGTGGCGCGGGTCGCCGAGGAGTACGTCGACCGGGGGCTGCTCGACGACGACGTCGAACGCGAGGTCGAGGCCCTCCTCGGCGAGGACGAACCGCGGGAGACACTCGAGACCGCCCTCGATCACTACCGCAGCACGCGCCGACCCTGACGGCCTCGAAGCGCCACCCGCCGCTTCGGCGTTCCTACGGCTGGACGTCGGCGAGCGCGTCCGTCATGGCGTCGCGCATCTCCTCGACGAGCGTCTCCGCCCGGCTGCGGTCCCGCGCCTCGGCGTAGAGTCGGACCAGCGGCTCCGTGCCGCTGGGGCGGGCGAGCACCCACCCGTCGCCGAAGTCCATCCGGTAGCCGTCGATGGTCGAGACCTCGGCGTCGGCGTGGTCGGCGTGGACCTCCGCGGCCGCGAGCATCGCCTCCCGTTCCTCCGGGTCGTCGTACGTGAGGTTCCGGCGGACGTTGGCGTAGCCGCTGTGGGCCGCGGAGATCCGGCTCGCCGGCCGGTCGGCCAGAAGCGAGAGGAACCGCGCGGCGGTGTAGGCGCCGTCGCGGGTGATCCGGTACTTCGGGAACAGGATGCCGCCGTTGCCCTCCCCCGAGATGGGGACCGTCTGGCCCTGGCGGCGCAGTTCGCGGATGCGCGAGACGATGTACGTGCTGCCGATGGGCGTCAGCTCCAGGCGGGCGTCGGCGGCCTGGGCCACGTCGACGAGCCGCTGGGAGACGTTGACCGCCGAGACGACGACGTCGTCGGGGTCGAGTTCCGCCTCGGCCAGCGCCGCCAGCGCGACGTCGCCCTCGACGTGGTCGCCGGTCTCGTCGACGAAGATGGCGCGGTCGGCGTCGCCGTCGTGGGCGATCCCGACGTCGGCGTCGGTGTTGCGGACGAGCCGCCGGAGGTCCACGAGGTTGCCGGCGACGGGTTCGGGGTCCCGGCCCGGGAAGTGGCCGTCCGGCTGGGCGTTGACCGTGACGACGCGGCAGCCGAGCCGCCGGAAGAACCCGGGGCTGGTGAGACAGCCCGCCCCGTGGCCCGGGTCCAGGGCCACCGTGAGGTCGGCGTCGGCCACCCGTGCGCGGACGCCCTCTGCCTCGAGCCGCTCGAGGAGTTCGTCGACGTAGGTCCCGTTGGCGGTCTCGACGGTACGGGAGTCGCCGACGGCGTCGTACCTGACGAACTCGAACTCCTCCGCGAGCAGGCGGTCCTCGACGCGTTCGATCGTCGCCCGCGGCAGTTCGACGCCGTCGTCGCCGACGAGTTTCACGCCGTTGTACTCCGGCGGGTTGTGACTCGCCGTGATGACCACGACCGGGACGCCGTGGCGTTCGGCGTACGCCTGGGCGGCGGGCGTGGGCGTGACGCCGAGCCGGTGGACGTCGCAGCCGATCCCGGCGAGGGTGCTGGCGGCAGCGTCGGCGAAGATCCGGCCCGTCGTCCGCGTGTCGCGGCCGACCGCGACGGCGTCGGCGTCGAGGACCGTCCCGGCGGCCGCGGCGACGCGGCCGACGAACTGGGGGGTGAGCTCTTCGCCGGCGACGGCGCGCACGCCGCTCGACCCGAACACTTCCATGCGAGGCCGTTGGCCCGCAGATGCCAAAGGAATTCCGACACGGGTCCGGCGGCGGGTCCGGTCGACCCGCCTGGAGGGCTGCGTCAGCGGGACCCGGATGTCGGTGGGCATGCACGGGGCTTTACGTTACGCCCCCGGTATCGTTTCGCCCCCTCGGACTCGTTTCGAGAGGCTGGACGCGTCTCGACGGTCGAACGACTTCTCGCGGGCGAAACGTTCACGTCCGGGCGGGGTCCAGTAGCGGGTGATAGGGATGGCTCCGTCGACGGACGACCGCGAGTGCGACGTCGCCTCGCTCGCGGACACGCTGCGCAAGCGCGCGCCGCTGCTGGCCCGGCTGGCCGACGGCCCCCGCGACCAGCGGGACCTCCGCGACGAGCTGGGGGTCTCCCGGTCGACGGTGTACAAGTCGGTCTCGGAGCTCGAGGAGGCGGGGCTCGTGGTCGAGTGCGAGGCGGGCTACGCGCTGACGGAGTTCGGCCGCCTCGCCTGGCAGCGCCACGACGCGTACCTGGCGCGGCTCCGGCGGCTCGACGAGGCCCGCCCGCTGCTGGAAGCGATCCCGGAGGACCGGCAGCTCCCGCCGTCGCTGTTCGAGCACGGCCGCATCATCGTCCCCGGACGCCACGCCCCCGAGCGACCGCTGGTCCGCCTCGAGGAACTGGGCGCCGACGCCGACCACCTCCGCGTCGCCTCGCCGGCCGGCATGCCGCGCTACCTCGAGGTGCTCCACGAGAACGTGGCCGACGGGGCGCAGACGGTGACGATGATCGTCGAGGGCGACGCGCTCGGCCGACTGGAGTCCGGTTACGACCGCTTCGAGGCGGCCGTCGACACCGACGGCCTCGACCTCCGCACGGTCGCCGACGAACTCCCGTTCGCGGTCGCCCTCTTCGACGACGCCCTCGGGCTGTTCGCCTACGAGGACGTCATGGTCGGCGCCGCGTTCACCGGCGACGAGGACGCCCTCCGGTGGGGCCGGCGGGTCTTCGACCGCATCCGGGACCGCTCGGAGCCGGTGTAAACGCTTTCGGGGGTCCGCCCCGGACGGAGGGTATGAGCGACGAGGACATCAGCATCGACGAGAAGCGGGTCTACGCCGACAAGGCCGAAACCACGACGGCGTTCGTCGCGACGGGCGTAGGCGTCGCGCGCGTCGAGGTCTCCGACGACATCGTCGGCGAGTTCGCCCTGGAGCACCGCGGCGCCGCGACAGACCTCGCGGCCGCCGACGGCCGCCTCGCCGTGGCCACGCCCGAGGACGTCCTGGTCAGCGACGGCGAATCCTTCGCGGAGACCGGCTTCGGTCCCGCGGACGCCGTCGGGTTCCACGACGGATTCGTCGCGGCAGGCGACGGCACGGTCGCTCGACTGTCAGATGGCGAGTGGACGACGCTCGGACAGGTCGAGGACGTCCGGTCGATCGACGGCGACATGGTCGCGGCCGCGTCGGGCGTCCACCGACTCGACGGCACCCACGTCGGGCTCGACGGCGCCAACGACGTCTCGACGGTCGCCGACCCGCTGGCGGCGACCGACGGCGGGCTCTACTACCTCGCCAACGGCTGGATGGCGGCCGCCGACGGCGCCTTCGAGGTCGTCGCCGGACGCGCGGACGGCCGCGCGCACGCGGCGACAGCCGAGTCGCTGTACGAACGCGCCGCGGAGGGTGAGGCGTGGACGCCCGTCGACCTCCCCGCCGGCGGACCGGTGGCCGACGTGGCCTACGGCGACGCGACCTACGCCGTCACCCGCGACGGCACGTTCCTCGCGGACGCCGGCGACGGCTGGCGACACCGTTCGCTTGGGCTCCCGGACGTCTCGGCGGTGGCCGTCGTGTACTGACCGGCGGGATTCCCGATGAATCCATCTCGTTGAGTGTGGTCACCAACCGCGCAGCCGACCGAGAAGCAGTTCTCGCGGACGCTCGACCGCTTCCGGGTCGACTAGCCGACGACCTCGGAGTCGCGGTCGGGCGAGTAGTGCTGTTCGACGACGGCGAAGGCGAGGGTGCTCGCCAGCCCCAGGAGGGTCCCGGCCGTCAGCGTGATCGCCAGGTAGGACAGCCCCGCCTCGGGCCGCGTGAGGAAGAACGCGCTCAGGCCGTGGAGGACGACGGCGATGGCGAGGACGTAGAACGGCGCGTTGAGGTAGCGCCACCGGAAGCTCCCGGCGAGGTACTCGTCGGTGATGCGGCCGAGCGCGGCGACGATGCCGGCGGCGGCGACCCACTGGACGGCGCCGTAGACGAACGCCGTGGTGGCCGTCAGCGCCTCCGGGTCGGCCAGCAGGTCGTCGACGGTCTCCATCCCGGCGGCGACCCCGACGGCCGACAGCGCCGCGGCGACGACCCAGGTGATGAGTTGGACGCGGCCGCCGAAGAGCCCGACGCGGAGCCGCTCGATCGTGTCGTCGATGGCGTCCTCCAACCCGAGCCCCCGGAAGAGGACGTAGAGGCCGAGCAGCGCCGAGATGACGCCGAAGGTCGACCCCGGCAACCCCACGTAGTCGGCGACGATGGCGACCGGGTAGATGAGCAGCAGGATGCCCAGCGGGATGAGGATGGTCCCCCGGGTCTCGGGGTCGTCGAGCACCTGCTTGAACGTGTAGTACATCGACTCGAGGTCCTGGGCCTGCCGGACGACGACGCGCCGGACGCCGTCGATGGGCACCCGCGAGCGGATGACGGGCAGGACGGACTCGTCCTGGGCGCCGTCGGTGACGACGAGCGCGCGGACGTCCTCGCCGGTCGACAGCGACGCGAGGACGGTGTCGACCTCGTCGCCGACCTTCCGGTTGGCGGAGACATCGGCCTTCGCGGTGCCGGTGACGACCGCCACCTCGACGGACTCGTCGTCGATGCGGTCGTGGAGGTGGACGCCCTCGAAGCAGACGTTGACGTCGGAGTCCTCGGGGTCGGCGGTCGCGAGGGCGACGGCGGCGTCCTCGACGGCGTCGCGGCCGACGACCGGCGTCTCGAAGCCGGTCTTCCGGCCGAGGTCGTCGTCGAGGTCGACACACAGGATGAGCAGCATCGCTGGTCGTGAGACACTATCGCGCGGTGGGTTAAGTCCCTTCTCCCTGCGTGCCGGATCGAGTCGCGCGCTACGCTATCCGTGGTCGATACCACCGAGCAGCGCCTCGACGGTGTCCCGCTCCTCGCCGAAGGCCCGGGGGTGGGCCGCGAGCCCGACCACGAAGTCCCCGCCGAGTTCGACGGCTTCGCTGACGTAGAGGTAGATGTCGACGCTCACGCCCAGCTCGACGAGCGTCGCCGCCGCGGTGAAGCGCGTGACGGTGGCCGTCTCACCGGCGACGGTCGACTCGAAGCTGGTGTCCTCGCGGACGTCGTTCACGTTCTCGTAGTGCTCCTGGAGCATGCCCGCGATCTCGCGGGTCGACATCTCCGCCACCGGGTTGAACGACTTCCCGAGGATGTCGACCTGCGGGGTCGACAGCGTCGCGAAGATCGCCGCCTGGACCCGCTGGCCCAGCAGCGAGAGGTCGACGGCCTTGTCGTACTCGGCCACGGAGTTCGTCACCTCAACGCTCCGGCTGAAGCCGAACCGGCTGAACTCCCGGGTGACGGTCAGGTCCTCCGTGCGGTAGTGGCTGTAGCCAGTCTCGCTCTGGACGCTCGCGGCCAGGGAGACCTCGGCGGCGTCGAAGGCCGCCCCCTCGGCGGTCAGTTGGCCGGAACAGCCGGCCAGCCCCGTCGCCAGTCCGGCGCCCGCGCCCGCCAGCAGTTGTCGTCGAGTCGGTTGCATGTTACCTGCAGATGTGATAGCGGTTCTTGAGTCCGTCGGCACAGGTGTGAACACGGCACAAGAGGGGGAGCACGGCCCGCTCCGAGGGAGCGAGGAGAGAACCGGAGGCACAACGCACGACTTTTCCCGTTCGACCGAGTACGGATAGTAACGAATGATCTCGAAGGGCTGCGAACAGTGCGCCGTGGGGGGCAAGATGGTGCTCTTCGTCTACGGCTACTGCGACCAGCGAGACTGCTTCTACTGTCCGCTCGGCGAGAACCGCAAGAACGTCGAGCAGGTCTACGCCAACGAGCGGCCCGTCGAGTCGGACGAGGACGTCATCCAGGAGGCCAAACGGATGGACGCGCTGGGCTCCTCCATCACGGGCGGGGAGCCCCAGGAGGTCCTCGAGCGCACCTGCCACTACCTCGAACTGCTCAAGGACGAGTTCGGCGAGGACCACCACACGCACCTCTACACCGGCATCACGGGCGGCCGCGAGAACATGCGCCGGCTCTCGGAGGCCGGTCTCGACGAGATCCGGTTCCACCCGCCCCTGGAGCTGTGGGGCGACCTGCACGGCACCGAGTGGGAGGAGATCCTCTATATCGCCCGCGAGGAGGGACTGACGCCGGCGTTCGAGATCCCCGGCGTCCGCGCGGAGACCGAGTTCCTGGAGTTCCTCGACGAGGGCGCCGCCGACTTCTGCAACATCAACGAGTTCGAGATGTCCGACGGCAACTACCGCAGGATGCAGGAGGAGGGCTTCGAACTCGAGGAGGGCCACATGTCCGCCGTCGAGGGGTCGAAGGACGACGCCATCCTCGAGGAGATGGCCTCCCACGAGAAGGTGTACTTCTGTACGAGCGTCTTCAAGGACGCAGCCCAGCACCGCTCGCGGCTGAAGCGGATGGCCCGGAACGTCCGCCGGGAGTTCGACGAGATCACCGACGACGGCACCATCGTCTACGGGAAGACCTGGGTGACCGAGCAGCGCCTGCAGCAGCTCGGCGTCCCGGAGGAGTTCTACGCCGTCAAGTCCGACCACGTCGAGCTGGCGTGGTGGCTGCTCGAGGAGATGGTCGACGACGGCGACGTCGACGACGGCGAGATCGTCGAGCAGTACCCCACCTACGACGGTACCGTCGTCGAGCGGACGCCGCTGTCGGCGGACCGGACGGCCGCCGGCGACCGGTCGGCAGCAGGGGACTGACGGCCACGAACGTTGATTCGGGTCCGGTCCGTCCACCGGGTATGGGCTACCACCTCGTCGACCCCGACGAACTCGACCAGTGGGACGACCGGCCGGCCGACGTCCGGTCGCTGAGCGCCGCCGCGGGCTACGACTACCAGGACTCGAAGCTCGGCCTGCGCGTCTACGACCTGGCGCCCGGCGAGCAGGCACCGCTGACCTACCACTACCACGACGAGCAGGTCGAGGCGTTCTACGTCCTCGACGGGACGCTCCACGTCGAGACGCCGGAGGAGGAGCTGGCCGTCGAGACCGACCAGGCCCTCGTCGTCGACCCCGGCAGTCCCCAGCGAGCGTTCAATCCCCCCGGCGCCGACGCCCACGTCCGAGTCCTCGCCGTCGGGGCCCCGTCGGCCGACGACGCCCACCCCTTCGACCCCGACGACGGCGACTGAGCAGGTGACACGACGGTTCCGGGGGACTCCTCCAGTAGAACTTTGTCACGAGTCGGAGTAGCGTCGCCCATGAGTGACAGCGGCCCGCCGCTCCTCGGCTTCCTCGGGCTCGGCGAGGACAACCGGGTGCCGGCCCGCGTCGACCTCGAGGAGGACCTGGAACTCGAGGCGGTCGTCGACCGCCTGGAACTCGGCGCCGGCCTCCTGTTCGTCCAGTTGCTCCTCCTCGGCCTGTTCACGGACCTCGCGGCGACGGCGCAGGTCGGGATCGCCGGGCTGGTCGTCGTCCTCCTGGACGTCCTCGACCGGAAACTAGTGGGCCACGACGCCGACTGAGCCGCGTCCTCACCGCGACTCGGCGCCGAGGGCGAGGAACGCGCCGATGGCGACGAGGACGCTCCCGGCGGCGAGGGCCTCCGTCGGTCGCCCGGTCGCGGTGAGGTAGCCGAAGGCGGCCAGCCCGCCGCCGAGACAGCAGACGAGCGCGACGGTCCTGGTCCGGCGCTCGATGCGCCCGCCGCGGTGGCGGCGGTAGTCGACCGCCGAGAGCCCGACGAGAGCGGCCGTCAGCGCGCCGACGAGGAGGTCCGAGGTCGCGCCGTAGGTCAGGGCGGCGCCGGCCGCGAGCAGCCCGACGGCGAGCGTCCCGTCGGGCGACAGCGGGTTGACGGGGTCGCCGTAGCGGGCGTGGAACAGCGCCGGCGGGAGGAAGACGACGGCGGCGACGAGCGCGCCGAAGAGCGCCTGGTCGGCGACGAGCCCGTACAGCGCGACCAGGCCGCCGCCGAGGAAGCCCGCCGCGAGCACGGGGTCGGGACGGAAGACCGACTCGGGGGTCTCCGAGCGGACGACGCCGAAGGCGACGAACGGGTAGAGGAGGACGACGCTGCCGAGCACCGTCGCGAGGTGGTTCGTCGAGACGAGGAAGCCGAACAGCGCGAAGGCGAACGCGAGGACGAGGCCGACGAGCGGGGCGGCTTCCGGCACCGGGCGGCTCATCGCCTCGGGGTTGGACCGGGGCCGTCAAAGCGCTGGCGCTCCCCCGCCAGCGCGGCCGTCTGCGACCCACAAGCGTTTAATCGGCTCCCGAACTACCCGTCTGTATGCCGGACTGCCCACTCGCGGACGAGTGCCCCAGTTTCTCCGAGCGGATCGAGGGGATGGGGTGTCAACACTACGGCGACCGCGGCGGCGCCGAGTGGTGCAATCACTACAGCCAGCCCATCAAGGACCTGAAACAGCAGCCCGTCCAGATCGGCGAGGAGGTCGTCGTCGACGTCGAGGACATCCACGAGTCCGGGGCCGGCGTCGGCCGCACCGAGGACGGCTTCATCGTGATGGTCGACGGCGTGCTGCCGGAGGCCCGCGCGAAGGTCCGCATCACCGAGGTCCGTTCGAACCACGCCCGCGCCGACGAGGTCGAGCGCCTCCCGATGGACGAGGATGAGGAGGAGGAGGACGACGACGCGGACGAAGCCGAGGCGGGCGACGAGGACGAGAGCGAGGAATCGGACAAGAAGAGCCAGCGCGAGCGTGCACTGGACCGCGAGCGGCTGGGCAGCCGCGAGAACTTCTGGGGCAACTGACTCCGCCGCGATGAGTCTCCCCGACGTCGACGAACTGCTCGAGCGAGCGGGCTTCGATGCCGACGAGAGCGTCCTGACGCGCCGGCAAGCGGAGGTGCTCGCGCTGCGCGAACGCGACGTCGCGCAGGCCGACATCGCCGAGTCGCTGGGCACCTCGCGGGCGAACGTCTCCAGCATCGAGTCCAGCGCCCGCGGGAACGTGGCGAAGGCCCGCGAGACCGTCGCCTTCGCCGAGGCGCTGACGGCGCCGGTCCAGCTGACCGTCGAGGCCGGCACCGACCTCTACGACGTGCCGAACATGGTCTACTCCGCCTGCGACGAGGCGGGCCTGAAGGTCAACCGGACGGCCCCGGAGCTGATGAAGCTCGTCGGCGACGCCGCCGGCGACGCCGTCCACGGGCGGGAGGTCCGCCGGGAGATCACCGTCACCGTCACGAGCGACGGGACGGTCCGCGTGCGGGAGTGAGTCTTCGGCGGAGAAGCACCTCGAAGAGACCGTACGCCGGTTCCGTGCTCAGTCGGTACGGACGACGGACAGCCGGAAGTTCTCGAACTCGCGGATCACGTCGACGAACTCCCCGGGGTCGACCGGCTTCTTGAGGACCGCGTCCTCGTCGGCGTCGTGGTCGAGGTCGCGGGACTCGATGAGGTCCTCGTCGAGCCCGGTCAGGACGATGACGGGGACGTCCTCCAGTTCCGGGTGGTGCTTGATGTCGTGGAGGACGTCCTCGCCGTCCACGCGGGGGAGGTTCAGGTCCAGCAGGACGACGTCCGGCCGGGGCGCGTCCTCGTAGTCGCCCTCCCGGTTGATGAAGTCCAGCGCGTCCTTTCCGTCGGTGATGGTGTGGATGTTGTTGTTGATGTGTCCGTCGTGGAACGCCTCCTCGATGAGACGGACGTCCCCGGGATTGTCCTCGACCAGCAGTATCTGGGCCTCCCGGGGCGGGGCGGGGCAGCTATCCATACGCCAACCTGCTGGTGACGCGTCATAAGTCACTCGGCCAACGGCCGTCGTACTACAGTAAAAGCGCACGCAGACGGACGCTTTCGCAGGTATCTGGGTAGCTACCGGTCGATAGCAGAAAATCGATAGGACGCTCGTCTACACGGGATCGAGTGCTCGCCTCGTCTCCGCCATCTCCAGCGAACGGCGGGGACGGCGGAACCCCGCTCTGATCACCGTTCGATCGGCCCTGCTCGGACCGGGTCGTCGGTCCGTTCGACCTCGATTATCGGCGTCTCGTCGGGGAGTTCGAGGACGATCAGCGTGTAGACCTCGTCGAGCGGATCGTCCGGTTCGCCCGGGCCGGCGTCGGCCTTGATCCGCTCGAGACCGCGGGAGACCTCCTCCTCCCACTGACCCTCGTAGTCGACCTCGAGCGATTCCGATATCCGTCCTGTCCGACCGTGCGGATCCGTGAAGCGGAGTTCTACCATGGTTTGGGCTGAGGGGCGCGGCTCTCGGTGGACGCAACGGACCGGAGGCGGGGACGACGGACACGTCGTTCGAGGCGACCGAACACACGTCGCGCCCTCATGCAAGTCAATTCACACTTCCAACGGAAAAAACCCGGGCCCGATTACAGGGCAGACGGGACGAAAACTCGATTCGTTGCTATATTCGCACATTATCTTGATGTGTTTATGGATGTCTAACTGGAATCACCCGTCGTCCGCCACCTCCTTCCCGAAGTGGTCGAACGGCTGGAGCGCCTCCTCCTCCAGGACCTCCGAGCGGACGATCTCCAGGCCGCACTCCTGGAGGGTCTGGGCGATCTGGGAGACGTCGTCGGTGCTGGTGCCGACGGCCTCGACGTGGAGGTTCTGGTCGCCGGCCAGGAGTTTCCGGACGGAGACGATGCCGTGCTGGTCGAGGATCTCGCGGACGAACTCGTCGGTGGGCTGCTTCGACGCCGTGCAGGTGAAGAGGATCCGGAGTTCGAAGCCCGCCTTCTCGTAGTCGATCACGGGGACGTAGCCCTTGATGACGCCGCGGTCCACCAGGTCGTCGATGCGGTTCCGGACGGTGCTCGGGGAGACGTCGACCTCCTGTGCGATATCGGTCGTCGTCGTCTCGCGGGCGTTCTGCTGGAGCATGTACAGGACGCCTCGGTCCGTCGCGTCCAAACTGTCGCTCATAGGCGAGGAATAGCTGCTCCAGCGTTAAATCGCCCGGTGTACAGGCGCGACTGCCCGCTGTCGGTCCGGCCGGCGAAACGGCGAGTGCGCCCCGGTCCCCTGGTGCCGGGGCGCGGACCCGCCGACGGTACCGGCCCCCGTAGCGATCGGTCCCTGGTGGTTCCCCCTCGTCCGGCCGCTGACAGCGGCGGTGCCGCGCCGCGACGGGTGCGGTCGACTCCCCAGACCGCACCGTATCTTGTCCTCGACCCCTGAAATGGGTTCTTACCACCTGTACTAGGGAGTGTAAAGAAGCGGGTGAATCAGTGCGTCCGCGTCGTCGGGCAGGAGTGCCGCTACCCGGGAATCCAGCTCGCGGCGATACCGCGCCGGAGAACCGGTAACGGCTGTGGATCTCTGAAGAACCGTCCGGGACGTCCCGGACGAACCAGGCTAGCTACTCCAGGACGCGCTCGAAGTCCCCGTCGCCGCAGGTACAGTCCGGCGAGATACCGATGGGCCGGATGGACCCGTCCGGTCGGATCGCTGCCGTGACCGTCGCACCGCAGGATCGGCAGCGCGCGAAGCACCTCGACTTCGTCTCCGACTTGCTCATACTACATCTGTGGGACGGCGGGGGTATCGTACTGGTGCCAATGATGTTAGGAGGACTCCGCGACACCCCGTCGAGCACCCGGACCGTAGCGGTGAGCAGCGCCGTCAGCACGCCGAAGGCGACGCAAACGAGTCGCGGTAGGCGCCTCTGGGCTCGGCGCCGCCACTGATTTATTGCGCTGGCGGCCGACCCGCCGACATGGACCTCGGAATCGACGGGAACGCGGCGATAGTGACGGCAGGAACCGCCGGCCTGGGGCTGGCCAGCGCAGAGGCGCTGGCGGAGGCCGGGTGCGACGTCGCCATCTGCGGGCGGGACGAGGACAGGCTCTCGCGGGCCGAGTCGCGGGTCGACGAGGCGGGCCCCGGCGACGTCCTCGCCCTCCGGGCGGACATCACCGAGAAGGACGACGTCGAGTCGTTCGTCGGCAGTGCAGTCGACGAGTTCGGGCGCCTCGACCACGTCGTCACGAGCGCGGGCGGTCCGCCCTCGGGGTCGTTCCTCGACACCGACGACGAGGACTGGTACGACGCCTACGACCTGCTGGTGATGAGCGTCGTCCGGACGGTGCGGACGGCCCATCCGCCGCTCGTCGAGGACGGCGGCGGCACCATCGTCAACATCACCTCGCGGTCGGTCCAGGAGGTCATCGACGACCTCGTGCTGTCGAACTCCGTCCGCCGGGGGGTCATCGGGCTGATGAAGTCCCTGTCCCACGACCTCGCGCCCGAGGTGCGCGCCAACGCGGTGCTCCCGGGCGCCCACGAGACGAGCCGCATCGAGGAGCTCGTCGAGGACGCCGTCGAGCGCGGCGACTACGAGGACTACGAGGCCGGGCTCGCCGACTGGTCGGAGGGCGTCCCGCTGGAGCGGGTCGGCGACCCCCGGGAGCTCGGGGAGACGGTGGCGTGGCTCTCCAGCGACCGGTCGTCGTACGTCAACGGCGCCGCGGTCCCCGTCGACGGGGGGTCTACCCGGAGCGTCTGAAGCGGTCGCTCCCGGTCGGCGTCGAGTAACACCGACGTAGTCAAGCCGAACGGACGACGAAGACGTCGAACCCGTCGTTCTCGTCGTTCTCGTCGCGCTCGTCGCTCCCCGCGTCGACCCTCGAGAGCCGCTGGACGACGCGACCGGCGTCGTCGCCGCCGACGAAGACCACCTCGGCGTCCGCCTCGCCGGCGACCCGCGAGAGGACCTTCGCGATCCGCCGCCGGCCGGCGTAGGCGTCGACGCGCTCGGCGCGGAAGTCGGCCCCGGGCGCGACATCGGCGGCGGCCGCCCGGAGCCGTTCGGCGGCCGCGTCGGGGTCGTACGCCCCGTCGTCGGTGAGGTCGTACGTCTCCGCGAGGGACGCGTCGGTCGGCAGGACGCTCGCGACGACGAGCCGCGCGCCCGTCCGGTCGGCGAACGCCGTGGCGCGCCGGAGCGCCCGCTCGGAGCTCTCGCCGCCGTCGTAGGCGACGAGGTAGGTCGCGGGGTCGCCCTCGCCGGTCCGGCTCATAGTTTCCCTCCGTCGCGCTCTTCGTCCGACGTCGACGGGGCCTCGACCTGGGTCGCGAGCAGGTACGACGGGACGCCGATGTAGAGGGCGAAGACGAGGATCGCCAGGAGGCTCGAGGTGCTCCGCGATCCGGTGTACGGCTGCGAGAGCTGGATCGTCGCCTGGATGAGCAGGGCGCCGACGATCACGACGAGGCCGACCGCTAGGGTGAAGCAGATCGCGCCGACGGCGAACAGCATCGAGTCGATGAGGTACGACCCGGTCCGGGGGAGGGGGTTCACGGTCTCGGAGATTCGCGCCCGCAAGAAGAGTATTTCCCACCTAGTCGCACACCGGTGGAGGCCCTCTCCAGGTCACCAGGTCTCGATGCGGCGCTCGCGGATGTCCTCGACGCAGCCGCGGCAGTCGCGGTGGTCGGGGTCGTAGCAGGCCGGGCGGGCCTGCTCGTCGAGCGAGACGGCGCGCTTCTCGGCGTAGCGGCGGCAGACGATCCGCGCCCGCCCCTCGTCGTCGGTCGGGAGGTCGGCGAGGGTGGCGGTCTTCGCGTCGCTGTAGGCGCGCCTGGCCTCCTCGAACTGCTTGCCCGCGGAGTGCAGCTTCGTCCGGACGAGCCGCTCGAGACGACGACGGTTGCTCACGGTGGGGGGTTCGGGCGCCGGCCCCAAAGAGCCGTCGGCCGGGGCGGACGACGGGTCCGCACGACTCATCGCCCGCAAGCCCCGCAACGGTTTTCCCCCGAGACGCCGACCTCGTTGCAATGAGCCGACAGACCCGGGTGCTGCACGTCGACGACGACGCCGGGTTCGCGTCCCTGACGGCCTCGACGCTCGAGGGGACCGGCGACGGGTTCGAGGTGGTCGTCGAGAACGCCGCCGGCGACGCTCTCGAGCGGCTCGCCGACGACGCCGGCGACATCGACTGCATCGTCAGCGACTACGAGATGCCGGGGACCGACGGCCTCGAGTTCCTGCAGGCCGTCCGGACCGACCACCCCGACCTCCCGTTCGTGCTGTTCACGGGGAAGGGCAGCGAGGAGGTCGCCAGCGACGCCTTCTCGGCCGGCGCCACCGACTACCTCCAGAAGGGCCCCGGCGTCGACCAGTTCGAACTGCTCGCCAAGCGGATCGAGAACGTCGTCTCGCGGTGGCGGGCCCGCACCGACTACCGGCACATCTTCGAGGACGCGACCGACGGGATCACCGTCCACGACCCCGACACGGGCGAGATCCTCGACGCGAACCGGCGGTTCTGCGAGATGGTCGGGTACGACCGCGAGGACCTGCTCTCGGCGTCCTTCGGCGAGTTCAGCGCCACCGACCGCGGCTACACCCAGCGGCGGGCCGACGAGCACGTCGCCCGCGTCCTGGACGACGGCGAGCAGGTCTTCGAGTGGGTCGTGGAGACGGCGGGCGGCGACGACCTGCCGGTGGAGATCCGCCTGAAGGAGACGACGCTCCGCGGGCGGAACTGCGTCCTCGCGATCGCGCGGGATATCTCCGACCGGAAGGCCAGGGAGCGGGAGCTCCGCCGCGAGCAGGCGTTCGTCGAGGGCCTCTTCGACGCCATCCCGGACCTCGTCTACGCCCTCGACGAGACGGGGACCATCGTCCGGTGGAACGACCACGCCGTCGAGGTGACGGGCTACTCGGGCGAGGAGATCGGGGCGATGGACGCCACCGAGATGGTCGGCGGCGAGGACGTCGAGCGGGTCGCCGACGCGGTCGGCACCGTGGTCTCGGAGCGGCGGTCGGTGACCCTCGAGGTGGACGTGGTGACCAGGGACGGCACGTCGATCCCGTACGAACTGGTCGGCGCGCCGCTGATCGACGACGCGGGCGACCTTCGCGGGATCGTCGGCGCGGGGCGGGACGTCTCCGAACGGCTGGCCAGGGAGCGCGAACTCGAGCGCTACGAGCAGATCGTCGACGCGGTCGGCGACGCGGTGTTCGAACTCGACCACCGGGGCGCGTTCACCGAGGTGAACGACTACATGGCCGAGATGCTCGGGTACGATGTCGAGGACCTCCTCGGCGAGCACCTCGCGGCGGTCGTCTCGCCGGCGGACCTCGAGACCGCGAAGGAGAGGCAGCGGGCGCTGCTGGCCGGGGAGGCCGACTACGTGACCTTCGAGTTGACGGCGGTGACCGCCGACGGCGGGCCGATCCCCTGCGAGGTCCGGATCGCGCTCGCCCCCGAGCGCGCGGGCACCGACCGCCGGGGGACCGTCGGCGTCGTCCGCGACGTCTCCGACCGCAAGGAGCGAGAGCGGGAGCTCGAGCGGCAGAACCAGCGGCTCGAGGAGTTCGCGAGTATCGTCTCCCACGACCTAAAGAACCCGCTGACCGTCGCCAAGGGCCGGATCGGGCTCGCCCGGGCCGACCGCGACAGCGAGGACCTCGAGATCGCCGCCTCGACCCTCGACCGGATGGAGACGCTCGTCGACCGGACGCTGACCCTGGCCCGGGAGGGCCGAACCGTCGGCGAGACCCAGCCCGTCGACCTGTCGGGGGTCGCCGAGGCCGCGTGGTCGACCGGCGGCGACCCCGGGGCCACCCTCCGGCTGGGGGACCTCCCCCGAGATCGAGGCCGACCCCGACCGCCTCCGGCACCTCTTCGAGAACCTCTACGGGAACGCCGTCGAGCACGGCGCCGCCGACGCGACGGTCACCGTCGACCCCCTCGACGGCGGGTTCTTCGTCGCCGACGACGGACCCGGCATCCCCGAGGACGAACGCGACGCCGTCCTCGAGGCGGGCTACACGACCGCCCGGTCGGGCACCGGTCTCGGACTGGCCATCGTCCGCCGGATCGCGGAGGCGCACGGATGGACCGTCGACGTACGCGAGGGGGCCGACGGCGGGGCGCGCTTCGAGTTCACCGACGTCGACCGCGTCGCGTGACCGGCTTCAGTTCCCGGGAGGCACTGCCCGCCGGCGGACCCTACCGTTAAGCCCCGCGGCGACCTTTCACCGCCATGCGACGAGACGAGTTCCGTACCCTCGACGGCGTCGAGATCCACTACAGCGAGTGGGGCAACACGGACGCGCCGCCGGGTCGTCTGCGTCCACGGCCTCTCGCGGGTCGGCCGCGACTTCGACCCGCTGGCGCGCGAACTCGCCGACGACTACCGGGTGCTGTGTCCCGACATGCCCGGCCGCGGGCTGAGCGAGTGGGCGCCGACCCACTACTCGCCCGAGGCGATGGTCGACCTCCTGGTCGCCTTCTACGACGAACTGGGCCTCGAGTCGACCCGCTACGTCGGGACGTCGATGGGCGGGACGCTCGGCATCCGGCTGGCGGCCGACGACCTCGCCGACCGCATCGACGCGCTGGTGCTCAACGACGTCGGCCCAGAGCCCTCGGAGGACGAGGGCGCCGAGGGGGGTATCCAGCGGATCATCGACTACCTGACGAACCCGCCGACGTACGACCGGTTCACCGAGATGGAGGCGTACTTCCGGGAGGCCTACGCGACGTTCAACGAGCAGAGCGACGCGGAGTGGCGGCGGCTGACCCGGACCTCATCGCGCCGCACCGACGACGGGCAGTTCACGCCGAACTACGACACCGGTATCGTCGAACCCGTCGTGACCGCCGAGTCCGAACGGGACCCCTGGGCGCTGTGGGAGGCCGTCGACGCCCCGACGCTCGTCCTCCGCGGGGAGGACTCCGATATCCTCGGCGAGGGGACGTTCGAGGAGATGCAGACCCGCCGCCCCGAGGTGGAGACGCTGGTCGTGGACTGCGGGCACGCGCCGCGCTCAACACCGACGAGCAACGCTCCGCCATCCGGTCGATTCTCCCCGAGTGAGGGCCGCTGTCCACTTTCACTCCGCCACCGACGGTTTTTATACCATCGGGCGCCAACCGACGTACGTCTCCCATTGAAAACACGTGGAGACGGATACGCCATGACAGACCTGCGACAGCACGCAGCCGAGATACACGAACAGTTCTCAGACTCGCTCGACGTGAGCGAGGAAGAAATCGAGGAACGCCTGGAGACGCTCGTCTCCGAGTACCGCGTTCCCGTCGACGAGGCCCGCCGCAGCGTGGTCTCGACGTACCTCGACGAGGCCGACATGGACCGCGACCAGCTGGCCGGCGGCTCCAGCGAGGCCGCTAACGTCGAGGACATCGACGCCCCCGAGGAGTGGCTCGACCTGACCGTCAAGGTCGTCGACCTCTGGGGAGCCCCGCGCCGACTCCATCGCGCAGGTCGGCCTGCTGGGCGACGAGACCGGCACCGTGAAGTTCACCAAGTGGGCCAAGAGCGACCTCCCCGAACTCGAGGAGGGGTCGGTCTACCGGCTCGGCAACCTCGTCACCGACGAGTACGAGGGCCGCTACTCGGTGAAGCTCAACAAGACCACGACCATCGAGGAGCTCGACGAGGACATCGAGGTCGGCGACGACTCCACGGAGGTCCAGGGCGCGCTGGTCGACATCCAGTCCGGCTCCGGCCTCATCAAACGCTGCCCCGAGGAGGACTGCACGCGCGTCCTCCAGAACGGCCGCTGCTCGGAGCACGGCGACGTCGAGGGCGAGTTCGACCTCCGCATCAAGGGCGTCCTCGACGACGGCGACCAGGTCCACGAGGTCATCTTCGACCAGGAGGCCACCGAGGAGCTGACCGGCATCACCCTCGACGAGGCCCAGGAGATGGCGATGGACGCCCTCGACACCGAGGTCGTCGTCGAGGAGATGGCCGACACCGTCCTCGGCCTCTACTACCGGGTCGCCGGACCCACGTTCGGCCGGTACGTCCTGGCCGACGAGATCGAGACCCTCACCGGGCCGGTCGACGCGGAGAGCGTGCTGATCAAAGCGAGGTCCCTGTAATGAGTGCATCCGTTCCCACCCGCGAGGTCGCCCGGCGCGCCTTCGCGGCCGAGTTCAACGACGCATCGTACACGTTCAAGGAGTCCGACGACGACCGCGCGCCGGTCTACTCGCTGCTGCCGACCGGCGAGTCCGCCAACCGCGTCTTCGTCGTCGGCACGCTGACCGAGACGGAGGACGTCGGCGAGGACTCCGAGTACTGGCGCGGTCGAATCGTCGACCCTACGGGTACGTTCTTCACGTACGCGGGCCAGTACCAGCCCGAGGCCGCCTCGGCGCTCCGCGAGGCCGAGACCCCCGCCTACGTCTCCGTGGTCGGCAAGCCCCGCACCTACGAGACCGACGAGGGCGACGTGAACGTCTCGCTGCGACCCGAGTCCATCACCGTCGTCGACGCCGACACCCGCGACCGCTGGGTCGTCGAGACGGCCGAGCGGACCGTCGAGCGCATCGAATCGTTCGACACGGCCGACGAGTACGACGCGATGGCCGAGACCCAGTACGGACCGGATCTCGACCTCTCCGTCTACCGCGACCAGGTCGTGACGGCCCTCGAGGACCTCGAGGAGGACGTCGAGGTCGCCGCCGAAGCGTAGTACGGTCAACAGACTTCGTTTTTCTTCGCGATACTGGCCGGATAGCGCGGGCTCCGTGCTGCTCCAGCCGACTCAGGCCAGTCCCAGGAACGTCAGCAGCGCGAACAGCAGGTCGCCGTAGGTCAGCGCGAACAGCAGCCCGGCGAACATCGGGAGGATGAACGGGATACCGGGCGTCAGCCAGACGCGCTCCCGGTCGGACTCGGTGAGGACCTCCAGGCCCTCGCGGAGTTCGGTCGGGGTGGTGCCGTAGGCCGAGTGCGCGGAGAGGAAGCGCTCGGCGCCCCAGGTGTCGAGGGGCCGGATCGCGGCCTGGAGTTCGTCCTCCGCGGCGTCGGAGTCACTGTCATCCGCACTCTCGGACTCGGTGACGACGCCGCCGTCGGTCAGCGCGCGTTCGTCGGCGGCGATGGAGCCGTCGCCCGGGTCGTTCCGGGCCGCGGGGAGGGGATGTCGATACCGGTCCGGGTTCGCACGGATTTGTTCGAACGTGACGCCTCGCCAGCGGAGGTACATCCGGAGGGCGTCGACGTCGAGGCCGCGGCGGCTGAACCCGTCCGGCCCCTCCAGCAGGCGCCCGTACTCGACGAGGACGTCGGCGACGGCGACCGGCCGGCCGACGAACATCGCGGGCGTGACCTCGCCGCGCGGGAGGTTCCGCAGCGCCAGCAGCAGCGGGTAGGCGAGGCCGACGATGACGGTGTTCGAGAGGATGGTCAGCGAGAAGACGCCGAGGGTGGCCCGGTTGAGCGGGAGCGCCCCGAGTTCGAGGTAGAAGCTGGGGTACACCGGGAACAGCACCGCAAGCGAGATGACCGCCTTGGCGTCGGCTCCCCCGAACCCGCCGAGCCGCCAGAAGACGTAGCCGAGCGGGGCGACGAGCCCCAGCGAGAGGACGACGCGGACGGCGAAGAGCCGCTGGGAGAAGGCCCCCTGGTCGAGGACGAGCCACCCGTCCCAGGCGAGCGCGACGACCCCCGCGACGAGCAGGGGGAGCCACGTCCGGTTCGGCACCCGCCGCGTCTCGATGTCGCGGTAGGCCGCCCACGCGAACACGGGGACGGCGACGAGGCGGAGCAGGTCCGGGCCCCGGGCGACGCCGAGGAACACCGACGAGAGGACGTCGCCGCCGACGAGCCCGAGGGCCGTCAGAGCGGCGAGCGGTACGGACGGGTCGGGACTCGAAGCGAGCCCGGCGAACAGCGACGACACACAGTGGGGTGTGTCCAGGTTCCTTATAAACTCACGCTATGGCTCAGTGCGCTCGTCGGGTGCGTAGATTCGGCCAGGCGACGGGAGAGAGATTGGACATTCGTGATTTTGAATCGGTAATACTGCCGCAATAGTCCGGTATATCCCGCAACCGGTTGTGAACTCGGTACGACCACATGCCGTTCAGGGACTACGAGACGCTCGACCTCGACGGCGTCGCCCTCGTACCGATCGACGTCCAGCAGGGGTTCGACCACGACCGCTGGGGCGAGCGGAACAACCCCGACGCCGAGCGCCACGTCGCGGAACTGCTCGCGGCGTTCCGCGAGGCCGACCTGCCGGTCGTGCACGTCCGCCACGACTCCACCGAACTCGACTCGCCGCTGCGCCCCGACCGGGCGGGCAACGCTTTCAAGCCCGAGGCCGAGCCGACCCGCGAGGAACCCGTCGTCGCCAGGGACGTCGACGGTGCCTTCGTCGGGACCGACCTCGAGAGCCGGCTCCGGGAGGCCGGCGTGCAGCGACCCGTCTTCGTCGGGTTCACGACCGACCGCGGCGTCTCGACGACCGCGCGGATGGCGGCGAACTTCGGGTTCGAACCGTACGTCGTCGCCGACGCCGCGGTGACCTTCGAGCGAGAGTTCGACGGCACGCGGTACGCCGCCGAGCAGAACCACCGGCTGGCGCTCGCACAGCTCGACGGCGAGTTCGCGACCGTCGTCGAGACGGCGACGCTACTGGCCGCCCTTGAGGCGAGAGAATGAGCCCGCCGCGGAAGCGTCCTACGCCTCCATGCTGAGCGCGTCCGAGAGCTCGTCGACAAGCTCCTCCTGGCTGAGGTTCGCCTGGATGTCGTGTTCCTTCGCGAGCGACTGCAGCTCGCGGTACGACAGGTCCTCGAGGTCGTCCTCGCTCGAGGGCTGCGGCGTGTCGTCGTCGCCTTCCGACTCGTCGCCCGACTCCGAATTGGCTTCCTGCTCGTCGCCCTCGGCTTCTTCGTCCTCCGCTTCGGCTTCCTCGTCGCCCCCCTCGGACTCCGCTTCGCTCTCGTCCTCCGACGCCTCGGAATCCGACTCGTCCTCGCTTTCGGCCTCGATCTCCTCTTCGTCGGATTCGGACTCGGCGTCGTCCGTCTCCTCGCCTTCGTCCTCGGCGTCCGCTTCGGACGCCTCGTCCTCCCCCTCGGACTCCTCGCCTTCGTCCTCGGCCTGCTGGTCGTCCGACGCCGCTTCGTCGCCGTCCTCGCTCTCGTCCGTAGCTTCCTCGGACTGACCGTCCTCGGCCTCGGCGTCTTCGGACCCCTCGTCGCCGTCCTCGGACGTCATCGCCTGCTCGACGGCGGAGGCGATCTTGTCGGTCACGTCGTCGCTGTCCGAGTCACCGCCCGAGTCATCGGAGAGGGCGGCCTCGACCGACTCCGTGATGGTGCTGGCGAGGTCGGACTGGTCGCCGTCGTCGCTCGCCTCCTCACCTCCGTCCTCGGCACCCTCCTCCGATTCGCCTTCGGCTTCCGTTTCGCCGTCCCCCTCGGACTCTTCGTCGCTATCTTCGGCGGACTCCTCGTCGCCGTCCTCGGCGGACTCCTCGTCCTCGTCGTCGCTGAGGCTCTCCCGGATGGCCTCCTCGATCCAGGCGCCGAGCTTCTCGCCGATCCGGCGGCCGACGAGCGCGCCGACGGCGCCGCCCAGGTCCTCGCTGGTGGGCTGTCCGCTCTCGCTGTCGATGGCTCCTTCCAGCTCCGTGCCCTCGAACAGTTCCTCGTAGTCGATCTTCTCGAGCAGCTCCTCGGTGTCCATGCGGTCGACGAGAGATGTATCACTCATTGGTTGTGGAGATCGGAAACGGGAGTCACGCGCTCGCGGCCGCCTCTTCGGCGTCGGACTCGCCACCGTCGTCGGAGGTGTCGAGGAGCTGGTTGACGATCTCCTGGAGGAACTGCGCGAGCAGCTCCTCCAGCGGCAGCGCGGAGATGATCGACGACCCGGCGTCGTCGATGGCGCTGCGGATGCCGTCGGCGATGTAGCCGGCCAGCTCCTTCGCGCGCTCCATCGGGTGCACGTCGGGGAGCAGGCCCGAGCTCTCGCCTTCCTCACCTTCCTCGCCTTCCTCGTCACCCTCGCGGCCGCCGAGCAGCCCGCTGAGCGGGTTGTCCGGCATCTCGGGTATCAAGCTCGACAGCGGGTCGCCGCCCAGCAGGCCGCTGACCGCCGACAGCAGGTTGCCGAGCAGCTTCGACTCGCCCTCGACCGCGGTGAGGTCGAGCGTGACCGTATCGAGGTCGACCTCCAGGCCGAGCAGGTCGAGGAAGAGGCCGTCGATGTTCAGGTGGAGCAGGCGCGCGCCCTCGTCCGAGACGGCCTGCTCGCGCTCGGACTCCTCCTCTTCGGCTTCTTCACCTTCACCCTCGGCTTCTTCGCCGTCGCCTTCCGCTTCGGCGTCCTCCTCTGCCTCCTCGTCCTCACCCTCGTCCGCTTCGGCCTCCTCTTCGTCTTCAGATTCGGCCTCGTCTTCGGCGGCCTCTTCCTCGTCTTCGCCCTCCGCTTGCTCCTCGTCGGACTCGTCGTCCTCCCCTTCCGCCTCCTGCTCGTCGCCCTCGGCGGATTCGCTCTCCTCGCTCTCTTCGCTCTCAGCGTCCGCCTCCTCGGCGTCCGTCTGCTCCTCGGAGGCTTCCTGGTCGTCCGCCGATTCGTCCTCCTCTTCCGGCTCCTCCATCTGACCGCCGTCCGGGAGCAACACTCTGACGCCGACGCCGCCGGTGCTCGACTCCGGAGCATCTCGAGAATCCATATCTCATACGACGCGGGAAAAACGGTTAGTCGGGATGCCTGCACCTGCAGGTTCCCGGGGGCGGCCTCAGTCGGGTGACGGGGTGAACGACTCCCGGCAGTCGAGGCAGACGTGGGACTCGCGGTTCAGCGCCGTCGCGTTCTTCTCGCTGAGCGCGCCCTTGCTCGCGAGCTTCGCGGCGCCGATCCCAGACTTGTAGACGTCGTCGGCGCTGCCGCAGGACGGGCACTCGGCGTCGCTGCCGTCCTCCAGTCGCTCGATGCGCCGCTGCAGCTTGTCGACCCGGGCCGAGACGTCCTCGATGACGTCCTCGTCTTCCTCGTCGGCGCGGGCGATCATCTCGACGGCCTCGGCCAGCTCCACCGGCTCGTCCACCCAGGGGAGATCGACTGTCTCGCTCATGGGCCCTAGATGTCGTGGTTCATGTCGTCGCGGCGGTACCGGTGGGTCCGCTGGTAGCCGGTGACCGACAGGTCGTCGGTGAGCTCGATCTCGTAGCGGCCGAGGATGTCCTGGGTGTCCGGGACCGACTTCCGCTCGACCACCTCGACGGCGACCCGCCAGCCGCTGTCCGTGCTGTCGATGCTCGTTATCCCGTCGAGGGGATGGCCGACGACACCCTCGGCGGTCTCCTGTACGGTCTGGCGAACCTCCCCGATCTCGGTCTCCGCCGTCTGTGAATCACTGGATGACATTTGGGTATCCTGGTCGTCCGTCTCGCCCGTCGATTCGTCGCCCCCTTCGTCCCCGTCGGCGTCCCCGGCTCCGTCGACGGTCTCCTCGCGGTTTTCGTTCTCGTCGGGGTCACCATCGTCGCCGCCGTCTCCGTCCTCGGCGTCGTCGATAGTCTCGTCCGACGAATCGTGCTGGTGACAGAAGCCGTCGTCCTGCGCGGGGCGCGAACAGCGGTCACCGTCGCCGGTGACCGCCTTGCACTGTTCTTCGTCCGAATCAGTCGTCGACATCGGTCAGAGAGCCCGTTCAGGTCACTCCGCCTGCGCTTCCGGGTTCGGGGACTCCGACTGCTCGATGTCGATGTCCTGGAGGTTGTCCAGATCACCCCCGTCCTCGACCTCCGCCTCCGCGGCTTCGATCTTGGATATCTCCTTGGCGTAGTGCAGGAAGGTGTCGACCGAGGCGACCACGACCCGGGCCTCGACCGTCAGGATCTCGATACCGACGAGCGAGACCCTGGCCCAGACGTCGATGACGACGCCCTTGTCGAGGATGCGGTCGAGGACCTCCACGAGGCTGGAACTGCCTGGTCTGGCTGAACTCATGTGTCATACAATCGAGCCGACAGGTGGGTAGGTGTTCGGCTTGCATACTCAGGCACCGTACTGTTGAGAGTGCGAGACCTCGTACTAGCCATGGCAGACAACGCCCTCTACGCCTACGGCGTCATCGAGCAGGAGGACCTCGAGTTCGACACCGACGGGGTCGAAGGGGCGGAGCGGGCGTACACGGTCGACCACCGGACCCTGTCGGCGCTCGTGACCGACATCGACACCGTCGAGCCGGAGGCGACCGACGAGAACGCCCAGCGACACAACGAGGTGCTGCAGACCCTCCTCGAGCACGACGGCGGCCGCACCGTCGTCCCGATGCAGTTCGGGATGGCGTTCAAGAACAAGCGGACGCTCAAGAGCGTCCTCCGGGAGACCCGCCCGGCGTTCCGGCGGGCCCTCCGGGAGGTCGACGACAAGGTCGAACTCGGCCTGAAGGTCCTCGTCGACGAGGACGCCGACGTCGACCGGGCGGCCGTCGAGGCGGAGGTCTCCGAGCGCTTCGAGGACATCGCCGAGGGGTCGACCGACGACGACCTCTTCAGCGACCGGCTGGTCGTCAACCGCTCGTTCCTCGTCGACCGCGAGAACCGCGACGCCTTCGACGACGCCGTCGGCGCCTTCGAGGACGACCACGACGACCTCCTCGTCCAGTACACGGGGCCGTGGGCGCCGTACAACTTCGTCGAGATCGAGATCGGGGCGAAGCGATGACCATCATCGTCGACGACCTCCTGGTGCGGCCGTTCTTCCAGGTGCTCGAATCGCTGCAGGCCATCGCCATGAACGAACTCTACGACATCGAGGACATCAGGGACCGCATGAAAGAGAACCAGCTACTCTACGAGATGGGCGAGCGCGACGAGGAGGAGTACCAACAACGCCGCCGCGAACTCGAGGCCGAACTCGAGGTCGCCGAGCAGGCCCACGAACAGCTGAGCGACAAGTCCATCGAGGTGCGCGGATGAGCGACGAACGAGACGGAGCCGACGACGACGACGAGACCGAGCGACAGGGCGGGCTCCTCGGCGGCATCCGGAGCGTGCTGGAGGCGCTGGCCGACGCCGAGCGGGACGGGAAGTCCCGCATCAGCCGCAGACGTCGCTCGTCGAAGGGACGGTTCTCGACCGAGTCGGGCTTCTCGGTCCGGGTCGGTCGCCCGTCCTCGGGGTCAGACGCGAACTCGATCAACGACCGCAGCTCCGCGAGCGACCAGCGGGACGTCGACCACCACGTCGACGTCCGGCACGACGACGACGGCCGGCTCGTGGTCGTCGCCGACCTGCCGAACGTCGACCCCGACGACCTCACCGTCGGCCTCGACGAGGAGACCAACGAACTCGTGGTCGGCGTCGAGGACCGGGCCGTCGAGCGGCTGGCGCTGCCCTGGCCCGTCGACGACGTCGAGGGGCGGTTCAACCACGGCGTCCTCGAACTGCGCATCACGGCGACGGAGGACGCGTCATGAGCGACGCCGAAGCCGAGGGGGAGACCGAGGACGAGGTCTTCGACCCGGAGCGGCTGGCCGACCTCGTCGGCCAGATCGGCGAGTACGTCACCGAGATCAAGCGGGCGATCGTCGACGACGAGGACGGCGGCGACATCGTCGAACTGGCGGAGGACCTCTGGGAGGTCCTCGAGGAGCTGGAGGAGCTCCTGGAGACCCTGGACTTCGAGGAGCTGCCCGAGGCCATCGACGTCGAGGACATCCCCGAGGCCGTCGACGTCGAGGACATCCCCGAGGGGCTGTTCGACGAGGACGAGTCGGCGATCGACCTCGGGGACGTCACCGAGGCGGTCAACCTCCGGGAGCTGTGGGACGCCGTCGACCTCACGCAGTTCCTCCAGGAGAAACGCGAGTTCGAGGCGGCCGTCGACGACGTCACCGACGACGAGGACGGCGACGGCGACGGCGAGGAGGACGACGGGATGTTCGAGAACGTCGTCGACATGGACGGCGCGGACGCCTCCTTCGAGCAGAGCGCCCGCCAGCAGTTCATCGAGGAGAAGATCCTGGCCGCCGTCGAGAAGTTCCGGTCGGCGCTGCTGTCGACCCACGACGGCCTCCGGAAGATCTACCGGGAGAACCAGAAGAAGCTCGGCCAGGAGGGCAACCAGCCCGACTCGCTGAACCCGACGGCCCGGTCGACGATGCCGCCGGGGCCGCTCCCGGACTCCATCTCGACGCGCACCTCGACGGTGCCGTCGCAGGTGAAGTACTCCCGGGCGGACAACCCGCGGCGCATCTTCGGGCGGCGGTTCAAGGAACGGCACGACGACGAGGACTCGCGGACGACCAGCGCCGACGCCGACGCCGAGGAGTCGACCGACGCCGACAGCGAGGGCGCCGACACGGACGGTGCGACCGCCGACGCCGAAAGCGAGAGCGAGAGCGAGAGCGAGAGCGACGACGACGCGCCGGAGATCGAGGTGTTCGAGGAGAATGAGTAGTGGAAAACCTACACGCGACCAGGCGGACCTGGCGGAGGTCCTCGAGCTGGTCCTCGACAAGGGCATCGTCATCAACGCGGACATCGCGGTCACGGTCGGGGAGACGGAACTGCTCGGCATCGAGCTCCGGGCGGCCATCGCCTCCTTCGAGACCGCCGCCAAGTACGGGCTGGCCTTCCCGAGCGGGACGGACATGCGCCGGGTCGAGCGGGCCTCCGGCCGCGAACCGCTCGAGGACGACGACGAGCCGATCGACCTGGGGATCGACGCCAGTTCGGGCGGGAGCCGGGAGGACGACGAGAGCGACGGCGACGGCGGCAGCAGCCGAGCGGCGGCGGCGCCCGCGGCGCCCAGTCAGCGACCGACGCCCCAGGTCCCGACGGACGACGACGATGGGGGCGAAGGCAGCAGCGTCGACGACGCCGACCAGAGCGGGGACGGCGACGGGGAGGGCCCGGACGCCGCTCCCGACGAGTCGGGGTCCGAAGACGGGAGTGACGACGACGGAGATGGCCAGGACGGCTCGGCGGCGGACTCGAGCGACGAGGAATCTGCGAGCGGCCAGGAGGACACATGAAGCACATCGAACTCGACGACGAGGAGGGCGACGGCGGCGCCTCGGGGCTGATGGCGCTCGTCGTCACGGTGATCGAACTGCTCATCGAGACGATGGAGCGGGAGGCCATCCGGCGCATGGAGTCCGGGCAGCTCGACCCCGAGGAGATCGAACGGCTCGGCGCGCAGCTCCAGGCGCTGGAGGAGGAGATGGAGGCCATCAAGGCCGACCAGGGCATCGACGAGAACGTCGAACAGCTCCGCGGCGACCTGGACTCGCTTGTCTCCGAGGCCGTCGAGCAGGTCCGCGACCAGGAGTTGGAGGGGATCGACGGATGAGCGACACCGACGAGCCGAGCGGCGACGCCCAGACGTCCCTCGAGTTCGACGAGGGGCGGTACGTCTACTGCGCCGTCAACGCGGACGACGGCGCGACCTTCGCCGCGGAGGGCCTGGAGGGCGGCGACGTCTCCCTCGTCGTCCGGGACGGTATCGGCGCGGTCGTCCAGCCCGTCGACTCCGTCTTCGACTCCGACGACGTGACGCAGGTCCGCAGCTGGCTGCTCGACCACCAGGGGGTCGTCGACGACGCCGCCCAGCGGTTCGGCACGCCGATCCCCTTCCGCTTCGACACCATCCTGAAGGGCGGCGACGCGACCGTCCGCGAGTGGCTCGACGACCACCGCTCGGAGCTCGAGGACGCCCTCGAGTGGCTCGACGGGCGCTGGGAGTACCGGGTCCGCGTCGAGTGGGACGAGGAGGCGATCGCCGACGAGATCCTCGAGGCCGACGGCGAACTCCGCGAACTGGCCGCACGCGCGGAGACCGCCGACGAGGGGACCGGCTTCCTGCTGCAGAAGCAGTACCAGCAGCAGCTCTCCGAGCGCCTCGAGCAGCACCGCGGAGCCGTCGAGGAGCAGCTCCACGAGGCGATCGAACCCCACGCCGTCGAACTGCAGCGCTCCGGCGGTGCGTCGGTGCTCTCCGAGGAGGACGACGACGCCGGCAGGGAGACGGTCGCCGACCTGTCGCTGCTGGCCGACGAAGCCGACGAGGAAGCGATCGGCGACGCGCTGGAGCCCTACGCGGACCACGGCGCCTACGAGGTCTCCTACACCGGGCCGTGGCCGCCGTACAGCTTCGCACCCGAGATCGGCGACGGGGGTGGCGAGGGCCCGTGAAGCCGACCAGAGACGACGGCCACGCCATCGTGGACGTCCTCGACGTCCTCCTGCGGGAGGGCGCGATGGTCCAGGCCGACGTGCTGATCACGGTCGCCGACATCCCGCTGGTGGGGATCAACCTCCGGGCGGCCGTCGCGGGGATGACGACGATGCGGGAGTACGGCTTCTTCGAGAACTGGGACCTCGAGACGCGGCGGATGGGCAAGGAGCGCCGCGCGAGCGGTCACGGGCGGCCGGACCCCGAAATACCGGGGTCCGACGAGTGACGAGCGGGAGGATCAGCGAGTAACGGTCGGAGGCGAAGACTCGGAAGCGCCGTCACACCTGCGGTCGACTCGCCGGAACGGGCAGGGCGCGGTCGGAGAACGGGGAGGATGAAACGAACGTCGAACGATACCGCTCAGATGACGCGGTTCTGCAGGTAGTCGAGGTGCTTGGCGTTGTAGACGATCTTGACCTCCTCGTCGGCGGGGCTGCCGATGCAGGTCAGGCGGACGCCCTTCTCCTCGACCTCCTCGTCGGAGAGGATCTGCTGCATGTCCATGTCGATGTCGCCCTTCTTGATGATGGCGGCGCAGTTCGCACACGCGCCGGCGCGGCACGAGAAGGGCCAGTCGTAGCCCTGCGCCTCGGCCGCCTCGAGGATGTACTCGCCCTCGGCGACGTCGAGCGTGCCGTAGTCCTCGTCGTCGAGACCGGCGTCGGCGGCCTGCTCGAAGAGGTCGTCGTCGTCCATGTCCCAGCCCTGGTCGTCCAGCACTTCGTAGTTGAGGTATTCTACCGTGGGCATCACCTCGTAGATTCACGCGCCTCTGTGTTGAAGGTTGCTGTTAGGAACGGGTCTCTCGCGGTACACGGACGATTGTCCACCTTTCCGGCCTCCGAGTGGGCGGGGCTACACGACGGGGACGAACCGGAAGACGAGGAAGGCCCCGATGGTGGCGACCGCCGGGACGAAGTTCTGCATCAGGATGACGCGACCGGTCGTCTCCGGGTCGAAGAGGTCCGAGGCCGCGGGGATGTCGCCGGGCTCCTCCTCGCCGATGGGCGGGGCGTTCTCGCCCCGCCGCTCGGTGTCGCCGACGGTCGCCCCCTCGTCGGCCGCCAGGGCGCCGACGGAGACGTTCGTCCCCTCGCCGCGGACCGCGTCGCGGGCGGTCGCGGTCCGGGTGGCGCGACCCCAGCCCAGCCCGACGATGCTCATCGTCGCGATGATGACGAAGCTCGCGGGGATGCCGATCGCGGCCAGCGCCGCCGTCGCCGTCGCCGAGACGATCGCGACGACGATGGCCGCCGTCAGCGGCAGTTCCGTCAGGTCGTTGCCCATCGTGTCGAGGGTCTTCCGGGCGATGGTGAACGCGCCGAGGCCGACCGCGACGGTCGCCAGGATGATGCCGACGTTCATCGACAGCTCGCCGCTGCCGACCAGCGGTGCGACGGCGTTGGCGGCGTTCGACGCCCCCGCCGAGAAGGCCATCAGACAGCCGATGACGATGACCAGCAGGGCGCCGGCGGTCTCCCGGCGGGAGGCGTCGGCGCCGAAGGGGCTTCCCTCGGTCTGCGGGATGGCGATCCAGGCGTTGATCGTGGGGTAGAAGTAGCGACCGATGACGCCGCTGATCCAGAAGGCGACGATCGGCGCGACGATCCACCACGAGACGATTCGGCCCATCGTCTCCCAGTCGAGGGTGCCGGTCGCCAGCCCGAGGCCGGCGATGGAGCCGACGGCGGTCATCGACGTCGAGGCGGGGACGCCGGCGAAGTTCGAGATGAACAGCGCGAACCCGATGAAGAAGAGGACGACGATGCTGGCCGGGAGCGTGAACAGCTCGCCGGGGACGATGCCGTCGCCGAGCGTGTCGACGACCTGGCGGCCGAGCGTCCAGCCGCCCGCGAAGAAGAAGACGGTCATGAGACCGGCCGCCAGGAGCTTCCCGAGGACGCCGGCGCCGACCGCCGGCCCGAAGGCGGGCGCGGTGTTGGCGCCGCCGATGTTGTACCCGACGAACACGGCGACGGCGATGCCGACCACGAGCAGCACTTCCATGCCCGGAGCAACGAGGGGGCGTCGGATAAGCGCCCTGTTTGGCCGGTGGTCGCCCGCCGTCGACGGGTACGCTTTTCTCCCGTCGCGCCGACCGGTCGGGCATGTTCCCCTCCTTCGAGGTCATCCCGGCGGTCGACGTCCAGGACGGCCAGGTCGTCCAGCTGGTCGGCGGCGAGCGCGGCACGGGCAAGACGTACGGCGACCCCGTCGAGGCGGCCCGGACGTGGGTCGACGAGGGCGCCGAGACGCTCCACCTCGTCGACCTCGACGGCGCCTTCGAAGGCGAGCGTGAGAACGCCCCGGCGTTCGAGGCCGTCCTGGAGGCCGTCGACGCGGACGTCCAGCTCGGCGGCGGCATCCGGACGGCGCGGGACGCCTGCGAGCTGCTGGAACTCGGCGTCGACCGCGTCATCCTCGGCACCGCGGCCGTCGAGAACCCGAACATCGTCGGCGCCGTCAGCGAGGACTTCCCCGGGAGCGTGATGGTGAGCCTCGACGCGAAGGACGGCGAGGTCGTCGTCTCCGGGTGGACCGAGGGTACCGGCCTCGATCCGGCCGAGGCCGCCGCTCGCTACGAGGAGGAAGGTGCCGGAGCGATCCTGTTCACGGACGTCGACGTGGAGGGGCAACTGGAGGGGATCCGCCGCGAGCCGGTCGCGCGGGTCGTCGAGGCCGTCGACGTCCCCGTGGTCGCCAGCGGGGGCGTCTCGACCCTCGAGGACGTGCGCGCGCTGAAGGACGTCGGGGCCGCCGCGGTCGTCGTGGGGACGGCCCTCTACGAGGGACGGTTCACGCTCGAGGAAGCCAACGAGGTCTAGTCACGGGCGAACCGCGCTCTGGCACGCCGGTACAGCAGCGCGATCCGGGCGTAAAGACCCTCCCTGGTCGTCGGCGGTACCTTCGGGGCCACGGGTTCGGCCAGCGCCGCCGCGACCGGGATCAGGTTTCGCGCACTCATGCGTCTCTCGACCTACGACGCGGGGTACCAAAACGTTCAGTCAGACGGCCGTCACGCGGTCGTCGGACTGCTACAGCGCGGCGTCGAGCTGCTCTTCCGCCTCCGGGTGCTCCCGGCGGAGGTACTGCTTGAGGTAGCCGACCGCGACCACCGCCAGCCCGGCGACGGCGAGCGAGCCGATGGTGCCGAACCGTCGGGAGGCGACCCTGTACGCCGTCACCGCGATGCTGATCTTCTGGAACACACTTCCAGTACGGCCGCCGGACGGAAAAGGCGAGCGGCGACCGACGACCCGCGCCCGTTCCCGGCGCCGAACCGCCGCAACCACCATAAGGGAGCGCTCGAAGTGGGGGATATGACACAGCGGCAGGCGGCCGTCACCCGTGAGACGGCCGAAACGGACATCGAGGTGACGCTGGCCCTCGACGGCGACGGCGACAGCACGGTCGACACCGGCGTCGGGTTCTTCGACCACATGCTCGAGTCGCTGGCGAAGCACGGCCTGTTCGACCTGACGGTCGGCTGCGACGGCGACCTCGAGATCGACGACCACCACACCGTCGAGGACGTCGGCATCGCACTCGGCGAGGCGCTCGCCGAGGCGCTGGGCGACAAGCGCGGCATCGTCCGTTACGCCGACCGCCGGGTGCCGCTGGACGAGGCCGTCGCCGGCGTCGTCGTCGACGTCTCCGGCCGCCCGCGGTTCTACTTCGACGGCGCGTTCTCCCAGGACGCCGTCGGCGACTTCACCAGCGACATGGCCCGGCACTTCGCCGAGTCGCTGGCGCTCAACGCCGGCCTGACCCTGCATGCGGACGTCTCGGGCGAGAACGCCCACCACGAGGTCGAGGCGCTGTTCAAGGCGCTCGCGCGGGCGCTCGACGACGCCACCCGGATCGACGACCGCCGCAGCGACACCCCGAGCACGAAGGGCGAACTGTAGCCGAAAATCGTTCTACAGCGGCTCCCGCTCGTCGATCTCCCGGTAGATGACCATCGCGGCGAAGTAGACGCTCATGAACAGCAGGAAGCCCGCGCTGAACGTCGCGACGGTGCCGCTGGCGAGTTCGATCTCGGTCCGGGTGACGAGCACCGCGATGGCGGCGGCGAAGACGAGGATGGCGAACGCCCCCGAGGCGACGTAGACCGCCAGGTCGCTCTCCAGGACGCGCATGGTGGGTGGGGTGGGGCGACTGCGTGAAAACACTGCCGCCGAGTTCGGCCGCCAGGACGTCGGCTCGGACGACAGTCGTCACTACCCGATGCGACGACCAGAAATGGAAGAGAGCAGCGACGTCGTTCAGTCGACCTTGAACTCGATGGCGGCGCCCTGACCGAAGCCGACGCACTCCGTGGCGATGCCGCGCTGGGCGTCGTCGCGCTTGTTCATCTCGTGGATGAGCGTGACGGGTAGGCGGGCGCCGGTGGCACCCAGGGGGTGGCCGATGGCGATGGCGCCGCCGTTGACGTTGTAGCGCTCGTTGTCGAAGCCGAGCTGGTCGCGGCAGTAGACGCACTGGGAGGCGAAGGCCTCGTTGAGCTCGATGAGGTCGTAGTCGTCGGCAGAGGTGTCGGAGCGCTCGAAGAGCGTCTCGCAGGCCGGGATCGGGCCGATGCCCATGACCTCGGGCTCGACGCCGGCGATGGCGTTGTTGCCGATCTCGGCGAGCTCCTCGAAGCCGTTCTCCTCGGCGAACTCGCGGGAGGTGATCATCAGCGCCGCGGCGCCGTCGGTCGTCTGGGAGGCGTTCCCGGGCGTGACACTGCCGTCGGCCTTGAAGACGGTCGGCAGGTCGGCGAGCTTCTCGGCGGTGGTGCCGGGGCGGAGGCCCTCGTCCTCCTCGACGGTGATCTCCTCGCCGTCGTCGTCGTGGCCCTCGATGGGGACGATCTCGTCGTCGAAGCGGCCCTCCTCGGTGGCCTCGACGGCGCGCTGCTGGGACTGGGCGGCGTACTCGTCCTGGGTTTCCCGGGAGATGTCGTAGCGCTCGGCGACCTCCTCGGCGGTGATGCCCATCTGCAGGGCGGCGATGTTGTGGTGGTCGTTGAGGCCCGGGTGGATGGCGTTGTTCTGGCCCATCTTCACGCGGGACATCGACTCGACGCCGCCGGCGATGATGCAGTTCCGCTGGCCGGCGCGGACGGCGTCGGCGGCGGAGATGACGGCCTCCGCGGAGGAGGCACACCAGCGGTTGATGGTCGTCGCCGGCGTGTCCTCGCCGAGGTCGGACATCAGCGCGATGACGCGAGCCATGTTGTTGCCCTGCTCGTCGCGCTGCTGGGCGCAGCCCCACTTCAGGTCGTCGACGTCCTCGCCGGTGAGCCCGGTCTCGTCGAGGATCTTGTTGATGAGGGGGATCGAGAGGTCCTCGGAACGAACGTCCGCGAAGACGCCGTCCTCCTTGCCGAACGGCGTCCGGTACGCCTTCACCACGACGGGAGTATTGTCACTCATACACCCACTCTAGCGGTCGGTCCCACGTTAAACCTGCTATGCTGGCGTATTTTTCACGTTAAGGGCACCACCGGTTTCGACTTCTACTGTTAACCGCACAGAGGAGGGTTTTTATGTCGGCACGTGAGCATCCGCGAGGGAGCGCAGCGACCGAGCGGTTCGCGGCGACGAGGCCGGAGGCCGAGTCGCCGTAGCGAGCGCCGACTAACGCGAGCCGACCGCAGGGAGGCTCGTGGCTGGAGGCGCTCGCGCATATTTTCCCCAAGTTTTTGCCGCGGAGGCGTGTCCGCTCCCGGCGGACCGCCGGAGCGTGCAAAAAGTGGCTTTCGAATGGCTTATACACCTACCGCGGTAACGTTCCCGGGAATGAGCAGCCCCGAGCTCGACGTCGTGGAGTTTCTGTTGACTGCGTCCATCTACACGGAGAACCGAGACCTCGACGAACGCGACCTGCCGCCCCGCTACCGGCGGGTGTTCTGGGAGGACGGGGAGGTCGAGCGGCCGCTGACGACGACGACGAACACCGCGGCGGCGGCGACCGGCGTCGAGCGCCCCTGGGAGGCGGTCTCGGGGCTGATGTTCACGGACCGCGACGACTTCTCCGGGAAGATCGAGTTCACGGACCGCGAGATGGCCGAGTCGTGGCTGCTCGACCGCATCACCGCCGAGCAGCTGACCAGCAACCCGACGCTGGCGTACGCCTTCGGCGACGACCTCGGCGTCGACTACGAGGACGCCCGTGAGCAGAACCGGCCGATCCACGCCGACCGGGTCTGGATCGACTCGCTGCTCGAGGAGATGTTCGACGAGGACGAGGAGGAGATGCTCGACCTCGTGGAGATTCGCGCCCCAGAGGAGATCGAGATGACCCTCGAGGACCTCGTCCTCACCGAGGACCAGGAGAACGAGATCCACAAGGTCGTCAAGGCCATCGAGCACCGCGACTACCTCGCGGAGATCGGCCTCCGCGAGATCGGGAAGCTGCTGTTCGTCGGCCCGCCGGGCACCGGGAAGACGTCGGTCGCGCGGGCGCTCGCCCAGGACCTCGACCTGCCGTTCGTCGAGGTGAAGCTCTCGATGATCACGAGCCAGTACCTCGGCGAGACGGCCAAGAACGTCGACAAGACCTTCGAGATCGCAAAGCGGCTCTCGCCCTGCATCCTCTTCATGGACGAGTTCGACTTCGTCGCGAAGACCCGTTCGTCGGACGAGCACGCGGCCATCAAGCGCGCCGTCAACACGCTCCTGAAGTCGATCGACGAGGTGAGCCTGATCCAGGACGACGTCCTCCTCATCGGCGCGACGAACCACCCGGACCAACTCGACGCCGCCGCCTGGCGCCGCTTCGACGAGATCGTCAACTTCCCGAAGCCGGACAGTCGCATGCGCGCGGACATCCTCCGCATCGTCACCCGCCGGATGGACGTCGACGACTTCGACCCCGACGAACTCGCAGAGGCCACCGAGGGCCTGACCGGCAGCGACCTCCGGCTCGTCCTCCGGGAGGCCGTCCTCGACGCCCTCACCGAGAACCGGACGACGCTGACCCAGGCGGACATGCTCGACGCCATCGAGGACTTCGAGGAGCGTGACAACCTGAAGAACATGGACATGATCGAGGGCGACGCCGACGCCCTCGTCGCGGGCGGCTCCGACGGCCACGACCACGACCACGACCACAGCCACGATTGATGGAGGTCACGCTGCTCGGCACCGGCGACACCACCGGGACCCCGACGCCGAACTGCGAGTGCGGCACCTGTCGAGCGGCCCGCGACCGCGGCGTCGAGCGCTCCCGGTTCTCCGTCCACGTCCACAACGAGCGCACGGGCGAGTCGCTGCTCGTCGACGCCAGCCCCGACTTCCGCCAGCAGTTCCTCGACCACGACGTCGACCTCCCCGACGCCGTCCTCGTCACGCACGTCCACTTCGACCACCTGGACGGTCTGGGTAACGCCTACCGCCTGCTCGACGACGTCCCGGTCTACGCCGCCGACGAGACCGACCCGGTCACCGACGAGAGCGTCGCCGAGACCGTCGACCGGAAGTACGACTACCTCGACGCCATCTCGGTTCGCCCGCGGACGCCGTACGAGCCCTTCGAGACCTGCGGGTTCGAGGTGACGCTCGTCCCGGTGGAACATCCGCCGCTGGTCTGCTACGGCGTCCGGATCGCCGACCCCGAGACCGGCGCGGTCCTCTCGCTCACCGGCGACACGAACTACGACCTCCCGGAGCGGTCCCGCGACGTCCTCCGGGGGGCCGACCTCCTGCTCGCCGACGGCATCGTCCCGGCCTCGAACTGCGAGTACCACCCCCTCGGCGGCGACCACCCCGACGACGAGGGCGTCTTCCGCACCTTCGGGACCAAGCACATGACGATCGAGGGCGCCCGAGACCTCGCGGCGGAACTCGGGGCCGACGACTACCGGCTCGTCCACCTCTCCCACTACATCCCGGCCGAGCGGGCCTTCGACGACGACATGGCCGTCGACGGCGAGACGTTCGGCCTCTGACTCAGCCGTCCTCGGGGAACGTCACGCCGTCGAACTCGAAGCGCGCCCCGCCGTCGCCGCCCTCGGTCACCGACACCCGCCAGCCGTGGGCCTCGGCGATCTGCTGGACGATGCTCAGGCCGAACCCGGTGCCGTCGCCGCCCGAGAAGCCGCTCTCGAAGATCCGGTCGCTGATCTCCTCCGGGATGCCGACGCCGTCGTCGGCGACGTAGAAGCCGCCGTCGCAGCGGCCGACCGAAACGACGACCGACCGATCGGCCTCCGCCGGGTCGTCGGACGTTCCGTGCTCGGTCGCGTTCCGGAACAGGTTCTCGAGGAGCCGGGTGAGGCGGTCGCCGTCGGCCGAGATAGACACGTCGTCGACGTGCAGCTCTGCGCCGTCGGTGTCGACGTTCCGCCAGGCGCGCTCGGCGACGCCCCGGAGGTCGACGGGCTCCGGGTCCGTCACCACCTCGCCCTCCCGCGCGAGCGCGAGGACGTCCTCGATGATGCTGTCCATCCGGCGGTGGGCCTCCTCGACCTCCTTGAGGAGCTCGAGCTCGCCGGTCTCTTCGACGAGTTCGACGTACCCCTTCGCGATGCCGAGGGGGTTCCGGAGGTCGTGGGAGACGACGCTGGCGAACTGGTCGAGCTGGTCGTTCCGCCGCCGGAGCTCCGCCTCGCGGCGCTTCCGCTCGGTGACGTCCCGGACGAGGAACAGCCACCCGACGTGGCGGCCCCGGCCGTCCTCGAGCGGGGAGGCGTTGACCGCGTAGTGTCTGCCCAGCACCGAGAGTTCGACCCCCTGGGCGGTCTCGCTCCCGACGATCTCCCGGTACCCCTCGAGGGCCTCCGGTACCGCGGTCAGCAGCGCCTGGACCGTGCTGCCGACGATGTCGGCGCTCCCCAGGACGCGCTCGGCGAACTCCTCGCCGGTCTCGTTGAGGTCGATGAGCCGGTGCTGGGCGTCGACGACGAACACCGCGTCGGTGATCTCGTCGAGCACCCGGTCGCGGGCGATCGGCGAGAGGTCGATGAGCTGGTACCGGACGATCGCCACGGCGAAGAGCGCGTTCGCGGCGACGAAGCCGACGGGCGTGGTGTCGAACGACACCAGACCGGAGAGGCTCACGAGATTGGCGACCGTGGGCGCGGCCACAGCCCCCAGCAGCGCGACGACCTGCCCCCGGTAGAGCGCGCGCGACCGGTAGAGCATCCCGACGATGAAGACGGTCCCGACCAGGATCAGGACGTACGAGTACAGCGTGTGGACCCAGAACGCGGGGCCCCACTCGACGACGACGCCGGAGGGCGCCGACGGGTCGACGGTGGTGCCGGCGTAGAAGAGGTCACCGGGGTTCGTCACCGCGACGGCGTACACCGCGAGCGGGTGGACGGACAGCAACGCCACCGTCCACCGGTTCACTAGGTGCTCGCGGCCGGTGTACTCCAGCGAGAACAGGAAGATGGAGGCGACGACGACGCCGACGCCCAGAAAGATGGAGTGCGAGAGGTGGTCCGAGAGCGGGGAGGCCGGGACGGCGGTCGTGAGGAACGCCATCGTCGACCACCACCAGCCGCCGCAGATGCTGCCCAGCAGCGGGAGCGCGCCGGGCGTCCGCCGGTGCCGCCAGACGACGTAGCCGATCGGCAGCGCGGTGACCGACGAGAGCGCGTACACCGCCTGGACGGCGGTGGGGTCGACAGCCATGGTAGGCCCTCTCCGGGACTCCGACGCTAAAACCTTCAGACCGAGTTAGTCGCTGTGTTCGGACCGGCCGCGCCCGAATCGAACGACGACGACCAGGCCGGCGATGGCGGCCATCGCCACCCCGAAACCGGCGGCCGGCGGGCCGGTGTCGACGACGGCGACGGCCCGTTCGCTCCGGTTGGTCCCGAGCGCGAGCAGGCCGGCCTCGCAGGCCGCGAGTTCGTCGTAGGTGGCGTTCGCTGCGTCGACCGGCGCGCTCCCGGAGGCGTTCAGCGCCCCGGCCCCCGGGCGGTCTCCCTCGACCGACCGGGTGGCATCGACCGGCTCCCAGGGGGCGAAGGCGGTCCAGACGACGCGGCCGCCGGCCTCAACCTCGAGGACGCGGTGGGCGCGGCGGTCCGCGACGAGCGTCGTGCCGCCGGGGAGGCGCTCGGCGCTCCGCGGCCGGTCGAGGCCGGTCAGCGCCCAGGCGACGTCGCCGTCGCGTTCGACCTCGACGACGCGGTCGGCGCCCATCTCCGCGAGCAGCACCGTCTCGCCGAGCGACTGGGGGCTGTACGGCGCCCGGAGGCCGTCGACCCGCCAGCGGACGCCCCGGTCGCCGACCGACAGCAGGCTGCCGGTGCCGTTCCCGGCGACGGTGACGAGGTAGCCGTCCCCGACGGGCGTGACCCCCGAGACGTGGCTCTCGTCGTCGGCGAATGCGTCGTCGGGCAGTCGCCACTCGCGGGTAATCCGGTCGGCCTCGAGGTCGTAGCGGACGAGGCGCCGGTCGTCGGCGACGAGCAGGCCGGCCGGTTCGAGCAGCGCGTCGCGGGCGTCGACGTCGCCGCGGGGGCCGTCGCCGAGGCCGAACCGGAGCGCCCAGACCGGCCGGCGGTCGTCGTCGAGCAGTTCGACGACGCTGTGGTCGCGCTCGCGACTCACGACCAGCACGCCGGCCTCGGTCGCGTCCACGCTCCGGGCGACGAACCGGCCGCGCTCGCCGAGGTCGTGGCTCCAGACCGGCCTCGCCTCGCGGTCGTACGCCGAGACCGTCGCCGGCCGCTTCTCGTAGCGGTCGCCGACGACCTGCAGCCCCTGGGCGGCGATCACCGTCTCCGCCGCCGCCGGGCGCTCGACCGGGCCAGTGCAGTCGTCGGTTCCCGGCTGGGCCGACGCCGGCGACGGCGCGGCTCCCAGCGTCGCCCCGACGACGGCGAGGCTGCAGAGGACGGCGAGCAGCACGATACCGGCTGGCCGACTCACGGTCGATAGGTGGCGCCCGGGGACAAGAGGTTTACCCGGAGCGCCGGCGGTAGGCGATGGCGCCGACGGCGGCGACGAGCACGAGGAGCGCGCCGACCGCGATCGGGACGAGGGGGAGCGACTCGCCGCGGTGGACGTCCCGGCCGGTCAGGTCGCCCGCGAAGGTGTCGAACCGCGAGGGGGCGAAGGAGTAGAGGGCGTCGGCGCAGGCGTCGACCTCCGCCTCGGAGAAGTTCGCGTCGCCGTGAACCTCGTAGCGCCCCTCGACGCCCTGCTCGCGCATCGTCGGGCCCTCGGAGCCGGGGCCGCCGCGCTCGGCGTCGTACGTCTCGTAGGGGGTGTACATCTCCCAGACGACCTCGCCCTCCGGGGTCACCTCGACGACCCGGTGGCCCATGCGGTCGGAGACGAGCGTGTTGCCGTTCGGGAGGCGGTCGGCGTCCCGCGGCTCGTTCAGCCCGGTGACCTGCCAGACGCGCTCCCAGGACCCCGAGTCGGCGTCGTAGGCGTACTCGACGACGCGGTCGTTGAGGCTATCGGCGACGAGGGCGGTGTGCTCGCCGTCCGGCCCCCAGAGGTGGTCGGGGTTGTGCTGGCGGTGGAGGACGTCGTGGTCGCCGTCCTCGCCGAGGGTCAGTTCGACCGCCTTCGAGGTGCGGTTGACGAAGACGACCTGGTCGAAGTTCCGGACCGACGCCATGAACCACTCGCCGGTGGCGTCGACGGCGTCGGACTCGCTGACGTTCACGCGGTCGATATCGTTGACGTGCGTCCAGTCGTCCGGCGGGCCGCCGCCGGACTCGGGGTAGTGGTCGGGGTGGTCCTCGAAGCGCCACTCCCAGGTCACCTCGCCCTGCGTGCGGTTGTAGACGAGCAGTCGCTCGTGGCCCTCGCCCTTGTCGGCGATCGCGAGCTCGTCGCCGTCGATCAGGTCGACGTCGTGGGCGTCGGTCACCTGCGGGTTCTCGGCGTCGTCCGGAGGTCCGTCGAAGCGCTTCTTCCACTCGTACTCGCCGGAGTCGGGGTTCAGCTCCCCGACGATGCTCGCGCCGCTCTCGGTGGTGACGAACAGGAGGTTGTCGTTCGGGAGCCGGTCGACGTCGTAGGCCCACCAGCGGCCGGCGGCGGAGGCGTTCCGGGCCCACTCGAAGGTCCCGTCGGGGGCGTAGGAGACGAGCAGCGCCGCCCGCTTCTCGTAGCCGTCGTCGGTGAGTTCCGTCCCCTGGATGCTCACAACCGTCGACTCGTCGGGCTGCTCTGTCATCGTCCCGACGCACTCGTCGCCCGGCCCCTCCGCCGCCGCGGCCGGGGTTCCGAACCCGGTCATCGCCGGCAGCGACAGCGCCAGGAGCGTCGCGAGGAGGAGGGCGGCGCCCGGCGCCAGGAGCGTGCGTGGTTCTGGCATGGTATCACTCCCGGCGGCCGGTCTAATCAGTCGTTCGGCATCAGTCGCAGAACCGGTCGAGGCCGGCCTGCCGTCGCCGGGCGCCGTCGGGGTCGGGGTCCCAGGGGCTCCGCTCGGCGCGGACGGCCTCGGGGTCGGCGGCTGGCGGGGCCGCGGCCTCGTAGCCGTCGCAACCGTCGCCGCACTCCCGGGCTGGGTCGACGAACCGGCCCTTCCAGGTGCAGTAGGGGAGTTCGTCGCCGGGGGCGAAGCCCGGCCCGCGCGCCTCGCCCGAGGCACAGGCCGGCAGCGCCGAGGGCCGCCAGCCCTTGCCGTAGGCGCGCTCGGCGACGCGGCGGCGGAGCCGCGCCTTCTCGTCCGCCGTCACCGGCTCGACGTCGACGCGGGCCGGGTGCTCGTCGAGCACCGCGATGCCCGGTTCGTCGGACGGCAGCGGCGTCGCCTCGCGGACGACCTCGAAGTCGCCGGTCTCGGCGTCGAACCGGCGGACGCCGACCTCCGGGGGGATGCGGTTCAGGTGAGCGCCGGTGACGTACGACTCGGTGACGAGGACGACCTCGTCGAACAGCGCCAGCGAGACGTCCTTGCGGAGCTGGAGTTCGAGGTCGCCGGGGCGGCCGAGGTCCGGCTTGTTCTCGTAGGCGCGGAGCCCCGAGAACCAGTCGGGGTAGCGGGCGGTCTGGCGGACGTACCGGCGGCCGTTCCGGCGTTCGGCCTCGAAGAAGCCGACGTCGACCGCGCGGTCGACCACGTCGCGGGCGTGCTCCGGCGAGGCGTCGACGGCGTCCTTCCAGTAGCGGGCGCGGCCGACGCCGACGCCGCTCTCGACGGCCAGCCCGGGGATGGTCTCGGGAGTGATGGCGACCCGGTCGTCGAAGCCGGGGCCCGGAAGCACCTCGACGGCGTCGACGACGCGGGTGTGGGTGCCGAGCTGCCGGGCGACGACGCCGTCGCTGGCGGCCTCGACGGCGGCACACATCGCCAGCTCGAAGGCGTACTCCCGCACTGGCGGAGGGGACGTGCTCGGCGGTGAAAAGGGGCCCGCTCGCCACACCGACAGACCGACCGCGGAGGCGGCACAAACGACGGGTCAGCTCTCGATGCCGAGCGTCGATGCGACGTCCCGGAGGTCGTCGACGACCGCGTCGGGGTCGCCGGCGAAGCCGTCCCACGGGACCTTCCCGCGGTCGAGCCAGACGCCGGTCATGCCGGCGTGGGAGGCGCCGAGGACGTCGTAGAACAGCGCGGTGACGTGGGCGATGCAGTCGATGGGGGTCCCCGTCCGCGCCGCCGCGTGGCGGTACAGCTCGACGCTGGGCTTGAACGTCTCGACCTCGTCGGCGCTGATCGCGTCCGCCAGGAGGTCGTCGATGCCGGCGTGGTCGACCATGGAGTCGAGCATCTCCGGATTACCGTTCGAGACCACGTACGTCTCGACGCCGGCGTCGCGGAGGGCGGAGAGCCCCTCGCGGACGTCGTCGAACACCGCCAGCTCGTGGTAGGTCTCGAGGACGGCCTCCCGCTCGCTCTCGGGGAGGTCCACGTCGTGGGTGGCGAGGGCGTGTTCGAGGGCGGCGCGGTTGAGCGCGTAGAAGGTGTCGTAGGCGTCGACCTCGTTGGCGACGGTGGTGTACAGCAGCGACCGCGAGCGCCAGTGGTTCGAGACGGCGACGGGGTCGTCGACGGCGTCGGCCAGCGCCGACTGGACGGCGTCCACGTCGACGAGCGTGCTGAAGGAGTCGAAGGTGACGGTCTCGACGTCGGGCATGGGTCGGCCTCGACTTGGGGCCACACGGGTATAGGCGTGCAGGTCGGTGACACGGTCGCAGCGGGCCCGCGGCGGCAGCAGCGAGCCCGGTCGAACGGTTCCAGGGCGCTCTTCGACGGTGGACAAAGCGGAAGCGTTATCACTCGCACGGGCGGACGTTCACGTCATTACTAAATGACGCAAGAACACCGACAACCGGAGGTGAACATCGGACTGGTGGGTCACGTCGACCACGGGAAGACGACGCTCGTCCAGGCGCTCTCGGGCGAGTGGACCGACCAGCACTCCGAGGAGATGAAACGCGGCATCTCCATCCGCCTCGGGTACGCCGACGCGACGTTCCGGGAGTGCCCGGACCTCGACGAGCCGGAACGGTACACCGTCGAGGACACCTGTCCGGACGGCTCCGAGAGCGAGCACGTCCGGACGGTGTCGTTCGTGGACGCGCCGGGCCACGAGACGCTGATGGCGACGATGCTGTCGGGGGCGGCCATCATGGACGGCGCGGTGCTCGTCGTCGGTGCCAACGAGCCGGTGCCGCAGGCCCAGACCGAGGAGCACCTCATGGCCCTGGACATCATCGGCATCGAGAACATCGTCGTCGCCCAGAACAAGGTCGACCTCGTCGACCGCGAGCAGGCCCAGCGCAACTACGAGCAGATCAAGGAGTTCGTCGCGGGCACGGTCGCGGAGGACGCGCCGGTCGTCCCCATCTCCGCCCAGCAGGACGTCAACATGGACCTGCTGATGCAGACCATCGAGGAGGAGATCCCGACGCCGGAGCGGGACCCCGACGCGGACGCCCGGATGCAGGTCGCCCGGTCGTTCGACATCAACCGTCCGGGGACGACCTGGGAGGACCTGACGGGCGGCGTCCTCGGCGGGTCGCTGACGCAGGGTCGCCTGACGGTCGACGAGGACCTCGAGATCAGGCCCGGCCGCGAGGTCGAGGAGGGCGGCGCCGCCGAGTACCAGCCGGTCGAGACGACCGTCCGGTCGCTGCAGGCCGGCGGCAGCTTCGTCGACGAGGCGACGCCGGGCGGGCTGCTCGGCGTCGGCACGGGACTCGACCCGTCGCTGACGAAGGGCGACGCGCTGGCCGGGCAGGTCGCCGGGCCGCCGGGGAGCCTGCCGCCGACCCACGACGCCTTCACGATGGGCGTCGACCTGCTCGACCGCGTCGTCGGCGAGGACGCCGAGGAGATCGAGCCGATCAGCACCGGCGAGCCGCTGATGCTCACGGTCGGGACGGCCACGACGGTCGGCTCTGTCACGAGCGCGCGCGACGACGAGTGCGAGGTCAAGCTGAAGCGCCCCGTCTGCGCGCCGGAGGGGTCGAAGATCGCCATCAACCGCCGCGTCGGCGCGCGCTGGCGGCTCATCGGCGTCGGAACGCTCAGGTGAATGGACGTGGTGCTCGACACGAACGCGCTGATGATGCCGGTCGAGGTCGGGGTCCGGACGTTCGAGGAACTCGACCGCCTGCTCGGCGACTACGAGGCCGTGGTGCCGCGGGCGGTCGTCGACGAGCTGGAGAAGCTCGCGGCCGGCAACGGCGAGGAGGCGACCGCGGCGAGCGTCGGCGCGGACCTCGCGGCCCGGGAGTGCGAGACCGTCGAGCACGGCGCCAACTACGCGGACGATGCGGTGCTGGAGATCGCCGGCGGGCGCGACTACGCGGTCACGAACGACGGCCCGCTTCGGCGGCGGTTACTGGAGGCGAACGTTCCCGTAATTAGTTTACGGGGGCGAAACAAACTGGAAATCACTGAACCATAGCATGTACAAACGGGTACGACTTCGGGACACGGTCGAGGTGCCGCCGCGGCACCTCGCGGATGTGTCGCCCGAGCTGGTCCGGCGGCTGCTGCAGGACAAGCTCGAAGGACGGATGGACGAGGGCGTGGGGAGCGTCGTCTCCGTGACGGAGGTCCACGACATCGGCGACGGCGCCGTCCTCCCGAACCGGCCGGGGGTGTACTACGAGGCGGAGTTCGACGCCGTCACGTTCGACCCCCAGATGCAGGAGGTCGTCGACGGCGAGGTCGTCGAGGTCGTCAACTTTGGCGCCTTCGTCGGGATCGGCCCGGTCGACGGGCTGCTCCACGTCTCGCAGATCTCCGACGAGTACCTCGCCTACGACGAGGAGGGCCAGCAGCTGGCCTCGCGGGACTCCAACCGGACGCTCGGCGTCGGCGACTCGGTACGCGCACGCATCGTCACGAAGAGCATCGACGAGCGGAACCCCCGCGACTCGAAGATCGGCCTGACGGCCAAGCAGCCCGGACTGGGCAAGCACGGCTGGCTCGAGGAGGACCGACAGCGCCGCGAGGCGCAGGCGGGTGATTAGATGGCCGATCGACTGGTCTGCCGGGACTGCCACCGCGTCCTCGACGTCGACGACGGCGAGCAGTGTCCCTCCTGCGGCTCGAACTCGCTGACGGAGGACTGGGCGGGCTACGTCGTCATCGCCCACCCCGAGAGCAGCGTCATCGCCGAGGAGATGGAGGTCACGGAACCCGGCCGCTACGCGCTGAAGGTCCGCTAGGATGCCGACCATCCTCGCCAAGCTCCCGGACGACCTCCGGGGCGAACTGAAGGACCCGCTTGGACCGATCTACACCGACACCGAGGCGCTGCTGGCCGACGCCGGCGACTCCATAGTCGCCGTCGGCGACATGGTCACCTACCACCTCCTGCAGGCGGACCGCCGGCCGGACGTCGCGCTCGTCGACGGGAAGACGAAGCGCGAGCGCGTCGAGCGCGAGGTGGCCGAGGCCATCGACGGCTTCGACGAGCGTCTCGACGCCGTCAACCCGCCGGCGACGCTGACCGACGAGCTGCTGGAGGCCCTCGCCGACGCGCTGGACAGCGACGGGACGACCGTCATCACCGTCGAGGGCGAGGAGGACCTGGCGGCGCTGGCCGCGGTCGTCGCGGCTCCCGACGGCGCCGCGATCGTCTACGGGCAGCCCGACGAGGGGATGGTTCTGGCGACCGTCGACGACGACCTCCGGGCCGAGTGCCGGGACCTGCTGGAGGCCATGGAGAGCGACTACGAGCGCATCGCCGACATCCTGTCGGACTGACCGAGTCGGATTCGGCTCGCCACCGAGTGACGTCGAGCACCGGACCGGGGCGACCTGCTGCTTCGAAATCCTTTTACGCGCTTCGGCGGAAATCTGGGGTAACGTAACCATGGACGTCGAAATCATAGACGAGGACGAGAACCCGATGTTGCACCGGACTGACGTCCGGTTCCAGCTGACCCACGACGACGCGACGCCCTCCCGGCTGTCGGTCCGCGACTCGCTGGCCGCCAAGCTGAACAAGGGCTCCGACGAGGTCGTCGTCCAGAAGCTCGACACCAAGTACGGCATGCGGAAGACCGTCGGCTACGCGAAGGTCTACGACAGCGCCGATGCCGCCCGCGACGTCGAGCAGGACTACACCCTCGCGCGCAACAAGATCACCGAGGATGGCGCCGAAGAAGCCGAGCCCGAAGGCGACGAGGAGCCCGAGGCGGAAGCGGAAGGCGACGAGGCCGAAGCCGAGGCGGAGGAGGCGTAGATGGCCCGACACGAGTTCTACAACGACGACGGCACGACGGACAAGGAGCAGTGCCCGCGCTGCGGCGACACCTTCCTCGGTGACTACGGCGACCGCAAGCACTGCGGGAAGTGCAGCTACACCGAGTTCGAGTAGGTCGTGACCCGCGTTCTCGGCATCGAGGGGACCGCCTGGTGTGCCAGCGCGGCCGTCTTCGCCGCCGAGTCCGACGCCGTTTCTATCGAGTCCGACGCCTACCAGCCGGATAGCGGCGGGATCCACCCGCGGGAGGCCGCCGAGCACATGCGCGAGGCGGTCCCGGCCGTCGTCGAAGACGTCCTCGACACCGTCGCCGAGGAGTACGGACCGCCGGCGGAGGCGCTGGACGCTATCGCCTTCTCGCGCGGCCCCGGGCTCGGTCCGTGTCTCCGCATCGTCGGCACCGCCGCCCGCGCGCTCGCCGGCTCGCTGGACCTGCCGCTGGTCGGCGTCAACCACATGGTCGCCCACCTGGAGATCGGCCGCCACCGGTCGGGCTTCGAGTCGCCCATCTGCCTGAACGCCTCCGGCGCGAACGCCCACGTCCTCGGCTACCACGACGGCCGCTACCGCGTGCTCGGCGAGACGATGGACACCGGCGTCGGTAACGCCCTCGACAAGTTCACCCGCCACGTCGGCTGGACGCACCCCGGCGGCCCGAAGGTCGAGGCCCACGCGAGGGAGGGCGAGTACGTCGACCTCCCATACGTCGTCAAGGGGATGGACTTCTCCTTCTCCGGCATCATGTCCGCCGCCAAGCAGGAGTACGACGCCGGGACGCCCGTCGAGGACGTCTGCCGCGGGCTCGAGGAGACCGTCTTCGCGATGCTCGCGGAGGTGAGCGAGCGGGCGCTGTCGCTGACCGGCGCCGGCGAGTTGGTCCTGGGGGGCGGCGTCGCCCAGAACGACCGCCTCCGGGAGATGCTCGAGTCGATGTGCGAGGAGCGCGGCGCCGACTTCTACGCGCCGGAGGCCCGCTTCCTCCGGGACAACGCCGGCATGATCGCCGTCCTCGGCGCGAAGATGTACGAGGCCGGCGACACCGTCGCCGTCGAGGACTCGCGGGTGCTGCCGGACTTCCGGCCCGACGAGGTGCCGGTGACGTGGCGCTCCGGCGAGGGGGTCGAGACGCCGGCCGCCGACGAGGAGCGCGTCCAGGGCGCCGAGGCGGTCGTCGACCTCGACGACGGAGCGGGGCGGGCGTACAAGCGCCGGCTCTCGAAGTCCTACCGCCACCCGGAACTCGACGCGAGGCTGCGGACGCGCCGGACGCGCTCGGAGGCCCGCCTCACCAGCGAGGCACGCGGCCTCGGCGTCCCGACGCCGGTGGTCTTCGACGTCGACCCGGAGGAGGGTAGCCTCGAGTTCGAGTACGTCGGCGAGTCCGACCTGCGGGACGCGCTGACCGAGTCGGGCGTCCGCGACGTCGGCCGGCACCTGGCTCGCTGTCACGCGGCCGGGTTCGTCCACGGCGACCCGACGCCGCGGAACGTGCGGACCTCCGAGGACTTCACCTATCTCATCGACTTCGGCCTCGGCTACTACACCGACGACGTCGAGGACTACGCGATGGACCTCCACGTCTTCGAGGGCGCCCTCGGCGGGACGGCCGACGACCCGACCGCGCTGGTCGAGGCCTTCGAGGACGCCTACCGCGAGGTCGGCGACCCCGCCGTCGTCGAGCAGTTGCGGGCGATCGAGGGCCGCGGGCGCTACCAGTAGCGGGGGCGGCCGCGGCGAGGGGCGTGCCTATAAGTTCCGGCCAGCCATAGTGGCGAGTATGTCCGAGAAGCCGCAGTCCGGCGAACTGTTCGGTATCCCGTACAACTTCGACAGGCCGTCGCTCGGGCGGATGACGTCGGCCTACTGGCAGCCCGGCGAGGGGATGCTCGTCGAGAAGCCGTTCGGCATCGGGTACACGCTGAACCTCGCGAACTGGCGGTCGTGGGTCGTCCTCGGGGTCGCCGGGGCGCTCTACTACCAGCAGCAACAGTCCAGCGAGGAGTTCGACGGCGAGTCGGGCGACGAGCCGGTGGAAGTCGTCGTGGACGACTAGCGAGGTCGCGAGCGAAGCGAGCGACCTCGGAGATGCGAGCGGGGAGCGGAGCGACCCGCGAGCAGCTAGTCCTGGTGGCCGTTAGGTAGCCCCGACCACAATCGGTCCTTTTAGTGCGCCCCGCTTCGAATCCCGTTGCATGTACGACGGGCTGAAGGGATTCAGGGACTTCTACGCCGGCGAGATGTCCGCCCGCCGGGCGGTCACCGACACCATCGAGGAGCGCGTCCGCCGGTACGGCTTCCGCGAGGTCGGGACGCCGCGGCTCGAGCGGACGCAGATGTACGTCGACAAGTCCGGCGAGGAGATCGTCGACGAACTCTACAACTTCGAGGACAAGGGCGGCCGCGACGTCGCGCTGACGCCGGAGCTGACGCCGACGGTCGCCCGGATGGTCGTCGCCCGCCAGCAGGCGCTGGCCAAGCCGATCAAGTGGTTCTCGACGCGGCCGTTCTGGCGCTACGAGCAGGTCCAGCAGGGGCGCTTCCGGGAGTTCTACCAGACGAACGTCGACATCTTCGGGTCGCCGGAGCCGGAGGCCGACGCCGAGATCCTCGCCGCGGCGGCCGACGTCCTGACCGACCTCGGGCTCACCGCCGACGACTTCGAGTTCCGGGTCTCCCACCGGGACATCCTGGGCGGCCTGCTGGAGTCGCTGGACAGCGACGTCGACACGCAGGCGGCCATCCGCGGGGTCGACAAGAACCAGAAGCTCGACGAGCCGGAGTACTACGACCTGCTGGTCTCGGCGGGCCTCGACCGCGAGGAGGCCGAGGCGTTCGACGAGGTGCTGGCGACCGACGACCTCGCGGACCTCGTCGAGTTCGCGGGGACCGACCGGGTCGACGCCGCGGTCGAGAACCTGCGGAACGTCCTCGCCGCAGCGGAGGACTTCGGCGCCCGCGAGTTCTGCACCGTCTCCCTGGAGACCGCCCGCGGGCTGGACTACTACACCGGCGTCGTCTTCGAGTGCTTCGACACCGCCGGCGAGGTCTCGCGGTCGGTCTTCGGCGGCGGCCGCTACGACGACCTCATCGAGGGCTTCGGCGGCGAGCCCACGCCCGCCGTCGGCGTCGGCATCGGCCACGAGACGCTGTCGCTGCTCTGCCAGCGCGCCGGCGTCTGGCCCGACGAGGAGCTGTCGACCGACTACTACGTCCTGACCGTCGGCGACACCCGCGAGGAGGCCGCCGAGATCGCCCGCCAGCTCCGCGAACTCGGCCACGTCGTCGAGGTGAACCTCACGGGCCGCGGGTTCGGCGACCAGCTGTCCTACGCCGACGGCATCAACGCCGAGACCGTCGTCGTGGTCGGCGAGCAGGATCTGGAAGACGACGCGGTGACGATCAAGGACATGGAGTCCGGCGACCAGAAGCAGGTCCCCCTGGACGACTTCCCGCCCGAGGAGGGCCGGCCGACCTACGAGGACTTCGAGTAAATCCACCGCGAGCACGTCAGAGCGTCCACCATGCGCGCTTTCCGACTCGCCTACGACGGCACGGGGTACCGCGGGTTCCAGCGGCAGCCGCACGGCGAGACGGTCGAGGACGCGGTCTTCGACGCGCTCCGGGACCTGAATCTGGAGGTCGAAGTCGACGGCGCGCCGACCGGGTACGCCGCTGCGGGCCGGACCGACGCCGGCGTCTCGGCGCGCGCCCAGACGGTCGCCTTCGAGACCCCGGCGTGGCTGACGCCGCGGGCGTTCAACGGCGAACTGCCCGCCGACGTCCGGGCGTGGGCCCACGCCGACGTCGACGGGTCCTTCCACGCGACGCACCACGCCGTCGAGCGGCGCTACCGATACTTCCTGTACGCTGCGGATACCGACATCGAGCGAGCGAGGACCGCCGCAGAGCGTCTCTCCGGGACCCACGACTTCCACAACTTCACGCCCGACGAGACGGGGACCGAACGGGACCTGACGATGGCCGTCGAACGGGACGGCGAGTTCTTCGTCGTCGACTGCAGCGCCAGCGGGTTCGCCCGACAGCTCGTCCGGCGGCTGGTCTCGGCCCTGGAGCTGATCGCCACCGGCGAGCGCGACGTCCGGTTCCTCGACCGCGCGCTCTCCGACGAACCTCTCTCTGGGGGCGACGGCATCCCGCCAGCGCCTCCCGAACCGCTGGTCCTGATGGACGTCCGGTACCCGTCCGTCGACTTCGCCGTCGACGAGGAGGCGGCCGCCAGCGCCCGCGAGGTGTTCGAGCGGCGGCGGCGCGAGCGGCTGTCGGGCGCCCGGGTCGCCGGGTCGCTGGCGCCGGACGCGCCGGTGGCGGAAAACGGAGACCGGTGACGACGGGTTTAGGAGCGGCGCCGCCGTAGCCGGGGCCATGAGTTCGGTTCCGGAGCGCGGCGACATCGACGAGGCGTACACCTGGGATCTCTCGGATCTCTTCGCGGACGACGAGGCGTGGGAGGCGGCCTACGAGCGCGTCGAGGAGCGGCTGGACGACTTGGAGGCCTACGAGGGACGGGTCACCGAGGACGCCGAGACGCTCCAGGAGGTCCTGGAGCTGCGGGAGTCCATCATGCGGGAGGTCTCGAACGTGGCCGCGTACGCGCGGATGCGTCGCGACGAGGACACGACCGACCAGCAGTACCAGGCGCTGGCGGCCCGCTCGCAGTCGCTGGCCGCCGACGCCTCGAGCGCGGCGAGCTTCATCGAGCCGGAGATCCAGGGGGTCGACCGCGAGACCATCGACGAGTTCGTCGACGAGAACCCCGACCTGGCGGAGTACGAGCACTACTTCGAGGACACGCTCCGGATGAAGGAGCACACCCGCTCGGCGGAGATCGAGGAGCTGCTGGCCGACCTCGGTGAGGTGACTGGCGCCGCCGGCGACGTCTACAACATGCTGACGAACGCAGACATGGAGTTCCCGGCGGTCGACGATCCCGACGGCGAGCCCCGGCGGATCACGCTGTCGAACTTCACGAAACTCCAGAAGCACCCCGACCGCGAGTTCCGACGGGAGGTCTACGAGACGTTCTACGACGAGTGGGCCGACTACCGCAATTCCATCGCGACGGCCTACAAGAACAGCGTGAAGGCCGACTTGAAGCTCGCGGCGGCCCGGAACTACGACTCGGCGCGGGAAGCCGCTCTCGACGGCCCGAACGTCCCCGTCGAGGTCTACGACACGCTCGTCGACACCGTCGAGTCGGACCTCGACGTCCTCCACCGCCACGCCGACCTGAAGCGCGACTGCCTCGGCGTCGACGAGCTGAAGATGTGGGACGTCTACGCGCCGCTGGCCGGCGGCGAGAGCCCCGACCTGGAGTACGAGCAGGCCAAGGAGTACGTCGTCGACGCCGTCGAGCCGCTCGGGGAGGCCTACCAGGAGCGGATGGCCGAGGGCCTCGAGTCCCGCTGGGTCGACGTCTACGAGACGGCGAACAAGCAGTCCGGCGCCTACAGCGGCGGCACCTACGACAGCCAGCCGTACATCCTGATGAACTACCAGGACGACATCTCGTCGATGTACACGCTGGCCCACGAGCTCGGCCACTCGATGCACTCCGAGCTGACCAGCGAGGAGCAGCCCTACGTCTACTCGGGCTACGAGATCTTCGTCGCCGAGGTGGCCTCGACGGTCAACGAGGCGCTGCTCACCCACCACCTGCTGGAGACCGTCGAGGACGAGCGGTTCCGCCGGCACGTCCTCGACGAGTACCTCGAGCGGTTCCGGTCGACGCTGTTCCGCCAGACGATGTTCGCGTCCTTCGAGCACCGCGCCCACGAGGTCAGCGAGGCCGGCGAGGCGCTCACCCCCGACCGCCTCGACGACATCTACGAGGGGCTCAAGGCGGACTACTACGAGCCGGCCGACGTCGACGACCGCATCGGCCGCGAGTGGATGCGCATCCCGCACTTCTACCGCGCCTACTACGTCTACCAGTACGCGACCGGCATCAGCGCCGCCGTCGCCATCGTCGACCGCATCCGCGAGGAGGGCGAGGACGCGGCGGCCGACTACCGCGAGTTCCTCCGCTCGGGCTCCCGCGGCTACCCGCTGGAACTGCTCGAGACGGCCGGCATCGACATGTCGTCGCCCGAACCCGTCGAGTCGGCCATCGAGACCTACGACGACCTCGTCGGCGAGTACGAGTCGCTCCGGTAGGCCGGAATCCCGGGCGGGCGGTGTGGTACAGTGTACCGCAAGCATCTCCCACACCCAAAGTCACTTTTAGGCTCCAACGCCTATCACCCGACAACCAATGTCGCATAGTCCCTCGTTACCCGACCGGCCGACGCTCGACCTCGACGCCGAGATGTCGGACTCAGAGCGGCTGGCCGCGCTTCGGGACCACTACGTCGACGTCTCCAGGGTCCACGAGGAGCTCGCGGACCAGCTGGAGACCGCCAGGGAACGGAAGTCGGAACTCAGAGAGGAGGTCTCGGACCTGCAGGAAGAGAACGAGGCCCTGAAGACCTCCTCGCTGTACCTCGCGACCGTCGAGGAACTCACCGACGACCAAGTCCTCCTCAAGCAGCATGGCAACAACCAGGAGGTGCTCACCGACGTCTCGCCACGCCTGTACGACAAGCTGGAGGCCGGCGACCGCGTCGCCATCAACGACTCCTTCGCCATCCAGACCGTCCTCGACTCCGAGACGGACGCCCGCGCCCAGGCGATGGAGATCTCCGAGAAGCCCGACGTCCACTACGACGAGATCGGGGGGCTCGAAGAGCAGATCCGGGAGGTCCGCGAGGCCGTCGAGGACCCCCTGACCAACCCCGAGAAGTTCGAGAAGGTCGGCATCGAGCCGCCGACGGGCGTGCTCCTCCACGGCCCGCCGGGGACCGGGAAGACGATGCTGGCGAAGGCCGTCGCCAACCAGACCGACGCGACCTTCATCAAGATGGCCGGTTCCGAGCTGGTCCAGAAGTTCATCGGCGAGGGCGCCCGCCTCGTCCGCGACCTCTTCGAACTGGCCGCCGAGCGCGAGCCAGCCATCATCTTCATCGACGAGATCGACGCCATCGCCTCAAAGCGAACCGAGTCGAAGACCTCCGGGGACGCCGAGGTCCAGCGGACGATGATGCAGCTGCTCTCCGAGATGGACGGCTTCGACCAGCGCGGCGACATCTCCATCATCGCCGCGACCAACCGCTTCGACATGCTCGACCGCGCCATCCTCCGGCCCGGTCGCTTCGACCGCCTCATCGAGGTGCCCGAACCGGACGAGGAGGGCCGCGAGCAGATCCTCCGCATCCACTCCCGGAAGATGAACCTCGACGAGGACGTCGACCTCGCCGACCTGGCCGACGAGACCGACGGCTTCTCCGGCGCGGAACTCGAGAGCCTCACCACCGAGGCCGGCATGTTCGCGATCCGCGACGGCCGCACCGAGGTCGAACGCCGCGACTTCGACGACGCCCTCGAGAAGGTCTCCACCGACGACGCGCCCGGCAAGCCGATCGCCTTCTACTGACGGGCCTCCTCTCGTTCCGCGCGTTTTCCCGATGTCGAGCTATCGAGGGTCGAGTGCTCGTGCTCTCTTGTTCGATTACCTCGAATTTACTCTGGATTTACCAACATCTGTCCACCTTTTCCCCACTAATCAATCGGAACGTGTCGGTTGACCGCGGATAACTTGGAGTCGGCTTCGATTCTACCGACTTTCTTCTGTCGTCCGCGATACGGGTCCGACGATGTTACGGTACACTCGACGGTCCACGCTGAAGATCGCAGGCGGATCGCTCGCGGGCGCCGCGGTCGGGGCGGTCGGCCCGGCCTCGGCCCAGTCCGGCGGCTGGACGGTCGCCGAGACGCCGGTCGACAGCACGTTGCACGACGTCGCACACACCGCCGCGAACGCCCACGCGGTCGGCGACGGCGGAATCGTCCTCGAGCGTACCGAGGCCGGCTGGGAGACCGCCGCCGAGGGCGGTCCGACGGGCAACGGCAACGACCTCTACGGCGCCGCGACCACCGACGACGGCCGGCAGCTCTGGGTGGTCGGCGGCAGCGGGGCCATCGGCGAGTACGACGTCGTCACGGGCGACCTCGTCGACCGGTCGTCGCCGAACGACGTCACCGAGAACTTCAACGACGTCGGCGTCACCGAGAGCGCCGACGGTGCGTACGTCTACGTCGCCGGCGACTCCGGGGCCGTCCACTACAGCTTCGAGAACGGCGAGGAGGGCACCTGGGGCTCAGTGACGCCCGGGAGCGGCGCCAGCCTCGAGGCCATCGACTTCAACGACCGCTGTTCGGGCCACGTCGTCGACTCGAACGGCCGCGTCTTCGAGACCACCGACGGCGTCACCTGGGACCCGATCGGCGTCGAGGACGCCGACGTGAGCCTCTACGGCCTCGACAGCGACGCCGGAGACGACGTCAGCGTCAGCGGCGGGAACGCGACGGTGCTGACCTACGACGGCAGCCAGTGGACCGCCGAAAGCCTCGGCGATGCGGACCTGCAGGACGTCGAGACCGAGGCCGGCGAGGGCTACACCGTCGGCGGCGGCGGGACGGTCTTCGAGCTGTCGGGCGGCGACTGGCAGCAGAACGACACACCGACCGGCGAGAACCTCACCGCCGTCGCGACCGGGACGCCGGACCTCGCGGTCGGTGCCAGCGGCCTCGTCCTCGAGCGGAGCGTCTGAGGGAGCGGCCTGCGGTCAGGGCCACAGGCGGTGGGAGAGCCCCGACAGCACCTGCTGGTCGGCGAACGGCGTGTAGTCGTGGAGCGTCGGCCGCACCTCGTCCTTCTCCTCGAGGAACGCCACGAGGCCGCCGCTGTCGGTGTGTTCGTAGCCGCCGATGGTCCACGGCGGCCAGATGGTGATGTGCTCGAAGCGGCCGCCGCGGCCGTCCCAGCGGGCGTAGATCTCGCCGGCGCCCTCGCTGGCAACCAGGGCGACGGCCCCCTCCGTCGTCCGCATCGTCTCGACGTAGTCGGCGAGCGTCGCGGACCCACGGTCGGTGTGCGCCCCGAAGACGTTCCGGACCGCCTGGTGGTCCGAGTGCTCCAGCAGCACGTCCCGGATCTCGTCGGCGTCCGCGTCGGTCATCGTCCGTGTGTAACGTTCACACGCGCATAAGTTTCCGGGTCGACTCGAGGCGCTACCGGAGGGACTTTTCCGCCGGCGCGGCTACCGCCGCGCATGCTCAGGTACGTGACGACGAACGAAGGGAAGGTCCGGGAGGCCGAGGAATACCTCGAGGAGGTGGCCGCACTCGACTACGACTACCCGGAGATCCAGGCCGACTCCCTGGAGGCCGTCGCCGCCTACGGCGCCCGGAAGGCCTACGACTACGCCGGCGAACCGGTCGTCGTCGACGACGCCGGCCTCTACCTCGAGGGGTTCGACGGCTTCCCGGGGCCGTACTCGGCGTACGTCGAGGACACCCTCGGCGTCGAGCGGGTCGGCCGCCTGGCCCGCCGCGAAGACGCCACCGGCGCGCAGTTCCGCTGCGTCATCGCCTACTGCGACGGCGACCCCTTCGAGGCCTCCCCCGAGCCGGTCGACACCGGCGAGCGGCGGGGCCAGGACCTCGCGGCCGAGGATCGCGCGACCGCGACGACCGACGAGACGGTCGCCGGCGGCGACGGCGCCGAAGACGCGCGCGTGGCCCCGGTGAAGCTGTTCACGGGGGCCGTCCCGGGAACCATCGTCGAGCCACGGGGTGACGGCGGGTTCGGCTACGACCCCATCTTCGAGCACGACGGCCGGACCTTCGCCGAGATGAGCGCCGCCGAGAAGAACGCCATCTCCCACCGCGGTCGCGCGCTCGCGAAGTTCGCGGAGTGGTACCAGGGGCGGTCGTGACCGACCCGATACCACACGATATATAAAACACTGGCGACAAACTCAGTCGCGAAATACGTAACGTTGATTACTGGACCGTTAACTTATGAATACCATGTCGCCCTCCCCCCTGCGCATCACCGAGTTCGTGGGGACCGTCTTCGGCATCAGTAGCCTGCTGATGTTCGGTGTGATCTCCGGGATGGAGATCTACACGGTGACTATCGAATCCCTGTCCGTCCACTACTCGTTCTTCGAGGGACAGGTGACCGTCGGCGTCTTCACCGCCTTCGTCGTCGTCACGGGCGTCTACGTCGTCTGGGACGTCTGGCGCGACGGCGGCGACCGCGGCATCACCGACGGCCTGACGATGAACGCGCTCGTGCCAGCGTACCGCGACGCCGGCGTCGTCGACATCTGCGTCGAGAGCCTGCTCGACAGCGACTACGGCCCCGTGTCGGTGACCGTCGTCGTCGAACCCGACGACCCGGAGACGACGGCCGTCGCGGAGACCCTGGCCGAGCGGCACGACGACGTCACCTGCCTCGTCAACGGTGACCCGGGGTCGAAGGCCAAGGCCATCAACTACGCCGTCGAGCGCTCCGAGGCGGACTACTTCGCTGTCTTCGACGCCGACGAGCGCGTCTCCGCGCCGTTCCTGGCCGTCGCCATGGAGGAGCTCCTCGGCGGCACAGACGTCTTCCAGGGTCGCCGCATCCCGCGGCCGACCGGCGTCGTCGAGACGCTGGCGTACTGCGAGCGGCTCGTCGTCCAGACGGGCTACGCGGCCGGCGAGCTGTTCGGCTTCACGCACTGCCAGAGCTCCTCGACGGCGTTCACCCGCGAGGCCTTCGAGTCCGTCGGCGGCTACGACGACAAGCTCACCGAGGACATCGACTTCTCCCACAAGTGCTACCGCGGGGACCTGACGGTGACCCGCGACCGCAGCTGTGCGAACACGATGGAGGCCCCGCACACGGTCCGGGACCTCTGGGGGCAGCGCAAGCGCTGGCGCATCGGCCACGTCCAGGTGTTCCACTCGCGGATCGAGGAGGCACTCAACGGCGAGGTCGGCCCCGGCGACGTCCTCTCGATCGGCCGGGCCGCCGGCGCGCTCGTCGCCGGCGCGTTCCTGCTCGTGTTCATGTCGCAGGTCCCGCTGCTGCTCCTGCTCGACGTCCAGTCGGCGTTCCTGGTCCCCTACGCCTGCGTCCTCTCGGTCGTCGGGTCGGTCTGGATCCGCGACTACCTGGACGGCCACGTCGGCCGGCCCACGTGGGCCATCTGCCTGGTGCCGCTGGTGTACTTCGGCCACGGCGCCCTCACCGTGAAGTCGTTCCTCGAGTACTACCTCACCTGGGAGGGCGAGTGGTACCAGGTGACGAAGATCGGTGCCTGAGCGGGCGGCACACTCGACCGCTCCGCTCGACACGCGGTCGTTTCCCCAAACGACTACACCGGTCCCCGAGTGGGTGCGACCGTGACAGACGCCGGCAGGGGCGCCGCGGGCTGGATGTTCGACCGCCGGACGGCCCTGAAGATCGCACTCGGGTTCGCCGTCGCCGTCGTGCTCATCTACCTGCTGGGCGCGGTCGTCGGCTGGGAGGCCACTCTCACCCGACTCCGGATGGCCGACCCGTGGTGGGTCCTCGCCGCACTCGTCTCGACCGTCCTCTGTCTGTTCGCCTGGGGGAAGACCTGGCAGATCGTCCTCTCGGCGGTCGGCGTCCGGGTCCCCTACCCGAAGCTCGTGGTGACGTTCTTCGCGGCGACGTTCGCGAACTACGTCACCCCGATGGGGCAGGCCGGCGGCGAGCCGTTCATCGCGTTCATCCTCTCGCGGGACACCGAGGCCGACTTCGAGGAGAGCCTCGCGAGCGTCGTCATCGCCGACATCCTCCGGATGCTCCCCTTCCTCAACGTCGGCCTGGTCGGCCTGGGGTACCTGACGTGGCAGGCCGACCTGCCCGACGGCCTCGAGGTGTTCGCGTACCTGCTCGTGGCCTTCGCGGTCGTGATGCCGGCCGCCATCGTCCTCGCCTGGCGGTACCGCCGGACCGTCCGCCGGGGTATCGTCCGGGGCGTGGGCTCGCTGACGAGCCGGACGAAGCGCTACGACGCCCAGACCGTCGACCGGCGCATCGGCCACCTCTACGAGTCCCTGGAGGTCATCCGGGAGTCCCCGCGGGCGCTCCTGGTCGCCGTCGGGTACGCCTACGTCGGCTGGGTGCTGTTCGCGTTGCCGCTGTACTTCTCGGGGCTTGCCCTCGGCCTCGAGGTGCCGCTGCTGCTGGTCTGTTTCCTCGTCCCCATCGCGGTCATCGCGGGGTCGACGCCGCTGCCCGGCGGGCTGGCCGCCATCGAGGGGACGCTCGTGGCGCTACTGACCGCGCTGCTGGCGTTCTCGGGCGACCAGGCGCTGGCGGTCACCACCGTCTACCGGCTGACGAGCTACTGGTTCGTCATCCTCTTCGGCGGGGCCGCCGCGCTGTGGGTGCTCGCGCGGGTGTGATCTCGAGGGCCGTGGACCGCAACACGCCCGACCGCCGAGGCGGCGGCCGTCACGCTCGCGGGTCGCGGTCCGGCCCGGGGTACTCGTCGTCGAACAGGAGTTCGTAGAAGCCGGCGGGGTCGAAGACGGTCGCGAAGGCGTCCGGCGAGCGAACGCTGACGTCCATCGCGCCCCGGAGGTTCGCCCCGGCCGCCGGGCTCTGCAGGCGCTCGTCCATCGAGACGACGTGGGCGGCCCCGCCCCGGTAGGCCGCCGCGAGCGCGGGGTGGTCGCCCTCCGGCTGGTCGACCACGACGGCGACCTCGTCGAACCGCGCTCGCCAGTCGTCCGCCAGGTCGGCCCCGGCAAGGTCCGCGACGACCGCCTCGGCGTCGTCGAGCAGCGGCCCGGTCGCGACCAAGTCGAGCCAGGAGTGTCGCCGGACGTGGTCGAGGGCGTCCCGCGCCGCGCCGCCGACCAGCAGGTCCGCGGCGAGGACGTCAGCGTCCGCGACGATCCGACCGTGGTCGACCTCGCGGTCGCTATCCATCGCGGCGCGCTCCCAGGGCCGCGGTCACGTCCTCGGTCGACACCTCGTACTCGGCCGCCCGCTCGAAGAGTTCGGCCCACGACATACCGGGAGGCAGGCCGCCGACGCACTAAAGCGCGCGGGAGTCACCCGCGCAGGTGCCAGTAGGCCGCGCCGGCGACGAAGGCGACGCCGACGTTCGTCGCCACCGCGAGCCCGCCGATCGCGACGACGAGCCACGGCCGACCCGTCGAGGACAGCGCGACCCGCGCCAGCGAGGCCGCGACGACGACAAGCAGCACGCCGAGCAGCGCCACCGGGAACGCCACGAGCAGGCCGGCGGCGAGCGCGAGGCCTGCGTAGAGGCAGCCGGCCAGCAGGTTCGCGGTCGCCGACCGGGCGCCGAAGGCGTGCTTGCCCGCGAGGCCGCCGGAGCCGTGGCACATCGGCAGCGCCCCCAGCGGCACCGCCGCGAGGTTCATCGCGCCCATGCTCTCGGCGAGGCGGTCCGGCGAGACGTCGGCGTCGTAGAGGTCAGAGAGCAGCAGCGACGTCGCGACGGCGGCGTTGCCGACCGTCATCGCCAGCTGGGCCGCCAGCCCCTCGGCGGCGCCGAGCGAGACGGTGGGACCGCCGCTGGAGAAGAGTGCGAGCGCCGGCAGCGTCGGCGTCGGGACGCCCGTGGCGACCCCCGCCCACGCCGCGCCGACGGCGAGCACGACGAGCGCGACGGCGCGGCGCGAGACGACGGCGACGGCGGCGGCGAGGCCGACCCCGGCGGCGGCGACGCCCGGCGCGGCGACGACGAGGTCGACCGCGGCGACGACCAGCAGGCAGGCGACCGCGAACTGGACGCCGCGGACGACCGGCTCGCCGACCAGGCTGGCAATCTCGGAGAGGGCGCCGACGCGGCCGGCGACCAGCAACAGGACGCCCGCGAGCAGTCCCGCCGCGACGAGGTCGCCGTACCCGATCGCGCCGGCGATGGCCAGGCCGGCCAGGGCCTTCATCGGCTCCACCGACAGCGGCAGGCCGTAGGCGACGCCCCAGACGACCTGGAAGACGGCGAATCCGAGCAGGACGTGCGGCAGCGACGCTGGCGTCAGTAAACCGAGCGCGACGACCAGCGGGAGCACCGTGATGGAGTCCCCGATCGCGCCGGTCACCTCGCCGGCGTCGAGGGCGAACCCGCGGCCGACGGCTTCGACAGTCGCCATACGCGAGGGTGGAACCCGAGCCGTATGTCGCTTTCCAGCAACCGTCACGGCTTGCGGACGCCGTTCCGGGCAAACGGATGCGGTTACCAGAGGAGTCACGAACGGGTCGCGTCCGGCGACGAACGGCGGCGCGCGCCGTCGGTCACACGTCCGTCTGACGCGGATTTATGTGATGGTGGACCCTCTCTATCGGTGGGCGCGCATCGACGGCCTCAAATTTCCCCATCCTCCCCATCGCGCGCCCAGGCTTTTCACGCACGGAGCGGCGGGAACGGGCTCCCCCGCCGCGCTATCCGGTCAGCATCGTCCGGACGTCCTCGAGCGACGTCTGTTCGGCGATCAGCGCCACGCGGTCGCCGGCCTCGATCTCGGTCTGCGGCATCGGGATGGTCATCGGCTCCTTGCTGCGGCCGTGGGCGTACACGCGCGCGTCGCCCGGCAGCTCCAGCTCGACGACGCGCTGGCCGACCACCGGCGACCCCGACGGGATGTCGATACTCGTCGCCGTGAGGTACTCCGTGAGGTCGCCAAGCACGTTCAGGTCGCCGCCCAGCAGCGCGGTCTTGGCGCCGGCCGCGCCCATCCGCTCGGGGTAGACGACCTCGTCGACGTCGGCCGCGTACTTCTCGTAGATCTCCTGGCGGTAGTCCTCGTCGATGCGGAGCACCGTCCGGCAGCCGTGGCCGTTGGCGATCATGCAGGCCGTGAAGTTGACGTTGAGGTCGGCGGTCAGCGCCGCCAGCGCGTCGGCGTCGTCCAGGCCCGCCTGTTCGAGGACTCGCTCGTCGGCGCCGTCGCCCTCGACGGTCTCGAGGTCGGCGTCCCGCGCCCGCTGGGCCTTCTCCGGGTCGACATCGACGATGACCACCTCGTGGCCCTCCGTCGTGAGGATGTTCGCGGTCCGCATCCCGACGCGACCGTAACCCACGATGACGAACTTCATGGAGCATGGTACGACACGGCACGGCAAAAAGGTGTGCGCCTGTCCCCGGCGACCGGCGGTGACCGAATCCCGGTCAGGCGTCGGGACCGGCGCGGCCGACGACCCGCGTCTGCTCGTGGTCCGGGAACACCTCGTCGACGACCGACTCGCCCCACCGCTGGCGGATGCGCGCCCTGAGTTCGGTCTCGTAGTCGCCCTTCGGGATCGCCTCGCTGGGCCCCGACTCGACGACCAGGTTCTCCTCGACGAGTCGGTCGACCGCGCCGCGGCCGAACCCCGACAGCGGCGCGACGTAGTCGACGCCGTGGCGGTCCTCAAGGCTCTGGGCGACCGCCCGCGAGACCGTCGGCACCCGGTCGTCCCGGCGAGTGCCGTCGGCGACGACGTCGTAGTCCGCGGCGACGGCCTCCAGGGCCGCCTCGTGGACCTGCTGGATGCCCGCCCGCGGGAAACCGTCTTCGCGCATCACCTCGACGGCCTCGTCGGCGACGTCGCCGTCGAGTTCGATCGCCTCGAAGGCGAAGCCGAGGGACTCGGCCGCCTCGCGCGCGTGCTCCCAGTCGTCGGTCACGCCGACGTGGGCGGTGACGAGCGTCACGTCGTAGAACTCCTCGAGCAACAGGGCGGCCAGCGACGAGTCCTTCCCCCCGCTGAACAGCAGTCCGCACTCCATCTATCGGCGCTTGATGTCGAAGCTCTGGGAGTCGGGTTTCATCTCCTGGAGGAGTTCCTTCATCTTCTCCTCGTCGATCTTCCCCTGCAGCCGGCCACTCTGGGCCAGCGCCACGATCTGCTGTTCGACCTTCTCGCCGAACTCCGGTTTCGACATCTGGACGCTGTTGAGCCGCTGGCGGGCCCCGTCCGTGAGCGCCTTCCGCAGCATCGCCTTCTTCTGGGCCTCGGCCTGCTGGCGCTGGGCCTCGGCGGCCTCCGACTGGCCCTCGCCGCCCTGCTGTTCCTTCAGCTGCTCCATCTTCTTCTGTCGAAGCTCGTCGAGTTCCTCGTCCGTAGGTTCGCCACTCATACCCCTCCATTACGGCCGCGCCTGAAAAATCGTTACGGACGACCGCTCCGGGCGGCGACCCCGTGGAGCGCGCGCAGTACCGTCCAGGACCGGACGGATCACCGGCGTCGTTCGTCTCACTTTCCGTCGGCGGGGGACGAAGTAGAATCCGGGAACACTTCAACGAACCTATAGGAAAGACACTTAAAGTGGCGTCCTAATATGGAAGGTAATGAGGCGTCAGATCGAGAAAGGTGGAGCCGAGGCCCAGCTCCTCGTCGTCGAGGACAACCCGGGCGACGCCCGCCTCTTCCAGGAGCACCTCTCTGAGGTCGACATCACCAACCCCATCCACCACGTCTCGACCATCGACGCGGCCCTCGACTTCGTCCATCAGCGCGGCGACTACGCCGAGGAACCGTCCCCCGACGTCGTCTTCCTCGACTGGCACCTCCCGAAGGGGACCGGCGACGAGATCGTCGACCGGCTCAACGGGGAGGCCGACACCGTCGACGTCTTCACGGTCGTGCTCACCGGGTCGATGCGCGACCCCGACTCCGTCGTCCCGTCGGACCTCGGCGTCGACGCCTACCTCACCAAGCCCATCGACACCGACGAACTCATCTCACTCGTCGAGTCATCCGGGGAGCTCTCGCTCGTCGAACTGGATTCCACTTCTCGCTGACGGCCCACCGTCCGGGCCCAGAAGACCCACCCGTCCGATAGCGCCGCTGCTGGGCGGTGCGAACGAGAGAGGTGAGAACGGCGGTCCTACGCGTACCGCTCGAGTTCGGGGCGGTCGAGCTCCTCGATGAGCTCCTCGGCGGTCTCGTCCAGGAGGGCGCGGCCCTCGCCGGTGACGGTTCGGCCGCGACCCTTGTTCGTCTCGACGTAGCCGGCCTCCTCGAGCTGCTGGAGGGCCGTCCGGATCACGTTGCCGGAGCCGTCCTTCTGGTTCGGGGGACGGACCCGGTATCGGGTCGTGCCGTTCTCCGAGTCGCCGTAGGCCGTCTTGAGTCGCTGGACGCCGACGGGGCCGTCGACGGCGACCTTCCGGAGCAGGCTGGCGGAGCGTCGCGCCCAGAAGTCCTCCTGCTCGGGCGGCAGTTCCCGCCCCTTGCCGGTCTTCGCGAAGGCGACCCACTCGGGCTCGTCAAGCTCGTCCGCGATCTCCTCGGCGACCGCCTCGATGAGGTCCTCGGCGGGCACGTCGAATAGCGTCGTCATTACGTCCCGATTCCCCACGCCGGCGTTTAACGCTGTTGGTCTCCCCCGGAACGGGCGTGACGCGCTCACACGCGGCCGGCGCCGAGCGCCGAGGCGACGCCGCCGCCGACGAGCGTCGGGAGCCAGTAGATGGCCCCGCGGTGGAGGACGACCGCCGCCGCGGCCGTCGCGGCACTGACGCCGGCCAGCGGGACGAGGAGCGCGACCAGCGTCGCCTCGACGCCGCCGAGCCCGCCCGGCAGCGGCGTGACGCCGGCGATGGCGCCGACCGGGACGGCCACGAGGACGGCCGCGAACGGCGCCGCGACGCCGACCGCCTGCAGCGACAGCCACAGCGCGACGGCCTGGGCGGCCCACCCGATGGTCGAGAAGCCGAAGGCGATCAGCACCGTCCACCGGTCGGTGGCGACGGCCTCGATGGCGCGGAAGAAGCCGTCGATGCGGGCCGCGACGGCGCCCTCGCTCGGCGCCTCGAGTCGGGGGACGCGCCGCCCGACGGTCTGGGCCAGCGGCGTGATCGCCCCGTCGACGGCGCGTTCCAGCCGGGTGCGGTTCGTCCAGGCCAGGTAACCGACGACGGGGAGTGCGACCGCCATCGCGACGACGGCGACGGTCGCGTACTGGAGTCGGTCACCCGCGGCCGCGGCCACAGAGAAGTAGGTGACGCCGACCAGCGCCAGTCCCGTCGACGGGACGAAGTTCAGCGAGTCCGCGCTGGCGATGGCCGCGAGCGCGGTCTCGTACTCGGTGCCGGCGGCCTCGGAGATGAGCAGCGCGCTGATCGGTTCGCCGCCGGCCTGGCCGAACGGCGTGACGTTGTTGGCGAACAGTGCGCCGGCGTAGACCGCGATCACGGAGAGCCGGGAGATCGACGCGTCGAGGGCGCGGAGGACGGCCCGCAGCGCGAAGGCCCAGGCCGTCAGCCAGACGACGGCCATGCCCACGACGGCGGCGACGGTGGCGGGGTCGGCCATCGACAGCGCGTCGACCAGTTTCTCCACCCCGACGAGCACCGCGAGAATCGCGAGCACCACGATCGCACCGACGAAGCCGGCCGCGGTCGCCCGGGCGTCGAGGTCCATACTCGAGGGGTCGACCGTCGGCCGCTTCAACGCACCGATGGCCCTTTGACGACGCGTGGCGTGGCCCCGCGTATGGACGAACGGGCGGCGCTCTCGCTCGTGGGCGGGCACGTCGAGGCCGCGGGCGACGACTGCGCGGTCGTCGACGACCTCGTCGTGACGACGGACATGCTCCACGAGTCGACCGACTTCCCCGGGGGAACGACCCGCTACACCGCCGGGTGGCGCGCGGTCGCGGCCTCCCTCTCCGACGTCGCGGCGATGGGCGCCGACGCGCGGGCGGCCGTCGCCGCCTACGGCGCCCCCGAATTCCGCGACGACGAACTCGAGGGGTTCCTCCGCGGCTGTACGGACGTCTGCGAGGCGGTCGACGCCGAGTACGTCGGCGGCGACCTGGACGGCCACGACGAGTTCACCGTCGCGACGACCGCCGTCGGGCGGACCGACGACCCGGTGCTGCGGTCCGGTGCGTCGCCCGGCGACGCCGTCTGCGTGTCCGGCACGTTCGGACGCAGCGGTGCCGCGGTCCGACTGTTCGAGGACGGCGAGGCCGAGCGGGCCAACGACCTCTTCCGGTTCGAGCCGCGCGTCGAGACGGGACGGGTCCTGGCCCCCTACGCCACGGCGATGATGGACTCGAGCGACGGGCTCGCCCGGTCGCTCCACCAGCTCGCGGAGTCCAGCGACTGCGGGTTCGCCGTCAAGTACGACGCCGTCCCGGTCGACCCATCTGTGGGCGTTGTGGTGGACGACAACGCCCAGCGTCGGGAGCTCGGCCTCCACTTCGGCGAGGACTTCGAGTTAGTGTTCACGGTCCCCGAGACGGACGTCGAACGCGCGATGGACGAGACGCCGGTCCAGATCAGCAGGATCGGGACGGTGACCGACGATGGCGTGACGATGGACGGTGAACCCCTGGAGGACCGGGGGTTCACCCACTGACGAGTTCGATGGGGACCGGCGTGAAACAGAGGAGGCCGAGGACGAACGTGAGCGCGCCGATCGCCATCCGCTTGCGGTCGAGCGGTTCGTCGAAGACCGGCGTCGTCGGGCCGACGTATGCCAGCCCGAGCGCGATGAGTCCCCAGAACGTCCAGAGGAACGGGGCGTTCGGGCTGACGTCGGTGAACAGGTAGAGGTAGCCGGCGAGGCCGAAGAGGCCGGCGGGGACGAGCGCCGCGACGGTCTCGGAGCGCTCGCCGAACATCGCCCGGACGATGTGGCCGCCGTCGAGCTGGCCGACGGGGATGAGGTTGAGGAACGTGACGAACAGGCCGACCCAGGCGCCGAAGATGACGGGGTTGGCCGCCAGGGTCGGGTCGGCGTACCGGAGCTTTTCGCCCGTGGCCCACGCGATGAACTCCAGCAGCGGCGGGTAGCCCAGTTCGAGTTCGATGGCGCTCTCGTCGGTCAGCACCCGCTCGGGGACCGTGATCGGGTCCAGGTGGAGGCCGACGACGGCGACGACGACCGCGGCGACCAGGCCGGCGAGCGGCCCCGCGACGCCGATGTCGAACAGCGCCTTCCGGTTCGGGATGCGGCCCTTCATCTTGATGACGGCGCCGAAGGTCCCGATGAACGTCGGCACGGGGATGAAGTACGGGAGGCTCGCCTGGACGTCGTGGTACCGCGAGAGGACGTAGTGGCCCAGTTCGTGGACGCCGAGGACGCCGAGGACCGCCGCGGCGAACGGCCAGCCCGCCAGGAGGTCGAGCGGCCCCTCGATGGGCTGCTCGTAGTACCAGATCGTCCCGGCGTACAGCGTCGTCACGATGGTCGCCAGCAGCATCACGATGTTCGTCCAGGGGACGCCGTCGACGCCGACGCTGCGGGGCTCGGCGACGAGGGCCTGCCGCTGTTCGCTCACCGCGACCCCGGTGATGGGGTCGGGTTCGGAGTCCGAGACGACGTCGAGGCGCACCTCGTAGCCGTACTCCCGGAAGAGGGGCCACAGTTGCTGCTCGAGTCGCCGGTACTCGGTCTGTGGACGGCCGTAGTAGACGAGCGTGCCGTCGTCCTCCGCTATCTCGGTGACGCGGAAGGCCGGCCGGAGCGACTCCGGCGGCGGACCGTCGAGGCCCGACACCGGTTCGACGGTGGTCATCAGTTGCGAGAACGGGATTGACGGGGATAAATCCCCTGTCGGAGGACGGTACTGCGGGAGGCCGGACAGCTGACACCGGTGTCAGTCGGGACCCGTGTTACGGGCGGGAGACGCGCCACGTGGTCGCGGAGGTGTACGACCACTTCTCGATCTCGAGTTCGTGGGCGGAATCGCAGAGCTTGACCATCAGCGCGCCGATCTCCTTCGGCGAGAGGCCGACGTCGTCGGCGATGAACTTGCTCTTGATGTACACCTCGCCGTCCTCGGCGCGCTGACGCAGGTAGTTCCGGAGACGCGATTCCTTGCTTTCCGTGGCGGGTTCCGTTGTTGCGCTCATCTCTGACACCTCGACCGCTCCTTCCCCCCGGATGAGTATATAAAGGAGGGAATATTAGGGCTGCTTTGCAACAATTCGGGTTAAATCGTCGGAAAAGGCACCTTTCACGAACGACGCAGAGTCCTCGAGACCTTTTACGAAGCGTTCTAATCCATCCGTTCCGCGAGAGTAGGACATAGATAAAGAGCGGATGTTCTACCCTTCCAATGCGACAGGCACCGGTTTCTGCAGGAATATATTGCCGGTTCGGACCTTCACTCGCTGCCGCCGCGCGCCTCCTCGCGCTCGTGGACCCAGAAGGTGTCCCCCTCCGTCACCTCCTTCTTGAAGAGGGGCACCTCGTCCTTCAGACGGTCGATACCGTCCTCCACAGCCCGGAACGCTTCCCTGCGGTGGCCGGCGAGCACGACGACGAACACGATGTCCTCGCCGTCCGGTATGCGCCCCGTACGGTGGTGTAGGCGCACGTCGAGGATGCCGTCCCGTTCCTCGAGTTCCGACTCGATGGTCCGCATCCGTTCTTCGGCGACGCCCTCGTACTTCTCGAACTCCAGGAAGCGGGTCCGCTCGTCGTCGGCGTCCTCCTTCGCGCGGACGCGGCCGGTGAACGTGGCGATGGCGCCGGCGTAGTCGGCCTTCGAGGACCGCTTGATGTCGGCGACGAGAGACTCGAGAGTCTCGTGTGGTTCCGTCGCACGGATCGTGTCGACCACGGCATCCGCATCGAGGTCCGCCGCGTCGTCGACCGCCACGAGGGGCTCCGCCTGGTCGTCCGGGTGGCCGTCGACGACGATTGCGGGGAGGTCCCCATCCGCGGTGCCGATCACTGCGGCGTAGTCGTGGTTCGGCGCCAGCCTGTCGAGGGTCTCTCCGAGGGTGAGGCCGTCGCCGGAGGCCCGCCAGCCGTCGTCGAGGACGTACTCGGTGTCTCCGTGCACCGCAGCCACGCCGCCGTCGGTGCTCCGGGCTCCCACGCGAACCGTCCCGACCCGGCCGTCGAGTTCGGGGAGCAGCCGCTCGAGTGCGTCCTCGGCGCCGTCCCCGAGGACCGCGAACGCGTACATACCCGTTCCTTCGTCCGAGGGCGCTTGTAGGTGTCGGCGGTCTTGACAACCCTTAAGAGCGGAACCCGGCAACCTGGACGCAATGAGAGTAGTCGTTTCTATCGGCGGGAGCGTCCTCGCACCGGACCTCGCCGCCGACCGGGTCGAGCAACACGCGGCCGCCATCGACGAACTGGTCGCCGACGGCCACGAGGTCGCCGTCGTCGTCGGCGGCGGCGACGTCGCCCGGCAGTACATCGGCACGGCGCGGGACCTGGGCGCCACCGAGTACGACCTCGACGCCCTCGGCATCGACGTGACGCGGCTGAACGCTCGTCTCCTCGTCACCGCCCTCGAGAGCTCGGCGACCCCGGAGCCCGCCGAGACCCACGAGGCCGCCCGCGCGTCGCTCCGCCGCGGCGAGGTCGCCGTCATGGGCGGGACCGTCCCCGGCCACACCACCGACGCCGTCTCCGCGATGCTCGCCGAGATGGTCCAGGCGGACCTTCTCGTGTACGCCACGAGCGTTCCCGGGGTCTTCTCCGCGGACCCGAACGTCGACGACGACGCCGAGCGGTTCGACACCCTCTCCGCCAGCGAACTGGTCGACGTCATCTCCTCCATCGAGACCACCGCCGGCTCGAACGCCCCGGTCGACCTGCTGGCGACGAAGATCATCGAGCGGTCGGGGCTCCGCGCGGTCGTCCTCGACGGCACCGACCCCGAGCGGATCGTCGCCGCCGTCGAAGGCGCGTTCGACGGCACCGAGGTCGTCCCCGATGACTGACGGCCTCTACGACCTCGGTACCGGCGAGCACCGGCCGTTCTGGGCCGACGCCGCCGCGGACGAGGTAGAGGCACGCGTCGCCGAACGGGGTGAGGCGACGGAAGGGACGAGCGGGGACGGACGACCCGCGAGTCGAGAGCCCGACGAGCCCATCGTGATCAAGGGCGGCGTCTCGCCCTCCGGCGTCCCCCACCTCGGGCACTTCAACGAGATCATGCGGGGGTACTTCGTCGCCGAGGCGCTGCGCGACCGCGGCCACGAGGTCCGGCAGGTGTTCACCACGGACGACAGGGACCGCCTCCGGAAGCTCCCGCGGAAGCTCGCGGACCTCGAGTGGAACGTCGTCGGCCTCGGCGAGGTCGACGCCGGCGCCCTGGGCCGGAACCTCGGGCGCCCCTACACGGACATCCCGGACCCCTTCGGCTGCTGTGACTCCTACGGCGACCACTTCACGGAACTGCTCAGTCGGGCGGCCGACGCCGTCGGGGTCCCCATCGACGTCGTCTCGAACACCGACCTCTACGAGTCCGGCGAGTTCGACGACGCCGTCCGGCACGTCCTCGAGAACCGCGAGACCGCCCGCGACGTCCTGAGTGACTTCCAGGACAAGGTCGACGACGACTACGTCCCCTTCTTCGCGCGCTGCAGGGAGTGCGGCAACCTCACCGAGACCATCACCGCCATCGACCTCGCCGGCGAGGCGGTCGAGTACGTCTGCGAGGACGTCGACGCGGGCGACGACACCATCGAGGGCTGCGGCCACGAGGGCACCGCGACGTTCCAGGAGGGGAAGCTCCCCTGGCGCTTCGAGTGGCCCGCCCAGTGGCTGACCCTCGGCGTCGACTTCGAGCCGTTCGGCAAGGACCACGCCGAGGGCTCCTGGCCCTCCGGCGAGCGGGTCGCCCGCGAGGTCTTCGACTTCGAGCCGCCGGTGCCGATGGTCTACGAGTGGTTCACGCTCAACGGCGACGCCCTCTCCTCGTCGGCGGGCAACGTCATCACCGTCGAGGAGGTCCTCGAGCTCCTCGAGGTCGAGGTGCTGCGCTACTTCTTCACGAAGAACCCCAAGAAGCAGCGGGACTTCGACGTCGGCAGCATCGACCGCCTCGTCGACGACTTCGACCGGTTCGAGCGGGTCTACTACGGCGAAGTCGAGGCCGACGAGGACGAGCAGCGCCGCGCGGAGCGCGCCTACCCGATGGTCGTCGACGAGGTCGCCGACGAACCGCCGGTCCGCATCCCCTACACCTTCGCGGCCGTCCTCGGGATGACCGACGACCGCGACCTCCGGGTCACGATGGCCCGCCGCTCCGGCCACCTCCCGGAGGACGCCGACGACGCGCAGATCGACGCCGCCCTCGCCAGGATCGAGAAGGCCCGCGCCTGGGCGGTCCGCACGGACAACGAGTTCAACTACCGGCTGGCCGAGGAGCTGCCCGCCGTGGAGTTCGACCCCGAGGTGGCCGCAGCGCTGGAGGACCTCGCGGACTTCGTCGAGGCGGAGGACCCGGACGACGAGACGCTGCAGGGCGAGATATACGAGACGGCGAAGGCCGCAGACGTCGAGGTCGGCGACCTCTTCGGGGCCGGCTACCGGCTGTTCCTCGACGAGGACCAGGGGCCGCGGCTCGGGCCGTTCCTCGCCGCGATGGACACGGAGTTCGTCGTCCGACGGCTCCGGCGGGAGGCCTGAGATGTACTCGGTCGTCGGCTGCAAGGAGTGCCACAACCTCTGGATCGTCGAGAACCGCCCGGAGACGACGCAGTGTCGCCGGTGTGGACGACGTCACCAGTTCAAGAAGCTGAAGAAGTTCGCGGAGACGGAGACCTCCGACGCCGCCGCCCGCGTCCGCAGTTCGATGCTCGCGCGGCGCTCCGACGACGGCGAGTTCGTCGACCCCGACGAGATCGACCTCGAGGGCGTCGGCGTCAGCGACGAGGAGTTCCTCTCGGCCTCCGGACTGGACGCCGACGAGGTCTCCGAGGCCGGCGAGCGGGCGACCCAGAGCGGGGGCTCGCGGAGCCGCAAGCAGGTCGTCCTCGACGCCCTCGACGAGCAGGAGCGTCCGACGGCCGAGGACGTCGTTACGTACGCGACCGACGCCGGCGTCCCGGAGTCCTACGTCGAGCGCACCCTGGAGAAGCTCGAACGCGCCGGCGAGGTGACCGTCACCGACGGCGTCTACCGGAGGCTCTGAAGTGGCCCGCGACCCGAAGCAGTACAGCCGGCTGCTCGTCCTCGCGGGGCTGCTGCCGCTGCTCCTCGTCGACGTCGCCGTCGGGCTGCCGACCGCCGCGTTCGTCGGCGGGAGCGCGCTGCTGCTCGTCGCCGCCGCGGGCGTCCACGTCCGCGGCGGCGAGGTCCGTGCCGGCGCCGGCTGGCTCGTCTTCGCCGCGTCCGTCGCGCTGTTCGCCGTCGTCGACGTCGGCAGCGACGTCCTCTACGTCGTCGCCCTGGTGGCGCTGCTCGCGGCGGGCTTCCTGCTGCTCGCGAGCGAGCGGGTCGCAGAACGGACCGACGAGACCGACGAGACCGAGGAGTGACTCCCGGTGGGGCTACCGCCCCAGTTCCTCGTGGGCGGAGGCGAGGTGGTCGGAGGCAAGCGCGCCGAGCAGGGAGAGCTCGCCGGCCAGCGCGGCAGTGCAGATGACCTCCGCGAGCGCGTCGGCGTTCGAGCCGGCGGGGTCGCCGCCGCCGCGGACGCCGACCACGTCGAGCGACTCCGCCTGCGTCGGGAGCTTCGTCCCGCCGCCGACCGTGCCGACCTCCAGCGACGCGATGGTGAGGCTGGCGTAGAGGTCGCCGTCCCTCACGTCGGCGGTCGTGATGGCGTTGCTCCCCTCGACGACCTGGGCGATGTCCTGGCCGGTGGCGAGGAACGCCGCCGCGACCGTGTTCGCCGCGTGGGCGTTGAACCCCAGCGAGCCGGCCTTCGCGGAGCCGACGTGGTTCTTGCGGGTGTTGGCCTCCGCGATGGCCTCCGGCGTCGTCTTGAAGTAGCTCTCGACGACGTCCCGGGAAATCTCGACGTCCGCGGCGACGGTCCGGCCACGGCCCTGGACGCTGTTGACCGCCGCGGGCTTCTTGTCGGAACAGAGGTTCCCGGAGAGCGCGACCAGTTCGGCCGGCGTCTCGTCGGTCACGACGTCGCAGGCGGCCTCCGTCGCGATGGTGGCCATGTTCATCCCCATCGCGTCCTTGGTGTCGTAGGCGAACCGGAGGAAGACGTTGTCGCCGACGACGTACGGCGTGACGTCGCGCAACTCGCCGTGATTCGTCGTCGACTCGGCGGCCTCGGCCAGCGTCCCGACGTTGTCCCGGACCCACGAGGCGACCTCGCTGGCCTCGCCGACGTCGGCGACGCGGAAGACCGGCGCGCGGGTCATCGCGTTCTTCAGCACCCGCGCGGTGGCGCCGTCGGCGGCCCGGATGGCCGCACAGCCGCGGTTGACCGACGCGACGAGCGCCCCCTCCGTCGTCGCCAGCGGGAGGTACTTCGCGCCGTCGACGGCCCCGCCGTCGATGCGGACCGGGCCGACGACGCCCATCGGTACCTGCGCGGCGCCGAGCATGTTCTCGACGTTCGGTTCGGCGTCCGCGGCGTCAAAGGTGTAGGCGCCGACGGCGTCGAGGTCGGCCTCGGTCTCCTCGGTCAGGAGCAGGCGGCGGGCCTCGGCGGCGACGTCCGGGTCGGCGTGCTGTTCGAGTTCGTGCAGGCGCAGCTCGCCGTCCTGCACCCGTCCGGCGAGGTCCTCGGCGTCCATACTGGCGACTCGCGGTCCCGCGACTAAGGGTTTCCGTCCCGACGCGAGGCCGGTCGCGGGTCTCGGGGTTGGACGGGGCCGACCGGGAAGATCACCTACTCTTCGGAATCGCCGCCCTCGTCGTGGGACTGCGCGGTCGCGTCGGCCGTGGGGACGAGTCCGAACGCCTCGTCGGTCGGCGCGTTGTCGGGGTCGACGTACCCGACCGCGAACACCGTGTACGTGGTGCCCCCTTCGACCGAGACGTCCGTCTCGAAGACCGTCTCGCAGCCGTCGGCGGGGCGTACCTCCACCTCGTAGCTGCCGGCGGGAACGACGGTGTAGTCGCTCGCCTCGCCGAACTCGAGGTCCTCGAAGAGCGTGAGCGACCCGTCGTCGACGGTCACGTCGACGGCCGGCGCGTCCGGCGAGGCGTGGATCGCCCGCACCCGGGCCTCGTCGTCGCCGACGTCCTCGTCGTTCGTGTCCTCGAAGAGCGAGACGGTGAACTCGGTGTCGTCACACGTCGCCTCACCGAGCGCGACCGCGGTGTAGTCCGCGGCGGCGAGTTCGACGTCGACCGGACCGAACACGGTCGTGCCGTCGTCGCTGAGCTGCACCTCGACGGTGTACTCGCCCGCCGGGACCTCGAGGTAGTCGGTGACCCCGCGGAACTCGAGAGCCTCGACGACCGCGTCGCCGTCGACGAGAACGTCCACTGCCGGCGCGTCGGGCGACCCGTGCGCGACGCGCAGCCGCGCCTGGTCTTCCGCATGTTCGCCTGTCTCTTCTTGACCGCTCGCCTCGTCTTCCGAATCCTCGGTCGCGTTCCCCCCACCGTTCGAATCGTGGTTGTCACCGGTCACGGCGGCGCTGCCGGCTGTCAGCAGTACTGTACCTCCCGCAAGGCCCTTCAGCACGGTTCTTCTGTTTTGCATGGTAGAACTCCAGGTACAATTCGTGGGCGAGTGGGCAACAAATGAACACCTGACTAGTAAGGGGAGATGCCAGGAATCGGAGACGACCGGTTCGGGCGCCCACTGCTCACCACCGACGTCGAGGCTGAAGCCGGGGGCGGTGAATCCAGACCGGCGAGGGCCTCGGTCCCACTCGGTGACGGCCGCCGAGGGCGGGATTGAATACTGTCGCGGCCGCCCGTCCGGTATGACCGACGCTGCGGCCCGCATCTTCACGAACGCCGAGGTCCACACACTCGGGGAGCCCGACGAACAGGAGGAGGCCGTCGCCGTCCGCGACGGCCGGATCGTCCGGGTGGGTTCGGCCTACGAGATCGAGTTCCTCCGGGGCGTCGACACCGACGTCGTCGACTGCGAGGGCGGCGTCCTCCTCCCCGGCTTCGTCGACGCGCACACCCACATGGAGATCGTCGGGCGGCGGGTCGTCCACGCCGACCTCGGGGCGGCGGCCGACCGCGAGGCGGCACTGTCTGCGCTCCGGGACGCCCCCGCGGACGACTGGATCCTCGGCTACGGCTACGACGAGTCGACGTGGCCCGCCGGCGAGTACCTCACCCGCGAGGAACTGGATTCCGTCTCGGAGACCCGCCCGGTCGTCGCCTTCCGCGAGGACCTGCACACGGCGTCGGTCAACTCGGTCGTCCTCGACCGCTACGCCGACGAACTCCCCGAAGATGGCGTCCAGCGCGAGGACGGCGAGCCGACGGGCGTCGTGACCGAGGACGCCGCGGAACTGCTGCGGATGGAGACGGCGCCCGGCCGCGAGGAGACCAGGCGGCTCGTCCGGGCGGCTCGCGACCGCGCCCACGAACTCGGCGTCACCGGCGTTCACGACATGGTCCGGCACTCGGACGCGCCGGCGGCGTACCGCGACCTCGCCGTCGACGGCGACCTGGACCTCCGCGTGCGGCTCTACTACTGGACGGACCATCTCGACGCCGTCGAGGAGACGGGGCTGGCGACGAACCACGGCGGCGAGTACGTGGAGGTCGGCGGGGTGAAGACCTTCACCGACGGCTCCCTCGGCGCCGGCACCGCGAAGCTCTCGGAGCCGTACGCCGACCGCGAGGGCACCGGCGAGTGGGTGGTCGATCCCGAGGAGCTGGCGGCTATCGCCGAGCGGGCGGACGACCTCGGCCTGCAGCTGGCCGTCCACGCGATCGGCGACGAGGCCATCGACGTCGCCCTGTCGGCCCTGCCGGACGACCCCGAGATGCGACACCGCATCGAGCATGCCGAACTGCTGGCGGACGTCGCGGCGTTCGAGGACGCCGGCGCCGTCGCGTCGATGCAGCCGAACTTCCTGCGGTGGGCCCGTGAGGACGGACTTTACGAGCAGCGACTCGGCGCGGACCGGACCGCGGCATCGAACCGGTTCGCGGACGTGCTGGCGGCCGACGTCCCGCTGGCGTTCGGCAGCGACTGCATGCCGCTGGACCCCCTCTACGGCGTCCAGGAGACCGTCACGGCGCCCGAATCGGGACAGCGACTGTCGGTGGCCGAGGCGCTGCGGGCCTACACGTCCGGCGCCGCCTTCGCCGGCCACGACGAGGACCGCTTCGGCACCGTCGAGCCGGGCAAGCGAGCCGACCTCGTCGTGCTCGCGGAATCGCCGTGGGTAGTCGACCCCGAGGCTATCGCCGATATCGACGTCTCGATGACGGTCGTCGACGGCGAGGTCGTCTACCGGGACTGACGGTTCTTTTCCCCTCAGCGCCGTTCTCCGAGTGGTGCTTCGCCCCCTATCGGCAACTGTATCGAAGATATCCCACCGTCCCGATTTATTGAAGACAAAATTTTATCAATAGTCGGGTCCGTTGGCTAGGCCAACCCAAGGTACCCAACCAATGCCCGAAATGGAAACGGTCGACCTGGAGACCGACCTCAGCCTCTTCAAGTACGACAACCTGGAACAGTTACCCCCGGAGTATCGGGAATTGAACGAAGCCGCCCGTACCGAGCGTATCGAGGCGGCCCGCGAGGCTCTGGGCGACGACGTGGTCATCCTGGGCCACAACTACCAGCGCCGTGAGATCGTCGAGCACGCGGACTTCGTCGGCGACTCCTACCAGCTCTCGAAGGAGGCCGCCGACGCGGACGCCGATTACGTCGTCTTCTGCGGCGTGACGTTCATGGCCGAGTCCGCGGACATCATCACCGACGACGACCAGACGGTCGTCCTGCCGTCGATGGAGGCGTCCTGTCCGATGGCGGGGATGGCCGAGGCATTACAGGTCGACGCCGCCTGGACGGAACTCAACGCGGCGGTCGACGACGACACCGATATCGTCCCGATCACCTACATGAACAGCTACGCCGACCTGAAGGCATTCTGCGCCGAGCAGGGCGGGCTGGTCTGCACCTCCTCGAACGCCCACCGCGCCTTCGAGTACGCCTTCGAGCGCGGCGACAAGGTGCTCTTCCTCCCGGACAAGCACCTCGGCGAGAACACCGCCCACCGCCTCGGGCTGGCGGATTCGACCGCCGAGTGGGACCCCTGGGACCCCGAGTCGAAGGACGCCGACGAGGTGGCCGACGCCGACGTGATCCTCTGGGACGGCTACTGCCAGGTCCACGAGCGGTTCACCGAGGGCCACGTCGAGGCGGTCCGCGCCGAACACGAGGGCGCCAACGTCGTCGTCCACCCCGAGTGCCGCCGGGAGGTCGTCGAGGCCGCCGACGTCGTCGGGTCGACCTCGACCATCTGCGAGACCGTCGAGAACGCCGACCCCGGCGAGACGTGGGCCATCGGCACCGAGATCCACCTCACGAACCACCTCCAGCGGTGGCACCCGGAGGTGGAGGTCCTGCCGCTGTGCGGCGACGCCTGCATGGACTGCAACGCGATGCGGCAGGTCGACCCCAACTACCTGACGTGGGTGCTCGAGGAGCTGGTCGACGGGAACGAGCGGAACGTCGTCGAGGTCGCCCCGAGGGAGAAGGGACTCGCCGAGCTGGCCCTCGAGCGGATGCTGGAGGTCTAACATGGAGGAGCGAGAGACCGAACTCCTGGTGGTCGGCAGCGGCGTCGCGGGCTGTGCCGCGGCACTGGCCGGCGCGCGAGCGGGCGCCGACGTGACGCTCGCGACGAAGGCCAGCCGGCCAGAGGATTCGACCTCCTACTGGGCCCAGGGCGGCGTCGCAGTCACCCGCGGCGACCCCGACGCGTTCAAATCCGACATACTGGAGGCCAGCGACGGCCTCGCCGACCCCGAGGCGGTCGACATCCTCGTCTCCGAGGCCGACGAGGCGGTCCGGGAGGTCTTCGTCGAGACGCTTGACGTCGACTTCGACGGCGGTGACGAGCCCGAGTACGGCCGGGAAGCCGCCCACAGCGAGGCGCGCATCCTCCACGTCGACGCCTCCACCGGCCGGCACATCCTCGCGCCCTTCCTGAATCACCTCGCCGACCACGACCGCGTCGAGGTGCTGGAGGACACAGCCGCACTAGAACTCGTCACCCACGAGGGGCGGGTCCACGGTGCGATGCTGGAACGAGACGGGGAGTGGGCGCCCTGCTTCGCCGGCTCGACGGTGCTGGCGACGGGCGGCGTCGGCGCCTGTTACGGCCGGACGACCAACCCGCCGACGGCGACCGGGGACGGCGTCGCGATGGCCGCCCTCGCGGGGGCGGACATCGCGGACATGGAGTACGTACAGTTCCACCCGACCGCGTTCGCGAGCGAGGCGCCACGCGCCTCGGAGCGGAGCGGCGAAGCCGCGGCGCGCGGCGAGGAGGCCGAAGGCGGGGCCGGCGAGGACGGCCAGGGCACCTTCCTCCTCAGCGAGGCGGTCCGCGGCGAGGGCGCGCTGCTGCGGAACGCGGCGGGCGAACGCTTCATGCCGGACTACCACGACGACGCCGAACTCGCGCCGCGGGACGTCGTCGCCCGCGCCGTGAAGGCCGAGCGGGAGCGGACCGGTGAGGTGTACCTGGACGTCGGACCGGTGGACTTCGCTGGCGAGTTCCCGGACCTCCACGCCGAGTGCGAGGCCCGGGGCGTCGACCCGGCCGAGGGCATCCCGGTCGCGCCCGCCGAGCACTTCCTCTGCGGCGGCATCGACGTGGATACCGAGGGTCGGGCGTCGCTGGACCGCCTGTTCGCGGTCGGCGAGTGCGCCCGCACCGGCGTACACGGCGCCAACCGGCTCGCCTCCACCAGCCTGCTGGAGGCGCTCGTCTGGGGGCGCCGCGCCGGCGAAGCCGCCGCCGGCCACGAGGTCGAACGGATCGAGGCCCCGGAGCTGCGCGACACCGACCCCGACCTCCCCGACAGCTTCGCCGACGAGAAGTTCGTCCGGCTCCGCCGGGTCATGGACGAGTACGCCGGGATCGAGCGGTCGCCGTCGGACCTCGGACGGGCGGGCGGCGTCCTCCGGCGGCTGAAGGGCGAGGTCGACGCCTACACCCGGACGCGGACCAGCCGCTCGCTGTACGAGCTCCGGAGCGCCTGCGTCACGGCGCTGCTGATCACCCGCGCGGCCGCCGAGAACGACCGCTCGCGCGGCTGTCACCACCTCGTCGAGGAGCCGACCGCCGATGCCGATTGAGCGCTCGCAGGTCGAACGCTGGCTCCGGGAGGACCTCGGCCACCACGACGTCACGAACGACGTTCCCGGGGAGACGACTGGCCGGCTGGTCGCCAAAGAGGGTGGCGTCGTCGCCGGGCTGGAGGCCGCCGAGGCGGTGTTCGACTATCTCGGGGTCGCCGTCGACGAACGCCTCGACGACGGCGAACGGGTCGCCGCCGGGGATACAGTTCTGCGCGTCTCGGGAGGGGCCCGCGAGGTGCTCCGCGGCGAGCGGGTCGCCGTCAATATCGCGGGGCACGCCTCCGGGATCGCGACGAAGACCCGGGCGGCTGTTGACGAAGCAAGGCAGGTCTCCGACGACGTCCGCATCGCGGCCACGCGGAAGACCACGCCCGGACTCCGTGGCGTCGAGAAGCGGGCCGTCGTGGCCGGCGGCGGCGACACCCACCGGCTCGACCTCTCGCACATGGTGATGGTCAAGGACAACCACATCGAAGAACTCGGACTGGAGGCCGCCGTCGCCCGGTTCCGCGAACGCGTCTCTTTCGCGACGAAGATCGAGGTCGAGGTCGAGGAACCCGGCGACGCGCTCCGGGCGGCCGAGGCGGGCGCCGACGTCGTCCTGCTGGACAACATGCCACCCGACGAGACGGAGCGGGCCGTCGAGACCCTCCCCGAAGGCGTGCTCGCGGAGGCCAGCGGCGGCATCACCGTCGACGAGGTCCGCGAGTACGCCGCCGCCGGCGTCGACGTCGTCTCGATGGGGAGTCTGACCCACAGCGCGCCGTCGCTCGATCTGTCGTTCCGGACCGAGTAGACCCGTTCTGGCCCGGTCCGGAGTAGCGTTTTAAGGGTTGGCGCCACAACACGGGCACATGGGTATCCTCTCGCGGGCGTCCTACGTCATCCGCTCGAAGATCAACGCCGTCCTGAACCGGGCGGAGAACCCCCACGAGACGCTCGACTACTCGTACGAACAGCTCCGCGACCAGCTGCAGGACGTCAAGAAGGGCATCGCCGATCTGACGACCCAGAAGAAGCGCCTGGAGATCCAGAAGCGCCGCCTCGAGGAGAACGTCGAGAAGCACAACGACCAGGCCCGCGAGGCCGTCAAGCAGGACCGCGAGGACCTCGCGCGGCGGGCCCTCGAGAAGAAGAAGCAGAAGATGAGCCAGATCGAGGAGCTGGAAGAGCAGATCGCCAGCCTCCAGAACACCCAGGACAACCTCGTCGAGAAGAAGAACAAGCTGCAGAGCCGCATCGAGCAGTTCCGCACGGAGAAGGAGACGATGAAGGCCCGCTACGAGGCCGCCGAGGCCAGCACGCGCGTAAGCGAGGCGATGACGGGCGCCGGCGACGAGATGGAGAACGTCGGTCGGTCCATCGAGCGCGCCCGGGAGCAGACCGAGGACATGGAGGCCCGGTCGGCCGCCATGGACGAACTCGAGGAGTCGGGCGCCTTCGAGGACGTCCTCTCCGACGAGGACGACATCGACCGCGAGCTCGAGGAGATGCGCCGCGGCGGCGAGGTCGAGGCGGAACTCGAGACGCTGAAGTCCGAGACGGGCGCCGACGCCGGCGAGAGCGCGAGCGCGGACGCCGACACCGAGGCCGACGTCGAGGTCGAAGAGCCCTCCGCTGACCCCGAGATCGAGGCCGAACTCGAGGACATCAAGTCCGAGGAAAGCAAAGACGAGGAGTAGGCAACCTATTCCTTTCACCCCGGGTAGTGTAGGACGACCCAATGGGCGGTCCCGACGACACGCTGGAGGAGCGCATTCAGGGCAGTCGACTCAAGGCGTGGCTCCTGCTCGAGGCGAACCGGCGCGTGATCGCGGCCATCCTCCTGCTCGGCTTCTTCCTGGCGCTCGTCGCGCTGATCGAACTCTGGCCGCAGTCGCTGCGGCCGATCCTCGCCCGGAGCGACCCCGTCGAGACGATGTTCCAGGCGCTGACGACCGCGACGATCACCGCCGTCACGCTCGTCATCACCATCAACCAGCTGGTGCTCTCCCAGGAGCTGGGCGCGGTCGGCGACCAGCGCGAGCGGATGCAGGCCGCCACTGAGTTCCGTCACGACGTCGGCGAGTACCTGGAGGAACCCGCCGCGCCCGCGGAGCCGGCGTCGTTCCTCGACCGGCTCATCGGCGCCTCCCGAACGTCGGCGATCCGGCTGGGCGAGGCACTCGAGGACCACCCCGACGAGGACCTGCGCGACGAGATCGACGAGTACGTCGACGACCTCGTGGAGAACGCCGAGGAGGTCTCCGAGGAGCTCGGCGACGCCCAGTTCGGCAGCTACGACCTCGTCAGCGCCGTCGTGGACTACAACTACTCCTGGAAGCTCTACCGGGCGGAGTACCTCCAGGGCCAGTACGCCGACTCGCTGGACGACGAGCAGGACGAGGCCTTCGAGCAGGTCACCGACGTGTTACAGCTGTTCGCGCCCGCCCGCGAGCACTTCAAGACGCTGTACTTCCAGTGGGAGCTGACCGACCTCTCGCGGGGGATGCTCTACGCCGCGCTACCGGCGCTGGTCGTCTCGATCACCGCGCTCGTGTTCCTCGACCAGCCGACGGCCGCCCCCGGGGCGACCCTGGGCGTCCAGAACGTCGTCTGGCTGGTGGCGGCCGCCGCGTCGATGGTGATGCTGCCCTTCGTCATCCTGATGTCGTACATCCTCCGTATCGCGACCATCGCGAAGCGGACGCTGGCGATGGGGCCGTTCGTGCTCAGGGCCGACGAACGCACCGGCGGGGACGTCGACGCCGACCGGGGCGACTGGTCGACCGACGACTAAGCTTCGAGTTCGGCCCGCCACGCATCGGGGACGGGAATCGACTCCCCGGACTCGAGGTCCTGGGTCACCTGGACCGTCCGCGCGGTCGCGACCGGCTCGCCGTCGCGGGACAGTCCGACCTCGGTCGTGAAGCTCGTCGTCCCGAGGTCCGTCACCTCGACGGTCGCGTCGACGCGGTCACCCCCGAACAGTTCGGCGTGGAAATCCAGTTCCATGTGGACGACCGGCCAGCCGTAGCCCTCGAGGGCGGCTCCGAGGCGCTCCTCGAGGAACCGCTCGCGAGCCTCGGTGACGTACTGCGGGAACACGTTGTCGTCGACGTGGCGCTCCCCCAGGTCCAGCGAGCCGACGACGAGCTCGTAGGTGGCCCCGCTCATCCGACGAAGTCCGGCTCGACGCGCTTCTCGTCGACCTCGTCGCGGAGGTGCTCGCGGAACGCCTCGACGTCGACGTCCTTCGCCTCCTCCTCGAAGCGGTCGCGGACCGAGACGGTTCCCGCCTCGGCCTCGTCGTCGCCGACGACGAGCATGTAGGGGACGCGGTCGTCGTGGGCGGTCTGGATCTTCTTGCCGACCGTCCAGGAGCGCTCCTCGACCTCGACGCGGAACTCCGAGAGGTAGCGGTTGGCGACCTGCTTGGCGTAGCCGATGTTGTCGTCGGAGACCGGGAGGATGCGGACCTGCTCGGGGGCCAGCCACGTCGGGAAGTTGCCGTCGAAGTGCTCGACGAGCACCATGAAGAACCGCTCGTAGCTGCCGTACAGCGCGCGGTGGATCATCACCGGGCGATGTTCCTCGTTGTCCTCGCCGGTGTAGGTGAGGTCGAACCGCTCGGGCATGTTGAAGTCCAGCTGGACGGTCGGGCCGTCCCAGTTGCGCCCGAGGGCGTCCTCGAAGGCGAAGTCGATCTTCGGCCCGTAGAAGGCGCCGTCGCCCGGCTCGACGTCGTAGTCCATGTTGCTGTCTTCGAGGACGTCGCGGAGCTGGGACTCGGCCTGCTCCCAGATCTCGTCGGAGCCGACGGACTTCTCGGGGCGGGTCGCCAGCGCCACCTCGTAGTCGAGGTCGAAGGTCTCCAGGACCTCGTTGATCTGCTCCATGACGACGTTGACCTCCCGCTCGATGGAGTCCGGCTCGACGAACAGGTGGCCGTCGTCGATGGTGAACGCCCACACGCGGGAGAGCCCAGAGAGCTCGCCGCGCTGCTCCTTGCGGTAGACCTTGCCGTTCTCGGCGTAGCGGACCGGCAGGTCGCGGTACGACCAGCTACCCTGGTTGAAGATGGTGGCGTGGCCCGGGCAGTTCATCGGCTTGAGGCCGTACTCCTCGTCGTTGACGTCCAGCAGGAACATGTCGTCGACGTAGTTCTCGTAGTGGCCGGACTGCTTCCACAGCTCCGTCCGGAAGAGGTGCGGCGTCTCGACGAAGTCGTAGCCCTGCGCCTCGTTGAGGTCGTCGACGAACCCCTCCAGCTCCCGGAGGACGGCCTTCCCGTTGGGGTGGTACAGCGGGAGGCCCGGCCCCGTGACGTCGGGGATGGAGAACAGGTCGAGCTCCTGACCGAGCTTGCGGTGGTCGCGCTCCTTGGCCTCCTCGCGTCGGTCGAGGAAGCGCTCGAGGTCGGACTCGCTCTCGAAGGCGGTGCCGTAGACGCGGGTCAGCGTCTCGTTGTCCTCGTCGCCGCGCCAGTAGGCGGCGGCGATGTTGAGGAGCTCGACGGCGCCGATCTCGCCGGTCGACTCGACGTGGGGGCCCTGACAGAGGTCCTGCCAGCCGTCCTGGACGTAGAAGGAGACGGGGTCCTCGTCGGCGGCCTCGTTCTCGAGGACGTCCCGCTTGTAGGGGTTGTCCTCGTAGATCTCGAAGGCCTCCTCGCGGGAGCGCTCGACGCGCTCGAGGTCGTAGTCGGCCTCGATGATGTCGTACATCTCCGCCTCGATCTCCTCGAGGTCCTCGGCGTCCAGTTCGACGCCCGTCACGTCGTAGTAGAAGCCCTCGTCGGTCGGCGGGCCGATGGCCAGCTTCGCCTCCGGGTGGAGGCGCTGGAGCGCCTGCGCGAAGACGTGGGCGGCGGTGTGCCGCAGCACCTGCAGGTACTCGTCGGACTGGTCGGTGACGATGACGACCCGGCAGTCCTCCGCCAGCGGTTCGGCCCTGTCGACGAGCTCGCCGTCGACCACGCCGGCGACCGTGTCGTCGCCGAGGCCCGGTCCGATCTCGTAGGCCACGTCCCGGACCGTCGACCCCGACTCGACCTCGAGCTCGGAGCCGTCCGGCAACGTGACGACGATATCGCTCATGCCTACGCAAAGCCAAGGCGGGCGGATAAGTGTTAAGAGACCGCCGTCCGCTCGTCGGGTTCCACGCTGGACCCGTCGGATCGCGCTGTGGAGGCGATGTAGCGCGACGCTATCGCGCCGTTCGGTTCCGGAGCGCAGCCCTCGTCAGTTCTCCCGGCGTGGGGCTACGCTGTCCGTTCGCTGGTCTGTGGACCTGCCGAGTGGAACCATCGACATGCGATACTCGCCGAGGCTCAGTTCGATGCTTCCAGCGACACCTCGGCCCGGCCGTCGATTTGCCGGCTCGGCGTGGCTTCGCCGCGGTCCGTGTTGTCGAACACGACGACGTACCTTCCCGCGGGGACGTTTTCGTCTTCGGCGTAGCCGTCGGACACGTCGAGGCCACTCGTGTACCGATACTCGAAGTCGTCGCCTCGCTCGTAGGCAGCGAACTCTTCGTGAGGGAGGAAGAGGATGTCCAGCGTCGCGTCGTCATCGCCGCTAAATCCGAAGGAGACGCTCCGCTCGGCCTCGATATCGAATTCGACGGCTCGATACTCCCCCGGAGAGAGGCTGATGTCCTCGTCGAATATCTGCTCCGAGCCCTGCCCGAAGACCGTACACCCCGCGATGACCATCGGCAGCGCTGCGATAACAGACCGTCTGGAGGGCATAACTGGGGCAGGCAACAGTTCCCTATATAGCTTTCCGAGCGGGCAGCGAAGAATCGCGACATTGGACTCTAATCGCATCGACTCGCTCGTTGATTGAATCGAGCTGCAGGAGAGATTCAGCACGAACCGCCTCGATCAGCTGACCGATAACCGACTTAGCCAGATATTTCGTCTCTGACCACCGAAAACTTATGCGAGGGAGAACGGAAGTAGTCGTTCAGAATGGGATACTGGGGTCGCCGAGAACTCCTCACCGGCGCCATCGCAGGGGCGGGTGGCGCAGGGACCCTCGGCTACTCGTGGCGGTGGTATTCGACGCGACGCGACGAGATTCGCCTGCGTCGGATAACCCTCGTCAACGGTAACACGGAGCCCGAGGAGGTGTACGTCCGTATCTACACGGCTGCGGGGTACGAGTTCCACGACACGGTCACACTCGAAGCCGCCGAAACCGACACGGCGAACGCCGAGGGGAGTACGACGACGCGAACCCTCGAGGGGCCGTGGAAGGAGACACCCCGCGCGTAAGCCCTCACCGTCGTCCCGTCCGCGTCGCTCCGGAACGACGGACAAGGGTGGCCGCTCACGAACGAGGACATCCGAGAGGATATCGCCGAAGACGACCCGGACTCGGCTTGTGCGGACGTTTCCATCTACGTCGACAGTTCGATGCTCACCGTCCGGGTCTCCGCGTCCGATTCCTGTTGACCCCAGCGAATCTGTCCTGGATGAACCGAGAGAACGACCCTGTATACAAACTGAATCAGATTCGCAATCCAGAGGGACGTGACTCCGTCAGAATCTGGTGAGAAGTCCCGGTTGTGGCGACTGGTCGATGCTGCCCCGAGTCGAAGCGTCACTCGGCCCGCGTCCAGGCGATTAGTGAGCCTACTAGATATTCTCCTCTGGAGAACCGAGGCGATGCCTGCGTGACATCGTCAGACTCAGTTCACACGGAGACGGCGTGGCGAGAACAACTAACGACGCGCTCAGCGGGGACGGCAGGCTCTCAAGCTTTATCACTGCTCTTCACGACCCGTCGACAGATGGCCCTCCCAGCGATCGTCAGGAAAGACATCCGCGATTCCATCCGGTCGAGATCGTTCATCGCTACCACGCTGTTGTTCGTCCTCGTCGCCGGGTTCTGGGCGGCGATTCAGCACATTCCAGCGATGTATTCAGATAGCGAAGTCCCGACTAGCACGCTGGCACTGCTCAATAGCATGGGCCAGCCGATGGCCTTCTTCGTCCCCATGCTGGGGTTGGGCATCTCCTACGGTTCCATCGCCCGTGAGCGCGATAGCGGGAGCATCAAGCTCGCGCTCAGCCTGCCGAACTCGCGACGTGACGTCGTTCTCGGGAAGTTCATCGGTCGGTGTGCCGTTCTATCTGTCGCCATCCTCAGCGGCTATTCGGTCGTTGCCGTCATCGCACTGGTAACCTACGAGTCCTTCGCGGTCGTCGAATTCGCCCTTTACACCGTGCTGACGGTCTTCTACGGTGCGGTCTACGTCGCGATCGGCATCGGGTTCTCGTCGGCGATGCGGTCTCAGGCAACGGCGCTCGGGGGTGCGGCGGGCCTCTACGTCCTCTTTCTGCTGGGGTGGGATGTCATCGCGGCGATTCTGCAGACGATCACCGTCGGATACGTTCCCCCGGATTCCGGCGTTCCGCCCTGGTTGATCGTCGTCTACGCACTCAACCCGACGGCGGCAGTCGGCTACGCAACGCGGGCGATAATCCCCACGTTCGACGAGATCATGTCGTATCCGGTATCGGCCTCGTTCGCTCCCCCGAAGTGGGCCGGGTTCGCCATATTGGCTGCCTGGCTCGTTCTCTCACTCGGGTACGGCTATCGTCGGTTCCAGTCGGCAGATATTATGTAAGTACTGTAGCGGCTACCGTCCTGCTCACCTCCACTCTCGTATTCCGAATCGATACGTTCTCGTGACCGAGTTGTACCCTACAACGACTGACTCGACCACCCGAGCTTACAGCAGTGCGCGTCTGAAGCAGCCTGTCGTCTGAATCTGCACACCGACCGCTGGAATGCCGGCCAGCTGCAGTAAATACTCGTACCTTTGTGCGGGAATCAGGTGGCGTAGTCACTGTTAGTGGCGCTGTGCTTGGTCTCCCTGTATCTCGGAAGCAGTACTCGTCTCCACTTGCAGAGGCAAGGCAGTGTCTTATCTTGATAGATAAGGTAATGGGTGTATGGCGTATCAAACGACCCTCGGGTGGTCACTGCTGACGTCTGGACTCGTTACCCTGCTTCTTTTCGTACTGCCCGGTGAGTCCGTCTGGTGGGGCATCGGCTTGTTGATCGCGGGACTCGTCATCCTCGCTATCCGACGAGACGACGTTGCTGACGCGATAGAGGCCGGATTCTGACATTCCCTCGAATTGAACTCGGTCCAGGCCTGTGAGGTGGTAGTCTTGATGCAGACGGAACTGCTTCATGCAGTCTCGGGATTACTCAGTTAGCAGTGTATTCGGCAAGGAGATCGATAAGGGGGCTCTTCCATTGGAAGAACGGATCCAAAAAAGACGAAGTCCAACAGCAGTATTACGGCTAAGAGGACACCTACGCCGATAATCTGTTCTCCTACTATACCAATTACTTGCTCTTTAGACAGAAGCGCCTTCTCCCCATAGAGGAGTCACCTTTCAGGTCGCTTCCCCGGCGACCGAGGGGTTCGTCTCGTCGATACCCGGCACCCTTCGGCAGCGGGCGGCCACGTCCGACGACGCATCTACTGTCAAGCGGTTTTATATGTTTACCACGCAATTCAGCGCTAATGGGAGCACCGGGGTCAACACAGGACGTCACGAGGGATGATGTCCGCGAGTTCTTCAGCCGCCGCGAGGACCCCTCGACACCGTTCTTCACCGAGGAGGTCGCCGAGGCGCTGGAGTGTCCGCCGCGAACGGCGCGGCGCCGTCTCGAGGAACTCGCCGAACGGGGGGAGATACAGACGAAACGACGGGACGACTCGACGGCGATCTGGTGGACGTCTCGGGACGCACTGGCGGGCGACCACCAGCCCGACGAGGAGCAGTTCCGCGCCTTCGTGAGCGCGGTGAAGGACTACGCGATCTTCATGCTCGACCCCGACGGGACGGTCGTCACCTGGAACGAGGGCGCCGAGCGCATCAAGGGCTACTCGGCCCCGGAGATCGTCGGCGAGCACTTCTCGACGTTCTACACGGAGGCCGACCGCGCCGAGAGCGTCCCCGAGACGAACCTCGAGATCGCCGCCGAGGAGGGCCGCGTCGAGGACGAGGGGTGGCGCGTCCGCGCTGACGGCTCGCAGTTCTGGGCGAACGTCACTATCACCGCCATCCGGGACGACGACGGCGAACTCAGAGGGTTCACGAAGGTCACCCGCGACATGACCGAGCGGCGCGAGTACGAACAGCGACTGGAGGCCCAGACCGAGCGGCTCGAACGGCAGCGCGACGACCTCGAGGTGGAACTCGACGACATCTTCGAGCGGATCGACGACGCCTTCTTCGCGCTCGACGAGGAGTTCCAGTTCGAGTACGTCAACGAGCAGTTCGAGTCGTACTTCGGCCGATCGGCGGATGAACTGCTCGGACGGCGACCCTGGGAGGTACTCGACGTCGACGAGTCGAACCCGCTCTTCGAGGAGTTCCGGACCGCGATGGCCACCCAGGAGCCGACGAGCTTCGAGCGCTACTCCGAGCCGCTGGGGATCTGGGCGATGGTCCGGGTCTACCCCTCCGAGACCGGCCTCTCGGTGTACTTCAGGGACATCACGGAGCGCAAGCAGCGCCAGCAGGAACTCGACCGGACGCGGGAGCTGCTGGAGAAGGCCGAGCGCATCGCCGACGTGGGCGGCTGGGAAATCGATCCGGCTACCGAGGAGGTGTTCTGGACCGAGCACCTCTTCGAGATCCTGGAGTTGCCGTACGACGCGGAACCGTCGCTCGACGAGGCGCTCGACGTCTACCACGAGGCCGACCGGCATATCGTCGAGGACGCCATCGACGAGGCGCTCGAAACCGGCGGGTCGCTCGACGTCGAGACCCGGTTCAGGACGCCGGACGGCGAGGTCCGCTGGCTCCACGTCAAGGGCGACGTCGACCTCGAGGACGGCGAGGCCATCCTGCTCCGGGGGGCGGTCCAGGACATCACCGAGCGGAAGGAGCGGGAACGCGAGCTCCAGCGGGTGCGAGACCGCATGGAGTTCGCCCTCAACGCGACCGACGCGGTCGTCTGGGACTGGAACGTCGACGCCGACGAGGCGTCCTTCTACCCATCCGCCGAGTCGCTCTACGGAACCGAGGTCGAGACCTGGGAGGACTTCGTCGACGTGATCCACCCGGAGGACCGCGAGGAGGCCCAGCAGGCCATCGAGACCGCCATCGAGACCGGCGAACCCAAACACGAGGAGATACGGATCATCCGGGACGGGGAGGTGCGGTGGATCGAGGCCCCTGGCCACCCCGTCCAGGACGCCGACGGGTCGACGCGCGTCGTGGGCGTCGCGCGCGACATCTCCGAGCGCAAGGAGTACGAGCGTAAGCTGGAGGAGTCCAACGAGCGCCTCGAGCAGTTCGCCTACGCGGCCTCCCACGACCTCCAGGAACCGCTGCGGATGGTCTCGAGCTACCTGCAGCTCATCGAGCGGCGGTACGCCGACGACCTCGACGAGGACGGCCGGGAGTTCATCGAGTTCGCCGTCGACGGCGCCGACCGGATGCGCGCGATGATCGCGGGCTTGCTCGAGTACTCGCGGGTGGAGACGCAGGGAGACGCCTTCGAGCCGGTCGACCTGGAGACGGTCGTCGCCGACGTCCGCGAGGATCTCCAGCTACAAATCTCGGAGAGCGGCGCCGACGTCACGGCCGGCTCCCTGCCCGTCGTCGAGGGCGACGAGAACCAGCTCCGGCAGGTCTTCCAGAACCTGCTGGACAACGCCATCGAGTACAGCGGCGACGAACCACCGGAGGTCAGTATCGACGCCGAGCGGGACGGCGACAGGTGGGTGATCTCGGTCAGCGACCAGGGCATCGGCATCGATCCCGAGAACGCCGAGCGCATCTTCGACGTGTTCCAGCGACTCCACTCCCACGAGGAACACGCCGGCACCGGCATCGGGCTCTCGCTCTGTCAGCGGATCGTCGAGCGCCACGGCGGCGACATCTGGGTCGAATCGGAACCCGGCGAGGGGGCCACGTTCTACTTCACGCTGCCGGTCGCGACCGACCGAGAGAACTGAACCCCCGACGGCGGGTGAGAAACCAGCGACGGGGGAGAAATCGACGCTATCGCCGAGCGGTCAGGGCCACAGTCCGCGGAGTTCGTGGGCCTTCGCGACCCGGGAGAGCGCCAGGATGTACGCCGCGGTCCGCCAGGAGACGTCCCGTTCGTCGTACTCCTCGCGGACGGCGTTCCACGCGGTGACCATCTCGTTCTCGAGTTCCTCGTTGACGCGCTCGCGGGACCACTTCCGGCGGTTGATGTCCTGGAGCCACTCGAAGTACGAGACCGTCACGCCGCCGGCGTTCGCGAGGATGTCCGGGATGACCGGGACGCCCCGCTGTTCGAGAATCGAGTCGGCGGCGAAGGTCACCGGGCCGTTCGCCCCCTCGACGACGAGGTCCGCCCGGACCGCGCCGGCGTTCTGGCCGGTGATGACGTTGCCGATCGCACAGGGGGCGAGGACGTCCACGTCGAGTTCGAGCAGTTCGTCGTTCGCGATGACCGTCTCGGCGTTCTCGGTGACCGCCTCGGGTTCCTCGTCGTGGGAGGGGATCTCGTCGACCGGTAACCCGGAGGGGTCGTGGACGGCGCCGTTGACGTCGCTGACGGCGACGACGTCGGCCCCCCAGCTGTCGAGCAGACGGGCCGCGTTGGCGCCGACGCTGCCGAAGCCCTGGATGGCGACCGAGAGGTCATCCATCGGCTTGTCGTAGTACCGGCAGGCCTCCCGGACGATGATGGCGACGCTCCGGCCGGGCGCGGCTTCGCGGCCGTAGCTGCCGCCGATCTCGGGGGGCTTCCCGGTGACGACGCCGGGGGTCGTCTCTCCCTGCTGGACGCTGTAGGCGTCCATGAACCACGCCATCGTCTGGGGGTCCGTCCCCATGTCGGGCGCCGGGATGTCCGTGTTCGGGCCGACGATGTCGCGGAGTTCCTCGGCGAATCGGCGGGTCAGCCGCTCGCGCTCGGTCGGCGAGAGCGTCTTCGGGTTCACCACTATGCCGCCCTTGGCGCCGCCGAGCGGCAGGTCCATCACGGCGGTCTTCCAGGTCATCCACATCGCGAGGCCGACGCACTCCTCCTCGGAGACGTGCGGGTGGAACCGGAGGCCGCCCTTGAACGGCCCGCGGGCGTCGTCGTGCTGGGCGCGGTAGCCGGTCAGCACCTCGACGGAGCCGTCGTCCCGCCGGAGGGGCACGGAGACGCGCTGGACGCGCGTCGGGTGTCGCAGCCGCTCGACGACGTTCGGATCGAGGTCGAGCTCCGCGGCCGCGTGTTCGAGCTGCCGGCGGGCGGTCTCCAGGGCCGTCTCGGACGTCTCGGGGTCCGCCGCGGTCTCGTCTGGCGGCGAGGAGGTTCCGGACGACATCGGTTATTCGATCGGCATCGCGGTGTTCCGGAGGTCGTTACCGCACTTGGGGCAGGTCCCCGGGCTCGTCTCGGCGCGCTCGCTCCAGCCGCAGCGTGTGCACTCGTAGACGGACTCGTCGGCGTCCGCGCCCACGTCCCAGACCTCGTACGCGCCACCGGTTGTATCGTCTCGTCCCATGCGTTGCAATATTTGCCTCAGGAGGATAACCTCGGGCCTGCGATATCGAAGGGTGACTCGACCCACCAGGGTTGACTATCGAACCCCCTCGGCGTCGAACAGGAGCGCGAACAGTTTGCGCTGGGCCTTCCGGTTGAGCTGGTAGAAGGCGGTCGGCGAGACGCCCAGCATCTCGGCGATCTCCTCGCCGTTCGTCTCCCGCGGCGTCTCGAAGTAGCCGCTGTGGTAGGCGGTGCGGGCCGCCTCCAGTTGGCGGTCGGTCAGCCGGTCGGAGATCCGGGTCTGGAGCCGCTCGTCGGACGGGCGGTCGTTGGACCGCTCCTGTCGCGACCGGAGGTCGGCGCGGTCGTACCAGCCGGCGACCACCTCGTCGATGGTCCGGACGTCCGTCGACCCCGGGACCGTTACGACGAGCGTCGTCCCCTCGTCGTCGGCCGCGAACCGCTCCAGGACCGCGCCGTGGTCGGCCAGCGCGGTCCCGATGAAGGGCTCGGAGAGCTCCAGGCGGAGCGTCCCCCCGTCGTCGTCGATCGCGATCGGACTCGCCTCGTCGACGCCGACGAACCCGGTGGCCGCCTCCGCCACCGCCTCGACGTCGCCGCGCTCGACGGTCACGAACACCAGGACCCGGTCGCCGAGGCGTTCGACGCCGCCCTCGATGGCGAGGTCGCTATCCGTCCGGGCGGCCAGGTTCGCGAGCAGGCACTCCTCGCCGCCGACGTCGTAGGTGAGTTCGGTCGCCGTCCCGCCGAGGAGGGCGTCGCGGCGCCGCACCGACCCGATGGCCGAGGCGATGGTCTCGCCGAGTTCCACCAGCACGCTGTCGATCGGGTCGTCGACCGCGTTCGCCTCGGTCGCGTAGACGGTCATCGTCCCGTACATCGCCCCCTCGTAGGTCAGGGGGACGCTGATGACCGACTGGAAGCCGCGCGACAGCGCCTCGACGCGCCACTCGTCGCGCCGCGGGTTCGTGGCGACGTTGGAGACGATCGTGGGTTCGCCAGACCGCATCGTCTCGTAGGCGGGCTCTGCCGACGACTCGGCGTCCGCCGGGAGCGCGTCGAGGTAGCCCTGGCCCGTGCCGGACCACGCGTGGATCTCGAGGCCGGTCGCGGTGTGCTCGCCGATCCACGCGAAGGCGAACCGGCCGGCGGAGGTGAGCCGCTCGCAGACGGCGCGTTCGATCTCCTCGCGGGTCTCCGCCTGCACCAGCGACCGGTCGATCTCCCGGATGATGTCGTTGATCCGGTCGAGCTCGACGAGCTGGTCGTTGCGCTGCTTGAGCGTCTCGTCGCGCTGGTGGAGCTCCTGCTCGCGGTCGATCCGGTCGAGACCGGCCTCGACGGTGGCGGCGAACAGGTCCGCCAGCTCGAGGGTCACGTCGTCGATGGAGCCGCTGACCTCGTTGCCGACGACGAGCACCCCGTGGTCGCCGATCGGGACGAACGCTGCCGCCCGGAGGTCCGTCGCCGGGGTCGCCAGCTGGGTCGCCTCCCGCACGTCGTCGTAGTAGACGACCTCGCCGCGGACGAACGTCTCGCCGACCAGCGAGTCCGCGTCCGGCGGGACCGTCGGCAGGGAGCCGTGGAGTTCGGCGAACCGCGGCGAGACGGCCATCGGCCGGAGGACGTTGTCGTCGGGGTCGTAGAGGTAACAGGCGGCGGCGTCGACGGGGAGGCCGTCGACGATATCGCTGGTGAGCAACTCGGCGGCGTCCGGCTTGGTCTCCGCCGAGAGCAGTCGCCGCGCGGTGTCGTGCAGCGTCGTCAGCGCGCGCTCGCGCTCCTTCCGCTTGGTGATCTCCCGGCAACTGTAGAGCCGCGTCCCGCCCTGGATCGAGACCTCCTTGACGTTGACGAGGAGCGTGTGCTCCTCGCCGACCTTGTCGGTCGCCGTACACTCGATGTTGGTGAGGACGCCGTGCTCGGCGAGTTCCGCCTCGTCGAAGAGGTCCTCGCCGAGCAGTTCGTCGATGGTGCCGAGCTCGTGGATCTCCTCGGCGGTGTACCCGAAGATGAAGTGGACGTTCGGACAGACGTACGTGAACGCGCCGTCGTCGTCGGTGACGAGGACGGTGTCGGTCATGTTGTTCAGCGTGATCCGGTGGAGGCGCTCGGACCGGCGCAGCTCCTCCTCGAGTTGCCCCTGCCGGGTGACGTCGGTCGCCTCGACGAGCACCGTCGATTCGCCCGCGACCGGGTGACACGACAGGTCGAGCAGCGTCCCGTCCTCGGTCTCGATGCTCGAGTGGGCGGTGCGCCCGTCGACGGCACTCCGGATCGCCGACCGGACCTCGGAGGCAGCGGCCGCGTCCAGTGCCGGCAGCTCCCAGAGCTGGCCGTCCGCCCTCGAGAAGCGGTCGGGGACGGCGGAGTTCGCCGACAGGACCCGGCCGTCCGTGTCGACGACCCACCGGTAGGCGTCGGCGTCCTCGAACAGCGTCTCGAACTGCGCGGCGCGGCGGCGCGTCCGGGCGCGCTTCTCGGCGGCGTCGACGGCTCGGTGGACGCGGTCCGGGAGGGCATCGGCGAGGTCGGCCCACGGGACGTAACCGTCGGCACCGGCGTCGAACGCCTCGGCCGCCAGGTGCTCGGAGCCGTCCGGCGACGTGACGACCGACGGGATCCGTGGTGCGTCGTCCTGGAGCGACGAGACGAGGGCGGGGATCGCCGAATCCGATGGCGCGCCGGCGACGACGAGGCAGTCGAATGTCGGGGGCGTAGTGGCCAGTTCCTCGCGGGCCGACGCCGCAGTCGTCGCGGTCACGAACTCGACGTCGGCGTCGCCGAAGGCCGCTCGCGGGGCCTCGAAGCACTCCGGCTGGCCGACGAGCAGGAGCCGGAGCGGCTCGTCGGTCCCGGTGGAGTCCTGCGGCATATACTGCGCCCTGGGCCGGTGTACGGTTAAACGTATCAGGAGGTGTCCACGCGATCGCAGGCCAGACGAGCGGCCGGTCCGCAGCGCCGCTGGCACGGATCGGCCATCAAGCTTATCGTACCGCCATCCGGCACTCCTGATGGTCCCCGCTCTCTTTCAGACGCCTGCGTCGACCATCTCCTCACTATCGAAGAAGCGGCGGACTGATTCCCTTACACTAATCTTCGACAATCAGGAACCAGTGAATCTGCCCGCAATTCGCTCTACCGTTCGAGAGAGCTGAGGCGAAGTTCGTGCCCGGTCTGTCGACCGTGATGGAGCAGGATTTCGGTCGGTCGAACGTCGTCGTCGACATTCACGATACGCTCGAACGGACAGTGTTTGCACCTCACCACTCTTCGACCCCTACTCATGGATGCTTCTCCGTGAGCTCGATACTGGCGTTCCTGCGCATAGCTCGAGAACAGAAGAGGATGGACAAGTTGCTTCGGTAGACTCAAATCGCTATTTCACCGACAACGAGTGGCAAACTCGTCGAGAGACTGTTAGTGCATCGCCACTGAAGAGTTCAGACGTTACTGTAGGGGTTCGAGCGTCTACGTCGAACATCTGCTCGTAGATATCTCTCTAAGCCACCGGACGTCACGAGGTCCGCAATCTTGCGCCCCTCGCCAGTCAGGGGGTCCACGAAACCGCCATCGCTGAGCCATTCGTCGGCCTCCCGATCAGGGAACAGACAGGCCCCGAGCAGGGAAAGACAGATACTCGCGGTCGTTGTTACTCCGACGATGAACCGGACCGACGGGTGGTACGACGTCGAACACCTCTCGGCTGAGACGTGGCGAATCATCGAGGGGGAGGCGTACGGCCAGTATCTCGTCGCCGGGTCTGAACGTTCACTTCTCGTCGACGCCGGTATCGGCATCGGTGACCTTCGGGGACTCGTGACCGACCTCGCCGGGACGCCCATCTCCCTGCTGCTGACACATTGGCACTGGGACCATATCGGCAATGCAGCCCGATTCGCGGACGACGGCGTCTCCATCCACCCAGCGGACTGCGGCGCTGATGGACGTGTCGCACTGGACGGTCGATCCGACGAGTTCGTCGACCGGCCGGATCGCTTCGTCGAGCGCTGGAGAGCACGCGGCAACGAGTTCCCCGACGGATTCGGCCCCGACGCGTATACAATCGAGCCTGTTGAAGCTCCATCCCCGATCGAGGATGGCGACCGACTCGAACTCGGCGACCGAACGCTGGAGGTGGTCCACACGCCTGGACACTCCCCCGGGCACGTGGCGGTCCTCGACCGAGACGCAGGCGTCCTGTACGGAGGTGACGTCATCCACCGTGACGCCGGGGTGTACGCTCATCTACAGGGCTGTGATCTGCAGGCCTACCGGGAGACGTTCGCTCGGCTGATCGACCTCCGGGATTCGGGCGCGTTCAACACGCTTCTCACGAGTCACAATCCGCCCCTCACCGGTTCGGCGCTCGACGTTCTCGACCGCCTCGAAGCGGAGCTCCAACGCATCCTCGATGGGGTTGCCGACGGGGAACGCGTCGAGACTGATTGGGGTCCGGCCGACGAGTACGAAGTCGACGGCTCGACGATCCTCACACACGCAGCGATTTAACCCACCGAAGGAGAGGGGGCTACCCTGTTCGATCAGTGCAAAGACGTGTCGCAGTGTGACCGCGAGTGAGTTGTGGCCCTCGAGAGAGTGCCTCTAGTCTGGCTGTAACCCTCGGCCACTGCAGGAGTACTGAGCGGGCATATCGAAGGGCGTCCGAGATTCTAGACTGGAAAACGGGGATACCCCGTGAGTGGCAACCGATGGAACGCTATTGGTTCATATCGGATATTATATTCACGCAATATCTATAGAAACTACACACCAGCGGGCAGAAATGCATAATTAACGATAGGTCGCAAGTCTGCCCGTCATGCCAGATAATGACAACCACAATCCGAGGCGGAATGAAATCGGAAGACGGAGTGTCCTGAAAGGCGTCCTTGCCGGCGGGGCGGCGTTTCTCGGTGCCAGCAACGGCGTGACGGCGAACAACGGTGCGGGGATAGCTATCGAGGACACGGCGGGAGAGGACCTGGAGCCGCGTGATTACTTCACGTCGACAGTGACGCTCGCCAGCGATGTCCGGGATGGTGAGGTATCACCGGTCGAACTCGTCGACCGGTACCTCGGACGGATCGACGAGCGGGAAGCCGACCTGAACGCGTTCATCACCCTGACACCGGACCGGGCACGTGAAGCCGCCCAGCGAGCCGAACAGGCAGTCGAGAACGGGGACGACCTGGGCCCGTTACACGGCGTCTCGTTCGCGGTCAAGGACAATCAAGCGCTACGTGACGTGCGCTTTACCGGCGGTTCGCTGGCGTTCGACGACCGGACCGCCGAGAGCACGACGCACGCCATCCAACGACTCATCGACGCGGGCGCGATTCCACTCGGCAAGACGAACCTACCCGAGTTCGGCTACATGGGGAAGACGGACAACTTACTCACCGGCCCTACGTCGACGCCGTTCGACCTCGACCGGAACGCGGGCGGGTCCTCGGGCGGCAGTGCCGCGGCGGTCGCCGACGGGCTCCTCCCGTTCGCGACTGGTACCGACGGCGCCGGCTCGATCCGGATTCCGGCGTCCTTCACCGGGACGTACGGGCTGAAACTCACGTTCCGCCGAATCGGCTCCCCCAACGGCTCCCCGTTTCGACCGGGACAGACGTTCTTCCATCACAGCGTCCTCACGCGGACTGTCGCCGAGGCGGCGCTCGTTCTCTCGGTGATGGCCGGACCCATCAATCGAGACCCCCATACGAAGCCCGATACTGTCGATTACATGGGCGCACTCGACCACGGCGTCGAGGGGCTCTCGGTCGCCTACAGCCCGGATCTCGGCGTCTTTCCGGTCGACGAGCGGGTGCGGAGCGTCGTCGACGATGCCGTCTGGACGATCCGTGATGCCGGCGCGGAGGTCACGGAGGTCGACGTCGACCTCGGGCTCAGTTACGAAGAACTCATGGAGACGGTGGCGATCAAGTGGGACGTCTCGTACGCGAACCTCGCCTCGTCCCTGGCCGAGGACGGGATCGACATGACAGGCGAAGACAGCGACCTCTTTCCGGAGGCGCTGGTCGATATCGTCGAGAGCGGGCAGGAACTCAGCGGCGTCGACGTCGTGGGTAACAAAGGCCCCCGGACGACGGTCTTGAACGGTATCGCGTCAGTGTTCGACGAGTACGATCTGCTCGTCACGCCCACGCTCGCGGTGCCGCCGATCCGAAACGACGTGCTCGGACCGACCGAGATCCAGGGCGTCGAGGTGGACCCGATCATCGGCTGGCTACTCACGGTCGTGTTCAACTTGACCGGCAATCCGGCCGCGTCGGTTCCGGCGGGGCTGACCGATGGCGGGCTCCCGGTGGGAATGCAGGTGGTCGGCCCCCACCTCGCCGACGAACGGGTCATCGCCGCGAGCGCCGCGTACGAAGACGCGAATCCCTGGTTCGACGACTATCCAGCCCTCCGGGCGAGTTGCTAACTCGCCGATCGTTACACCTGTCGCAGACACCACGGATTGCAGGAAGCGATTATTCCTGATTCCCGAACCGATTCGACCGATCTACGAGATTCAAGGTGGATTCGCAAGGAAGGTTTCGTTGTGACTGTGGGGTAGACGTACCGTTTGGTCAACAAGATGATGGGGTCCAGTGTGACTGTGGGGCCACGTACGCAATCACAGGGACGTAGCTGACCGCTCCGTCGAACCGCTGATGGGACCGCTGCAATAACCAGTTGCCGTCTCCAGTCCCACGCGTTATCCCGCAGTAACCCCGAGAAGAACTATCGAGTGTCACAAGTGTCTCAGTAGCAATGCAGCGTTGATGGAGTTGAGCTATTCGAATGGTGGTTCGCACAGGATGTTCCTCTGCAATGGCTGTCTCGGGGATTTCAAAAAAGACAGTTCTATTAGTTTGATTTCACGAGTGAAACGGGCTGAGAGTAGCCTCACGTAGTTCATGGCTCTCAATTTCCCCTGCTGATTTGGACATCACTCCAAGTCGCTTTCAAACGCTCAGCTCACCCGGTCTTCCAACACGCTGGGCAGAACTAATCCAGTCCATTCGATCTAATCAGAGTTTCACTTCTGTCACCGCTACATCTATTCCACATTTGCCGCAGTTTACCGGGTCAGGCAGTATAGGGGTCGGATGAATCGGTGAGTACAGGTAGGAGTGGTAACAGCAGAGGAGGCGGGTTTGGGCTTCGTTAATATCAATCGCCGTCTGTTGAAGCCTGTGTTTCGGGGGTTGAGGTGGTCGTCTCGTTCGAATCGCCTTCTACTCGTTCTAATACAGCAAGTGTGCCCGCTGCGTATGCTACGAGTCCAGCGCCTAGAACAAGGAAGCCGAGTCCGAGACGCAGTTCATTCGAAATGGGGAGCATTGGACTCACACCGATGAGAGCGGCGAGCGTCACGAGTCCGACACTCAGTGAAGTCCACCGTTTATCGGCCCACGTATTGCCCGTGGTGTAAGCCGGATACAGGTGTCCGATGTGGAGGGAGAATTTGAGACCACAGACCCAGCAAAGCCCAGTTACAAGAGCGAGGCTGAGATAACCACTTAGCCAGTAGAGACTGCCGCTTATTCCACCCCCGATGAGGAGGGCAATGAGGGAATCCCGGCGCGTGCGTTCCATATCCCGATGGATGTTGAACTCCTTGTTAAGTGTTCACCGAAGAAAAGTGCAGGTGCGAAACTTTCAGTTCGCAGGCTCAGTCATTCGGCCGATTCAGTCACAACTCGCTGGAACAATATCCCACCTGAATCGCTCTATGCAAGGAACGTAACGAGCGAATATTTTTCACGTCGTAGTGGTGTTGAAATCGTATGCCCTCCAAGCGGCGACAGTTCCTGCAGGTAATACCGATGGTAGCTGTCGGAATCACAGGGTGTAGTAGTCTCCTGCCGAACGAGCGGGAGGACAATCGGACGACAACACCGGACTCTCGAGGCGGATTGCAGTACGAGCCGACGACCCCGGCGGAGAACGGCTCACGAACGCCCTACGAGGAACCGAAGTACGTGTTGCAAACACCGGTGACGGTCACCGGCAGAAACGTGCGGAGTGCCTCCTACACAGTCGCTGTTACCCTGGAAATTCGTCCCGAATCTGAAGACGACTTCCGAGAGGTGCGAAACCACACCTACGAGTTTCGTCCCGATGAGTCGGTGGGAATCGGCGAATTCGAAGCGGCCGGTGCATATCGCCTCCGCGTCGACATCGCGGGTGAGCGGTACGAGGAAACTCTCGCCGTCCCGATGCGAGACCTCGCCGATTGCAATCACCCGCGAATCGAGATCCACGTACACGACGCGGCGGTCACCATCGGCTATACGAGGACCGATGCGGGGTGTCCGCCTGTAACGGTCACACCGACTGCCGACGAAGCATAATAACAGACCCGTCACTTCGAGAACGGCCAGCGGATCCGTCGGCGACTCCTCGCCGGTATCTCAGCGACCGATCGTCCCCTGTCGCGTGATCGGGGCGTCGGGGTCGATGACGAACGCGACGATGGTCGAGTCCTCGATTGCGGTGACGGGTACGTCGCTGTCTCCCATAACGAGCGCGCTCTCGGTGTACCCCACGCGCTCCGCACCGACGTCGACCGCTCCCTCGAAGACGTACAGATACGTGTGCCAGCCCGACCGTGACGGGAGCGTGGTCGTGGCGCCGGACGCGAGTCGGCAGTCGTAGAGGTGGACGTCGTTGCGGACCGACAGCGGGGCGTCGGTCCCCTCGGGACCGAACAGGTGCCGCCACTCGTTGGCAACGGGGTCGGGGATCGGTTCGTACTGGATGCCCGGTTCGAGGTCGAGACTGTGCGGACGGACGAAGATCTGGAGCATCCGCAGCGGCGGGTCGTCGGCGAGCGTCTCCTCGGCGTGCCAGAAGCCGCTGCCGGCATTCATCACCATCAGGTGCTCGGCGTCCGTCACGAGTTCGTTGCCCTGGCGGTCGTCGTGACGCATCACCCCGTCCGGGACCCACGAGATGATCTCCTCGTTGCGGTGCTGGTGCATCCGGATGCGCGTCCCTGGGTCCATGAACGACTCGACGACGGTCGCGAGCGGCCCGTAGCCGTGGTCGTCGTGGTCGGGGACCGCTCGACCGGGGAAGTCGAGGTGGATCCGGAACTTCCCCTGGTTCTGCGAGACGTCCGTACGCGGTGCTGTGTAGATACGAGGCTGCGTCTGCGCCGAGGGCGATTCGTCCATTGCCCTGTCGTAGCCTCTCGGCCGGTATATGGGTTCTGCGTGTCGGTGCTCGACACGGGAGCGTTCATAGATCTGCGCCCCGGTTGCATTCTACATCTCCTGCCTTTGTCGTCCCTCTCAACTCGATTGCGGTCGGCCCGAGTCCCGTAGCGGGGCCTCGCTGGTGGTCGTCTCCTCCGCCAACCGAGACCCGGTACTTCGACCGCTGGGGGCCGTTTCCGGTACCGCGCTCACGGCCTCGAAGACCGCCTCCGGGTCGTGGGACCGGCGCCAGTGGTACCAGGTCCGGGCCGCCAGTGCGAGCCGCCGGGCCGTCGACAGCGACGGCGTCTGCGAGACGACGTCGTACCCCTGCCGCCGGATGAGGCGGTGGTGCTCCGCGTAGAGGACCGCGGCGAGCAAGACGCCGAACTGGACGTCCTCGGGGAGGTAGCGGATACCCGCGACGCCCTCGCGGTAGCGGGCCTCGGTCCGCTCGAGTTCCTCGCGGATGACGTCAGCCATCCCCTCGGAGAACGTCAGCGACTCGACGGCCGCGTGATCGACGCCGTGCCGCTGCAGCGTCTCGCGGGGCAGGTAGATCCGGTCGTACTCCGCGACGTCTTCGCGGACGTCCCGCAGGAAGTTGGTGAGCTGGAACGCCTCGGCGAGTGCCGCGGCGTGGGGCCGCGCCGCCGGGTCGAGGTCCGGCGCGAACACGTCCAGCAGGAGGTGCGCCACGGCGACGGACGAGCCCCGAAGGTACTCGTCGAGTTCGGCGGCGGTGTCGTACCGGTCCTGTTCGAGGTCCCGCGCCATGGCGTCGAGGAAGATATCGATCTCGCGGTCGTCCAGGTCGTGGGCCTCCCGGACCGCCGCGAACGCCTCGAGGGCCTCGCCGGTCGGTTCGCGCTCGCCGAGTGCCTGGGCGCGGACGGCCGCGAGGTCGCGACGCTGGTCGGCGACCGACGACGGGTCGGGGTCGTCGACCACGTCGTCGGCGACCCGGAAGAACGCGTACAGCGCGTACGTCGGGAGCCGGGCCCGTTCGGGGAGCAGTCGCGTCGCGAGGTGGAACGTCCGACCGGTGCGTCGCTGGATCGCCTTCGCAGTGTCGATCCGGGGTAGCTGAGGTGTCATGGGTCGATGGGTGCGTCGTCGACGCACCCTGAGTTACCAGTCTCGGACGGATACCGGGGATGCCTTACTAGTAAGTGTGTGGCGCGGTCCCCTCGAGGAGTGCTGCGAACACCTTCCGTTCGGCGGCCCGGAGGTGCTGATGGAACGTCGCCCGGGAGATCCCCATCATGTTCGCGAGCTCGTCACCGGAGACTGTCCGCTGCTGGTCGTAGTACCCGCTGAAGAAGGCGCTCCGCAGGGCCGTCGCCTGGCGCTCGGTGAGGGCCGCCTCGTGAGCGGCGCCGAACGCCGACTGCGTTGATGGCCGCTGGTCTGACTCACGGTGGGCGAGCAGTTCGACGTCCTCGTACCGGTCCTCCAGGAGTTCGAGGATGACGCGACCCCCGATCTCGGCGGGGATCACGACCTCGAGTTCCCCGACGCCCCGCTCGGCCGTCAGCGAGCGGAGTTCCCCGCCACGTTCGGCGATGCGCTCGACGACCGACCCGGGCGCGAGCCGGAGCTCTACCAGTGTCGAGTCCTCACCGCCGACGCGGGCGGCCGACTCCACGTCGTCGACGTCTACTGCCGACTCGGCCGGCGGTCCCGGGCCGCCGACAGCGTCGACGAAGAGCCGAAGGCCGGCGTCTCCGCTAGCGGCGGCGCCGCGGTAGTCGAGTCGACAGTCCCAGGCGTCGGCCAGCGCGACTGGGAAGAACGCCCGGTCCGCGATCGAGAACTCGAGTTCGACGACGTCGTCCGCCGCGAGCGCCCGGCGGTTCTGGACCGCGTTCACCGCGGTCGCCATGCTCCGCCCGACCGCCTCCAGCACCACCCGTTCGCGTTCGTCGAGCGCGTCCGCCGTGACCCCTCTGACCACCAGGACGCCGTAAATCGCGTCGCCGTACACGAGCGGGACGGCGGCCAGGGCGCCGTCCGACGTGTCGGACCCGAAACGGGAGCCCTCGCCGGTCTCGGTGGTCACCACGGTCCGATCACGGTACGCACGGGCGGCCGCTGAGGTGCCGTCTAACTCGAGGGTCTGTTCGTCGAGCGAACCGTCGAAGCCGGCCGCAGCGGCGGTGACGAGGACCTCCCGGGCCAGGTCCGGCTCGCCGATCCAGGCCGCCGCGTAGGCGTCCGTCGCCGCGATCCGTTCGACGATCGCGCGCTCGGTCTCCCGGCGGTCGACACCGTGCATCAATAGCTCGGTCACGTCGGCGAGTAACCCGTTGATCCGGTCGACCAGCCGATCGAGGCGCTCGCGCTCGTCCGCCAGCGCCAGCTGGGCCTCCTTCCGCCGCGTGACGTCCACCTGGAAGCCAACGTAGTTCGTCACCTCGCTGTCGGCGTCTCGGAGCGGCGCGACTGTCACTTCGTTCCAGAACGGCTCCCCGTCGCTACGGTAGTTGACGAGTTCGACGGTGACCGGCCTGGCTGCCTCGATCGCCGACCGGAGTTCCGCGACTGCCGACGGGTCGGTCCGTTCGCCCTGGAGGAACCGGCAGTTCCGGCCGAGCACGGCTTCCCGCGAGTAGCCCGTGAGACGCTCGAATGCGTCGTTGACGTAGACCAGCGGGTTGTCCTCGCGGCGAGGGTCCGAGATCGTGATGCCGACCGGCGCCTCGTCCATCGCACGCTCCTTCAGCTCGAAGGCCACGTCGCGGGACTCCTCCTGCGGCATACCCGGTCTAGACCGGAAACGGCCAAGAACGTTCGCACGGCTCCCGTGGGATACCGACCCATCGTCCCGGTGAGTCACGCAGAAAGCTTATACGAAACTCGCCTCCCGGTACAGGTAACCGCGCCGAGGAAATGACCGTCGCGTGGAACACCACGGCGGCGGACCGGGTAGGGGTACACGGCGGCGCGGGCCGACTCGGATTTTTCACGGTGGCCGGCATCGCCGACTGTCCAACCGGAGAATCAGTAGAATTGACGTCGTCGGAACGACCGACTGGTTCCGTGCACCTACTCGTCCGAGCGGCGGATCTCAGTCCTCTTCCGCCGATAGCTGTTCGAGGACGGCGGCTGGCATCTGTTCGCGCATCTCCTCGGGGATGCCGTCGGGGCCGTCGGGGATCGAGGGGATGTCCATCGTGTCGTCCAGGCCGGGGTCGAATAGCTGGAGGGCGGTGTTGATGGTCGACCAGTCGTCGTTCTCGGCGGCGTCCCGGAGGCTCTGGGTCGGCGCCGAGAGCAGCTGGCCGACGAGGGCGTCGGCCATCGACTCGAGGATCTCGCGCTGCTCGTCGGTCACCTCGCCGTCGGTCTCGGCTTCCAGCTTCGCGACCGCGGTGCGGAGCTCGCGGGCCTTCATCCGTTCTGCGCCCTCGTACATCGCGGCGATGACCTGGTCGGCGCGCTTGCGCTTGTACTGGCTGATGAGGTGGTCGAACTCCTCGTCGATCATCGCCTCGACGGCCTCGGCGGCCTCGCGGCGCTGCTCGCGCGTGCGGTCGGTGACCGCCTCGATGGCGTCGAGGTCGCGGACTGTCACGCCGTCGACGTCGTCGGCCCCCGGGGCGACATCCCGCGGCTGGGCGATGTCGATGACGAGCGTCTCGCCGGCGTCGGCGAGCACGTCGCGGCCGACGACGTGGTCGTCGCTGCCGGTCGCCGTGATGACGAGGTCCGCGGTCTCGGCGGCGGCCGGGAGCGCGGCGAGGCCGACGGCGGTCGCGTCGGCGTCGATCTCGTTGACGACGTGCTCGGCGTGGGGGAGCGTCCGGTTGGCGATCACGACGCGGTCGACGGCTTCGGCGAGCGACTGGGCGGCCAGCGTCGCCATCTCGCCGGCGCCGACGACGAGCGCGGTGGCGTTGGCGAGGTCGCGCTCGGCCTCGGCCAGCCGGACGGCCGCCGACCCCAGCGAGACGACGCCCTCGTTGATCGTCGTCTCGGTGCGGGCGCGCTCGCCGACGTGCAGCGCCTTGAGGATCGCGTCGTCGAGCGTCGGACCCACGGCGCCGGCGCCGCGGGCGTCCTCGTAGGCCTGCCGGACCTGCCCGATGATCTGGTCCTCGCCGAGGACGAGCGACTCGAGCCCGCAGGCGACCCGCAGCAGGTGCCGGAGGCTGGCCTCGTGGCCGAGGTCGCGCACCGCGTCGCCGTCGACGTCGCCGACGTGGTCGTCGAGGACGGCCCTGGCCGTCGCTTCGTCGTCGGCGACGACGTACGCCTCCGCGCGGTTGCACGTCTGGAGGACGAACGCCTCGGAGATGCCGCGCTGTTCGTGGAGGCGTTCGACGGCCGCTCGCTGTGAGTCCGTGCAGGCGGCCTCGATCTGTTCGACGCTCGCGTGGCTGTGTGAGACGCTCACGCCGGCGATGATTCCTGTTCCTTTGGTCACTCCAGTTCACCCAACGCCGCGTCGACGACGGCGTCTACTGTTCGCCGTGGCTTGTCCCTCCCGGTACCTAAATCCTTCCAAACCTGCGGGGATTGCACCACCTGACGGAGCGCTTCCCGGCGAACCGACGGGTCCACGCCCCGGTCTTTTAACTCCTCCCGCACTTCGCCGGTCAGTTCGGCGAGTTCGCCCGCGCCCCCGATCTCGGACTCGACGCGCTTCCGGAGCTCCTTCGCCAGCGCCGGGCTCGCGCCGCCCGTCGAGACGGAGACGACCACGTCGCCGTCCCGGACCGTCGCGGGGACGACGACGCTGCCGGCCTCGCGGCCGCCCGACTCGTCAGCGCGGTTGACGAGGACGTGGCGGGCGCGCGCTTCCTCCTCGACGGCCTCGTTGACCGCCTCGTCGCTGGTCGCGGCGACCGCCAGCGCCGGGTCGGTGCGGTCGAACCACTCGGGGACGTCGTCGACGCCGGGCGACGCACGAACCCGTTCGGCGCCGCCGTAGTCGTCGTCGGGGAACGTCGGACTCACGACCACGACGTCGGCCTCGCGAGCGAACCGCCGGGCCTTCCGGGCGCCGACGCGCCCGCCGCCGAAGACGAGGACCGTCTCGCCCGTGAAGTCGTGGTAGAGGGGGATCATGCGTCCGTGGACTCTCCTGCCGCCGTCATCGCGTGTTCGCCTCGGCGCGCTCGTCCAGCCGGATCCCCGTCTTCTTCAGGATCCGGGTGGAGAACAGCGTGTCCCAGTCGTCGTCGCCGACGTCCCAGTACCGCTCCATCGTCTCTCTGACCTCCTGGATGCGCGCCTCGCTCTCCGCTTCAGAGCGGCCGTGCGTCATCGCGAAGAAGTTGTACGGCCAGACCCCCTCGTGGCGGGGCCGCTGGTAGCAGTGCGTGACGAACCCAAGGGAGGCGACCTCCGGGCCGACCTCCTCGACGAGGTCGTCCGGGACGTTCCAGACGGTCATCCCGTTCTCGGTGTACCCGAGCGCGTAGTGGTTCGGGATGACGCCGACTCGCCTGACCTTGCCCTCCCGGTCGAAGCGCTTGATCGTCCGGCGGACCCAGTCGGCGTCGACCCCTAACTCCTCGGCGACGTCGGCGTACGGCGTCGCGGTGATCGGCAGGCCGCCCTGGATCTCGACGACGAGGTCGCGTTCCTCGGGCGTCAGCGTGTCGCGGTCGACCGCCTCGACGTCCGGCCCCAGGGCCGAGCAGTCGACGTCGCCGTCCTCGACCGGCCCGTCGAGCAGGAACTTCGCCTCGACGCGGAACTCCCGCTGCTTCGGGAGGTTGTAGGTCTCCTGGCCGGTCTCGGCTTCGATGTCCGCCAGGACGCGGTCGACCTCGTCGGGGTCGGCGACCGACACGACGAACCACATGTTGAGGTGGGGGTGCTCGCGCTCGTAGTTGTGGGCGACCTCGCGGTGGGCGTTGACCTGCTCGGCGACCTCCTCGAAGCGCTCCTCGGGGGCGTGCATCGCGACGAGCGTCGCCGCGCCGCCGATCTCCTGGGCGTTAATCAGCGCCCCGAAGCGCGTGAGGACGCCCTCCTCGTCGAGCGCCTGGACGCGCTCGAGGAGTTCGTCGGCGGTGACGTCGACGCCGCGCTCCCGGAGGGCCTCGGCGGCGGGTTCGAACGGCTCGGCGACGACCGGGAAGCCGCCCTGGAAGGCGTTGACGACCGCCCGGTCGAGGCGGTCCAGCCCGGTGGACTGACTCATTACACCGTGGTGGGGGCCTCGGCACCATAAGGGGTCCGCTCCGATCGGTCGGTCGCAGGGAGGTCGCGAGACCGACTACTCGCCGCGGACGCCCGTCGCGTCGAAGCCGAGGTCCTCGACGCCCTCGACGATCGCCTCCTGGTCGGCGTCGGCCTCGTAGTAGAAGACGACGTCGTAGGTGCCGTCGCGCATCAGCTGCTGGCACTCCCAGACGAACGCCTCGTCCTCGAGGGTGCGGCCCTGGTGCTGGTTGACGCCGAACTCGGGGTCGTCGTTGCCGGAGTAGACGAAGGTGTCCTTGGGGTCGATCCCGGATGCTTCGGCGATGACGTTCCCGACGTCGAGGGTCGCCTGGTGGAGCGTCGGCTCCTCCTCGCCGGTCAGGTCGGTGCGCACGATGACGCCGTTCAGCTCGATGTCGCCGGGCTCGAGCAGCGCCTTCGTCCGCTGATAAAGGTCCTCGTCGATAGCGTCGCTCATACAGAGCGGTCGCTATCGAGGGTAATACAGGTCACGGTCCGCGACGAGGATCGCCCGCACCGCGCCGAAGTCGTCCGCTGTGCAGCTGTGTCGGTGGGTTACAGTCGCTCGAGGTTCTTCGCTCGGGGACCCTTGTCGGCCTGTTCGATGTCGAACTCGACCTCCTGGCCCTCTTCGAGGTCCGGACCGCCGACGTCCTCCATGTGGAAGAAGACGTCCTCGTCCGCGTCGTCAGTCTCGATGAATCCGTAACCGCCAGTGTCGTTGAAGAAGTCAACCACGCCTTTCGCCATTGCACCTGACCCGAAGACGGGATTAGATAAAAACCCTGCGGCTACATACCGCCGAGCTGACGCGTTAGGAGGCGGTTACGTTAAACGAGGGGCGGAAACAAGTTGTCGGACGGAGACTTCCCCTGGCCTATCGTCCGGCGTTTCGCGGTTCCGAACGGCGTCGTCACCTCGCGCGCGAGCACGGCTCGACACCGACACGCATTTGTTTGCGCCCCGACCAGACGAAATAGATGAAGCGAGGGCCACGTCGGCTTGCGCGACGCGCCTACGAGCGGCTCCTCGAACGGGAGATCACCGGCGCACCGACGCACGTCGCCGTCATCCAGGACGGCAACCGCCGGTACGCACGCGAGAACGGTGCCGAGAAGACCGAGGGCCACCGGGCCGGCGCCGACACGACCGAGCAGGTGCTGCAGTGGTGTGCCGACATGGGCATCGAGGAGCTCACCCTCTACGCCTTCTCGACGGAGAACTTCGAGCGCCCGCCCGACGAGCGCGAGGCGCTGTTCGACCTCATCAGCGAGAAGCTCCGGAGCTTCGCCGACCACGAGGAGGTCCACGACCGGGAGGTCCGCATCCGCGCCATCGGCGAGACCGACCTGCTCCCCGAGCGCGTCCGCGAGGCCATCGAGTACGCCGAGTCCCAGACGGCCCACTACGACGAACTGTTCCTCAACGTCGCGCTCGCCTACGGCGGCCGCGCCGAACTGCTCGGCGTCGCCCGGGACGTCGCCCGGGAGGCCGCGACCGGCGACCTCGACCCTGCGGAGGTCACCGTCGACGAGATCGAGGACCGACTCACAGCCCGCTCGACGCGCGCGGTGGACCTCATCATCCGCACCGGCGGCGACGAGCGGACCTCGAACTTCCTGCCGTGGCACGCCAACGGCAACGAGGCGGCCGTCTACTTCTGTACGCCCTACTGGCCGGAGTTCTCCCGCGTCGACTTCCTCCGGGCCATCCGGACCTACGAGTCGCGCCAGGAGTCGTGGCGCCGGACCCGCGTCAAGCGCGCCGCCGCGCTGCTGCGGGCGGTCGGCGACGTCGAACTCGAGGAGGCGCGCCGCGTCGTCGGCCGGTTCCGCGACTCGGTGCCGGACGGCGAACTCGAAGACGTCGAAGTCGCCGAGCCGGATCAGTCAGCGGACTGACCGCACCCGACTTCGGAGCCGGAGTGTGTCCGCAACTCTCTCCCTGCGAGAACCGGGGCTACTCCACCGGCTCGACCGTCTCCTCGCCGCAGTGCGGGCAGTGCTCGTGGTTCTCCGAGACGGCCCGCTCGCAGGAGGTACAGGCGTACGCTCGCCCTTCGCCCCGCTTGAACGCCCGCTTGGTCTCCTCGAACTTCTCGCCGGCTTTCCTGAAGATGCCCATCACCTGTGGTTGGGTAGCACACCGAATAAGCGTTGGGCAGCCGCCGGTCGAGGCGCTCGAAACCGTCGCCGTCGGCGGTAGCGCAGCCGCGACGGCGAGCCGGGTCGGGACAGAGTATGTGAAACGCTGGCGAACACGTATACACGTCCGGGCCCAATCTAGCGATATAATGGACGAACCCCAGCAGGAGGACATCTTCTACCGGGACTTCGACACGGACGGATTGCGACCGGGCGTCGCGGTCGTCGAAGCTATCGGCCGGATCGACGAGCGCGACCCGGCCGAGATGACGCCGCTGTGGGGCTGTATCGACGGGATGCTCGAACATCTCTTCTCCGACCCGCCGGCTGCCGAGGCGGACATGGAGGTCGAGTTCAGTTACGAGTCGTTCCGGATCACGGTCTCCCAGGACGGCACCGGCAAGTTCGTCAGGACGTAGCCGCGCCGGCGGCCCGGTCTACCGCCCGAACCTGAGGGAGACTCGCTCCACTCGTCTCCCGGGGCTCGGTCTACCGCCCGAACCTGGGGGAGACTCGCTCCACTCGTCTCCCGGGGCTCGGTCTACCGCCCGAACCTGGGGGAGACTCGCTCCACTCGTCTCCCGGGGCTCGGTCTACCGCCCGAACCTGGGGGAGACTCGCTCCACTCGTCTCCCGGGGCTCGGTCTACCGCCCGAACCTGGGGGAGACTCGCTCCACTCGTCTCCCGGGGCTCGGTCTACCGCCCGAACCTGGGGGAGACTCGCTCCGCTCGTCTCCCAGGGCTCGGACGCTTCCCGTCGGTCAGCGTCCGAACCTGCGCTGGCGCTCCTGGAACTCCCTGACTGCCCGCAGGTAGTCGCGCCGGCGGAAGTCCCGCCAGTTGACGTCGGTGAAGTACAGTTCCGAGTAGACCGACTGCCAGATGAGGAAGTCCGAGAGCCGCTCGGCGCCGGTCTTGATGACGAGGTCCGGCGGCGTCTGGAAGACGAGCCGCTCCTCGATCTCCGACTCGTCGACGCCCGCCGGGTCGAGGTCGCCGGCGGCGGCGTCCTCGGCGATGCGGCGGACGGCGGCGGCGAACTCCTCGCGGCCCCCGAGGCCGATGCTCACCTGGACGGGCGCATCGGCGGCGGCGTCGGCCTCCGGGCCGCGGACCGCGACCTCCCGCGGGCTCTCGAGGTCCGAGAGCGCCGACCGGAGCGTCGGGACGGCCGCCTTGTCGAGGACGCTCACGTAGATGAGCACCCGCTCGGCGCCGGTCTCGAAGGCCCACTCGAGGAACGACGCCAGGGTGTCGTAGGCGCCCTGCTCGAGGAGGTCGTGTTCGGTGATGACGAGCGCGACCTGCTCGGGGACGTCGGCGTCGCTCGTGCGGACGCGGGTCGCCAGATACCGGTCGTACAGCCCCACGTTCGCGTGTTATCCTGGAGTCGCCTGAACGTATCGGTCCCCTTCGGGAAGGTTAAGTGGGCGACGACGGAATCTCGGTTCGTGACTGGCGAGGTACGTCGTGCCGTCGGCTTTCTGCTGATCGGAGCCCTCGCGTTGCTCGCGCCGGCGCTCGACGGCCGGACGAGCGGGTCGCTCGTCGCCGTCGGCACCGTGGTTCCCTTCGCCCTCGTGGCCGCCGTCGCGCTCGTCTCCACGGAGGGGCCGCTGTTCGAACTCTTCGCCCACGCCGGCGACCGCACTGAGGGACGTCTCTACGGCCTCGCCTCGTTCTCGCTGGCGGTCTCCGGGCTGGCGGTCCTCATCGTCGCCTTCGACCTCCCGATCCCCGCGTTCGTCGCGGGCGTGTTCGTCCTCACCACGGGGAACCTCGGGCAGGCGGTCGTCTCGCGGTACGACCCCGACCTCGTGGTCGGCACCACCGCGTTCGCCGTCGCGGGGACGCTCGGCGCCGTCGCGGCCATCCTCGTCGCCGGCCTCCTCGGCGCCGGGACGTTCGCGCTGCCGCTCGTGGCGTTCGTCGCCGCCAGCGGCGCGCTGCTCGGGGCGCTCATCCGGTCGGTGCTGTACGTCCGCGACGACTCGCTGGTGTTGCTCTCGGCGGGGCTGCTCGTGTGGTTCCTCCTGAGCCTCGACCCGCCGAGCGTGACCGGCCAGCGCGTCGCCGTCGGCTTCGCGGTCACCTTCGCGCTCGGCTACCTCGCCTACGCGCTCGGGACGGCCTCGGTGACCGGCATGTTCACCGGCGTCCTGCTAGCGCTGTTCGCCGTCGTCCTCGGCGGCTACGGCTGGTTCGTCCTGCTGGTGACGTTCTTCGGGCTGGGCGGGCTCTCCTCGAAGTACCGCTACGAGGAGAAGCTCGACCGCGGCATCGCCCAGCGGAACGAGGGCGCCCGCGGCAGCGGGAACGTCCTCGCCAACTCCGCGGTCGCGCTGGTCGCCGTCGTCGCCTACGCCGCCTCCGGGCTAGCCGGGATCGACCCGGCGGTCTTCCGGCTGGCGTTCGCGGGCGCCGTCGCCGCCGCCCTGGCCGACACGTTCTCCAGCGAGTTCGGCGGGCTCTTCGACGACCCGCTGCTCATCACAACGTTCGAGCGTGTCGACCCCGGCACCGACGGCGGCGTCACCTGGCAGGGCGCCGTCGCGGGGCTGGCCGGGTCCGGCCTCATCGCCCTGCTCGGCTGGGGGTTCTTCGACTACGGTCCGCTGCCGGCGGTGACCGTCGCGGTCGCCGGCGGCGTCGGGATGACCGTCGACAGCCTGCTGGGGGCGACGCTGGAGGGCCACCACCTCGACAACCAGGGCGTGAACCTCCTGGCGACGCTGTCGGCCGGCCTCGTCGCCGGGGCGGTCGCGCTGGCGCTGTGACGGTCCGCTCGATGCGGTCGGCCGACGAACCGGCCGTCCGCTCGCTGCAAGGTCACCTCAAGTACGCCGACCAAGAGCTCGTGACGGCCGCGCTGGAGGGTCCCTTCCTCGGGCTCGTAGTCGAGACGGACGGGGACGTCGCCGGCTACGCTATCGCGTTCCCCGGTCGAGAGACGACGCTCTCGGAGCTGGTCGTCGCGCCCGAGCACCGCGGATCGGGCCACGGACGGGCCCTGGTCGAAGCGGTCGCCGTGGAGACATCCGGGGACGGGCTGGTCGTCACGACGCCGGTCGGAGAGCAGGAAGCGCAGCGATTCTACGAGGCACTCGGCTTCGAGGTCGACGAGCGGTTGTCGGGGTTCTACGGGGACGACGACGCCCTACGCCTCGTTCGTCGCGAGTAGCTGGTCGGCGGTCCGGACCCGGACGCTCGTCGGTTGCTTGACGAACTCGCCGGTCGAGGCGGCGACGATCTGGTCGACGCCGCGCTGGGCCGCCACGTCGAGGAGCCGCTGGTCCAGTTCCGCGTCGAGGACTACGGCGGTGACGTCGGCCGACGCGTCGGCGAGGAGGTCGAAGGCGTCCGTCGCGTGCCCGCTCGCGACGACGCCGAACTCGGCGTCGAGCAGCCGGACCGTCCCTGCGTCGCCGTCGACGACCGCCCGGACGTGGCCGCGCAGCGTCTCGGGCTCGTCGGCGGATTCCGACTCCGGATCGCTCTCGTCGTCCTCGGGGGCGGCCGTGGACGTCGAGGAGGGCTCCTCCATCGTCGGCGCGTCGTCGACCGTGTCGTCGGCCGCGTCGTCGACGGGGCCGGCCGCCGATTCCGGGTCGGGAGTCGCCGCCTGGGCCGACGCGCCGTCGGTCTTCACCGGCCGGTCGTTCGGCTGGGGCTCGGCTGCGGCGCCGTCGCCGGCCGCGGTCGTCGGGTCGGCGTCGGTCGGTCGCTCCACGCCGCTCGGGACGACGTCGCCCGGGTCGTCGGCCGCCGCGACCCGGTCGTAGGGGACCTTCTCGCGGAGCGCCGTCATCACCTCGTGGCGCGCGAGGTCCTCGACGGAGCGGCCCTCCGGCGCGAACGCGACGTGGTCGACGTCACCGACCTGCTCGAGCTCCTTGAGGATCAGCTCGCCCCCGCGGTCGCCGTCGAGGAACGCCGTGACGGTCCGGGACTCGGTCAGGTCGGCGACGGCGTCGGGGACGCTCGTCCCCTCGACGGCGATGGCGTTCTTGATGCCGTACCGGAGGAGCGTGAGCACGTCGGCCCGCCCTTCGACGACGACGATGGCGTCGGAGTCGGCGACGTGGGGGCCGGCCGGGAGGCCCTCGTACTCGCTGATGTCCTCGACCCGGACCGCCTCGCGGACCTCCTCGACGAGGTCCCGGCTGGAGCGGACCGAGTCGTCGAAGGCCTCACCGAACAGCGTCTTCGCGCGCTCGACGACCTCGCGGCGCTTGGCGGCCCTGACGTCCTCGATCTTCCGGACCTCGATGGTCGACCGGCAGGGGCCGACCCGGTCGATGGTCTCCAGGGCCGCCCCCAGGATGGCGGTCTCGACCTGGTCGAGGCTGGTCGCGATGGTTATGTGTCCGAACGACTGGCCGTTCTGGGAGTCGATCTCGACGTCGATGCGTCCGACCTTCGAGGAGTCCTGCAGCTCCCGGAGGTCGAGGTCGTCGCCGAGGAGGCCTTCGGTCTGCCCGAAGACCGCCCCGACGACGTCCGACCGCTCGACGACTCCGTCGGCCGTGATGTCCGCGTGTACGAGGTATTTCGCCGTGTCTTGCATTGGTGAACTGCCCGTCGCCGGGCGTGGATGGTGATGGTGAATCCATGAGCGAGCCCATGGTCGGTTTAAATACGTTCCGGTCGACATATAAATGGCACGGACCGGCAACCGACCGTCGAGCGCCGGCCGCGGCGGTCCCGTCGACGTTTATGGTGGCCGGCGTCCACGTCGACCCATGGGCATCGAAGAAGCGGACGTGGACCCGACGACGTTCCTCGAGGACGTCGAGATGCGGGTCGGAGAGGTGACGAGCGTCGAACCGTTCCCGGAGGCCCGGAAGGACGTCTACAAGCTGGCGGTCGACTTCGGCGAGGAGACCCGGCAGTCCGCGGCCGGCCTGACCGACCTCTACGACCCCGACGACCTCGTCGGTCGTCAGGTCGTCGCCGTCGTCAACCTCGGGACCGTCTCCATCGCCGGCTACGAGAGCCAGTGTCTCGTCACCGGCGTCGACGACGCCGACGGGAACGTCGTCCACCTCCAGCCGGAGCGGGAGGTGCCGAACGGGACGCGCGTGTACTGAAGAATAATTCTCTTCGACGCCGACGTTCGTCGACGATTAGCAACGTTTAGGCACCTCCGTCCGATAATCGGTCGTAACGATGGTCTCGAAGGTCGAACGGTACGGGTGGGCGGTAGCGATGGCGGTCCTGATGGCCCTGGCCATCCCCTGGTTCCTCTGGGGCGACAGCCGGATAGCCCTGGGGCTACCGCTGTGGCTCTGGTGGCACGTCGGGTGGCTGACGCTGTCCTCGGTCGTCTTCTGCCTGTTCGCGCGGCGCGCCTGGGGCATCGGCATCACCGACACGCGGCCGACCGGAGGTGAGCGGGCGTGACGGCGACCCTCCAGCTCGGCATCATCGTCGGCTACCTGCTCGTCGCGCTGGCGGTCGGGCTCGTCGCCTACCGGCTCACCGACCGCACCGCCGAGGACTTCTACCTGGCGAGCCGGACGTTCGGCACGGTCGTCCTCCTGTTCACCGTGTTCGCGACGCTGCTGTCGGCGTTCACCTTCTTCGGCGGCCCCGACAACGCCTACGCGTTCGGTCCGGAGTGGATCCTCGTCATGGGGCTGATGGACGGGGTCATCTTCGCCGTCCTCTGGTACGTCGTCGGCTACAAGCAGTGGCTCCTCGGCCACCGGCACGGCTACGTGACCCTCGGGGAGATGCTCGGCGACCGCTTCGGGTCGACCGCCCTCCGGGCGCTCGTCGCCGTCGTCTCGCTGTTCTGGCTGTTCCCGTACGTGATGCTCCAGCAGATCGGCGCCGGCGCCGCCCTCGCGTCGCTCACCGGCGGCACCTTCCCCTTCTGGGCCGGCGCGACGCTCGTCACCGTCTTCATGATCCTCTACGTCGCGTTGGCGGGGATGCGCGGCATCGCCTGGACCGACACCCTCCAGGGCGCCTTCATGCTCGTGATGGTGTGGGCGGCGATGCTGTGGGTCCTCGTGGCCGTCGACGGCGGGATCGCGACGATCAACGCCGGTCTTGAGGAGACGAACCCCGAGTTCCTCGCACTCGGCGGCGGCTTCTACACGCCGGCGACGATGCTCACCTTCGCCATCTCCATCGCCTTCGGCGTCGCGATGTTCCCGCAGGTGAACCAGCGGTTCTTCGCCGCGTCCTCCGAGACCGTCCTCAAGCGGTCGTTCGCCCTGTGGCCCGTCCTCGTCCTGCTGCTGTTCGTCCCCGCGTTCATCCTCGGGACCTGGGCCGCCGGACTGGGCCTCGAGGCCGACGTCACCGCGGGCGAGAGCATCCTGCCGGTCCTGCTGGGCGAGTACACCCCGGCGTGGTTCGCGGCGCTCGTCATCGCCGGCGCCATCGCCGCGATGATGTCCTCGTCGGACTCGATGCTCCTCTCGGGGTCCTCGTACTTCACCCGCGACCTCTACCGCCCGCTGGTCGACGAGACCATCTCGCCGACCCGCGAGGACCTGCTAGCCCGCGCGGGTGTGGCGGTCTTCGCGACCGCGGCGCTGGCGGCGAGCATCTGGGCGGAGGCCTCGGCGTTCGGCGGCGGGACCGTCGGTTCCATCCTCGTCAGCATCGGCGACCTCGCGTTCGGCGGGTTCGCCCAGCTGGCCCTGCCCGTCATCGTCGCGATGTACTGGCGGAAGACGACACGCCCGGGGATGATCGCCGGGATCGTCGCCCCGCAGGCCGTCTACGTCCTGTTCAACTTCGTCGACCCGGTGACCGTCGGGTCGGTCACCCTCTTCGCCGACGCCTACCTCGGCTGGGGCGTCTCTATCTACTGCATGCTGCTCGGCCTGCTGGTGACCGTCGGCGTCTCGGCGGCCACCGTCCAGTCGCCGGAGGAGGACACCGACCTCTACTTCGAGGGCCTGACCGCGGACTGACCCATCTCCCGCACGGGCCGACTCGTGGCACGGGATTTCGTATCTCTCCCATCGGCAGGGCGGGTAACGCCACCCAATTACGGAGGTATGGAGAGGTGAAACCGACTGTGCGGGGCTGAGTCGCGCGAACCGGCACGTATCCGTGTGACGCGATCGCGTGGTGATCGGCTTGATTCGGGCCATCGGCGGCCAGGGCGGGCTTACCGGATTTCTCTCCCGATAACAATCCTCCCGGGGGCACAGCATCCGCTATGGGAAAGTTTTCCGTGTTCTCTCTCGTGGTGCTGGTCCTCGTGGCCGGGGCTGCGGTCCCCGGGGCCGCGCTCCAGGGCGGCCCGCCCGACCACGCCGGGGGCGGAGACGGCGGCGGTCCCCCCGACCACGCGAACGGCGGCGACGCCGACGACGATGACGCCGAAGCCGACGGTGACGACGACGCCGGCGAAGAGGAAGCGGGCGACGAGGCGGACGACGGTCCGCCGGACCACGCGAACGCCGCGGAGGAGGGAGGTTCGGAGTCGGCGGATAGTGATAGCGACGACGCCACGACCGACGCGGACTCGGACGAGCGCGACGGCGAGTCGTCGCCGGAGGGTGGGTCGGACTCCGACGACGGCCCGTCGGACGTGGTCGACTCCGTGCTCGAGCCCCTCGACCCGTCGGAGGACCCGACGCCGGAGACGCCCGAAGCGACGCCCGACACGCCCTCCTCGCAGGACGACCGGGAGCGGTTCCCCTTCCCGGAGGAGACGGAGACGTCGACCCCGGAGGCGGAGTCCGAACCGACCGGGACGCCCGGATTCCCATCGAACCAGTCGGTCGACTCGACGCCGACCCCGGACGACGGCGGTGCGTCCACTCCAGCCACAACTCCGACGAGTTCGGGCGTGGCTGACCCGGGGCCGTCGGTCGACGTCGAGACCGGTGAGAACGAAACCGTCGCGTCGGTCTCGGGCGTCGACGACGGCGAGAACGTCTCGATCGATCTGCGCGGCCCGGCGACCGACGGCCGGACCGTCGGCGTCGAGGCAATCGACGTCGGCGTCGGCGACGGGCAAGCCTTCGACATCGGGGTGACCCGCCCCACGGCGAACGCGACCGACGAACCGGTTTCCGGGGTCTCGCTCGCGTACTTCGACGTCGAGACCGACCTGGACGACGTCGAGCGGGCGACGCTGACCCTCGAGGTCGACGCGGACGCCCTGCCGTCGGACGTCGCCCCCGAGGCCGTCCAGGTACTGCGGTACCACGACGGCGAGTGGACGAGCGCGGAGACCTCGACCGACGGGACCGCCAGCGACGCGGCGACGGTCACCGCCGTGACGCCGGGCTTCTCGACGTTCGCGGTCGCCCTGCCGGAACGGCGGCCGCTGCAGGTCACCGACGCCGAGGTGCCGGCCGACCAGGTCCGGGCGGGCCACGAACCCACCGCCCGCGCGACGGTCGCCAACCCCAGCGAACGACGGGCGACCGAGTCGGTGTCGGTCTCCGTCGACGGCGAGACCGTCGAGACCCGCGAGGTGACCCTCGACGGCGGCGAGTCCACCACGGTCGAGTTCGAACTGCCGGCCCAGGCGGCCGGCGAGCGCTCGGTCGCCGTCGAGGGCGTCGAGGCCGGCCAGTTGCAGGTCCGCGGCGCGGACACCGCGACGCCCGCGGCGGCCGAGGAGAGCCGTCTCGACGTCGGATTCGGCATCGCGGCGGCGACCTTCGTCGTGCTCGCCGCTGCGGGGACCGGCCTCCTCGCCTCTCGACGCGAGAACTGGGACTGGCGGCGCTGACTGGACACGGATCGCAGGCTCCGCTCCCGCCCCGGACTCTGCGATGCCACAATTCATTACCGCGCGCCCACTACGCCACTACGTGTCACGATACATCGTCGAGTCGCCCGACGGGCCCGAACGGGGCATCCGGGTCACCTGCGAGGAACACGGCGAGAGCGAGGAGTTCCCAGCGGGCCACGCCAAGGCCGCCTTCTACTGCGAGTTCTGCGGTTACGAGGTGGAGGTCGCGCTCCGCGACGCCCACGACTGGAAGGACACCGGCGAGATGTGTTGAACGGGGCCGCCTTCGGCGCACTCTGCAGGCTTTTATAACCACACGCGCGCTGTAGCCGGTATGCAGGTGCACATCGTCCCGGTCGGGTTCGACTACGACCGGCTCATCGCGCCGCTCGTCCGGGATCAGCTCGACGTGGACCGCGTCGTGCTGCTGGAGGGGGCGGTCGGCAGCGAGGCGAACGTCGAGTACTCCCGGAACCTCGCCGACAAGCTCGACAAGGACTTCACGAACCTGCTGGGCGCCGAGACCGAGCAGTTCGTCGTCGAGGACGTCTACGACTACGACGCGGCCTTCGAGCAGGCCTACGACCTCATCAACAGCGAACTCGACAGCGGCGGCGAGGTCTGGGTGAACGTCTCGGCGATGCCGCGGACGGTCTCCTTCGCGTTTGCGACGGCGGCCCACTCCATCATGGTCGAACGGGAGGGCGACCGCGACCGCATCCACACTTACTACACGGTCCCGGAGAAGTACCTCGAGACCGAACTGGCCGAGGAGCTGCGCGCCCACCGCGACCTGCTCTCGGACCTCCTGGAGGGCGACGTCGAGGACGACCGCGTCGAGGAGCACCTCGAGGTGGCCGACGACCTGCTGGAGGAGTTCGACGAGCGGGGCACCACCATCGGCGCCAAGAAGTTCGGCGACAGCCACATCATCGAGCTCCCGGTCGCCTCGTTCTCGAACGTCAAGCCGTTCGAGGAGCTCATCCTCTTCACGCTCGGCGAGCACGGCGAGTTCGAGTCGGTCTCCGAGCTCGCCCAGACGCTGGCCCGCGAACTCGGCGAGGAGTACACCGACAGCTTCCGCTCGAAGGTCATCTACAACGTCGACCGGCTGGGCCCCGGCGGGAAGGGGTACATCGAGCAGGAGTCCCACGGCAAGTCCTACCGGACCCGGCTCTCGCGGATCGGCGAACTGTGGGTGCGGTCGCACGCCGACCAGTCCGAACTGTAGTCGAACGGGGCTGCGACCGTGTAGCCGAACGCGGCCGCAGCCGGCGGGAGCCGGCCGCCGATGCCGCGCGGCCCCGCTAAATCCGGTCGCCGGTGCCGCGCGCGGAGGGATTCTTCTCCAGGGACGGAATCTCGCCGGTCTCGACGAGGCTCTTGAACCGATCGAGGATGGTTCCGACCGCGGCCTCCGGCAGCAGGCGCCCCGCGATCGCCCGCCCGACGGCGCCGCCCGGCGGGTCGAGGGCGACCGTCAGCGTCACCTTGGTCTCCTCGCCGTCCGCCAGTTCCTCGAAGCGGACGGTCCACTCGTTGGCGACCGCCGCGTCGCCCGTGGAGCGCCAGCGGAGTTCCTCGCCGGGGCGGTCCAGCATGGTCCGGGTCTCCCACGAGAACTTCCGGCCGAGCGGTCCCGTCATCTCCCAGCGGAGGCGGTTGCCCTCGGCGTCGCTCACCTCGGCGAACTCGCCGAGCAGCCGGGACAGGTGTTCGGCGTCCTGCCAGTACTCCGAGAGCTCCTCCGCCGGTTTCCCGACGATGATGCTGCGCTCGACGCCGCCCGGGCGCTCGGCGGCCGACGGGTCGCTCCGGTACACCTCGGACTCGGCGTCGCGGCCGCCGCGCTGGAGCGGGCTCCAGTCGCCGAGCCCACGGTACAGCAGCGCGCCGCCGACGCCGGCGCTGGCGAGGCCGGCCAGCGACCGGCGCCGGAGCCCGCCGACCAGCATGAAGCCGCCGAGGGCGGTCGAGGCGGCCCGCTCCCAGCCCCGGAGGTCGGCCTCGGCGGCCGACTCCTCGACGGCCTCCTCGGCCTCGGCCTTCGGCGCCGCGTCCTCGCTGGCGGTCGTCATCGGCGGCACCTCCCGACCGGCAGTGGCTGTGCGGGTGCGATTCCCCCGGCCCGTCGCGTATGCGTAGCTTCCAGGAACATGCGAAGTCAGCAACCGTACTATATAAGGTGGATTCCGGCCTTAGCTTCCGGGCCTGCAAGTGCAGCAGTGGCCGGTATCCGGCCGCCGCACTATCGCTCGAGCCGGTCGGCTGCTCGGCGTGTTCGAAAGAACGGAAGGTGGGTCTCGCTCAGTCGTCCGCGGGAGCAGGGCTGTCGCCGGCGGAGACGCCGGTGCCGGGCCCGACGTCGATGTCGAGTTCGTCGAGCTTCTCGTCGGTGACGACGCCGTCGACCCAGCCGCGGTGCTCGTAGTAGGCGTCCTTCATCCGGTCGAGTTCGACCAGGCTCCCCTCGACGCCACCCTGGCCGGGGACGGCGTCCTCGTGACCTTCGACGAACCGGTCCGGCAGCGAGTCGTCGGCGCCGTCGAAGCCGGCGAGGTTGTTGTAGTAGCGCTCGAGGTTCCAGACGCGCTCGCCGGCCCGCATCAGCTCCTCCTCACCGACGTCGCGGCCGGTCATGCCGTTGTACTGCATGACGTACTCCTCGATGCCCTCCGCGAAGGCGTTGAACTTGCAGATGTCGAAGGAGTCGCTGATGGCGTGCATGTCCTGGAACGTCGCCGAGAGTTCGGCCTTCCCCTCCCACTCGACGGGGTCGACCTTCTCGGGGATGCCGAGGATCTCGGCCGCCGGGGTGTAGGCCCGCAGGTGGCAGGCCCCGCGGTTCGAGGTGGCGTAAGCGATGCCCATCCCCTTCATGCAGCGCGGGTCGTAGGCGGCCATCGTCTGGCCCTTGACGTCGAGCCGGCAGTCGTGGGCGTCGAGGGCGTCGGCGACGCCGCTGGCGCCCTCGGCGAGGACGTCAGCGAGGTCGCCCTCCCGGTGGGCGATGCGCTCGACCATGTCGATCATCTCGTCGACGTCGCCCCACTCGATGCCCTCGTCGATGTAGCCCTTCTCGGAGGCCTCCATCGCCATCGCGAGCATGTTCCCGGTGTCGATGGTGTCGATCCCGTAGTCGTTGCACTGGTCTATCATCACCGCGATCTTGTCGCGGTCGTCGTTCATCGAGTTCGGACCGAGCGCCCACGCCGACTCGTACTCGTAGGACTCCATCCGGACGTTCATGTCCTCGCCCTTGTGCTCGACGTCGACCTCGACCTCCTTCTTGCAGGCCACCGGACAGGAGTGGCAGGTCGGCTCGTCGACGAGGATGTTCTCCCGGACGTTCTCGCCGGAGACGTTCTCGGAGTCGATGTTCGGGTCGTCGGGGTCCGCGTCGGCCTCGTCCTGGGTCGAGGTGTACCGCCCGTTCCGGGTCGGCAGCCCAGACATCTCCTCGGTGGCGTTCATCAGGACGTTGGTGCCGTACAGCGAGAGGCCGCCCTCGTTGGGCGCGGTGACTTCCGACTCCTGGATGACCTCCATCGCCTGCTTGTGGCCCTCCTTGAACGTCTCCGAATCCGCGGGTTTCGGCATCTTCGTCGTGGACTTGACGACGACGGCCTTGAGGTTCTTCGAGCCCATCACGGCGCCGGTGCCGCCCCGGCCCGAGGCACGGTCGTCCTCGTTGACGATGCAGGCGTACTTGACGCCGTTCTCGCCGCCCTGGCCGATGGCCATCATCGAGAGGTTCTTCCCGTAGCTCCCGTCGACCTCGGCCTCGAGTTCGTCCCGGGTGTCGTGGACGCCGGAGCCCCAGAGGTGCGAGGCGTCCCGGAGTTCGACCTCGCCGTCCTCGACGACGGCGTACACCGGGTCCTCGGCCTGCCCCTCGAACAGCAGGCCGTCGAAGCCCGCCCACTTCAGCCGCGCGCCGGACCAGCCGCCGTGATGACTATCGGTTACGGTGCCGGTCAGCGGCGACTTCGTGCAGACGGCGATGCGTCCGCTCATCGTCGTCTGGGTGCCCGTCAGCGGGCCGTTCATGAACGCCAGCAGGTTGTCGGGGCCCATCGGGTCGACGTCCGGACCGTTGTCGAAGACGTACTTGACGCCCAGCCCCCGCGCGCCGATGTACTTCTCGGCGTCCTCCTGATCTATCCCCTCGTAGTCGACGCTCCCGTCGGTCAGGTCGACGCGAGCGACGTGGTCGTGGAATCCGCCTAGGTCTGTCATAGTAACGTGTGTCACTAGCTAGACGGACCCATACGTCGTAATACTTGCCGACGAGATGTAACCGGAAAGGGTTACGCGGGCGAACGGGCCAGCGACAGCGAGCAGTTGAAGTCCCAGCGCCCTCATCCCTGTGCCGTGACACGCTCGCTGCCGCCGGCGCCCCGGCCGCTCCGCTACGCCGGGGTGGCCGCCTGCGCAGTCGTTATCCTCTACGCCTCGGTGCTCGAACCGGGCGACGGCGCCGCCACGACGCTCTTCGGCGTCGGCGCGACCGTCTACCTGCACTTCCTCGCCTACGGGGGGCTTGCCGGCGCCATCGGGTACGCTCGACTGGCCGCGGACGGTCGGACGTTGGCCGCGGCGGCTGGTACCGCGACGCTGTTCGGCGTCATCGTCGAACTCGTCCAGGGGACAATTTCCTATCGGACGATGAGCGCCTTCGACGTGGTCGTCAACGGCGTCGGGGGCGTCGCCGGAACGCTGCTGTGGCGCGGTCTCGCTCCGCTATTCGGCGCGGAACGACCGTGATAAGCACTCCCCGGGATGCCCACGGCGAGCGCCAGTCAGGCCGTGACGCCGCTGGTGTCGGCTATCTCGCTATCGTATCAGTCCGGTGTTCGGACCTGGTGAGGGACTGAGCATCCCCGACCTGGATGCAAAAGTCCCGAAAGGGGGATGAGGTATCAGTCCCGGACGCTGGCCTCGCCCTGCTCCGATGCCGACACCCACGACCCGGTCGGCCTGAATACGTACACCGTCCCGCCGTCGATGACGTAGTAGGACCCGTCACCGACGTCCTCGATGACGCGCTCGTCGCCGTCGATGGCGACGTCGACGAGGCCGCCCAGGGTGTCGGCCTCGACGAGCGGACCGGTACGGAGTTCCCCCGGCACGCGGCCGCGGGTGATCCACTCGTCGAGTTCGTCGCGGGTCCGTCGTTCGAGGACGCGTCGCCGGACGTGGTCGGGCGGTGAGACCCGCCCCAGGAGGCGACCGACCGCGAGGGCAGCCAGTCCTCCCAGCCCAGCGACGAGCGCGAGCGGGCCGCCGACTGCCCCCAGCGGATCGCCCGACCCGCGGACCGTCCGATGCTTGACGAGCACGGGTCTGGACTCGGCGGTGTGCTCCTCGTCGAGAACCGTGTAGGTGTTCCCCTTCGCGTCGAGGGGTAATCTCGTGGTCTCGACGCCAGCGACGGGTTGCTCGTCGACCATCCCCGTCGTGTGGGTCCGGGCGAGCAGCGTCGCCTCGACCGTCCCGGGCGTGCCGCCGACCTCCCCCTCGATCTCCTCGACCCGCTCGGAGAGCGCCTCGACGTCGAGGCTGAAGGGAACGACGACCGTGCCCGCAGGCCCCTCGACGCCCTCGGTCGCGAGTCGCTCCGAGGTCTCCCAGTAGACGTCCCCGCCGTCGACGGAGCGGAGCTGCAGCGAGAGGGTCGTCTCGACCGCCACGTCCTCCACGTCGGTGGCCCTGTAGTCGTGCGTGTAGGTGCCGTTCAGCTCCGGCGCCATCCGGACGACGAAGTTCCGCCGGTCGTCGAGGCGCGTCCCCACCGGGTAGACGGGATTGTCACGCTGGACGGTCGCACCGTAATCGTACCCACCCTCGCCGTCGACGGACCCGGCGACGCGTTCCTCGGTGACCGGCGCCGCGTAGGCGGCGAACGTGAGCCACCCGCCGACGAGGGCCACGACGAGCAGCGCCGTGAGGACGACCGGGAGGTGGTCGTCCAGGCGCACGCGAGCGCGGTCGAGAGCCGACGGGTCGTCGCCGGCTCGGCGGTCGGCGGACGCCTCGAGGCCGTCAGGAAGCACAGTTCGGATTCACCTCCCCGTTCGTCGTCCGCGTCGCCACGACGGTGACGCCACCGGTGGCGGTCAACTCGACGGTCGCGCGGGCGGCCGCCAGGTCCCGGGTCTCGTCGCCGCAGCTAATCTCGACGCGCCAGTCCGCGTCGCCTCCGTCCGTGACGACGGCGACGGTCAGCGCCGGGCTCGAGTCGTCGCCGTAGGACACCAGTTCGGCGCTCACGTCGCCGGTCGTGGTCGTGTCGTACGTGCCCGCGTTGTCGAACAGCGAGTAGATCGGAGCCGACTCGCCGGCGCCGACCGAGACGGCGGCCCCGCTCGCATCCGTCTCGTCGCGGATGCCGAGGTAGGAGTCCGCGTCCCCGGCGACGGTTACGGACATCCCCCGGTCCGCGCTGGTGGCGACGAACGCGCCGCTCGTGCCCCCCGCGAGGAGGACCCCGAGGAGCACGAGGGCGGCGCCGGCCAGCCGGAACCGGCGATCGCCGCCGGTCCCGCGGGTTGGTCGCATCTGCGCACCCTTTCTGACCACCCCTCTTCAACTAATCGCCGGTCGAGGGAAGAACGGGAGTTCGAGGCGACCGGCCCAATACGTATTGGGTACGCAACAGAGAGCAACCCAAACCAATTGGCATCAAGGTGAAACGTTCCTGGTCTAATCGAGTTGGTAAGCATCGAACGCCCCGCAGACGGCGCGGCTCGGTGCGGACAACAACTATGGAACGACGCAACTTCGTCATCGGACTCGGAGGAATCGCAGCGAGCGCAGGCCTAGTCGCCGGATCGGGTGCGTTCTCGCAAATCAGTGCAGACAGGGACATGACCGTTACAACCGCGAACGACTCGGGTTCCTATATCTCGCTGGCACCTGTTTCGGACACGAGTGAATACGCTAGTACGACTACAGATGGTCACGTACAGCTCCATTTCGGTGATATTAATGGTGCAGTTGTCAACGACAACGCAGTCTCCTGGTTCGACAATCTCGTCGAGATCGGGAACCACGTCAACAATTCTGTGTTGATTAATTATAAAATCCTTGATGGGTCTGGGACAGAGGTTACGACCTCAGGGATTACCCTTTACCAGGGTTCCCGGGATACCGAACTTGTTGATGCATCTATTGGTCCGTACGATAGTAATAATTCAGCTCCCAGTACACTCGTATTCGGAGTGGAGATCGATACGGCGAATGGAACGCTACCGACAACTACTCAAGTTGAAATTACTGCAACTGAAGACACTACTGTCTAAGCGGCTCTAACTCCGAGCCACATATTTCCCGGCTCACTCCCACTACGGTACATTTTCTACAGTGCACCCGACGCTCCGCTCCGTCCCGTGGCTACGAACGATCCTCGTGCTCGGAGCCGCGGCGATGGTCCTCGGCGCGGCGTTCGGCCAGCCCGTCCTGCTCGCGTACGTCGAGACCGGCAGCATGGAACCGACCATCGAGACCGGCGACGGGTTCGTGGTCGTCCCTGCGGTCGTCGCGGGGGACCCCGAAGTCGGCGACGTCGTCGTCTTCCAGGCCGAGTCCATCCAGGGCGGCGGACCCACCACCCACCGGATCGTCGGCGAGACGGACCGGGGGTACGAGACCAGGGGCGACGCCAACCCGTTCACCGACCAGGACGGCGGCGAGCCGTACGTGACGGCCGACCGCGTCAGCGCGAAGGCCGTGACCGTCGGCGGCGACCCGATCGTGATCCCGCACCTCGGGACCGCGATCATGTCTCTGGAGGGCGCGCTGTCGACCGCGACCGACTCGATCCCCGTGAGCGGGACCTCGGTGCTCGTCGCGCTCGGCGCGCTCCTGATCGCCGCTGGGACGTTCCTCGGCGGCCGGAGCGTCGACCGGGACGTCGCGCGGAGCCGGTGGCGGCCGGGGAGCTATCCGACCTCGGAGCTGCTGCTCGCCGGTGCCGTCGCGTTCGCCGGCGTCACGGTCGCGGGGACGGTCCTCGCGTCGGGCCCCGCAGTCTACGGCCTGGTCGCGGTCGACGGGGGAGACGTCGACGACCCCCTCGTCGTCGAACCTGGCGGGACGACGACGCTCACCCGCCAGGTCGAGAACCCGGGACTGGTCCCCACAGTCGTCGTCTACGACGGGGGGCCGGGCGTCGAGTCGACGCCGGAATCGCGGCTCGTCGCGCCGCGAGGTTCGGCGTCGTTCTCGGTGACGATAGCGGCCCCGGACGAGCCGGCGCGGTTCGAGCGCGGCGCGTACGAGCATCACTACCCGGCCGTGCTCCCGCCGTCGCTCATCGCCGCGCTCCATGGCGTCCACCCCTGGCTCGCCCTGGCCGCGACGGCCACCGTGTCCGGCGGTGCCGTCGTTCTCGTCGGCCGGTTCGTACTGCCGGCGGACCGCATCCGCGTCCGGAGTTCCGCTCGTCGGCCGTGGTAAATACCCGAGCAGTGAGCACCCATCAGTGACCTCTTCGGCCCGATACAGCTCCTGAGGTGGGGGCCGAACTCATGTTGAGAGGGTGACTTATCTGCGGAAATGCAACCGTCGATCAGGGTGCTCTGCGTGGACGACGATCAGGCGATCGTCGACCTCGTGACCACGTTCCTCGACGACGTCGACGATATCCGTACCTACGGCGAGACGGACCCCGCCGTCGCCGTCGAGCGAGTCCGCGAGGACGCGGTGGAGTGTGTCGTCTCCGACTACCACATGCCCGGCATGGACGGTCTCGAACTCCTCTCGGCCGTCCGGGAGATCGACCCCGAGATGCCCTTCATCCTCTTCACCGGCCGCGGCAGCGAGTCGGTCGCCAGCGAGGCCGTCTCTGCCGGCGTCACCGACTACATCCGGAAGTCGACCAGCACCGACCAGTACCACCTGCTGGCCAACCGGGTCCGGAACGCGGTCGAGGGCCGGCGCGCGCGGACGAACTACCGGGAGGTCTTCGACGCGGCCTCGGACGCCATCCTGGTCGTCGACCCCGAGTCCGAGACCATCGTCGACGCCAACAGGGCGACCGAACGGCTCTGGGGGTACGACGCCTCGGCGCTCGAATCTCGCCCGGTCGAGGACCTCCTCGTGGACGCGACACACGTACGCGATACCGCCCCGACCGGAGGCGATCGCCCCGAGACGGTCGAGGTCCGGTGCGTCCGGGCCGACGGCGACCGGTTCTGGGCCGAGGCGAGCCTCGAGTCCAGAACCTTCGAGGGACAGAACTTGCGTCTCGCCGTGTTCCGCGACGTCACCCAGCGCCGGAACCGCGAGCGCGCGATCGATCGGCTCGTCACCGGCCAGCAGGAGCTGCTGGCCGCCGAGTCGGAGGCCGCACTGGGGGCGGCTGCCGCGAACGTCGCGGTCGACGTCCTGTCGCTCGAGGCCGCGACGGTCTACGCCCGCGACGGTGCCGCGTTAGCGACGCTGGCCTCCGCCGGCATGCCGACGCCCGCCGACCGCGAGTCCCGGGCGCGGCACACCCTCGGCGGGAACGAGCCGGTACTCGAGACCACCGACAACTGGCGAGAACTGCACGTCCCTGTCGGGGACCGCGGGGTCGTCGTCGGGGTCGCCGCTCGCACCCGGTCGTTCGCCGCCCACGAGTACTCCCTGGCGATGGCGCTGGGCAACAGCCTCGATACCGCGCTCGAACGGATCGAGCGCGAGCGACAGCTCCGCGACCGTGGCGAACGGCTGGCACAGCGGCGCGGCGAACTCCGGACGAGCGACCGGATCAACGCGGTCATCCGGAACGTCCACTGGTCGCTCGTCCGCGCCTCGTCGCTCGAGGAGATAGAGCGGCTGGTCTGCGAGCGGCTCGCGGCCTCCGACCCCTACAGCTCCGTCTGGATGGGCCGGTACGACGTCGATGCCGAGGAGATCGACCCGTCGGCCGCCGCTGGACTCGCGGGCGGACTGGGCGATCCCGTCCCCCTGGCGGACGCCCCCGCGACCCTGTCGGCGGCGATCACGGGTCCGTCCACGGAGATCGTCCAGGACGTGTCGCTGGAGCCCGACGCCGATCAGACGATCCTGCGGGGAAGCGACCACCGGTCGATCGCCTACGTCCCCGTCGTCAATCGGTCGTCCCTCTACGGGGTCGTCGCGATCGCGGCCGACGAGCCGGACGTGTTCGGCGACGGCGAGCGGGAGGTCCTCGGGGAGCTCGGCGAGCTGATCGGCGCGGCGATCACCGCCACCCGGCGGGAGCGTGCGCTGTTCGGGGACGACGTCGTCGAACTCGAGTTCGAGGTCACGAGCGGCGATTCGCTCGTCGGCGGCCTCTCGTCGGCGGTCGACGATCGCGTCGACGTCGAGAGCATCCTCGAGACGGGCGACGACGCGCTCTCGATGTTCGTCACGGTCCCCGGCATCGACGCCGACCGGATCGACGAGGTCGGCGCGGAGCACGCGAACGTCCGGTCGGTCGAGGCTGTCGACGAACGCCGCGGCCGCTACGAGATCGTCGTCGACCGGGCGCCGCTGATCGACGACCTGACCGACCTGGGAGCCTCCATGGGCCGGATGTGGGGGGAGGCCGGGCGGGTCCGGTTCGCCATCGAGTTCCCCGGGGACGTCGACGTCCGCCGGTGCGTCGCCCTGATGGACTCGGCCTACGAGTCGACCTCGCTCGTGGCCCGTCGGGAACTCGTCGGCGATGCCGGCACGGACCGCTTCGGCGCTCCGATCCCGGAGGACCTGACCGACCGCCAGCGCGAGGTGCTACGGGTCGCGTACGAGACGGGGTTCTTCGAGTGGCCCCGGGCGCGGACCGGCGAGGAGGTCGCCGAGCGCCTCGACATCTCCCAGTCGACGTTCACCGAGCACCTGCGGTCGGGCGAGCGGAAGGTCTTCGAGGCGCTGTTCGGAGACCCGACCTGAACCGCAGGGCGCCCGGAGCGACACGGCTATCCGCGTCGACCGAGTAGCGGGGCCAATGAGTCGACCGAGTCCCGACGCCTACGAGCAGGGCCGGGGGATGGACGCCCACAACGAGGTGATGCGGGAGGTCCGCTCCCGCAACGATAAGACGTACGACCCGACGGAGCCGACGCGGGTGTGGCTCGACGAGGACAACACCCCGGACGGGGTCCGCCAGTCGCTGACGATCATCCTCAATACCGGCGGCTGCCGGTGGGCCCGGGCCGGCGGCTGCACGATGTGCGGCTACGTCGCCGAGTCCGTCGACGGCGGCAGCGTCGGTCACGAGAACCTGATGACGCAGGTCCAACACTGCCTGGACCACGAGGCGGAGAACGCCGAGGCGGAGGCCGGTCTCATCAAGATCTACACCTCCGGGTCGTTCCTCGACGAGCGGGAGGTCCCGGCGGAGACGCGGGACGCCATCGCCGAGACGTTCGCCGACCGCGACCGGATGGTCGTCGAGTCGCTGCCGGACTTCGTCGACCGCGAGAAGCTCCGGGAGTTCACCGACCGCGGCGTCGAGACCGACGTCGCCATCGGCCTCGAGACGGCGACCGACCGGGTGCGCCACGACGCCGTCAACAAGTACTTCGACTTCGAGGAGTTCGAGGCGGCCTGCGAGGAGGCCCGGGCGGCCGGCGCCGGCGTCAAGGCGTACCTCCTGATGAAGCCCCCGTTCCTCGCGGAGCCGGACGCCGTCGCGGACATGGAGCGGTCGATCCGCCGCTGCGCGGACGTCGAGGGCTGCCACACGGTCTCGATGAACCCCTGCAACGTTCAGCGGCACACGATGGTCGAGGAACTGTACCACGACGGCGGCTACCGGCCGCCGTGGCTCTGGTCGATCTGCGAGGTCCTTGAGTCGACCGCGGACGTCGACGCCATCGTCGTCTCCGACCCCGTCGGCCACGGCTCCGACCGCGGCCCGCACAACTGCGGGGAGTGCGACGACCTCGTCCAGCGGGCCATCAAGGACTTCGACCTCCGGCAGGACCCCTCCGTCTTCGCGGAGGTCTCCTGCGAGTGCGAGGACACCTGGGCGTACGTGATGGACGAAGAGACGACGTTCAACCAGCCGCTCGTCCGGTAGCCGAACCGCCAGCAGCGCTTCCTGCGGTGCTACCTCGCACGCGACGTCTCGAACCAGGGCTCACCGCCGGATATTTCGGCTCTCAGTAAGGTCGACTTACCTGACACGACCGCGGAGAGGGGTCACCCTTAGGTCGATAAATCCGCTTTATACAAAGGGTGAACGGGCCGAAGACGGAAGGACATGGTAGGCAACGACAGGGAGTCGGCCGCCGTGGCCAGGCCGTCGCGTCGCTCGCTGCTCGCCGCGACCGCGTCGGCGACTGTCGGCGCGACGGCCGTCGCGGGCTGTCTCGGCCGGGGGCAGCCCGAGGACACCGTCGTCATGACGGGCAACACCGACATCGCCGACGCGATGCACGCCGACGAGGGGACGTCCATCCACGAGGCGCTCCGGTCGGCCGGCCTCGACGAGGACATCACCGTCGAGGTCCGCACCGGCGTGGACGACTCCTCCCAGCGGATGCGGTCGGCCCAGTCCGCCCTCCAGTCCGGGCGGGCGCCGCCGGACATCTTCCGGATGGACTGCGGCTGGACCATCCCGTTCATCCTCAGGGAGCAGACCGTCCCGCTGGCGGACCACCTCCCCGGGGACCTCCTCGACGAGGTCGAGTCGGCGTACCTCGAGGCGGCCCTGGAGACGGCCAGACACCCCGAGACCGGCGAGCTCCACGGGCTCCCGCTGTTCGTGGACTTCGGGACGATGCTGTACCGCAAGGACCTCGTGGCGGACGCCGGCTTCGACCCGGGCGGCTGGGCCACCGAGCCGCCGTCGTGGCAGCGGTTCTCCGAGGTGGTCGCGGAGACGCGCGACGACGCCGACGTCCAGTACGGCTTCACGACGCAGGCGGCCCCCTACGAGGGGCTGGCCTGCTGTTCGTTCACCGAGCTGATGACCACCTGGGGCGGGTCCTACTTCAACGGCACCGAGAACCTCTTCTCGGCCGGCGACCGCGAGGTCACCGTCGCCGACGAGCCCGTCCTCGACGCCGTCCGCATGATGCGGTCGTTCATCGACGGCGAGGACGCCGACTACGCCCTCGACGGCTACCGGAAGATCTGCCCGTCGTCGATCGTCCAGTGGACGGAGCCGGAGTCGCTCGGCCCGTTCACCGCCGGCGACGCCGTCGCCCACCGCAACTGGCCGTTCTCGATCAACGAGGCGGGCGGCGAGGAGGCCTTCGGCGAGGACCTCGGCGTCATGCCGATGCCGTACGCGGTCTCCGAGTCGGAGGCCGAACACCCCGGCACCGGCGGGACGGCCGCCGCCCTCGGCGGCTGGCACCTGACGATCAACCCCTACACCGAGAAGCTCGACCGGGTCACGCAGGTTCTCGAGGCCTTCGCGACCGAGGAGGTGATGCTCGCGGTCTTCGAGCAACTCGGCTACCTGCCGCCGGTCCTCGACCTCGTCCAGCAGGCCGACGCCGACCAGATCGGTCCGATGGCCCGCTATACAGAGCAGATCCAGATCGCCGGCGAGAACGCCGTCTCCAGGCCGGTGACCGACGTCTGGCCCGAGCAGGCGTCGGTCATCGCCCGCGAGGTCCACGCCGCTTTCCGCGGGGAGGGGCCGCCGGAGCGGATCATGGCCGACCTCGCCGACCGCATCAGGCGGAGCGAGGCTGCCGTCGCTGAGGGTAACGGAGGGAGCGACGATGGCGACTGACGGCGAGTCGCCGTTCGGCGGTGGGGACGGCGAGCACGACCGGACCGGCAACGCGGTCGTCAACTGGATGGAGTCGCTCAGCGAGGCCGCCTACGCCTACCTGCTGCTGGCGCCGACGTTCGCACTGCTCGGCCTCGTCGCCTTCTACCCGCTCGCGCGGACGTTCGTCACGTCGCTCCGGGAGAACCGGACGCGCGCGGCGGAGCCGCTGGGCGAGTTCGTCGGCCTCGAGAACTACGTCGACCTGCTCTCCGGGAACGCCCGGCTCGCCCAGCAGTTCGTCGACGTCTCCCTCTCGGCCTCGTTCCCCTTCGTCGAACTGGGCGTCCCGTTCTTCCAGCAGGCGCTGTTCGTGACCGTCGCCTTCGCCGTCATCAGCGTGGTCGTCGAGACGGTCATCGGGTTCGGTCAGGCGTACGTGCTCGACCAGGACTTCGGCGGCCGACGGTGGGTGCGCGTGGCCATCATCCTCCCGTGGGCCGTCCCCATCGTCGTCCAGGGGATGATCTTCTTCCTGCTGTTCCAGCCGGAGGTCGGCTTCGGGACCGACCTGATGCAGTGGCTCGGGGTCTTCGGCGAGAACCCGCTGGCCGACAGCCGGGACGCGTTCATCATCATCCTCGTCGCGGACATCTGGAAGTCCTCGGCGTTCATGGCGCTGCTCATCCTCGCGGGCCTGCAGAGCGTCGACCGCAGCCTCTACGACGTCGCGCGGGTCGCCGGGGCCTCCCCGTGGCAGCGGTTCAAGCGGATCACGCTGCCGCTGGTGCTGCCAGCGCTGCTCGTCGCGATGCTGTTCCGGACGATGGACGCGATGCGCGTCTACGGGCTCATCGAGTCGACCGGCGGCTGCACGACGGTGCCGTCGCTGACCTGCCTGGTCGTCGAGGCGATGTTCGGCGGCACCCGCATCTTCGCGACCGCCGCCGCCGTCGCCTTCACCACGGCGCTGGTGATCGCCTTGATGCTCTCGGCGTACGTCGCCTTCTTCCGCGACACCGAGGGGGGGATCTACTGATGAGCGACGACGACTCCGAGCCGACCCGCGGCCGCCGGTCAGCCGCCGCCGACGGCGGGTCCGTCGTCTTCGACGACGAGGAGGCCGACCTGGACCGCGGGCCGTTCCAGCGGTGGGTCGCGCGCTCGATCACCAACCCCGAGCGGGTCTACCGGTCGCTGTTCTACGTGGCGACCATCTTCTTCCTGTTCACGACGCTGTTCCCGTTCTACTGGCTACTGATGGTGGCGCTGACGCCGGAGGGCCGCCAGCAGGACATCCTCCTGACGCCGAACGGGTTCAACCCCGGGGCGTTCCTCGAGGTCTTCGAGGTCATCCCGTTCCACTGGTACGTGTTCAACAGCTTCGTCATCGCGGCGGCGACGACCGCCGCCGTGCTGGTCGTCGCCAGCCTCGCGGGTTACGCATTCGGGCGCCTCGAGTTCCCCGGCAAGCAGCCGCTGATGCTGCTTGTGCTGGTCATCTCGTTCTTCCCGCCGGCAGCGTTCTTCATCCCGCTGAACGACCTGTTCAACACCTCGTTCACGGTTCTGGAGCCGATCACCGGCGACGGGACCCTCTACAACACGCCGGGGGCGATGGTGCTCCCGATGTCTGCCATCTTCCTGCCGCTGGCCATCTTCATCCTCACGACGTTCTACTCCCAGATCCCGGACGGCCTCGAGGACGCCGCCCGGGTGGAGGGGACGACGCGGCTCGGCGCGCTGTTCCGAGTCGTCGTCCCGCTGTCGGCCCCCGGCGTGGCGACCGCCGGCGTGCTGACGTTCATCGCCGTCTACAACGAGTTCTTCTTCTCGTACCTGATGACCGACGGACAGCCGCAGAACTGGGCGCCGATCCTGGAGGGCATCCTCGCCTACCAGGGTCAGTACGCGGTCATGTACCACCTCATGGCCGCCGCGAGCATCATCGGCGTCATCCCGGTGACGATCATCGTGATCGTCGCCCAGGAGAAGATCGTCAGCGGGCTCACCGCCGGCGCACTCAAGGAGTAAGATATCATGGCACGCGTACAACTCGACGACATCACGAAGCGCTTCGAAGACGTCACCGCCGTCGACGACCTCGACCTGGAGATCAGGGACGGCGAGTTCGTCAGCCTGGTCGGGCCGTCGGGCTGCGGGAAGTCGACGACGATGGAGATGATCGCCGGCCTCACCAAGCCGTCCGAGGGCCGGGTCTTCATCGGCGACGACGACGTGACGACCCTCGCGCCGAAGGACCGCGGCGTCTCGATGGTCTTCCAGAACATCGCGCTGTTCCCCCACATGGACGTCAGGGAGAACGTCTCCTTCGGCCTCCGGCTCCGGAAGTACGACGACAACGAGGTCGAGCGCCGGGTCGACCACGCCGCCGACATCGTCCAGCTGGAGGGCATGCTCGACCGCATGCCGGACGAGCTGTCGGGCGGCCAGCAGCAGCGCGTCGCCATCGCCCGGGCCATCGTCCGCAACCCCGACGTCTTCCTGATGGACGAGCCGCTGGCGAACCTGGACGCGAAGCTCCGCGTCCACATGCGGACCGAACTCCAGCGGCTCCACCGCGAGCTGAACCAGACCATCGTCTACGTCACCCACGACCAGGCCGAGGCGATGACGATGTCCAACCGCATCGCCGTCCTCAACGAGGGGAAGCTCCAGCAGATCGCGCCGCCGCTGACCTGCTACAACGAGCCCGCGAACCTCTTCGTCGCCGGGTTCATCGGCTCGCCGTCGATGAACCTCGTGGAGGGCGAACTCGTCGACGACGGCCTGTCGACGAAGAACTTCCACGTCGAGTTCGACCCGGCGACGGTCCCCGGGGTGAGCGTCGGCGACGCGGTCACGTTCGGCGTCCGGCCGGAGGACGTCCACTTGGCGGACGAAGCGGAGTCGCTCGGGCGGCTGCCCTCGCGGATCGAGGCCACGCCGGACGTCATCGAGCCGATGGGCGACGAGACGTTCGTCTACCTGCAGCTCTCGGCGGACGCCGAGCGGACGATGGAGCGCGACAGCCAGTCGACCCCCGACCAGCTGCTCATGAGCGTCGACCCCGAGGCCGACGTCGAGCAGGGCCGCCCCGTCGAGGTCGTCTTCGACGCGCCGGCGGTCCACCTGTTCGATACGGCCTCCGGGGAGGCGCTGGTCCACGGCGTCGGCGGCGAGGCTCGCGACGCGGAGAGCGGCCTCCAGGAACCGGAGCAGTAAGCGGCGCTACCGAGCGAACCCTTCGAGGATCGGCGCCCCGTCGGTCGGCCCGATGTCGGGCAGCGACGCCCGCTCGGGGTGGGGCATCAGCACCGCGACGTGGTCGTCCTCGCCGAGGACGCCGGCGACGTTCTCCTTCGAGCCGTTCGGGTTCGCCGCGTCGGTGACGTTCCCGTCGGCGTCGCAGTACCGGAACAGCACGCGGTCCTCGTCGTTCAGCGTCGCGAGGTGGTCGTCGGAGACCTCGAAGCGCCCCTCGCCGTGGGCGATGGGGACCTCGACGACGTCGCCGGCCTCGAAGGCGGCGGTCCAGGGGGTCTCGGCGTTCTCGACGCGGAGGTGGACCGGCTCGCACTGGAATCGCGCGCTGCGATTGGTCGTGAACGCGCCCGGCGTGAGCCCGCTCTCCGAGCCGATCTGGGCGCCGTTGCAGACGCCGAGGACCGGCGTGCCGTCGGCGGCGGCCTCGCGGATCTCGTCCATGATCGGCGCGCGGGCGGCCATCGCGCCGGCCCGGAGGTAGTCGCCGTAGGAGAAGCCGCCCGGGACGACGACGCCGGTGGTGTCGGCCGGCAGGCCGTCCTCGTGCCAGACGATCACACAGTCGATGCCGAGGTGCTCCAGGGCGCGCTCGGCATCGCGGTCGCAGTTCGAGCCGCCGAACCGAATTATCGAGACAGTCATCTACGCCTCGGCGACCTCGACCTCGTAGTCGTGGATGGTCGGGTTCGCGAGCAGCCGCTCGGCCATCTCCGTGGCGCGCTCGGCGGCGGCGTCCGCGTCGGCGGCGTCGAGGTCGACCTCGAAGCGGTCGGCCGACCGGAGGTCGTCCAGCTCGAACCCGAGGCGCTCGAGGGCCTGCTGGGTGGTCTCGGCCTCGGGGTCGAGGACGCCCCGCTTCAGCCGGACGGTGACGGTCGCGGTGTAGGCGCTCATACCTGACGAGGCGTGTTCGTGCGTGAAAACGGTTGTGTATTTTCCATGGTATACACGTTCGTGTGGGTCGCGGACCGCTTCCGGCGACCCATCGCCAGAACGTCGCCCTTTTGGAAGCCCACGCCGGACCGAGTAGTGATGACCGAGACGACCGACCGAACCCGGAGGTATCGACCGTGAGCCGAGAGTACACCGAAATCACGGTCGTCGGGGACGACGACACGGGCCTCATCGCGCGGGTGACGACGCTGCTGTTCGAGCGCGACATCAACATCGAGGACCTCGACCAGGCGGTCCGGGAGGGGGTCTTCCGGATGACGATGTCCGTCGACACCGCCGACATGTCGTGTACGAAGGACGAGCTGCGCGAGGCGCTGGCCGACCTCGGCGACGACCTCGGGATGGACATCCAGGTGCGGTTCCCGGCCGACCGGGAGACCCGGACCATCGCGGTGCTGGTGACGAAGGAGTCCCACTGCCTGGAGGCGATGTTCGAGGCGTGGGCCGACGGCGAACTCGGCGCCGAGATCAGCGTCATCGTCGGCAACCACGACGACCTCGAGCCGCTGGCCGACCACTACGGCGTCGACTTCCACGACGTCGGCGACGAGAAGGGCAACCCCGACGAGGAGGAGCTGCTGGCGGTCCTCGACGAGTACGACACCGACCTCATCGTGCTGGCGCGGTACATGCGCATCCTCAGCCCGAACGTCGTCTTCCGCTACGAGGACCGCATCATCAACGTCCACCCGAGCCTGCTGCCCTCCTTCCCCGGCGCCGAGGCCTACCGGCAGGCCCGCGAGGAGGGCGTCCGCATCGCCGGCGTCACCGCCCACTACGTCACGACCGACCTCGACCAGGGGCCGATCATCACCCAGCGGGCCTTCGACGTCCCGGCGGGCGCCAACGTCGAGGAGATCGAGCGCCGCGGCCAGCCGCTGGAGGCGGAGGCGCTGCTGGAGGCCGTCCGGCTCCACCTCGACGGCGCCGTCTCCGTCTACCGCGGCCGGACGGAGCTCCGCGACGACGTCGACGCCGACGACTACCAGCTCGGACTCCCGGATGCCGCGGACGACCTGCTGCCGGACCGCCCCGTCGACGGGCTCGGCGACGTCGTCGCCCGCGAGGACGGGTCGTAGCCGACCGATGGTTTTATTGTTTTAGGCCAACCTAAAACAGATGCCGCGGACGGGTTCCGTGGACCCGCTTCGCGCCGCCGAACCGCCGACTCGTCGCTCCGTGGGCATCACCGTGGAGTTCGACCGGGTCACGTCCTCCGGGCGACGGCCCCGCTGTCCGTCCCGCGTGGGCCCGACCGGCGACCGCGCTCGCGTCTGTCCCTCGTCGCCGTCGGGCCGCCGGGAGGGCGCCCGGTTCTCGGTTCAGGAAGACCTAAACGACCCGAGACCGGACCGTCGACCCATGACCGAGGCGTCCACCAGGGAGAACCAGCCGGAGCGGCCGCTGGGTCTGACGCTCCTGAGCGGCGCCGTCGCCGCCGCGCTCGTCTTCCCGCTGACCTGGGTGGTCGTCCGCGCGGCCGAGGTCGAGACGGGCCGCGCGACCGAGATCCTCCTGCGGCCGCGCACCCACGAGATCTTCCTCAACAGCCTCCTGCTGATGGTCGGCGTCACGGTGCTGTCGATCCTGCTGGCGGTGCCGCTGGCCGTGCTGACGGTCCGTACCGACCTCCCGGGGCGGCGGTTCTGGACCGTCGTCGTCTCGCTGCCGCTGGCCGTCCCCAGCTGGCTCGGCGCCTTCGCCTTCGTCGCGATGTTCCGGCCGCGCGGCATCGTCCAGGGGTGGCTCGAACCCCTCGGCGTCCGGGAGCTGCCCGACCTCTTCGGGCTGCCCGGCGCCGTCCTCCTCATCACCCTCTACACGTACCCCTACGTGTTCATCACGACCCGGGCGGCGCTGAAGACCTTCGACAAGTCCCTGGTCGACGCGGCCCGCACGCTCAACCACGGCTGGTGGGACACGTTTCGACGGGTGACCTTGCCGCAGATCCGGCCGGCCATCGCCGCCGGCGCGCTGCTGGCGGCGCTGTACGCGGTCTCGGACTTCGGGACGCCGGCGTTCCTGCAGGCCGAGGTGTTCACCCGCGCCATCTACCAGGAGCAGCGCCTCGGCAACAACGACTACGCCGCCTTCCTCTCGCTGCAGCTCGTCGCGCTCACCGTCTTCATCCTCGCCGTCGAGTCGCGGGTCCGCCGCGCCGAGACGCTCTACACGTCGGGGACCGCCGGCGAGACCCGACAGGTCGAACTCGGCGCCTGGAAGTGGCCCGCCGTCGGCGCCTGCCTGCTGCTCTCGGGGTTCACGCTCGTCATGCCCGTCGCGCTGTTCACCTGGTACCTGTTCACCGGCCAGGCGGAGGCCAGCCAGAGCTTCGCGTTCCAGTGGTCCTGGCTGTTCAACTCGGCGTTCGTCGCCGGCCTCGCGGCGCTGGTGGCCGCCGTCGCCGCCGTCCCGGTCGCCTACCTGTCGGCCCGCTACGACACCCGCCTCGGCTCGGTGTTCGAGCGGGCGACGTACGTCGGCTACGCGGTGCCCGGCATCGTCGTCGGGCTCGCGCTGGTCTTCTTCGGCGCCCACTACGGCACGATCTCGTTCGGCACCGTCGAGGTCGGCCTGTACCTCACCCTCCCGGTCCTCGTGTTCGCCTACGTCGTCCGGTTCATGCCGCAGGCGGTCGGCTCGACGCGCACCTCGATCCTGCAGGTGAACCCGACGCTCGCGGAGGCCGCCCGGACGCTCGGCAAGGGCCCCCTGGCGACGTTCCGGTCGGTGACGCTGCCGCTCATCGCCCCCGGCGTCGTCGCCGGCGCCGCGCTCGTCTTCCTGACGACGATGAAGGAACTGCCGGCGACGCTGATGCTGCGGCCGACCGGCTTCGAGACGCTCGTCACGCGCATCTGGGCGGCGGAGTCGGCGGGCCTCTACCGCTACGCCGCGCTCCCGGCGCTGCTGCTGCTCGTCGTCTCGGGACTGTCGATGGTGCTGATCCTCCGGCAGGAGGAGTGATCAGACCCGGGGGCGACCCGGCTCCTTCAGGTCGTGCTCGAGGTCCGGGCCGTCGCGGATTTTTCCGAACGCCCAGATGAACGAGAACAGGATGACGAACACCATGACGACGCTCAGGACGACGACGCCCATCGCGATCGGGTCGGTGGCGGCTTGCAGCGGAATCATGGTCGGGGGTTGCGCTCGCCCCGCCATAAACATCTGGGATTCAGTCGGGAACGAACTGGCCAGAGCGGGAGCCCCCTATCGGCTGGACCCAGGGTCCGGCTACAGGTTCCGGATCGTCTCCACGGCGTCGGCCAGCGGCGGCGCGCTGAACAGTTCGCGGTCGAGGTAGGCGTTCGCGCCGGCGGTGTACATGTCCCGGACCGCGTCGACGACGTGGTCGTCCAGCGGCGCCGGCTCGGCCTCGCAGAGCTCCCGCCAGTCGGCGACGTCCTGGGCCTTCGCCTCCGCCTTCGCGGCGTCGACGGCCTCGACCCACTCCGGCTGGGTGCGCTTGTGGTACTGCCGGACGACCTCCTTCGAGAGCTGCTGGCCCTCGTGGGAGAAGCGGTTCTCGTCGAACGTCCCGACGACGTCGGCCACCCGGATCTCGCCGTCGTAGTAGAGGCACTCGATCTTGCCGTCCTCGTGTTTCAGCCCGGCGTCGGCGGCCCGCTCGGTGACGAGGTCGTTGACCTTTCTGGCGACCCTCTCCAGGTCGTCGACGTCGGCCGCGCCCGCGATGTAGTCGGCGTTCTCCCGCGAGAGGTAGCGGTCGGACTCCTCGTACTTCGTCGAGAACTCGACGACGGGCTCCGGCAGGTCGACCGGCTCGTCCGGCCACGTCTCGACGTCCAGGCCGTACTCCCGGGGGTCGGCCCGCGAGCGGAGCGACGAGCCGACGGGCACCGTGTTCCGGAAGACGATCTCGAGGGGGACGAGGTAGTTCTCGCCGGCCGCCTCGTGGAACGCGGCGTAGTCGTACTCTCGGCCCTCGTGGGGCAGGTCCGGCACCTGGGTCAGGTCGATGGCCATCTCGCGGGGCGGGGAGACGACGTCGTCGAGGGGGACCACGTCGCCGCCGCTGACGACGCCGCGGTAGTGGGTCGGGACGCCGGCCGCCTCGAGGGCCTCGAAGTTCGCCGCGCCCATCGCGCACAGCGACGCCCCCTTGTTGGGGATGGAATCCGGCATCTTCCCCCAGTCGAACACCGAGTAGTCGTCGGTGAAGACGAAGGCGCCCCGCCCGAGGTCGTCGGGCCCCGCGGGCTCGGAGACGCGGAACTCCTTGACGCTGGTCATTACCGGGTCGGGGTCCCCAGCCCGGAAAGGCGTTTCCATCGGGTCGCGGCGCCCCGGCTACCCGGTCTCGAGTTCGCCGCGGTCGACGGCGTACACCGTGACCGCCCCCTGCCGGAAGGCGACCTCGTAGGCCGGCCCCTCGAACGGTTCCAGGTCGTCGCCGTACTGCTCGCGCTCGACGGGCCCGACGAAGACGTAGTCGACGCCGTAGGCCGCGAGGTGGGCCGAGCGGTTCTCGCCGGCGTATATCTCGTCGACGTCGTCGGCCCGCCGCTGGTAGGGTTCGACGCCCCGGTACCCCTGCTCGTGGCTCCAGCCCGCGACCGAGGGGTGGCCCGTGAACGTGGAGGCCGGGTTCCGCCAGTGGTACGTGCTCCGGCCGGGCGCCTCGACGACCGTTTTCGTCCCCGACTGCTCGTCCAGCCAGGCGACGGCGGCCATCTCGGCCGGCCGGCGGTCCTCGTGGGCGGCGAGGCCGTCGAGGCTCCCCTCGTCGGCGCCGTCGAGGACGGGCGGGACGAACGCGAGCGCGGCGAAGGGCGTGCTGACGAGGACGACTGCGAGACACAGCAGGACGACGCCGCCGGACGCCGCGTAGCGCCGAGCGCTCGAGCGAGCGTCGGTCCGGTCGCGGACCGCGTCGACGGCCGACCCGCCCCACCGGACGGCGACGCCAGCGGCCGCCAGCCCGGCGAGCGTCCACGCCTGGATGGCGACCTTCAGCGTCGTGTTCCAGCGGATCACGTCCGGCGGCCACACCTTCGCGTGGACCACCTCCATCGCCAGCACGAGGCCGAGCCCGCCGACGAGCAGCACCGTCTCGAAGCCCGCGCGGTCGTCCAGCCTCAGCAGGAGCGCGCCGGCCAGCAGCGGGAGGCCGATCAGCGAGAGGCCGGCGAAGCCGACGGCGACGGTGGCGGCGGTGAAGGCGACGACGGCGACGACGGCCGCACCGGCCGCGATCGCGTTGTCTCGACGCGGCCGGCCGGCGGCCCACCGCCGGACCGGCTCGCGACCCAGCGTCAGCAGGTAGCCGACGAACAGCGCCAGCATCGCGCCGTACATCAGGAGGAACCCGACGGCGGGCGTCCGCGGCGGGAACAGCCCGATGCCGTCGTTGGTCGGCGTCCCGAACAGGAGGAAGGGGGCGCCCCACAGGAGGGCCAGCACGCCGACGACCGCGGCGATCCCGGTCGCGCTGGCGGCCCGCCACAGCTCGTCGGTCAGCCCCTCTCGCGTCGGCCCGCGGACCATCGTCGCGGGGTGGGCCGGCGCGAAGAGGAGCCCGAGCCACGCGAGGCCGACGACCGAGGGGAGGACCCAGGCGTTCATCACGCCGAGCAGGCCGCCGAAGGCCGGCACGACGCCGAAGACGAGGGCGAACCGCCGTCGGCGCTCGTCGGCGGGGGTCCGGTAGTAGGCGTACGCGAACGCGGCGGCGACGACGAGAAAGCCCGTCGTGATGGTGTGGCCGTGGTGGTCGGCCTTCACGAACGAGTACATCGGGAACTCGGTGAGCGCGCCCTCGACGACGTAGCGGTCGTAGAACCAGCCCCAGGTGCCGGCGGCCGTCTGCTCCCGGAGGGCCTCCTCGTAGGTCAGGTGCCGGATCGCGCCGAAGACGGGCCGGCCGTACGCCCGCGCGACGTCCGCCGGGAGCAGGTCCCACGACAGCCGGACGGCCGTCACGGCGTAGCCCCCGACGGCGACGAAGAAGACCGAGAGCGCGCCGCCGATCCGTCGCGACCGGTCGCCGGACGCCGCCAGGGCGCCGCCGACCCCGTACGCCGCGGCGACGAGCACGCCGAAGTACCCCGACATCGCGAGGTTGTACGCGTAGCGCGGCGCGGTGTCGGTCAGGGTGGCCAGCGTCGCGGTCATCAGGTGGCCGCCGAAGTAGTACCGCACCGACTTCCCGGCGAACCACATGTCCTCCGGCGGCAGCGACTCCGCGCGGAGCACGGCGTTCAAGAGCCCGAAGTGGAGGAACTTCTCGCCGCCGGCGGGGTTGATCGTCGGGTCGGACGCCCGGTAGAGGGCGTAGACGACGACGCCGGCCGCGAAGACGAGGTAGGCCTCCGCGCCGGCCCGCCACGGGACCTCGACGCGGGTGGCGGCGACGACCGCGCCCCCGACGAGCAGGCCGACGACGACCGCGAACGTCCACGACGAGAGCGCGAGGTGGCCGAGCCAGTACAGCGGGAGCGTGAGCGCGGCCAGCGACACCGGGACCGCGAAGGCGGCCCCGCGGTGGGGGAACCGGGGGAAGAGGGCCGCACAGAGCGGCAGCCCGCAGGCGGCCAGGACTGCGTAGAGCAGCAGCCAGCGGGCGAGCAGGAGGAACTCCATGTCTCTGGATTCCGGGACGGAGTTGTCGGTCTTTCGGTATGTACGAGCGCGGTTTCAGTCACCCGGGCGGGCGCGTGGGTCACTCGTCGTCCAGCAGGCCGGCGACCACGCGCTCGGTCGCCTCGACGACCGCCTCGGGTGACTGCGTGGCGTCGATGCGGACGAATCGGGTCGGGTCGGCGTCGATGAGCCGCTCGTAGTTCTCGGCGACCCGCTCGAGGTAGTCGGCGGTCTCGAACTTGTTCGTCGCGCCGGCGCGCTCGGCGCCCACCTCGGGCGGCACGTCGAAGTACAGCGTCGCGTCGGGCTTCCGGGTGAAGGGCTCGTGGACGCCCTTGACGTAGGCCATCGGACGCTCGAGGCGGTCGGCGAGCGTGGCGCCCTGGTAGGCGTACCGGGAGTCGGAGTAGCGGTCGGAGATCACGACCCTGCCGTTGTCGAGGGACGGCCGAATCACGCGGGAGAGGTGGTCGGCGTGGTCGGCGGTGTAGAGGAACAGCTCGGCCATCGGGTCGGCGTCGTCGTCGGCGATGGAGCGGTTCACCGCCTCGCCGTACCACGACTCGGTGGGTTCGCGGGTGAACACCGTCTCCTCGGGGAGGGCGTCCCGCAGCGCCTCGCAGGCCGTCGTCTTCCCGCTCCCGTCGATCCCCTCCAGCGTGATGAGCATAGCGGCCAGTCGGCGGCGGCGTATTTCAGTCTCCGGGTCTCCCCCTCGCGCCGCCGGCGAGCTGGCGGTGTCCCGGCCCGTCAGGTACGGGTGCGGGTACAGGGGTTTTCCGACGGCCGACCGTAGTGACGGTATGGCCGACCAACGCTACGAGTACACGGTGGAGCCCATCTTCCTCTCGCCGGACGAGCTGCGGAACGACCGGTTCAAGTTCGACGACACGCTCAACGAGAAGGCCAGCGAGGGCTGGGTGCTGGACAGCACGCTCCGGATCGACAGCTCGTCCTTCCTGCTCGTCTTCGCCCGGCCGGTCGAGTAGGGGAACGGTTCGCCGCTGTCGATCACTCCCACTCGATGTCGCTGCTGCGCTCCGAGTCGCGCAGGATGAACGGCCCGATCGCGAGGGTGCGCTTCGCGATGGTCGCGAGCCGCAGGATGTACGTCGAGAGGAGGACGAACGGCACGAACCCCGCGGTGACGCCGGCGCTGGTGACCCAGACGAGGTCGCTGATCCCCAGCGTGCTGCCCTGGAACATCGACGGCGAGAGGTAGATCGCCATCGACCCGGTGACGACGAGCGCGGGGATGGTGGTGTAGATGATGTTCCGCGAGAGGTCGACGAGCTCCCACTGGAAGTAGAGGTTCTTGATGTACTCGCGGGCCGGCCCGAAGAAGCTCAGGACGTGCAGGAGGTCGACGAGCGCGCGACGTTCGTCCTCCGAGAGGTCGTCGCCGTAGCGGTCCCGAACCCGCCGGGCCTGGTAGATCTTCTCGGCGTAGTTGTAGTCGAGCGCGGCCTCGACGACGGCGTACTCGCCGAAGGTCTTGCCGTCGAGCTTCTCGACGACGATGTCGGCGTGGTCGGCGAGGTGGTCGGTGAACTGGTCGACGTCCTCCTGGAGGTCGCCGTTCGCGGTCCCGTCGACCGCGTCCCTGAACGCCTCCGCCTTCTCGCGGCTGTTGGCGATCAGCGCCTGGAGGAACGCCTCCGGCTCTGGCGGACTGATGGAGCCGAACGACTCTTCGACGTCCCCCCGGAAGCTCATGGCGTCGCTCATCCGCTCGCGCTGGCCGCCCAGCGGCCCGATCTCCTGGGAGAGGACGAGCTGGGCGATGGTGACGACGAGCGTGACGCCGGTGATGAGCGCGCCGACGAGTGCCTGGAACATGTAGCGGGTCGGCCCCATCGTCAGCATGTACTGCCGGAACGGGGTGGCCGCGCCGAGGAGCAGGAAACTGACGAACATCCCCACGGTGACGACGCCGGTGAGCGCCATCCGGTTGGCGTTGAGCAGCACCTGGAGACGGGCCTTGTCCCACCGGCTCCCGACGCGCTCCCGCATCGTGTAGTCGGGCTGGTCGTCGCCCATACGTGACGATGGTCGCAGGCGCGTACAAACGTGGCGATACCCCGGATTTTGGCTCCTGCCTCGAGAACGCGGCGGAGGGCCGCCTCGGCGCCGCTACAGCGACGCGACGGCGTCCAGCGCGATGCGGATCGTGCGGCCGACGTTGTCCTTCGCCTTCTCGGGGAGCTCGTCGTCGTCGGTCGCTCCCTTCTGGGTGCCCTCGACGAGGTTGCCGTCGACGGTGCAGATGGCGCCGGCGGCGAGGCCCTTCCGGCGGGCGAGGGTGAACAGCGCGGCGGCCTCCATCTCGACGCACAGCAGGCCGGCGTCCTCCCAGTCCTCGACGTAGGCGTCGGTTTCCGCGTAGAAGGCGTCGTCCGTGGCGATGGGTCCGACGTGGACGGGGGCCTGCCGGCTCTCGGCGGCGTCGACCAGCGACGAGAGCACCTCGTAGTCCGGCACGGCCGGGACCTCGACGTCCTCGTAGCGCTTCGTCGTCCCCTCGTCCTTGGCGGCGCCGGTGGCGACGACCATGTCGCCGATCTCGATGCCGGACTGGAGCGCGCCGGTGGTGCCGACGCGGACGAACGTCTCGACGCCGACGGCGGCCAGCTCCTCGAGGGCGATTGCGGCCGACGGCGAGCCGATGCCCGTCGAGCAGATGGTCAGGTCGGTTCCCTCGTAGCTGGCGTTGACGACCTTGTACTCGCGGTTCTGGGCGACGGTCTCGCTGTCGTCGCAGTGGTCGGCGATGCGGTCGACGCGCCCGGGGTCGCCCGGCACGAGCGCGACGTCCGCGAGGTCTCCCTCCTCGACCAGCAGGTGCGGCTGTTTCGCCATGTCCGGAGGCTCGCGGCCGCTCCTCAAAAGTCGGTCGGCATTGCGAGGGTCGGAGCGAACGAGACCCTCGGGGCAGCGAGCGGGGAGCGAAGCGACCCGAGAGCAGTGCGGGTCGACCTCCGCGCTCGGCGCCCGCGGCGCCCCGGGTCAGGACTCCAGGATGGAGGGCAGCGTCGGGAGGTCCGCGGGGTCCTCGATGCGGTGGTCCGCCAGGCCGCCGTCGTCCTCCGGGCCGACGAAGACGGTCCGGTAGCCGCGCTCTGCTGCGGGCCGGATGTCGTAGTCGACGTTGTCGCCGACCATGACGTACTCGTCGGCGGCCACCCCCTCCACGACGGCGTCGAACGGCGCGTCGGCGGGCTTGAACGCCTCGACGTCGTCGGCGCAGACCACGCTGTCGACGTGCTCGTCGAGGCCGGTCTCGGCGAGTTTGCGGCGCTGGATCGGCCCGTAGCCGTTGGTGACGACGCCGACGCGGTCGAGCGACGCCAGCAGTTCGGCGACGCCGTCGTGGACGCGCGTCGCCTCGAGTTCGGCCTCGACGTAGACCTCCGCGAAGGCCTCCGGGTCGACGTCCATGCCGGCCTCGCGAGCGGCGCGGGCGGCGCCGACGTAGGGGCTCTCCTCGAACGCCGTGAACGTCTCGACGTAGCCGGGGACGATGGCCTCGGCGGCCTCGTCGGTCGGCTCGACGCCCGCCTCCTCGCACGCCGCCCGGAAGATGCCCGGGATTCCCGGGTCGTACGTGACGAGGGTGCGGTCGAGGTCGAAGAGGTAGCCGACGGTCACGGTACCCGCGAAGAGGGCGGTGTCGGAAAAGACCGTTTCGGCCGCTTCTGCCGGTCCGTTTATACGAGGAGCACGCTGTAGACGACCTTCATCGCGACGAACAGGAGGACGCCGTAGACGACCGCCGAGACGGCCCACTGACGACGGACCGTCCCGGGCCGCGTCTCGTAGGCGGCGCCGCCGAAGCGGGGGAACACCGCCTGGGAGAACCCGGCGTAGAGGACGCCGACCACGAGCGCGTAGGTGAGCAGTTCCGAGACCGTCGTCACGCCCACGACGACCACCTCGACGTCGATGCCGAGGGCCGGCCTGAGCCGCTCGTAGCCGACGACGAGGCTCTCGAAGAGGAGGCCGGCGGCCATCCCGACGGCGAGGTGGGTCGCGTCGGCCGCCGACCGCGAGACCGCCTCGGGGGGCCGTCGCCACAGCGCCGCGGCGGAGACGTACGCCGGGACGTAGCCGTACGACTGCAGGCGCATCGCGCCGCTGGCGCCCAGCGCGGCGAGCAGGCCGGCGACCGTCGCCAGCGCCAGGCGGATGTCCAGCGGCGGCGGGATGTCGCCGGGGACGTGCAGGGGCACCCAGATCGGCGTCACGCCTCGGCCAGCACCTCCTCGACGCGCGTCCAGGAGATCGGCGGCCTGGGCCCGCGCTCGCTGGCCGCGAGCGCGCCGCAGGCGTTGGCGACCGCCAGCGCCCGCTCGGGGTCGGCGTCCCGGAGCCACGCGGCGAGGAACCCGGCGGCGAAGGCGTCGCCGGCCCCCGTTGAGTCGACCGACGGGAGCCCGTAGCCCGGGTGGTCGAGGGTCCCTTCGGGGCAGTCGAGCGTGGCGCCGTCGGGGCCGTGTTTCGTGACCTGCCAGGGGACCTCGAAGTCGACGCCCGCGGACTCCCGGTCGGTGGCGAAGACGACGTCCGCGCGCTCGAGGACCGGGCCGAAGTTCCGGTCGCCGAGGCGCCGCCCGGGGTCGAAGCTCACGGGGACGTCGCGGTCGACGGCGAGTTCGGCGAGCCTGACGGCGGTGTCGGGCCGCTGGCCGGTGAGGTGCAGGGCGTCGGCGCCGTCGAGGACGGCCGGCGAGACGTCCGCGGGGGCCAGCGCCTCGTTGGCGCCGTCGCTGCCGACGAGCGCGACCTCGCCGTCGTCGTCGACGAGGACGTACTTCGTCGTCGTCGGCTCGTCGTCGGCGACCTTGACCCGCGTCTCGACGCCGCGCTCCCGGAGGCTCTCGAGGGTCTCCTGGCCGGCGTCGTCGTGGCCGACGCTGCCGAGCAGGCGTGCGTCGGCGTCGAGGGCGGCCAGCGCGACCGCGGCGTTGGCGGCGCTGCCGCCGCCGGACTCGAACCGCTCGCGGACCCGGGCCTCGTCGTCGGGCGCTGGCAACCGGTCGACACAGAGGGTCACGTCCCAGTTGACGTGGCCGGCGCAGACGACGCGCATACCACCGTCTGCGTCCCCGGGGGGCTTAAGCGTCAGGAGATGGCGAAGAGGACGACGTTGTGCGCGCCCGGCCCGAGGCCGACCGCGACGACGAGCCCGAGCAGGAGGTAGCCCTCGCCCGGCTCCTCGCGGACGTAGGACTCGAACAGCGCGACGACGACGGCGGCGAGTGCGAGCTTCACGACGACGAACAGCCAGCCCGACCCGACGAACTCGGCGGTCGGGAGCGCCTCGCCGGCGTGCAGGACGATACGTGAGAGGGGCGTCTGCTCGCCGAAGCCGAGGTGGTCGTAGCCGACCGCCGTCGAGACGCCGTCAAGGGCGTGGCCGAAGACGGTCAGGACGCCGACGGTCCCGATCGCGGCGACGTCGCGGACCCGCCGGAGACCCGCCCAGACCGCGCCGGCGGCGAGGGCCGACGCGACGAGAATGAGTCCCGAGACGCCGAGGTCGGGCGACTCAGCTGCCGCGTAGGCCGCGAGGAAAACGACCGCGAGGAGGGTGGTGCCGACGACGGCGAGCACCCCCGGTGCGGAATCAGGGGTCCACTCGTCGCCCGACCGGTCGGCGACACCGAGCCAGACCGCGCCGGCGAGGACGCCGACGGTGACGTACACCGCGGGGGACCCGAACAGCGGCGCTGCCGCGTCCGGGACGCCGCCGACCTGGTAGAGGGCATACAGACCCCCACCGGCGGCCATCCACGGCGCGAGGGCGGTGACGGTACCCTCGGTCACCGGCGGCCGGACCCGGTAGAGGAGGACGCCGACTATCGCGGCGGCGCCGAGCAGGCCGATCAGGTACTGCGTCGGGGGCAGCCCGAAGTCGCTGGGGAGTACCACTACCCCATCCCGCGACGGCGAGGCTCGAAAGCGTTGCGATTGCCCCGACGACGGCGAACGCAACCCCTTTTATCGGACCGCACCAAGCCGCGGCCATGAGCGTCGACCTCAGCGACGAGTCCTACGAGAAACACCGCGAGGCTGGCGAGATCCTCGCGCAGGTCCGCGAGGAGGCGGCCGACCGCGTCGAGGTCGGCGTCGAGCACCTTGAGGTCGCCGAGTTCGCCGAGGACCGCATCCGCGAGCTCGGCGGCGAACCGGCCTTCCCGGTCAACATCAGCATCGACGAGGAGGCGGCCCACCGGACGCCGGAGCCCGGCGACGACGCCACCTTCGGCGAGGAGATGATCAACCTCGACATCGGGGTCCACGTCGACGGCTGGCTCGCCGACACCGCCGTCACGGTCGACCTCTCGGGGCACCCGGAGCTGGCAGAGGCCTCCGAGGAGGCCCTCGACGCCGCCCTCGAGGTCGTCGAACCCGGCGTCGAGACCGGGGAGATCGGCGCCGAGATCGAGGACGTCATCGACGGCTACGGCTACAACCCGGTCGTCAACCTCTCGGGGCACGGCCTCGGCCACTGGGACCAGCACACCGACCCGAACATCCCGAACCGCGGCGTCGCCCAGGGTGTCGAACTCGAGGTCGGCGACGTCGTCGCCATCGAGCCGTTCGCCACCGACGGCGGCGGCAAGGTCAACGAGGGCTCCAGCGAGGAGATCTACGCCCTCGAGCGGGAGGCCAGCGTCCGCAACCGCCAGGCCCGGCAGGCCCTCGAGCAGATCGTCGAGGAGTTCAAGACGCTGCCCTTCGCGCGCCGCTGGCTGGACACCGGGCGAGCGGAGATGGCGCTGCGGCGCCTCTCCCAGCAGAGCGTCGTCCACGGCTACCCCGTCCTCAAGGAGGAGGAGGGCTCCCTCGTCAGCCAGAAGGAGCACACCGTCATCGTCACCGAGGACGGCTGCGAAGTGACGACGCGCAACTGAACGGTCGGCCGGACTGCAGAGACGACAGTTCTTCGATACGCTCTGCTCCGAGAGCCGATATCGAACGAGCTCACGAGTTGCGTCCGGCTCGTTGTCCGGCGGTATCACGCCGCGGTCAGCCGGTCGCCGTCGGAGACGTGGGACAGAAGCAGCCGCGTTCAGGCGTTGTTCATCCGGACGGACTCCTCGCTCCCGCAGACCCGGCAGGTCGCGACGCGGTAGGGTTCGCGGGAGAACTCGGCGTTCTCCTTCTTCCGGCTCTCCGTGAGGAGTTCGATGCTGACCTCGTGGGGCGTCTCTCGGCCGCACTCGGCGCACTCTTCGGCCATCCCCTCGTCGTCGATTCTGGTCGCCATGGTCACTCCTGCGTTGCCCGGATAATTGCATAAAAACAACACTCGGTTGCCGCCAGTTCAGGGCGTGAACGGTCCGATCGGTGTGTGGCGAATAACGGACGCAGAACGTTCGATACGATTCAGGGGCGGTTCTGCGGAGTCGATAGCTCGTGAACTATCTACTGAACGGCCACAAAATTTAAAAGAGGGTCGGTGGTTCGGACAGCGTTAACAGCGGGCCGCTCCGAGAGCGCCCATGGACCAGCTGTTCGCGCCGTGGCGCATCGAGTGGGTGGAACGCGACGACGACGAGGGCATCGACGGCTGCCCGTTCTGCGTGCTCCCCGAGCGTGAGGACGCCAGCGAGGCTCGCGTCGTCGCCGAGACCGACCGTGCCTACGTCCTCCTGAACAACTACCCGTACAACCCGGGGCACGCGATGGTCATCCCGCGCGCCCACACCGGCGAGTACACCGCCCTGGACGACGAGACGCTGCTCGACCACGCCCGGCTCAAGCAGCGGACCATCCGGGCGCTCGACGACGGGTTCGGCCCGGCGGGCGTCAACACCGGGCTCAACCTCGGGGACGCCTCCGGCGGCTCCATCGACGACCACCTCCACACCCACGTCGTCCCGCGGTGGGCCGGCGACACCAACTTCATGCCCGTTACCGCCGACACGAAGGTCATCGTCCAGGCCGTCGACGAGACCTACGAGCAGCTCCGCGAGGCGTTCGCCGAGCAGGAGGGCGCCCGCGTCGCCGACAGCGGGGCGGTCCGCATCGAGTTCTAGTCGTCCCGACGGGTTTTCTTCGGCCGCTCTAATCCCACCGCTTATGCTGGCGGTCCCGGAATGGTGAGTGATGAGCGACACGGCGGTCGCCGAGGCCGGCCTGGAGTCCGACACCGCAAGGCGGGGGTTCACCCGCGCCAGCGTCGTCAACGTCCTCGGCAACGCCGTCAAGATCGTCGTCGAGGCCGCCGCCGGGCTGACGTTCGGCTCCGTCGCGCTCGTGGCCGACGCCGCCCACTCCGTCGCGGACCTCGTCGCCAGCGTCGTCGTGCTGGTCTGGGGCCGCAGCGTCTACGCCGACCCCGACGAGCGCCACCCGCACGGCCACCAGCGCGTCGAACCGCTCGCGGCGCTGTTCGTCGGCACCGTCATCGTCCTGCTCGGCCTCAACCTCTTCTACGACTCCGCCCGGAGCTTCGTCGAGGGCCCGGGCGTCGAGTTCAGTCCTTACCTGGTCGCCGCGCTGCTCTTCGCGATGGCCGACATGTACGTGCTCTACTGGTACACGATGCGCGTCAACGAGACGGTGGGCTCGTCGGCGCTGGACGCCCTCGCCGTCGACTGCCTCAACGACATCTACACCACCGTCGCGGCGCTCGTCGGCGTCGTCGGCGTCTTCCTCGGCTACCCGGTGCTGGACGCCGTCGCCGGCGGCGTCGTCAGCGTCCTCGTCGTCTACCAGGGCGTCGAGATCGGCCGGGAGAACGTCACCTACCTCGTCGGCGCCGCGCCCTCGGAGGCCGAACGCCGGCGCGTGACCGAGTCGCTCCGCTCGCATCCGGCGGTTCGCGGCGTCCACGATGTCGTCGTCTTCTACGACGGGACGCGACTGGAGGTCGAGGCGCACGTCGAGGTCGACGGCGAGATGACGCTCGTGGAGGCCCACGACATAGAGACGGAGCTCATGGACGCGCTGCGGGAGATGGACGACGTCGGCGACGTCCACCTGCACCTCGACCCCGAGGGGATCGGGGAGTGGAAGGACGCCGACGAGGAATGAGTAGTCGGACTCTCAGACCGGCTCGCCGAAGCAGTAGACCGTCTCGTTGGCCGTGATCTCCACCTCGAGGAAGTCGCCGACCGCGACGTCCTTCTCGTCGGCGTCGGTGACGATGACCTGCCGGTAGGCCTCGTCGCGGCACTTCACCGAGTCGCCGGTGCCCTCCTCGACGACGAGCACCTCGTGGGTCTCGCCGACCATCGACTCGTGGGCCTCCCGGCAGACGTCCATCTTCAGGTCGGTCATCGCCTTCGAGCGCTCCTTCTTGATCGTCCCACCGAGGCCCTTCATGTCGGCGGCGTCGGTACCCGGCCGCTTCGAGAACCGCGTGATGTTGATCTTCTCCGGACGGACGTCGGCGAGCAGTTCCATCGACAGCTCGTGGTCGCTCTCGTCTTCGGTCGGGAAGCCGACGATGAAGTCTGTCGACAGCGTCCAGTGGTCCAGGCGGTCGTCGAAGGCGTCGACGATCTCGCGGAACTTCTCGACGCGGTGCTGGCGGCGCATGTCCTCGAGGACGTCGTCGCTGCCGGACTGGACGGGGGCGTGGATGAAGTTGTAGAGCTTCTCGTTCTCGGCGTAGACGTCGGCGAGCTCATCGTGGATGCCGTGGACCCCGCCGGGGTTGGCCATCCCCAGCCGGACCCGGAAGTCCCCCTCGATGTCGCAGATGCGGTCGAGGAGCTCCGGGAGCTTCCGTTCGCCCTCGTCCCAGCCGTAGACGCCGGTGTCCTGGCCGGTGATGCGGAGCTCCTTGGCGCCGGCGTGGACGAGCGCTCGCGCCTTCTCGACGTTCTCCTCGACCGGCGGGGAGTCGACGCGCCCGGTGGCGAACTTCGTGATGCAGTACGAGCAGTTGCTCATGCAGCCCCGGGCGATGGGGAGGATGCCGACGACGCCGTCGAGGATCGGCTCGGCGTCCGGCGTCGTCGTCGGGCACTCGCCGTTGGTGACGGCCTCCGGGACGTCGTCCCAGTGGAGCACCTGGACGTCCAGCCCGTCGAACTCCTCGCCCTGCGCGAGCGCCATGCAGCCGGTGACGAGGACGTCAGCCGTCTCGTCCTGCAGTTCCTCCGCCCGGCGGAGCATGTTCCGCTCGGTCTTCTCGACGACCGTGCAGGTGTTGAGGATGGCCACGTCGGCCTCGTCGGGGCCGTCGACGCGGTAGTGACCCGCGTCGCGGAGTTGTCGCTCGATCTGCCTGCTCTCACCCCGGTTGGACGTACAGCCGTACGTCTCGATGTGGTACGTGGCCATCGTCGTTGTCGCGAGTTACGGGCCGGCGCTCAAAAGGCCGACGTTTCCGCTCCCCCGAAGATACTTGCCACCCCCGGTGATACGGAACGGAGATGCCCTCCAGACGATCGGTCCTCGCGGGCGCCGGGACACTCGCCGGTGCCGGCCTCGCGGGCTGCCTGAATCAGGACCCCGCAGCAGACGTGTCGCCCGGCACCGACGCCGACACAGAGTGGCCCCAGCCCGGCGGAACCGACCGGTACGACTGCTATCTGAAGGACGCCGCCGCGCCCAGAGAGGAGCCGAGCGAGCGGTGGACCGCCGAGACCAGCTCCCCGGTGGGTCGGCCCGTCGTCGCCGACGGCCGGGTCCTCCTGTTCACCCTCGGTGGCCTGTACGCCTACGACCTCGAGTCCGGCGAGGAGGTCTGGCGGCTCGACATGGACGACGTCGAGGTCAGGACGTCCCCGACGGTCGTGGACGGGACCGCCTATCTCGGCGTCGCCTTCCCGCACGGCGTGCTCGCGGTCGACGTCGAGGACGGAAGCCGTCTCTGGCACGCCGAACTCCAGCGGACCCCCTCGACCGCACCGGTCGTCGACCACCGGCGCGAACGGCTGGCCGTCGGCACCCACGGCAGACTCGCAGGCGTCGACGTGGAGGGAGAGAAACTCTGGAGCCGCCGGACGTTCAGTTCGGTGTCGGCGCTCACCTCGTGGGGAGACTCCATCTACGCCGGTACCGAAGGTGGCGAGCTATACTGCTTCTACAACTACGACGACCCCCGGGGGCGCTGGCGTCGACAACTCGACGGCACCGTCGAACAGATCGCACAGCTGAACGGTAGCGACATCGTGGTCTCGGTATTCGGTGGCCCCGTCGAGCGACGGGACGACAGCGAGGCGGGGGCCTCACGCTGGAGCCGCGACACCGGATTCTATGGATTCGTCGCCGCGGGGAACACCTACGCCGTCGGCCACGGTCTCGCGTCCATCAGCACCCGAACGGGTGAGCGACACTGGACGGTGGACGACGGTCTCCGGGCGCGGCCAGCCGGCGCCGGCGACACCGTCTACACCGGCGGCGAGGGTTTCGTCGCTGCCTTCGCGATGGACGGCGGCATCGGCGTCGGCGATCACCGCGTCGGCTACGAGCGGTGGCGCCACGGCGTCGACGGCGAGGTGTTCGAGGGCGTCTCCGTCGCCGACGGCGCGGTGTTCGCCACCGCCGCCGACGAGAACGGTGCGACGCTCTACGCCCTCGAGTAGTCAGAACGCGCTCTCGTCGTAGCCCTCGACGAGCTCGACGCCCGAGGAGGCGCCGATGCGCTCGGCGCCGGCCTCCAGCATCGCGACCGCGTCCGCGAAGCTCCCGACGCCGCCGCTGGCCTTCACGGGGAGGTACTCGGCCATCACGCGGACGTCGTCGACGGTCGCGCCGCCGACGGAGAAGCCGGTCGCGGTCTTCACGAATTCGGCGCCGGCCTCCTCGGCGAGCGTGCAGGCGGTCCGCAGTTCGTCCTCGGCGAGCAGCGGCGCCTCGACGATGACCTTGACTGGCACCGGGACGGCCGCCACGACGCGCTCGAGTTCCTCGGCGACGGCCTCGTCGTCGCCGGCGTGCAGTCGGCCGACGTTGACGACGACGTCGATCTCGTCGGCGCCGTCCTTCCAGGCCCGCTCGGCCTCGAACTCCTTGGTCTCGGGCGTCTCCTGGCCGTGCGGGAACCCGCAGACGGTGACGAGCGTCACGTCGGGGGCGTACTCGGCCGCCTGGGCCACGTACGCCGGCGGGATGCAGGCGTTCATCCCGTGGTCGGCGGCCGCATCGAGCACCGCCTCCACGTCGGGCCACGTCGTCTCCGGCCCGAGGACGGTGTGGTCGATACGCGCGGCGAACTCGTCGCGGTCCATACCCGGTGGTTGCGAGCGACCGGGATAAAAACACCCCTCCGCAGTCGGTGGACGCCGGCTGCCCCTCCGACGGGACCGCTCAGCGCTCGTCCAGGTACCGAAGCACCCCGGCAACGTCACGCTCGACGGTCGGGCTCTGCCACTCGGCGCCGAGGGAACCGACGATGGCTCCGACGTCGTCGCCGTGCTCGCGGCGCTTCGCCTCGACGACCTCGACCCAGTCGGGGAGCATCCGCTCGTAGCGGTCGAGTTCCCGGACGGCGTCGTCGCCGCCCGGGCCGTAGTGCCCGTAGAAGTTCTTCTCGGGGTCGTACGCGCGCAGGCGGTCGACCGTCTCGAGGTTGGTCTCCAGGTCGAACCCCGGCGGGGGCGTGGTGGGCCGCATCTCGCCGGCGAGGTGCATCCCGGCGGCGTCGATGGAGAACAGCCCCTCGGTCGCGGGGTCGAAGGCCGCGTAGTGGTGCGGCGCGTGCCCCGGCGCGTCGATCAAGTCGAGTTCGCGGTCGCCGAGGTCGACGGTTTCGCCGCCGGCGACCGACCGGCAGCGCGACGCGTCCAGCAGTTCCGGCTCGCCGTAGGCGTTCTCCGTCCCCATCGCCCGGTCGACGCTCTCCTTGAGCCGGGCGAGCTTCTCGGCGTCGGTGACGTAGGGCAGGCCGCGCTCGTGGACGTGGAAGGTGGCGTTCGGGAGTTCGTCGGCGAGCAGGCCGGCGCCGCCGGCGTGGTCGAGGTGGACGTGCGTGACGAGGACGTGGGCGACGGCTCCGGGGTCGATACCGAGCTCGTCGAGGGCGTCGAGGATGTGCGGAACGGAGTCGGCCGCGCCCGTATCGACGACGGCGGGCTCGGGGGCGTCGACGACGTACAGCGAGAGGGCGCCGGGCGTCCCCAGCAGGTGCGGGTCGACGGTGTGGACGTCGCCGACCGCGTGCGTCACTGGCATGCGCCGCCGTACGACGGGACGGGGCTTGATACCTGCGGCGGGCGACGCGCCGGTATGGAGCCGCCGCTGGCCGTCGACATCGACGGCACGTTGACCCGGCCGGACAAGTCCGTCGACCCCCGCGTGTTCGACCCGCTGCGGGACTGGAACGCGCCGGTCGTCGTCGCGACCGGGAAGTCGTTCCCGTACCCCGTCGGACTCTGCGAGTTCCTCGGCATCACCCAGAACGTCGTCGCGGAGAACGGCGGCGTGGTCTACGTCGAGGACGCCGAGAAGATCGTCCACAACGGGGACCGGGAGGGTGCCGAGGCGGTCGCCGCCGCGTACCGCGAGGCGGGGTACGACCTCGGCTGGGGCGCCGTCGACATGGTGAACCGCTGGCGCGAGACCGAACTCGCCGTCTCCCGCGAGCAGCCGCTCGAACCGCTGGAGCGCATCGCCGACGAGCACGGACTGGGCGTCGTCGATACGGGCTACGCCTACCACGTCAAGTCGACGGCGGTCGACAAAGGGGAGGGACTGAAGACCGCCGCCCGGCTGCTCGACCGCGACCCGGGGGAGTTCGTCGCCGTCGGCGACTCGGAGAACGACGCCGAGGTGTTCGGCGTCGCGGGCCGGTCCTACGCGGTCGCCAACGCCGACGAAAAGGCGACGGACGCGGCCGACGTCGTCACCGACGCGTCGTTCGCCGACGGCTTTCTGGAGGCGCTCGACCGGGTCCGCGACGAGTAGCGACGGTCAGGGGGCCGGCTCGACCTGTTCGAGCCCGTCGGGACCGGCGTCCGACGACGCACCCTCCGGCGTAGCGCCCTCGTCCGCCGGCGGGTCGCCCCGCGGCAGTTCGATCGCGAACACCGACCCGTCAGGCCCCGTCTCGACGAGTTCGACCCGGCCGCCGTAGCGGTCCGCGAGCACGTGGACGAGGTAGAGGCCGAGTCCGTGATTCTCCTGGCCGCGCTCGAAGAGCGTCTCCCGGTCCTCGTCGGCGACGCCGGGTCCGTCGTCGGCGATCTCGACGCGGACGGACTCGGCTCTCGTCTCCACGTCCACGGCGACCCGGGGCGACTCGTCGGGGTTGTGCTCGACGGCGTTCGACAGCAGGTTCGAGAAGATGCGTGGCAGCAGGTCGTCGGCGAGGACGTACGGGTCGTCGTCGGTCGAGAGCTCCCACTCCACGTCGGCGTGGGTGGCACGGAGGTCCTCGAGTTCGTCGGCGATGACGTCGACGACGTCGACCGACTGCAGTTCGACCGAGTGCTCGACGGCCCGGACGAGCACGCGGACGTCGCCGATGACGTCGGTCATGTCGCGACTCTGTCGGTCGATGGTCTCGACGTACTCGCGGGCCGGCGACGGGAGGTCCTCCTCCTCGAGCAGCGAGGCGTACCCCTGGATGATGCTCGCGTTGTTCAGCACCTCGTGTCTGAGGAGGCTGTTCAGGTAGTCGAGCCACTGTCGCTGGGTCTCCAGGTGCTCGGTCTCGAGGGCCTTCCGTTCGGCCTCGACGGCGCGGTGGATCGCCCGCGCCTCGAAGGTCCCGACGATGACACCGCCCAGACCGCCGACGTAGACGGCCCACAGCGCCCACGAGAGGTTCCCGAAGAGGGTACCGTCGGGGAACTGCGATATGACGAACAGGTTGATGGCGAGGAACACGAGTGAGAAGCCGACCGTCCACTTGGCGACCCGCGGGTACCGGGCGACCTCGACTCCGCTCCGGCCGAGCCAGACACCGGCGGCGGTGATGCCGCCGGTGAACACCAGTGCCATGGCGTTGAACGCGATGCTCGTCGGCGTCAGGAGCCCCGCCGGCCCGTAGAACCAGGTCTCCACGGCGACGTCGGCGAGGAACGAGACCGCACCGAACGCGACGAGGGCGTGCGGGACGTACTTCGCCCACCCTGGGGAGGCTTGCGCCGTCATCGTCCGGAGCCGTACCCACCTCCACAGGGTGCTGGCTGGCGGATCGAACAGGTCATGGGGAGAGACCGGGCCGAACCGGCATGAACCCGGGACTCGAGTCAGGTCTCGATTCCCGCGGCCGTCGGGCCTCCGTTCCGGCGCCGGGGCGGGGATCGAGCAGCCCCGCGACGGCGTCGCTGCCCGCGCCACACCCGGAGACGGCGGATTCTGCCGGAACCCCGCGGAACCCTTAACTCGGTGTGGTTGCAATGCGCACGCAACATGAGCGCCGACCGGGCCGCGCTTCGGCGGGCCCTCGAACGGGGCGAACGGGAGGGTGGGAACGTCGAATTCAAGGAACGCCTCACCCGGGGCGTCCACCTCGCCGACGGGCGGCTCGAATCGCTCGCGGCGCAGTTGCGCCACCGCATCCTCTCCGGCGACGGCGAGGCGACGTACGTCGTGGGCGTCACCGACGACGGCGGCATCGCCGGCATCTCGCCGGACGCCTTCTCCGAGTCGATGGACGTCCTCTCCCTGCTCGCCGAGGAGGCCGGCGCCCACATCGACGACGTCGAGACCTGGGGCGTCGGCGACGGTGACGGCCTCGTCGGCGTCGCGACGCTGCAGGAGGGCGCCGTCCTCGACGTCGACGACGACCACATCGTCGTCGGCACCGCCGGCCACGTCGACCACGGGAAGTCGACGCTCGTCGGCTCGCTCGTCACCGGCGACCCCGACGACGGCCAGGGCGGCACCCGGAGCTTCCTGGACGTCCAGCCCCACGAGATGGAGCGGGGGCTCTCGGCCGACCTCTCCTACGGCGTCTACGGCTTCGACGAGGAGGGGCCGGTCCGGATGGACAACCCCCACCGGAAGTCCGACCGCGCCCGCGTCGTCGAGGAGTCCGACCGCCTGGTCTCCTTCGTCGACACCGTCGGCCACGAGCCGTGGCTCCGGACGACCATCCGCGGGCTCGTCGGCCAGAAGCTCGACTACGGGCTGCTGGTGGTGGCGGCCGACGACGGCCCGACGAAGACCACCCGCGAGCACCTCGGCATCCTGCTCGCGACGGAGCTCCCCACCATCGTCGCCATCACGAAGGCCGACGTGGTGAGCGACGAGCGCGTCCGCGAGGTCGAACGCGAGGTCGAGCGGCTGCTCCGGAACGCCGACCGGACGCCGCTGCTCGTCGAGCGCCACGGCGTCGAGACGGCCCTCGACGAGATCAACGAGCAGGTCGTCCCGGTGCTGACGACTAGCGCGGTGACGAAGGAGGGCCTGGACGCCCTCGACGAACTGTTCGAGCACCTGCCGAAGACGAGCGCCACGGAAGGGGCGTTCTCGATGTACATCGACCGCACCTACAACGTGACCGGCGTCGGCGCCGTCGCCTCGGGGACGGTCCGCTCCGGCACCGTCGAGGCCGGCGACGAACTGCTCGTCGGGCCGCTGGCCGACGGCTCGTTCCGCGAGGTCGAGGTCCGCTCCATCGAGATGCACTACCACCGCGTCGACGAGGCCTCCGCCGGCCGCATCGTCGGCATCGCCCTGAAGGGCATCGGCGAGGCCGACCTCGACCGCGGGATGGTGCTGCTCCCCCGCGAGGCGGACCCGACGGCCGTCCGGGAGTTCGAGGCCGAGGTGATGGTGCTGAACCACCCGACCCGGATCGACGACGGCTACGAGCCGGTCGTCCACCTCGAGACGATCAGCGAGACGGCGTCCATCCACCCGGAGGGCGGCCAGCTCCTGCCCGGCGACACCGGCACCGCCAGCGTCCGGTTCAAGTTCCACCCCTACATGGTCGAGGAGGGCCAGCGGTTCGTCTTCCGCGAGGGCAGTTCCAAGGGCGTCGGGACCGTCACCGACATCGTCGACGAGGAGTAATCCCGCGGCGAGTTCTTTCCCGTTTTGATACCGCGAAACGTAGGCGTGAACGGCTCGTGACACCGGCCGGGCGACTTTTGATAACCCCTGCGGGTCCCGAACACAGATGTTCACCAGTCGAACCGGCCGGCGGCTCCTGCTGCTGGTCACCGTCAGTATCGCGCTCCTGATCGCCGGCACCGGCGCCGCGGCGGCCTGCGACACCTGTGCCGACCCCGACCAGGAGGAGTCAGACCACGAGCCGTTCTGGTCGAACGACGACTTCCCGTACGACACCAGCGAGAACAACTCCTTCGTCGACATCGTCGTCGACGAAACAGAAGAGGAGATGGAGGAGGACTTCGGCGGCGGCTCCGACGCGGCGGCCGCGAGCGCGTCGGCGGGTGACGCCTCAGTGACCGTGTCCGCGAACGCCGAGGGCGCGACGGTGGCCGGCGGCACAACGAGCGCGGAGGCGGGCGTGACACTCCGCTCCGGGGCCCCGTTCGCCGACGAGTAAGGGTCGTCCCGTGAAGACTTTCGAGACGGCCCCTCACCGACGTTCTACGATCGACGGGAACGCCTCGAGTGTCGGGACCCGGTGGTCGGGCTCCGGCTCCGCGGGTTGGTCGTCCTCCGAGAGCCACACCGATTGTACACCCGCTGCACGGGCGCCAGCGACGTCCGACTCCAGCGAGTTGCCGACGTGGACCGTCCGGTCCGGCCGGGCGTCCAGCGCCGACAGGGCCACCTCGAACGGCTCGGGGTCCGGCTTCGCTGCCGCGTCGTAGCCGGCGTGGACCACCACGTCGAACGCGTCGGCCAGTCCGAGCGCCTCGAGCTTCGGCGCCTGCATCTCCGGCGAGCCGTTCGTCACGAGCCCGAGCGGGAGCTCCGAGACCGCGTCGACGGCCGCCTCGACGCCCGGTAACGGTTCGACGTCGCCGTGGTCGCGCTCGGCGGCGTACGCCCGCGCCACCCGACGACCCACCGCGGGGTCCCGACCCTTCGACTCGGCGATGGCCGCGAAGCACCGCTCACGGAGGTCCGCCATCGAGTCGCTGTCGCCGACGAACTCGGGGTACCGGGCGTGGTACTCCTCGCGGGTGATGAACGGCTCCACGCCGGTCGCCTCGAACGCCGCCTCGAGCAGCTCCGACCCCGACCGGCGGTACCGGCAGAGCGTGTCGTCGAGGTCGAACAGGACCGCGTCGAGTTGCACGGTCCTCATTCGACCGCCGAACCCAAATGTCGTTCGGCGCACGACGTCGGCGGACTCAGGCGTGCCGGTCCAGGAACGACCCAACTCGCGACAGCCCCTCCTCCAGTTCCTCTCGGTGCAATCCGTAGCCGATCCTGAAGTACTCCGGCCGTCCGAACGCCTCGCCCGGCGCGAGCACGACCGACGCCTCCTCGACGAGGCTGCGGCAGAACGACCGTCCGCCGGCGAAGCCCTCCGGCACCTCGACGAAAGCGTTGACGCCGCAGTCGGGATCCGACCACGACAGGTCGCGCTCCTCGAGGAAGTCGACGACGACGGAGCGGTGTTCCGCCGCGAGTTCGCGGTTCTCCGCGAGCAGTTCCTCACGGCGCTCGAAGGCCTGCCGGGCGACGTGCTGGCCGAACTTCGGCGGCGAGATGGTGGTGTAGTCCTTCCAGTTCTCCGCGGCGGCGACGACCGCGGCCGACCCGCAGAGCCAGCCGAATCGCAGGCCGGCGAGGCCGAAGGCCTTGGAGAACCCCCCGGTCGAGACGCCGTAGCGGCCGAAGCTGGCGACCGGCGGCGTCGGGTCCGCCGCGAGCATCCGGTACACCTCGTCGCAGAGCAGGTAGGTGCCGTTGTCCTCGCAGACGTCGTAGACGGCACGCATCGTCGCCTCGTCGTGGGCGCGTCCGGTCGGGTTGTTCGGATTGTTGACGACGACGAGGTCGGTCTCCGGTCGGACGGCCTCGGCGACGGTGTCGGGGTCGAGCGTCCACTCCGGCTCCTCGAGCGGGACCTCGGTCACCTCGCCGACGGCGTCCGGGAGCGCGGTCAGGGAGCCGTACGTCGGCGTGACGACGACGGCGTGGGCGTCGGCGAGCGCGAGGAACGCCAGGAGGTTGGCCTCCTGGGTCCCGCAGGTGAACAGCGTCTCGTCGGCGGTGCGGTCGTGGAGGGCGCCGACGTCGGCGCGGAACTCGGGGTCGCCGGCCGTCGGGATCACGTAGCCCAGTTCGCCGGGGTCGGTGTCGAAGCGGTCGGCGGGGAGGGGCCGGACGCCGCTCTCCGCGAGCATGATATCGGCGTCGGGTTCGACCTCGGCGAACCAGCGTTCGAGGTCGAAGGGGGCAATCTCCATACGTGGCGGTCGGGGGCGTCCCTCAAAAGCGCGCCGTCACGGCGTCGACGGTGACGGTCGCCAGCCAGGCGCAACGGTCACGTGCCGCACCCAGCGGTCACTCCTCGCGGCGCTCCCGGAGGTTCTGCCGGGTGAACTGCGGCTGGGTGCGGATGCCGCGGCGCTCCTTGAACGCTCGCCACAGCAGGAACGCCAGCACCGTCGAGAACGCGACCGTCACGAGCGAGGCCTCCAGGGTCGCGAAGGCGTACAGCACCGCCGAGGAGACGATGGTCGAGGCCAGCAGCGCCCCGAGGACGAGCCGCTTCGTTTGCTGCTGGAGGGTGCGTTCCTCGTCGGAGAGTGCGACCTCGACGGTGAGGTCGCCGCGGTTGACCCGGTCGAGGGTGTCCTCCAGTTTCGGCGGGACACGGACCAGCGACTCCCCGAGGTCGCGGACCTCCTCGGCGCGGTCCTCGACGTAGCCGCGGGCGCTCTCCTCGATGAACCCCTGCTGGCGGAGGTAGTCGGTCGCCACCTCGATGAAGTCGAATTCGGGGTCGAGCGTCACGCAGACGCCCTCGACGACCGTCGCCACCCGGAGGACGAGCGCGAGGTTCGGCGGCAGCCGCAGCGGGAACTCGTAGATGGTGTCCTCGACCTGCTGGATGATCTGCTGGACGCGGTACTGCTCGATGTCCTCGCCGCGGGCGTCGGCGATGGCCAGCTCCATCACGTTCGACATCACCTCGCGGTCGGCCTGCGGCGACAGCGTCCCCATCTCGACGAGCGTATCGAGGATCTCGTCGGTGTCCTGGCGGGCGATGGCCATGTAGAACTCGACGATCTTCTCCTGGATGAACGGGTCCACGCGGCCCGACATCCCGAAGTCGTAGAAGACGATGGTGCCGTCGTCCTGCACCGCGAGGTTGCCGGGGTGGGGGTCGGCGTGGAAGACGCCGTCCTCGATTATCATCTGGAGGTACGCCTCCTGTAGGGTCCGGGCGAGGGCGGTACGGTCGACCCCGAGAGCGTCCAGGTCCGTCAGTTCCGAGATCTTCGTCCCCCGGACGTACTCCATCGTCAGCACGCGCCGCGTCGACAGCTCCGGGACCGCGTTCGGCACCCGGACCCGGGGTTCGTCGGCGAGGTTCTCGCCGATCTCTTCGAGCATCCGGCGCTCTCGCTCGTAGTCCATCTCCTGGCGGATGACGCGGTCGAACTCGTCGGCGAGCGTCTCCAGGGAGAACGACCGGGTCTCGTCGACGAACCGCATCAGCAGCGGCAGCGACCACCGGATCACCCGGAGGTCGGCCTCGACGAGCGCCTCGATGCCCGGCCGCCGGATCTTCACGGCGACCTGCCGACCCTCGTACTCCGCGACGTACACCTGCCCGAGGCTGGCGCCGCTGATGGCCGTCGGCTCGAAGTCGTCGAACGTCGCCTCGACGGGGCCGAGGTCGCCCTCGAGAACCTGCTTCGCCTCCTCCCACGGCGCCGGCGGGACGTCGTCCTGCAGGCGCTCGAACTCGTCGATGTACTCCGGCGGGAGGACGTCGGGGCGGGTCGACAGCAGCTGGCCCAGCTTGATGAACGTCGGCCCCAGCCGGAGCATCGAGTCGAGCAGCGACCGGGCGCGCTCCCGGCGGGTCTCGGAGGTGACCGTCCGGCTCGGGCCGAACAGCAGGAACCGGTTGCGGTCCCGCGCGTAGGCGAACAGCAGCGGCAGGAACTGGTAGGCGACGACGAAGAAGCGGCGGTACGCGCGGAGCGTCACCGCGGCGACACCTCTCCGTCGTCGTCGTCACCGTCGGCGACCCCGCGCGGCGAACCCGGGAGGAGGGACTTGTCAGTCATCGGTCGGGCCCCCCGTCACGAGACGGGGATGCGTTGCCCGCCGTCGTCGTCCGACTTCGGCAGCTCGAGGGTGAGGACGCCCTTCTCGATGTGGCCGTCGGCGTCCGCGCCGGTCGCGTCCGGGGGCAGCGGCAGCTCGGCGTCGAGGAACAGCGCGCGCTCCTCCGAGACGTACTGGAACTCCGTCGGGAACGCCTTCTCCCGGCGGGCCTCGATGCGGAGCCGCCCGTCGTCGAGGGTGACGTCGACCGTGTCGGCGGTCGCGCCGGGCAGGTCGATGACGAGGAGGTAGGCGTCGTCGCTCTCCAGCAGGTCGGCGAACACCGTCTCGGGCAGTTCCCCCAGCGCCTCGCGCAGTTGCATGCCCGGAGATAGTGTCGCGGGCTCGTTAAAGGCCCCGGTGGCGGCCAGCCGGCGCCGCGGGCGTCGACAGTTCAGGGCTCGAAACGGTGCGAAGTTCCAGTAGTGATACGTCAGTACAGAGGGACGATGGCTGGAGCGAGTCGCTCGGCCGCCGCCGAGTTCGTCGAGGTGGCGGTCCACAACGAGGGTCGGTCGGCCGCCGACGTCAGGGTCCTCGTCCACGGCGACAGCGTCGTCGTCCACTCGATGGCCCTCGAGTGCGGCGAGACCGACACGCTGTCGGCGCCGACCGGCGCGGCCGTCGAGGTCCACTCGCCGGCCGGCACGGCCACCGCCCTGGCCTCGATCGGCGCGTTCTTCGTCGTCCGCGACGGCCGCGTCCTCGTCTCCAGCGACTGACCCGGGACGGCCGTCCCGGCGCGACCCTTTTTCATCCCCGCACCCCGAGGGGCGGGTATGGACGACGTCCGCGAGTCGGGATTCAAGGAGCGGACCCGCGTGGCCGAGGCCCGCGAGCGCCTGCTCGACGTCCCGCCAATCGAGCGCGCCGAGCGGGTCTCGCTGTCGGCCGCCGACGGCCGCACGCTGGCGGAACCAGTCGACGCCGCCCGGAACGTGCCCCACTACCCCCGCGCCGCGATGGACGGGTGGGCGGTCCGCGCCGAGGACACCTTCGGCGCCTCCGACCGCTCGCCGGCGGTCCTCCGGCCCGCCGAGTCGCCGGCCTCGGGGGCCGCCGTCCGCGTCCACACCGGGAGCGAACTCCCGGAGGGCGCCGACGCCGTGGTGATGGTCGAGCAGACAGATCAGGTCGGACGGGAACTCGAGGTCTTCGACGCCGTCGCCGAAGGGGAGAACGTCGCGCCGGTCGGCGAGGACGTCGAGGCCGGCCAGCGGCTCTACGAACCGGGCCACCGGCTCCGACCGTCGGACCTCGGACTGCTGAAGGGGACGGGCCTCGACACCGTCGAACTCGTCGCCGAGCCGGAGGTCGCCGTGATCCCGACGGGCGAGGAACTGGTGCAGTCGGACCCCGAGCCCGGCGAGGTGGTGGAGACGAACCGGTTCACCGTCTCCCGGCTGGCCGAGCGCTGGGGCGCCGACGTGAAGCGTCGCCCCATCGTCACCGACGACCGCGAGGCGCTCCGGGCGGCCGTCCAGCGGGACCTCACCCGCGACGTCGTCGTCACGACCGGGGGCTCCTCGGTCGGCGAGCGCGACCTGATACCCGAGGTGGTCGACGACCTCGGCGAGGTGTTCGTCCACGGCGTCGCGCTGAAGCCCGGCCACCCGGTCGCGTTAGGTCGCGTCGAGGGCGTGACGGTCGTGATGCTGCCGGGCTACCCCGTCGCCGCCATCGTCAACGCCGTCCAGTTCCTCCGGCCGCTGATCAAGCACCTCGGCCGGATGCCGGCCGAGCCGCTGCCGACCCGGGAGGCCACGCTGACCCGGAAGATCAGGAGCGAGCCGGGCGTCAAGACGTTCGTCCGCGTTCAACTGGACGAGACGGCGGACGGTCTCGAGGCGACGCCCACGCGAGCGAGCGGGTCGGGCGTCCTCTCCAGCGTCGCGCTCGCGGACGGGTGGGTAGTCGTCGAGGAACAGCGCGAGGGCGTCCCCGAGGGCGAGACCGTGACCGTCGAGAACTGGGAGTACAACCAGTAGACCGTGCGACTGGGTGGCAGACGCGCTCCGGCCGTCCGTCAGGAGTAGCGGCAACATTTCGGCTGTCCTCCGATTCTCCGCGACACCAGTCGGTGATGAAACCGCCGCCTGACCCAAAGCCGATGCCGTGGATGGACGCGTAGCGACAGTGGGGGCGGTAGCGAAGTCTCCTGCCTGAAGAGGGGGCGGTCGCGTGCTGGGTTCCGAATGGGAGAGACCCCCTGTCGCACCAAGCGGAGAATATTGCTCTTTCCGAGATGAGTGAGGAATAATTGCGGGTTGACGAGCCCATACAAGAGGGTAGTGAATAGAGAAGGTCCAATGACACGACGGTATTCACGACGGTCTGTGGTTCAGTTCGCTGGTGCGGGGACGGTCGCTGCACTGGCTGGCTGTACCGGCGGCGGCGACAGCGGTGATGCGGTCAGGATCTCCGGCGGCGTCGGGCCGCTGCCGATGGTAGAGGTGTGGGCGGACCTCTACGAGGAGGAGCACGACACGACGTTCGACATCTCCGGCGGCGGCACCGGCGTCGGGGTCTCGGACGTCCTGAACGGGCAGGTCGACATCGCGATGATGGGTCGGGAACCCCAGCAGGAGGAGAACGACCAGGGGCTGTTCGCCGTCCCGATGCTGATCGACACCGTGGTCGCCACGGTCAACGAGAACAACCCGGTCCTCGACGAGATCCAGTCGCAGGGGCTCACCCGCGAGGACCTCGAGGCCATCTTCACGCGGGAGGTCACTACCTGGGGCGAGGTCGTCGGCACCGACGCCGACGAGGAGATCGTCGTCTACGGTCGATCGGACGCCTCCGCGGCCTACAAGAAGTGGGGCGACTTCCTGGGCGGCGAGGACGGCGCGTACACCGAGAGCGAACTCGAGGACCTCGCCGACGCGAACCACAACGGCGACCAGCCGGTCGCCGAGGCCGTCGGCAGCAACGAGAACGCCATCTCGATGAACAACATCAACTACGTCTACGACCTCTCCAGCGGGGAACTCGAGGGCAACATCCGGCCGGTCCCCCTGGACCGGGACGGCGACGGACTCTCCGAGGAGGAGGACTTCTACGAGACGCGGGACGAGTTCCTCTCGGCCGTCGAGGCGGGCGACTACCCCTCGCCGCCGGCCCGGGAGATGTTCCTCGCCTCGGACGAGGGCTTCGAGGGCGAGGCCGCGGACTTCGTCGAGTGGGTGCTCTCCGACGGCCAGGAGTACGTCCGGGAGAACGGCTACGTCCCCCTGGACGACCAGCGCCTCGAAGAAGCCCAGACCAAGCTCGAAGAGGGACCGTAATCGAACATGGCTGACTCGACCGGTGGAGCGCAGTCCGGCGGCGGCCGGCTCCGACGGCGGTTGCTCGCCGAGCGGGCGAGCAGCTACTGGCTCCGCGGCGCGGGCTACTTCGCCGTCGCGCTGTTCGTCCTGATCGTCCTGACGCTGCTGTACAAGTCGCTCCCGCTGCTGTCGGAGTACTCGCTGGTCCGGGCGATCACCTCCGCGAACTGGGACCCCGCCCAGAACGAGTTCGGGTTCATGCCGGCCATCGTCGGCACGATATACGTCACCGGATTGTCGATGCTCATGGGGACGCCCATCGCGATCCTCGCGGCCATCTACATCGCCGAGTACGCGGAGGGCCGGACGCAGGCCCTCGTCTCGTCGTTCATCGACGTGCTGGCGGCGATCCCGAGCGTCATCTTCGGGCTGGTCGCGCTCGTCGTGGTCGTCCCGTTCGTCGGTGACTACCTCGCGCCGGCCGTCGGGGCCAACGCCACCGGCCTGGGGATACTGACCGTCAGCCTCGTGATGGCCATCGTCGTCACGCCGTTCATGATCTCGCTGTCCGTCGAGTCCCTGGAGGCGCTCCCCGACGAGTTGCGGGAGTCCTCGCTGGGCGTCGGCGCGACGAAGTGGGAGACCATCCGGTCGGTCCTCCTGCGGGCCGCCGGCCCGGGCATCTTCTCGGCCATCCTGCTGGGCTTCGGTCGCGTCTTCGGGGCGACCATCGTCCCGGCGATGCTGATCGGCGGCCAGACCCACGTCCCCGACTCGGTGTTCGCGACGGGCCAGACGCTGCCGACCCTCATCGTCAACGACTTCGGCGAGCTGATGTCGCTGCCGCTGACCCAGTCGGCGCTGATCTTCGTCGGGCTGATGCTGGTCGTGGTCGTCTGGCTGTTCAACTTCGGGGCGATGCTCGTCCGCCGCCGGCTCCAGCGGAGGTGGCAGTTCTGATGGACCGCTACGCGAAGCAGCGACTCGTCGGGGCGCTCGTCCGCGGGGCCGCCGCGCTCGTCGTCGCCGTGATGGTGCTGGTCGTCGCCGTGACCGTCTACCGGGGCGGTCGCGTCTTCCTGACGAACCCGTCGGTCGTGGTCACCCCGCCGGGGTCGCGGTACATGCTCGAGGCGGAGGGCGGGTTCCTCCACGCGGTCCTGGGGAGCATCTTCATCGTCGGGCCGGCGACGGTCGTCTCGGCGGTGCTCGCGGTGTCGACGGCGACGTACCTCCAGAGCGACTACTCCAGCGAGCGGTTCTCCGAGGTCGTCAACATGTTCCTGAACGTGCTCTGGGGGACGCCGCCCATCGTCTACGGCGTGTTCGTCCTGACGGTCATCATCGCCATCGGCGCCCGGACGAGCCTGTTCTTCGGCATCGTCGCCATCGCCGTCTTCCAGTACCCGATCATGACGCGGTACACCGACGAGGCGCTCCGCTCGGCGCCCGGGACGGTCCGCGAGGCGACCTACGGGCTCGGTGCGACGCGGTTCGAGAGCGCCATCATGACCGCCCGCGCGGCGCTGCCGGGGATCGTCGCGGGGGTCATCATGGGCTTCGCCCGCGGGATCGGCGACGCGGCGACGGTGCTGTTCACCGCGGGCCGCAGCACCCGGATGCCGGGCGGCCCGTTCGAACCCGCGACGACGCTGCCGGTCCTCATCTTCGACCAGGCGATGTCGTTCAACGCGGAGGTGCGCTCGCACGCCTACGCCGCGTCGTTCGTCCTCATCGTCGTCGTGCTGGGACTGATACTGCTCTCGAAGCTGCTGGCGGGCCGCTACGCGCGGTTCGCACCCGGAGGTCGACACTCATGACAGACACTGCACTCGCCACCGACAACCTTGCCGTAACGTACACCGGGAACCGCGTCGTCGACGCCGTGAAGGGCGTCACCCTCGAGTTCCCGGAGAACCGCCTGACAGCCATCATCGGACCGTCGGGCTGCGGGAAGTCGACGCTCCTGAAGGCCCTGAACCGGCTCCACGACATCCAACCGAACGTCGAGATCACGGGCGACGTCCTCTTAGGCGGGCAGTCGGTCTACCAGACAGACGACCCGGCCCCGGAGATCCGCCGGCGCATCGGTTACGTCCCCCAGGAGCCGACGCCGCTACCCGTCTCGATCTACGAGAACGTCGCCTACGGCCTGCGGATCCACGGCGGTTACGAGGACGAGGACGAACTCGACGACCTCGTCGAGGAGTACCTGCGGAAGGTGAACCTCTGGGAGGAGGTCGAGGGCCGCCTCGACGCCCCAGGTGCCGAGCTCTCGACGGGGCAGATCCAGCGGCTCTGCCTGGCCCGGTCGCTGGCCGTCGAGCCGGAGGTCCTGCTCTGCGACGAGGTGACCTCCGCGCTGGACCCCGTCTCCGCCGAGAACGTCGAGGAGACGCTCGCGGACCTCAAGGAGGAGTACACGATCGTGATGGTCACCCACAGCATGGACCAGGCCCGGCGGCTGGCCGACGAGGTGGTCTTCCTCTACCTCGGGGAGGTCGTCGAGACCGGCGACGTGAAGTCCTTCTTCGAGAACCCCCAGAAGGAACGCACCAGGCAGTTCATCCGGGGGCACACGCCCGTCGAACCCGACGAGTCCGATGGCGGGACGTCTCCCGAGCCCGAACCGGACCCGGCGTCGGACGAGGCCGTCGCGGGCCGCTGAGCGTCCGGGCCGGTCGCCGGAAAACGTAATGCCGACCGGGGGACAATCGGGAGGCATGTACAGATGGCTCGCTCCGAACCGACGCCCGTCCAGACGGGTGGGGATCTCCTGCTGGAAGGCCGATGCGTAGGAAGGAGTTCCGCGACCTGGCCGACCCAGAGGACGCCCACGAGGCGATCGCCTCGCTCGACCTCCGCCCCGACGACGAGACCGTCCCGCTGCGCGAGTCCCGGGGTCGCGTCCTCGCCGAGCGCGTCGACGCCGACCTCGACGTGCCGGGGTTCGACCGCGCCAGCGTCGACGGCTACGCCGTGACGGCGCGGGACACCTTCGGCGCCGACGAGGCCGACCCCGTGCGGCTCGAACTGGTCGGCGAGGTCCACGCCGGCGCCGAACCGGACGTCGAGGTCGGCGAGGGGGAGTGCGCCGAGATATCCACGGGCGCCGTCCTGCCGCCGGGCGCCGACGCCGTCGTCATGGTCGAGCGAACCGACCGGGAGGACGACGAGGTCCTCGTCCGCACCTCGCTCGCACCGGGCGACCGCGTGATGTTCGCGGGCGCGGACGTGGCCGCGGGCGAACGCGCGCTCGGCCCCGGCACCGTGCTCACGCCCCGCGAGATCGGCCTGCTGTCCGCGCTCGGCGTCGACGAGGTGCCCGTCCGCGGGCGACCCACGGTCGGCATCATCTCGACGGGCGACGAACTCGTCCGACCGGGCGAGGCCCTCGACAGCGACGCCGGCGAGATCTACGACGTCAACAGCTACACGACCGCGACCGCCGTCGAGGAGGCCGGCGGCGAGGCGCGGCTGTACCCCCACGCCGGCGACGACTACGAGGCGATGGAGTCGGTGCTCCGGGAGGCGGCCGCGGAGTGCGACCTCGTGCTCTCCTCGGGGTCGACCTCGGCCTCTGCGGTGGACGTCATCTACCGGGTCGTCGAGGAGGCCGGCGAACTGCTGCTGCACGGCGTCGCCGTCAAGCCGGGCAAACCAATGCTCGTCGGCCGCCTGCAGGACAGCGCCTACGTCGGGCTCCCCGGCTACCCCGTCTCGGCGCTCACCATCTTCCGGACGTTCGTCGCGCCCGCCATCCGCGAGGCTGCGGGGCTACCGGAACCGGAGACCGCGACCGTCGAGGGGGAGATGGCCGTCAGGGAGCGGTACGCAGAGGGTCGGCTGCGGTACATGCCGGTCGGGCTCGTTTCGGACGGCGACGGGAACACGCTCGTCTACCCGGTCGACAAGGGCAGCGGGGCGACGACGAGCCTCGTGGAGGCCGACGGCGTCGTCGCGGTGCCGCCGGACGTCGAGTACCTCGAGGCCGGCGAGCGCGTCGAGGTACAGCTGTTCTCGCCCGAGGTCCGCCCGCCGTCCGTGTTCGGCGCCGGCGAGGACGACCCGGCGCTCTCGCGGGTGCTCGACCGCGTCTCCCGGCCCCGGTACCTCGGCGTCGGCACCCGCCAGGGGCGTCGGCGGCTCCGCGACGGCGTCACCGACGTCGCGGTGGTCACGGGCGACGGGACACCCGGGGACGCCACCGAACTCGGCGGCTGGACCCGCGAGTGGGGCCTGGTCGTCCCGGACGGGAACCCGACGGGCGTCGAGAACCTGGTAGACCTCGTCGACGACGACCTCCGGTTCGTCAACCGGACGACCGACGCAGGCCTGCGGACGACCCTCGACGACGCCGTCGCCGCACTGGCCGACGACCGGGGCGTCGACCGCCACGAGCTGGTCGAGGCCGTCGACGGCTACGAGTTCGCCGTGCGGGCCCACGAGTCGCCCGCCAGGAAGGTCCTGTCCGGGTCGGCCGACGCCGGGCTAGGGCTCCGGGTGACCGCCGACCGGCTGGGGATGGACTTCGTCCCCTGCGGCGACGAGCCGGTCCGCGTCCTCGCCAGCGACGACCGCCTCGAGAAGCGGGGCGTCCAGCGCCTCCGGGACGCCGTCGTGGACGCCGCCGACGTCCTCGACGACCTGCCCGGATACGGGCCGCTGTAGCGGAAGAGCAGGCTCTTCAGCCGCCCCGTCGCTCGCCGACGTGAACTGGTTCGAGAAGCGTCTCTCCGAAACTACTGCAGGAGTTCGTCGACCCGCTCGAGGCGGTGGTCGCCGACGACGCACATGCCGCGGCGCTCGTGGCCGTGGCGCTCGACGTGGGCGCCGTCGAGGCCGGCGTTCCACGCCGCCCCGACGTCCTGGGGGCCGTCGCCGACGAGCACGCCTGGGCCGCCGTTGGCGCCCGCTTCCTGCAGTGCCATGTGGACCGGCTCGGGGTCGGGTTTCCAGCCGGTCTCCTCCGTACAGCAGACGACGGCGTCGAACCAGTCGCGGATGTCCAGGCCCTCGAGGATCGGGTCCGTGAGGTACTGCTGGCAGTGGGTGACGAGGACGGTCGGCGCCTCGATGTCGGCGACGGCCGCCGCGTCGTCGTAGAGAAACGTGGCGTCGGCGCGGGCCTCGGGGCTCTCCTCCTCGTGGAAGACCTCCCAGAAGGCCTCGACGTCGATGCCCCACTCGGCGAGCTGGTCGTTACGGAAGCCGCCGAGGCCGTGCCAGACCGCCTCGGCCTGCCGGTCGGTGAAGTCGTAGCCGAGCCGGTCGCCCACCCGGTCGAAGACGTCGTGGACGTAGTCGGGTTCGACGTCGATGAGCGTCCCGTCCAGGTCGAACACCCACTTGTCGTACGACGATGCCGTCATGGGCCCCGGAGTAGGCCGTTCGGGGATAAGTGCTTTCCGGCGGGGTCGCCGTTCGAGTCCGTTCGTACGGCCTCGCGGTAATTTCGCTCCTCTCGACGCCGACCCGGCGGTGCGAACGGTCGTGAACGGAGATGGAGCGTTCGAACGGCCACCATGCTTTTGACTAGTTAGTTGTCTACTATCTGATGATGACAGACGATCGGCTGTACGACGAGGAGCGAATCGCGGGCATCGACCGGCGGAAGTTCATCGTGGTCGGGGGCGGCGTCGGCGCGGCGCTGCTGGCCGGCTGCACCAGCGACGACCCCTCCGGCAACGACTCGCCGGACGGGTCCGACGGGACCGACACACCGGCGGGCGACGCCGCGAGCTTCCGGCTGCTCGTCAGCGACGCGCCGGCCGACATCGGCGACTTCGACCGGTTGGACGTCACGCTGGACAGCGCCCGCGTCTTCGAGGGGGGCGACGAGGGCGAGAGCACCGAGACCGAGGAGGGTACTGACACGGAGGACGGAACCGAGACGGACGCCGAGAACGGCACCGCAACCGAGACCTCCGGGGAGATGACCGAGTCCGTCGAGGAGGACGAACAGCAGACGGGCGAGGACGAGACGGCGACGGAGAACGGGACCGCGACCGACGGCGCCGACGGGGGCGAAGGCGGCGAAGAGGAGGGTGCAGACGACGAGGACGATGGGGAGGACCGCGGCTTCTACGTCCTCGACCTCGACGACCCGACGGTCGACCTCACCAAGGTCGTCGGCGACAAGGCGGTCGCCGTCTTCGACGGCGAACTCTCCGAGGGCAGCTACCAGAAGCTCGAACTCAACGTCGCCGACGTCGAGGGCATCGTCGACGGCGAGGCGGTCGAGGTCAAGGTCCCCAGCGAGAAGCTGCAGCTGACCAAGTCCTTCGAGGTCCGCGCCGGCGAGGAACTCGACTTCGTCTTCGACATCAACGTCGTCAAGCGGGGCAACCAGGCGAGCTACAACCTCAAGCCGGTCATCTCCCAGAGCGGGGTCCGCGGCAAGGACGTCGAGGTCGAGGAGGTCGGCGACGAGTCCGGCGAGGGCGAGTCAGAGAGCGAAGACGGATCGGACGACGGGACCGAGGAGGCCGACGACTCCGAAGGTGAGAACTCCACCGACGATACCGACGACGCGGGGACGGAAACCGAGGCCGATTCGGACGACGGTGGCGCGGACGCCGGCAACGAGACCGACGGGACGGCCGGCAACGAGTCGAGCGCGTAGGACCTCCGGCCGCTATTCTGCCGCACTCGTCTCTCAGACGCCGTAGAGCCAGACGATGCCGAGCGTCGTCACCACGGTGAGGATGAGCTGCAGCGGCGCGCCGATGCGGGTGAAGTCGGTGAACCTGTAGCCGCCGGGGCCGTACACCATGAGGTTCGTCTGGTAGCCGATAGGGGTGAGCATGGCCGTCGAGGCGGCGAACGTCACCGCGAGGACGAAGGCGAACGGGTCGGCGCCGAGCTGCTGGCCGGCGTCGTAGGCGACCGGGATCATCAGCACGACGCTGGCGTTGTTGCTGACGACGTTCGTGATCAGCGACGTGAACAGGTAGAAGATGCCGACCATCGCGACGACGCCGACGCCGGCGCTGTTCGCGACGACGACGTCGGCCAGCCAGGCGGCCGCGCCGGTGTTCTCCATCGCGACGCCGAGCGGGATGAGCCCCGCCAGCAGGAAGATGACGTTCCAGTCGATGGCGTCGTAGACCTCGTTCGGGCGGACGCAGCCGGTCGCGACCATCGCGATGATGCCCGCCAGCGCCGAGACCATGATGGGGAGGACGCCGAGCGCGGCGACGGCGACGACGGCCGCGACGATGCCGACGGCGACGGGGATGCGTTCCGAGCGGAAGTCCGGGCGGGTCAGCTCCTGGGCGACGACGAAGTTCCGGTTCGTCTGGAACCGCCGGACGGTCTCCTCGTTGGCCTGGATGAGCAGCGTGTCGCCGGCCCGGAGGCGGCGCTCGTCCATCCGCTGGTGGATGATGTCGCCGCCGCGGCGGATCGCCAGGACGGAGGCGTCGTAGCGCTGCCGGAAGTTCAGCGTCTCCAGGGTCTCCCCCAGCAGGTTCGTATCGGGGGTGAGGACGATCTCGACGAGCCGCTGGTCGTCGTCGGTCTCCTCCAGCTCCTCGACGGCCTCCTCGTCGGCCTCCAGCAGTTCGTCGGTCACCTCGGCGTCGGGGGCGAACGTCAGCCCCTCCGCGTCCATCAGCCCGACGAGGCTCTCGCGGTCGACCCGGAGGACGAGGATGTCGTCGGCGCGGACCTCCTTGCGCGCCAGCGGCTCGTTGAACGCCTGCCCGTTCCGGATGAGCTGGACGATGTCCGCGTCGACGTCGATGTCCGAGAGGGCGCCCTCGACGGAGCGGCCGATCATCGGCGAGTCCGCCGAGACGACGACCTCGGTCAGGTACTGCGTCATCTCGAACTCGTCGGTGAGCTCCATCCGCGCCTTCACGCGCTCGGGGAGCAGCCGCGGCGCCGCGACGAGCAGGTACGCCGTCCCGACGACGAGCAGGAGCGCGCCGAGGGCCGTGAACTCGAACATCGCGAACGGCTCCGTGGCCTCGCCGCCGACCCGGTCGTAGACGTCGGAGGCGAGGATGTTCGAGGAGGTGCCGATGAGCGTCAGCATCCCGCCCAGCATCGAGACGTACGACACCGGGATGAGCAGCCGCGACGGCGAGATGCCGGTCCGCTTGGAGAGCTCCGTCACCATCGGAATCATCACCGCCACGACCGGCGTGTTGTTGATGAAGCCGGCCGTCCCGCCGGAGAGCCCGAGCACGGCGACCAGCTGTCCGGTCGGGCTGTCGCCGAACCGGTCGGCGATCCGCCTGCCGATGATGTTGACCACGCCCGTCCGGCGGATTCCCTCCGAGAGGACGAACATCGCGAGGACGGTGATGGTGGCCGGGTTCGCGAACCCGGAGACCCCGGCCTCGGGCGAGACGCCCGTCATCGGTTCGAGGACGATGAGCGCGACCATCACGCCGATGGCCGTGATGTCGATCGGCACCGGCTCCGTCACGAAGAACAGCAGGGCCACGAGGATGATGGCGAAGACGACGAGCATGTCCGCCGACACCCCCGTCCCGGCCAGCTGCGCGAGCACACCCGTCGTACTCCCATTCGTCGCCTAAAGCTTACGAACGACCTTTTTGCACGCGAACGAGGGTCGCGCCTCCGGCGCGACACCGGTTCGCGGCAAAAACGTCGATGAAAAATAGCGCGTGCTCCCTCCGCTTCGCTCCGGTTCGCGCGCGCTACCGGCGGCTCCCTACGGTCGCCGCCGGCGAACCTCGCTCGCTCCGCTCGCTCGGATGCTCGTTTCGCCCCGTTTCCAAAGGGTTTTCTCGCGGCGGAACGGCCACTCTCGTATGGATGGCGGCGGCTCTACGGACATGACCCTCGCGTTCGAGCTGGAGGCGCTGAAGCGACTGGCCAGGCCGGAGGAGGTGTTCTCCGACGCCCGCACCTGGAGCGAGTACGTCGGGGTGGTCTCCGACAAGCCGACCTACGTCGTGACGAACCTCACCCGGAAGAACCGCATCAGACAGGACTTCTTCTCCGGCCCGCGCGGCCGCGAGGAGAGCCTCGAGAACGTCAAGAAGCAGTTCGACACCGAGCGGCACGTCTTCGTCGGCGTCGACGACGAGGACGCCGCCCTCGCCGAGTCGGTCGACTGGGAGTACCTCCCCGTCGAGCAGGCCGCCGAGGCCGCTGACTGGAAGCTCGGCGACCCCGAGGAGGGCCGCGCCGCCGACACCGAAGAGGAGCGCGACGACTGGCCGTAGCCGGATGTCCGACGCGGCGACCCACCCGCTGGTTCTCGCGGCGATCCGCGTCCTCGCAGTCGTCTTCGCTGCTCTCGTCGTCGCGGTCGGGTTCTTCGACAGGTCGCTCGCCTACGCGCTCGCGGTCGGGCTGATACTCGGCGTCGGGTACGCCGTCGTGGAGTACGTTCGCGGGCGGCTCGGCGACGGACGGACCGGCCACGCTTAAGGGGCCGGCGGTCGGCCTCCCGGTATGAGTCTGGACATCGGCGAGGCGTTCCAGGAGGGTATCTCCCGGACGTTCGCCAGGAACGGACTGTTGCTCGCCGCCGCGTTCGCGGCCGTCGCCCTGGTGACAGCGGTCCTCACGCAGACGATGATGGTGGGGTTCCTGGAGGCGATGCTCGAGACGTTCCAGGGGTTCTCCCCGGAGGAACTCGGCACGAGCCAGGCGGAGTACGAACAGATGATCGCTGACCTCGAGACCCAACTGGAGACGATCCGCGACACCACACCGTTCGCGCTGGGGCTGCCCCCGGGCGTCGCCGCCGCCGGGTTGCTGGCCACCGCGTTGATCGCCGAGGCGGTCTCCATCGTCGCGGTCCGCGTGTTCGCGGCCGCCGACGCCGACGCCGTCTCCCGCGGCGACGTCACGAACAACCTGGTGCTGGCGACGCTGAACGGCTTCGTCGGCGGCATCGTCGTCTGGGGACTCATCTTCGTCGGCCTGGTGCTGCTCATACTCCCAGGTCTCTTCGCTGCGATCGTCCTCTTCTTCTTCCGGCAGGAGGTCGCGCTGAAGGACAAGAACTTCGTGCAGGCGATGGCCGACTCCTGGCGGTTCACCAAGGGCCACCGCATCGAGGTGTTCGCCCTCGGCGCCGTCGTCGTCATCGTCTCCCAGATTAACCTCGCGGCCGGGAGCGCCGTCGGCTTCCTCTCGACGGCGGGCGGTGAGATCGTGACCGCGCTCCTCGGGGGACTGCTCGCGGCCTTCGGCGCCGCCGTCGCCACGCGCGCGTACGTCCAACTCGACCGGGACCCCGACCCGGTCGACGAAGGCGGCGCGGACGACCCCTACAACGCCGCGCTCGGCCCCGACGACATCCCCGAGTAGCCGGCCGCGGCATAGCGTTTTCCCGCTGGAGTCCCTATCCTCGACGTGATGTCCGACACCGAGATCGACGTCGAGGTCGAAGTAGAGGTCGAGGTCGACGAGAACGAACTCGAGATCGAGGTCGGCGAGACCGAGGAGGCCGAGGCGGAACTCGAGACCGACGGCCTCGAGATCGAGGTGGAGGTCGAGATCGAACGAGAGGGCGAGGACGAGGAGGAGGACGAGCACGAGAGCGGTAATGACGAAGCCGAGGGCGACGAGGGGTCCGACGAACCCGAGGACGACACCGCCGAGAGCGCCGACGACGATGAGGACCCGTTCGACACGCCCGACGAGGGTGAGTCCCTGCCGGAGTAGCGAAGTGGCGTCGGGGGGCGGCTCCCCGCCCCGTCGTCGCGGAACGCTGTTTTTAACCCGTCGCGTCGCCGAGAGGTGGTGATGGCAGACCCTCGCGTCCCCGGCGGCGACCGCGGGCAGCTCGAACTCCCCTGCGGCGAGACGGTCCACGCCCACCAGCTGGACATGGGGATGCGCGAGTTCGGCTGCGACTGCGGGGACGTCCACGCGGTCGTCGTCGACGTCCACCCGGTCTCGCGGTTCGTCCCCGAGTCGATCGGCGACGTGCTCCGGGAGACCATCGAGACCGACGACGAGTTCCCCGAGTTCGGCATCGCCCACGTCATGGGCGTCGTCATGGAGGAGTTCCCCGACGAGGTCGCCGTCGCCGACGTCTCCGAGGACGGCTCGGTCGGCTACGCGCTCGTGTGGGTGACGGACTTCGACTCCCGGCGGCTCCACGAGATCGTCGTCGAGCTGCTCGTCGAGCTGATGGAGCACGCGGTCAGCCACGCCGACGAGGAGACGGCCTCGGAGTTCGAGACCCAGATGCTGGATTTCGACGTCGAGGCGTTCGTCGACGAGTACCGCGACCAGGGGGACTTCGACTCCGAGATCGACACGCCGGTGTGAGACGCCGTCACACGACTCGGCGCTTGTTGTCGGACACTTGTATTTGGTAAGAACCGCACGCAGTCGGGCGATTCTCGAGAGAGCCCGTCGGACAGCCGTCTGACGGGGTGTTATGGGAACGGAACACATACCGTGTGACATGGCGATTCGCGGGGGCGAGTTCGAACGAATCCGGTCGGTGCTCTCCGAGGCCGACCCGGAGGAACCGCTGACGGCCCGCGAGATCCTCGACCTGCTGGAGGAGCATGGCGAGGAGTTCGAGAGCGCCCACCAGGTCGCGACCGTCCTGGGACGGCGCGCGCGGTCGGGGGAGATCGAGGTCATCGAGGACCAGCCCTACCGCTACCGCGTCGGCGGCGAGCGCTGACCTGGAGTCGTCCCAGAGGCGGTCTTCGTTCTGCAGCCACTACCGTATCGAGAGCCCGGAGCCCCGGGCGCGCTCGATGTCGACGGATTCAGGTTCCCCCGTCGCCTCGCTACGAACAACGTAGCCGTAGTGCGGTTCTCACGGGTGTCCGAACGGCTTCTCTCCGGAGATCCGGCCGCTCGCCGACCCTGACGGCGATCGAGCGCCGGTACGAATTTCGAACTGTCGCTACGAAATCCGTACTCTATCGCCGGGCTTATTACGATGTACGAACTTCGGTCGAGTAATGCCAGACGACGAGGACCGTACGATCCTGCTCATCGGGAGCGGGCCGATCCAGATCGGACAGGCCGCCGAGTTCGACTACTCCGGCGCTCAGGCGTGTCGGGCGTTACAGGAGGAGGGAGCACGAGTCGTCCTCGTCAACTCCAACCCGGCGACCATCATGACCGACCACGAGATGGCCGACAAGGTCTACGTCGAGCCCATCACGACCGAGGCCATCGCCGAGGTCATCCGGGAGGAACAGCCCGACGGCGTCATCGCCGGCCTCGGCGGCCAGACGGGGCTGAACGTCACCGCCGAACTCGCCGAGGAGGGCGTCCTCGACGAATACGACGTCGAGATCATGGGGACGCCGCTCGACACCATCTACGCGACCGAGGACCGCGAACTGTTCCGCGAGCGGATGCGCGACATCGGCGAACCGGTCTGCCGCTCCGAGACCATCGAGTCGATGGACGAACTCGAGGACGCCGTCGAATCCGTCGGCGGGCTGCCGGTCATCGCCCGCACCGCCTACACGCTCGGTGGTTCCGGCTCCGGCGTCGTCGACGACATGGACGAGCTCCGCGAGATCGTCCGCAAGGGCTTCCAGCTCTCCCGGAACCACGAGGTCCAGATCACCGAGTCCATCGCCGGCTGGGTCGAACTCGAGTACGAGGTGATGCGGGACGCCGACGACTCCTGTATCATCATCTGCAACATGGAGAACATCGACCCGATGGGCATCCACACCGGCGAGTCCACCGTCGTGACGCCCTCGCAGGTCATCCCCGACGAGGCCCACCAGGAGATGCGGGACTCCGCGCTGAAGGTCATCCGCGAACTGGGCATCCAGGGCGGCTGTAACATCCAGCACGCCTGGCGGGACGACGGCACGCCGTCGGGCGAGTACCGCGTCGTCGAGGTGAACCCGCGCGTCTCCCGTTCGTCCGCGCTGGCCTCGAAGGCGACCGGCTACCCCATCGCCCGCGTCACCGCGAAGGTCGCGATGGGCAAGCGCCTCCACGAGATCGACAACGAGATCACCGGCGAGACGACCGCCGCCTTCGAGCCCGCCATCGACTACGTCGTCACCAAGGTCCCGCGGTGGCCCAAGGACAAGTTCTCCGACGTCGACTTCGAACTCGGCCCCGCGATGAAGTCCACCGGGGAGGCGATGTCCATCGGCCGGACCTTCGAGGAGTCGCTGCTGAAGGCCCTGCGGTCCTCCGAGTACGACCCGGCCGTCGACTGGTCCGAGGTCGACGACGACGAACTCGAGGCCGACTACCTCGAGACCCCGACGCCGGACCGCCCGTACGCGATGTTCGAGGCCTTCGAGCGCGGCTACACCGTCGACGAGATCGTCGACCTGACGGGCATCTACGAGTGGTACGTCGAGCGGTTCAAGCGCGTCGCCGACGCCGCCGACGCCGCCCAGGACGGCGACTTCCAGACAGCCGCCGACGCCGGGTTCACGAACCAGGAGGTCACCGCCATCGCCGGCGGCGAGTTCGGGGACACCCACGCCTCCTGGATCCCCTCCGACGTCCAGGACGCAGAAGAGGTCGACGACGAGGGTCGCCCCGTCGAGACCGACGGCGCGGGCGTCACCATCGACGACGTCGAGGGAGAGACCTCCCGCCGCACCTACAAGCAGGTCGACACCTGCGCCGGCGAGTTCCGCGCCTCCACGCCGTACTACTACTCCGCCCGCGAGCCGCCGACGGGCCAGGGTGCCAGCGAGGTGCAGGTCGACCGCGACGTCGAGAGCGTCGTGGTGGTCGGCGGCGGCCCCATCCGCATCGGCCAGGGCGTCGAGTTCGACTACTGTGCGGTCCACGCCGTCCGCGCGCTCCGCGAGCAGGGTATCGACGCCCACGTGGTCAACAACAACCCCGAGACGGTCTCGACGGACTACGACACCTCCGACGGGCTGTTCTTCGAGCCCATCACCGCCGAGGAGGTCGCCGACATCGTCGAGGAGACCAACGCCGACGGCGTGATGGTCCAGTTCGGCGGCCAGACCTCCGTCAACGTCGGCGAGCCCCTCGAGAAGGAGCTGGCCCGCCGCGACCTCGACTGCGAGATCATGGGCACCTCCGTCGAGGCGATGGACCTCGCGGAGGACCGCGACCGGTTCAACGCCCTGATGGACGAGCTGGGCATCAGCCAGCCCGAGGGCGGCACCGCGACCAGTGAGGCGGAGGCCCTCGAGTTGGCCCACGACATCGGCTACCCGGTGCTCGTGCGCCCCTCCTACGTCCTCGGCGGCCGCGCGATGGACGTCGTCTACTCCGACGAGGAACTGCAGGAGTACATCGAGGAGGCCGTCCGCGTCGCCCCCGACAAGCCCATCCTCGTCGACGAGTTCCTCGCCGACGCGGTGGAGCTCGACGTCGACGCCGTGGCCGACGGCGACGACGTCCTCATCGGCGGCATCATGGAGCACGTCGAGGCCGCCGGGGTCCACTCCGGCGACTCCGCCTGCATGATTCCGCCGCGCTCGCTGTCCCAGGAGACCCTGGAGCGCGTCCGCGAGGTCACCCTCGAGATCGCCCGCGCGCTCGACACCGTCGGGCTGCTGAACGTCCAGCTGGCCGTCCGCGACGGCGAGGTGTACGTCCTGGAGGCCAACCCGCGCTCGTCCCGTACCGTCCCGTTCGTCTCGAAGGCGACGGGCGTCCCCATCGCGAAGCTGGCGGCGAAGGTCATGGCCGGCAAGTCGCTCGAGGAACTGCAGTCCCACGAGCAGGTCCCCGAGCACGTCTCGGTCAAGGAGGTCGTCCTGCCGTTCGACCGCCTGCCGGGTTCGGACCCTCGCCTGGGGCCGGAGATGAAGTCCACCGGTGAGGTCATGGGCACCGCCCGCTCCTTCGGGAAGGCCTACCTCAAGGCGCAGCCGGCGACGGGCAAGGCCATCCCGACCGACGGCACCGCCATCGTCGACCTCGAGACGCTCCGCGGCATGTCCCAGAAGAACGAGGACATCACGGACGTCCGCGAGGGCGCCGAGCGCACCTTCGACGTCCGCGAGAAGGACGAGTTCGACGACGTCTTCCAGGCGCTCCGCGACGGCGAGGTCGACGTCATCTTCTCGCGCGACCGCGACGTCCTCGAGGTCGCCGTCGAGGAGGACATCACCTACTTCTCGACGGTCCCGAGCGCCCGCGCGGCCCTGGAGGCCATCGAGACGAAGGACGAGCCCCTCGACGTGATGGCCCTCTCGGAGCGGCCGACCGAGCGCCGCAACTGGGGCGAATAGGGTCGACTCGGTAGCACTGCGTTCGGTCTATTTCTTCGACGGTCGATCCCCCGTGGAGCCGTGCGGTCGGTAGAAAGGTCGATCGGGAATCGGGGAGCGGCGCGGGTCCGTCAGTCCAGCAGCGGCGCGACGCGGTCGTCGCCCTCGAGGTGCGCGCTGACCTCGCCGGCGTCGACCGTCAGCGAGTACTCCGGTCGGCCCTTGCCGACGGGCGAGCGGTCGTCCGGCCGGCTCTCGTCGACGATCTCCGTCTCCGTGAGGCCGTTGAGAGCCCGCATCACGTCGGCCTCAGAGAGGTGGCCCATCTCCTCGGCGGCCTCCCGGTCGAGGCGCTCCGAGGCCGCCTCCCTGATCTCGGCGGTGTTCAGCGGGGCGGTGCCGGACTCCTCGGCGTCGGCCAGACAACAGAGGACGATGCGCTGGGCCAGCGACGTCTCGTCGAGGTTGGCGCTCATAGAGTAGTATTCGGCCACCGAGAAGTTTAGTGTTCCCCTGTCTCGTATGTGTATTATCCGCACGGCCGGACGCCGCACCCAACGTCGGGGGCCCGTGTCCGGGACCGCGTAGAACGGGTTTTTCGACCCGGATAATCGAGCGAACGATTAACTTGGCTGCGCTCGACCCCGCGACCGAACCATGTCGGAGGACCCATTCGCGGAGAGCGCCGTCACGCCGGAGCGGATCGGGCTGGCCGCGTTCGCGACGACGGTCCCGGCGTTCGCGTATCTCGGCCACACCCTCTTCGATGACGTGCTGTTCGGTGGCCTCGTGGGTATCGCCCTCGGGTCCGGGACGCTGCTGTACCTCCCGTACATCCTGCGTCGGTCGGTCGTCGAGCAGGGGGACGCGTGGGCCGAGGCGATGGGCGATGGATACGTCCCGAGGGCCGCCGCCGGGATGGCGCTGACCGTCGGGGGCTTCGTCGCCCTCACCGGTCGGTTCGTCGTCGAGGCGGAGCTCCTCCGACCGCTGCTCGTGGGCGCCGTCGTCGCCGTCCTGGTCTACCTCCCGATCAGCTACGCGCTGCCGCCGCTGTCGGCCTTCGACGAGGTCGACCCCCGGTTCGGGGACTGAGACGGGGCAGAGCATTCCGCGCACCCGTCGCGTTTCCACAGGGTTTAGCCCTCCGGCCGCAAGGCCCAGGATATGGACATCGAGGAGGTCTTCCCGGAGATCGAGACCATCGCGGACGACTCGCTGCGGACCGGCGTCTCGACGGCGTGGACGACCGCTGCTGGCATCAACGGCCTGGAGGTCGAGGAGCTCCCCGAGGTGCCGTGGCTGCCGGCGACCCAGCGCGAACTCGACATCGAGGCCGAGGAGGCGCTGCTCGTCGACCACGTCCGCGACGTGGCCTCGTGTGCGGTCGGGCTCGCGGAGTCGCTGCTCTCGCGGGACGACGACCTCGAGGTCGACCTCGACACCGTCATCGCGGGCGCGCTGGTCCACGATGTCTCGAAGCTCTACGAGTTCGACGGCATGGAGCGCACCGAGGTCGGCGAACTGCTCGGCCACCCCTACTACGGCGTCGCCGTCGTCTCCCGGGCGAACCTCCCCGTCGAGATCGCCCACGTCGTCCTCTCTCACTCCTCGCGGACGACCGTCGAGCCGGCGACGCTGGAGGCCGAGATCGTCCGCCGGGCCGACGAGGTCGCGGCGGCGAAGCTCCGGGCCGGCGCCGTGGACGACCTGCGCGAGGCCTGAACCCGCCGAGCGCAAGGGCTAACCGTCCTGCCGACGAGCGTCGGCCATGAGCGAGGAGGCGGAACTCACCGAGGAGGAGCGCCAGCGGAAACACCTCCGGCTGGTCGGCTACGGCATCGCTGTCTCCGGCCTGCTGACGCTGTTGGTCGCTTCCGTCAGCACCCGACCGTACGGTATCCTCGTGTGGGGCCTCGGCGGGCTCGCCGTCGCAGCGCTCGTCCTCGAGGCGACGCAGGGCGGGGCCCGCGGGCTCTCTCTGGGCCTGCTGACCGGCTCCTTCGGCGTCTGGATCTGGCCGCACCTCGACGGCGGCAGCTACTACATGCTCGGCGTCCTGCTGGTCGCCGTCGGGGCGCTCAACGCGGCGCTGACGCCGCACTTCCGGCGGTTCGGCGAGCGGCTGGCCGAGAGATAGGGCGGCGATTTCTGCGTGGGAAAGATATCGGATACGGGGAAAATATTTCTACATTCCCACCGTAGGAACGCTCATGACCGACGCGAAGCTGGACGACCGGGGTCGTCTCACCCTGCCGAAGGAGCTCCGGGAACGGCACGGCGACCGCTATCACATCGTCGAGCTGCACGACGGGATCAAGCTCGTCCCGGTGGCCGAGGACCCGCTGGAGGCCCTCCGGGAGACGTTCGCGGACGTCCAGAAGACCCCCGAGGAACTCCGGGATGGCGCACGCGAGGCCGCGCTCGACGAGGCGGGTCGGTGAATGTACGCGGAGACGGACTTCCTCCTCGCGCTCGTCAAGGACGACGACTGGCTCGGTGACGCCGCCGAGGCGGTCTACCGCGAGCACGCCGACGACCTCTGGACGTCCCGATTCACGCTCGTCGAACTGCTGATGGTCGCATACCGGGAGGACCTCGACGCCGAACGGATGGTCGTGAACGCGGCGAGCCTGCTGGACGTGCGCGGTGACGCGGACTCGGTCGTCGCCGCGGCGACGTACGTCGCCGACCACGGGTTCACGCCCTTCGACGCGCTCCACCTGGTCGAGTCCGACGGCGACACCATCGTCTCGAGCGACGGGACCTACGAATCGTTCGCCCCCCGGCTGGACCTGCGCGATGTCGACGCCGAGTGAGCGTCCGCAACCTCTAAACGCGCCTCGGACCTTCCCCCGGTAATGGCCGACTGGACGGAGAAATATCGCCCGTCGACCCTCTCTGAGGTCCGCGGGAACAACAAGGCCCGCGACGCCCTGAAGGAGTGGGCCGACACGTGGGAGGAACACGGCGAGGCCGTCATCGTCTACGGCTCGCCGGGGGTCGGGAAGACGTCGGCGGCCCACGCGCTGGCCAACGACATGGGGTGGCCGATCCTGGAGCTGAACGCCTCCGACGCGCGCACGAAAGACGAGATCGAGCGATTCGCCGGCCGGGCGGCCGCGAACACGACGCTCGGCGGCGACCGCCAGCTCATCATCCTCGACGAGGCCGACAACCTCCACCAGCACAAAGACCGCGGCGGCGCCGCTGCGATGACGCGGCTCGTCGAGAACGCGACCCAGCCGATCGTCCTCATCGCCAACGACTACTACGAGATGTCCTCCGGACTGCGGAGCGCCTGCCGGGACATCGAGTTCAACGACATCCAGCAGCGCTCCATCGTCCCGGTCCTGCGGGACGTCTGCCGCCAGGAGGGCGTCGAGTTCGACGAGGACGTCCTCCAGCGCATCGCCGAGCAGAACCGCGGGGACCTCCGCGGCGCCATCAAGGACCTGCAGTCCCGCGAGCGCGACGGCGAGATCCGCGCGGAGGGCAGCGAGGGCTCCCGGGACAAGACCGAGGGCATCTTCTCGTTCCTCGACGCCGTCCTGAAGGAGGAGTCAGCCGAGGAGGCGCTGCAGACCGCCTACGCCGTCGACGAGACGCCCGACGACCTGCTGCAGTGGATCGAGGACAAAGTCCCGAAGGTCTACGAGGGCGACGAGCTGGCCGACGCCTACGAGTACCTCGCGAACGCCGACGTTTGGCTGGGCCGGGTGCGAGCGACCCAGAACTACAGCTACTGGCGCTACGCGACCGACAACGTCGCCGCTGGCGTCGCGGCCGTCCGCCAGCGGGACCGCGGCGGCTGGACGCGCTACGGCGGCGCGCCCTACCGCTCCTCGCGGAACGCGACGCGGGACTACATCGCCACGCAGATCGCCGAGAAGGCGGGCGTCTCGACGGCGACGGCCCGGCGGGAGATCATGCCCTACCTCGCGGCGATGACCCACCACTGCCGGAACCGCGAGCTGACGATCCGGATGGTCGCCCGCTACGAGCTCGAGGCCGAGCACGTCTCCTTCATCACGGGGTCGGGGAAGACGACGAACAAGGTCCAAGGCATCGTCGAGGAGGCCGAGGAGCGGAGGGAACAGGCCGCCGTCGACCACTCGGGGGGCGCGTTCGCGGCGGTGGAGGCTGAAGCGGCCGATGGAGAGGGTGACGGCGACGACTCCGAGGACGGCGCCGGCACGCTCTCGGACTTCGGCGCGTCGGGCGGCGAGAGCGGCGAGAGAACGGCGGACGACGACTCCGACGATCGGTCGACCGAGGAACGCGCCGAGGAGGCCGACTCCGACGACGGCCAGGCCGGCCTCTCCGACTTCACGTAATCGGGTACCGCGGACGCCCCCGGTGTCTCAGTCCCGGCCCGAGCTGCTCCCGACGCCCGGGATCGCGAGGGACGATTCGAGTTTCCCCATCGCCAGCGCCGTCGTCAGCACGAGCGCGAGGTAGAACACCGCCACGACGACGTAGATGTCCGTGTACCGGAACGTGTCGGAGCCGACGTCGCGGGCGCGCCGGAACAGCTCGGGGACCGTGATGAACGCCGCCAGCGAGGAGTACTTGATGAGGTAGATGAACTCGTTAGTCCAGCCGGGGATGGCGAAGCGGAGCCCCTGCGGCAGCACGACGTGGCGGATGCCCTGCAGCTTCGTGAGCCCGACCGAGCGGGCCGCCGTCAGCTGGCCGGGGTCGACCGACTGCAGCGCAGCGCGGATGTACTCCGCCTGGTACGCCGAGGAGTTGATGGTGAAGCCCACGACGGCGACGAAGATTGCGGCCTGCGGGACCGCGCCTTCGCCGACGAACCCGAAGTCGTTGAAGATGCTGCCGAGCGGCAGCCCGAAGTACAGGAAGAACAGCTGGGCGAGCAGGGGGGTCCCGCGGATGAGCTCGGTGTACGCCAGCGAGACGCCGCGGACCAGTGGCCCGCCGTAGACCCGCGCGACCGACAGCGGGACGGCGATGACGAGGCCGAACAGCATCGACAGCAGCGTCAGGTAGACGGTGATGAACGCGCCCGCGGCGAGTTGCGGGCCGGTCGTCGTCGCGAACCCGGCGAGGTCGAACAGCCAGGCGAGCCACTCGACCGGGAGGCCGACCGGTCCGAGGGCGTCGGCGACGCCGCCGAGCGTCGCAGCGACGGACTCGAACGGACCCGCCGGGATCCACGGTTCGCGGAACCGGACGCCCCGCTCGGACTGAACGAGGTCCGGGAAGCCGACGGCGGTGAAGAGCCGGTCGACCAGCGTGTTGTGGTAGGCCCACCGGAGGAGCAGCCACGTCCAGAAGACGACGCCGACGGCGCCGACGACGAGCCGTCGCCTGCCGGGCAGGTCGCCGACGGCGCTGCCGCGCGTCTCCTCGGCGGTCGTCATCGGTTCAGGTCGGTGAGTTCACCGAGGAACGCCCGTGTGCGGTCGTGCTCGGGGTTCTCGAAGAGCTGTTCGGGCGGGCCGCGTTCGACGACGCGACCGGCGTCGAGGAACGTGATCGTCGAGGCCGCCGACCGCGCGAAGCCCATCTCGTGGGTGACACAGAGCATCGTCATCCCCTCCGCGGCCAGGTCGCGCATCACCTCGAGGACCTCGCCGATGAGCTCTGGGTCGAGCGCGCTGGTCGGCTCGTCGAAGAGGATGAGCTCTGGGTCCATCGCGAGCGCGCGGGCGATGCCGACGCGCTGCTTCTGGCCGCCGGAGAGCTCGGCGGGGTAGGAGTCCGCCTGGTCGGCGAGCCCGACGCGAGCGAGGTAGTCGTCGGCCTTCGCCCGGGCTTCCTCCGTCGAGAGGCCGAGGACCTCGGTCAGTCCGAGCGTGACGTTCCCGCGGGCGGTGCGGTGGGCGAAGAGGTTGAAGTCCTGGAACACCATCCCGACGCGGCGCCGGAGGTCGTTCTCGTCGATGCCGTGGATCTCCTCGCCGTCGAGGTATATCGCGCCGTCGTCGATCTCCGTGAGGCGGTTGACGCAGCGCAGCAGCGTCGACTTGCCCGACCCCGACGGGCCGACGACCACTTCGACGTCCTGTCGCTGCATCTCGAAGCTGACGTCGCGCAGTACCTCCTCGTCGCCGTAGGACTTGTCGACGTTCTCGACGTTGAGTAGCGTCATTCGGTTCCTCCTGGGACGGCATAGACGTCCTCGAGGTGGTCGAGCGCGCGGTTCGTCGCGAAGGTGAGCACGAAGTAGATCGCGCTGATCGCGAGGATGACCTCCACGGCCGCAGTGTCGCGGCCGGGCTGGAGGTAGAGGTTCTCGGCGCGGGTGAGCAGCTCCGCCAGTCCGATGGCGAAGGCGACGCTCGTGTCCTTGAGGACGATGGTGAACTCGTTCTGGAAGCCCGGCACGGAGCGCCGGATCGCCTGCGGGAAGACGATGTGGCGGATGGCCTGCAGCTTGCTCAGCCCGACCGAGCGGGCGGCCTCCATCTGGCCCTCGCCGATGGACTGGATGGCGCCGCGGAACACCTGCGCCTGGTAGGCGCCGCTGCGCAACCCGAGCGCCAGCGTCGCCGAGACGAACACCCCCAGCTGGAAGAGCTCCTGGTCGAGCACCTCGACCGTCCACAGCCGCGGGATCGGGAGCCCGAAGTGGAACAGGAAGATCAGGACCACGATCGGCGTTCCGCGCAGGAGCACGCCGACGGTGCTGACGAGGTCGCGCAGCCAGCCCGAGCCGTACACCTCGATCGCGCCGGCCGGGAAGCCGGCGAGGAAGCCGAGGGTGAGGCTCGAGAGCGTCAGCAGGATGGTGACGACCGTCCCGAACAGCAGGTACTCGGCGTTGTCGAAGATGAACTGCCAGTCGGCCGACTGCAGCGGGACGGGATCCATCGGCTCGCGTTACTCGTCGGACTGGTCGAAGTACTTCGAGACGAGCTCCTCGTAGGTGCCGTCCTCCTGGACCTCGGCGAGCGCGTCGTTGACGTCCTGGATTCGGTCGTCGTCCTGCCGCATGCCCAGGCCGTACTCCTCGCCGGTCTCGATGGTGAAGGCGACCTCGACGTCCCGGCTGTCAGAGAAGTTGTTGGCGACCGGGATGTCGATGACGATGGCGTCGACGTTCCCGTTCTCGAGGTCCTGGACCGCGAGCGTGTAGTTGTCGTACTGGCGGTAGTCGCCCTCGTCGACGACGCCCTCCTCGATGAGGCGATCGACCTCGTCCTCGCCGGTGGTGCTCGACTGGGCGCCGACGACACGGCCCTCGAGGTCGGACTCCGCCTCGGGCTGGAAGTCGCCGCCCGACGGGACCAGCACGGCCTGGTTGGCCTCGTAGTAGGGGTCGGTGAAGGCGATCTGCTGGGCGCGCTCCTCGTTGATCGTCATCGCGGCTGCGACGAGGTCGAGCTCCTCGTTGAGCAGCGACGGTGTGAGGGACTCGAACTCGATGTCGACCCAGTCGCCGACCTCGTAGCCGGCGCGAGTGATGACCTCCTCGGCGAGCTCGATGTCGAATCCGACCAGTTCGCCGTTCTCGGTGTACTCGAACGGGGGGAAGCCGGACGCGGTCCCCGGGACGATGACCTCGGTGCCGTCGCCGTCCCCGTTGCCGCTCTCGTTCCCGTTCCCGTTCCCGGTACCGTCCCCGTCGCCGTTGCCGCCGAGACAGCCGGCGACACCCGTAACCCCTGCGGCGCCGACCGTCGCGAGGTAGGCGCGACGGTTCATGTCGGATTCACTCGTCATAGGGATGTGGTTGTCAGAGACCTGTTTTAACGTTTCGAACGTCGGCCGAGGGAACCACTCGAAATCCGGCCGTTCGGTGGACGGACGGCCACGGGACTCGCGAGCAGGAGCACGGATGGGAGCCGAGGGTCGCGGAGGGCCCGGGATTCCCCCGGAACCGGCCGGTCCGACCTACTCGTTGATCTCGGTGGATTGGTTGTTCCCGTTAGTTTCGTTGTTCTCGGTGGTTTGGTTGCTCCCGTTAGTTTCGTTGTTCTGGCCTGTTTCGCCGTTCTCGCCGAGGTACTCGGCGACGAGCTCCTCGAAGGTGCCGTCGTCCATCATCTCCGAGAGGGCCGCGTCGACGTCCTCGAGGCGGTCGTCGTCGGTACGCATCGCCAGCGCGTATTCCTCGCCGGTCTCGATGATGAACGCGACCTCGAGGTCGACCCCGTCGGTCACGGCCTCGCCGACGGTGAGGTCGGCGACGACGGCGTCGAGGGTCTCGTCGGAGAGGGCCTCGACGGCGTTCGTGAAGTCGACGAACGGCCGGTAGTCGTCCTCGGTGAGGACCTCCTCCTCGATGAGGCGCTCGACCTCGGCCTCGCTCGTCGTGGCGGCCTGTGCGCCGACGAACAGCCCCTCGAGGTCGGACTCGTCTGCGGGTTGCTCCCCGCTCGAACGGACCAGGACCGCCTGGTCGGTCTCGTAGTACGGCGCCGAGAAGGCGACCTCCTCCTCGCGGCCGAGGCTGGTCGACATCGCGGCGGCGACCAGGTCGAACTGGTCGGCGTTCAGCTCCTGGACGAGCGCCTCGAAGCGGATGTCTGCCCAAGTGCCGATCTCGTAGCCGGCGCGCTCGACGACCGTCTCCGCGAGGTCGACGTCGACGCCGACGAGCGCGCCCTCCTCGAGCGTCGCGAACGGGGGGAAATCCCCGGCGGTCGCGAGGCGGATGACGTCCTCGCCGCTCGGCCCGCCGTCGTCGGGGGTCCCGGTCCCGTCGTCGGTCCCCGTGTCGTCGTCGTTCCCGTTCCCCCCGTCGCCCGGGCAGCCGGCGAGTCCCGCGACCCCCGCCGCGCCGACCGTCGCGAGATAGGTGCGACGGTCGACGTCGAAGTCTCTGGCCATGGACAATCAGTTGGGTGACATCCGATTTAACGTTTCGGCGAGAATGGGGGCGACGCGGCGAAATCGGCGGGGACGTCGCGGCCGCCCCGGAACCGCCCGTCTGGACGCCGATGACGGCTCAGTAGCCGTTCGACTGGGCGTCGACGACAGCGACGCCCGCGAGATTGACGATGTCCTCGACTTCCACCTTTTTGCGCCTCGAGGTCACTGCCTCGTGGCGCTCCTTCCAGTCGCGCCACGCTCCCGCTCCCCGCTCGGCGCAAAAACGTGGGCGAAAAAGGTCGTTGGACGAGTGTCAGTAACCGTTCGACTGGGCGTCGACGACCGCGACGCCCGCGAGATTGACGATGTCCTTGACCTCGTCGCCGCGCTGGAGGACGTGCACGGGCTGGTCCATGCCGACGAGCATGGGGCCGATGGCCTCGGCGCCGCCGAGCCGCTGGAGGAGCTTGTAGGCGATGTTGCTGGCCTCCAGGTTCGGGAAGACCAGCACGTTCGCCGGCTCGTCGAGCTCCGAGAAGCTGTAGGTCCCCTCGAGCATCTCCTCGACGACGGCGGTGTCGGCCTGCATCTCGCCGTCGACCGGGAAGTCGACTTCGGGGTCCTCTCTGAGCATCCGGGCGGCCTCACGCGGCTTCCGCGTCCCCTCGTTGCGGACGCTGCCGAAGTCGGAGTACGACAGCAGCGCCGCGCGGGGGTCGATGTTGAACCGGCGGGCGAGGTTCGCCGTCTGGCGCGTCACTTCGGCGAGGACGTTCTCGTCGGGCGCCTGGTTGACGGTGGCGTCGGCGAGGAAGACGACGTTGTTCTTGAACGTGAGCATGTAGACGCCGGCGGCGTACTCGGCGTCCTCGTCGGTGCCGATGACCTGCAGCGGCGGGCGCAGCGCGGAGGGGTAGTGGTGCATGAGGCCGGTCAGCATCGCGTCGGCGTCGCCCATCTCGACCATCACGCTGCCGAGGTAGTTGCCGTCCTCGATCATCTCGTCGGCCTCGCGTCGGGTGATGCCCTTCCGCTGGCGGAGCTCGTAGAGCCGCTCGGCGTAGGGGTCGAGGTTCCCCTCCTCGGGGTCGACGATCTCGGGGTCGAAGTCGAGGCCGAGCCGCTCGGCGTGCTCCCAGATCTCCTCGCGGTCGCCGATGAGCACCGGCTCGGCGATGCCCTGGTCGACGAGCTGGTAGGCGGCCCGCACCATCTTCTCGTCGTCGCCCTCCGCGAGGACGAGGCGCTTGGGGTCGCTCTTGGCCTTGTTGAGGACGACCCGCATCATCTCTCGGGATTTCCCGAGGCGGGCCTCCAGCCGCTCGACGTAATCCTGGAGGTCGATATTCTTCCGTGCGGCGCCGCTGGTCATCGCGGCCTGTGCGACCGCGGGCGCGACCTCGAAGAGGACGCGGGGGTCCAGCGGCTTCGGGATGATGTACTCGGAGCCGAACTGCAGGGGCTGGTCGCCGTAGGCCTTCACGACCGCGTCGGGGACGTCCTGCTTGGCGAGGTCGGCGAGGGCCTCCGCCGCGGCGACCTTCATGTCCTCGTTGATCTCGGTGGCGCGGACGTCGAGGGCGCCGCGGAAGATGAACGGGAACCCGAGGACGTTGTTGACCTGGTTCGGGTAGTCGGAGCGCCCCGTGGCCATGATGACCGTGTCGTCGCGTGCTTCCTTCGCCTCCTCGTAGGGGATCTCGGGGTCGGGGTTGGCCATCGCGAAGATGATGGGGTCGTCGGCCATCGATCGGACCATATCCTGGTCGACGAGGCCGCCGATGGAGAGGCCGACGAAGACGTCGGCGCCCTCCATGGCGTCGTCGAGGCCGCCCTCGGGGACGTCCTGTGCGAACTCCTTCTTGAACTCGTTGACGTCGCCGCTGTCGGCGCGCTCCTGGGTGATGATGCCCGATGAGTCACACATCGTGACGTTGTCGCGGTCGACGCCCAGCGAGACGTAGAAGCGGGCGGAGGCGAGCGCGGAGGCGCCGGCCCCGGAGAAGACGACCTCGAGTTCGTCGAGGTCCTTGCCGGCGATCTCGGCGGCGTTCAGTAGGGCGGCCCCGGAGATGATGGCGGTGCCGTGCTGGTCGTCGTGGAAGACGGGGATGTCCATCTCCTCGCGGAGCGTCTCCTCGATCTCGAAGCACTCGGGGGCCTTGATGTCCTCGAGGTTGATGCCCCCGAACGTCGGCTCCATGGCCCGCACGGTGGTGATGATGTCCTTCGGGTCGTCCTGGTCGAGTTCGATGTCGAAGACGTCGATGTCGGCGAAGCGCTTGAACAGCACCCCCTTGCCCTCCATGACGGGCTTGGATGCCTGCGCGCCGATGTCGCCGAGGCCGAGGACCGCACTGCCGTTGGAGACGACGCCCACCATGTTCCCCTTCGTCGTGTAGGTGAACGCGTCGTCCGGGTTCTCGGCGATCTCGTTGCACGGCGCCGCGACGCCCGGCGAGTACGCCAGCGAGAGGTCCCGCTGCGTGTTGGTCGGCTTCGTGGTGGAGATCTCGAGCTTCCCCGGCGGGTCGATCCGGTGGTACTCGAGTGAGTCCTCGTCTAGTCCCATAGAGGTATCCCGTCCACGTTCCCCAAAAAGCTACCCAACGTGGCGGCGCTGGCAGAGCTTGCCCGAACCTCGCGTCGGGCGAGCGGCGACGAGTCTCGGCCGCCCGCTTTCGCGGGCTATATACTCACGCGGTCCCGACTGGCGCGCATGAACTTCCGCCGGCTCCTGCTCGTGACCACCGTCTCGACGGCGCTGACGGCGCTGCTGGGCGTGTTCACCGCCTCCACCGGCGCGGGGCTGACCTGCGAGGCACGGTGGCCGCTCTGCGACGGCGCCGTCTTCGGGCTGTTCCCCGCGAACTTCATGTCGTTCATTGAGTGGTCCCACCGCCTGGTGGCGATGATCACGGGCGTCCTCATCGTCGGCTCCGCCGTCGCTGCCTGGCGCGGCGGCCACCAGCGCCGCGTCCGGTTCGCGACGGTCGGCGCCCTCCTGCTCACGCCGCTGCAGATCGTCTTCGGGGCGTTCACGGTCCTCGTCCACGAGTTCGTCTTCGGCTACTCCATCGTCGTCCTGACGCTGCACTTCGCGCTCGCGGCGCTCATCCTCGCGCTGCTGGTCGCGGCGACGGTGTGGGCCTACGCCGCCGCGGGGGCCGTCTCGCTGGACCGCGTCGAGCGCGCGGGCGGCGCCGCCCTCCTCGGCTTCCCGCTGCTGGTGGCGCTCACGCCGCGACTGTTCCTCGACTTCGGGGAGGTCGCCCAGCTCCTCTACTACGGGTTCGGGTTCGCGGTGTTCTCGGCGCTGTGCGTCGTCGCGCTGTGGGGCCGGGAGCTCGGCGCCCGCGGCGTCTCCGCAGCCGGCAGCCTCGGGGCGGTGCTCATCGTCGCCCAGCTCGTCGTCACGCGGCGCGCCTTCGGCAGCGAGGGCCAACTGGTCATCCTCGGGCTGTCCTTCGCCGCGTTCGCGTTGACGTTCGTCGCCGTCTGGCGGACGCGGTCGCTGAGCCGTCGGCCCTCCGGCGCGTCCCCGACCGGTGACTGAAAAACTGGTGTGGGTGGGACCTCCACTCGCCCCGCTCTCGATCAACAGCCGCCGTCGTCTGAATCGTCTCCGTTCTCGGCATCGCCTCCATCCTCCCCGTTCTCGTCGTCCTGAACGATGAAGTCGGACGCGATGTCCAGGACCTCGGCTCGCGACAGGGGGTCGTCGTAGGCCTCGGGGAAGCCGCTCTCGCCGTTGAGCACGTTCACGAACGAGGCGTGCCTGGCCTCGACGCTGTGGATGCTGAGCGCCGGCGGCACGACGTCAGCGTTCTCGATCGACGGTGCGGCCCCGGCGTACGCCGCGACGCCCGTGTTCTCGAGGGCCATCGCCGTCTCGAGGAACGCGTCGGCGTCCTGGGTCGCCCCGCCGAAGTCGAACGTCGGCGCCTCGACGGGGTCGCCGCCGAGGTCCCCCACGACCGCCGTCAGGGTGTCGACGTGGGCCACCTCGTGGTCGCGGATCGTCTCCAGTTCGTCGACGACGCGGTCGACGACCGGTCCGTCGAAGTCCCCGAGTGCCTCGGAATTGTGGATGGCGTCGTCATCGAGGTTGTCGAGCGCCTCGTTGTAGAACTCCGCCTCGAGGTGCTCCAGCGTCAGCGCGTAGTTCAGGATCTCGAGGTCGTCCTCGAACTCGCCCTCGGTGGCGTTACCTTGCGGCGGCGCCTCGGGGGCCTCGCCTCCGTCCTCGTCGTCCTGGGCGAACGCCCCGGTGGCGAAGGTGCTCCCGAGAGCGACCCCGCCGAGTGCTCCGGCCGACCCCGCCATGAACCGCCGTCGCGTGTTGCTTGTCTCCGCCCCATCCTGCTCCGTGCCGTCTCCGCTGTTGGTATCGAACCTCACAGTCGGGCGTCGAACTCCTCGTCATTCGTTATTCGATACCGTCGAACGTCAGGGAGAACGTACAGGACGTTGTCACTCGTGTCTGCACAGGAAATACAAATCTCGGGAGGGTAGCCGCCTCCTGAGGGCTTACCCGCCCGTAACTGTAACTCGAATGGAAGGTCGTGCGACACGCACGATCGTCTCGAACGCCGATCGGGCCCTCGGTCCAGAGGTGATGGTGGCTCGGCCCCCGATATCGGCATATCGTACCGGAGAGGCCGAATAACGGGATATCCCGCGTCGGCGTAAACGGGGCCTCGATCCGAGCGAAATAGTGGCGCGCGCTAACAAAGAACACGAATCCGTCGACCACCTACCGCCGAAAGCCACGATTTCCGTCACCTCGGCGCCGGGGTCCGGCGTAGATTTATCCGCCTGCCGGCCCACTTTCGACCATGAGCGACCTGCTCTCCGACGACGAGATCGAGGCACAGCTACCGGACGGCTGGGAGCGCGACGGCGACGAGATCGTCCGCACCTTCGAGTTCGACTCGTACCTGGAGGGCGTCGGCTTCGCCGCGGGCGCGGGCGGCCTCGCCGAGGAGGCGTTCCACCACCCCGAGATGACCGTCGACTGGCAGGAGGTCGAGGTGCGGCTGACGAGCCACGAGGAGGGCGGCATCACGGAGGCCGACACGGACCTGGCCGCGCGGTTCAACGAACTCGCCGACTGATGGCCGACGCCGACCCCGAGGCCGACGAGGCGGGCTCCGCCGAGTACGTCTTCGCCGTCGAACTGCAGCTGTCGCCGTCGGACCCCGACGTATGGCTGGAGCCGGCGAGCGTCGAGACCACGCTCCACAAGCGCGCGCCGACGCCCGGCGAGGAGGGCTGGCTGTTCTTCCGGGACAACCTCTGGCGCGGCGAGGTGAACGACCACGACCACCTGCGCGAGTTGGCCGAGGAGACGCTGGGCGTCGAGGTCCGGTCCATCGAGTTCCGGGAACTCCGGACGGACGACGACTACTACGAGGCGCTCCGCCTGGAGATCGACGAGAACCTCGAGCTGTTCAAGGCCGACGACACCCCCGAGGTCGTCACGAAGTACCTCGGTTCTCGGGTCCACGTCAGGGAGCCGTAAGCAGAGGCGAGACGTAGGATGCGGAGCATCCGCGAGCGAACGAAGTGAGCGAGCGGTTCGCCGAGCGCGACCGACGGGAGCGCTCGGTAGCGTTCGGAAATCGCCTCAGGCGATTTCCGCAGCCCATCAGAAGTGCTTCGCACTTCTGAGGACACCCGACGACTACCGCGCGGCTGAGCGGAGCGAAGCCGCGCGACAGGAGGAGGGCGCGCCTATTTACACCCATGTTTTTTCCGCGGAGGCGTGTCCGCCCCTGGCGGACCGCCGGAGCGTGCAAAAAGTGGTTGTTACTCCGCGGCCGCGGTCTCCTCGAAGGCGTCGACGTCGATCTGCTCCTCTAGCAGGAGGTCCTCGTTGCCGCGGACGTCGACCTGCTTGCGGGCGAGCTTCTTGAGGCCGGACTGCGCAGCGAGGTCGCCGATGAGGACGCCGCCGACGACGCGGCCCTCCTTGAGCGCGACGCGGCGCCAGGTGCCCTCGTCGTACTTCTTCTCGACGGAGTCGTCGCCGAGCGTCGGGTGGCCGAACGAGAGGAAGGGGAAGTCGAAGTGGGTGATGGAGTACGAGGAGACCCAGCGGAACTCCTCTTCGGGGGCGTCGGCGACCATGTTGGTGCCGGCGACGGAGCCCTGCTCCTTCGCGGAGCCCCAGGCGCCGTTCTGGGCGCGATCGCCGAGGATGACGTCGTGGAACTGCGTGATGTCGCCGGCGGCGTAGACGTCGTCGACGTTGGTGCGCATGTACTCGTCGACGACGATGCCGTCGTCGAGTTCGAGCCCGGAGCCGCGGAGGAACTCGGTGTTAAAGTTCAGGCCGATGGCGGCGCCGGCGAAGTCGGCCTCGAAGCGCTCGCCGTTGGGGTCGACGGCGGCCGTGATGCGGCCGCCGTCGTCGGTCTCGAAGTGGTCGACGCCGGAGTCGAAGACGGGCGTGACGTCCATCTCGCGGAGCGCGTCGTGGATGATCTCGGCACCCTCCTCGCTGAGCGCGTAGCGCCACCAGGCGTTGCCGCGCATGAGGTAGTGGGCCTCGACGTCCTGGGCGCCGCAGATGGCCGCGAGGTCGATGCCGAGCAGGCCGGCGCCGATGACGACGCCCTTCTCGGCGGCCTCGGCGTCGGCCTTGATGGCGCGGGCGTCCTCGAAGGTCCAGAAGTGGTGGATGCCCTCGGCGTCGCTGTTGTCGACGGGGAGCTGCGTCGGCGTCCCGCCGGTGGCGACGAGGAGCTTGTCGTACTCGAAGACGTCGCCCTCGTAGGTGTGGACCTCGCGGGCGTCGGTGTCGACCTCGGTGACGACGGTGTCGAGCCGGAGGTCGATGTCCCGTTCGGCGTACCAGTCGGGGTCGTGGATGGAGACGGGGGCCTCCGGGAGTTTGCCCTTCGCGAACTCCTTGATGAGGATGCGGTTGTAGAGAGCTTCCCCCTCCTCGGTGATGACGGTGACGTCGGCCTCGGGGTCGGCCTCGCGGATCGTCTCGGCCGCCGAGGACCCCGCGATGCCGTCACCGATTATGACGTGCGACGCACACATGCGCACGGCTACGACAGCCGCCTTAAAGTGAATTGCTATGTGACGATTCCGAACTGCGCCGCCGGGCTTTTCTGACGGCCGTCCGATTCGAGCGGTCGCTTGCGGGCAGGGTTCCACGACCGAACAGGACGGAGATACGGGCCCCGGACGACTCGCCACTGTCGGGACGTTCAAGGAGTCAGAGCCCCGAGTGGCGGGTATGAAACTCCGCCAGAACGTCCGCCACTGGGCCGCCAAGAAGGCGCTGACCACGCCGGTCGTCGGCGACATGGCGCGGGAGAAGCTGGTCGACCTGCACACCCGCATCTTCCTGGAAAAGGCCGACGAGGCCCACCGCGAGGCGCGCCGCGACCACCTCGACGACTTCTTCGCGGCGACGATGGACAGCTACGTCGCCGCCCTGGAGGCCGGCTACACCGAGGCCGAGGCCCGCGAGATCACCCACGTCCAGGGGAACTTTGACTTCTTCAACCACGGCTGGACGGAGATGATGGAGATCCCGGGCGACGAACTGGAGGCCCACTTCCGCCGCTACGAGGCGTTCTTCACCGAGCACGGTATCACCATCGACGACCCGCTCGGCGAGTTCCGGCCCCCGGCTGGCATCGCCGACGCGCCGGCGACCCCCGGGAAGCTCGAGAAGCCGGAGTACGAGAACGCGATCGCCGGGTTCGCCGACGACGTCTACGTCGAGACCGAGGAGGGGGAGACGGTCGTCGGCGGGACCGACGAACCGGAGGACGTCGACCCGACGCAGGCGCCGGGCGCGGACGACTAATCGAGGATCGATTCTGCGGCCGCGTAGCCCGCCTCGATGGCGCCGTTCAGGCTGCGTTCGGGGTACTGTGCGCGCGAGGCCATCCCCGCGTAGTGGACGCCCGGCGCGACCGCGTCGCCGAGGTCGTACGGGATCACCATCTCGAGGTAGCCGCGCTCGTAGACCGGCGCGGTCTTGGGGTTGCGAGCGATCTGCACCCAGTTGACGCTCTCGCGGTCGAACTGCGGGAAGAGGTCGGCGACGCCGTCGAGCCACAGCTCCGCGACGCCGTCGTCGTCGAGTTGCCACAGCTCCTCCGTGGGGTCCTGGACGTAGCTGGCGACGTACAGGAGGTGCTCGCCGCCGTAGCGTTCGGGCGAGACGAAGTTCGTGTGCTCGATGAGCGCGCCGAACGGCGCGTCGTCGGCGATGTTGAGCCAGTAGGTGTCCATCAGTGGCTCGTCCATCGAGACGACAGCGCAGACCGATCCCTGGAAGTCGATGTCGCACTCGTAGCCGGTGAGCGCCTCCAGGACATCGGGCATCGTCGCGACGACGAGGTCGTCGACGTCGTAGGTCCGGGTCGTCCGGTCGCCGGCGTCGGCCTCGCTGGCGACGGTCAGCGACTCGACCGGCCCCCGGGGTGTCGACCAGTCGCTCGCGAGGTCGCCGGAGGCCGGGCGGATTGCCGGCGTCGGGCCATCACCGTCGGCGAAGCCGACCTCGGTCACGCGGGTGCCGGTCTCGATGTATTCGCGGCCGACGCTGTCGACGAGCGCGTCGAGGAGGACGCCGAAGCCGCCTTCGAGGTAGCCGAGGACCTCCCCGCGGAGCAGGTCGCGCTCGCCGCGGAACTTCACGCGGCCGAGCAGCCACGCCGCGGAGACGTCCTCCTTCCGGGAGCCGAACTTCGCGTCCAGCAGCGGCTCGAAAAAGTACTCGTAGACGCCGCGGGTGGTGTGTTCGAGTAGGAACTCCTTGATGGGGACGTCTTCGAAGTCCTCGAGGTCGTCGTACGTGTCGGTGCGGGGGATGCCGCCGCGGACGTCGACGCCGAGGGTGAGCATCCCGAGGCGGAACTTGTCGTACAGCGAGAGGTAGGGGTAGGCGGCGATCTCCCAGGGGGCGTCCAGGGGGTGGGCGATGCCGTCGACATAGTAGGCGTTCTCGCCGACGCGCCACTCGATCCGGTCGCCGACGCCGAGTTCCTCGGCGAGGTCGACGATGGTCTCTTCGGACTTCGAGAGGTGGTGGTAGAACTTCTCGACGCGGTCCCCGTCGGTCTCGTAGGTCGCCGCCAGCCCCCCGAGGCGGTCGGCGGCCTCGAAGACGCGGACCTCCCGGCCCGCCCGCTGGAGGCGGTGGGCCGCGGCCAGCCCCGCGAGCCCGCCGCCGACGATGCCGATCATACCCAACGGTGGTCAGTCCGGCCCTTTGCCTGTTCCGGTCGTCGGCGTGTCGCTGCCGGGGCTACTTCGTGGTCAGCGCGCGCCGCCTGCGCTGGCGCTCCCGCTTCTGCCCGCCGTGTTGGGTGCGCTCGTGGTGGCGCAGCGAGACGGCGTCCTCGCAGACCTCCCCGCAGCAGACGCATTCGTATTCGGATCGCATGGTATCCTCCCCGAACGCCGCGTTCGGGCGCGTGCTAGTTGTTCTCTGCCACGTTAAGTCCGTCGGTCGCGACCGGCCTCGTTCGGGTACATTTATCCGGAGGCGACGGGATACTCCGGGCATGGTGACGGTGCGGGCCCCGGCGACGAGCGCGAACCTCGGGAGTGGCTTCGACGTCTTCGGAGCGGCCCTTGAGCGGCCCGCCGACGTGGTCCGCGTGGAGAAGGCCGACCGGACGACCATCGAGGTGACCGGCGTCGGCAGCCAGTACATCCCGGAGGACCCCGAGAAGAACACGGTCGGTGCGGTCGCCGAGGAACTCGACGCGCCGGCCCACATCGAGATCGACAAGGGGGTCCGCCCGGCTTCGGGGCTGGGGTCCTCTGCGGCCTCCGCCGCCGCGGCCGCCGTCGGGCTCAACGAGCTCTACGACCGGGGACTCACCCGCGAGGAGCTCGTCCCGATCGCCGCGGAGGGCGAGGCAGTCGTCTCGGGGGCCGCCCACTCCGACAACGTCGCCCCCTCGATCATGGGCGGGTTCACGATCGCCCGGAACGACGGCGTCACGCAGGTCGACGCCTCGGTCCCGCTGGTGACCTGCCTGCCGGAGATCGTCGTCTCGACGCGGGACGCCCGCCAGGTCGTCCCGGAGGGCGCGCGGATGGAGGAGGTCGTCGAGACGGTCGCGAACGCCTCGACGTTAGCCATCGGGATGGCTCGCGACGACCCGGACCTCGTGGGTCGCGGGATGTTCGACGCCATCGTCACGCCCGCCCGCGCGGAACTCATCACGGGGTACGACGACGTCCGGGAGGCCGCCTTCGACGCCGGTGCGACGGGCGTGACGATCTCAGGTGCCGGCCCCGCGGTCATCGCGGCCTGCCACGAACCCGACCGGCGCGACGTCGCGATGGCGATGATCGACGCCTTCGAGGCCGCCGACGTGGAGGCGCGAGCCTACCAGACGCGGATCGGCCAGGGCGCGACTATCTACTGAAGGCCGTTTCGACTACTGGGAATCACGCCGAGCAATGATTCGTCTGGTGACTGTCTACTCCTCCATAAACACCGTTCCACGTTGAATTGTTGGTTGAAATAGCCTCTACGAACGATTTGGGACCTTTTCTGATGCTTCTTCTATTGCCCGCAAGACACGATGGCGCCAGTTGAAATCCTCACTGAATATCCTGATCTCTGCTAATCGATCTTCACTCTCATATCCATCAGACCGTTGTTTACGAACCCTAGGCTGGCCCGCTGGATTTGCGTCTATTAGATATTCACCTCCTCTTGGACCAATGAGTAACATCATCGCACGAGCACTTCCGCCGAACCGGATTTCTTTGACTGCATAGGCGGAGTCAAATTGCCATTTCTCACTACTCTCCCATTCGACACGGTATTTTTCTGGTTCATCCCAATCCATCCGCTTGATTGCTTGTTCAACCCCGTTCGTAGTTGGATTGGCAGAACTGTAGAACTCGTTCGACATACACCCAACTTACAAATTGCTTGTGATATATTTTGCTGTGGAATCACATTGCGGAATCTGGCAGACCAACTACTCTAGAACTCCTTGACCACGCCGTAGCCGAGCCCCATGACGAGGCCGTACATCACGAACGCGAACAGGAAGTATCCCTGAAGCGTGGGGACGGCGAGGCCGTAGGGCGTGATGGTGTTGATCGCGATGGGGAAGAGGATGGCGCCGACGGCGACGGCGACGACGATCCCGTAGGCGAGGCCGGCGACGGTGGCCGCCGTGGTGAAGGGCCCGGTCTCGAAGAGGTCGCCGAAGACCTCGTCGATGTCCTCGTCGCGCTCGGTGAGCTCGTTCATCGAGTCCGCGTAGGTGGCGATGCGGGGGCCGACGGCGACGGCGAAGAGCCCGCCGAGGAGCACGCAGATGAGCAGCCAGATGCCCCAGCCGATGGCGTAGCTCCCGTAGCCGACCAGCGAGCTGAAGTACAGCATGCCGACCGGCGCGAACATGTGGTAGATGACGAGGCCGCCGACCGACCCGCCGAACAGCGAGCCGAAGAGGATGGCGCGCTGGCCGCGCGAGCCGATGGCGGTCGTGGTGGGGGCCGCCTCGTCCTTGAGCGTCTCCTTGCGCAGGATGCCGTAGACGCCGCCGAACAGCAGCCCGAAGACGAAGTAGGCGATCACGGGCGTGTTGGTGTGCGGCGTGTCGATGCCGGTCGCCGAGGGGACGACGTAGGCGCCGACGATGGCGGTCATCACGACGCCGAAGACGGCGCCGACGCCGAGTCCGCGGACGAGTCCGGGCCTGGACTCGACGGAGCGTGCGGCGAACGGGATGAACAGCACGCCGGCGACGAGCATGACGCCGAGCCAGACGGCGAGGCCGGCCCAGACGGACGTGGAGCCGAGGGCGCCGCCGAGGACGCGGAGGTAGACGCCCGGGGCGACGGAGGTGATGTAGGCGACGAAGGCGCTGACGGAGCCAGCTGCGACGACGCCGACGAGGACCGGCATGCCGCGGCCCCGCAGGAAGAGGGGCGTCGCGCGGCCCTGGCCCTTGATGGCCCCGTAGCTCACGCCGTGCAGGAGGCCGAAGAGGACCCACGCGCCGAGGACCGACCCCTGGGTGAGCGGCGCCACGGAGAAGCCGTAGATGACCGAGTCGACGGCGCGCGGGACGAGCAGGCCGCCGACCGGGAGCGCGACGAGGAAGCCGTAGAGGAGTCCGAGCTTGATGCCGGACTGGGCGGGGGAGGCGTCGCGTTCGACGCGGCGCGCCGGGAACGCGGCGAAGCCGCACCCGAGCAGGACCGCGATGCCGACCCAGGTGACGAAGCCGACCGTGATGCCGCCGGGGCCGGGGAGGTAGCCGAGCAGGACGAGGGCGACCGGGGCGGCCGCGTAGACGATGGCTCCCGAGGCGACGCCGGCGATCAGCGCGGCGATGACGGTCGCGCGGGTGCGGCCGACGAGGAACGTGGGTCGCAGCGGCTGGCGGTTGATCGTCTTCCCGTAGACGGAGCCGAGGGTGAGCCCGTAGACGACGAAGGCGGCGAGCGTCGCGCCGCCGACGTTGTCGAAGCCGAGGTTCCACTCGGTCGTCGACGAGACGACCGCGGGGATGGCGAGGAGGCCGACGAAGACGGCGAGGACGACGCCGTAGACGAAGCCGTAGCCCGTCGTCGCGTTGCCGCGGACGGCTTGCCCGTAGGCCATCGCCGCGAACGCCAGCCCGAGGACGAGTGCGGCGACCATCCAGATGCCGAAGCCGGCGCGCGGCGAGCCGTAGCCGCCGAGCGTCGAGAGGTAGCGGAGGTAGAGCGGTTCGCCGGCGTAGACGATGGCCCCCGAGATTGCGCCGGCGAGGAGCGGCGCGAAGATGGCCCCGCGGACGCCGGGACTGAACATGGCGACGGAGGGGACGGGGATCGTCCCGGCGCGGGTGTGTTCGTAGCCGAAGCCGAGGAAGAGCCCGAAGACGGCGTAGCCGACGACGATGGGGCCGGCCTCCAGGGGCGGGACGTTGCCGCCGACGACCGACGGGACGGCGACGAGTCCGACGATGTCGCCCATCACGAGGCCGAAGAAGAGGCCGACGGCGGTCGTGTTACCGGCTGGCACCGTATCTCGTAGTATGCGGAACAGTGCGGATCGTTCGGTCAGCCACGTCGAGAGGGAGGCGAAGTAGTCGACCGCGGGGTCGGCGATGGAGCCGAACAGCAGGCCCATCACGAGGGCGGCACCCATCCAAGCGCCGAAGACGCCAGTGCTGCCCGTGAGGCCGACGATGGAGGCCATGAACGGCAGGTGGAACGTCGTCAACGCGTACAGGGCGAGGCCGCCCATCAGTCCGCCCAGTATCGCGCCGACCATCGATGCGACCACCACGCCGTTCTCCGAGGCCGTCGTTCGCTCTCCGGTCAACTGAGGTTGACCGTGCGCTTCTCGTGTAGTCACGGTTCTCTACCCCATCCTGTTATGCTACCTAATAAAACGTTGCGGGGGGCGTACACGGTCATTTAAACGGGGTATGGAGGGTGAAACGGGTCGCCCTCGGACCCCGAACGGGTCCAGGATCGGTGGTGGGACTTAAGGCCGCCCCGCAAGCGGGGGACCAGTTATTTGGTACATGTGCACGCATGGCAGGTGCATGGCAATACCGTTCCCCTCGGAGGCGTGGATCACGGAGTGGCGGCACCGACTGAACGACAACGAGGAGTACGCCGAGGCGGGCCAGGGCTGGGGCGTCGGATTCGACGGCGACTTCGTCTTCCACGTCCGCGCGGACGACCGGCTCCCGGAGGACGCGTACTTCTACATCGGCCTCGAGGACGGCCGGTGCACCGAGGCCACCCGCATCGAGCATCCCGACGCGGTCGACGCCGGGTTCATCTACCGCGGCGACTACTCGGACTGGGTCGCGCTCAACCAGGGCGAAATCGGCCCGATCGACGGGATGATGTCGGGCGTCTTCGACATCGAGGGCGACATGCAGAAGGTCCTGCAGTACAGCGACGCCGCCGTCGCGATGAGCGAGACCGGCCAGGTGATCGACACCGACTACAAGTATTGACAGCGTCGGCAGCCGACGCTGCTGTCCCGTTTTCTGTGTTGCACGTAGGTCCCATGTGCACGTACGAGAAGAATTGATACTGGGGCGCTAGAGGGGGTTTCGCGGGGATGGCTTCGAAGGGCGGACACCTCCATCGAGCGTTCAGAAACGACACCGAACGGGCGTGGATGGAGCCTCGCAATAAACTCCCGTCATTGAGAGGCAGTACACCCAACCCCTAAGCTGCACACTCTATGGTGTACCATGGCAGACCGAGAAGAAGTCCGTCAACAGTTCGTGGACGCGTTCGAAGGTGCAGACTACCCCGTCAACAGCCCGATGGACCTCGTGCCGGCCCTGCCGAACGGCCCCGGCACGCAGTTCGAGGTGGGCGACGAGACCATCACCGCGATGGAGCTCAACCAGGAGGCCTCCGGCCGTCAGGACTTCCCCTACGAGAGCGTCGACGAACTCGTCGACGACATGATGGACGGCCTCGAGGAAGAGGGCTACGTCTAGAACCGCACACTGCTGGCGGAACGTCGACCATCTGAACTCGCGGTCTCCCGCGAGTTCGTTCTCGTTGCGTGCTACATCGAACAGCGACGCATCTCGCTTTTCAGGAGCAATCTACGGAAGCCGGATAGCTACTGCACGCGCAGCGAGTATGCGATGATGGAGAGGCCCAGGAGGACGAACAGGCTCTCCAGCAGGATGCCGACGCCGAGGCTGACGCCCAGTAGCTCGAAGGTGAAGCCGGCGAGCAGGACGCCGACGCCGACGAAGGCGAACCCGAACGACAGGAGGCGCAGCGACGGGTCGCCGGTGCGACGGTAAGCGCTGTAGGCGAGGTACGTCACGATGCCCCCGACGACGAGGATGAGCGTCTTCACGGCCGTGATGGCGAGCTGTACCTGCGAACTGACGGTGTCGTGTACCATGGTTAGAGCTCCTTTCGCACCTCGGACCACAGTTCGGCGAGCCGCTCGTCGGCGCGCCGGGCCGGGCGTTCGATCTCGACGTCGAGGACGCGGTCGCCGTCGCGGGTGACGACCACCTCCTTGAAGTCGACCTCGTAGCGGCCGGCGTGGCTGCCGTCCTGTCTGATCTCGGTGCCCTCATACAGCAGCGTCGATTCGGTCAGGCGGTCGAGCTTCCGGTAAAGCGTCGACCGGGGGATGTCGCAGCGCTCGACGAGTTCGCTGGCCGTCCGGGGCTCGTCCAGCGCCGCGACGATGGCGCGACAGTCCTCGTCGTACAGCGCCCCCAGCACCGTATCGAGGTCCGGGTCCTCCTCTGCGCCCAGCGGGTCGCGGACCATATCGTGGCGTTCCGGCCCGGGATTGTAAACGGTTCCGAAGGCGCACACGCCGTTCGTGTCGACAGACGAAGCTTTCCCGCTCGGGGTTCTTCGGGTCGCATGGACGCAACGCGACGGGTGGTTCTGGGTGCGGTCGGCGCGGCGGGCGCGACGCTGCTGGCCGGCTGTCTCGGCGGCGACGGCGACGATGGCGAGGATGGCAGTCGGCAGTCTTTTGCGACGCCCACGCCTGGACCCGATATGAGCGACAACCCGACGGTCACGCTCGGCACGAACCACGGCGACATCACGGTCGAGCTGTTCGCGGAGCGCGCCCCGCGGACGGTCGAGAACTTCGTCAACCTCGCGACGCACGACCCGGCGGCCGACGCGGAGCCCGCCCCCGACACGACCACCTGGGAGGACCCCGAGACCGGCGAGATCCGCGGTGACTCCCTCTACGAGGGCACCGTCTTCCACCGCATCATCGAGGGCTTCATGATCCAGGGCGGCGACCCGACCGGGACCGGCCGCGGCGGCCCCGGCTACGAGTTCGACGACGAGTTCCACGAGGAGCTCCGCCACGACGACGCGGGCATCCTCTCGATGGCCAACTCCGGGCCGAACACGAACGGCTCGCAGTTCTTCATCACGCTGGGCGCCCAGCCGCACCTCGACGACAAGCACGCCGTCTTCGGGCAGGTGACCGACGGCATGGACGTCGTCGAGGAGATCAGCAACGTCCCCACGGGCCGGAACGACCAGCCGAAGGACGACGTCGTCATCGAGTCGGTCGACATTCAGGAATAGTCGCGGACGGCTCGCGTCGACGTCGTCTCAGGCGGCCTCGACGCGCCGTGAGAGGAAGTCGACGAGCAATCTGAACATCCGTTTCTTCTGGTCGATGTCCGAGGAGGCGTGCCCTTCCTCGCCGAGTTCCTCGTACTCGAAGTCGCCGTCTTCACCGGCCACGTAGCCCAGTTCCTCGAGGCGGTCGCGGAAGAGCCGCGCCTGCGAGACCGGGACGCGGCGATCATTCACCCCATGGACGAGGAACAGCGGCGCCGCGAGGTTCTCCGCGTGGGTGATCGGCGAGCGCTCGGTGTACAGTTCGGGATGTTCGTCGGGGGTGCCGAGGTACTTCTCCATGAGCTCGGTCCGGAAGTGCGGCATCGTCGTCTCGTACATCTCCTCGAGGTCGGTGAGGCCGATCCAGGCGACGCCGGCATCGTACAGCGAGGGGTACTGGACGAGCTGCCAGTACGCCGAGTAGCCGCCGTAGGAGCCACCGAAGACGGCGATACGGTCGTCGTCGAGCCACTCGTACTCCTCAAGGACGTGCTCGACCCCGACAGCGACGTCGCCCTGCTCGGCGCCGCCCCAGTCGTCGTACAGCGCCTCGACGAACTCGCGGCCGCGACCGGTGGAGCCGCGGTAGTTCACCTGGAGGACGGAGAAACCCTGCTGGACGAGCACCTGGGTGTAGAGGTCGAAGGCCTTGCTATCGCGGCCACGGGGGCCGCCGTGGGGATTGACGATGAGCGGCGAGGGGCGCTCGCCCGAGTCGTAGAGGAGCGCGCCGATCTCGAGGGTCTCGTAGGGATCGTGGTTGACCGCCTCGGCGGGCGCCGCGGGAACGCCGTCAGAGTCGAAGGTGAGGTACTCGGCGTCCGCGAAGTCCGCGGGCGAGAACGGACCGTGATCGGCGGCGACGAGCGTCTCGGTCGTGTCGTCGGTCAGGTCGTAGGCCAGCAGGTCGGGGCGGCGCGTGGGCGTGGTGTGCGTCAGGAGCAGGCGGTCCTCGTCGATGACGGTCTCGCCGGCCATCCCGAAGCTGGCGACGCCCTCCGGGAGGTCGAGTTCGCGGCCGTCGCCGGTGTCGAGGTCGTAGACGACCGGCGTCGTGGTAGCGTCGCGAGTCCGCGTCACGACGACGCGGTCGCCGGTCGCGTCGAAGCACTCCGGCTGTTCCTCGTGGGAAAGGTCGCCGAGCCACCGTACCGAGTCTGCCTCGAGGTCGTAGACGCCACAGCGGGTGAGATCTTCGGTGTTATCGGAGACGAGCAGGCGGTCGCCATCGGGGTGCCAGTCGGCGATCCCCGCCTCGGCACCCACCTCGCCGATCTCGAGGTTCCTGGCGTCCGATCGGTCGTCCTCGCTGCCGGCCGGCCCGTCCATGGCGAGGCTGTCGACGCTGGCGACGTAGACGTCGAGGTTGTCGTAGTCGTCGGTCTCGTTGGTCGTGTATGCGATGCGCTGGCCGTCCGGCGACATTGTCGCCCCCCAGACGGCCCGGTCGTAGTCCGTCAGTTGCGTAACGCTGCCGTCCCCGGGGTCGTGGCGATAGCAGTTCATCTGGCCGTCGCGGGTCGACCCGGCGACGACGAACTCGCCGTTGGGGTCGACCGCCTGGAGGACGTTCTGGCCGTCAGTCTCGACGATGGAGTCGACCTGGCCTGCTTCGTCGATGGCGTAGACGTCGTTCTGCTCGTCGCCGGCCGCGTCGTCGTGGAAGTAGACGCGTTCACCGTCGGCGTCCCAGCGAACGAACCAGCGGGCGTTCCGCGGTACCTCGCCAGCGCTCCAGCGCTCGGACTCGCCGGTCTCGACGTCGAGGACGTGAAGCTCGTTGCGGCCCGTGACGTCGTGGTAGTAGGCGACGCGGTCGCCGTCCGGCGAGACGGTCGGATGGGCGAGCGTCGGTAGTGAAGCGAGTTCTTCGAGGACGTCGCGGTCGGCCTCAGAGTCGGGGTCGGTTTCAGGGTCGGCGACCATGGCACATGCCTGGGCGGGGGCCGGCTTAGGGGTTCGGCCCGGAGACGCGTCACAGGTTCTGCCATTCGCTCTGTATAAACCCCCGGCCCCGTGCCGGCAGAACCTATACGGAACCCCCGGGTGTGGTCGTCTCTCATGCCAACCGTATTCCTGACCGGCTTCCCCGGGTTCCTGGGGTCGGCGCTCGTCGAACGACTGCTCGACCGCCACGACGACGAAACGACGGTGACCTGCCTCATCCAGTCGAAGTACCGCGCGAAGGCCGAAGCCAGCGCCGACGAGATCGAGGCCGAGCAGGACGCCGATGGCCGCATCGAACTCGTCGAGGGCGACATCACCGACGCGGAACTCGGGCTCGGCGACGACTACGACGACCTGCAGGACGAGAGCGTCGAGGTCTATCACCTCGCGGCCATCTACGATTTGACGATGGATCGCGAGCCCGGCAAGCACGTCAACATCGAGGGGACGCGGCACGTCCTCGACTTCGCCGAGGGCGCCGACGTCGACCGGCTGCACTACGTCAGCACCGTCGTCGTCTCGGGGCTCTACGAGGGGACCTTCACCGAGGACATGCTCCAGGAGGGCCAGCTGTTCGGCAATTACTACGAGACGACCAAGCACATGGCTGAGGTGCTCGTCCAGCAGCGGATGGACGAGATCCCGACGACGATCTACCGGCCCGCGGTCGCGGTCGGAGACAGCGAGACCGGCGAGACCCAGAAGTACGACGGCCCCTACGCCTTCGTTGAGATGCTGCTCGACCAGGGCGACAACGCCGTTATCCCGGCGCCGCGCGGCGCGAGCAACTCCGAGTTCAACCTGGTGCCGCGGGACTACGTCGTCGACGCTATCGGCTACCTCAGCGGCATCGACGAGTCCGAGGGCACTGTCTACCACCTCGCCGACCCCAATCCGCCTACCACGACGGAGCTCATCAAGACCTTCGGCGAGGCGCTGGGCAAGAAACGGACGTTGGTGGTGCCGTATCCGAAGGGCATCGTCGGCGGGCTGCTGGAGTCGCTGTCGCCGGAGAACGATCTGATCAAGGGTGGCGCACTCGAGTACCAGACCTGGTCGGCGAGCTTCGACTGCAGTAACACGCTGGAGGACCTCGAAGGCTCGGGCGTGGAGTGTCCCGACTTCGAGGACTATGCCGGGAACCTCGTGGAGTTCGTCCGGGAGAATCCGGATATCGACGAGGGCGCGATGAACTGAAGACTGTCGTCGCTTTTTGGGTTTGATTGCCGCCCTGCTATACATGGGACGATTTTCACTCCGAACAATGCTGGAGCGAAATCCCGAAACTCGACTTCCAGATCAATTAGCCCAGTACCGATAGCGTTCGCTATCAACGCTGGAAATTAGCGTCCATTCTTTCGCCACTACACCAATAGCGTCAGCACCCTCGCTTGACCGGGGATATCCATTCCGTAATTCTCTGGTAAAAGTGGCCCTCAACGCCTCCTTCGCCAGATATACGTCATGCGATGAGATTTTTCACTTGTATTACGGTAAATATGGGACACATATATTCTATCGAGATATCATTTAATGGCTCCGTTTAACCGGTACAATCATCTCGTTTTATGTGCTGTGTGGTATATCATGACACGCCCCTCGGCCGGGGGAGGGAAACCATGGGACGCAGAAATCGGCAGTTCCGGCGGCGAACAGTGCTGCAAACAGTAGGGGCTGGTGTTCTCGGTGGTGTGGCGTTAACCGGGGGTGCGAGTGCCGAGGAGGATCATTACGGGTACGGCAACGGTCTTGACGTGTTCCTGAACGAGGATGCGATGTTCAAAGATGATCCCCTCTGGGATGGGGAGATTACGAATCGGATGGGCCAAGAGGTCGTAGACGTTGCTGTGGGAGCCATGACTCCGGTGAATCTCCCTGACTTCTTCCCGGATATAGATGCGTTACCAGTGGCCTATGCACCACAGGTGGTCAAGGTTTCACCGGGGGCTACCGTCCGTTGGACATGGGTCAGTAATCCGGGAGGAATATCGGTTCCACATGACGTGGTTTCCTTGGTGGATGACGATGGCGAACCCGTATTGGAAGACGACGGTCACCCACGGTTTCACAGCCCGCATTATTCTTACAAAGAATCCCAAGATGCCGACGAACCGGCTGAGGAGGACCTACCAACCTTTGAGGAGACGTTCACCGACAGGGGGAATCATCTCTACTATTGCACACCTCACGGTGCACCATTCGTAGTAAGGGAGGTAGAACATCCGGAAACAGGCGAAACAGTCGAGGTGTACAACGAGTTTGGTATGCGAGGGGCGGTAAAGGTGGCGGGCCGACCCGTCTAGGGTTGAACATTTCCTGTGAAGCAGAGGACCTCTCTAATATTTCTAATTCGATGATCGCGCTGCCAGGTGCTCATCTCACGTGCTTTCGATTATCATTGATTCCAAAATGGATGGACCACCCACAAAGGAGATAGATATGAACGATACCACACCACCCCTGTATCCGGTTGAATCAGGCACCAACTCCTGAAGGGGTGGGCTTGTCAGTGGACTCCTTGGGTGCTCGACCTCATCGAGGCGATTCGGACCCAGGAGCCGTCCAGTATCAACGGGACCGCCCGGATCATCGATCGGGCTGAAGAACGTCCACGATGAACTCGACCGGCTTGCTCGACTGGGCATCATCTTCTTCGAGGAAGAGGGGCGCGCAAGCGCCCGGTCGTCAGGTTCGACGAACTCGTGATCGAGCTCCCGTTCGATCGCGATGGTGAGGATTCGGCGGCTGCTGCATCGTGAAACGCACCGAACAGGCTCCTAAACAGGAGACGCTATCTCTCAGTCTTCCTGCTGTGCATACTGCAGGATCGCGAGTGCCGACCGACCGTCTCTGAGGTCGCCAGTGACGGCTTGTTCTCGGAGGTCGGGGAACGTGGTCGTGTCGACGCGGATGGACTCGTTGTGGTCGAGATCTTGTTCGGCCGTGGGCGTACAGCCGCGCGCGACGACGTAGTGGAACACGGAGTCGAACAGGCCGTTGGATGGTTCGTAGGTGGCGAGCTGTTCGATGCCCTCTGCCTCGTAGCCGGTCTCCTCGGCGAGTTCTCTGTGGGCGGCTGCCAGGAGATCATTGTCGTCGGCTTCGAGGCCGCCCGCCGGTAGGCCGTAGTTGACGCGGTCGACGGCCTGGCGCCACTCCTCGATGACGACGACGTCACCGTCCGTAGTGAACGGGAGGATCACCACCGACGGCGGCTCGGAGACGTAATGGAAGTCGGTCTCAGTGCCGTTCGGCAATCGGACATCGTCGCGCACGACGTCGAAACCCGGACACGAGTAGTCGATCTCGGAGTCGAGCGTCTCCCAGGCCAGGGCGTCAGTTGTATCGTCGTCCTCGGAGTCGTCCATGGCCCTGCTGGGACCGGGGCGGGGAAAACTACTGCTGGTCGGGCGTGTCTTCGACCGGCTCGAAGTACAGGTGGTAGTGGTCGGCGCAGGCGGGGTTGAAGCGCGTCAGGCACTCCGGGCAGGCGTCGACGCCGACGTACTCCTGGACCGCGAGTTCGGTACCGCAGGCGCCGCAGAGGACCGCGTGTTCGTCCCGGCGCTCCAGGGGCCACTGCTCGGTCTCGTGGTCGACGACCTCCTCGTGGCAGCGATAGCAGGGGTAGTAGGTCTCACAGCAGGCGAACTTGATGGCGACGACGTCCCGCTCGGTGCCGTAGTGGGCACACCGGGTCTCCTCGTCGACGTCGACGCCCCGGACCTCGTGGCCGTGAATCAACATGGGTGGCAGTTTCGTCTGAACCTACGACTAGTGATCGGCAAACGGAATCTTCTGATACGCTGGTCATCCATTCCGATACTCCTCCACTTCGACGACCTGTTTAATCTCCTCATGTGTGATGTCGCTATCGGCGGAGACGACGGGTGCGTCCAATTCCCGACCCACGGCAAGAATTAGACCGTCCATCCCTGTAAGGAACGGACCTTCTGGTCCAATCTCGTCGGCGATCTTCCCCGCCAGCGCTGCTGTTTTCTCTCCCGTCTCGTAGACTTCTCCCCAGGAGAGATCAGCCTGCACCTCCGCAATATCTCCATCAGGTGCATTCCCTTCTCCAACAAGTGCTTCGGCGTAGGCCGGTGCAGGGAGGGTCAGGCACCCACCCCTAAAGGGGTGGGCTTGTCAGTGGACTCCCGCTCTGACCACCAGTATCAGTGGCAGGCGTAAACTCGCCGTTCGCGTGCAGCGTCCCTGACTTCAGGGCCACCTGACAGTCGGCCCCTCCAGGGCCAGACGTGTGCCAGTCCTGGAGGAATCGCCACGCGATGTTCCGCGCGGCATTGTAATCGGCATGTAGTTCCTTCCCGCAGTCCATGCACTCGAACTCGTCGCCGTCACGGTTGTTCTCGTGGGTGAATCCGCACGTCGAGTGACTGCACCGCTGACTCGTATAGGCGGGGTCGACCGTCTCCACCAGGACCCCGTACTCTTCGGCCTTGTACTCAGTGTACTGCTGAATCAACCGGAACGCCCATTGCTGGAACTTCGAAGCGTTCGAAATCCGATCACGGATGGCAGATAAGTCTTCGAAGGCGATTCCAGCACAGTCGTGGCGACGAGCTTCCTGCACGATGGCTTTCGAGACGCAATGGAGATAGTCGTCGCTCCATCTGGCAAACCGGTCACCGATGCTCTGTATAGTTAGATGAGATGACCGAGTGCCAGTCTGCTGGAGACGACCACGCCGCCGTTCGTACTCGCGACGCTTGTGGTTCAGATAATCGGCCTTGCCGAGGAACTGGCCCGTACTGGTAACGGCCAGAAAGCCGTCAACGTTGAGGTCGACGCCGAGAACCACTCCGTTCTCGACTGTCGACACGTCCGTCTCCGGCTCCTTCTCTATGGCAATATGAAGGTAGTACTCACCGTTCCGCTTGTGCAGCGTCGCTTCCTTACGCTCCCACTCCTCGCGATTCCAGTAATCCTCAAACGGTGTACCGGTCTTGTCTTCGGGCATGACGTAGTCGGCGCGAACACGCCCTTCGACAGTAGCAAGCGTGCAGTGATCTTCGCTGTACGTGATGGTGCGGTCGCCGTAGACGATGACCGACCCGCGGAACGTGGGTTTGCTCGCCGTGCCACCCTCGAACAGTCGGTCTTGACAGTTCAATAGAGCTTCGGCAGCGAGCCGCCGCGCCGATTGAACGTGATTCGAGTGGAGATCGGTCTGAGCGCGTACCTCGTCGTAGGTGGCAGCGTTGAGGTCACGTTGGTTAGTGATGATATCGCGTGGGTCGTCGGCCCATCCGTGATCCGCAACGTACTGGGCAGCTTCGCGGAACTGCTCGAACGTTGCATCAAGCACGCTGTGAGCGTCCGCTGGCACGTCGAGTTTCACCTGGATGTTCCGGACGACCGTCACACCGCCCGTTGGCTGCGTTATCGTACATAAAGGTTGGACCGGGACCGAGGAGTCGGCCTTGCGAGCACCAAGAGACGTTGTACTGGAGCGGACGTGCTTCCTCCCACGGCTGAAGCCGTGGGTTTCCGCGCTGCGGTTTTATGAATCGTTTGTCCTCATTGTTTAAGAGGTACTCAGCGGCTTCGTCGACACCATCTAGATAATCGATGAGGAAAGATGCGTCCAGGACTTTCATCCGTCGGATTCGAGTCGTTCCGTTCGTTCCTTCGATTGGCGTTTGTGTTCACGTCGAGCTTCTCGAACCCGATCCGCATGGTCGTCGGACCACCGTCCGAAGCCAGCTAGGAAATCCCGATTATCGTCTAGGACACGCTCGAGTACATCATTGAACGACTCCCCTTCTCGGCGTCGTCGTTCCAATTCGCGCTTGACCGCGCTGCTCACGCGGATCTGCTCGTCTGCTGTAGCCATCGCTTTCGTTGACGTTGGCGTTGACAGGATTTAGGAATTGTGCCCTTGCCGGCCGAAAAATGGTGATTAGTCGTCGTCCGCTTCCAGCAGGTCGACGTCGACCTCCCGCTCGTCCTGTGCGAACGACGGGTCCTCGTCCGACTCGAGGTTCTCTTCGTCGGTGGTTTCTGGTTCGCTCCACCGTTCTCGGGCCGCATCACGGGTGTGGTGGCACATGCGGTAACACCTCATAGGAAATTGTGTCTGGAAAGGCAAAACCTTCCCGACCAGTTCCCTGTCTCAGAGGTCGATCTGCTGGAGGTCGAGTTCGAGTTCCGCGACGTGGTCGTTGTAGGCCTCGACGAAGCCGCCGAACTTGGGGGCGTACTCGCGGACGTCGGCCGCCGAGGGTGGGCCGTACTGGGAGACGAGGTAGACGCCATTGGAGCCGCCCGCCCGGAGGTAGGAGACACCGTCGGTGTCCCACTTCAGCTCCCAGCGCGTGGAGTCGACCCGGGAGGCGAAGGTGCCGTAGTCGGTGCCCTCGTAGCGACGGAGCTCGCCGGCCATCGTCGCGCAGGCCGAGTCGACCCGCTCGAGGATGCGGTCGCGTTCGGCGACGACACCGTCGGTGGCCTCGACCGCGGGGAACTCGCCGCCGACGTCGTCGAGCATGCCGTCCAGCGAGCGGACGTGGTCGTTGTACGCTTTGACGAACGCCTCGTAGTCGGACAGTGCCTCTGCTAATGGTTCGGGGTCGGCAGCCTGCTTCGAGGAGACGACGTAGGTCTCGCCGCCGCCGCGCGGCGCGAACCGGAGGTAATCGAGGTCGCCGGCCTCGTACTTGAGCGTCCACTCGCCGGCGTCGGTCTTGAACGCCCGCTGGCCGTAGTCGCCGCCCTCGACGCGCGCGAGGTCGTAGGCGATCTGGCCGGCGTGGTCCCGGACGGCCGCCAGGAGGTCGTCGCGTCGATCCGCGACGACCGAGACGTCTTCGAGGTCGAGTTCCCGCAGTGCTTCCATTACTGAATGGAGGACGCCAAGGTAGATAACCCACACGTCTGAGAGATTACTGTGACACCTGGTAGAGCTTACTGGTAAACAAGTGAACGTAATTTGAACAACAACATACAAGTCGGAGTGTGCCGCACGTCTGACAACTCCCATGGCATCGATCGCAACAATCTTCCGACGGTTCGGCCGGAGGCGCCCCGAGACGGTCTGTGAGTGCAGGCGGTGCGGGACGACAGTCGAGACCACCGAGGAGGAATGCCCGGTGTGTGATTCCGCGGAGATTGCCACCTACCAGATCACCCACTGACGGTAGTGTCAATTCGACTGAAAACGGTCGTGTTGGGCGCCCTACACGAGCTCTAAGATATTAGGCCGCGGAAATAACCCGGTCTGGGTTGCACGGATGGATATGCGATGCAACCACTGTGGCGCCCCCGATGGGACAGACCAGCGGGTGAACTTCGAGAGCAAACGACTCTGTAAACTCACGCTCTGTGAGGAGTGCGTCCGCGACTTCCAGCAAGACAACTCCGTCGTCGCCGTCACGCCCGCGATCGCCCGCGGGGTCTAGACTCGGCGTTAGGGACGGCTATGGTCCGTTGCGGTAGAAGATGGGCTGTTGGTAAGATTGTAGAGATGGGTGTGTCGGTTATGCTGATTGAGCGGGCGTTAGGTGGTGTTGTTCTTTCGAGGGTCGGTTAGGTGCTGGATAGCCTCAATGCAGGCGATGTAAATCGTCAAAAAGCCCCTCGGATTGCGTCTTTGTTGTTGACGGGCGCTCGCTCAGGTCAACCAGTGATTTGCGGGAGTGGTTGATTCGATGTTCTTTTATCTGGATGCGCTCGTCGGCCGTGTCTTCGCGTACAATGGCGCGGAGTTGGACATAGGTTGCGCGAACCGGTGACGAAATCTCGTTGTGCGAACGGAGGGTACCGCGGGAACTGCATCTCGTTTTCGGACTGACTGTTCCTAACGTCAGTCCAGGTATGGAGGACACAGCTGAGCATGCTGGTGTCTTGTCGTGGAATCCATTCACCAGAGCATTCGTCTTCGTTTCGTGTCCGCCTGAGCGGGATGACCGCTGCTTGTCCGATTGCTCGGAGCTGTTAGATTCCAGCTTCTTCTGCGACGAAGGCAGCGACCCAGTTGTCGTTGATTGACTCCAAGGCGAGGATTTAGGTGGCGAGTCGATTGAGTGCACGGGCTGTATCCTATTGCCAGTCGTCGATAATCCAGTCGTTGTCGATGGCTGTCTGGAGGCCGTAGTACGCGTCAGATTTGCCATCGATGTCTACCACCCCCGGACGTGTACACGGGAGAGGTCTAGTGCGGTATGACGGCCTGGAATTTCTGTCGTGGGTGGTAAGCGCAGTAGTATTGGACGCGCCGGTAGTCTTGCAAGCACTCCCAGGATTGGCGTAGCCGTGTGTTGTAAGTGCGTGCTACCTCGCCGACGACGATAGAGGGTTCTGTTGGGTCAATGAGCTTCACCGAAAGAAAGCGTCGGGGCCGCGTTAAGTGCGGTGGTTAGTTGCGGCTCCAGGTGCGGAGCGTCGAGGACTGATCGCTGTCTGCGTCCTGCCAGACAACGCGAACTTCGGCGTCCTCAGGAGCGATGCCATTGTCACCATCGCTAGCGTCCCAATGATATTGGTCTCCCTCGGCACTACTTCGAACCGTAACGTCAGTGCCTGCTCGAACGGAACTGCTGGCGTCGTAACCGTCGACTGTTTCAGCGAACGTCCCAGGGTTGGAGACGTCGCCCATGACCGCGACTTCGCCGGCATTGATGCCTTGACCACCTTCGTGCGTGATGGTGAGGATGTCTTCGGTTGACCCGTCATTGAAGTCGAAGCTGAACTGTGCGTTGGGTGCGGTCGTCTGGACCTGATCGCCGAGACCGAGGACGAACGTCCCGATGACGGCCGCCAGGATTACGGTTATCGCGACCATGAGGATGACGCCGATAACGGGCGAAACAGCATCCTCGTCGTTGAGTAATTCTCTGAGATTCATTGAAAATTTTGGTGCTGCAATCCTAGTAGTTACTGCTTCGTCCAGGTGCGGAGCGTGGAGGACTGCTCACTGTCGCTGTCCTGCCAGACGACACGGACTTCGGTACCCTGATCGACATCGCCGTCACTGGGATTCGCACTAGAAGCCCAATCAAGGCCTGTTCCGTCATTATCGACCGTTACGCTATCGCCTGCGCGGATGGTCGAGTCAGAGGATCCCCATTCATGTGGGGATTCGACGTCGCCACGGATGATGAGTTCGTTCCCAGCAATTCCGTCACCGCCGGCGTGCGTGATGTCGAGCTGGGGGTTATCACCACTAGCACTGTTGTCTGCACTGTAGTCGAAGCTGAACTGTGCGTTAGGTGCCGTGGTCTGTACCTGGTCGCCGAGACCGAGGACGAACGTCCCGATGACGGCAGCCAGAATGACGGTAATCGCGACCATCAGGATGACGCCGATGACGGGCGAAACTGCGTCGTTGTCGTTGAGTAGTTGTTTCAGTTGCATTGTTGTGTCCTGTATCGAGCGCCCAGCTGAGGCGCGACAGAAGTGGCGAGGTGTCGAGCGAGTGCCCGAGGGGAACGCCGGGGTATCTGTCGCGGTGTCGCGAGCGCTTACTCTGGTCGTGGCTAGGTAACTACTTAATAATCCTATGCGATTCAGATGCTGAGTCTGACCACTAGGGAGTATAAAAACGAGTGGACGACCCAGGGCGGATCGTCCTGCTCGCGACACACCGCGACGCTCACGTCGTTGCGTTGAGTCGACGGTTCCCCGAGCGCACGCGGACAAGACTCTATAGTGAAGACAGGGGTATAAATCGAATGGCCGGTATTCGCGTACAGCTATCGCAGCTGGAAGAAGCCTACACATATCCGTCTGTGCTATGCGAACACATCGAATACTGGTACAGTAGTAGAATTTGGCTCCGTATCAGACAACGGTGATGTCTGTACCGCAGTCCGTACATTCCGTACTGGTGGTCTCGTCGGGTGTCCAGGGAAACCACTGTTCGGTGCCACAGGTCGGACAGCTGGCGTAACGAGTGCCGACCCTGATAGCGTGCTCGACTATTTCCTCGGGGACAGCTTCCGGTGTCGGGGTCGGCCGTTCCTCGCGTGGAATCCAGTCGGGGAACCCTGGGCTCTGAGTCATGACTACCCGCAGCGTAGGAAATGAGGGGTGAATATCTTCTGGTCGATTCAGCCTATCCAGCCAGCGTCCGTATCCAGGCTGACAAGCTGGAAGCAGAGGGTTGGAGAGTAACTGAAACTCTGCGATTAGAAGCTACGCACTGCTGGTCGTCGAGTACGAAGATGGGGTGAAGTGGGCCGGCACGAATTTGAATCGTGGTTACGGCCACCCGAAGGCCGAAGGATACCAAGCTACCCCACCGGCCCGCAGGCGTATCCACGCCGTGGCTAACTTTAAGGGTTGTGATACGACCCGATTCAGATTGCAGTACCCGTCGTGTCGGGCGTTTCTGTACCGCCCGAGCCGCCGATCTCCTCGTCGTCGCGAAGCTGGACGTACGCGTCCGCGAGGATGCCATACGAGACGATGGAGACGATCGAGATGACCGCGAGATTGACGATCTGGCCGATCACGGGGTCGACGATGGTGAATATCGACGACACACCACCGACGATGCCGACGGTGACGACGACGATGAGCCCGAGTGCGAACAGGCTCCACCGATTGCCGCTGACCAGTTGCCAGCTACGGCTCAGCGAGTCGATGGCGCGGCGGTCCTCGACGCCGATCGCGAAGACGACGAAGATCAAGCTCACCGCAAGGAATATCCCCGGAATGAACAGGAGGATGAACCCGATCGTGATGGCGATCTGCGTGATGATGTTCGCGCCGATCGCTGAGATCGTCGCCCGGCCGATACGACGGGTGAACAGTTCGGAGGGCAGCGACGAGAGTTTGGCTTGATCGCGCGTCAACGCCCGCACGGCGACGATGTAGAAGACGATGCCGAAGAGCATCCCGAGGAGAGTGATGGCACCGGCGACCGCTGGCGGTACAGGCAGTGCCAGGCCGAACTGCTCGGAGCCCTGCGCTTCCTTTGGCAGGAACTCGAGCATGACTGTGTTCATCGCGCCCATGAACACGAGCATGTACGCGAACATCAGGGCCATCAGGACGCCACCACTCTTCGTGAGCGACCGCCGAATGCCGTCGCCGATCGCGTCGCCTATCTGGAGGGTCATATCACTTACTCCGACCGTGGCTGACATAAAATGAGGTGTTGAACTGTGCCAATCAAGTGTCTAATATGGGGGTGGAGGTTCAGTACTGGGCGAATCCGACCGTATCGAGGTAGTTGTGGGCGACCGTTATCGCATGGTCTCCATGGAGCGCCTTTGGCCCGAGAGAGACGCGTTCGTCGGCGTACGCTGCCAGGAGGTCCGCCTCATCGGCCGTGAAGTCGTGGTGGTCCGAGAGGACGAACGCAGGGTTCTCAGGCGGATCGACGTCGACAACCGGATCGCCCTCCTCGTGAAGTTCGACGAGGGTGGCGTCTTCAGCGACGGTCTCGATCGTCGATTCGAAGTCCCCCTTGCCGAGGTAGACGCCCGGCGAGGGGTTGGCCTCCATCGCGCCGATAGCCTCCTCGCGGACCTCGAGAGCGCCGCGAATCAACGCTGCCGTCGATCGCTCGTCGGGATTGAGTCGTCTGAGCTCCGAGCCCTCGAAACGGACGACGTACTCGTCGTCGAGGACGAGGTGAACGCGGACGCTCTCGCGGAGGTCATGTGAGAGGAAGAAGGCGCTGTTGACACACCGGCAGAGGACGTCGAGGCGACCGGCGCCCGGCAGGTCCTCGAGCGATATCTCGTCGGGGGTCGTCGGCGCGTCGTGGCCGACGACGACGAACTGGCGCATACCGCGAGTTCGATGGACACCGCATTACCGCTGTCGGAACTATGCGACTGGCTGGTAGAATGCATACTAGATAGGGCAGTCGAGTCCCGATGTTGTGTGGTCTGCTAACCGACTCAAATAACGCCTCTGATGCGATGCTGAACGCACACGTGTTGCACACCCATGTATGGGGTATGGATTACGGTCCCCGCGACCTCGTCGACGACGCTCGCCGAAGCCTCGATATCGCCGCAACGTCCCTCCCCGTCGTAGCTGGCATCGCCCGCGATCAGCGCCGCTCGACGTCGAGCGCCCAGCGCACCAAGCGTGCACGCCAACTCCGAGCCGCCCTCGTCGATCTCGGACCGGCGTTCGTGAAGCTTGGCCAGACCATGTCGACGCGACCCGACCTCCTCCCAGCTGAGTACGTCCGGGTCCTCGAGACCTTGCAGGACGACATCGAGCCCGCGCCGTGGGAGGACGCCAAGGAGGTCGTCGAGGCGGAACTCGGCCCCGTTGAGGACCGCTTCGACGACTTCGAGACAGAGCCGTTGAGTGGGGCTAGTCTCGGGCAGGTGTATCGGGCGACCGTCGATGGCGACGATGTCGCCGTCAAGGTTCGTCGCCCCGACCTCGAGGAGCGAGTGCTCCGTGACCTTCGGATCATCGAGACCGTCGTGCCGCTGGCGACACACCTTCTCGATGAAGGACGGGCCTTCTCCCTGGAGACGCTCGTCGAACAGTACGGCGAGACGCTCCGCGAGGAGATGGACTACGAGCGCGAAGCTGAGCTGATGACCGAGATCGGAGAGCGATTCGCCGCCGACGAACGCGTCCGCATCCCCGAGGTCGTCGGCTCCCACTCCACACGCCGCGTGCTGACAATGGAGTACGTCGACGGGACGAAGATCACCGACGTCGAGGCGCTCAACGACCAGGGCATCGACCGACCTGAACTCGCGCGGACGCTCCGGTCGGTGTATCTCGAGATGACGCTGTTGGACGGCGTCTTCCACGCCGACCCCCACCCTGGCAACCTCGCGGTCAAGGACGACGGTACGCTGGTCTTCTACGACTTCGGGATGAGCGACCGCCTCGACGAGGACCTCCGGCAGCACATCGTCGATCTCTTCGTCGCGGTCGGCCGGACCAACGTCGATGGCGTCCTGGATGCGCTGGTCGATCTCGGGACGCTCCATCCGGGCGCTGCCGACGACGGCCGCGAGGAGTTGCGGGAGGTGATCGACCTCTTCGTCGAGCGGTCGCGTGGTGGCGACGTCGACGTCGACCGACTCGACGCACTGCTCGAGGATTTGGAGGCGACCGTCTATGAGATGCCGTTCCGGCTGCCCGCGGACCTGGCGTTGATTCTGCGCGTAACGGCGCTCGCCGATGGCGTCGCGAACACGCTCGATGACGACCACGACTTCTTCAGTATCGTCGCGGACTTCCTCGCTGACAACGACTTCGTCGACGAAGCCGAGGCCCAACGTGCCGTCGAGCAAGGCGCACAGTTCAACTGAGGCAGGAACCCCCTAGGTCGAATCCACGGCATTGGATCGGGGGACGGCTCGCCGTATCGGCGCGACAGTCCGATTCGAGGACGGTGTTTTTATCGCCCGCGCCTCGGCAAGGGGTGGTATGGATGCCCGCGACGTGCGCGAGTTGCTCGACGAACGCCCGGACCTCGAACGTGCCCTCGAGGAGGTCCGGGCGGTCGATGCGAACCAGGAGACGTGGACTTTCAATGACGTCGATGTTGATTCGGGCGCGTTCGGCGAACTCGTCGGCGAGGGTGTCGTCGAGTCCGTCGGCGACGAGTACCGAGTCGCGGACCCCTCGGCCGTCGACCGGGCACTCGAGGGGGACGTCACCGACCAGTCGACCGAACGGGATGGCATCGATCTCTCCCTACCTACGGTCGACCGGAATGCAGCTCTGGCCCTCGTCGCGCTGCTTGTACTAACCATCGTGTTCCGTGCGAGCACGTACGGGTCGGTCTTCCGTGACCGCGTCGTCTACTCCGGGAACGACCCGTATTTCTACGTGTATCTCGTCGAGCAGTCCCTCGCGAACGGCTGGTCGCTCGGTGAGCTTCCGAGACAGATGTTGACCGGCGAACCGCTCACGTTCGTCGTGATGCTACTCGCCAGCGAGTTTGCAGGCGGCCTCGGAAGCCATCGAGCCATCCTGGCGTGGCTACCTGTCATCGCCGCCGTGGCGACCGCACTCGCACTCTACGGGCTCGCCCGGGCGGTGAGCCACGACCGACGTATCGCGCTCGCCAGCGTCCTCGTACTCGCGACACTGCCGATTCACGTCCTGCGCACGTCGCTGGGCTTCGTCGACCACCACGCCTTCGATTACTTCTGGATTGTTCTGGCTGCGTGGGGACTCGTGGGAACGATGGGTCTCGACTCGCTGGGCGTCGACCATCGGACCATCCGATCGATTGGATTGCTCGCTGCCGGGGTAGCTGGTGGGGTCCTCGCGTGGTGGGCCGGGTCGCTACTGCTGTTCCCGATCGCTATCGCCGTCGTCGTTGCCGGCACGCTCGCAGTCCGCGACGATACGGCGTTCGTGGCTCCGGGTATCGCTACGGGATTGGGGGTCGGACTCGGCGCTGCCATCGTCGTTCTGGCACACGTCGCCTTTGGGTGGCACGAGCCAGTTATCGTCGGCGTCCCTGTCGCCGTGGCCATCGGTGTTGTCGGCGTGGTCGCCGCGACATATGCGTGGCGCCGTGCCGAACTCCCAGCCTGGGCGTTCCCGACGACAGGCGTTGGCGGGATCGCTATCGTTGCTGCTGGCGTGTACTTCCTCGCGCCCGACGCGTGGGCGCGCGTCTCGTCACAGGTCTCGCGACTGTTCTCGGACGAGGAGATCGTCGAGATGCACTCGCTGTTCGGCGCGACGACGATGGGCTGGCTCGTCTTGTTTGGGCTGCTGTTGCTCGTGGTCATCCCTGCGATGCTGTGGGGCGCCTACAGGGCGTATCGTGGTGATCGCCGGTGGCTGGTCGCGAGCAGTTACGCGTGGTTCATGCTGTTCCTCGCTGCCGTGCAATCCCGGTATGCTGGTGAGTTCGCGCCCTTCGCCGCCCTGTTCGGTGGCTTCGCGATCCTCGTGTTCGCCGAGCGCGTCGATGCCGCAGGCCTTCCAGTGCCGCTCGGGGGCGTCCACGAGTCCATCTCGCTGCCGGACCGCGACGTTGCTATGCGACTCGGGTTCGTCGTCCTCCTCGTCTGTGGCCTCTCGGCGATTCTGGCGCCGATCAGCGCCAACAACGTTGCAATCCCTGAAGAGCAGTACGAGACTGCTGCGTTCATCGAAGGACACGCTACAGAAACGGGGACCGAGTACCCGCAATCGTACGTGTTCAGTCCGTGGTCGTGGAACCGGATGTACAACTACCACGTCAATGGTGAGGCCCAATCGTACGCCTATGCCCAGCAGTTCTATCGCCCGTTCACGCAGCTGCAATCCCCCGAGCAGGCCTATCAGATGATACAGCGGGGTCGTTCGGATGGCGCCTATCTCGTCACCGAGCCAGTCCCGGGTGATCCGGACATCCCCGAGGCGTCGATGCAGTCGCGGCTCCACGATCGCTACGGCAGTCGTGGGAGCGGTGTCGAGGGGCTTGGCCACTACCGGGCGCTGTATGCCAGCCCCAGCGGCGACTACAAAGCGTTCCGCGTGGTCGATGGGGCGACCATCCAGGGCAATGCGACTGCCGGCGAACCTGTATTGTTACGTACGGACGTGGATATCTCAGGTGATTCGTTCACCTACGAGCGACAGACCACGGCTGGTGAGAACGGCCGATTCAACGTGACCGTCCCTTACCCCGGCGAGTACGAACTCGAAGGAGCTGGTGCAGAGACGGTGACGATAGACGAGAGTGCGGTCCAGAATGGGGGGAATATTAGCCTGTCGTAGCAATTCAGGAACTCCGGATTCAGGGAACCTATGCGATACCAGTATAGTCACCTGTGGTACCGGTAGTCGTTCCCTCAGCGCTCCGGATGATCGTCCCGATGCTGGTTTGAAAGTCACTATTGCCGTAGGTGGGCAGCCATCAATCTTATTGCAAGCTATTACATTATATTACCTATGCCTATTAGCATCGACAACTTCGAAGACGTCCCAGGGGACATACTCGACATCAAGGAGGGGACACAGCCCTATCGCATCCTCCAGTTTCTCTCCCAACACGATGCTCAGGCGTTCACCCAAACGGAAATCCACGAGGCGACCGATATCAAGCGCGGCAGTGTCGGCGCCGCGCTGTCACGCCTAGAAGATCGCGGGCTTGTCCGCCACCGGGGACGATACTGGGCTATCGCTGAGGACGACCGACTGGCCTCTTATGCGGCCCAGACACAGGCGAGCTCGATTTCGACCACTGATGATTACTATGGAGAAGAATAGCGGATGCAATACGACCGTGGCACGGTGGTGAAAGGGCCTGACCTGTTTGCCGATCACGATTACCGCCCGTATGTACAGCTCAGCGACGAATCTCATCCATTCAGCGATGAGGAGGCCCTCTACACCGCTGTTACCTCAACCCCGCGTGACGCTGCTATTCCGCTTACCGACAACCACTTCACGTCCGGTAATCTCCCGCGAGAGAGCTACGTGAATCCTTGGACACTCGTTTCGATTCGTCTCGCCGATATCGAACGAGAAGAGGGCCGTCTCCAAGAGGATATCACGAGAACAATTGCAATCGAGGCTGCCAGCTACCTCGGTGTTAATTAGGCGTGTAGCAGAAATCTTCCTACCTCACCAGGTCAACCCTTCGTAGGTGAGGCCCTCACGCCGAGACACGATTCGCCGCCCGTCGACGACGACAGGGTCGGCCATCGCGTCGAATTCGTCGTCGAGGTCGGCGAACTCTGGCCAGTCGGTGACGAACGCGGCCGCGTGCGCGTCGTCGAGAGCCTCGGCTGCCGACTCCACGTATTCGACGTCAGGATATTCCTCGGCCATCACGTCCGCCGCGAGTGGGTCGTAGGCAACGACATCTGCCCCGCGGTCCTGTAGCCCTTCGATGACCGGTTTCGCGCGTGACCCGCGGATGTCGTCCGTCCCCGGCTTGAACGCCAGGCCCATCACCGCAACTCGCTTGCCGTCGACATCGGCGTGGTCGTCGAGGAGGGCAAGGAGACGCTGGGGCTGGACCTCGTTGATCTCGATTGCTGCCTCGACCATCGCAGGAGAGTAATCTTCCTCGTTTGCAGCTGAGACGAGTGCTGCGGTGTCTTTTGGGAAGCACGAACCCCCCCACCCTACCCCGGACTGGAGGAACTTCGCACCGATGCGGTCGTCGAGGCCGATGGCGTCGGCGACCTCGTAGGTGTCGACGCCGAACTCCTTGCAGACGTTCCCGAGGTCGTTTATGAGGCTGATCTTCGCCGCCAGGAACGTGTTGTTGGCGTACTTGATCATCGCCGCCTCCTTGCGACCCGTCTCGACCGTGGGGACGTCCCAGTCGGTGATGAGCGGTTCGTAGAGTTCGGCGAGGCGGTCGAGCGCTTGGCCGTCGTCCTCGGTCCCGACGACGATTTTGTCGGGGTTCATGAAGTCGTCGACAGCGCTGCCTTCACGCTGGAACTCGGGGTTGACCGCGATGCCGATATCTTCACCGGCGACCTTACCCGAGGCGTCCTCGATGGTGGGAACGAGTTCTTCCTCGATGACGTTCGGCAGGACGGTTGACTTCACAACGACGAGGTGGTAGCCGTCTTTGTCGGCGATGGCTTCACCGACGTCCTCCGCGGCGGCGAGCAGTGCAGTCGGGTCGATAGACCCATCTTCACGGGCTGGTGTCTCGACGGCGAGGAACGTGAGATCCGTATCGACGGCCGCTGCGTGGTCCGTCGTCGCCTGTAGACTAGTGCCCGCGTACGCAGAGACCAGGGGGTCAAGGCCGGGTTCGTGGATGGTGGTCTCGCCCTCGTTGAGACGGTCGACCGTCTCCTCGTCGATGTCGATGGCCGTGACATCGTGACCGAGGTCTGCAAGACAGGCCGCGAGCGTGGTGCCGACGTACCCGCTCCCGACGACGCTGACGTTCATAGCGACTCATTTCGGCCGGGAGGATTTGAGACTTCGGCTCTGCTGCAGTCGTAGTAGAAGTGTAGAAATCCGGTGTTGAGACACCAGAACGAAGAGACCCGAGAAGTCTTATTCGGACGCTCGCTGGTCGGAGAGGTGTTCCCAGACTTCGGCGCACCCACAGCCGTCCTCCACGTCCTTCAGGTGCTCGTCGTCTCGGTCGTCCGCGTCGTCAGAGGATCGATAGTTGCTGGCCATTCTCTCAATCTGTGAGTAACTGTTACTACATACTGATACAAAACTCTTCGGTTGCCACAGACTGCGATTTGTCACTCCCCCAGAAACCTTGCATTGAACCCGTAGGTGGAGGTTGAGTCATGGGAAGGTTTTTACTTCCGCTTACTCATTACCTGAGTAACTGTGTCAATCGTAGTTACCGGTGCCGACGGGTACCTCGGATGGCCGACCGCACTTCGCATCGCCGACGGGACCGACGAGCGCGTCGTCCTCGTCGACAACTTCGCGCGCCGAGAGTGGGTCGAATCAGTCGGCTCGACGAGCGCCGTCCCGATCGGCAGCATCGACGAGCGAATCGAAGCCGCCGAGGAGGTCCACGACCTCTCGAACCTCTCGTTCGTCGAAGCCGACCTCACCGAGCGTGCGGCCGTCGACGAGCTCCTGTCCGTCCACGAACCTTCGGTCGTCGTCCACACGGCGGCCCAGCCCTCGGCGCCGTACTCCCAGATCAACGGCGAGCGCGCGAACTATACCCAGCACAACAACCTCCAGGCGACGCGGAACCTGCTGTGGGGGCTCCACGAACACGACCTCTCGGACACCCACTTCATCGAGACGACCACCACGGGTGTCTACGGCGCTCCCGAGTTCCCCATCCCGGAAGGCGGTGCGACCATGGAGAACCAGGGCGAGCGCGACGAGGTCCCGTTCCCGGCGATGGCTGGCAGCTGGTATCACCTCACCAAAAGCCACGACGCGGCGAACATGCGGCTCGCACACAAGCAGTTCGACCTCCCGATCTCCGACGTCCGGACCGCCATCATCTACGGGACCGAGACCGAGGAGACTTCTGCCGACGATCGACTGGCGACGCGCTTCGACTTCGACTACTACTTCGGCGTCGTCGCCCACCGCTTCTGCGCGCAGGCCATCGCCGGCTACCCGATGACGGTCTACGGGAAGGGCGAGCAGCGCAAGCCGTTCATCGCGCTCGAGGACGCCGTCGAGGGCCTCGCACAGCTCGCGCTCTCGGAGACCGACTCCCGTCCCGACGACCACGTCGTCTACAACCAGGTCACGCGCGCGATTAGCATCGTCGAGGTCGCCGAGACCATCGCGGACGTCTCCGACGAGTACGACCTCGACGTCGAGGTCGAACACTTCGAGAACCCCCGCGAAGAGGACGAGACCCACAAGATGGAGATGGAGCACGACCGCTACGATGATCTCATCGGCGGGCAGTCCACGACGTTCGAGGAGGGTGTCCGGAGCATCCTCGGGACCCTCGTCGACCACGAGGACCGAATCACCGCCCGCGAGGATCGCTTCCTCCCGGGCGTCCTGACCGATGATGAGTGACGACGGGCTTCGCGTTCTGGTCACAGGTGGCTGCGGGTACATCGGCAGTGCGCTGATTCCCCAGCTTCTCGACGACGACCAGGTCGGCGAGGTCGTCGTCGTCGACTCGTTGATTGATGGTTCCCCCCGGAACCTCGCGGGCTGTCTCGGCGACGACCTCCGGTTCCGTCGCGGCGACGTCCGGGTGTACGGTGACGTCGAGAGTGCGACGCGGAACATCGACCGCATCGTCCACCTCGCGGCGATCACCGGCGCCGATTCAACACACGACCGACGAGGAGAGACGTTCGCCGTCAACCAGGACGGCACGGAGAACGTTCTCACGGCCGCCCGGAAGTTCGACGTCGAGACGATCGTCTTCGCTTCCTCGTGTAACAACTACGGGCGGGCGGCCAGCACGGATATCGACGAGGAGACCGAACAGAACCCGCTGAACCCCTACGCGGAGTCGAAGGTCGAATCCGAGGAGTTGCTTCAGGAGGCTGTCGACGAACACGGCATTGACGCTACTGCACTCCGGATGAGCACGGTCTATGGGTGGTCACCAGGGATTCGATTCAACCTCGTGGTGAACCACTTTGTGTTCCGGGCGCTGACCGACCGACCGCTGACCGTTTACGGTGACGGGAGCAACTGGCGACCGTTCATCCACGTACAGGACGCCGCTCGGGCGTACGCGAGTGCCGTCCTGGAACCCGATGAGTGGCCTGAGTTCGTCTATAACGTCGGTTCGAACGAGGGGAACTACCGCATCTCAGAGATTGCTGAGATTGTCCGCGAGGAACTCGACTATGAGCTTGACATTACCTACCTCGAGGACGAGCATCCAGGGCCGTCCTATCACGTGAACTTCGATCGGCTCTCGGAGACCGGCTTCGAGACGGAATGGACGCTTCGTGAGGGAATCCAGGACGTGGCCGAACAGATGGCTCGGAAAAATAGAGAGATGATCGAAACATGACGGACACAGCAACCGAACGTTACGACGGGAGTGGTACACCAAAAATCGCGGTAACGGGAGCCGCTGGCTACATCGGCAGCCGGGTAGTGGATCGCCTGCAGGCGACGCATCCCGATTGGGAGATAACCGCTCTGGACAACTTCTATCTCGGCAAGGTCGACTCAATTGGTGACGTCAACATCCAGCACGTCGACATCCGCAACAGACACCGCCTGGAAGAAGCGATTGAAGGTGCGGACGTCGTCCTTCACCTGGCCGCGGTGAGTGGGGTCGACGACTGTGAGGAGCACGCTGATCTCGCCTACGAGGTGAACGTCACCGGGACAAACAACGTGGCCTGGTTCTGTCGTCGGACGGGCGCGGCGCTGACGTTCCCGTTCAGCATGGCCGTTTTGGGTGACCCCGAGTCGTTCCCTATCACTGTCGACCTGCCACGGCAGCCGATGAACTGGTATGGGCGAACGAAGTACATCAGCGAACGGTCCATCGAGACGTTCGCTAAGGGATCGTTCCCCGCCCACCAGCTGATGAAGTCGAATCTCTACGGCGAACACGAGATCAATGGGACGGCCGTCTCGAAGTCGACGGTGATCAACTTCTTCGTCAGCCGTGTGGAAGCCGGAGAGCCCCTGACGGTATACGAACCAGGGTCGCAGTCGCGGAACTTCATCCATGTCAAGGACGTTGCCCGGTCGTACGTCCGGAGTGCAGAGCGTCTGCTCGACCAGCTTGAGGCCGGCGAGACGGGGTCGGCGGCATACGAAATTGCCGGTACGGAAGATCCATCGGTGATGGAGGTCGCCCAGAAGGTCCAGCGCATCGCTGGTGAGGAACTCGGTGAAGAACCGGAGGTGAAGCTCGTCGAGAATCCCCGGGCTGCTGAGACGAACGTCGAGGACTTCACCGTCGACATCTCGAAGGCGAAGTCGGAACTCGGGTGGGAGCCGACCCACACGGTCGAGGAGTCCATCCGAGACCTGCTTCAGCGGCGGGCCTGACAATGGATCCGAATCGCGAACCGACCGACCTTTTGCAGGAACTCGACCTCAAGGAGTATGAGGCGAAGGCCCTGGCTCGGTTGTTGCGCTCCGGGCGAACCACGGCGCCCGATATCGCCGAGGCAACCGGTATCCCGAATGCCCGCATCTACGGCGTGCTCGATTCGCTGGCCGACCGCGGCTTCATCGAGGTCATCCCCGGGCGGCCGAAGCACTATCAGCCGAAGGCACCCGGGGAGATCCTCGACCGGGCGAAGGAGAACCGCCGCCAGCAGTTCGAGGATTTCCGCGGCGAGGTCGACGAGATGCGTCCAGGCTTCCTTGAGGTGTTCGAGCCGATGTACGAGCAGGCCGAGGAGGCCGTCTCCCCGATCTCCGAGCTGTTCCACGTCGTCGACGTCGGCGAGCCCAGCGAGACCGAGACGCGACGTCTCTATCGCATCGCCGACGACAGTGTCTACGTCATCACCAACAGCTTCGCGTACTTCGATGATGTAGAGCCTGCCGTCGCGAACGCGCTGGAGGAGGGTATCGACGTCTCGGTGCTCTTTTTGAATCCCGAGCTACTACCAGAGGAGAACGTACCTCACCAGGAGGCCATCGTCGAGCGGATCGAATCGGAGTATCCGGCTATCGACTTCCGGTTCAGCGAGGAGGTGCTGCCGTGGCGCGGGACGTTCGTCGACCCGAGTATGGACTACGGCTCCGGACAAGCGATCTTCCTCGTCGAAGAGACCGACGTTCCCGATTACAAGCGCCAGGCCGCGATCACGGAGAACGGGTCGTTCGTCGCGGGGATGAAACGCTACTTCGATCTGATCTGGGAGTACGAGAGCTTCGAGTAGCCCGCCAACTTGAGGCAGAAGTGTCCTCTCTGTAGACTGCGGGAATAGGATACAAAAAAGCCCATATCCCTCATCGTTGTAACAGTCGCCAATGCGAGTTTCGGTGGTGCTCTGTGAGCATTCGATGGAGCGGTACGACGATTTCACCGAAGCTGCGAATGCTGTTCTCTCGCAAACGTACGACGACGTCGAACTCGTGGTCGTCATCGACGGCAACGAGACCGTCTACGAGCGGGCTCTCGAGGACTTCGACGACCGGAATGACGTCATCGTCGAGTGTAACGATGAGAACGTGGGGTTGCTGACGAGCCGCAACCGCGGGGCAGAGTTAGCAACTGGCGACGTGGTGGCTTTCATCGACGACGATGCGGTCCCGGCCGGCGACTGGATTGAACTGCTCGTCGAAGGCTACGAGCAACGGGACGCTCTCGCCGTCGGCGGGAAGATGACGCCCCGCTGGGTGGCTGGGAAGCCGTCGTATCTCCCTGCTGAATTCTACTGGTTGGTCGGCGTCACCCAGCGCGGCTTCGCGGACGGGCCGTGTGAGGTCCGGAACACCTTCGGGTCCAACATCTCGTTTCGTCGTGACGTCTTCCTCGAGTTGGGTGGTTTCGAGAGCGACGTAGGCGGTCGGCAAGGTGATGCCAACCTCCAGGGTGGTGAGACGGAACTCTGTGCCCGATTACAGGCCGAGTACGGCGAGGGCGTCTGGTACATCCCGGACGCGGAGGTCGAACACAAGGTCTTCGCGTACCGCACGGAGGTGGGGTGGCTCCTCAATCGAGCCTTCTGGCAGGGGTACTCCAAACGTGGGATGGAAGTGTTCGTCGATGAGTCGACCGATGAGGAGTTCGACTTCCTCGGCCAGTTGGTGACCGAGTTCGTCCCAGCCCGGACGAAGGAGCTGGTGGACGCACCCTCCATCGAGAAGGCACTGCAGTTCGTGATGATGTTCGTCTTCACCGCGCTGGTCGGCTTCGGGTACCTCTATGGGCTCGTCAAGTGGCGTGGCCAACCATGACGCGGGTTCTCTGGCTCACGCCGAACAAACCCGGGAACATCAGCGTCGGCCGAGAACGAATCACCTCGCATCTCGAGGACAACGGCATCGATGTCACGCTCCGGGCCGGTGACAGAGCGACGCTGCGGGAGCAGGTGACGAGCGACGAGCACTACGATGTCGTCATCGGGACGACCCGTGCTGGTGCTATCGTCGGGACAGCTGTCTCGATCGCGAAGGGCATCCCGCTGGTCGTCGATCACGTCGATCCCATCCGTCAGTTCTACGAGACGGAGTCGGGACCGCTGCCGCACATCGTCGAGCGCCTCGAGAACCTTGCGTTCCGACGTGCAGCGCATGTCCTCTATGTCTATCCCGAGGAGGAATCCCGGCTTCGAACGCGTGCGGACTCGTACTCGATGACCGACCTCGGCGTCGACTATCAGCGGTTCGCCGAACCGTCAGAGGATGCCATTGCAACCGCCCGTGACCGGATCGGCGATATTGAAGACAACGTGGCCGTGTACGTCGGTGGGCTCGAACCGATCTATCGTATCGAGGCGATGCTCGAGGCCGTCGAGCATCTTGATAATTGGACGTTGCTCGTCGCCGGGACGGGATCGCTGGAGTCGGAGGTCGAGACTGCAGCCGACCAGTCGGCGTCGATCCGGTATCTCGGGACGGTTCCCCACGAGGACGTCCCGGGATATCTCTCGCTGTCGGACGTGGGAATCGCGCTGGTCGACGACCCGCACACACTGAAGGTGTTGGAGTATGGCGCGGCCGGACTGCCGGTCGTCCAGTTGGCTGGCCGGGCCGAGTCGCGGTTCGGTGGCCTGGTGACCTACACGGATCCGGGCCCGGAGGCGATTCCCGAGGCGATTCGAGAAGCGGGTCGGTCAGAGACTGGCGAAGCTCTGCGAACGTACGTCCGACACTTCGACTGGGGTCGCATCGCCGAGCAGTACGCTCGAGCTATCACAACCGTGAAATAGCGGCCGCAGGCATACTTCGCTTATGAGGGATGTCCTGCTGGTCACGATCGATTCGCTCCGTGCAGATCACCTCCACTGCATGGGCTACGACCGGGAGACGACCCCGGAGATAGACGCGCTGGCCGATGACGGACACCTGTTCGAGGAGACGTACGCACACGCCTGCAGTACCCGCCCGTCGTTCCCGTCGATCCTCTCTTCCTCGCACGCGCTCAACCACGGTGGGTTCGAGCGGATGACCGAGGGCCGAACGATGCTCGCCGAAGTCTTCGATGACGCCGGGTACGATACCGCCGGCTTCCACTCGAACCTCTATCTCAGTGCGGACTTCGATTACGACCGCGGGTTCGACACGTTTTACGACTCGAAGACGGACCCCTCGGCGACTGCGCGACTCCGCCAGTTCGTCAAGGACAATCTCGACCAGAATGGCGCCATCTATCAGTTCCTCGCGTCGGCGTTCGATACCGCCGAGCGACAGGCTGGCGTGAACATCGGCTCCGCCTACGAGTCGGCTGACGATACCACCGACCGTGCGCTGGAATGGGTCGAGGAGACCGAGGACGCCGAGTCGCGGTTCCTCTGGGTTCATTACATGGACGTTCACCACCCATACGTCCCGCCCGAGCGATACCAACGGGAGTTCCGGGACGACCCCATCTCTGAGACCGAGTCGATCAAGCTTCGCCGGAAGATGATCGAGGAGCCGGAGAACGTGACCGAGGCGGAGCGGCAGGACATCATCGATCTGTACGACGCGGAGATCCGGTTCAACGACGCCGAGATCGGCCGTCTCGTCAGTGGAATCCGAGGCGCGTGGGGTGATGATCCACTCATCGCAGTCACGGCTGACCACGGCGAGGAGTTCCAGGACCACGGCCGGTTCAGCCACTACGCCACGTTCTACGACGAGGTACTGCACGTCCCGCTCGTCCTCGCGGGCGTCGATGGGTCGGGCCGCCATGACGACCTCGTCGGCCTGCAGGACGTTCCAGCGACGCTCGTCGACTACGCGGGTCTCGAGCAGCCAGAGGCCTTCGATGGCTACTCACTACGGTCGTTGCTTGAGGACGACGACTGGCCACGTACCCACATCGTCGCTGACTGGGGGAACCGCGAGGACGAACAGCGGTTTGCCTACCGGGATCACGAGTGGAAGCTCATCCAGCGCAACTCCGGTGACGAACTCTACCACCTCACCGACGACCCTGAGGAACGGCAGAACGTCTTCGACGAGCATCCCGAGGTCGTCGAACGGTTGAGCGAGGTGCTCGACGAACACAAACAGGCGGTCCGAGCGAACTCTGAGTCGATGGTCGAGGCCGACATGGACGAGGACGTCAAAGAGCGGCTCCGGGATCTCGGCTACGCGGAGTAAGATGGCCGATACGGACGCCCCACTCGTCAGCGTCGTCATCCCGACCTACGGCCGACCGGAGCTGGTGACCGGCGCCGTCGAGACGGTTCGAGAGCAGACCTACGAGTCCATCGAGCTCGTCCTCGTCGACGACTGCTCACCGGAGCCGATCGAACCTCGAATCCGCGAGATGGACCTGGATACGTTCGAGGACGTGCGTGTCCTTCGCCACGACGACAACCAGGGGGCAGCTGCAGCCAGAGCCACGGGTATCGAAGCCGCCACGGGCGAGTTCATCGCGTTCCTCGATGACGATGATCGCTGGGCACCGGAGAAACTACGGACGCAGGTCGAAGCCATCCGGGTATGGGGCGAGAACGCCGGTGTCGCATACACCGGAATGCGGTACGTCGATGCGGACGGCGAGACGAAACGTGAGCACGTCCCGACCGAATCCGGCGATCTCACGAAGACGTTGCTCTGTCGGAACGTCGTCGGTTCGTACTCGACGGTGCTCGTGAGGGCCGAGGCCATCGAGGAGGTCGGCCTCCCGGATTCACGCTTCCCGAGCTGGCAGGACATGGAGTGGTACGTCCGTCTCTCTCCCAGAACTGGGCGTTCGTCGCCGTCGACGAATCGCTGACGGTCATCCAGCAGGCCGACCACGAACAGATCAGCGACGATTTCTCGACGATTCGCGACGAAGCGTATCCACTGTTTCTCGAGAAATATCGCCCACTCGCTGCTGAATACGGTCGCGTATTCGAACGCAAGATGCTGGCGTGGGCGGCCTTCAGAGTCGGCGCATACAACGCGCTGCGGACGGGGCATTTTGCGGACGCGCGTCGCTTCCTGTTTCGCGCGGTTCGGCTCTATCCGTTCGAATTCACGTTCTGGCTGTATCTTGGTGTCGCCCTCGGTGGAAAGCCACTGTACACGGCTGGAAGACGGGTCAAGCGAGCGCTACTTGATTGATCGTGGCAGACGATCCGTGAGCCCCGAAAAGATGAGAGGGACTAAATAACGCCGCATCGCACTGCCACACACTCTCTCTGAGCGGTCCCCTAGTTATGAGGCTTGGACAGATATCGTTCGTCAACTTCGTCTCGAAGATCGTCACCTCCGTTGGCGGCTTCGTTGCGACCGTCGTCATCACCCAGCTGTTGGGCTCGGGTGTCTTCGGGACGTACGCACTCATCATCGCGGTTGTCATCTGGCTGAAGACGATCGCCGTGATGGGGGTTCGCTCCGCGGTCATCAAACGGGCGAGTGAAACCGGCGAAACGAGCGAATACGTCGTCGCTGGCGCTGGCATCCTCGTTGCAATTCTCCTGTTCCTCTCCGCAGTGTTGGTCACTGCGCAGGGCTACGTCGACTCATACATCGGGACGACTGCGACGTACAGCATCATCGCGCTGACGTGGTCGGTCTCGCTGCTGTCGCTCGCGACCGGCGTCCTTCACGGACAGCATCTCGTCCACTACGCAGCTCTCTTGCGGCCGGTGGATATCGGTATTCGAAGCGTCGTCCAGATTGCGGCTGTCGTCTTGGGATTCAGCCTCGGCGGCATCCTCTTCGGCTATGGGCTGGGCGCGATCATCGCAGCGTTCATCGGCCTGGTCTATATCGTCGATCTCACACCGAAACGCCCCGACCGGGAGCATTTTGACGACCTGTTCGGCTACGCCAAATTCGCATGGCTGGGGACGCTCAGCTCACGAACCTTCACCAGCATGGACACGATCGTCCTGGGACTCTTCGTCTCCGTCAATCTCATCGGCATCTACGAGGTCTCGTGGAACCTGGCGTCGCTACTCGCCGTCTTCGGCGCCGTGCTTGGTCAGACGCTCTTTCCCGAGTTCAGCAAGCTCTCGAGTGCAGGCAACGCCGAGGAGGTGCGGTCACTCCTCGAGAAGAGTATCGCGTTCTCCGGACTGTTCCTGATCCCTGGCCTCGTGGGTGCCGTCATCATCGGTGATCTGGTCCTGTACGTCTACGGCAACGAGTTCCCCAGAGGCCACTACATCTTGGTGTTGCTCGTCCTCTCGCGACTCGTCTACAACTACGCCGACCAGTTGCTCACCGTCCTGAACGGCATCGATCGCCCGGACCTGGCGTTCCGGGCGAACGCTGCATTCGTCGTCGTGAACCTGTCGCTCAACCTCGTGTTGGTGTACCTCTACGGATGGTACGGCGCCGCTGTCGCGACCGTTGTCTCAGCCGTGGCTGCGCTGGTGATCTCGTATCGACACGTGCGAGCGATTATCGACGGTGTCCCCATCCCGGGTGGCGAACTCGCCCGGCAGGCCGTTGCAGCGGGCATGATGAGTGTCGTGGTGTATATCCCGCGGCAGTTCCTCCCGGATATCTTCGCTGTCGGTGTCGCACTCACCGTCTTGGGGGCAACGGTATACTTCGTCTCGTTGTTCGGCCTCTCGAGTGGATTCCGGACGACCGTGGCCGATAATCTCCCCGTCCTCTGAAACAGGATCGTCGTCGCCTACCAGCCGTCGACTTCGTGGAAGTACTGTTCGGCTCCGTCGTGGATGAACGTGACCACGTTGGCGTCGTCGTCTTCCTGCGTGATGGCTTGGGCGACCTCCATCGCGGCACCCGAACTCGGTCCCATCAACATTCCGTTGTCGGCTGCCTCGTGCTTCGCTCGTGAGACCGCGATCGAGTCCGAGACCGACCGGATGTCGTCCATCACGTCGAGATTCGCGGACGCCGAGACACGCCACTGCCCGAGGCCTTCGACATCAACGTTGTAGTCGCCCAGTTCTTCGTCGTGGAATTCTCGAGAGATGTTCGAGTCCTCGCCGTCGACGCCGACGATCTGGATGTGCGGTGCGACCTCCTTGAAGTATTCAGCCACGCCCGTCAGGAGACCGCACGTTCCCATCGCGCCGACGATGTGGGTGACGTCGTCGTTCTTGATCTGTTGGTACAACTCGGGGCCCGTCCACTCGTAGTGGATGTGGCGATTCAGGGGGCGTCCGTACTGGTTGAGATACACCGCGTCGTGCTCTTGGGCGTAGCGCTCGGCCACTGTCTGGTAGTAGTAGTCGTGTTCGTGGCCGACGTCCGGCGTCGTCACGATCTCGGCGCCGAGGGCTTTCACGAACCCGACCTTCACCGGTGAGGTCGTCTCGCGCATGACGATGGTACAGGGGTGGTCGAGCCGATTCGCTGCGAGTGCGACCGCGCCGGCCGTGTTGCCAGAGCTCGCCTCAACGATACGTTGTCCGGGTTCGAGCTCGCCCATCTGGCGGAGTCCGAGGATCATCCCGGGACCGATGCGGTCCTTATGTGAGAGCGTCGGGTTCTCCCGCTCTACCTTGGCGACGATCTGTTCGTTCTCCGGGTGTGCCACCAGTGGCGTGTTCCCGATCTCTCGGAGAATCGGGTCCTCTTGGATTTCGTCGAATGGAATCCCCTCCTTCTCCTCAAGGGTTACGAACGTTTGGCTGAGATCGTCTTCTGGATTTCGGGTTGCTTTCGAGCCCTCTTCTCCATATTCCGTCGTGTACTCTACAGCTTTAGAACTATCAATATCGACAGGGGAGTTTTCAAATGCCTCATCATTCGTATCGTCTGTCATTACCCTGGAGTAGTCGTCCGAACTGTAAATAGGTACTCCCGATTCCAGATGGATTCAGGCGCTGAAATGCTATAGAGACCGTTGAGAGCGGGTGTACAGGGACCAAAGGAGGAGCCGACCTAATTTCAACGACTTTCTCTATTTCAATCGGGGATAGGATTGTCCGGAGACTACAGCGGCTTCGTAGATGGTTACCAGAGTTCCCCGAAGTGGTGATCGATTTCTTCAGGTTCGAAGTCACCGACGCCTGAACCTGGCCCGACAGTCATCTCGCCGAAGGCGATTCGTTCGCCATCGATGTCGTAGAGGTCTATGCGGATGAAGTCGAGATCTTCGCCCAGCGTCTCGGCTATCTCGACCATATCGTCGAACGTGTCTGGTTTCTCTGTCACCGGGGCCAGAGGATAGCCTCTTTTGAACTCCTGGGGGTTCCAGTCTCTATCGTAGAACCGTCGTTTGTGATCGGAATACCGGTCCAGGTCTACCTGTACGTACTCGACCTCTCCGTGGAAAACGAAGAACTTGTAATCAGGTGGAACGTCGTCGTCCTCGTTCTGAAGGTACTCTTCGAACAGGATGCGGGGTTCGATATCCCAGTACCAGGACTCTTCTTTCATCACGTTATGCGTCGTCTCGAGCCACTCCCGACCTTTCGCCTTGATCTCCTCTCTGGGGACTGTGTCCCCTTCTTCGACGAAGATGATCGGCCCCGCCATGTGGTTCGGCTTCACGACGAACGACTCGGGTAGTTCATCGAACGGAATGTCTTCGGGGTCGTCAGTGACGTGGTAGAGTTCTGGCAGGAAGTCTTCCCCGACCTTCTCGGCGACGTAGTCTCTGACCTGCCACTTGTCCTCGACGGTCGAGAATAGCTCGTTGTCCTCGTAGAGTTTGCGATGAGCAACCTTCTCGTTGAAGGTGCGTGGATTCTTGATCTGTGGCCAGTAGCCCAGCCGCAGATACATGAAGAGCTTCAGATGGAGTTCCTTTCCCAGAGCGGCCTTCAGATAGGGGCTGGCAGGGTTATGGATCAGGATGTGGTTCGCGATCCGTTTCAGGGCAGCGAGCGGCCCTTCCTGCAGCAGGGAGTCTTTCAGGATGGCAGCCTTTCGCTGGAGCACGGCTACTCCTACAGGAAGTCCACCAATAAGCATTGATACGTGGTGATTCCCGACGAACACCTTCTTCCACGTGAACTGACGTGTCGAAGACCGTCAACCATCCCCTCTCCTGTAGACCTTGGAGATATCTTCGAATCGCGGGCGACCGATGCTCGGTTTCAGTCGTGAAACCGGTGCTATACGGACGTTAATTGACTCCTGTCTGGAGTAGGTACGGTTGAAGCTGTGAACCGAGTTACGGGTTAAATACGGACGCCAAGAACTTCCCGCGTACGATGTCAATTCGTCCTGTCGAACTCTACTCGGAAGGCGGTCTCTCGGAAGTCCAACGCGGTGTTACCGATTGGTACCTCTACAAGATTAAACGGCCCGTCTTCACCCAGATCAAGGACACGAGCCAGATCAAAGTAGATGACGTCGAGATTGAGTGGACGATCGCGAATCAGGAGTCGGCGTCGCGTGCAATCGGCATCAGCGAGACGGTCGTCATGGAGGACTTCGTGAAGAATGTGGATGAAGGCAAGGTATTCTGGGATGTGGGTGCAAACCAGGGCATTTACTCGATGCTGGCAGCTGAACAGGACCTGGACGTCCACGCCTTCGAACCCGGTGAGAAGGCCCGCTCGATTCTGCGGGAGAATGAAGCCCTGAACGACGTAGATGTGAACGTGCACTCGTTCGCGCTGAGTGACGAAGATGGCGAGAAGACCCTCGCGAAGACGGGGAATACCGGGACTCGGAGTCTCGTCTCGGATGGTGAACAGGACGGCGATACAGTGCAGATTAAGCGCGGAGAGTCAGTTGACGCACCAACCCCGGATGTCATGAAGATCGACGTCGAAGGCCACGAACTGAAGGTCCTCGATGGGCTGGGGGAGTGCCTGGATGCGTGCCAGCTCTGTTACGTTGAGGTCCACGACGATGCAGAACTCGACGAGGTCGAAACCATCCTCATCAACCACGACTTCGATGATATCAACCACCTTCCGGACCCGAATACGATTGTCAAGGGAGTTACCCCCAGTACATAGTGGTCCGTTTCGACTCAGGTCGTTTCAGTTGATTCGAGTGCAATCTGTTTGGCTGTTTTGAGTGGTGTGAACTCAGCTCGCCCTTTAATCCAGGATTTTGCTCTACTTTCGGTTTTATTACAGATCCGAATTGTTCTACTCGATGGGCGACTATTGGTGCATTTCTTCCAATCGATTTTCACGGCTTCTGCCGATTGCAGGAGTATGTACGTTCTCGACGTGGATGGGGCTGGCTCCATCGGTGGATCCCATCCGGAGACAATCCTCTCAAATGGCTACGACGTGACTGTCATCGAGGCGATGGACCTGTTCAACGATCTTTGGATCAAGGAACATACCATCGAGATCAACCATGAGACGGCAGCAGAGATGGGTAGCGACTATGAGTTCGTCAATGGGAATATTTGCGACGCTGATCTGATTGAGGAACACGTTGAGGAGGTTGCCTACATACATCATCAGGCCGCGAAGGCAGGGATACGGCCGAATGTCGAGGCGCCGCGAGAGTAAAATGAGATGAAGGACAATGAGACGCTCAACCTTCTTGACGCAGCTCTCGAGTGCTTTGTGATAACCTCTTCGTCGTCGGTCTACGGCGGCCGCGAGGAGTACCCCCCCGTTTTTGAAGACTGGCCCGACGATGCTCGTCTCGCCGCGCGGCGCCTCGAAGCTCGCTGCCGAGTGCTGCGCCTGCGCCTAACACGAGGTGTACGACATCCAGCGGTCGCGCTGCAGTACTTCATCGTCTACGGGCTGTGGGTCCACCCAATCATGGCCATATTGAACTTTGTCTCGCGGTGTCTGAACGGCCAGTCACTGGTCGTATACGGTGATGGGACTCAGACGAGAGACTCACATCCATTGACGACGTTCTAAAGGTCCACAGGACGCTGCTCGAGTCTGACGCCGGCGATGGTGGGGCTATGAACATCAGTTCGACGAATAACATCCAGATTCGGACGCTCGTCAACGAAATCCGCAATCAGCTGGCGCCCGACCTGGAGTCCGCCCAACGCTACGACACCGACTACACCTCCAATGACACCACGAAGGATTAGGAGCTGCTCAACTACAGCCCGAGCACCTCATGGGGGAGGCCAACACGAAGTTAGCTGGAAGGTACCGGGAAAATCGCGAGTGGTACGAGCCGTCGAAGACGCGCGCTTGTCAGACTGATGTGCTTAGTATTTAATCGGAGAGAAATGTTCATCGGGTTGGCATTCTAGTTCATAATTTACCCTCGGAGAGATATTTCAAGGGAACGTCAGGGACTGACTCCAGCGCAGCGTTTATTCGGTCAGGATACAGTTAACTGCTAAGGATGCGAACAGGGTGGCCCTATCGAGTTGGGAGCATAGTGGGGGTCGCGGGACTCTCCATGTTGGCCGTAGTCGTAGCCAATCAGCCGGTGATGCAGTCGGTATTCACGACGTATGTCCCGGTCTTCTGGCGGCTCGATCCTGTGACGCTCTCATATGGGCCGCTGACAACGGTATTGTGGGTGGCGGCGACGGTATTCGTCGTCTGTTTCCTCCCGCTATACAAGCCGCGACCGAGACGCGTCCTCGACACCGTCACGCTGGCAGACAAGCGGACCGTCGTCGCGGGCTGTATTCTCGCGACGCTCGGGTACTTCAATTGGTCACACCGGTTGCCTCGGTCAACGCTTGTGATAACCTGCGGGATTCTGTTCGTCGTGCTGCCCACCTGGTTTGTGCTGATTCGACGAAGGCCGAACGGCGAGAACAGCCGAGTGATCATCATCGGTGACGATACAGAGGCGATGGAGGCCGTCCTGGCGGCTGCGGAGAGCCCCGTCATCGGCTACGTCTCGCCGCTGTCGCACTCGACAATCAGCTCAGACGAGTACTCGCAGGCCTATGTGACTGACGGAGGTTCCGTAATGGAGGAGCTGGTAGACGAGGCTGACGCCAGGCCACGGCTCCGCGAACTTGACCGGTTGGGGGGGCTCTCGCGGCTCGACGAGGCACTGGTTGAATACGATGTCGACACCGCGTTCCTGGCGTTCTCTCGAGCGGACCGGGCCGAGTTCTTCGGGACGCTCGACGCGTGTTACGAGCACGGTGTAACGGTGAAGGTCCACCGCGAGCACGCGGACTCGGTGTTGACGAACGGGTTTGGGAGCGGAGAGCTGGTGGACGTGGACCTCGAGCCCTGGGACACGGTGGACCACCTGTTGAAGCGGACCTTCGACGTAGTTTTCTCGATTTTTGGATTGATTGCTACGGTGCCAGTGATGCTGGTTATTGCTTTGGCTATCAAACTAGACGACGGCGGGCCTGTATTGTATCAACAGGCCCGAACTGCAGCCTTCGGAGATATGTTCAGTGTGTACAAATTTCGGAGTATGGTGGAGGACGCAGAATCGATAAGTGGAGCAAAGATCAGCGACGAAGATAACGGCAACTTTGACCCACGAGTCACCCGGATTGGCCGGTTCTTGCGTCGAACTCATTTTGACGAAATCCCACAGCTTTGGTCGATTCTGATTGGTGATATGAGTGTGGTCGGTCCACGACCCGAGCGACCCGAATTGGAGACGAATATGGAATCGGATGCTGTAGCATGGCGCCGGCGGTGGTTCGTGAAACCCGGTTTGACTGGACTGGCACAGATTAATGGCGTCACCGGGTTTCAACCGAAGGAGAAACTTCGACTCGACATAGAGTACATCAGACGACAATCATTGTGGTTCGATTTGAAGATTATTGCCCAACAATTTTGGGAGGTACTACCAAGTGGACCCAATATACAGTAAATAATATGAAACCAAATATTCTGGTTTTAGGTACACTGTTTAGACCGACGCTATTTTACGCTCATGGATCACTGAGGGACGTAAGGGAAGCCCTCCGGTGATCCTTCTGTACTAATGAACGACACAGATAATCTCGATATTTCGTGGAGGGAAAAGGGGCGCGCGCTATATCAGGTTGCGAAGTTTCAACCGGGATTCTCCGCCGCCATTCTTGTTTTAGGCGTATTTGCAGCAGTCCTCGAGGGCTTCGGATTGAGTTTCATCATGCCTATCGTTGAGCTATCTCAGTCGTCTGGGGGTATTGCAGAAGCTGACGGATTACTTAGTGTGTTTATGGGTCTCTATGAATTCTTGGGCATTCCATTTACGCTGGGTTATCTGATCATTGGGGTCGCGAGCGTGATGACTACACGTTATACGATGACGTTCTTAGTCCGTTGGTTCCGAGCGGCTTTAGAGACCCGATACGTACGGTACTTACAGGAGGCGTCATTCAATAGTGCGCTAGATGCTGATGTGGCATACTTCGATGAGCAAGGCTCCGACGAGATATTGAATGCCATTGTAACGCAGGCGGAGTATGCAGGATTCGTAATCAGATACACGCTACAAGCGTTTGAGCAGGGCTTGCTGGCGCTGATATACATCGCACTAGCGCTCTACCTCTCGCCACTATTGACGATTATTACAGGGATTTTTCTTGGCGGCGTAACGTTTCTCTTCAGAAATGTCCTTGACACAGGATATTCTCTTGGTGACGAGGTGGCCGACGCTAAGGAGGGTATTCAGTCCCGAGCCCAAGCCGGAACACAAGGTGTACGCGCGGTAAAACTGTTCGGGATCGGTGATGAACTTCGCGAGGGTTTCTCGGAGGCAGCTGACAAGTTTGAACGGTATCGCATTAAGTTACAGCGCAATGAGGAGGCGATGAGCAGCTTCTACAACCTAACGGTGGCGGTAACGGTTTTTGTACTCATCTACTTCGCCCTAACTTTCTCGGCGATGAATGTCGGTGAACTCGGTGTATTCCTCTTCGCTATGTATCAGCTAGGTCCACGGGTCAGTAACGTGAATAAACATATTTACCGGATGGAAAGCGAGTTACCTCATCTCGTACGGACGCAACGGTTCCTTGACAAGCTAGAATCGAACCGAGAGGTGGAAGGCGGTTCGCAGTCTGTACAGGCACCCGTCGACCGAGTCGAATTCCATAAGGTATGGTTTACCTACGACTCTGCCGACGAACCGGTCCTTAGGGAGGTCTCCTTCGATGTGGAGCGCGGTGATTTCATCGCATTTGTCGGGCCGTCTGGCGCTGGGAAGTCGACTATTGCTTCACTATTGGCCCGGATGTACGAACCGAACTCGGGGAAAATTACGGCTGATGGCATCCCGCTAGCGGAATTCGACATTGACGAATGGCGCTCCCACGTCTCCATCGTCCGGCAGAACCCCCACATCTTCAACGACACGCTCAGAAGGAACATTACCGTTGGACACCGCGCCGCGACGCAGAAGGAAATCCAAGAAGTTTGCGAGATCGCGCGAGTAACCGAGTTTTTGGATGAACTTCCGGACGGGTACGATACAACGCTAGGTGACCAAGGGGTTCGATTATCGGGCGGACAAAGGCAACGTGTAGCCATCGCACGGGCGCTATTGAAGGACGCGGACCTCCTAATTCTTGACGAAGCGACCAGTGATTTGGACACTTCTCTTGAGAAAGAGGTACATGATGGCATCGAGGCGATGGAACGCGACTATGCTATGCTGGTGATTGCTCACCGACTATCGACCATTACGGACGCTGATTGTATCTATGCAATGGAGAATGGCAGGATCGTCGAATCGGGTGATCATGGATCCCTCATATCGCAAGATGGGGCGTACTCACAACTATACTCTCTGCAGTCTTGAACCGAATCAGTTGCCAAACACGTCGCAGTAGATTTGCTCTACCTTTGACGTAGCTACTTCGTGCGTGAAGTGCCTCTGGACTCGCCGCCGGCCATTTCTACCGAGTTCACGACGACGATCTGGGTTCGAAAGCAGTTCATTGATTGCTTTCGATAAGGCGGACGAATCGCGAGGAGGGACGGTCAGACCGGTCTCTCCATCCTTGCTGACCCATGGGACGCCTGTGGGAAGTGAGGTATTGATGACTGGCGTCTCGTGGGCCATCGCTTCGAGCTGAACAATGCCAAATGCCTCGCTCGGTTCAACTGAAGGGAGGACGAAGACGTCGGCCTGTTCATAGAGCTGGTGTAATCGATCGTCAGTGATTCTGCCTAGGAATCTCACGCGATTGGCTACGCCTTCATTTTTTGCTTGTTTAACCAATGCAGCTCGACGGGGCCCAGAACCAGCTACAAGGAGCGTCGCGTCGACATTTTTCATTGCATCAATCAGGTGCTCAAGGCCCTTGTAGTAGACGAGTCGCCCAACGAATAGTATAACCGCGCCTCTATCCACCAATATTTCATCGGAAGAAAGTGCATCTAAGCGGTCTATCGCGTCCAAGTCCACCGTGGGTGGAACAATCTCGCACTTGTCCCGATAGGGCGCAAGGACTTTGGAGTGTTCCAGAAGGGACGGTGAGGTCACAATTATGCGATCGGTGCGCGCAAGGAAGCTATCAAGAAGAGGGCGATAGAACTTCGCCGCGGAACGTTGTTTTACAATGTCACTGTGATACGTGGCTATGAGTTTGGAAGAACTAGGGTCGGCAATAGTCTGTGAGACGACACTGAGCGGATTGGGTAAATGGAGGTGGACAATGTCAGCCCAATCTGTGTGTTGATAGATCCGAAGTGGGAAGGCCGGCGCAATAGGGACTGACATGAGTTCACCTAGGCTGCTTGTACGATAGACCGAAATATCATTGACATCGTTAGAATAGCCGATACCGAATTCTCTGGATGTGAGAACACGGACAGTCCATTGACTTTGAGAGAGTCCCTCCGCTATCGTTTGGACGACGTCTTCAACGCCACCAATTGTCGGATAGTAGTATTTGCTGACTTGGAGTATGTTCATAGCGGGAGTACTATCAATATCCGGGGTTCTATATTGTACAAGATTCGGTTTACAGTGACTTTTTATTCACCACCACTAATCGATCTGTATATTAGATTGAATTCTCCAGATAGGATGGTAACGAACAATCGTTATTTGCTCAGACATTTCTGAGAATGTGATTTACGTTGCCTAGTCTACAGAGAATCCACATCTATATTAACCCTTAAGGATGACAGAGTCGGTATGAATCGGGGGGCAGCTGTGGTTGTTACGTTATTATCTCTCTCAGCATTGTCTCAAACTCAATTTGATATATTTCAATCTATAGGGAGACAGGTAATGATAGTAGGGTATATCCTTACATTCACGTGGCTTCTATATCGGGGTGATTGGGTGCTACGAGGACAATATTGGGCTACCATAGGAGTCTTTAGTTTAATAGCATTATTTTCGATAGCGTTGGTTATTACTCCTGAGCTGCCTTCATCCTTATTGGTATTTCCGGTATATGTTGGAGTAATACTCATTGTGAACATCTTCCTTATTCAGCAAATATGTAGCTGGTTTCAATTTTGCCAAATTATCGGGAGGTTAGGTGCGATAATTAGTAGCATAGGCGTTATACTGATTCTAAGTGGCGGTATTGACCTGACAATTCTCAAACTCACACCATGGCGACCCCATATAATGAGGTCGGTATTTAATAATCCAAATACACTTGGTATTGTGACGATGGTATCTATAATGGCATCATTTAATGAGTATAAAGAAACGAAGGATTGGCAGCCATTGTTGATTGTTTTTATTTCTTCAATAGGCCTGTACTTCAGTCGTTCTCGAACAGCCCTATTAGCTCTCCTTCTGGCGCTAGGTGTCATTGCAGCAGATCAAGTCATTAGTCGGCGAATGGCCTCAATTGGCGTTTCTCTTTACTTCGGATTACTAATAGTCATTCTGTTCGTTTTCATGAGTATCTTTCCCCAGCCATCAATTCTATCGTCGGTTCAGTTTAGTGGACGTCTGATAATTTGGGATTCAACAAGAATAGTTTTGTCCAGAATGTCTATGGTTGATCTCATCCTGGGGAAAGGTTTCGTACATCCCCCAATCCTGCTAGAACCTCATATAAGAGATTCACGGTTTGTGGGTAAAGGAATTCACAACGCATATTATCACGCAATAATGAGATTTGGCCTAATTGGATTACTAATGAATCTATATTTCTATTATTATCCGATACTTAAATCTATGCGCGATCCGCAGAGCAACATTTTCCCTGCCGCAATTGCAGTTGGATTTTTGGGATACATGTTATTCGAAAGTACGCTCTTTTTCGGAGTCGGGGTTACCTCCTCTATGCAGGCAATTGTCCTCGGATATATGCTGAAACCTAGAGATAGGGAGTGTAAATATAAAAGTCTAACATGACTGGTCAGGAGATTAATGCCAAATACGAGAAAGAGTGGACCGTGTAACGACCATTGAGCGGGTGCAATTGGTTCGATTAAAGGGCTATCACCGCGGCGACCCATTCAACGGACTTAAATGATATGTCTGGAGTTGCTTATGATGTAATATTTACCTCTTGAAGTTATAGAACTTCACCAATGAGTCCCCCGCGAGTATTCTATCCCAGACGTTTGGATTTACCAAATCCGGTACAATCAGTCCATCGGGAGGTCTCGAAACATCTTGATGGCTACGAATTAATAGCGTTTGTCAACAGCAGTCAAAACAGTCTTCAAGAAACGATTTCCAATGTATATATAATCCCAGCTGACGCGACAATCATTTGGAAAGCCGTACAATTTTTACGGGCTTATACTGGGAGATATGATATTATCCACACTGGGCCAGCATCCCGGGACAGGTTTGGAAAACTTACTGCGCACCGTGGAGCGGCGTGGGTCCATACGCTTCATGCAGCTCCAACATCCCCACAACAAATTGCTTTGAACAAAACTCTTTGCAAGAATGCAGATCAGGTGACTGCCGTCAGCCCCTATGTGAAAAGTTGGGCTGAGGACACTATCGATGCAACTGTCAATAAGGTTATTCCCAACGGTGTTGATCTTGGAAAATTCACCCCTCAAGCATCTCCAACCCATGAAGACCAGGTTCTGTTTGTTGGCCGGCTTTGCGATCAAAAACATCCAGAAATGATGATTGCAATCGCTCGTGAATTCTCAGACCTCTCTTTCAATATAGCAGGGACTGGCCCTCTTCAGGCTGAACTAGAGAAAGACGCGCCGGAGAATGTAGATTTCTTAGGACATGTCCCCTGGGAGGAGCTTAGAGGGTTATATGCCAAAGCGGCCGTGACCGTATGTCCTGGAGAGAACGAAGGGTTTGGAATGGTCGTTTTAGAGTCGATAGCTTCAGGGACTCCCGTGCTTGCTCTGGATGGGGGTAATCATTCAAACCTAATTGGCCAAGATGGAGGGATCCTCTGCCAAACCCTGAAAAAAGAGGAATGGATAAACAATCTGAACCGAATCCTTTTTGAAGACCATGATTTGAACCCTCGAAGAGTAGCAGAAATGTATTCTTGGCAGAAGATTGCTAGTCAATACAAAAGGCTCTACGAGCTGCTATTATAGGCGCCCAATAAATACGAAAATATTAAAGAAATTTTATAAAAATATTTTTACCACTATAAATAAATTATATAATAATGGGTAATATGGTTGTTAATGCTGGTGTTTCGAGTTAGTTTGTCCATGCCAATCTCCTTGTCCATCCATTACGAATCGAAGGTTTACGGGATGTCATTCTGAAGGCAATAGCCAATGACACGTCAGTCCTGACTCGTCTGGTCGGCGAATTCTCAAAGATATTCGAATATCTCCTCCTTGATGCCACGAATCTAATCCGTCAATCTACCAAGGTACTTAGCTCGTTAGCGATGTAAGGGAATGTATTGAAGGGCTACATATTGGCATTTATCCGGGTGTCAGAGTGAGAGTATTGTAAATGGAGGGACTTGGGGTTATCCCCGCGACTGAATCAGATCTCGGTAAACGGCTTCAACCTGCTCGACACCACGTTCAAACGCGAACCTTTCTGCGACTCGCTCGCGCCCCGCTATACCCATCCGTTGCCGTCGGTCAGGATCTTTCGCGAGATTAGAGATGGCAGAGGCGAACGCATCGGAATTCTTCGGTGGAACCAGGATTCCGGTCCGATCATCATTGATGGCTTCGCCGATTCCCCCTACATCCGAGGCCACTACCGGGATAGATGACGCCATTGCCTCGAGGACGACTCGCGGGAATGCTTCTGACAATGACGGAGTTACGGCAATGTCAGTTTGGGCGTAAATCTCTGGGACATCTTCGCGGAATCCAAGAAAGTGCACTTCATCCGAGATGCCAAGATTTCGGACCAACGATTCGAGATACGATTTAAGGGGTCCTGTTCCGACGATGTAGAGAACGAATTCTAAATCCAATCCTGAAAGAGCATGGAGCAACGTCTCGTGTCCTTTGATTGGAATCAGCGCTCCGACCGAGGTGAGTACGAGACGTTCGTCCGGATTGGGTAATGGTTCAGTAGGCTCTCCAACGTTCTCAAACCGATCGAGTTCGATACCTGGGTATATCGTCTGAATGTTGGCGGGACGGTTGTCGTCCCCGAATGCATCCCCTACCTCATCAGATACCGCTATGAGACGGTCGAACGAGCGGACATATAGTCGGCGCATGAGTGCGTCGATGTACGACGAATCCCACTCTCCATCGATGTGCATAACACAGGGAACGTCCATCCCGACAGTGGCGGCAACGGTAAGTACACGCGAGAGGTTCTCGTTAGGATGAATGATGTCTGGATCGATTTCTCGAATGATTTGTCGAAGTCGAATCGTTGCTTTCGCAAGGGATAAACTCGATAAGATTGCGAGGTGCGGACTCGCCTGAAGTTCTGATCTGGTGAATCGATTCTGCGACTCAGTGATGTTCTTTACCAGTACGCTGATTCCTCGTTTTCTTGCTTCTTCGGCGAGCACGCCGTTCTCTGATGTAAGAAGAATGGGGTTGAAGTCCTTACTCAATCGTTCCATGAGTGAGAGCCGAGAAAGTTGTCCTCCCCCAAGCTCAGTTTTCCCCTGAGCACCTTCGTCATAGAGCAGTATTGTGTACATAGAACGGGTTTCGTGAGATGTATCGCTGTCGTCGCCTTTACCTGTTCTGAAACCTAACCTCATGAGGGATAAGGCCTTTTCCGCGGGGTTAAAATATGTACGTCTAGTGATGACGAAACTCATTTCAAATGGTCTTGGCGCGGCAGATTCGGAACTTCTGGGCCCGTTGATTAGAAATAGAGTACTTTCGAAATTGGGACATGTAGTTCAACAATGTTCTTGACTAAACGGATTCCATATTTGGTTCTCTTGGTAGTCCCAACGGTAGCAATACCGCGACTGCCTTTCCCTCTATAACTATCTGACAGCTGGTCATAACTAGGGTGTCTTTTCTCGGGTAAATAAGCCCATAAAATTCTTCAGTCAGATTAAAAAAACCACCGTGTATGAGGATTTGTTACTGGAAGCAAGAGGATGTTATTATGTAGTTGTGGTCTTATTTCAATATTTATCAGCCGTATTAGTTATCATTTTTGTCAACCTTCGCCGTTGTTCGGGTTTTTCAAATAGCTTTTTATTCTTCCAGGTATTTGTATAGTTTTCATTGGCAATTGCAGATGCGAGCTCGTTTGGAGAGTGTATGATGTTGCTTGTCACAAAAGGAATGTCACCGGCACTACGAGCTAGAATTGGTGTGCCACAAGCTAATGCTTCAAGAATCACGAGTGGAATACCTTCATATTCTGAGGGGTGTAGATAGCAATCTGCAGCTTTGTAATACTGATCGATCTCTTCATAAGGAACTCGCCCCAACGCACGTACATGATTATTATCGAATTCACGATTAATCACCGATTCATACGGACCCGTTCCAACCAATAAGAACATATACTGGTCCAGTGATGATAATTCGTTTATAGCTTCACAAAGAAATGCCAATCCTTTGTGGTAACTCATTCGTCCAACATAGAGGAATATTTTCTTATGATGGGGTAAATTAAGCTTATCCCGGTATTCAGAGGTGGAATATTGAGAATTAAACCGGTTGTCGGATGGCTTTGGTGGTGGAAGAATAACCACATCAGTCTTTGAAACCCCTCTCTTGATAATTTGAGATTCACCGTAAGGTCCAAGGGCGATTATTTTATCAAAAAGATGTAGTGGGAAACGAGCACTGACATTATTTAGTCCGAAGATCCCAATGCGTTTGGGATATGATATTCCCCGATATTCATTAAACGTGTCTCCAGTAAATCGGCCAATTGCTGGGACGCCGCATCTTCTTCCGGCGAGTGCAACGCCTGGTGCATGAGTTGCATATTTCCAGACCTGCATAACCGCGTCTGGTTTGTGATCTCGGATGTAATCCCGAGTATATTGATACCCTCGTATTATCTTGTGTGGTAGCTGATCCGATCGACGTTCTTGTTTTATATAATTGTATTTGGATTCTAAAGATTTTGGAACTGAGGCGCCTCCATATAACTCAACTTCTATTGAGGTGTTTTTTAATATATCCGACCATCCGTTAAGAACAGGGGCTATATTGCTCACGGGGTCTGAATGTGTCCCAATATACAGTCCCAACTTCATTGGTTCTTGTAAAACGATTTATTCCCTTCTTTTCGTCCAGGGGTCATGAGGACTTAGCTTGTTCATACATCAAATTAATACTTCCCCTTTCCTTTCTGTCCAACTAAATGGGCAAGATAATCTTCAATAGGGCAGATTAGTCGTTGCCAATCCATACTGGGACACACTGGCCACCCTTGAAGGTCACCACGGGGCAGCCGCGATAGTGGGCTCAATATTGGCACTCAGATCGAGGACAGCTACATCCAGTTGACTCCACAAGAACTGTTGGTGGAATCGCCGGAAGAAATCATCGAGAATGGTGTGTATAGAATTGAGGACTGGTCCATGTCGATGTCGCGCACCCAGCCAATTGAAATACAGGGACGATATTCCGGAAGAAAGGCTCCCCCAGGTGATGGACTATCTACCAGAACACCACTGCTGTACTCCAGTAGTGACCAGAACTATCGATGATCAGAATCGGCTGTTTCAGGGGAGTATACGACTGTTCTCGATGGGGGGTTCCAACCCATCCGTGAGCTGATGTGACCTGGTACAGCTAGAAAACTCACAGAGGGCGTTGCTCTGTAGTAGCTAGGACCCGGTGGATAGACGACCGACTTTTCGCTATCTGAATTGGATAGTGCTCACCATGAAATCTCTGATTCTGCTGGTATTGAACGATACCAGCCGTCAGCGACCGACTTCCGTCACATATCTTGGGTCTAAGGTCAGGTGAGAAGGTTCGGGACTGGGATAGTCGAGAATGTGTCGCCTGCGGACTCAGCGAGACCGCTCATAAGGAAGACTTTGATCGGCAACTCGATGTCCACCTTATCTGTGGAGCATGCACGTCGTCGAATCCGGATGTATTCAATGCTCCCCGAAATCTAATCACCCTCTATATCAGTTGCTACTTTGATGCAGCACCGTATACACCAGGCCTGCCACCGTTTGTCAAACAGCCAGTGAACAGTAACGGGCATTAGGTTTAGTCGTCTCCCGCTAACGGACCTTTTCCTCCGCGGCGAATCCCCTCGAGTGGCAAATTATCCTCGACACCCTGCTTCGAACGCGGTTCATAGTCAATGACAGCCTTTTCAGTCGGTAATGCTCGAACCTCCATGCCGCGCCACTCCCCGTCGATTCCGAGCAACGCCTGTGAATACCCCTTCTCATCACTCCCTGGGACCGCGTCCTGAACGAATCGCATCTGCGCGTAGTTCAAGCCGAACTCGTCGGCCCACTGTTCGTCCATGCCGTCGAGCTTGTGGAACTGCTTGATGGCGCACTGATCGAGAATCATCTCCGCCTCGGGTTGTTGGAAGAACTCGTCGACGGTCTGGGTCACGAGGCGTATCGAGAGGTCGTGATGGCGATGATGTCGGAAGATCGTCTCCAGATGCTCCAAGGTGGCCGTATCGGAGAGTATGTATCGCGCCTCGTCGACGACGAGAACGACCTCTTTGTCCGTGGCTTTGGCGCGCTCGTAGACGAGCGTGATGAGCAACTCCATCAGGAGACTCGTGTGACCGCCGATCGAACCGCCTTGCTGCTGGAGATCGAGGTAGACGAGATCCTCATTCCGGATATCGAACTCGCTGTGCCGTCCCAGGTTCTCTAACTGCCCGTTCTCGTCGAAGGGCCGCAACTGGTCGAGCAACCACAAGACGTCAGTCTCGATCTTCTCACTTTCCGCTTCGACGCGGACGACGTACTCTTCAGGTTTCTCGCTCATCTCCTCTAGGATGTCGAGGACGTCTCGAACGGTCGGGCTCTCCCGGTCGTGCGTCGTCACGTCTTCGGTGATGCCCTTCCGCTGGTACGCCTCGTCAATCGCGAGTTCCAGCGTCGTTCTGCGGTCGCCCAATTCGATATCACGGTGGGCGAAGAAGTTCTCGAAGAAACTCACAGCCCGGTTCCGACGCTCCTTCAGGGGACTCGCATCATTGCCACGCGCCTGCAGGACGTGCTCTGGCGTGGGCTTGATCTCCAGTGGGTTCAACCCGAGCGTGCCACCGACCGTGATGCGTTGGCCACCGAGCGCCTCTGCGACACCGGCCCAGTTGTTGAGCGGCTCGAGGATGACGCCGATGCGGTCGGGGTCCTGTTCGATCGTCCGGATGAAGTTCTGTTTCGAACCGAAGGACTTCCCCGACCCTGGATCGCCCACGGTGAACATCGCATAGCCGTCCTCGCGGGCGAACGGGTCGATGACGAGCGGACTGCGCGTGTCCTTGTGAACGCCGAACTCGACGCCACCCTCCTCAAGAATCGTGGCGTCCTGTGGCGAGGCCAGCAAGGCACCGACAGCGCCACCCAATGCGACAGCGTTCCTTTCCAACTTGCTCGGCCCGATCGGTGCCGCCGATTGCACGGCAAGATCCTGCGTACAGATAGCCGTCTTCGGCTCCAGTTGCGCTGGCTCTTCGCGAAGCGCGGCTCGGACCTGCTTCACCGACTGGCGAAGCTCGTCTCTCGTGTTTCCACGGACGGTGACGACGAGTTCCTGGTCGAAGACTTTCTGCCCGTTCTCGACCGCGGTGTACGTCTGTCTCGCCGCGTTCGCACGCTCCTGGAGGTACGAACTCCGCACGGTCCGCTCGAGGTCGGCCTCGGCCTGGAGGTCGTCGGCGACCCGCTGGAGTTCGTCCCGGGCTCGCGCCTGGTTCCTCGGGTCGACACGCGCCGTGATATCAAACTCGACGTCGGTCAGCTCGAACAGGTCGCTGAGATAGCCGTCGTTCGGCGCGTCCGGATACTCGGCGACGTACAGCGTCGAGGTCCACTGCTCGCCGACCCGGGCAGTCCGTGTGTCCCACTCGATGGCCGCTGGCGCCATCACGTCCTGCTGGCGTTCGGCCAGTTCGTCGAGGACGCGATACTCCACCTCGGCCGCCTCCAGCGTCTCCTCGTCGAGCAGGTCGTCCAGCACGGGGTCGTCACGTTTGCGTTCGCGGTACCACGAGAGCAGGTTCGCCACGGCGATCAGCAGGACGACGCTGCCGAGGCCGTAGACGAACAGGCCCTCCGTCGAGACGAGTGGCGGCAGCGAGTCGAGCAGCTGCTGTGCCTGGATCTGAAACACAAATGAGCCCGTCATCCATCCACCTCCGCATCGACGCGCTCGGAGTTGTCGAGCACCGGCTGTTCGCGGACGAGCCGCTCTGCCGCGTCCTCACAGTACTCTTCGCCGTTCCAGAACTCGGCGTTCAGCACGAACAGTTCGACGGAATCCAATCGCCGCGCAGACCACCCGGGGACCTTCTCGACGAACTCGGTGCGCACGGTCCGGATGCGGTCATCGAGCTTCTCGAACATCGCCGCCCGGAGCTCGGCCTCCGAGTAGTCCTCCCGTCGAGTGACGAATGGGTTGAACAGCGGCCCGATCACGGGGAACCGCACGAGCTGCTCGCCTGGCGTGAGTTCCTCCTCGTAGCGATGATAGACCGCCATCCGGTCGACCTCGACGCCGAGATAGAAGTGGAACTGCCGAGCGCCAGCGAGATCGGCCGGTCGCTGCTCGAGGTACTCCCCGAGCAGTTCACGGAACACGGGGTTGGATTCGACGTCCGGGTCGTCGAACCGGCTGTCGAGTTGTGCGACCAATCGCTCGACCGGGAACGCCTGCGTCGTCGCGTAGAACGTGAGCGGGAAGTCGAGTTCGTTGTTCGCGAACTCCTCGGCTTGCTCCTGGACGGTCTGCCAGTCCTCGGCCATCGCGAAGTCCATGTTCGCTGGCTCCAGTTCGACGAACGCCTCCATCGTCCCGTCCGTCCGCTCGATCGCACCAGCCCCGGGCCAGGCCCGCTCGACGTTGGTGAGTTCCTGGGTCGATTCGTCGACGCTGAACGGCGTGTACTCGACCCAGCCACCCTCCGTCGATGGATTCGCGTCGTCGGCCCGATAGCTGTGCGTGACTCGCGGCCGCTTGAACACATAGCGGCCGACGATGCGGAGCCACTCCCAGGCCGTCAGGTGCGGTGGCGACGCATAGACGGTGGCCACGCCGAGCCCGAACCCGACGAACAGGAGGGTGATGGCGAGGGCGCCGAAGCCGGTGCTGGCGCCGATGAACAGGCCCGCGACCGGGAATCCGAGGAGGACGCCGACGTCACCCTCGCGGATGTTCACGATGGGGAGGCGCGTATCCTCCCCGAGGCGATTCATGATGCGTCGTGCTGCTGCGCTGTGTTCGTCTGCCATTAGTAGTATCCAGGATCGTTCTCTGAGCGCCGATACTCGGGGATGCCACCACTGCCACCGCCACCGCTGCCGTCACCGTCATCGCCTGGTCCCGCTGCCTGGGCCTGCCCTTCCGAACTGTTCGACTGCGACTGCCGGGAGGCGAGTGCCGACCCCGCTGCCGCGGTCGGTCCCCACCGTGCGCCAGCTGCGGCTGCCGTCGGCCCGGCCAGATACCCAGCCGTCGCGACCGTTCCCGCGAGGACCGCACCACGTCCCGTGCCACTGATTGCGCGAGACGCCATCGGCGCGGCGAACTTGAACGTCTTCCAGGTGACGTACAGGGTGATGATCGGCAGCGAGATCACCACGAGGTACTGGGCGAACTGTCCGCCGAGTTCGAGCTGGTGGTCGCCAGCGAACAGCAGTTCGTAGCCACGGAAGAGGATGGCTGCCGGCAGGGGCAACGCGGCCAGTGGAATGAACTGGGCGATCAATCGCCGGGCGATGTTCGAGAGGACCGGCAGGTTGCCGTACGCGATGGCGATGCCGAACGGCATGCCGTACAGATAGACGTACAGAAGCAACTCCCGGATGATGAACAACGCCTTCAGCGCGACCATCGCGAGCCCTCCTAAACTGGCCATCACGAGGGTCAGCCCCGGTGTGCCGGCCGCCTGGGGGAGGATATCGGCGACTACTCCACCGACTTTGCCGATATCTGGCAGTAAACCTACGGTCAATCCTTGAACGAAATAGAGAGCGAGTACCCCCAACCAGTACCATGTGATTATGAGGAATGCCCCTACCCAAGATGAACGACGAGCTTTGCGAGCTTCGTAGGCACTCCCGTAATTGAATATCCGGATGAAGTGATGTCCTTGGACACAGAGGAAGAGAATCAATAGAGCGAAGAACGTCGTCTCACCCGCAACCGTCGATTCGTAGATGCTCTGCCAAAGACCGTCAGACCCTCTCGGTGGAGAAAAGATCAAATCAATGCCTTCGCCCTCTGGAAGTGGTGTATCGAATAGTGAGATAGAAGCTTCATGCAGCCCAGTAACCAACTCTTCAACGAACCACTCAGTAATCTGGTCGACAATATCCTCAAACCACTTAATCCCGAAGTCGGAAAACGGTATCTCGGCCAACTACGACACCTCCTTTAGGGAGATCTCGCAACCATCGTAGGTGTCTGAAGCTGAATACTCGACGTTATATTGTACAGATGATGTTCCACTTACCCCACCACGGATTTTGACCGTCAATGTACCCTCTTGCTGAGTCGAAGTGCATCGGATGCCATCCCCCTCGAAGAAGAATGGAAATGTACTGCTGAAGAAAGTTCTTCGTTCTCCACCGTTCACTATTAATGGGTCATACCTTCGACCGCCCGATTCCGGATCCCATACCCCAGTTCGATCACCTTCTACTTGCTTCGGATTGGGCACGTCCCCTAGGAAGTGCATCTTCTGCATTGCCTCGGGACCATTCCCTGTATTCTCCACCACTACTACCGCCTGACTACCTTTCGTTGTCCCAAGCGATTCAGGCATCTCGTCGAGTCGGTTCGCGCCGACGCCGACGTCAACGATCTCCAACTCGGGCCGAATTACCTGCGTCGTCTCGGCGAGCGTCTCGTCATCAGCAGCGGCGACGAGACGGTACTCACCGGGCGTGTATGGCATCGAGATGTCGAACGTAACGCGAGATGCCCCTGTGGCCACGGACGTCTCAGCGAACGACTCACCGGCCGGGTCGATCACGGAGATGGTCTCCGCCTCGAGTGACTCCTCGAACTCGACGACGAGTTGCTGGTCTTCGACTGCGATCTCGGTGAAGCCACTTGAACTGGTTGAACTACTCTCCGAGCAGCCTGCCAACACTGTGGCTGCTCCGACGGTACCGAGTACGTCGCGTCGTGTAAGCTTCGTCATCAGTATCGCCTCCATTCGAACATCGAACCGAGCTGCCGCCCGGCATACCACACCACCAAAAACGGAGCCAGCAAGAGCCCCGTCCGGACGAACAGCTCCAGCCACCCATCGATCGACCCCAGTGCGTGCCACCGCACCATCGCCGAGTCACCGGCGTACACGGGATAGCTATCCAGCCACGACGCGGGTTCGTACCGCGCCGTGTAGACACCCTGTTCGGTGAGGTGGACGACCGCCTCGCCGGTCGCGTTGGTCTTCACTCGCTGCCCGTCGATCTCGACGTACCCCTCGCGTTCGAGGTCCGCGATCGGTGCAATGCGGTCGTCGTCGGCGAGGACGATTGGGTCACCCGACTCGGCCTCCCGGAGCGTCACCAGGACCGTGATGCCGCTCTCGTTCTCGTCGACGATCTCCGTCGTGAGGTCGCTCTCGCGTATCTCGCGGTCCTCGAGCGGGCCGAGGAGCTTGGCTTTGGTCCCGTGGACAATGCCGTGGACGGTCAGGTTCTCCGTATCCACGGCCCGGGACTCGATGGCCAGCCCGTAGGTCGGCTCGTACGATTCGTTGACGACGTCGACGGTCACGTTCTCCGGCAACGCTCCCGCGGGCGAACGGCGCTGTTCGCCCCACGTCCGGATGATCGTCGGCCCCGCGTGCTCCGGCTTCGCCCGCGGCCCCAGCTTCGACGGATAGGCGTGGACGAAGACCGGCAGGACGTCCGAGTCGACCTGTCGCGAGTCGGTGCTATTGGACTCGACCAGCTGGTCCCACTCGGGGTTGCGAGCGGTGAAGAACCGCCAGACGCCTCGGACTCTCTCGTCGCCCGACTCGTCGAGCGTGTACCCCTGCCAGGGCTCGGTCTGGTGGATCGACACGCCGGTCTCCCCGCTCGGATACTCAGCGTAGTGGACCGACGCCCGCAGGTCGTAGAGGTCGACCGCGATGGTATCGCGGACCGTGACCGTCTCCGTGAGGACGTCGGTGCCCGTCTCGTTGGCGGGAATCGTCCCGTTCGCAACGGTCGCGTCTCCGCCAGACGCGGGGACGATCGTCACCGTGATCTCCGCCTCCAGGGTCAGATTCGACGCACTGTCGGTCGCGTACTTGAGGGCCGGCCGGTGACTGCCCGACCCGTTGGCGATCGCTTCGCCGTCGGCGTACAGCCGCGTCTCCGAGACCTCGTGGCCGGCGACCTGCATCGAGTCGGAGAGCCGCAGCGGATCTCCACCGCCCGAGCCAGCGAGCCGATAGTCCACGAGGCCCAGCACCTCGCCCTCCGTCGGGACGTAGAACCGTTCGTCGCCAGGCGCCACGTGGGCCCGCGTCGACGGCGAGACGGCGAAGATCGTCGCGTGGGCGTCCTTGATGTAGGTGCCGTTGGTCGTGTTCGCCGTCGGCGGGTACCGCGAGGTGCTCGCGTCGCCCGGCTCGAACTCGCCGTGAGCGAAGCGCGTCCAGCGGCTGGCCGTCGACGGCGGCTCGGTGAACGTCAGGTCCGTCCCGTTGGCGACCTGGTGGATCGTCGTCCGGTTCTCGCCGAACGATTCCTGATACGCGTCGTTCGAGACGTACGCCTCGGTGGGCTGGCGTGCCCACAGCGTCGCCTCCTCGCTCTCGGACAGCGAGCTGTTGGTCGTCCCCGGCCTGGGTGGGTCACCACCGACCACGGCCGTCGCAGAGGCGACGAACAGGAGCGCGACACTCAGTGCGATGCCGACCTGCCGCATCCTAGAACGGGACGAGGTCGACACACTGGGCGACGGGCAACTGCATCAACTGCCCGGCGATGGTGAAGGTCGGACCGAGCAGGACCAACACGGCCGCGGACTTCGCCGCTTGATACTTGTGTCGCTTGAGGGATTCCACCCGATCGGCCGGCACCGTGAACATCTGGGCGAGCTCGTCGATCTGCCAGACGACGAGCAGGCCCATCAGCCCCAGTGTCGTCGTCAACTGGACGATCCCCTCGATCATGTTCGGCAGTACCCCTGACTCGCCCGAACAGACGGGATTGTCGGCCTGTGCAGCCACCGGCTGCGCAGTGAAGATTCCGACCAGCAGCCCGACGACAAGCAGCCCGACGCAGAGACGAGCGAGACTGACGAGACGCGTCGAATCGACGGACACGTTCCGGATAGCACATGTAGGAAGACCGCTCCTACAGACACGAGACAACCTCGTTGCGACAGCTTCCGTCATACTTCATCGACGTCATTGAAGCAAGGAAGCATTAACCGGACTAGATATCACACAAACTATGTCTCAAACGACATTGTTATATCAGAAATTTATCATCTGATTTAGTGTGATTTAGCTTGCTAAAACTGCACGCAAATCCTGCGAGAACGTGACATTGAGGGAGAACGTTTCTCCAGAGAGGATTGCTCAGCGCCGCGCGACCGGACAGCAGTCCTCGAGGTCCTGTCGGCGCATCGCCTCCGAGCCACACACCGTACAGCGATAGTACACGGCGCCAGTCGGCCGGCCGTGCCTGTCGACCTCCTGGAGCGGGCCATCGACGCGCCGTCTGTCCTCATCGTCGAGGTCGATATCTGTCCCGGCCCCTGCACCGCCATTCAACCGTGGGAGGAAGCGCGTACGCTTGGTGATGCAACCCACCGACGACCTTCGGGGAGGAAGTTGCCTTCGGGGGCTGATGGACCGGCCCGATGTCCTACGAAGGAATCCTCGCGCTTCAGCGCGGGGAGGATGTCACTGACCGTGCTTGACCGACTCGGGACCCAGGCCGGGATACGCGACGACCTTGCGGCGGTCCTTCCGGTAGCGGGTGATTTGCCCGTCGGCCTCCATCTCGGTGAGGAGTCTGCTGACGGTCGCCGCCGAGTAGTCCGTGTTGTCGACGACGTCCTGTTGGAACATCCGGCCACCACGCTCGTCCAGGAGCGCTTGGACGGTCGCTTCGGGAGACTGCGACGACGCGACTGGTGGCGTGTCGTGGTCCCTCGTCGGGGTGCTGTCGCTGGGAGACGCCGGCGTTTCCGGCTCGTCGTCGGCTGACGTGGTAACGGCGTTGACGAGGTCCCCTAACATGTGTTGGGACACCCAGCGCGCTTCGGCGTCATGGACTCCAGGACGGACCTCGGTTCGCTGGTCGAGCTCCCGGTAGCGCGCCGTCCCCATCGACGGTGACCTGACATTCCATTGGCATCCATAGCTATCTGACGGGTGCGTGGATGCAACCGAGATTCTATTCCCGCGATTAACCGGGAGTTTATACAGGGGTGAACGACAGTACCCCTCGATCCATCCGACTATGACCCCATCTGGAGGGAGCGCTCGGACGAGTTCTCCTCCGTTTTGTGCCCTCTTGCACCTCCGATCCGGCTTTGCGGCATCCGGCCTGCGGCACCTCTCGAGCCGTCCGTGTCGCCGTACTGTCGCGGACCTGGACTCTCTAAGCGTTCAGTGGAGCGATCAGCCGGCAGCTTCCATTGAGCCACCCCCGTCGCTACGAGCGTTCAAGCACACGGGACGTCTTCCAGGTCGCGATACCGCTCTCGGACGGTCACCGTCGAGACGCCCGCCGCGTCCGCGACCGAGTCCTGATCGAAGTACTCGCCCGTCGTCCGCCCAGCGAGGTACAGTGCGCCCGCCGCGGCCCCCATCGGCTTCTTCCCGTTCGCGACGCGCCGGTCGTCCGCTCGTTCGAGTAACTCCCGGGCTCGCCGCTCCGTCTCGCTGTGAGCGTCGAGTTCCGAGGCGATCTGCGGGAGGTAGTGTGTGGGCCCAGCCAGCGGCACCGGAAGGTCGAGCTCGCGATTCAGCACGCCGTAGCAATGACGTATTCGCTCCGCACCGAGCTTCGAGACGGTGGCGATGTCGTCAAATGTCCGCGGTTGCTCGTTGAGTCGACACACCGCGTAGACACAGGCCGACGCCATCGCCTCGATGGAGCGCCCGCAGAGCAGCCCCTCGTCCTGTGCCGTCCGGAACAGCTGACACGCTTGGTCGCGGACGCTTCGACTCAACCCCAGCGCACTTATGATGCGTCGGATGTCGACGAACCCTGCGATTCGATTGTTGTCGGCCTTCGAGCCGACCTTCGCCCGCCGGTGCTCCCGTCGCAGTCTGGAGAGCCGACGCCGCGTGCTGTAGTCCAGTTGCCGCCCGTTGCTATCCCGGTCCCAGCCGATCTCGGTGCCGATGCCCCGGTCGTGCCGTGCGACCGTGTTCGGCGACCCCGTTCGTCGTTTGCCCGTCCGGTCGTCGTCGAACTCTCGCCACTCCGGTCCGTGGTCGATCTGCTCGTCGTCGATGACCAGCCCACAGTCCTCACAGACCGTCTCGTGGACGTTGGTCGTCACGCGACCGCTGCACTCCGGACACGTGTTCTGGTCGGTCTGCTGTCCGTCTTCGTCGAACGTCTGCTCGTAGATCTCTCTCGACGCCATCTCACGTCACGAAGGACGCCTCACTACGACCCTCGCCCGTCAGGGACAGACAAACACGTCGCGGGCACCGCCGCTAACGGGTGTCCTGAAGCCACTGCTCCGTCCCGCAACCCGTGTCGCGTGAATATGTGCTCCGAGGACGTCGCCATCGCCACCCCCGGACTCACCGACAGTTCTCCCTACCCGGCCCCCCGTGAGGACCTCGGCGATCCATAGTCGAAAACTTGATACGTTCGATCACAACGTCGAGTGTGAACCGACGTTCTATCTCCCATGTTGGAACTACAGCGAGTGATTCCCCGGAAGACGTGTTCTACTGTGGGTTCTGTAGTACGGGGGTGGGGATGCCCCGGGCTGTGCAATCTGGTGTCTCGGACGGCCGTTTCAGAATCGGTGGTGAGCGGCCCCAGCGCGATGGGTCTGAACCACGGTTCCCGAACCTATCGTATCTCATATGGGAATCGATACAGAGACGAAACCGCATGACTGCGAGTCCCTGTAGTTGGTATCGGCTCCCTGGAATTCGCCATTACTATCTGCTATCTGGCACTTTCCTCGACGGTCGTCATAGCCCCTCTTCGCTCGATATGCCTGGCTAGCAGCCTGCTATCTGTCGATATCGACTCTCCTGGAACGAGTTCACCCCACCGGTTCCGCGCACCCAAAACCCCCGGACGGCGAGTCCCTGTAGTACGATCGCCCCCTCGATCGAACACACCGCCGACTCTCCCCGCTCCGCGGCGTCCCCCCATCACCGATCGCGCTATCGACCTTCCCCGCCGAATATCACGGATAGCTATCGTCTACCCAGGGATCGCTTGCCTCCTGTTCACCTTCGCTCGTCAGCCCATCGCGGCGACCTCCCCCTCGGCACCGCCCCTCCGCTGGGAGCAACTACAGCGCGCTACCACACGTATTCTTGCGGGAGACCGCCTCTCTGTACAACCGGCCAGCCGAAAAGCAAGGAAATCCCGGGTGAATCCCGGGCTATCCACTATTCAGTAGCGGTGGGTCCAGAATACGCCGGGCACAGGGTTTCTATCCGGCGTTTTCTCCCTGTAGTTCAGTGGGCAACGAGGGGGTGCCGTCTCTCCCTCACACGCCTCGGGGTTCTGATACGAACGGTCAGTGCGACCCGGGTCTACAGGCGGGGCAAGGCGAGTACCTCGGGGCGTGTCTCTGCGGTACTTCACGGTTCACTGGCCACTCCTGTATGGCTCGAGTTTCCAGCAACGCCGATGGTATACGTCGGGCGACCGAACGGTCGGCAATGCCCGAATTTGCTGTTGCGGAGTTGACGGATCGAGAGAACGCGCGGCTGGTGAAGAGCACTGTCACGCCCCGCCCGATCGCGTGGGTGAGCACGGTCGGCGAGGATGGGGTGGACAACCTCGCCCCGTTCAGCACTTTCGAGGTGGAGCCTCCGGCCTCAAGGAGCGAACGCAGTGAGCGAGTAGGCCGGAGAGGAAACCGACATGGTGCGATACAACCGGCATACTACGACCGCCCGACTCCCAGGTCTTTAACAACCGTGAACTACTAATCTGAAATATGGAGGTCCGGCGTACCGCACCTGTCAAACTCGTCGTTCCCGACGAGCACCGCGACGACCTCCACGAATCCGCCCGGCAGTTTCTTCAGTGTGCCAACCGTGCTGCTGAGTTCTGTTGGTCCGATCACTCCTACAACGAATGCGTCACGGCCAACACAACCGCACGAAACGCTCTGTACGACGAGCTCCGTGAGGAAACTGAACTTACCGCGAACCTCGTCCAAGAAGCCATCCGCCGCGCTGTCCAAGCCGTCACCGGATGTGTCGAACGGTGGAAACAGGGGAAGCGAGTGAGTCAACCGGAGTTCACATCGTGGAGTATGCTCTACGACAAACGAAGCGCCACATTCTACCGGAACAAAGTCTCGCTCTCGACTATCAACGGGCGTGTCGAGTGCGACTTTGAACTTCCCTCAGACAGCCCTACGCCATATGAGCGGTACGTGCTATCCGAGGAATTTGAGTTCCGAGCGAGTACGCTCCAGTACGACGCAGTGGATGACGAGTTCTACTTTCACATCACCACTCGGAAGTATGACTCTGATCGAGACGGCGATTCATCCGAGGTTTCGGAAGATACCGAGCACCAAACAGTCCTTGGTATCGACCTCGGCGTCAATAGCCTCGCCGTTTCCTCCACGGGGCGGTTCTGGCAGGGAGACGACTACGACCACTGGTGCCGCGAGTTCGAGAAACGACGGGGAGAGATGCAAGAGCGTGGGACGCAACCCGCGCACAATGCTCTCCTTCGCCTCGGGAAGCGTGAAGAAGCGTGGCGCAAACAGTACATCCACACCGTCGCAAACGAACTCGTCACGGAAGCTGTCGAACACGACTGCGACATTATCGTGTTCGAGGACCTGACCGATATACGCGAGCGGTTTCCGCAGGCAGAGTGGCACCACGTTTGGGCGTTCCGACGCCTCTACGAGTACGTCTCCTACAAGGCACCTAAGCGCGACATCTCCGTGGAACAGGTCGAGCCGAACCACACGTCACAACGCTGTTCTCGAACGGACTGTGGGTTCACACACGACGACAACCGCCACGGAGAACGCTTCTGTTGCCAGAAGTGCGGGTACGAAGCGAACGCGGACTACAACGGCGCAAAGAACATCGGGATGCGGTACGCTCGGAAGCGAACACATAGACTCCGGTCCTCGCCCAAGTCGGGGAGCGGAGACGCACCAGTAGACGTGCGTGTGAATGGTGGGACGTTGAACGGCAAGAGTCACCAGCCTATTGCTGGAGACTGATTGCCGGGAGTCCACATCAAAACCCCACCCTCACGGACCGAGGCGCGTATGCGCCGAGGGAGTAGGGTGGGGTAGTTTACTTCGTACACATACGTCGGGTCGAGCGAACCCCTCCTCCAGTTCAACGCGTCGCAGGCTTCCGACGGCGGGCCGAAGGACACGGTCCGGAACGCACTCGACACCGAGGCGTTCGCGGTGAACGTGGTCACCGAACCGCTGATCGAGGCGATGGATCACACCTCGAAGAGCGTCCCAGCGGACGAAAGCGAGTTCGACGTCGCCGGCGTCGAGCGAGCAGCGTGTCGAACCATCGACCCGCCGCGCGTCGCCGACGCCGTCGTCACCATGGAGTGTACCCTCTTCGAGACGTTCGACGTCCGCGACCGGACCATGGTCCTCGGCGAGGTCCAGCACGTCCACGTCGACGAGACGATCCTAACGGACGGCGAGATCGATATGCAGAAGATCCCCACTGTCGGCCGTCTCGGCGGGCCGTACTACACTGTCTCGGAGCCAGTCGACTTCGAACGGCAGTTCTAACCGTTGGCGTACGGTCAGCGGTGGCGACCGGCACCGGGTTGTCTCCTCGCCGCCGGACACCCCTGAGGAGTACCGAAAGGCTTGGACAACCAGAACGCCAGCTCAGCTGGTGCCGTCGCGCATCCACTCGCTCGCTTGCGGTTCTTCGGGGTCCGTCGGCACCTCGATGAGCGCCGGGTCGTCGTGGGCGAGTGCGTCCGCGACGGCAGTCTCGATCCCGGACAGTGTCTCTGCGCGAGTCGCACGGACGCCCATGCCCTCGGCGATGGCGGTGAAGTCGATCGCTGCATCGTCCCAGCCGTAGGCCATCGGGGCCAGCCCGTAACTCCGCTCGGCCTCCTCGCTGATGATGGCGTAATCCTGATTCGAGAAGACCACGACCACCACGTCCAGGCCCTCCGCAGCGAGGGTGTGGAGTTCGTGGATGCACATCAGTAGTCCTCCGTCGCCCGTCAGCGCGAGTACGTCGTCGTCGGGATTCGCGAGCTTCGCACCGATCGCGGAAGGAAGTCCGGTCCCCATGGTCGCCCAGGAGCCGGGATTGACGTAGGAGCGCGGGCCGTACGCGGGAAACGACACCAGCGTCCAGATACGGAAGCCGCCAGCGTCGGCCGCCACGGTCACATCCCGTGGGAGCGCCGCTCGCACCGCGGCGAGGGCAGACGGCGAGGTGAGCGGCGGTTCGTCGTCGTCGCGGAGGTCGTCGATGCGGGCCGCGTCAGCCTCGCGGACACCGGTGGCTCGGTCGGCACCGTTTCGATCGTCCGATTCCGTCTCGCCCGTCGCGTCGCTCGGAGGAAGTTGCTCGGCGAGTTCGGCGAGCGTCCGGCCGGCGTCGGCGACGATGGCTGTCGACGGCTCGTAGCCGGTCCCCACGTCCTCCGGGTCCAGCGTCACGTGGATCAGGTCCGCAGGGAGGTCGAACCGCCACTGGCCGGTCCAGACGGCGTCGAAATCGGTTCCGACCGTGAGCGCCGCGTCGGACTCCGCAACCAGCGCCGCGAGATCGGGGCTGGTCCCGCCACAGAGGACGCCGGCCGAAAGCGAGTGATCCTCCGGAATCGTCCCCTTCCCCTTGTAGGTCGTGACGACGGGTGCGTCCAGCCGTTCGGCGACCGCGACGAGCTCGTCGGTCGCGCCCGATGCACGGACGCCGCCACCCGCGATGACGACCGGCAGGTCGGACGCCTCGAGCGTCTCGACGGCCTCCGCGACGCCGCTCGGCCCTGGCTTCGACGACTCAGTTGGTCCGTCGGCACTCGGCACCGCCAGAGGGACCGTCATTCCGAGGAAGTCCTTTGGGATACCGACCCGGACCGGGCCCTTCGGGTCGGTCGTCGCGGTGCGGAACGCCTGGGTGACCTCCGCTGCGGCGGCCTGCGGCCGTTCGACGGTGACGTTCTCCTTGACCACGTTGTCGTAGGTGTCCGGCGGCGTCTCGTGGATGCCATCGCCGCCCCGTACGTCCGGTTCGGTCTCGACGGCGACGTGGACGAGCGGCGTGCAGTCGTTGCGCGCGTTCTTCAGCCCGTTCATGGCGTTCATGTCGCCGGGGCCGGGGATGACGACCGTGGCGGCCGGGCGTCCCGATGTCTCCGCGTAGCCCCATGCTTGGTGGCTGACCGCGGTCTCGTGGCGCGCGACGACGTACCGGACGCCGTGGTCGGCCATCGCCTCGTTCAGCGGCAGCGTCTGCTTGCCGGGGATGCCGAACACGGTATCGATGCCGGCCTCGGCCAGCGCCGCCACGACCTCGTCACCGACGGTCACGCGGCCGACCCTCCGATGTGCGGTGGCAGACTATGTGCATCCATGGCGCGGACTAATCGGATTCGGATAATAAGCGTTCCCTCCTCCAAGGTTTATGGATGCGGAATTGGCCGACGTAGTGTCCTCTATTATCATCTGAACTCGAGAGGAGCTTCTCGATGTCGGTTCCGGTATCACACCGGTTGAGGCTCGTCAGGGGGATTGATATTGGGTACCACGTCATCGTGACGTGAACGAATCCCGCTTTGGACAATGCGATGCACCACCCGACGAGTCCCTCTCGAGACTCGATCACTGCTACATTCGATGTGCTCTCCCCGGGCGCCGGCCACCACTCAGAAGATGGGGAAGGCGAGTCCACCGACGAACGCGAAGTGCCACAGGGCGGCCAAGAGGAGGAAGACCGTCCCCGCGGCCGCGGCCAATCCAAGCGCGATCGCCCCGAGTCGATCGTTCCGAGAGCCGCTCGCATCGACGACCGCCCAGCCCGCGACCAGTGCCGCGACCGCGAGGCCGACGAGAGCGTGTGCCTGCATCGCCTCGCCCCGCGCGGCGTCGATCGACCACAGATAGACGACCAGAAGCTGGCCACCGATGCAGACACCGCCCAGATACGTTAGTGCACACGTCACGCTCTGTTCGTCGATGACGCGGCGGACGGCGGGCAGTCGAAGCAGGCCGTACAGTGCGATTGGGAACAACGGCAGCAGGTACCGCACCGTGATCGTGGCGTGCAGCGGGAGTCGAGGGAGGTACACGAGCGTCAGCCCGAGCGCGTAGACGACCGCGAAGGCGTCGACCGTCCCGAGGGCGGAGAGGCATTGTCTGTCGCCCAGCGCCGTCAGTCGCGCCCGGACATCGCTCCGTGCAACGACGACCGGCACGGCGATGAGGACGGCCGCCAGCGGCATCGCTTCCAGGAACGACAGCCGGATCGCCTCGCCGGCGTCCCGGCTGGCCACGGTCGAGATGTAGCCGCCACGGACGAACACCGGATACAGCTGGCCGACATCCATCGTCGCGGTATCGAATCCCCGACCGACGAGTTCGAACGCGAGATCGAACCCGCCGACGAGTGTGTCCACCAGCTGGTCGAGCGACCCCAGGAGTCCGCTGTCATCGCCAGCTCCCGAGCTGCCCGTGGAGCCCGATCCTGATCCGGAGCCCGTCCCTGATCCGGAGGCGGTGTCTCCACCACCCCCGTTCCCGCCGGTCGCCTCGCTGCCGCGTTCGGCGAGGGACCCGCCCCCACCGCCGTAGGTGAGCGCCCGCGGCGGCTCGGCGGGATTCCCGGTCACGAACAGGTTGGTGACGAACATGGGCGTGACCGCCAAAACGCACGTGACACCTGCCGTACTGAGCGACCGGATGCTCCGGCCGCCGGTCGGGACGTCGATGGCCAGCAACGCCAACAGGAGGACGATCCCTTCGGCGGCGCTGACCCAGGCCGCGATGCCGACGGGGACGTACGCCGCGGCACGATACTGGGTGTCGACGCCGTCGCCCTCGCGACTCCGATAGAGGAGGGCCATCGTGGTGACGACACAGAGGGCGACGAGGACGTGGCGTTTCGGGAACTGTGCCCAGAACCCGATCGGTGTCGCGAGACTCGCGGCCAGGCCACCGCCCAGCCCGACACGGCGACCGTACGCCCACGTGAAGAACCGATAGCAGACGACGCCCACCAGCGCCGCTGCGACCATCGTCTGCAGCTGCAGCGCCATGAGATAATGCTGGCTGGCGTCGATACTGGTCGCCCCGGTCACCACGCTCGCGAAGACCAGCAGCGCGAGCGCACACCCGACGTACGTCCCGGCCGTCGACCGCTCGAGTTCCGCGCCGACGAGACGGCTCACGCCCAACAACAGGCCCGCCCAGAGGGCGGCGAGTGCGACGCGGAGGTCGGCGACCGCCGCGACGGCCTCGAGCAGCCACAGGAACGGCAGCGCGAGGAAGACCTGCCCGTAGTTCCGCCCGTACGCTAGCCCATCCCGTGTGCCCATCCCGGGTGTGTCCAGGCCGGGGCCGTAGACGGCACGCTCGACGTGGAGGTGGCCCTCCGAGACGGCGACCAGCGTGTTCGCGACGGTGTAGGTGTCCGTGATGACCATCCCGATGCGCCAGTAGCTCAGATACACCGCGAGCGCGGCCAGGAAGACGATGGTACCGAGGCGATCGCCGAAGATCGCCCGCTGCAGATCACCGACCGAGACGTCGCGGCCCCCCGCACGGAGTCGCCGCAGGACTCGTCTCAGCTGTGGCGGATGTGTCATTCGACCACCTCGACGGTCACGTTCCGTTCGACGAGGACCCGCTCGCCGTCGCCGTCGTTGGCGATCACGCGCAAGACGCCCGAGTAGGCCTCGGCGTCGACGCGGTCGGCCTCCAGCGTCGAGGCGTCGAACTCGAGGCTGGCGGTCCCCGCGGCATCGCCGTCGAGGAACGTGATGCTGGATGCGGTATGGCCCAGCTCGGTCACGAGCAGTTCGTACGTGAGCGACGGCTGGCCGGACGCCTCCTCGATCTCGACCTCGATGGGAGCCGCACGGAGATAGTAGACGCCGGCCCCGTGGGAACCACGCTCGAGTGTCGCCGTCTCTGGCGCCGCCGTGACGGACGCCTCGATCGTTCCGGAGCCGGGATCGAAGGCCTCCGACGTGGTGAGGGAGACGCCGACGAGCGGGCCGGAAACGATGGTGACGCCGAGGAGAATGGTCACCGTCGCGACGAGGACGGCCCGTTCGCAGTTCATCGTTCGTTCTCTCCGCGGTCAGGGGTTAAAATCCCTGTGTGGCCCATCGTTGCTGAAACGCCCACAAACGACGGCGGAAACGACGACACCGCCCGTTCGACGCCACCGGCGAGTACGAGGCCACTCGGGCTGGCCAGAATCGAGCGCCGACCGAACCACGTCGGTTTTCTACCCCCGGACCCCCTCCACGGATAGTGACCCGCGCGGATCTCGTCTTCGCCCTGCTGGTCGGCATCCTCCAGGGCCTCCTCGAGTGGCTCCCCATCTCCAGTCAGGGCAACGTCTCGCTGTTCACGACGCTCGTCACCAACGTCGATCCCACCGTGGCGGTCGACCTCGCGCTATTCGTCCAGCTAGGCACCATCACCTCCGCGGCCGCCTACTACCGCGAGGACATCGCAGACGCACTCCGAAACGCACCGGGGTGGCGCCCACAGAGCGCCTTCGAACCTGAGAACGCCGATACGACCTTTCTCGTCCTCGCCAGCGTCGCGACCGGCCTCGTCGGCATCCCACTGTATTTCACGCTCCGGGAGGCCGCAGCCGGCCTCGCTGGCGGGCTGTTCATCGCGCTCATCGGCGCGTTGCTGGTCGCCACCGGCCTGCTCCAGCGGGCCTCCGAGGCCATCGACGTCGTGGGCAAGGAGACGCCAACGTTCCGCGATACGCTCCTCGTCGGCGCCCTCCAGGGCTTCGCGATCCTGCCGGGTATCTCCCGCTCCGGGACGACCGTCTCGGTGATGCTCCTCCGTGGCTACGAGGGCCCCACCGCGCTGCGGCTCTCGTTTCTGCTCTCCATCCCGGCAAGCGTCGGCGCGGCCCTGCTGGTCCTGCTGTCCAACGGCGGGCTCCCGGGCATCTCGCCACTCGCGGCGCTCGTCGCGCTGGCCTCCAGTGCCGTCGTCGGTTACCTCACCATCGACGCGCTGATGCGGTTCGTCGCCCGCGTCCCCTTCTGGGCGGTCTGTGTCGCCCTCGGATCGCTGGCCGTCCTCGGCGGGCTGGCAGTCGCGTAGGGCGAACGAAACTGGTTTGTGAGTCGCCGAACACTCCCGCCCAATGGAGGTCCTCGACGAGGAAGGCCGGCTCTTCGGTCGTGTGAACATCGTCGACGCGCTGGTCGTGCTCTTCGCGGTCGCCGTCATCGTCGCCGGGGCGGCACTGGTGGTCGGCGACAGCCCAGCAACAACGCCGGAGCCCGGGCCCGATTCGGACTCCGAGCCCGAGGAACGGACGCTCCACGTGACGCTGCTGGCGACTGGTGACGCGGCCACGGCGCTCGATACCGAGGAAGTCCACCTCGACGGCACGTCGGCGAACATCACCGACGTCCACCGAACGCCCGGCCCGCGCTCGTATCTCCGCGTCGCGCTCAACGGCACCGAATCCGAGGGGCGATTCCGGTTCGCCGACAGCCACGTCAGAGTCGGTGACACGTACACGGTCACGAACAACGTGACTCGCACTGGCTCACGCGTCGTCGAACGCGACGTCGCCCCCGAGTTCGACGGCCAGACGACGACGGTCACCGTCGAGACGACCGTCCGGACGCCCCTGGCTGAGGCCGTCTCCGAGGGCGACGAACAGCAGGTGGGCAACGGGACCGTCCTGGAGATCACGAACACCGAGACGACGCAGGTCAACGACACCCACACAGACCTGCAGGCGACGCTCGACCTCGAGACGCGAGCCGTCGACGACACGCCCTACTACGGCGGGCGCCCGGTCCGACTCGGCCGCGAGCTCACGGTCGCGACCGACGAGTACGAGTTCGACGGCGAGATCATCGCGAGACCATGACCGATGGCTCCTCGCGGTTCGACGCCACCCGTAGCCGACTCCAACGGGCCATCGACAACTCGCTGTTGGTCCGGGCCACGCGTGGCATCGAGTCGACGCTCGGGCGGTGGGGCCGGGGCTCGCGACTCGTCCAGTGGTTCCTCGCCGAACCCGACCCCGAGGTCATCGTCATCGACCTCCGGGAGACCTACACGGTCGGGCCCGTGCTCAGGGTTCTGGATCGGGTCGTCGCCGTCGCCGGTAGAATCGACGACCGGACCGGAATCTCCGACGGACTCTCCCGACTCGCTGCGATCGTCACGTCGGCGCCACTGTTCGTCCTCGGCGTCCTCCTCGGCCTGGTCGCACTCGGCGGCATCGTGACGACCCTCGCATCGGACGGCGCTGTCGGCGGCTGGCTGATTCTCCTCGGACTCGCGCTGCTGGCAACTCGGGAGACTCGGTCAGCAGCGGCATTAGCAAGGACCCGCGTGGGTAAGGCAGCGATCGCCGCGTTCGAACCACCCCAGCCCCCAGAACGACGGGAGTAGCCTCACTCGCGCCGTCGAGCGAGTACCGCACTCACCAGCAGCGCGCCGATAGCGACCAGCGGCCCGAACCCGGGCCCGTCGTTCTCCGTATCGTCGGCTGGCTCCGGGGACGTCGCGCCGTTCGTAGTATCCTCATCGTCGGTCGAGGTCGCGGTCCCCTCCGTGGAATCTGTGCCCCCATCTTCGGTCGCCGTATCAGTTCCACCTACCACGGCGGTCTCCACGGGCGCGTCCGTGGCAGCCGGCGTCGCCGTATCGACGCCAGCCGTCCCCGTCGTGATTGGCGTCGGGTTCGGGTTCGACGGCGCCGCCTCGGTCGCCGTCGGCGTCGAATCCGTATCACCGTTTCCGTCACTCGAGGGCCCTGGGCCCGACCCGGGCGTCTCGGTCGCTGCGGGCGCCGGCCCTGAGTCGGTCGCAGTCGATGTCGTCGTCGGCGAGGCTGTCTGGGTCGGCGTCGCCGTCTCCTCGCCTGCAGTCGTCCCTGGCGCGTACGTGCCGGCGTTCCCGACGGACACCACGATGCTGCCGTCGGAGACCGGGATGTCCGTGTCGACGGTCGACCACTCGGAGCCGTCGTGGCGCCACAAGTCGACGGTATCATCGCCCGTCGTCACGCCGAGTTCGAGGTCGACCGACCCGACGTCACCCTCGACGGCCATCCCATCGCCGGCGGCATCGCCGTCGGCCCGGTCCGGGAGCGAGTCCTGCTCGACCGGTTCGAGTGCGACAGACTCGTTCGAGAATGCTGCGGCCGCGCTATCGCCGATGGTGAGCCCGGACGCGGAGGCGTTTCCGTCCCGTGCATCCAACTCCCGGCCATCGTTGCCCGCGACGAGCGTGTTCTCGATGTCGGTGGTCCCCGAGAGCGCCAGGCCGCGTTCGCCGTTGTTCTGAATATCGGCGTCCGTGATCTGGGCGTCGAACGCGACGCCGATGCCGGTCCCGCCGTTGTCGCTGACGGTCGCACCATCGATGGTGATGCGCTCGCCGTCCGCGAACGCGCCGATCCCGTGGTTCTCGTTGCCCGTCACCGTGATGTCGCTGAACGTGAACGTGCCCGCCCGGCCGCCCACCATGATTCCCGCCCCAGCGTTGTCACTGAAGGTCGACGACTCGATCTCGACGTCGCGGCTCTCGGTCGTCGAGAACCCGGACCCATTGTTGTTCTGGACGGTGACCTCGGAGAGGGTGACGCCAGTGGGCGATGAGCCCATGAACCCGACACCGTTGTCCTCGATGACGGTATCCGTGATGGTGGTCTGGTCGGCGTAGGAGGCGCTGACACCGACCCCGTTGTCCCTGATCTCGGATGACTCGACGGTGACCGGGCCAGTGACGTAATCAGTGAAGAGGGCGTGGTCCCAGCCCTCGATGTTGACGTTCTGGACCGTCAGGTCCGTCCCCGTCGTGCTCTGGTTCACCACGATCCCCGAATTCGGGGGATCGCGATCGCCGGTCGCGCCCGGTCCCACGATGGCGTTGCCGTTGCCGTCGATGGTCGCTTCGACACCGCGGACCTCGATGCACTCGGTCGGGGAGTCCGCGGTGATATCGTTGGCGAGCTGGTAGTCGCCGGGTTCGTCGATTACGGTACACGACGTGATCTGGTTCTGGTTGTCCTGTGCGAGTGCGGTCGAGCTGAACCCGACGGGCGCCAGGACGCTCCCGGCGACCAGGAAGGCGATCGAAACGACGAGGAAGCGACGCCACGCGCCAGTGAGCGATGCAGGTCCGAATCGAAGGTGTAGTCCGTTCATATTGGGATCTCGTGAGGAACCGGAGGGCCGTCTGACTGCCATCGCTTGACCCAGACCGTAATTAAACCCGTCAGATTGTTGAGGTGGATGTCAAATGGTAAGTACACAATACAGCAGGTATGCAATCGGTAAATCGACGCTGTCCGTATGTCACGGCAGTTATCCGACGCCTATCACCGACTCAACCACTAGCCATCAGCTGTCTGGCCACTCGGCAATTACTGAACGAGCATATAGGGGAGACCAGACGTTCGCGAAATCGCCTTTCAGGCCGAGGTGCGCGAGGGTCTGTCCGCGCCGGCGAAGACGAGGAAGCCGAAGACGAGCACCGCGAGGACGGTGCCGCTGGCCCAGTTGAACAGCGTGTAGGCCTCGAACTGCTGGTGGGCAGTGAATCCGACCGCGAGCGCGAGCATGGCCACGCCGGCGGCCACGTCGACGTCCCGGTCCCAGAGGATGCCGTGCAGGAGACTCGAGAGCATCACGAGCACGTACGCAATGCCGCCGAGGAGACCGGCGCGGATCCCCATCGTCAGATAGGAGTTGTGCGGGCTCCCCGAGGAGCCTGTCGGGTGGTACTCGGCGATGACCTGGCCGGGGTCGACGAGTCCCGCACCCAGCAGCGACGGCTGGTCCAGTATCGCAGCTACCGATGGATACCAGCGTTCCGCCCGCGTGGGCGTGCCCTCCGGGAGCGGGATGATACCGTTGTGGACGGCGGCGATACCCGTCACCAGGTACGCGAAGCCACCGACGACGGCGAACGGAACCGCCCTACGTCCGAAGGCGACGTACGCGAGATAGACGCCGACGGCCATCGGCGTGATGACCCACAGCGCCCGCCCGTAGGCGATTGCCAGGCCGACGCCGTTGATCGCCAGCAGCGCAGCCGGGACGACCACCGTCCAGGTCGGCGTCTCTCGAATGTACGACCGGTGGACCTCGGAGACGGCCGCGACGAGGCCCGTGAACACCACCACCGCGAAGGCGTTGCGGTTGACGAACAGCGAGCGTGTCGCCTGCACCTCGTGATCGACCACTGGGATCGTGTACGCACCGTGGAAGGTGAACGACAGGCCGAACAGCGTGTATTCACCGATGACGTACACTGGGACCGTGAGCAGAACCAGGACGGCAGCGAGGCGGTTGACTGCCCACAGGAACTGCTCTCTGGAGAGGTATTGCGGCAGGACGATCAGCCCGACGGCCATGATGAATCCCGCCCAGACCGGGTGGCGCGACCGGAAGCTGACCTCGGCGATCGAGACGCTGTGATAGAAGAAGATGCCGACGACGGTCGCCACGCAGCCGATCACCAGCCACTGGACGGCCGAGTACCGACGCGGGTCGCGAGCCAGCACGCAGAACGCGACCAGCCCCAGGAAGATGATCGTAGCCTCGATCGCGCGATCGATGCCGAGGCCGAACCCTGGCGACTGACTCTGATAGGTGATTCCCAGCAACCCGACGAGCAACACGAGCTGCGCGCCGAAGCGGTACGGTTGGAGGTCCGACCGGAACTCCGTCGGCTCCGAGCGGAGGAACTGGGCGACGATCAGCACCCCCGTCAACAGCAGGACCGAGGCCGTGACGTGCCAGGCGACGAGCCATTCGGGGCCGCCCGCAGCGTTGCCGAGGATCGCCACCCCCACGATCGCGAACAGCCCGAGGCCGCCGAGTCGCTCGACGAGCCCGGACGTGTCGAATCGCCACCTCGTAGAATCGACTTCTGGATGCGCCATTAGCGCAGCAGTTCGACGGGACCGGCTTTGTTATCACTTGGTTAAGTCCCTGGGTTCTTGGGGCTACTTCCGGTATGGGGCCCTTGGCATAGAGTAACAAGACCGTGGGACGTATTCGACCTGTCAGCAGTCGTAGGTGCGCGAATCTCCCTGGACGACGACGTTGTCGGTCGCGGTGGCCACCCGTCCCCGCTCGTCGTGAACCGTCACATGCAGCGTTACCGTATCGCCGACGGCGAGCGTCTCGTCGTCGTCGATCAGCCAGAAGACGTCGCTGTGCACCGTTCCCGTTCCGGTCTCGGTCTGGGCGGTTGTCTCCGACATTTCGGTGAGGTTCACCGTGACGCGCAGCTGTCGCTCGGAGGACCGCCCTCGACCATCGCTCTCGGGAACGTCGAGGATCACGTCGCCCAGCACGCTCACGGAGTCGCCCGGCGTGCCGCTCGCGAAACATGTCTGGACCGTCCCGTTGGCTCCCTCCGGGTAGCTCGCTTCGTCGTTCAGGCTGACTGCGAGGTCGATATCCTCGACAGTGACGTTCTCGCTGGCGGGGTCGTCGGCCACCCCGCCCATCATCGCGATGGTACCGACGCTGAGTGCCGACACGAGGAGGAAGACGGCGACCTGCGCCCGCGTGGGCGGCCAATCGAGCAGCCAGGGCAGCAGACTCACTGCCCGGTATCTCGAAGCGGGCCTCACAACTGTTGTGGACAGATTAGAACGCGATTCACGACCGGCTGGAACTATCTCAGCGGCCTGTGTGAGAACACCCAGGTCGGGTGGAATGACACGAGAGCGGCTCCAAATCCGCTGGCTGTGTTTCCGGTCTCCGACTTGCTCACACAATATATCCTAAAGTAAGCTTATACCGTCCTGGTAGTGACATGGCGCAACCATGAACCGACGAGCCTTCCTCGGCGTCGCGGGCGCCACGCTGGCCATCGGGGGCTGTAACAGCCTCGATAGCGGTGGCGACGACGGCGACGCCTCGGGGGTCGCGTCGGCGAAAGGGGAGTACGGCGACCCTCACGCCGACCACGACTGGCCGGTCGAACCGGACCCGGAGTCGGCCCCCGAGTTCGACGGCGAGTGGCCGCCCGGCGTCGACGCCGGCGGGATGCCCGACCCGAAGGCCTTCCTCCGCTTCCACGACGTGCAGGTGAGTAAGTCCACCTACGTCTCGGCGACGCTTACGGACACCCGCGTCGAACATCGGCCGGATGGCAGCACGGACGAGACGACAACCACCGAGCGCGTGGCCGCGGACGTCGAAGCAGGACACTACTACATCGAGACAGCTCGGGGAGCCGAACGCTACGGTGCCGACGGCGTCCATCACTTCCGGGACGCCGACGGCGTCGTCCACCGCTCGGCCGACCGCGCCCACGTGACGCGACGGGCGGTCGGCGGCTCCATCCCCTACTTCTACGTCACGTTCCGCTGGACCGACGCAACCAGGAACGCCGATGGCGCGTTCGCGCTCTCGAGCAACCGACCCGCAGGCGACGGTCTCCCCGAGGTCTTCTGGGAGGGCTGGCGCGGCGTCCCGCAGACGGGCGACCTCTCTCTGGATGCCGAGGGCCGCATCGACGGCTGGACGCTGGCATCAAAGCAGCAGTTCCAGCGGAACGGCGACCAGTACACCGTCGACTGGACGTCCGAGAACGCGGTCACCTACACCGAGGACGCGCCGGATCTCCTGCCGGCCACCGAGCCGGAGTGGGTTACCGACGGCTGAGTGAGGTCAGCGGCGGCGAAAAAATCGTGTGGGTCGATTGCAGTCGATACCGCGTGGATACGTCGAACGCCGAGCTCCCAGTCGGCGTCTCTCGGCTCGGTCGTTGTTATCGCAGCTTGCGGACGCACTCCACGTGGTACGGTTCCCCATCGTAGCCGGTCGTCGCGTCGACGACCGGTCGCTGGCAGGCGTTACAGATCGCGGTCGGCCGTTGCTCCCCTTTGAGGCTCATTCACATCCACAAACGGACATACCCTTATTGAAAGTACCGCCGGTCTCGGGAACTGATGGTCCCTGTCTGGCTTTCCTGCAACCCGGTCGGGGTGACCGAAACGGGCTTCTATCGGGCCGGCGTCAGGGCGGATGCACCAGGCGTCGCTCCCGATCGGCCCACCGATCGGCGATACTGACGACCCCGCCCGACTACGCCGCCCTCCACTCCCGCTCCGTGGCGGCGACTCACCCCACGAGAGACATGCCACACCCTGCGATAGCCGCGTCCGGACTGACGAAGTACTACGGTACCAGCGTGGCCGTCGATGGCGTCGACCTCGCCATCGAGGACGGAACCGTCTACGGGTTCCTCGGCCCCAACGGCGCCGGCAAGACCACGACCATGCGGATGCTGACGACGCTGACCCGTCCGACCGCCGGCGAGGCAGCGATCACGGGCGTCCCCATCTCGGATCGCGACGGCGTCCGTGACGCCATCGGCTACTTGCCCGAGGACCCGCCCGTCTTCGACGAACTCACCGGCCGAGAGCAGCTGGCGTACTTCGCGCGGCTCCGAGACATCCCGTCCGACGAGGCCGACCGACGCATCGAGCAATGGCTCGACCGCTTCGGGCTGACCGATGACGCTGGCAAGCGTATCGACGACTACTCGAAGGGGATGCGCCAGAAGATCGGCCTGATACAGGCGCTGCTCCACGCGCCTGACGTGCTCTTCCTGGACGAACCCACCAGCGGCCTCGACCCGCGTGCCGCCCGGACCGTGATGGACGTCATCGCCGAGCTCGCCGACGAGGGCCACACGATCTTCCTGTCGACGCACATCCTCCCCGTCGTCGAGGAGCTGGCCGACGAGGTCGGCGTCCTCGCGGATGGTCGAATCGTCACGGAGGGTGCGCCGGCGGAGCTGACGGCGGCCCTCGAGAGCGGCGAGGACTCGTCGCTGGAGGACGTCTTCCTCGCGGTGACGACCGATCGAACGGCGGTGCCGGAGCCGTGACGATGCGTCAGGAGGCCCGGTCGCGATGACCGAGTGGCAGCACGTCTCGACGATCGGCCGCACCGAGCTTCGGCGCCGATGGCGCGTCGTCCGGGGGAACCCGGCACAGCTCGTCGCGATCGCGTTCATGGCGCTGTTCGCGATTCCCATGGTCGCGCTCGTCGCGTTCGGCGGATTCCTGTTCGGCCGCAGCATCGGCGACGGCGCGGCCACGACGACGGTGACCCTCGCCCGGACCGGCCTCGTCTACGTGTGGCTGCTGGCCGTCGGCTTCGGCGGGCTGCGAGCGTACTCCACGGCGCTCCGACCGGACCACCTCGACGGGTTGTTGACGACCGTCTCCCATCGAGAGCTGATCGGGGGGCTCCTCTTCACCGAGGCAGTGATAGTGGGGGTTCCGACGCTCCTGCTGGCCGGGATCGGCGCCCTGAGTTTCGCTGTCGGCGCGGGCTCACCGGTCGCCGCGCCGCTCACCGTCGCGACCGTCCTGTGTGTGCTGGCGACGGCATTGCTCGTCGGCTTCCTGCTGGCCCTCGTCGTCCGGAACATGGGCGTCCGGTCGAAGCTCCTCACGCGACTCCGGACGCTCCTATTCGTTCTCCTCGGAGTCGTGTACTTCTGGGTGATCTTCACCGAATCGTTCGACACCGTCCTGGCACCGCTCTACCGGCTGCTCGAGCCGACGCCGGTCGCCTGGTTCGGCGACCTCCTGCTCGTCGGAACGGCGCCAGCCGCGTCACTCGGTCGGAGCGTCGGCGCGGTCCTCGCGAGCGGCGGCCTTCTCCTGGTCGGTATTGCAGCGATCACCCAGCTCGCGGCGTTGTTGTGGTACGCCGACGGGGTTCACATCGAACACGAGGCGGCGCCGACGGAGGGCTCGACGCTTGACACTCGACTAGGTGCTCTGCTCCCGCAACCGATTGCTGGCGTCGTCGCGGTGGACTACCGGCGGGCGCGCCGCGCACCCGTTTCGCTGTCGTTCGTCCTCTACCCGCTCTTCCTGCTCGTCAACCCGATCATGACGACCGTCCAGACCGGGTCGGTCGACGGCGCGCTCCCACTGTGGATCGTCCTCTGTGGGGCCTGGGTCACGGGCGCCGTCTTCCCGCTCAACGTCGTCGGCAACGAGGGCGCCGTGCTCCCGGCGACGCTGTTGGGCCGCGATCCCGGCCGCGCCCTGGTCGGCGGCCACGTCATCGCCGCCGCTCTCGTCGGCGTCCCCGTGACGGTGCTGGCGACCGCAGGGCTCGCCGTCGCCAGTCCCCGACCGCTCTCGGCGGTCGCGACGCTATCGGCGAGCGCGCTCGTCCTGGCGATGGCCGCCGGCCCGATCGCGAGCGGTATCGGCGCCGCGTTCCCGCGATTCCAGGCCGTCCGGCTCTCCCGGAGTACCCGCGCCATCGTCCCGAGCATGGTCGCGTTTGCGATCTTCTCGACGGTGATCGTGATCGTCGCTCTGCCCGCGCTCGTCGGCCACAGCGGGCTCGTCGGCCACGCCCTCGAATCCTGGTTCGGCATCCCACGACCGACCGTCAGACTCGCGGGAACGCTCCTGACGACCGTCCTCGCCCTTCCGACGGGCGCGCTCTCGGCGTTGTATGCGGTCCGAACCGTCGACGCCTTCCGCTTCGACTGACGCTGCTCTCGGCTACTCGCTCCTTCGTACTTGCTCGAAGAAAGTGAGAATCAGTTCCGCTATGTCAGCCAGCTGCTCCCCAAGACGGGGAAGACCGTCCGACTTACTCCACGGTGACGCTCTTCGCGAGGTTCCGCGGCTTGTCGATCGACCGCCCGAGCTTCGCCGCCGTGTAGTACGACACCAGCTGCAGTTGCACGTTCGCCAGGATGGCCGCGGTTCGGGGGTGGGTGTCAGGGACCTCGAGAACGTGGTCGGCGTAGCGCTTGACGTCCGAGACGCCGTCGGTGACGGCGACGACCGGCGCGTCCCGCGCCTCGACCTCCTTGACGTTCCCGATGGTCTTCCGTGCCAGCTCGCCGTCGCCGACGACGGTCGCGAACACCGGCGTGTTCCCGGTCACGAGCGCCAGCGGCCCGTGTTTCAGCTCGCCGGCGGCGAACCCCTCGGCGTGCTTGTAGGTGATCTCCTTCATCTTCAGGGCGCCCTCCAGGGCGACCGGGTAGTTCAGCGCCCGGCCGATGAAGAAGTACGCGTCGCTGTCCAGCAGTTCCTCGGCGACCGTCTCGGCGTTGGACTCGTCGAGGATCTCCTGGGTGTCGCTCGGCAGCTCCCGCAGCGCCTCGATGACGTCGCGGTCGGAGGGCCCGGGCGTCGCCACCTGCGTCAGCAGGTTGAGCGCGGTCTGCTGGCCGGCGAAGGTCTTCGTCGCCGCGACGCCGATCTCCGGCCCCGAGCGGATGTAGCAGACGTGGTCGCACTCCCGGGCCATCGTCGACCCGACGGTGTTGGTGAGCGCGAGCGTCTCGGCGCCGTGGCGACGCGCCGTCCGCGTCGCCGACAGCGTGTCGGCCGTCTCCCCGCTCTGGGAGACGCCCACGACGAGCGCGTCGGTGTCCGGCGGTGGCGAGGAGGCGTACTCGTGGGCGAAGAACGCCTGGGCGGGCACGCCGTCGGCCTGGAGGAGCTGCGAGCCGTACACCGCGGCGTGATAGCTCGTCCCCGCGGCGACCAGATGAATCCGGTCGGGCTCGAGGTCGCCGAGTTCCTCCAGTGTGACCGTCCCGCCGAGCTCGTCGACGCGGCCCTGCAGGCACTGCCGGAGGGCGCGCGGCTGCTCGTGGATCTCCTTCAGCATGAAGTGGTCGTAGCCGCTCTTGCCGGTGTCTTCGGCGTCCCACTCGACGGTCTCGACGGACTTCTCGATGGTCTCGCCCTTGACGTCCGAGACGCGCCAGCCGTCGGCGTCGAGGCGCGCGAACTCGCCGTCGTCGAGGTAGACGACGCGGTCGGTGAACTCCCGGAACGCCGGGACGTCGCTGGCGAGGTACGTCGCGCCGTCGTCGATCCCCAGCACGAGCGGGGAGTCGTTGCGGGCGACGAGGACGGCGTCGCTGCCGGCGACGACGCAGGCCAGCGCGAACGCGCCGTCCAGCCGCGAGACGGCCTCGCGGAACGCCGCCTCGGCGTCCAGGCCGTCCTCCAGGCCCTCCTCGACGAGGTGCGGGACGACCTCCGTGTCCGTGTCGCTCTCGAAGGTGTGGCCCGCGGACTCGAGTTCGTCGCGCAGCGACTGGTAGTTCTCGATGATGCCGTTGTGGACGACGCCGACGTCGCCCGTGCAGTCCTGGTGGGGGTGGGCGTTCTCGTCGGTCGGCGGGCCGTGCGTGCTCCAGCGGGTGTGCCCGACGCCGAGGGTCCCCGAGACGCCCTCCAGGGCGTCCAGTTCGCCGCGCAGCGAGTCCAGCTCGCCGGCCTTCTTGACGACCTGCAGCCCGTCGTCGCCGACGAGCGCCACGCCCGCGGAGTCGTAGCCACGGTACTCCAGCTTCGAGAGGCCGTGGACGAGCGTCGTCAGGGTCTGGTCGCCGCAGCCGACGCAGCCGATGATGCCGCACATCAGCGGACCACCTCCGCGTCCTCGTCGACAGCCCCTCTCACCTGCGCGCCCGTCTCGACGTTCGCGTTCGCCCCGACCATCGCGCCCGGGTGGAACGAGACGTTGCCGCCGACCTCAACCCGGTCGGCCAGCACCGCGCCGATGTTCTGGTCCTCGAAGACCCGGTCCCCGACCCGGACGTCGCTCGGGCCGCCCGGGACGGTCGAGCCCGCACCGATCGTCACGTCGGCGCCGGCGACGCAGTCGACGATCGTCGAGCCCGCGGCGACGCGGCAGTCGGCGTCAAGCAGCACGTTCTCGAGGGTGGCGTTCGCGCCGATCGTCCCGTTGCGACCGATGGCGACGTCGGGGCCGATGACGGCGCCGGCGGCGACCTCGGTGTCGGGGCCGACGACGGCGGGTCCCTGGATCGTCGCGTCGCGGTGGACGCGCGCGCTATCCGCGACCCAGACCTTCCCCTCGCGGGCCGGCTGGGAGACGCGCCCCCGGGCGAGCAGCTCCCGCTTCAGGAACAGCAGGTCCCAGGGGTACGTCGCGTCCACCCAGAGGCCGTCGGTCTGGACGGCCCGCACCTCGCCGTCGTCGAGCAGCGTCTCGATGACGTCGGGCAGCGGGAGTTCGCCGCTGCGCCGGGGCGTCCGCTGGATGGCGTCGAAGACCGACTCGTCGAAGGCGTAGACGCCGGCGTTGATGAGCCGATAGGTGTCGGCCTCTGGCCGCTCTTCGAGTTCGGTCAGCCGGCCGTTCGAGACCTTGACCGCGCCGTAGTTCGACGGCGTCGAGTGCTCCATCACGGCGAGCGTCGGCGTGCCGTCGAACCCGACGGTGACCTCCGAGACGATCCGCTCGTCGATGACGCGGTCGCCGTTGAGGACGAGCATCGGGCCCTCGACCTCGTTCTTCGCCTGCAGCAGGGCGTGGGCGCTCCCGAGCTGCTTGCGCTGGTGGACGTAGGTGATCGGAACGTCGCGGTATGCGTGGCCGAAGTGCTCCTGGACGCGCTCGTGGTGGTAGCCGACGACGACGCAGAGCTGGTCGATGCCGCACTCGACGAGGACGTCGAGTACGTGTTCCAGAATGGGGCGATCCGCAGCGGGGAGCATCGTCTTCGGGCGGTTGTGGGTCAGCGGCCTGAGCCGCGTCCCCTCGCCCGCCGCGAGGACGATGCCGGTGGAGACGTCCATAGCGACCAGAGACCCCCGCGAGGAATGAAAGTACCGGCAGCGGACAGCGGAGTGTACGTGCGTCCGGAATCGCCGGCCCGGACGTCCGGGGGTCTCCAGCGGTTCGACCGGTCCCTCAGCCGCTCGCCGTCGTCCCGTTCGTCTGCTCGATGACGTACCGCTGGCCGACCATCGGGTCGAGCAGCGAGTCGACGGGCGCGTAGTCGTCGCGGAGCACCGGCGCGTCGCCGACGTCCTCGTCGCGCCGGTAGCTGTCGATCTCCCTGGAGAGGTCGATGCCGATGTCGCGGCGCTCGTTGCGCTCGCGGAGCGTCTCCTCGGTGACGACGGTGTCGTTCTTCGTCGCCACCAGTTCGATGTTCTGGACGACGTTGGCGTTCGAGGTCGGGAACGAGTAGACGTTGGGGAAGACGCGGTCCATCGTCCGGTACTCCGCGCGGTAGAACTGCGAGGCCGGCCCGGAGGGCGCCGAGATGAGGTTCGCCATGAGCATGCCGTCCTCGGAGAGGCGGTCGCTAGAGAGTTCCATGAACTCCTCGGTGGTCAGGTGGAACGGGACCTTGTCCTTCTTGTAGGCGTCAAGGACGATGAGGTCGTACTCCGTCTCGGTGTCCCGGAGGTACTGCCGGCCGTCGCCCTGGTGGATGTTGAGCTGCTCGGACTCCTCGACGCGGAAGTACCCCTTCGCGACGCTGATGACCTCCGGGTCGATCTCGACGACGTCGACGGTCGCGTTGTACTCCTCGGCGAACCGCTTGGGCCCCGTGAACCCGCCGCCGCCGACGAACAGCACCCGGTCGATCTGGTCGGGGTCGGACGCGAACAGGTACGGCATGTGGAAGTAGCGGGTGTACTCGAAGACGTGGCGGTTCGGCGCGCTCTTGTCCATCGCGCTGTGCCGCTGGCCGTCGAGGTACAGCGTCCGGGTGTCGCCCATGTCGGCGACCCGCAGCTCCTGGTACTGGGTCTGGGTCTCGTAGACGACCCGGCCGTCGACGGAGACGCCCGCGTAGCCTGTGCTGAAGGCCGCGACCAGCAGCACGAGCGCGAATGCGACCGCGACGATCGACGACCGCGACGGCGACGGCAGCGTCAGCAGCGCCGCCGTCCCGACGAGGAGGACGCCGAAGAGGAAGGCGATGGCGTCGATACCGAACGTCGGGACGAGCAGGTAGGTCGTCCCGAAGGCGCCGAAGATGCTGCCGATGGTGCCGACGGCGTAGACGTGGCCCGACGCCTCGCCGATGCCGCGCTTCTCGGAGAGCTCGGCGGCGTAAGGGCTGATGAACCCCAGCAGGTACGTCGGCGGCCCGAACAGCAACACGACGGCGGGCAGCGACGCCGCACGGCTCGGCAGCGGCAAGGCGACCGTCGACCGGACGAGCAACTCGCCGGCGAAGACGACGATCGCCACGTAGCCCGCGGTCCCGAGCAGCAACCGGACGAGCCGGCGGTCGTTCGCGCGGCCCGCGAGCTTCCCGCCGCGGTAGTAGCCCGCGCTCAGCGCCGCCAGGAACACGCCGATGATCGTCCCCCAGGTGTAGATGCTGCTGCCGAACTGCGGCGCGATGACCCTGCCGGCGAGGATCTCCAGACCCATGCTGGCGACGCCGGAGACGAACACCGCCAGCTCCGGCTTCGTGACCGACGCGTCGACGCGGTCGACGACCGACGCTGCACTCACGGTCGGTCGCCCCGTCCCGCGTCGCTGTCTCCCTGCCCGGTGCCGGTTCGCGCCCCGAGGGCGCTCCCGACGCCGGTGGACTCCCGAGTCATGCTATCGTCGTTAGCGGGCCTCGTAGTTGAATCTCGGGGCGACGGCAGAGTTGGTCGCCGACCGCTCGGGTTCGCCGCCCGACCGGGATAGCAAGATAGCAAGCGTGTTACCGTCGGCCGCCCGACCGTGGCGTATGGATCCGGACCTCATCGACGGCGCCCGCGCGCTCCTGGCGACGGGGCAGCTCTGCGACTCCTGTCTCGGCCGCCCCGTCGCCGACCGCAGCTTCGGGCTCACCAACGCCGAACGGGGGCGGGCGCTCCGCACCACCGTCGCCCTCGCCCAGGACGAGCCCTTCGAGGCTCCCGACGCCGAGTGCTGGGTCTGCGAGGGCACCTGCGAGCGGTTCGACGAGCTGGCCGACCGGGTCGTCGAAGCGCTCGGCGACACGGAGCTGTACACCTACCAGATCGGGACGCGCGTCCCACCCCTGCTCGAGGAGAACGACCGCCTGCTCAGACTCGACGCCGGCTTCGACGAGGACGCCGGCGAGCAGCTGAAGACCGAGGTCAACCGCGAGGTGGGGCGCCGCGTCGGCCGGAAACTCGGCGCCGACGTCGACTTCGAGCGCCCCGACGTCCAGTTCCTGCTCGACCTCGAGGACGACCGCGTCGAGGTCCAGCGCAACTCCATCGCGATCTACGGCCGCTACCGGAAGCTCGAGCGGGACATCCCCCAGACGGAGTGGGAGAAGTTCGACGAGAGCGTCGAGGAGCTCGTCGCGCCGCCGTTCCTCAGCGCGTTCCGCGGGACAGAGGCGGTCTTCCACGGCGCCGGCCGCGAGGACGTCGACGCGCTGATGCTCGGCCCTGGCCGGCCGTTCGTCCTCGAGGTCAAACAGCCCCGACGCCGCGACGCCGACCTCGACGAACTGCAGGCCGAGGTCGAAGCGCAGGCCGACGGCAAAGCCGAGGTCGAGGACCTCGCGTTCGCCTCCCACGAGATGGTCGAGCGCGTCAAGGAGCACGACGCCTCGAAGACCTACCGCGCGTCCGTCCGCTTCGACGAGGACGTGTCAGAAGCCGACTTCGAGGACGCCCTCGCGGAACTGGACGGCGTCACCGTCGAGCAGCGGACCCCACACCGCGTCGACCACCGCCGCGCCGACCTCGTCCGCGAGCGACAGGTCCTCTCCATCGAGGGCGACCTCGAGGACGCACGCACGGCGACCGTCGACGTCCACGGGGAGGGCGGCCTCTACATCAAGGAACTCGTCAGCGGCGACGAGGGCCGGACCGAGCCAAGCCTCGCCGGGCTACTGGGCGTCGCGGCGACCGTGAGCGCACTCGACGTCGTCGACGTCCAGGGCGTCGACGAACCGTTCCTGACCGACGAGTACCGGCTGGAACGCGAGGGCGACCCCGTCGCCGGCCACGCCTAGTCGCCGCCTACCGGCCGGCTATCGGGGCGCGCGGTCACGTGCTGGATTCATCCAGAGATTTATTACCGTCCATTGCGGTGCATAAACCACGAACGCCGTTCGCATCCTTCCATGAGCAAAGACGTCATTCTCGTCGTCGAGGACGAGCCAGAACTCGCGGACCTGTACAGCGGCTGGCTGGAGCAGAACTACCCAGTACGGGTCGCACACGACGGGTCGGAGGCCCTCGAGAAGTTCGACGAGGACGTCGAGATCGTCCTGCTGGACCGGCAGCTCCCCGGGATGGACGGCGACGCCGTCCTCCCGCTCCTCCGGGACCGCAAGCCCGACGTGCAGGTCGCGATGGTCACCGCCGTCGAGCCCGACGTCGACGTCGTCGACATGGGCTTCGACGCCTACATCACGAAGCCCATCCGCGAGGACGACATCTACGAGCTCGTCGACCACCTCCTGCACCGGCGCGTCTACGACGAGAACGTCCGCGAGCTGTTCGCGGCCATCTCCAAACAGATCGCCCTCGAGAACCAGCACGACCGCGAGGAGCTCGAGGACGACCCGCAGTACCAGTACCTGCTGGCCCAGATTGACAAGCTTCGCGACGAGACCGCGGATCTCGCCGAGCAGTTCGACGACGACGAGTTCAAGACCGCACTTTCGGCGCTGCACTGAGCGGCCCAACTGACATCCCTCGATCCGCTCTCCTTCTCCCACACTGGTTTCGCAGTCCCTAGCCAATCGAACCGAATTCGAAATAAGGCACTACTACGGTGTCACGAAAGGTGGGCCATCATGCGATGGCCCCTCCTCGCGCTCGTCTGCGTGCTCCTGTTGGCCGGTTGTGGCGACGTCGACTCGACGGCGACGCCCACCCCGACTGTCGAATCCAACGCGACCGAGGCACCGACTCCCTCGGCGACAGCCGACCCCAACGCGACGACCAATACTACCGGAGCAACGACGCCAGCAGCAGCAGGCGACCAGACGCCAATGCAGACGCAGACTGCGACCACAGAATCACCTGAGACAGGAACTCCAGCGGTGGCTCCTGCTGCGACAGCGACGCCGTCCAGTACCGCGACGGCGACTCCAACCTCGTCACCAACGCCGACCGCGACGCCCACGCCCACGCCGACCGCGACGGCCCAACCGGAACAGCAGTCGTCGTGGACCGTCGACGTAATCCAGGTGATCGACGGCGACACGATGGAGGTCCGGATGCCGGACGGCAGTCAGGACACGATCCGGCTGCTCGGCGTCGATACCCCCGAGACGAGCGCCTCGGAGACGAGCCCCGACGAGTGGGAGGGCATCCCCGATAATTCGGACGGCCGAGCGTGGCTCACGTCGTGGGGTAACGATGCAACCGCCTACGCGGAGGACCACCTCGCCGGCGAGGAGATCTACATCGAGACGGACTCCGAGTCCGACCGTCGCGGCACCTACGATCGGCTGCTCGTCTACGCCTCGCAGTCGGAATCCGCGGACACATCGTTCAACCTGCGGCTGATCGAGGACGGCTACGCGCGGATGTACGACACGCAGTTCACGCAGCGCTCGACGTATGAGGCCGCCGAATCGCAGGCGCAGAACGGCGACGTCGGCGTCTGGAACTACGATGCCACGGACACGTCGACGCCGACCGCGGCACCGGACGGCGGCCAGCAGTCCGGGTCGCTGACCGTCTCGGGCGTCCACGCCGACGCGGACGGCAACGACCACGAGAACCTCAACGACGAGTACGTCGAGTTCACCAACGACGGCGAGAGCGCGATCGACATGAGCGGCTGGACCCTATCGGACCAGGCCGACCACACCTACCAGTTCCCGTCCGGGTTCACGCTCGGGGCGGGCGATTCGGTGACCATCTACACCGGGAGCGGCTCGGATACCGAGGACGATCTCTACTGGGGGTCGGGCCGGGCCGTCTGGAACAACGGCGGAGACACCATCTACGTCACCGACGACGCCGGCGAGACGGTGATCGAACACGTGTACGACGGCTGATCGGCAGTTTCGACCCATATCGAACGCCGGCCCGGGCGCACGTCACCGAACGGTTCAAGAGCGTACCGGACGATCCGTTCCTTCGTGAAGTTCGGCGTCGACGAAGCCGGCAAGGGCCCCGTCCTGGGGTCGATGTTCGCCGCGGCCGTCAGGGCGCCCCTCGAGGCCCTCCCGGACGGCATCGACGACTCCAAGCGGCTCACCGACGCGACCCGCGAGGACCTCGCTGACCGGCTCCGCGCGGACGACCGCGTCGCCGTCGGCCTCGCGGAGATCACCCCCACCCGCATCGACGACGGGAACATGAACGACCTCACGGTCGCCGCGCACGCGGAGGCGCTCTCGGCGGTCGTCGAGGTTGGCGACGCGGGCCTCTGTGACGCGGGCGACGTCGACGCCGACCGGTTCGCCGCTCGCGTCGCCGAACGGGTGGACGCCGACGTGAATGTCGCCGCGGAACACGGTGCCGACGGTGCGGACGAACTCGTCGGCGCCGCGAGCATCGTCGCCAAGAGCGCCCGGGAGCGACACGTCGTCGCGCTCAGCGAGGAGTTCGGCGACGTCGGCAGCGGCTACCCCAGCGACCCGACGACCCGCGAGTTCCTCCGCGACCACGTCGAAAGGACGGGCGAACTCCCGGATTGCGCGCGGACCTCGTGGTCGACCTGCGACGACGTCCTCGCAGCGGCAGAACAGTCCGCGCTCGGCGACTTCTGACGCGGTCGACCGGGAATCCTCGCCTACCGTGGTGTGGCGCCGGTCCCATGCTGGACGCTCTGTAGATCGAACTGTCCTTCGGTCACCTCGATGCCGCCAAAGGAATCTGACTCGAGCAGCAGCGACCCGTCGAGGTCGGCGTAGTCGAGCAGCGGGAGCAGGTGGGCGGCACCGGCGATGGCGGCGTTCGTCTCGATCATGCAGCCGCACATCACCTCCAGCCCGTGAGCTCGCCCGGCGTGGATCAACTCCAGGGCCGGCGTGAGCCCGCCGGTCTTCATCAGCTTCAGGTTCGCGACGTCGCAGCGGTCGGCGACGGCCGGGACGTCGTCGGCGGTGAGGCAGGATTCGTCGGCGGCGATTGGCAGCGGCGAGCGCTCGTGGACGTGCCGGAGCCCCGACGGATTCTCGGCGGGCACCGGCTGCTCGACGAACTCGACGCCGTACTCGGCCAGCGCCTCGCACTTCCGGACGGCCTCCGTCGGCGTCCAGGCCTCGTTGGCGTCGACGCGCAGCGTCACGTCTGGGGCGACGGCGCGGATGGCCTCGACGATCCGCAGGTCGCGGTCGGTCCCGAGTTTCACCTTCAGAATCGGGTAGCCGGCGTCGGCGGCCTGGCGGGCCCGGCGGGTCATCGCCCGCGTGTCGTCGAGACCGACGGTGAACGAGGTCGGTGGACAGCCATCGGAATCGGCTGAGAGCCCGAGCAACCGGTAGACCGGCTGGTCGAGGAGCTTCCCGGCGAGGTCCCAGAGTGCGACGTCGACGGCGGCCTTCGCGGCCGGATTCTCCCTAGCTACCTCGTCCATCCGGTCGTGGATTTCGCGACGCGCGTGCGGGTCGCTGACGGACGCGACGACCTCGAGGAGCTCTGGCAGCAGCGCCTCGACCGTCGCCGCCGTCTCCCCGTAGTGCCGCGATGGCGCCGCCGCGCCGTAGCCGGTCTCCCCCTCGTGTTCGATCTCGACGACGACGTTCTCGGTCGTAGTCGTCGTCCCGCGGGCGATGGTGAAGGGGACGTCCAGGGCCAGCTCGACCGTCTCGAAGCTCGGGTTCATAGTTGCTCGATAAGCTCCTCGGCGCCGTCCCGGACCGGGTCGACCGCGGGGACGCCGATGGACTCCTCGTATGCCTCGATGGCCGCGTCGGCCTCGTCGTCGTCGAGTTCGTACGTGTTCAGCGCGCCGCCGAGCAGCTCCGCGGGCGCGACGTTCTCGGCGAGGTCGAGGTACCGGTCGGCCACCCGGCCGGGGTCGGGGATCGAGAAGGACTCGTAGCCATGGATCGCCTCCCGGCCGGCCTCGTGGCAGAGGACGAGGTGGTCGGGCATCGCGCCGTGGAGGATGCCGCAGGTGACCGCGGAGTAGGCCGGGTGGAAGATGGAGCCCTGGCCCTCGACGAAGAGGTAGTCGTGCTCGTCGGCCCGCTCGACGAGCATCCGCTCGACGGCGCCGTTCGTGAAGTCGCTGATCGTCCGGTCGATGGGGACGCCCCAGCCGGCGATCACGATGCCGGTCTGGCCGGTCGGGACGAACCCCGCGTCGAGGCCGGCCTCGCGGGCCGCCTCGACCAGCTCCAGCGTCGTCGTCATCTTGCCGGTCGAGCAGTCCGTCCCGACCGTCAGGACGATCTCGCAGTCGAGGTCGCGAGCGACGCCGTCGGCGACGGTGAGGTCGTCCGGGGGCTTCCGGACGTCGCGCAGTTCGACGCCGTGCTCGTCGGCGAGGTTGCGGAACTCGGCGTCGTTCTCGAGGAAGTAGTGCAGCCCGGAGACGACGTCGGCGCCCTGCTCGATGGCGCCGCGGACGTCGGAACGCCAGGACTCGTCGAAGCCGCCGCCGATGGGGGCGATGCCGATGACGAGGGCGTCGAACGCGGGGGCGTCCTCGACGCCCTCGACGACGGGGACATCGTCGGCGTCGACGTCGGGCAGGTGGTCGCCGACGGTCGTGCCCGCCGAGTCGCGGTCGAGGACGGCGACGACCTCCTGGTCGCCGTACCGGAGGACACCGACCGCCGTCTTCGCGCGGTCCGGGAACTGCTCGTGGGCGAGGATCGCGATGCGCATACGCCCGGAGAGAGCGGCCGGCGGGATAAACACATCAGTTCGGCCCGCCGCCTTCTCTCGGTGACCGGGTTCCGGTACGTGACCGACCTGGTCGGATCGTCACAACCAATCCCGAGTTCCCGTATCTTAATTGCAATTTCCAGGTGAACGTATTTATGGGGTGGTCGTGAGATGGTGATTGCTACCACATAACGTGGTAGACACCTATGACCGACCATACCTGCGACCACGACGAGCAGCACGGAATCGACAGGCGGGGCTTCGTCCGAGGCTGTGGCGCCGCGATGGCACTCTCCGCGGCGGGCATCGGACCGGCTTCGTTCACCGCCTCGGCCCAGGCGGAGACAAACTACGGCGACGTCGGGGAGTTGCTCAATGACGCCCCCGACAACTGGGGTCGCTGGGGCGACGACGACGAACTCGGCGCGCTCAACCTGCTCGGAAGCGAGCAGGCCTTCGACGGGATGAAGGCCGCGATGCGAGGCGGGAGACGCGGCATCCAGACGTTCACGCTACAGGTCCCGCTCACGGGTGAGATAATCTTCGACCCGGCCGAAGCCGAACCCGACCCCACGTCGGAGACGGGCGATCCGGTGTTCCCGGGCCGCGCGCCGGCCCGTCGGAACAACGTTCAGGACGAGGGCTCCTATCGCGACGGCGAGGTGGAACCGCAGGCCGGGATGCGGTTCTCCGACGACCGCTTCATCAACGAGCTCTTCCTCCAGGGGACGACCCACGTCGACGCGCTCGCACACGCCTGGTACGCGGAACCCGACGACGGCGATGAGAGCCGCATCTACAACGGGTTCGACGCCGCGACCACCGGGACGACGAAGCAGTTCGACCGGGCGGTCGAGAGCTGCGAGATCGAGGACGGCGAGCGGGTCCCCGTCGACGAGACGCGCGGCCACGAACGCGCCGGCATCGGCGTCGCCGCCGACGAGGGCATCGTCGGACGCGCCGTCCTGCTGGACGTCGGTCGGGAACTGGGAGAGGACGGTCGACTCCCGCTCGGACACGGAATCACGTACGACGACCTCCAGGCGACGGCGGAGGCCCAGGGGACGCAGTTCCGAGAGCGGGATATCGTCTTCGTGCGGACCGGAGCGATGGCCCGAACCCGCGACCCCGACCTCGAGTGGAGCCCGCTGACTGAGCCCGGGCTCGTCTACAGCGAGGAACTCGTCGAGTGGATCGCGGAGATGGACTTCCCCATGATCGGCGCCGACAACATCGCCGTCGAGAAGGTGATGCAGCGACACGAGGTCGACGGCGAGGAACAGACGTTCGTCATCCCGCTGCACGGCGCGCTCCTCCGGAACCTCGGCGTCTACCTCAACGAGATCCTGTGGCTCGACGACCTCGCCGAACAGTGCGCCTCGGACGGAATCTACGAGTTCCTCTACACCACCGCGCCGCTGAACGTCGAACGCTCCAGCGGCGCGCCCGTCAACCCCGTCGCCGTGAAGGCCACCGCGTCCGAATGCGAGGGTGAGACGGGCGGCCGGAGTGCCGACCGGCGTAGCCGGAGCGACGAGCCCGACGACCGAAGCGACGGGTAACGATCGCCGGTACGTTCTTTGGACTGGCCGCGAACGTTTCAACATGGTATCAGGTCGTGCGGGACTCGCCGTCGCGGCGGCGCTCCTGCTGGTCGGGGCCGGGGCCGCGACGCCGGCCGTCGCCGACGCGGACGACGAGTTCGCGGTCGTCCCGGCCGGCCAGCACGTCGAGGCGTCGGTCGACGACGGCGCCGCGGTCGAGTCGGCCCTCGTCGACGAACTGGACGTGGACCGGCGAGACGTGCGGGCCGACGCCGACGCCAACACCGTCGAGGTACTCGTCGGCGACGTCTCGACGTCCGAGTTCGTCGATGCGCTCGACGCAGCTGGGATCGAGGCCAGCGAGAACGACGTCCGGGACCGACCCACCCTCGCGACAGTAGAGCGCTTCGGTTCTGTGCTCTCGACCCGTTACGAGTCCGCCGGGGTCGAAGCGAACGTGACCGTCCGGGAGGACCGACTCGTCGTCAACCCCGGGGACGACGCCGAGACGGCGAAGGAACTGGCGTCGGTCCGCGGCGTCGAGCTGTGGGCGACGGTGCCGACCAAGGACGGCACCACTGCTGAGCTGGTGCTGACCGGCGACGACGTGGCGACGGTGGAATCGGTCCAGAAGTCCCAGGAGCGAGCGTACGTCCCCGTTGAGCTGACCGAGCCCGGCGCCGAATCGTTCCAGGCGTCGATGCAGGAGTACGGGTTTACACAGGCGGACGGCGTCGCCTGCGACTACGACGTCGACGAACCGCTCGGCGCGAACCTCCAGGGGATGGACGCCGACGAGCGCTGCCTGCTGACCAGAGTCGGCGACGAGGTCGTCTACGCCTCCGGCGTCTCCACCGGCTTAGCCGAGAGCTTCCGGACCGGCGAGTTCGCCGCCGACCCGAAGCTACGTCTCGGGGCGCAGACGGAGGGGGACGCCGAGAAGATCGAACACCTCACGCGGTCGGGGTCGCTGCCCGCGGAGACGACGGTGACCGCAACGGACGACGGCTCCCTCGCCGAGTCCGGTCGTGCGGTCACTAGCGACGGCGCCGGGTTCGGCCCGCTGGCGGCGCTGGCTGGCGTCGTGGGTGCGCTACTGCTGGCACGGGTCACTCGTCGATAGTCGCCAAAGCGTACCGAGCGAGACGGTGCCGGTTCGGGTTACAGCCCGTAGAGCCGGACCGTCCAGAAGTCGTCGAAGGCGTCCGCGAGCGCGTCCTTCGGGTCGCCGGTCGCGTCGACGGCTGCCGTCGCGTCCGCGGTGACTCTCGCCTCCCCGTCGGCGTCGAACTCGCCGACGAGCCGGCGGTCGCCGACGACGTACAGCCGGTCTGCGTCGACGTCGGCCAGCGCGTCCTCGCACTTCTCGACGTGCGTGGCGATCTGCTCGTCGCGCAGGCGCTCGAACCGGGCCTGCGAGAACCCGCCCTTCGAGTGGTCGCTCTTGACGTCGGTCGTGAACCCCTCGTAGTCGACGCGTTCGTCGCTCTCGTAGACGCCGACGGCGAAGGTGTCCGAGCGGACCAGCGCGAACGCGAACCGCCCCGTCGGCTGGAGCCACGCGCGGTCTACACGGGGCGCGTCACCCCACTCGACGAACGGCTCCGGGTCGATGGGCGGGCGCGCGGCGACGGCCAGCAGACCGGCGTCGTCGGCCCAGACCAGACACGGCGCGGCCCGGTCGACGAGCGTGGCGCGGTCACCCAGTACGTCCGCGAGGTCCTCGGGGACGCCAGCCTCGACGTACGCCGACAGGACGCTCTCGGGGTCGCTCTCGAATGACTCCAGCCGCGAGACGACGGATTCGAGCCGGCGGCCGCGGACCGACTCCTCGCGGCGGAACGCGAGGTCGGCGGTCTCCTCCCGCTCGGCGAGGCGGCCCTCCATCTCGGCGATGCGATCCTCCAGCCGGTTGACGCGCTCCTCGGCGTCCTGTCTGGCGCTGACGGCCTCGCTGCGCCGCTCGCTCTCGGCCTCGAGCTGGGCCGCCAGGCTGTCGCGCTCCTCCTCGAGGGCCTCGATGCGTTCCTTCAGTTCGGTCCGGCCGAGGAGGTCGTCGAGCATCGGCGGACCGAGGGCGGGCCGGGCCTAAAATCCCGCGGCCCGCTCGGTGTTCGAGGGGTCGGCGTCGGTGGCCAGGCCGAGCAGCTGGCTCGCGCGGTCGGCCTTCGCGAGCAGGACCTCGCTGAGCGTCGGCGGATTGTCGACGCCGGTCGCCGACAGCGCCGCCTCCGGCAGGGCGACGGTCCCACCCGGGACGTCGTCGGCCCCGTGGACGGGGACGTGGGCGGTGCCGATCTTCATGACTAGCGGTCCCGGGTGGTCGTCGTACAGTTCGTCGTTGACCTGCTCGTGTTGCTCGGCGTGCATCACTGCTCGGTCTCCTGCGTACGGCTCGACGTAGAGCCGCCCCAGGTAGTAGCTTCGGGAGAACGGTTCGAACATGTCCGCTGGTTCCACGTTAGTGAGTAACACACATAAGGGTTGGCCGGGAATCATGAAATGCCGCGCGGAAACCCGCGGCTTTTGCCGTGGGAGAAAATCCGTGGGGTTGATTCCGTTACACAAGGCGCAGCTGATGCCACAATCAACCTCCTACTGCCGAACGAATGTTTATAAAACATCACCCACCCAGAGAAGGTGTGGCGGCCGTTCGGAACATCCAGGTCAAACTCGAAGTGCCCGAAGAAACTCATGACGTGCTCGAAGAGACGTTCGAGCAATTCCGCGGTGCCGCCCAGCACGTTGCTGACTACGGCTGGTCCGATGAACCGACCGAGATTATCAGTGACCAAGGTGATCTCAATGCCGCCACGTACGATGAGGTCCGTGAGCAGACAGACCTCCATTCGAATCACGTCCAATCGGCGCGACGGCTCGCAGCCGACGCGCTCAAAACTTGCCAAGATCGCATTTTCGACGGAAAGAAAACGAGCAAGCCCACATTCCGTGGGTCTGTTATAGTGTACGGCAGCCGCACAATTACATACAACGACGATTACTGCACACTCGCCACCGTTGATGGACGTGTTCGCGCCCACTACGTCATCCCGGAAGACGAAACGGGTACCCCATTCGCGGAGTACTGGGATCGCGATGAGTGGGAGCGCAAGGAAGCGACACTCCACAAGCGCGATGGTGAATTCTATCTCCACGTCGCCGTCGAGCAAGAACTGGAGACGGCTGCGTCAACGGTCGAGAACGGAGTGGTTCTCGGTGTTGATCTCAATGTGGACGGATACCTTGCGGTCACGAGTACGGGTCGTTTTCTCGGCAACGCGGATTACCTCAACCACAAGCGTGCTGTGTACGAACGGCGGCGCGGACGCCTGCAGCAGACCGGTACGCGGTCAGCCCGTCTTACAATCCAGTCGATTGGTGACCGGTTTGCTCGATGGAGTGACGAGTATCTCCACCAAGTTTCAAAAGCCATCGTTCAGGAAGCTCGCCGACACGACTGTGCTGCAATCGCATTCGAGGATTTAGCGAGCATCCGTACCGGAATCTCGAACCTCCCAAAGTTCCAGCAGTGGGCGTTTCGCACGATTCAACGGTTCACTGAGTACAAAGCCGAAGCAAACGGGATTTCCGTGGAGAGGGTTTCACCGGCATATACGAGTCAGCGATGCAGTCACACGGCTTGTGGATTCACCCATGAGAAGAATAGAACGAGTAACAGGTTCGAGTGTCTAAAGTGCGGAAAGGAACTTCATGCTGACTATAACGCTGCACGGAATATCGGGTGGCAGCTTGTCCAGCACTGGCACATGTCTGGTGCTGGACGCGCAAACTGTCAGGTTGCGCTGAAGTCAGGGACGCTGAATGGGAACGGCAAGTTTAGGCCTGCCGTCATTGACGGCCAGACCAGGAGTCCACTGACAAGCCCACCTCATTAGAAGTGGGTACCTGACTTATCGTAGTGCTATCAGAGAGATTTGCCAGTACAGCCCGGGGATGACCGCTAACCCAGAATAACGCGACGAGATCCCCAGTTGAACGCTATTGGACGATCTGCGCTAGTCTCGCGAGCGGATGAACGAATCGAACGGAGGGTGGGTTTTTACGGGGAGTACGTCTGAGTATCCGGTGATGAAACGCATCGCTGTGAGCGCTGGAGTGCTCGTGGCGCTCGTCGCCGTCGCCGTCATGGCGGCCGGCGGCGTCGGCGCGACGACCCAGGCCGACACCGGGAACGAGGCCAACGGCTCCTTCGGGGCCGAGATCTCCTCGTTCATGCAGGCCAGCAGCGCAGAAGCCGAAGGCGAGGTCGACGACGGCATGTTCAACGCCGCCATGAACCGGACGGAGGACCCCGATGAGCGCCGCGAGCTCGTCGAACGGCGGCAGGAACGCCTCCAGGAACGACAGGCCAGACTCGAGGAGCGCCGGTCGCAGATCTCCGCCGACGACGGGGCCGACATCCGCGACCGGGCGCTGGCCGTCCACGTCACCGTCGGCGCCTCCAACCTCGAACGGTCCGTCAACGGGACCGAGCGAGCCGCACAGGCGTCCGGCGTGGACACCGAGTCGCTGAACGAGATCCGGACGAGCGCCCGCGACCTCCGCGGCTCCGAGGTGGCCGAACTGGCGCGGAGCGTCAGTGGACGCTCAGCCGGCGAGCGCGGCCCGCCGACCGACGTGCCGGGACGGAACGGCAGTCAAGCCGACGGACCGTCCACGAACCGTTCGAACGGGTCCGGACTGCCCGTCAACATCGGTGCCGGCGAACCCGGTAACGGATCGGGCCCGAACTCGAGTGACCGGGACCGCGGCCGACCCGACGACGCCGGCCCGCCGGAGAACGAGACGGGAAACGAGAGCTCGGAAGCTAACGAGACGGGCAACGATAACTCGGAATCAAACGAGACGGGAAATGAGAGCTCCGGAGCCAGCGATTCGGGAGCCGATGGATCGGGAACGAACGAGTCGAGAAACGAGAGCTCGGCGAGTGACGACTCGGGAAATGAAAGTTCGACGGATAACGACTCGGGAAATGACGACCGGGCCGACGGTGGCCAGGGCTCCGACCAGTCGGGAAGTGACGGTTCCCCGAACGACGAGCGCGGAAACGGCCAGGGCGGCCCGCAGGCCGACAGCGACGACCGATAACCGGCGCGACGCCTCGCGTCACCCTTTTTCGTCCACGTCCCCAAGGGGGGGCTGATGGATTCGGCGGCACTTCTGGACCTGCTGGGCAACGAGAACCGGAGGCGCATCCTGCGGTTGCTCGCCCGGAAACCCTGTTACGTCACCGAAATCAGCGAGTACCTCGGGGTGAGTCCGAAGGCCGTCATCGACCACCTGCGGAAGCTCGAGGAGGCGGGCCTCGTCGAGTCCCACGTCGACGACGGCCGTCGGAAGTACTTCTCGATCGCGCGCAACCTCCGCCTGGAGGTGAACGTCTCGCCGTACGACTTCGGGACGAAAAGCGCCTACTCCGCCTCGCCCGACCTCGACATCACCTCGTGGCGGTACGTCTCGCTGGACGTCAAGCGCGTCGCGGGCGACGACGAGGACGACGCCCCCGACGACGCTACCGAGCCGCCGACAGACGCCGACGAGATCGAGACGATGCCGGATACGGAGGGTCCGGAGCCCGCGGGCGACGTCGACACTACCGGGGACGACGATCCAATCAAGGATGGCGATTCCACCGGGGCCGACGCCGAAGAGGGCCCGGAGAACCTCTCCGCGCTGGCGGCCGACCTCCAGCGGCTCGAACGCCTCGAGAACGAGCTATCGATGGCCCAGCGGTGGGTCCAGGGGCGGCTCATCGACACGCTCGACCGGATCAGCGCCCACTTCGAGGGCGTCGACGGCCGCTTCTACGCCGAGTTGATCCGCGGGCTGGCGACCGGGCCGGCCACCCCCGAGGAGCTCAGCCACCGGGTCGACGCGCCGCCGGACGTGGTCGCCGACGCCCTGGAGGGGCTGTCGGCCCACGGCGTCGTCGAGGCCGACGGCGACGAGTGGCACCTCGCGTAGCTCAGTCGTCGCCGGCCGTCCGGACCGCCTCGGCGTCGCGGTCGGAGTAGCCCGGGTGCAGGTCCTCGCCCGCCTCGCGCTCCGCCGCGTTCACCGCCTTCAGCGCGTAGTAGGTGAGCACCAGCAGGATGGCCGCCGGGATCGCGACGAGCGATAGCTGGACCGTCGTGTACACCGGGTCCTTCGCGTACGGGCTCGCGAGGAGGAACATCGCGACGAAACCCGCGAGCACGCCGAGGGGCACCAGGTTGACGAGCACGTCGCCGAGCGTCTCCCGCGTGAACAGGGAACTGTCGGACATGCGCGGAGGGTACGGCTCGTCGGGAGAACGGCCTTCTGCCGAACATGTTCTTCGTCGGCGCTCGGGCGGCGTCGCCGACCGTTCCCGGTCGATTCAGGGGATATCCTGCGTCAACCCGTGCCTGAGGTCCCGCCCGAAGTACGTGCCTGCGAGGCCGACGACGCCCCCGAGCGCGACGCCGACCAGCGCCAGCGACGGGCCGATGCTGCCGAGGAACGCGACGACGGCGTAGTCGAGGAGGAAACTCGCGCCCACGGTGACGGCGCCGGCAGCGGCCGCCTCCGCGTAGCGGCGCTCCTCGAGGAGCAACCCGAACAGGAACGTCGCGAGGAAGACGCCGAGCAGCCCCGACCCGGGGAGCGGGACCACGGCGTTGGCGCCGAGCAACCCGACGACGGAGAGGGCGAGCGCCAGGAGGAACCGCCGGGGAGCGAACAGCGACGTCGCGCGGCTCGCCGCGCGGCCCCGGAGGCCGCTCTGCGCGCGGCTCCGGTCGTCGCTCGCGCCGACCTCCTCGTCGAGTCCGATGTCGAAGTCGGTCACGGGGTCGCCGTCGGTGGAACTCCCCGAACGGTCGGTCGTCCGGGTCCGGTCGCGGCTCATGTCGGAGTGCTACGGTCCCAGCGATATCCGTCTTTCCCAGGAAATGACGTAATTGAAGTCACCGCGGCCGGTAGGCGCTGCCATGAACCCAGGGGACCGCGTGCGCGTCGACCGCGGCGCCGCCACCTACGAGGGCGTGCTCATGCCCTCGACGAGCGCCGACCACCTCGTCGTCAAGCTCGAGGGCGGCTACAACGTCGGCGTCGACCGGGCGGACGCCGAGGTCGAGGTACTGGAGACCGACACCTACGACGTCGAGGGCGCCCAGGACGCCGAGGGCACCTCCGAGATCACCTTCGAGGACGACCTGCCGACCGTCGCGCTCATCTCGACGGGCGGGACCATCGCCTCGACGGTCGACTACCGGACGGGCGCCGTCACGGCGCAGTTCGACGCCGAGGACGTCCTCCGGGCGGTCCCGGAGCTGGCCGGCCGGGCGAACTACCGCGGCCGCGTCGTCGCCAACATCCTCTCGGAGAACATGACGCCCGAGGTCTGGGTCGACCTCGCGGAGGCCGTCCACGAGGAGATCGAGCGCGGCGCCGACGGCGTCGTCGTCATGCACGGCACCGACACGATGCAGTACACCGCCTCGGCGCTGTCGTTCCTGCTCGACACGCCGGTGCCGGTCGTCTTCACCGGCAGCCAGCGCTCCGCCGACCGCCCCTCCTCGGACAACGTGATGAACGCGGTCTGCGCCGTCGAGGCCGCGACGGCCGACCACTCCGAGGTGCTCGTCTGCATGCACGCCACCGAGTCCGACGACGTCTGCGCGCTCCACCGCGGCACGCGCGTCCGGAAGAACCACACCTCCCGGCGGGACGCCTTCGAGACCGTCGGCGCGGAGCCGGTCGGGGAGGTCGAGTGGGAGAGCGGCGCGGTGTCGTTCCGCCGGCCGGTCGCCGACCGCGGCGCCGCCGACCTCGATTTGACGACTGACCTCGCGACCGACGTCGAACTCGTGAAGTTCGTCCCCGGGACCTCGCCGGACTACCTCGACGTCGCCGAGGACGCCTCGGGCGTCGTCCTCGAAGGGACCGGCCTCGGCCACGTCAACACCGAGTGGATCGACCGCATCGACGAACTCACCGACGAGGGGACGACCGTCGTGATGACGAGCCAGTGTCTCGAGGGTCGCGTCTGCGACCGCGTCTACGACACCGGTCGGGACCTCCTGGAGGCCGGCGTCGTCGAGGCCGGCGACACGCTGCCCGGGACGGCGTACGTCAAGCTGATGTGGGCGCTCGCGAACGTCGAGAGCGTCGCCGAGACGATGCGCCGGCCCGTCGCCGGCGAACTGCAGGAGCGGTCGGTCCCCTGGACCTGACCGGCGATGGCCGGAACCTCCGACAGCGCCGACGCTGTCGACGTCCGCCAGGCCCGCCTCGACGACCGCGAGGCCGTCGTCGCGTTCACCAGCGACACCTGGCCGCAACTCGGCGGCGACTACATCCCGCGGGTCTTCGACGACTGGGTCGAATCCGACGGGCCGACACAGCGGACCTTCGTCGCCACGCTCGACGGCGACCCGGTCGGCATCTGCCAGGGCGCGCTGCTCTCCGACGACGAGGGGTGGGCACAGGGGATGCGCGTCCACCCGGAATACCGCGGCGCCGACGTCAGCGAGGCGCTCAGCGAGGCGGTCTTCGCGTGGGCGGCCGACCAGGGCGCGACCGTCTGCCGAAACATGGTGTTCTCGTGGAACGCCGCGGGCCTGGGACAGTCCCGCGCGGTCGGGTTCGAACCGCTCTGTGAGTTCCGCTGGGTCGAACCCGAGCCGGACCCGGCGGCCGCCCCCGACCTCGACGTCCGCTCCGACCCCGCGCTCGCCTGGCGCGTCTTCCACGGCAGCGACGCCTACCGCGAACTCGTCGGCCTTGGACTCGACCTCGAGGAGTCGTGGGCGCTCGCCGAGGTGACCAGGGAGCGACTCGAGGCGGCCGAGGAGACCCTCGTCGTCGCGGACGACGACCGGGCCCGCGGGATGACCTACCGGACGCGGACGTTCGAACGCGAGGTCGACGACGAGGACGGCGGCGGTGAGACAGAGACGTGGGCCGAGTACGGCGTCGGCGCGTGGGACGACCACGAGACGCTGCGCTCGCTGGCCGCGGCGGTCGCCCGCGACGCCGCCGAGCAGGGCGCCGAGCAGTGCCGGATGGTCGTCCCCGAGACGCCGCGGCACGTCTCCGACGCCGCCTACGCCCGCGTCGACGTCTCCGAAGAGCCAGATTTCGTCCTCGAGCGGGACCTGACCCGCTACTGAGGCCCTCGTTCACCACGTCGGGGCCCACGTGGCCGACGATCAGCGAACAGCGCCGGCCCTACCGGGCGCCGCCGCTGACCGGCGGGAACAGCGCCAGCTCGTCGCCGTCCTCGAGGACGGTGTCGAACCCGTCGTCCTTCACGAACGGGTTGTGGTCGTTCCGGAGGACGCGGATGTGGTCGCGGAGGTCGCCCTCGTCGTCCAGCACCTCGTCTTCGAGTTCGGGGTGGGCCTCCAGGAGCTGCTCGAAGGCGTCGCCGAACGTGTCGCCGGCCTCGGCGGGGACGTTGACGCGCTTGGCGCCGACCGTCTCCGCGAGGTTGGCGAACAGTCGCCACTGCATGCCCGTTGCTCGGCCGCCGTCCCCCTTCAGGCTGTCGACGGCGGCCGTCCTCGTCGTCCAGCACCTCGTCGCCGCCTCGTAACCCTTACCGCCGTCCCCCCGGAACGACGGGTCATGCGCGACATCTTCGAGCTCCGGGACGTCGACGGCGCCGGCCGCATCGGCGACCTCGAGGTCCCCCGCGCGGGCGTCACCGTCGAGACGCCGGCGCTGCTGCCGGTCATCAACCCCCACATCCGGACGGTGGAGCCGGCGACCCTGGAGGCGGACTTCGGCGCCCGGATCCTCATCACCAACGGCTACATCTTCTTCAAGAGCGACGACTACCGCGAGCGCGCCCTCGAGGAGGGCCTCCACGACCTGCTGGACTTCTCGGGCGCCATCATGACCGACTCCGGCTCCTTCCAGCTCTCGGAGTACGGCGAGATCACCGTGACGAACGAGGAGATCCTCCGGTTCCAGCACGAGATCGGCTCGGACATCGGCACGCCCATCGACGTCCCGACGCCGTCGGACGTCGGCCGCGAGCGGGCCGAGACCGAACTCGAGACCACCCAGGGGCGCCTCGAGGCCGCCGAGTCCGTCGACGTCGGCGAGATGCTCGTCAACGCGCCCGTCCAGGGGTCGACCTACGCCGACCTCCGGGAGTCGGCCGCCGAGCACGCCTACGGGACGAGCCTCGACGTCTTCCCGGTCGGCGCGGTCGTCCCGCTGATGAACGACTACCGGTACGCCGAGATGGTCGACGTGGTCATGGCCGCCAAGCGCGGGCTGGGCGCCGACGCCCCGGTCCACCTCTTCGGCGCCGGCCACCCCATGATGTTCGCCCTCGCGGTCGCCGCCGGCTGCGACCTCTTCGACTCCGCCGCCTACGCCCTGTACGCCCGCGACGACCGCTACCTCACCGTCTCCGGCACCGAGCACCTCGAGGACCTCGACTACCTCCCCTGCTCGTGTCCGATCTGCGCCGAGCACTCGGCGACGGACCTCCGGGCGGCCGGCGAGGACCGCCGGGAGGAGCTGCTCGCCCGCCACAACCTCCACGTCAGCTATCAGGAGCTCCGGACCGTCAAGCAGGCCATCCGGAAGGGCAACCTCCTCGAACTCGTCGAGCGCCGCGCGCGCGGCCACCCGGCGATGCTCGACGGCTACCGGGCGCTGCTGGACCACGCCGACCAACTCGAGCGGTCCGACCCCGTCTCGAAGGGGTCGTTCTTCTACCTCTCGAACGAGTCGGCACGCCGCCCCGAGATCCGCCGGCACCACGACCGCCTCGGGCGCCTCGCCGTCGACGGCGACCGCGTTTTGCTGTCGGAGGGCGGCAACAACAGCCGGTACGACGAGACCTGGCGGCTCCGGCCGCCGTTCGGCCCCGTCCCGCCGGCGCTGTCGGACAGCTACCCCCTGACCGCGGAACTGCCGGAGCGGCCGGACCGCGACGCCCGCGAGGCGGCCGCCGACGGCGTCCGCCGGCTGGTCGAGGCCAACCCCGACGTCGAGTTCAGCGTCGCCCACTGGCGGTGGCCCGACCGCACGCTCGCGGCGCTGCCCGAGTCGGTCGAGACGCTCGAACTCGGCGAGGACAGCGCGCCGCCGCGCGACGAACCGAAGGAGGATTACCCGGCGGACGACGAGCAGGACGCATGACCGAGTATTTCGAGGTCCACGCCCGCGACGCCGCCGCCCGCCGCGGCGAGTTGCGCCTCGCGGAGCCCTGCGACACGCCCGCGCTCGTCGACGGCGTCGTCGAGGACGCCGGCAGCCTGTGGCACGAAGCGCAGGACGCGCCGGCGGGCGACGAGTCGACGCTGACGGTGCTGCCCCACCGGTCGCTGCCGCCGGGGACGGAGCCGCCCGTCGAGGAGGCCTTCGGCGTCGACTACCCCGACGTCGACTATCCGAGCGCCGTCGTCGTCTCGCCGGGGACCGCCGCCGACTACGGCGCCGACGCGTACGTCCTCGCCGGCGCGTCAGGCTACGCCGGCCACGCCGAGGCGTTCGTCGACGCCCTCCTGGGAGTGAAGGACGCCATCCCCGACGACACCGCACTCTACCTCTCGGGGGTCGCAACCCCCGCCAACGCCGCCACGCTCGTCTACGCCGGCGTCGACCTGCTCGACGAGAAGCGCGCCCGGGCGCGCGGCCTTGAGGGGTTCTACCTCGCCACCGACGGCGAGGAGTTCCTCGAGGACCTCGAGGAGCTGCCCTGCGCCTGCGAGGCCTGCCGCACGCCCGTCGAGGAGTTCACGCGGGCCGACTGCGCCGACCACAACGCCAACGCCCTCCGCGCGGAACTCGCTCGCGTCCGCCACCGCATCGCCGAGGGGAGCCTCCGCGACTACGTCGAGGGGCAGGCCCGCCACGAGGCGTGGCTGACCGCGACGTTCCGCCGCCTCGACCAGCAGTACGGCTACCTCGAGGAGCGGACGCCCGTCTTCCGTCGCAACGAGCTGCTGGCCGCGACCGACGACGCGCTCCGCCGCGTCGAGATCCAGCGGTTCGCCGACCGCGTGACGAGCCGCTACCGCCGGCGGCTGGACGCACCGCTCGTGCTCCTGCCCTGCTCGGCGACGAAACCCTACAGCGAGTCCCAGAGCCACGAGCAGTTCATGCGAGCCGTCCAGTTCCGCGGCCACGTCGTCTCGATGACCTCGCCCATCGGCGTCGTGCCGAGCGAACTGGAGACGACCTACCCGGCCCAGCACTACGACAGCGTCGTCACGGGCAACTGGACGGCCTCGGAGATCGAGTTCGTCGCCGCCGTCCTCGAGCGGTACCTCGAGCGCGCCGACTACGACCGGCACATCGCCCACGTCCCCGGGGAGGGCTACCGGGAGATCTGCGAGCGGGTCGAGGAGTCGCTGGGGATCGACTTCGAGTACACCGTCGAGGAGCACCCGACGACCGAGGCCTCGCTGGCGAACCTCGAGGCCGCTCTCGACGGCGTGGACAGCTACTACAAGAGCGAGCGGGAGTCGTCGATCGTCCGGGCCATCGCGGACTTCCAGTTCGGCGACGGCGCCGGCGACGAGGTGTTCGGCCCGGACTCCCAGACCGAGGGCCGATACCCGAAGCTCCGCGTGAAAGATCCGGACGGCGAGCAACTGGCGACGATGGTCCCGCAGTACGGGACCCTCTCGCTGACCCGCGCCGGCGCCCGCGCCTGGATCGACAGCGACGCGCCGACGAAGCGCGTCGAGATCGACGCCTTCGTCCCCAGCGGGAGCGTCCTCGCGCCAGGAATCGTCGACGCCGACGAGTCCATCCGGCCCGGCGACGAGGTCGTCGTCGAGGGGCCGAAGGCCTTCGCCGTCGGCCGCGCGGCGGCCCACGGTCGGGCGATGGTCGAGTCGACGCGCGGCGTCGCGGTCGACGTCAGGCACTCCGAAGCAAAATAATCGGGCGCGGCTGTGCTACGAGTCGTCCGGCGCTGAGTACACCAGCGACGACAGCATCTCTTCGACGTTGTCGCGTTCGATCTCCTCGGCCTGCACCGGGTACATCGCGTAGGCCAGCACCGCGTCGTCGCTCCCCGACGGCGAGTCGCGCAGGAGGTGGACGTAGGCGTCCGGCTGGTCGCCGTCGGAGGTCGCGCGGTAGACGGTGACGTTCGCCTCGCCGCCGAGCGTCCGGACGGTGTACCGTTCCTGCCGCTCGAACTCCAGGGAGCCGCCCGTGTCGCCGGCGAACTGCTGGAGCAGCTCGGTCTCGTTCATGCTGGCGACCGGGTTGAGGTTCCGGCCCGCGACGGAGGCGTCGGGCATCGTCACGACGCCGACGCTCGCGGCGGCCATCCCCTCGGGCCCGCCGGTCTTCTCGTAGACGGCGACGTGGTTCCGGACGACGATCTGCATCTCCCGGCCGGCCGGCGAGACCGTCTCGTTCAGCTCCTCGGTGCGCGATTCCTGCAGTTCGTAGCCCGCGTCGGCCGCGGCGGCCTCGTCGACGACCGTCTGGCCGGCGTCGAACTCGATGCGATCCCCGCTGACCGAGATCCCCGAACACCCGGCGGTCAGCACGAGTCCCGCGACCAGCAAGAGCGCCGTCAACCTTCTCATACGCGGCCAGTAGCCGGAAGTCGGCATAAGGCTCCCGACCGGGTCACCGGATGACCGACCGACGGCGGCCCCTCCGGCCGGCGCCACCCCGGCGGGACTGCGCCCACCTTTTTGGTCGCGTAGCGCCACCACGTCCCATGGACGAGATCACGCTCGGCGTCCCGGAACCCCTCCTCGACTCGCTGCCGGAGGACGACTCCGGCGCGGCCCGGGACATGCGGCGGGCCGTCGAGGGGTACGAACAGCGCGTCAACGACCTCGTCGCCGACGTCGACGACGACGCGGAGGCGGCGGGGAAGGTCCTCGACGTCATCGAGCACTTCGAGGCCCGCGGCGAGCGCTTCGACGAGTTCGTCCCGGAACTCCGGGCGTGGGGGCAGTCGCCCATCTTCGCCATCGCCTGGCGGAACCTCTACGCCGACCTGATCGCCCAGCTGTACGAACACGACTGGCTGGCCGCACAGCTCGACCGCGAGCGGAACGCCCGCCTCGTCGAGGACGGCGTCCGGCTCTCGGACCTATGAGCGGGGCCGGCCAGGAGGGGACGATGGAGCTGGAACTGCGGTTCTTCGCGACGTTCCGGGAGGCCGTCGGCCAGAAGGTCGTCGACCGCGAGTTCGACGAGGGCGCGACCGTCGGCGACGTCCTCGCGGCCATCGAGGCGGAGTACCCGGAGCTGGTCGGCGAGATCCTCGACCACGACGGCGACATCCGGCCGCAGCTGTCCATCCTGAAGAACGGCCGCGAGGTGGTCCACATCGACGGCACCGAGACCGCCCTGGCGGACGGCGACCGGCTGAGCGTCTTCCCGCCGGTCGCGGGTGGGTAGATGCGGGAGACCCGGCAGTTCCGCGGCATCTCGCGGCGGCTGGCCGTCCAGTACCTCGAGAACCTCGGCGGCGAGCGCGCCGGGTCGGACGACGTCGCCGACGGGACCGACGAGTACCGCGTCGAGGGCGACGGGTGGACCGCGACGCTCTCCCAGGAGACGGTCCCCGTCGCCGGGTCCATCGAGCTCACGGAGGTGACCGTCGACTTCGAGGGGGACGGCGAGACGCTGGAACCGCTCGTCGAGGCCTTCGCCCGGAAGGCGATGCGGGCGGGTGGCTGATGGCGGGCGGCCCCATCGACGGGAACGCGCTGGTCCTCGCCGCCGCGAAGGCGTCGGTCTCCGGCGAGCGCCTGCCCGACCTCGTCGACCGCGTGCAGGCGCACCTCGGCGCGCGGCTGCCCGAGTACGGCCGGCGCTACGAGTGCATCCACGAGGACGACGACCAGACGGTCTTCTTCGTCGAGGAGGGCCACTGGGCCGACCTCGGCGAGGACCTCGGCCTCGACGACCGGGAGTGGCGCGGCGTCCGCCGCGCCCACGAGGAGCACCTCTCCCGCCTGGGGACCGACATCGACCGCCGTCAGGAGTTCGAGACCGCACTCGACCTCCGCGAGGTCGTCGTCATCGGGCGAGGAACGACCTGACGTCCACGGTCGTCCGCTCCGGGTACTCCGCGTGAATCCAGTGGCTCGCCTCGGGGTAGTACTCGACCGTCGCGGACCCGAGTTCGTCCTCGACGACGGACGGGATGTGTCGGCCGAGCGCGCGGTCGTTCTCGCCCCACAGCAGCAGCGTCTCCGCCCGGACGCGACGGCCCGCACGCCAGCGGCCGCGCCACAGTTCCCGGACGTGCTCGCGGGCGAACGCCCGGTAGTAGTCGACCATCGACCGGACGGCCCGGTCGCGCCGCCAGGCCCGCTTGTACCGTCGGACGTCGTCGTCCGTGTAGGCGCCCTCGACGGTGGGCGTCTCGCGGAACAGCCGCTCCAGCAGCGCGAAGTCCCGCGCCGACAGCACCCGCTCGGGGACCGCCGGCAGCTGGAAGAAGCCGGCGTACCACGACCGCATCGCCTGCCGGACGGTGAGCTGGTCCTCGAAGGCGCCCGGGTACGGCGCGTTCATCACGACCAGTCGGTCGAGGCGCTCGGGGCGGCGGAGCGCGGTCGCGAAGCCGACGACGCCGCCCCAGTCGTGGCCGACGACGTGGGCGCTGTCGTGCCCCTCCGCGGCGATCAGCCCGGCGACGTCGTCGACCAGTCGCTCGAGGCGGTACTGCTCGACCTCGAAGGGCTTCTCCGAGCGGTTGTACCCCCGCATGTCGGGGACGACGACCCTGTAGTCCTCGGCCAGTGGGTCGACGTGGCGGCGCCACGCCCACCAGCACTCCGGGAAGCCGTGCAGCAGGACGATAGGGTCGGCATCCTCCGGGCCGGCCGTGACGTAGTGGAGGTCGACGCCGCCGACCTTCCGGACCTGGTGGGTCCAGTCGCGGTCGTCCGTCCACGTCTCGGCGGGCGCGGTGCCGTGGCTCATACCGTACTGTTGGAGACCGACTTACAAGAGGGTCCGGCTCCCGCGTGGCCTACGGTCGGTCGGGAACGTCGTCGTCGGGCACGAGGTCCTCGATGCGGCGCTCGTGGGCCGGCTTCGACAGGTAGTTCTCGATGCGGTCCCGGTCGTCCGTCGTCAGCCAGTTCGACCCCATAGCGGCGGGTACGGCTTTCCGGTGGTTAAATCGGTGTTTTTACGCCGATAGTTACACCACCGGAATCAGGTCGCCGAGCCCTGGCTCGTCTCCTGTCGTCGGATTCACTCGAGCCGGTCGTGACTGCGGGTGACTGTCAGCCCGGACGTTCGAGGCGTCCGGCGCGCCGTTTCTCGACGTGGGTGAGCATCGCGAGGTAGATGGCGACGACCAGCAGCACGACGGCGCCGGTCGTCGCGACGCCGAGGGCGGTCGCCCCCAGGTACATCTCCTCGCCCCGCACGATGGGGAGGGTGGTGTGGTGGAGGTCGCCGCGGACGGGGACGAAGTAGTCGACGACGGTGTCGACGGTGTACCACAGCGTGGCGACGCCGACGGCCGCCGGCGAGAAGTCGGCGATCCGGTGGAGGAGGAACGCCTGGACGACCATCGCGGCGTGGCTCCAGATGAGGAACTGCCGCATCAGCGGGTGGAGGTAGCCGAACGAGTCCCAGAAGGCGAGGTGGACGTAGACCGTCCAGCCGCCGAGGATCACGTTCCCGAAGAACGCCAAGGCGACGAGCCACTCCTGGGTGCGACCGAGCTTCCAGGCGGCCAGCGCGAGCGCGATGAGCAGCGTCGCCATCGGGCTGTCGGGGACGAACGGCCACATCTCGACGGGCGTCTCGAGGAACTGGAGAGAGTAGTAGTAGAAGCCGAAGGCGGTGCCGCCGAGGTTGACGGCGACGACGAGCCACGCGAGGTTCAGCCCGAGGTTCTCCAGCGGCGCCGGCAGCGGGGCGACGTACCACGGGAGGTCCTCGCGCGGGACGTCCGACTCGAAGAGCCCGCGGATGTCCATGTCGACCACCTCCGCGGCCGACTACAAAAACGCCCCGGGGTCCCGCTCGCCGACGGCCAACGCGTCGGCTGCCGCCGTCCGGGCCGCACCCGGCCCCGAGAAACAAGCGCATTAAGTACGTCCGTTTCCAAAGCCGGGGTATGACCGAAACGGACCTCGAGGACCTCCGTCGCGGGACGGACCTCGTCAAGCGCGGTTTCGCCAAGATGCAGAAGGGCGGCGTCATCATGGACGTCGTCACCCGCGAGCAGGCCCGCGTCGCCGAGGACGCCGGCGCCGTCGCCGTGATGTCCCTGGAGGCCGTCCCCGCGGACATCCGCAAGCGCGGCGGCGTCGCCCGGATGGCCGACCCCGGGGCGCTCGAGGAGATCATCGACGAGGTCTCCATCCCCGTGATGGGCAAGTGCCGCATCGGCCACACCGCCGAGGCCCAGATCCTGGAGGCCACCGGCGCCGACATGATCGACGAGTCCGAGGTGCTGACGCCCGCCGACGACCGCTACCACATCGACAAGCGCGGCTTCACCGCGCCGTTCGTCTGCGGCGCCCGGAACCTCGGCGAGGCGCTGCGCCGCATCGACGAGGGCGCGGCGATGATCCGCACCAAGGGCGAGGCCGGCACCGGCGACGTCAACCAGGCGGTCACTCACCAGCGGGCCATCAAGCGGGCCATCCGCACGCTCGAGGGCATGGCCCACGAGGAGCGCGAGGAGTGGGCCCGGAAGAACGAAGCTCCGGCCGACCTCGTCCACGAGACCGCCGAGATGGGCCGGCTACCCGTCGTCAACTTCGCGGCCGGCGGCATCGCGACGCCCGCCGACGCCGCGCTGATGATGCAGCTGGGGTGTGACGGCATCTTCGTCGGCTCCGGCATCTTCGGCGCCGAGGACCCCGAGGCGATGGGCACCGCCATCGTCGAGGCCGTCAACAACTACGACGACCCCGAGACGCTGCGCGACATCGCGAAGGGCATCGGCCGCGGCATGAAGGGCCAGGCCAACGAGACGATGCCCGAGGAGGAGCGCCTCCAGGGCCGCGGCGTCTGAGCCGGGCCAACCGAATCTTCTCTTTCGATTCCGCGTCACCGCTTTCGCCGTGTCTCACTCGCTGGGACGCTGCGTAGGGGGGTTTACGTCCGTCTCTCCTACCACCGACTGTAATGAGCCCCAACATCGGCGCCCCCGGTACGGATCTCTCGCGTCGCGACTTCGCCAAGGCGACCGGTACGGTCGGCATCGCCAGCCTCGCCGGCTGTGCGACCGGATACCAGGGAACGGCCAACCGACAGCCCGCCAGCCAGTCCACCGCGAACGACCTCCCGCTGGCCGGCGCCCCGGAGGTCGTCGACGTCACCGAACAGGACAACCAGGTGACCCTCCGGTCTGTCACCTCCAAGCTTCCCGTCCACCCCGGCGAGAAGATGGGCGGCCCCGTCGAACTCCCGCAGGTGTGGGCGTTCCAGGCCGACGATCGCACCCCGAGCGTCCCCGGTCCCATAATCCGGACGACCGAGGGCGAGGACATCGAGGTGACGCTGGACAACACCGACGCCAGCATGCCGCACACGCTGCACTTCCACGGCGTCCGGAAGACCTGGGAGAACGACGGCGTCCCCACCACGACCGGCATCACCGTGATGCCCGGCGAGGAGCACACCTACCAGATCCCCGCGAACGTGCCCGGCACCCACCTCTACCACTGCCACTACCAGACCCACCGGCACATCGACATGGGGATGTACGGTATCTTCCGGGTCGACCCGGAGGGGTACGAGCCGGCCGACACCGAGGTGTTCATGACGCTGAAGGACTGGGACTCCCGGCTCAACCGCCAGATCGCCGGCGAGGACGTCTCCTACAGCCCCCGGCAGCGCAACCCCGACGTCTTCACGATCAACGGCCGCTCGGCGCCGCGGACGCTCCACCCCGAGGACGGCTCCCCGGTCATCGTCTCGCAGGGCGACACGGTGCGCATCCACCTCGCCAACAACGGCTACATGAACCACCCGATGCACACCCACAACCACCGGTTCCGGGTCGTCGAGAAGGACGGCGCGCCGGTCCCCGACGCCGCCCAGCACGAGCAGGACATCGTCGACGTCGCGCCGGCCCAGCGGCGGACCATCGAGTTCGAGGCCGACGCCGACCCGGGCATCTACCTGATGCACTGCCACAAGGTCAGCCACGCGATGAACGGCAACAGCTACCCCGGCGGGATGGTCGGCGCCATCGTCTACGAGGAGGTCATGGACTCCGCCATCTTCGCGGACCTGATGAACTACGCCGGCTACGAGGGCTGACCGCGCGGCCCTCGCCGGCGGGAGCCGACGCGGCTCACAGCAAACTGGTATCAGCGATTATTGGGCGCGCGTTCGAAGGTGTTCGCATGAGTTCTCGAACCCCCCAGGAGTGCGTCGACCTCGCCGTGGACAGTTCGGCCAGCAAGGCGGACCGCGAGGACGCCATCGACGAACTGAAGACGGCCAACGAGTGCGACGAACTCGCCGACATCGCCGCGAACGACGACCTGGGCTCCGACATCCGGCAGCGCGCGCTCCGGGCGCTCGCCACGCCGCAGTGCGACTCGATGCTCGAGAACCTCGTCGAGGGGGACCGCCTCGACGGGTCGTTACAGCAGCGAGCGGAAGACCTGCTCGACGATACGGACGAGGGCTGACTGGCCGCGCTCCGACGGCCGCCGAACGGTCAGAACTCCCGCAGCGCCTCGAGTCGTTCCTCGGCAGCGCCGCTCTCCAGCGCCTCGCGAGCCTGCTCGAGACCGCCCTCGATGTCGTCGGCGCCCTCGCCGGCGTAGATGCGGAGCGCGGCGTTGACGGCGACGGCGTCGGCGAACTCGTCGTCGCGGGCGCCGGTCAGCACCTCCTCGGTGATCTGGGCCGACTGGGCGGCCACCTCGTTGACGTGGAGGTCCTCCGCTTCGAAGTCCATGCCGTACTCGGGGGTCTCGATGTCGAAGTCCTCCATCTCCGACCCCTGGTTCCAGACGGCGACCTTCGTCGACCCGGGCCGGACGTCGTCGTACCCCTCCATCCCCTGGAACATGACGACGCGCTCCACGTCGGCCGTCTCGCTGGCCTGGAAGGTGTCGATGATGCGCTTCGCGTAGGGGAGGTGGTAGAACGAGCCGAGGTGTGTCGACGCCTCGGCGGGGTTGGCGAGCGTCTCGATGGTGTTGACGAAGGTCCGGACGCCCATCTGGTCGCGGCGGTCCGCGAGCGCGTCGACCCCCGGGGCGAAGTTCGGCTGGTAGTAGAAGCCGAAGCCGACCTCGTCGGTCATCGCGGCCGACTCGTCGGGGGCGAGGTCGGTCCGGACGCCGAGGTCGTCGAGGACGTGCTTGTAGGCGTCCTGCTTCTGGGTGGGGACGCGGTCGCCGGAGTGGACGACGACGGGCGTGCCCGCGGCCGCGGCGACGAGCCCCGCGGCGACGCCGAAGATGGCGCTGCGGCCCTTGCCGTCGTAGTTGGCGCCGCAGTCGACGGGGTCGCAGTCCGGCGCGGCCGACTCGACGCCCTCGTCCATGACGTCGACGTAGGCGGCGAGCTCCTCGGGGGTGTTCCGCTTCCAGCGGTTCGCCAGCCAGAAGGCGCCGAGCGTCGTCGGGTCCGGCTGGTCGTCGAGGATGCGGCGGAACGCCTCTCTGGCCTGCTCGCGGGTCATGTCGTCGGCGGACTTGTGCCCCGAGCCCACCACCTCGGTCATGAGCCGCTTGAGGGGCCACTCGCCGTACGTCTCGGTGGTCTGTGACATGTCCGTGCGTTCAGTCGCCTCGCACAAGAACGGTTCGCTGTCGGCCCGCCCGAATCCGCGAGCCGGAAGTAGACGTCCGTACGGGGCCGGACGGGTCGAGGCCACTGTGAATCGCTTCCTCGGAGCGAGGCGAGGGACGACCCGAACGGAGAGCGAAAGCGATACCCTTCCCTGGCCTATATCGGGGGTAATGACCGTGACGGGCGACTGGCGGGCCGGGCTCGACGAGGTGGACGCGGCGCTTATCGACGGCTACCAGTCCGGGTTCCCGATCGAGGAGCGCCCGTTCCGCCGGGTGGCCGAGGACCTCGGCGTCGACGAAGCCGACGCCCTGGCCCGCGTCCAGCGGCTCCGCGACGACGGGCTCTTCCGGCGGTTCGGCCCCGTCCTCAACCCGCCGGTGATCGGCGCGTCGACGCTCGCGGCCGTCCAGGCTCCCGAGGGCCGGTTCGACGAGGTCGCCGAGGTGGTCAACTCCTACCGGCAGGTCAACCACAACTACCGCCGGGACCACGAGTGGAACATGTGGTTCGTCGTCACCGCCGGGTCGCTGGCGACACGCGACGAGATCCTCGCCGACATCGAGGCGCGGACCGGCTGCGAGGTGCTGAACCTTCCGATGCTGACGGACTTCTACATCGACCTGGAGTTCCCCGTGGTCAACGGGGACCGTTTTGCGAGAGAATCCGTCGACCAGACGACGGTGACCGCCACGCGCATCGCCGAGACGGCGGCCGCCGACCTCTCGGCCCTCGACCGGCGGCTCCTGCTGGAGATCCAGGGCGGCTTCCCGCTGTCGGAGACGCCGTACCGCGACGTCGCCGAAGCGGTCGAGGCGCCGGTCGACGACGTCCTTGCAGCCGTCGAGCGGCTCCGCGAGCAGGGCTGCATCAAGCGTATCGGCTGCGTCGTCAACCACGTCGTCACCGGCTTCGACGCCAACTGCATGGTCGTCTGGGACGTCCCGGACGACGAACTCGACGCCCGCGGCGAGGGCGCGGGCGAACTCCCGTTCGTGACGCTCTGCTATCACCGGCCGCGCCGCCCCGAGCAGGGGTGGCCGTACAACCTCTTTACGATGATCCACGGCCGCGACCCGGCGGCCGTCGACGAGAAGATCGACGAACTCGCGTCCGACCACCTCCCGTTCGACCACGAGCGGCTCTACTCGACGGGGACGTTGAAGCAGACGGGCGCGCGCTACGAGGACATCGTCGGCGGGGAGTAGCTCGTCGGCGGGAGAGTACCGAAGGAACGGAATCGCGACGGGTGGAACGGAAGAGAAGTACGCTGCGGAGTAGAGAGGGGTTCGACCAGCCGGGAGTGGCGGCGGACCGGACGCGCCGTCAGTCCTCGGCGGCGACGAAGACGACCGGCCCGACGACAGCGAGCCCGACGCCCAAGTACAGCATCCAGACGGGCATCGTGGTGCTGGGCGTGAGGACGAAGAGCACACCGAACAGCGACAGCTGGAGACCGAGCACCTTCATCGAGCGGTTGACGGCGAACCCGCCGACGACCGCCAGCAGGAAGACGAGAAGGAGCGCGTGGCCCACGGTGTAACTCCTCAGGAAGTCGTCGATGATTTGCAACGGGATCTCGAACATCCTTGTGGGCTATCGCGGTGTTTCGGTCTTAATGGTTCCGTTAGGAGTCCGCTGCCCCCGTGAAGTCGATGTGGCGAAGCCAGACGAGCCAGACCACCACCATCGCGGTGGCGTAGCAGACGACCCAGAAGAACGCTCCGAGCGCCGGGTACCCGGCGTTGTTCAGCACTCCGTCGCCGATGCCGGCGAGGGAGACGGTGCCCGCGACGAGCAGGACCCCCGCTACCCACTGGGGGAGCTTCGAGTCGGTCACGGTCGAGGACATATCCGCTGGTACGGTTTGGACGGTTTCGAGTGTTCCGGTTCGGGCGTCGACGGGGCCCCTCGCACGGCCGCTAGCCGTCGAGGTCCTTCAGCGACTCCATCTGGTCGATCAGGTCGTCGAGCCCGTCGTTGATCTCCCGGACCCGCTCTTCGACGTCGTCCGTCGCGACGGCGCCGTCCGGCGTCGGCTCGATCAGCCCGTCGTTCTCCAGCATCCGGAGGGAGTACCGAGCCTTGTGCTCGTCGATGTCCGTCTCCCGGGCGATGCGGGTGATGCCGATCGGCTGGTGCTCCAGGACGGCCTCCAACACCTGGAGGTCCCGTTCCTCCTTCCCCAACTGTCTCGCCAGCCGCGCTATCATTCGTCAGCAGGTTCCCGCGCCACGTGCAAAACCCTACCGGAGTCACGGCCGACTGCCGGAATCCCGTCGGTTATCCGGCGGAATCCGCGCCGTCCGCGACCGACGAGAGGACGTCCCGGAGCCACGGCGCCTCGCGGCACTCCCCGAACGGCGTCGGGTCGTCGGGGTCGTCGCTCCGTTCGCCGAGGGCGTGCTCGTACCAGGCGACGTCGTGCCACTCGCCGAGTTTGTACCCGACTTCCGGGAACAGCGCGACCCGCTCGAAGCCGAACGACTCGTGGAAGCCCACGCTCTCGGGGTTCGGCACCGTGACGACGCCGTAGGCGCTCTCGAAGCCCTGTTGCTCGAGGGTCGCCAGGAGCGCGCGGTACAGCGCCGAGCCGACGCCCGAGCCGCGGTCCTCGCCGTCGACGTACACCGATAGCTCGGCGCTCCAGCGGTAGGCGGGCCGGTCGCGGAGCTTGCTCGCGTACGCGTAGCCAACGACCCGGCCGTCGCGTTCGGCGACGAACCAGGGGAACGTCTCGAGCTTCGTCTCGATGCGGTCCGACACGTCCGCCGCGTCCGGCGGCGCCTCCTCGAAGGTGACCGCCGTCTCCTCGACGTACGGGCGGTAGATGTCGGCGACCGCCGCCGCGTCGTCGGGCGCGGCCACGCGGAGTCGAAGGTCGCTCATACCGGGTGGGCAGGCCCGGAAGGCAAAGCGGTGACGGAGTCACGACGACCGGGCGACGACCGCCCCCGCGGCTCGGTCGCCGTCCCGCGGCCAATCCTTTAAGCGGGGGAGCGACCCAGACCAACCATGACCCTCGACCCGGTGCACTTCGACGGCATCGCCCAGATGGCGGGCCGCATCAGCCAGCGCGTCGACGCCACCGACCATGAGGCCTTCGCCGACACGGTGTTCGAGGAGTTCCTGGACCCGCTGTGGTACGACGGCCGCCGCGTCGTCGAGCCCCTCGGCGAACTGCGGCGCCGCCGAGTCGACCTCGAGGACGCGGCGCTGCAGGAGGCGCCGTTCCCCACCCAGCACGGCCTGGACTCCGGGACCATCAACCCGACGACGTTCACGAACGGCCTCGTCCTCGACGTGGCACAGGCGGCGATGGCCGCCGTCCCCTCGGACCTGGACCTCCACCGCGGGCGGACCGTCGTCGCCACCGTCCACTCCAACGACGCGACCGTCGACTGCGAAGAGGAGGACTGGACCGTCTTCGACGGGGGCTACTCCCGCGGCCGGATCCTCCAGGCGCCGCACGTCAACCGCTACGAGGAGGCCGTCGTCCACGCGCTCTCCCTCTATCTCGCGGAGGTCGAACACGCCCGGACCAACGCCGACGTGGTCGACGACCTGCTGATCCTCGACGGGCCCATCTACCCGAAGGGCCTGCTCGCGTGGTCGGACCGCCACCCGGAGCTGGCGGACCTGCTCGTCGAGGAGGAGCGCCCGCGGGACGTGGTCGCCGGCTACATCGACCTCGTGGAGACCTTCGCCGACCGCGGCGTCCCGCTCGTCGGCTTCGTGAAGAACAGCGCCTCGAAGGCCATCACCCGCGCCGTCCGGAACAAGGAGCGGGCGCCCTGGGTGAACGACGCCGCGTTCTTCCGGCGCGTCCTCGAGCGGACCGACGACGAGGACGAGCGGCTGACCGACCACCTGACGTTCACCAACTGGTTCGTCTCCCGGTGCGGCGTCGACGAGCCGCTGTCGATCGACGGCGACGCGCTCGGCATCGACCGCGAGCGCGACCCCGAGGACTACGAGGTGACGTTCTGCTGTATCTACGACCCCCGCGACGACCTGGTGTTCCGCGTCGAGGCGCCGGCGGTGTTCACCCGCGACGCGGAGCTGCGGGAGGCCCTGACGATGCAGCTGCTCCGGGACGTCGCCCACGAGCGCGGCCCGCCGCTGGCCGTCGAGAAGGCCGACGAGCTGGCGCGCATCAGCCGCGAGGAGAAGGCGGCGCTGGGGCGGGCCATCGAGGACCGCTTCGACGCCGAGCGCGACCGCAGCTACGACGACGAGCGCTGGGGGCTCGTCGCCTGACTCAGGCGTCGGTCCCGGAGGCCCCCTCCGCCACCTCGGCGACCTCGACGGTCACCTCCTCGCCGGGGACGCCGACGCGGACGAACTGGGTGCGGACGTGGTCCGTCGCCGCCTCGACGGCGGCCTCGCGGGTCTCGAAGCCCCGCGGCATGGGCGACTCGAAGGCGACCTGGACCTCGCGGTCGCCGAGCCGCTGGGTCTGCCCGCCGCTCTCGACCTCGTAGAAGGCGTCGCAGACCCAGACGTAGGGGGCGTCGTCGTCGGGCGCGCCGCGGAACGCCGGCGGGTCCTCGCCGGGTTCGAACAGCGTCCCCGTCAGCTCGGTGCCGCGAGCGGACCCCCGGATGTGGAGCATACGCCGCCTAGGGCGCAGTCGGGAAAAAGCGTGTCGCGGCGGCTACCCCATCGCGATGTACGTCTGGGTGTTCTCGACGCCGTCGAGGTCGCGGATGGACTTGGCGATGTCCTTGACGTCGGCCGGGGAGTCGACGTCGACCTTCGCGATGATGTCGACGTCGCCGGCGACGATGTGCGCCGAGACGACGCCGTCGACGGTCTCGGTCTCGTCCCGCAGGCGGTCGGCGTCGCCGGTGTGGGCCTTCACCATGATGTAGGCGACGACCATCCTCAGACACCTCCCCTCGCGACGGCCTGGCCTGATTCACCCACGATGATCTGTTCGACGTCCTGGAGGACGCTGAAGTCCGCGATGACGACGAGGCGGTCGCCGGCGGCCAGCGAGACGTCCGCGTCCGGGAGCCGCAGCGGCCCGTCGTCCTTGCCGAACGCGAGGACCCGCGAGTCAGCGGGGAGCTCCAGCTCCGAGAGGGTGTACCCGCGCATCGGCGAGTCCGGGGTGACCGTCAGCTCGACGAGCTGGAGGTTGTAGGCGATGTCGGCGACGGCGCGGACGTTCCCGCCGACGAGGGCGTTCTTCGCGGCGATGGCGCCCAGCCGCTCGGGATAGATGACCTCGTCGACGTCGGAGGCGTACTTCCGGACGACGTACTCGCGGTAGTCGTCGTCGACCCGGAGGACGGTCCGGCAGTCGTGGGCCTTCGCGATCATGCAGGCGACGAAGTTGGTGACGAGGTCCCCGGAGACCGCGGCGAGGCCGTCGGCGTCGTCGAGACCCAGGTCTAGCAGCGTCTCCTCGTCGCCGCCGTCGCCGTGGACGACCTCGAAGCCCTCCTCCTCGAGCCGTTCGACCTTCGGTTCGTCCGGTTCCACCAGGACGACGTCGTGGCCCTCGTCGCGGAGCACCCGCGCCGTCCGCATCCCGACCCGGCCGGCACCGACGATAACGAATCTCATGCAGTGCCCTACGACGACCGGCCCCAATAATGTTACTCCGTAGCACAATCCGGTCCCGGGCAGACCGCCGACGGCCCGGCGGGGGTCGTCCGCGTCGCGGCGTCGGCACCGGGTCCCGTCCCGGGAAAGTTTTTTCGCAGGTCTCTGCGAAGTGCTACCATGGTTCGTGCGTTCATCATGGTCAAGGCGGACACGGGACACGCCGAGGAGTTGCTGGAGCGGATCCGCGGCCTGGAGCAGGTCGTCGAGGCCAACGTCGTCGCCGGCGACTTCGACGTCATCGTCGAGGCCGCCGACGAGGAGGTCTACGACGTCATCAACGCCGTGGCGACGCGGATCCGGAGCTTCGACGAGGTGAGCGACACGAAGACGTACGTCTGTCTGGAGTGACTACTCGTAGCGGTCGCACCGGCCTGGAACGACGGAGCAAAGGGCCCGGGCGACCAACCGGTCGACATGGTCACCCTGTTCGAAGCCGCGGGGCTGCTCGTCCTCGTCGGCCTCAACACGGGCATCGCGGCGGTCTGCACCCGGGTGTTCCGGGTCCGGCTGGAGACGCGGTGGGGCGGGGCGCTGTACACGCTGCTGCTCACCCCGGTCGTGCTGACGGTCGTGACGCTGGTGCTGGGGCAGGTCTTCGGGCCGAACCTCGGCAGCCCCGCCACGGTCGTCGGCGTCACCATCCTGCTGCCGCTGACGCTCGGCATCGCCTTCGACTACTTCTGGATGCCCCACCCGGACGAGGTCGAGGTCCCGGACACGCTCTGACTACTCCGTCCAGGGCTCCTCGACGCTCTCGCCGAAGAGCTCCCGCATCAGCACGACGACGCTCTCCGGCGGGAACTGCCCGCGTTCGGTGACGATGGCGTCGACGTGCCGCGGCGGCGTCACGTCGAAGGCCGGGTTGGCGACCTCGATCTCGCCGATGTCGGCGCGATCGTCCTCGGTGATGACCTCCACGTCGTCGCGCTCCTCGATCTCGACGGCGCCGCCGGTCAGCGTCTTCGGGTGGAGCTTGATCGACTGGGCGGCGACCATCACCGGGACGCCGCGGTCGCGCGCCGAGACGGCCAGGCCGGCGGTGCCGATCTTGTTGACGACCGACCCGTCGGCGGCGATGCTGTCGGCGCCGACCAGCAGGTGGTCGACGTCGTCCATGTAGCGGTGGGCCGCGTTGTCGACGATCAGGGTGACCGGCACGCCGAGTTCGCGGAGCCGCTTGGCGGTGATGTGGCCCTGATTCCTGGGTCGGGTCTCCTTGACGACCGCCTCGACCTCGGTCCCGCGCTCGACGGCGGCCTCGACGCAGGCCAGCGCGTCCGTGGAGTGGCAGTGCGTCATCACCACGTCCCCGTCGCGGAGCCGCCCGGCCCCGATACGGCCCAGTTGCTCCTGGGCGTCCTCGAGGTCCGCACGGAACTCGTCGACCCGTCGTTCGACGGACCGTTTGAGGGCGGCCACGGACTCGCCCTCCATGCCGGTCAGGACGTACCGGAGGGCGTTCGGAAGGCTGACCGCCGTCGGGCGGGTGTCGTGTAGTTCGCGCGCGGCGGTGCGCATCTCGGTCCTGAACGCTTCGGGATCGTCCGCATCGGATTCGGCGGCCTGGGCGCCCAGCGCGGCCGCCGCCTCGTCGGCGATCGTCGCCGCGCCCCGGGTCTCCATCTCCGCGATCTGCCGCGCCGTCTCCCGGACCTCGGGGTGTACCGCCGGCGATTGAACCATGCCGGTGGTTGGCACGGCGACCCTAAAAGCGTCGCGCCGCGGTCGTCGACCGAAAGCGCCGGCCTGCCGAGCCGCGTCAGCCCTTCAGCGTCTCGTAGGCCTCGTTGACCTTCCGGAACGCCTCCTCGTCGCCGCCGCGGTCCGGGTGGACCTCCTTGACCTTCTCGCGGTAGGCGCGCTGGACCTCGGCCTCGTCGGCGGTCCGGTCGAGGCCGAGCCGGCGGTACGCCTCAGCCGGGCTCATCGCGCTGGCGGGCTCGGCGCCGGGCCCTCGCCGGCCGCCCCGCTGCTGTCGCTGCCGCGCCTGCTGCCGTCGCTCCCACCGTTCTCGGGCCTGCTGTCCCCTGGCCCCCTCGAACCCCTCACGCGGCGCGGCGCCGAACCCGCCGCGCTGGCGCCGCTCGCCCGGGTTCGAACGGCGCTGGGTCCGCCGGATGCGCTCCTTCAGGGCACCGGAGGATTGGTACCAGAAGGCGTAGGTCGCGGCGCCGAGCGGGAGCGCGACGACGAACAGCACCGGCTCGCGGAAGGCGACGCTCACCAGGAGGACGACGGCCGTCATCCCGGCGAAGACGCCGGTGAGCCCCAGGACCAGGCGGTCTCGCTGCACACCCCGGCGTAGGGGGCGAGAGCACGTAAGGCTCCGGGATTTATCCGGCTCGCGACCGAAGTGTGCGTATGAGTGTCGAGGGCCTCTGTGCGATCTGTGAGAACAGCACCGCCGACCACGGCTGCGACCTCTGCGGGCGGATGGTCTGTGAGACCCACTACGAGACCCCCGCCGGCGTCTGCGTCGAGTGCGGGTCCGGCAGCGGCGGCCAGCCTACGGGTGGCGGCGAGAAGCAGGACCGCCCCGACGGCGTCGACGAGCACCAGTTCTGATCCCGGGTTCCCGCCCGACGCTCTCGTCGCTTCGCCGGCTTCCGGTCGGACCCCCGCCAGCTATCACGCCGGCTCCGTCTCGTGCCGCTCGACGGCGACGGGGTCCTCGCCCGGTATCTCGATCTCGATCCGGGTGGGCACCGCCGCGAACGTCTCGTAGTGGTCGCCGCCGGGGTCGATCGCAATCTGTGAGGCGATCAGGTCGGCCTGCCGGAGCGCGTTGAGCCGACGGTAGACGGTCGGCAGCGAGTATCCCGTCGCGTCGGCCAGTTCGCGTGCGCTGTGGGACTCCCTCGCGAGGACGTACCAGCAGTGGCGGGTCTTCGGGTCGCCCAGCACGTCGAGGACGCCGTCGTCGACGTCGAGGCCGGCGGGCGACCGCGCCTGCAGCCGCTCGACGACCGCCCGGAGGTCGTCCGCCTCGACGGGCTTGACGAGGTACTCGTCGAAGCCCATCTCGACCACGTCGGCGTCCGGCTCTACGCCCGTCAGCATCACGACCCGGCAGCCGTACCCCCGTTCGCCGATGGCCTCCAGGACCGCCTCGCCGGGACGGCCCGGCATCCGGCGGTCGAGGAAGACGACGTCGACCTCCCCGTCTTCGTCGTCGAGCACCTCGAGGGCGGCCTCGCCGTCGTAGGCCGTCCGGGTGTCGTACTCGTCAGCTAGCTGTGCGGCGCGGCCGTCGACGAGGGCCGGTTCGTCGTCGACGAACAGGACCGTCGGTCTCTCTCCCATGTTAGTTCCTCCCACCCGAGGGCTGGTTGACTCCCGTCTCCCTGGTAGAAAGGCGTTACGCCGATGTCTGACGCGGGCGTGACGGCTCTCCGGGTCCCCGACCGGTGCGTCTCTCGGCTACCGGTACTGGTTCAGCCGCTGCTTCAGTCGCTTCGCGGACTGGCCGACGGCGCCGAAGTACGCCGACTCCGTGTCGGCGCCCTCGCCGGCGAAGATGATGCCGCGCGAGGAGTTGACGAGGCCGACGTCGGTGCCGTCGCGGTCGGCGAGGCCGTACTCGACGGCCGCCTCCGCGTCGCCGCCCTGGGCGCCGACGCCCGGGACGAGGAACGGCAGGTCGACGAGGTCGCGGACCGCCTCCAGTTCGTCGGGCGTCGTCGCGCCGACGACGAGGCCGACGTTCCCGTGCTCGTTCCACTCCTCGCAGCGCTGGGCGACGTACTCGTAGAGCCGCTTGCCGTTGCCGACCTCGAGGTTCTGGAAGTCCGCGCCGCCGGAGTTCGACGTCCGGCAGAGCACGACGACGCCCTTCTCCTCGCGGGAGAGGTACGGCTCGAGGGTGTCCCGGCCCATGAAGGGGTTGACCGTGATGGCGTCGACGCCGAGGCCGTCGTCGTCCAGCAGCCGTGCGTACTGCCGGGCGGTGTTCCCGATGTCGCCGCGCTTGGCGTCCAGCAGGACGGGGACGCCCTTGCCGTGGGCGTAGGCGACGGTCTCCTGGAGGGCGCGCCAGCCGTCGGCGTCCTCGTAGAAGGCCGCGTTCGGCTTGTAGCAGGCGGCGTGCTCGTGTGTCGCGTCGATCACCCGGCGGTTGAACGCCCAGCGCGGGAGCTCCGAGTCGAGGAAGTCGGGCAGCCGCGAGGGGTCCGGGTCCAGGCCGACCGAGACGACGCTGTCTGTCGCCTCGATGCGGGCCGCGAGGTCGTCGAAGAAGCTCATCGTGGGGTGCCTGGCGGCGGGCGAGCAAAAACGCTCCCGTTCGCGGCGCCGGCCCGACGGGCGACCGATTTCGGGGTCGGACGCTGACGGTGGAGCTATAGGGGTGGCCTCACAAGCGGCGAGCGTGCTACGAGCGGTGGCCTTCGACCTCGACGAGACGCTCGCGCTCACGGCGAGCGACCGCGAGGCGCTCCTCCGGACCGCGGCAAAGGAGGCGGACGTCCCCTTCACCTTCGACCGCCAGGACTACCGCGACGCCCACCGCGAACACAGCGGCACGGAGAGCCGGCGGCCCGTCTTCGACGCGCTCGTCGACGGCGACGCCGACGCCATCACCCACGCCTACCGCGAGGCCATCGGCGGGGCCCTGGAGCCCGCGGCGGACGCCGTCGAGACGGTCGCCGACCTCCGCGAGCGGTACCACATCGGCCTGCTCACCGACGGTCCGGACGAGACCCAACGGGACAAGCTCCGGCGGCTCGGCTGGACGGACCACTTCGACGCGGTCGTCGTCACCGGCGCCATCGGCGCGCCCAAACCCGACCGCGACGCCTTCGCGACGCTGTGTGAGAAGCTGGGCACGGAACCGGGCGAGACCGCCTACGTCGGCGACGACCCCGAGCGCGACGTCGCCGGCGCCGCCGCGGCCGGCCTCCTCCCGATCCAGGTCCTCTACGACGGCGGCCCCGACGTCCACCCCGCGGCCGCCGGGACGATACGCAGGACCGAACTCGCGACGCTACCCGCCGTCCTCGAGGAGGTCGGCGGCGACGGCGCGGACGACGCGTAACGCCGCCTTCACCTCGGCGCCATTCTCGACGAACACGAGCGTCCGCGGCGGCTCGACCGCCTTCGGCCGGACGCGCAGCCCCTCGCGCTCGGCGGTCTCCACGGCGCGGTCGATTCCCGCCCGGAACTCCACGTGCGCGCGGTCGGGGTGGACGTAGACCTCGGCGATCCGCCGACCGTCGTCAGTCTCGCCTTCTTCGTCGTCTTCGGTACCGTTCTCGTTGTCTTCGGTACCTCCCTCGTCCCCTTCCTCGCCTCGGTCGGGGTCGAACGCGACGGCGTACGCGAAGGCCCCGGCCTCCGTCGGCTCGACGTCGGTGTCGGCGTCGACCACGGCGAGGCGGCCGAGGCTCCCGCGTTCGTGGCCGTGGATCTCCGAGGAGAGCAACTGTCCGATTCGCTCGCCGTCTGCGATCTCGTCGTGGACCATTACAGTTCGGCGCGCGCTGCGGCGGCCTGTTCCCGGACGTCGATGCCCTGCCGGTGCGCGTAGAGGACGGCGGCGGTCTCGATGGTGACTCCCAGGTCTGACTGGAGGCCGTTGACCGCCGCGACGGCGTCCTGCTTCTCGTGGCCCGCCTCGACGAGCGCCCCCAGCAGCCGCTCGAACGTCGAGCGCTCCTGGAGGATGGACTCGTCGGGGACGAACTCCTCGGGGACCTGGACCTCCTGGGGGTCGAACTGCGCGGTCAGCTGGCCGTCGTCGCGGGCGACCAGCCCCTCGCTGGCCGCGACGTCGACGAGGCGCTTGGCCTGGTCGGGGGAGAACCAGTCGCGGTCCAGCGACAGCGCGACGACGAAGGCGCTCTCGCCCATCTCGCGGGCGCCCTCCTGGCGGAACGGCGCGGCGACGGCTGTCCGGAGACTCATCGTCCGGACCTGTTCCGGCGGCGAGAAATACCCGTCGGTCTCGCGGTCGATAGAAAGGGGAGAAGCGTCCTATTCGTCCGCCGGGTCGGGGTCGTAGACCTCGGGCTTCGCGTCGCCCCGGACGTCGATGTCCGCGAGGGCGCCGCGGCGGCCGGCCCGCGACAGCGCGTGGTCGACGACCTTGACGTGGCCGGGGACGGGCAGTTCCATCTCGGCCATCGTCGCGGTCCCGGGGGCGACCGGCGTCGTCTCGACGTACCGCGCGGGCTCGGACAGGACGTCGCCGTCGCGGTAGAGCCGCGACCAGACGTTGCCGATCGGGTGCCACGCACTGGTGAGGTTCGGCCCGCCGTTGACGAAGTACACCCGGACGGTCTCGTCGACGGCGGCCTCCATCGGGCCGCGGCCGTCGGCCGTGAAGCCGTAGGCCTCGCCGTTGAAGACGACGTAGGTCGGGTCCTCCTCGCGCATCGCGGCGAAGTCGAACTCGTGGTGGCCCTCCTCGCCGACCGAGCCCTTGGTGTAGAGCTCGTGCTGGCCGAGGTACAGCTCCCGGTCGACGGCCGGCAGCCCCTCCTCGGGCTCGACGAGGATCGCACCGAACATCCCCGAGCTGATGTGCTGGTCCATGTTCGGGACCGCGCAGTGGTAGATGAACAGGCCGGGGTAGGAGGCCTTGAACCGGATGCGGGCGGGGCCATCCCCGGGCGCGAGCGTCGTCGCCTCGGCGCCGCCGCCGGGCCCGTAGATCGCGTGGGAGTCGACGTTGTGCGCCGCGACGTTGTGGTCCTCCGGCACCTCGAACGTGAGGTTGACCGTGTCGCCGACGCGGACGCGGAGCATCGGGCCGGGGACCTGCCCGTTGTAGGTCATGTAGCTGAACGTGACCCCGGGCTCGATCTCCGCGACGTGCTCCTCGGTCCGGAGCGTCAGGTCGTGGGTCCGGGGCTCGGTCCAGTCGACCGGCGCGGGGACGTCGGTGGGGTCGGCCGCGATGCGGTCGACGTCGACGGCCTTCGCGGCCGGCAGGACGTCCTCGACGGGGGTCGTCGTCTGGCCGGTGTTGCCGGTCGGCGGATGCTGGTTGCCGACTACACAGCCGGCGAGGGCGGTGGCGCCCGTGAGACCGGCCGCCTGGACGAATCGACGGCGGGAGATGTGGTTTGGTTGCATGGTCCTTTCACAGTTACAGCTACTACCTGTGATACATTAAACCGGGAACAGGATTCCCGAAACCTGGGAAACGGTTGGCTGAACGGCCGATCGGGGATCTCAGACGGGATAGATCGGCTGCTATCGTGGGGTACCTATCGGACACCCCACCAGAGGACTGCCCTTCGGAAGCGGTCGTCCTACCGGGCGGATGGCCGATCGGAATCCGCCGTCGGGTCAACAACCCTTTTCACCGGAACCGCGTGTGTGTCCCGTATGGAGAGTCTCAACCGGATGGCCGTCGAGCTTGTCGACGAGGCTATCGACTTCGCCGACGAGCTCGCCGTCGAGATCCACGAACTCGACAACGGCGCGACCGTCCTGGACTTCGGCGTCGAGGCGGTCGGCGGCGTCGAGGCCGGGCTGCTGCTCGCCGAGATCCAGACCGGCGGCCTCGCGACCGTCCAGATCGGCGTCGACGAGGTCGGCGACGCCCCCTTCACGCACGTCGAACTGTCGACCGACCACCCGGCGATGGCGTTGCTCTGCGCGCAGAAGGCCGGCTGGGAGCTGTCGGTCGACGACTTCGAGGGCCTCGGCAGCGGCCCCGCGCGCGCGCTCGTCGCCGAGGAGGAGGAGTTCCAGCGCGTCGGCTACCGCGACGCCGCCGACTTCGCGGTGCTGGCAGTCGAGAGCGAGGAGCTGCCGACCGAGGCCGCCGCCGAGCACGTCGCCGACATGACCGGCGTCCCGGTCTCCAGCGTCTTCCTGCCGACGTTCTCGACGGCGAGCGTCACCGGCAGCGTCAACGTCGCCTCGCGGGCCGCCGAGCTCGCCGCCTTCCGGCTCTCGGAGCTCGGCTACGACCCGCTGGACGTCCTGACCGCGACCTGCAAGGCGCCCGTCGCGCCCGTCGCCGAGGACGACGAGGCGGCGCTGGCCCGGACCAACGACGCGCTGGCCTACGGCGGCCAGGTCCACCTCACCGTCGACGCGCCGTTCGACCGCTTCGACGAGATCGTCTCCACGGCGGCCGACGAGTACGGCCGCCCGTTCGCCGACGTCTTCGACGAGCACGAGTGGGACTTCTACGACGTCCCGGTGGAGCTGTTCGCCCCCGCGCAGGCGACCGTCGACGTCGTCGGCGAGGGCGTCGAGGCGTACGGCCGGACCGACGAGGCGCTGCTGGCGGAGTCCTTCGGGCTCTGACGGCCGATGAAGTTCAAGGTCCTCCCGGAGCCGGCGGCGGACGTCGAGCGGGTCGCCGAGATGCAGGCGGCGGTGCCGCTGGTCCCCGACGAGGAGACCTCCTGCTGCGCCCGGCTGATGAAACGCCGGGGCGTCCCCTCCCAGGACCGCGCCAAGGAGTGGCTGACCTTCCTCCGGGCGCTCCGGCTGGTCGAGGAGGACGGCGGGCAGTACCGGCGGCTCCCGCACGCCGCCGACCCCGAGGAGCTCCGCGAGGCCTTCCGCGAGCGCGTCTACCTCGCCGAGGACGTCCTGGCGCTGCTGGCCGACGCGGACGGACCGCAGTCCAGCGAAGCGGTCTTCGAGCGAGTGCGCGACCGGTTGCCCCAGTGGGAGCAGCACCGCCACACCGACGCCGACGAGGTGTGGCGGGAGCGCGTCGACCGGCTCCTGGAGTGGGCGGTCACCTTCGGACTGGCGAGTCGGACCGACGACGGCGCCTACGTGGAGGCGGCCGACGACGGCCGCGTGCCGGACTGACGGCGCCCGAGCGGTTCCAAACCGTTTATACTGCACCGACGGAAAGCCGTGGGTATGCCGAAAGAGCAGACCGAGGTCCGTGACCTCCAGGAAGGCAACTACGTGATGATCGACGACGTGCCGTCGAAGATCACCTCCTACAGCACGTCCAAGCCCGGCAAGCACGGCAGCGCGAAGGCTCGCGTCGAGGGCACCGGCGTCTTCGACGCCCAGAAGCGGAACTTCACCCAGCCGGTCGACGCGAAGGTCTGGGTGCCCATCATCAACCGGAAGCAGGGCCAGGTCGTCTCCGTCTCCGGCGACGACATGCAGGTGATGGACCTCGAGACGTACGACACGATCACGATGCGCATCCCCGACGAGATCGACCCCTCGCCGGACGACGAGATCGAGTACCTCGAGTACGAGGGCCAGCGCAAGGTCGTCTGAGGTCCGGCATGGGCGAGTTCCCGGGCGCCAGGGCCGACGCCGACGACGCCGCCTACGCGGTCGTCGGCGCGCCGCTGGACGTTTCTACCACCTTCCGCCCCGGCGCCCGCTTCGGGCCCGACCGGGTCCGGCGCTTCGCCCGCCCGTTCGACGAGTACGACCAGCGCACCGACCGCGACCTCTCGGACCTCTGTACCGACGCCGGCGACGTCGACCCCTGGAGCGACGTCCCGGCGTACCTCGATTTCCTCGAAGGCGAACTCTCCGACCACCACGCGGCGGACCGGCTCCCGCTGCTCGTCGGCGGCGAGCACACCGTCACCGTCGCCGGCGTCCGCGCCGCCGACCCGGACGTCTACGTCTGCCTCGACGCCCACCTCGACCTGTACGAGTCCTACGCCGGCGACGAGTACTCCCACGCGACGGTCACCCGTCACGCCCTCGACGTCGCCGACGAGGCCGTCCTGCTCGGCGCCCGAACCGGCAGCGAGGCCGAGTGGGACCGCGCCGCGGAAGCCGACGTCACCGTCGTCGGCCCCGAAGACGTCCCCGACTGGGAACCCGACTTCGGGAACGAGGACGTCTACCTGAGCGTGGACGTCGACGCCGCCGACCCGGGATTCGCGCCCGGGACGGGGACGCCGGAGCCGTTCGGCCTCGAGCCGCGGGAGCTGCGCGACGCGGTTCGATGGGTCGCGCCGCGGGCCGTCGGGTTCGACCTCGTCGAGGTCAACGACCGCGACGACGGCCAGGCGGCGTCGCTCGGCGCCGGCCTGCTCCGGGAGTTCGTCTTCGCGCACGCCGACGCCGACTGATTCGTTCTGCGGCCGCCGCGAGTCTCCCGACCCATACAAGACGCTCCCCTGCGACGGCTCACGCATGCACCTCTCGGAGTTCCGCGACCGGTTGAACGAGCGACTCGATCACGACGCGTACGCGGGCGTCGACGCGAGCGCGAACGGACTGCAGGTTGGGAGCGCCGAGTCCGTCGGCGAGGTCGCACACGCCGCGTTCGCGGTCGACGGCGTCGAGACGACGTTCGACGCCGCGGCCGAGGCGAGGGCGGACGTCCTCGTCGTCCACCACGGCATGGTCTGGGGCGGGCTGGACCGCGTCGCCGGCCGCGATTACGAGCGGGTCGCCGCGCTCGTCGAGAACGACGTCGCGCTGTACGTCTCCCACCTCCCGCTGGACGGCCACGACGACCTGGGGAACGCGGCAGGCCTCGCGTCGTTCCTGGACTGCGAACCCGTCGAGCCGTTCGGCGACTACGGCGGCGTCACCATCGGCCAGCGGGCCGCGGCCGACGACCCGTACTCGGTCGACGGGCTTCGGGAACGACTCGCAGAACTCGATACGGGCGGCCAGCCGGTACAGGTCCTCGACTTCGGCCCGGAGGCGATCGAGGAGATCGCCATCGTCACCGGCTCGGGGACCGACTGGATCCGGGAGGCGGCCGACGCGGGCGTCGACGCCCTCGTCACGGGCGAGGGCAAGCAGAAGGCCTACCACGAGGCGCGGGAGGCGGGACTGAACGTCTTCCTCGCGGGCCACTACGCGACCGAGACCTTCGGCGTCCGGGCCTTACAGGGGCTCGTCGAGGAGTGGGGCGTCGAGACGACCTACGTCGACCACCCGACCGGGCTGTAAACGGACGGCGTTGCCCATCCACCCCGACGCCAGACGTAAGTGACAGCCGAGAGACGTTCGAACCGTATGAGCCAGGCGCCGGGCGGCAGCAACGTCGCGGGGGAGGAACCGGTCGCCGAGACGGTCGTCGAGACGGAGGAGGCGACCGTCACCGAGAACGCCGAACTGGAGCGGACCATCGGCCTCTCCGGCGGTCTCGCCATCGGCGTCGGGACGATGATCGGCGCCGGCATCTTCGTCTTCCCGGGGCTGGCGGCGGGCAACGCCGGCCCCGCGGCCGCCGCGTCGTTCGGCATCGGCATGGTCGTCGCGCTGCTGGTCGCGCTGCCGGCCTCCGAGCTGGCGACCGCGATGCCGAAGTCCGGCGGGGGCTACTACTTCATCTCGCGGGGGCTGGGGACGCTCGCCGGCGCGGTCGTCGGCCTGTCGCTGTGGTTCGGCCTCGTCTTCGCGACCGCCTTCTACCTCGTCGGCTTCGGCTACTACGCCGTCGACGCCCTGGCGCTGGTCGGCCTCGCGGTCGGACAGGGGTGGGTCATCCCGGTCGCCCTGCTGTTCGGCGCCGGTTTCACCGTGCTGAACGTTACCGGCACCGAGAACGCCGCGAAGCTCCAGAACGGCGTCGTCGCGCTGCTGCTCTCCATCCTCGTCGTCTTCCTCGGTTTCGGCGTCCTCGACGCGCTGGGCGTCGTCGGCCAGTCGTCGGCCCCCGAGCAGTTCGCGCCGAACGGCTACTTCCCGGTGCTCACCACCGCCGCGCTGGTGTTCACCTCCTACCTCGGCTTCGCGCAGGTGGCGACCGTCGCCGGCGAGATGAAGGACCCCGGTCGGAACCTCCCGCTGGCGATGGTCGGCTCCGTCCTGCTGGTGGGCGTCCTCTACGTGGCGACCATCTTCGTCGCGACCAGCGCCTTCGGCGCCGAGCGCCTCGCGACGGAGGGCGAGACCGCGATGGTCGCCGTCGGCCGGGACCTGCTCGGCCCCGCCGGCGCCTTCGCCATCGTCTTCGTCGGGCTGCTGGCGACCATGTCGAGCGCCAACGCCTCCATCCTCTCGACGTCCCGGGCCATCTACGCCGTCTCGAAGGACGCCCTCCTGCCGAAGCGGGCCAGTCGGATCAACCTGAAGTACGGCACGCCGCACGTCGCCCTCGGGATGGCCGGCGGCCCGATCCTCGCCCTCGCGGCGACCGGGCGCGTCGAGATCCTCGCGGAGGTCGCCTCGTTCCTCCACCTCGTCATGTACGGGCTCATCTGCATCGCCCTCGTCGCGCTGCGCCGCGACGAACCCGAGTGGTACGACCCGGACTTCCGGGTGCCCGGCTACCCCGTCGTGCCGATTCTCGGCGCCCTCGCGAGCTTCGCGCTACTGGTGTTCATGCAGCCGCTGTCGCGGTACGTCGGCGCCGCGATCATGGTCGCCTCCGCCGGGTGGTACTTCTATTACGCTCGGGACGTGACACTCAAGGGGGCCCTGTAGATGACGCGCGTGCTCGTTCCGGTCGCGGTGCTCGAGGGCGAATCGGTAGCGGCGGGACTGATGGACCTCCTCGGGACGATGGACGTGACGGTCCTCGGCTACCACGTCCTCCCGGAGCAGACGCCGCCGGACCAGGCCCGCGAGCAGTACGAGGAGCGGGCCGTCTCGGCGCTCGACGACCTCGCCGAGGAGTTCCGCGCGGCGGGCGGCGACGCCGACTCCCGGCTCGTCTTCACGCAGGACCGCGAGAAATCCATCGACCGCGTCGCCGACGAGGTCGACGCCAGCGCCTACGCCATCACCGGTGCGACCGGCGACGTCGACAGCCTGCTCGTCCCGGTCTCCGGCGACGTCGCCGTCGAGCGCGTCGTCGACTTCGTCGCCGAACTCGTGGGCGACCGGGCGATCGACGTGACGCTGTTCCTCGCCAGCGAGGCCGACGACGCCGGCGACCGCCTCGCGGCCGCGGCCGACCGACTCCGGACGGACGGCGTGGCGGTCGCGACCGAACTGGTCGCCTCCGACAGGCCCTTCGACGCCCTCGTCGATGCCGTCCCCGGGCACGACGCCATCGTGATGGGCGAGGCGGCGCCGTCGCTGTCGTCGTTCCTCCTCGGCGACGAGGCCGAGCGGCTCGCCTCGGCCACCGTCGGACCGGTGCTGGTCGTCCGGAACGAGCGCGACGAAGAAGGCGACGGGGACTGACCGCTCACATTTCTCCAGACCGCCGGGCCTCGAAGCGTCCGGCGGCGACGAAGAGCAGCGACGTCGCCGCGAACGCGACCAGCAGCCCGAGGCCGAACGCGAACACCCCTGCGTAGCCGAGCGCCTCGGCGTCGAGGAAGGGGTACGGGTAGTCGCCGCTGGCCGCCCCGCGGAGGAGGACGTAGACGAAGTACGCGGCCGGATAGCCGCACCACCAGCCGACGTCCCGCCACTCGAGAGATCCCTTCGGGACCGCGTACCACCAGAAGGCGACGAAGAGCGCGGGCGTGGCGTAGTGGACGCCGGCGTCGGCGAGGACGGCGAGGCTCGGCGACTCCCACGGCCGCCGCAGCAGCAGGTGGTAGACCGCGCCGACGTAGGCGATGCTCGCCGCGATGCCGGTCTGCGTCCCGGCGCGCCGGAGGAACCGCCCGACGACCGACTCTGGTGCGACCAGCGGCACGGTCGTCGCCAGCGCCACCCCGAGGTTCGTCAGCACCGTGAAGTAGTAGAGGAGGTCGACGACGCCGGCCAGGACGCCACCGACGCCGCCCCCGGCGTCCTGCATCGAGAGGTACAGCAGCGCCGCCAGGGAGGCCCAGGCGACGGCGCCGACGAGGGCGGCGGCGGTTCGGGTCCGCTCGGTGTGGTCGACGTGGAACATCGCTTTCTGGACCGGAGGCTCAGTCGGTCGTCGGCTGTCGGTCGGCAGCGTCGACGATCTGACCGTCGACCGTCTCCGCGTCGGCCTCCGCCGCGGCCCACCAGAACAGCGGCGCGACGTCAGCCGGGGTCCGGTCGCCTTCCCCGTCGGTCAGTTCCGTCGCGACCCGTCCGGGGTCGACGATGCCGACGACGTACTCGAGTTCGGCCGCGAACTGCCGGGCCACGGCTTCCGATGCGGCCTTCGAGACCGCGTAGGCGCCGTAGCCGGCGGTCGCCGCCTCCGCGACGCGGCCCGAGGGGACGAGCACCCGCGCGCCGTCGGTCAGGTGGGGGACCGCCTCGCGGACGGTGGCGAAGACGCCGCGGGCGTTGACCCGGATGGTGTCGTCGAGCGCGGCGTAGGGCTCGTCTGCCAGCGGCGTCTCGCCCGGGTCGCCGTGGTAGACGCCGGCGTTCGCCACGACGCAGTCGACGCCAGCGGCGTCGCCGGCGCGGGCGGCGGTCTCCATGAGGCGCTCCACGTCGAACTCGTCGCGGACGTCGGCGCGCATCGCCGTCGCCGCGCCGCCCGCCGCCTCGATGTCCTCGGCGACCCCTTCGACGGCGTCGGCCTCGCGCGAGCAGAGCACGACGTGGGCGCCCGCCTCGGCGAACCGCTCGGCGACGGCTCGCCCGATGCCGCGGGAGGCGCCGGTGACGACTGCGGTGTCCATACCGGCTCTCGGGCCGGCGCCGACAAGGCCGTTTCCCCGACCGTCCCGCGCCGGTATCGGAACCTTCCGGGTCACCGTCGTTTATGGGCGGGGCGGTCGTACGTCGGCGTATGCCTGCCCGTTCGGTGGTTGTCGTCGGCTCAGGGTTCGGCGGGCTCTCGACCGCCTGCTACCTCGCCGACGCCGGGTTCGACGTGACCGTCCTGGAGAAGAACGAGCAGCTCGGCGGCCGCGCCTCCGTGCTGGAGGCCGAGGGGTTCCGCTTCGACATGGGGCCCTCCTGGTACCTGATGCCGGACGTCTTCGAACGGTTCTTCTCGCACTTCGACCGCCGGCCGGCGGACTACTACGACCTCGAGCAGCTGGACCCCCACTACCGCGTCTTCTTCAAGGACGGCGACCGCATCGACGTCACCTCCGACCGCGAGGCGATGTACGACGTCTTCGAGTCCCACGAGGCCGGCGCCGGCGACGCCCTCCGGGAGTACCTCGAGACCTCCCAGGAGCACTACGAGGTCGCGATGGAGCACTTCGTCTACACCGACCGGCCGCGGCTCCGCGACTGGGTCGACCCCGCGGTGATGAAGGCCGCCCCCATCGGACTCCAGCTGCTCGGGACGATGGACGACTACGTCGCCGACTACTTCGAGAACCAGAAGCTCCGGCAGATCATGCAGTACTCGCTGGTGTTCCTCGGCGGCGCGCCGCACAACACGCCGGCCCTCTACAACATGATGAGCCACGTCGACTTCAACCTCGGCGTCCACTATCCGGAAGACGGGATGCGGTCGGTCGTCGACGCCTGCGTCGACCTCGGCGCGGAACTGGGCGTCGACTACGAGACCGACGCCGAGGTCTCGGAGATCGTCAACCGCAAGGACGGGTTCACCGTCGAGACGGCCGCCGGCGACTACGCGACCGACTACGTCGTCAGCGACGCCGACTACGCCTACACCGAGCAGGAGCTCCTCCCCGAGCACGAGCGGCAGTACGACGCCGACTACTGGGACGACCGGACCTACGCGCCCAGCGCGTTCCTGCTCTACCTCGGCGTCGAGGGCGACGTCGAGCCGCTCGAGCACCACACCCTCGTCCTGCCGGAGGACTGGGACCCCCACTTCGCACAGATCTTCGACGAGCCGTCGTGGCCCGACGACCCGGCCTACTACCTCTGTGTCACCTCGAAGACCGACGACGACGTCGCCCCCGAGGGACACTCGGCCCTCTTCGCGCTCGTCCCGGTCGCCCCCGGCCTCGACGACGGCGAGGAGGTGCGGACGTGGTACCGCGACCTCCTCCTCGACGACATCGCCCGGAACACCGGCGTCGAACTGCAAGACCGCATCGTCTTCGAGGAGGCATTCTCTGTCTCGGAGTTCGCCGACCGCTACAACAGCTGGAACGGGACGGCGCTGGGGCTGGCCCACACCCTCCGGCAGACGGCCATCCTCCGGCCCGGCCACCGCTCGGACGCCTGCCCGGGGCTGTACTTCACCGGCTCCTACACGACGCCCGGTATCGGCGTCCCGATGTGCCTCATCAGCGGCGAGCACACCGCGAACGCCCTCGTCGAGGACGTCGGATAGCGATGACCGACGCCGACTCCACCCACCCATGACCGACGGCACCACCGACGCGGTACTCGACCGCGCCCTCCCCGGCGAGGAGACGCTCGCGGGCTACCTCCTGCGGACCTCCCGGCCGCGCTTCTGGCTCTACCTCGCCGGGCCGGTCATCGTCGGGGTCGCCTACGCCGCCTCCACGATAACCGAACTGTTCGCGCCGGTCGCGGTCGCGCTCTTCGCGTACTTCCTCCTGCCGGCGAACGTCTTCCTCTACGGGGTCAACGACGTCTTCGACGCCGACGTCGACGCCGAGAACCCCAAGAAGGCCGACCGGGAGGTCCGCTACCGCGGCGACCGACTGGTCCCGCTCCTCGTCGCCGGCGCCGGACTGCTCGGCCTGGCGTTCCTCCCGGTCCTCCCGGCGGTCGGCGCCGCCGCGATGATCGCGTTCCTCCTGCTCGGCGTCGAGTACAGCGCCCCGCCGCTGCGGTTCAAGACGACGCCGTTCCTCGACTCGGTGTCGAACGGCCTCTACGTCCTGCCGGGCGTCGTCGCCTACGCCGCCGTCGCGGGGGAGGCGCCGCCCGCCGCGGCGGTCGCCGCCGGCTGGCTGTGGGCGATGGGGATGCACACGTTCTCGGCGATCCCCGACATCGAACCGGATCGAGCGGCCGGCATCGAGACGACCGCGACCCTGCTGGGAGAGGGGCGGACCTACGTCTACTGCGGGGGCTGTTGGCTCGCCGCGGCCGCGATCTTCGGGCTCGTCCACCCGTTCTTCGGGGCCGTCCTCGCCGTCTACCCCCTGTTCGTCGCCGGCGTCGCCCTCACCGACGTCGACGTCGACCGCGCCTACTGGTGGTTCCCCGCGATCAACACCCTCGCCGGGATGGTCCTCACGATGGGCGCCCTGTGGGTGATGCTGCTTGGCTGAGGCGACGCTGCCCGCCCGCGGCCCCGTCCAGCGCCGGCTGGACGAACTCGTCGCCGAGAACCGGTTCGTCATCGCGGTCGTCTTCCCGGCGGTCGGCGCGGTCACGCTGCTGGCGTCCGCCGAGGGACTGCTGCCCGAGCCGCTGGCCTTCAACCCCTACTTCCTGCTCGTCGGCATCGCGGTGATGCGGCTGCCGCTCGTCGCGGGCGTCGCGCCGCTGGTGACGCGGCGGGTCGCGGCCGGCGTCGCGGTGCTCTGTGCGTACACCTACGCGATCGAGGCGGTCGGCGTCCGGACCGGCTGGCCCTACGGGCGCTTCGAGTACGGCGTCGACCTCGGGCCGATGGTCGCCGACATCCCGGCGGCGCTGCCGCTGTTCTTCCTGCCGCTGGTGGGCAACGCCTACCTGCTGGGCCTCCTGCTGCTCGGCGACGCGGCGGACCGCGCCGCCGTCAGGCTCCCGGCGGTCGTCCTCGCGGTCGTCGGGATGGACCTCGTCCTCGACCCGGCGGCCGTCTCGCTGGGCTTCTGGACGTACGCGGCCGGCGGCGCCTACTACGGCGTCCCGCTGTCGAACTACGCCGGGTGGCTGCTCTCGGCGACCGTCGCGGTGGTCATCCTCGACGCGGCCTTCGACCGCGCCGCGCTCCTCGCGCGACTCGAGACCTGCCGGTTCGCGCTCGACGACCTGGTCAGCTTCGTCCTGCTGTGGGGCGGCGTCAACGCGTACTTCGGGAACTGGGCGGCGACGGCGCTGGCGCTCGCCTACGGCTACGGGCTCTGGCGCGCCGACCGCTTCGACTTCCCGTCCCGCTAGTGCGTCGGCAGGGGGTCGTCCGGCCGCGCCGGCGTCGGCTCGTCGCCCGCGACCCCCTCGCTGACCGTCCGGAAGACGGCCTCGGGGTCCTCGACGAACTGCCAGTGCCACCGGGTGCGCGCGACGAGCACTAGCTTCCGGAGCGTGCCCAGCGACGGCGTCCGGGTGAGCGTGTCGTAACCGCCCTCGCGGATCAGCCGGTGGTGGTCGGCGTAGAGGACGGCCGCCGTCAGCACCGGTAGCTGGCAGTCCGCCGGGAGGTACTGGATGCCGGCGACGCCCTCGAGGTACAGCTGCTCGGTCCGCTGGAGCTCCCGCTCGACCGCCATCGCGAACTCGCCGGTGAACCGGCGCTCCTCGACGTCCCGGACGTCAACGTCGTAGCGGTCGAGCGTCTCCTGGGGCAGGTAGATCCGGTCGCGCTCGGCGACGTCCTCGCCGACGTCCCGCAGGAAGTTCGTCATCTGGAACGCCTCCCCCAGCGTCCGGGCGTGCGGCAGCGCCGCCTCTAGGTCGTCGGGCTCCATGACGTACGTCATCATCGCCCCGACGGCGGCCGCCGACCCGCGCATGTAGGCCTCCAGCTCCTCGTAGGTCTCGTACCGCGACGTCTCGACGTCGCTGGCCATCGCGTCGATGAACTCATCGACCTCCTCGGCGGGGATGTCGTACTCCGCCCGGAGCTCGGCGAACGCCGAGACGACGGGGTCGTCCGTCAACCGCCGTCCGAGGGCCGCCTCGCGGAACTCCTCCAGTCGTCGCCGCTGTGCGGCCGGCGACGCCTCGCCGGGGTCGTCGACCACCTCGTCGGCCACCCGGAAGAAGGCGTACAGGACGTACGTGGCGCGGCGGACCCGCTTCGGTAACAGTCGCGTCGCGAAGTAGAACGTCCGACCGGTCCGCCGGTGGATCGACTTGCTGCGCGAGAGCTGGGCAGAATCGACCATCTCGTGGTTACACGTACGGCTCGGATTCGCTTATACATTGTTGCGGCTCTGCGACCGCGTCAGCAAACTCCCCCGCGGCGCCAGCGTCGCTCCCGTCTGAACCCCGGACGGTCGCTCGGTCCGTCGACCGCTCAGGCGATCTGGTCCTCGTACTCGGCGGGCGAGAGCAGGTCGTCGAGTTCACCCTCGTCGTCGAGTTCGACGTCGATCATCCAGCCGTCGCCGAAGGGGTCCTCGTTGACGAGCTCCGGCTCGTCGAACAGCGCCTCGTTGACGGCCGTCACCTCGCCGGAGACGGGCGCGTAGAGGTCAGAGACGGCCTTGATGGACTCGACGACGCCGAACTCCGCCTCCCGCTCGACGCTGTCGCCGACCTCGGGCAGCTCCACGAACACCACGTCGCCGAGCTCGTCCTGCGCGAAGTCGGTGATGCCGACGCGGACCGCGTCGCCGTCGCGGCGCGCCCACTCGTGGCTCTCCAGGTACCGGCAGTCCTCGGGTACGTCGAAGCTCATGGTTCGAGTATCTGCAGTGGGGCACGTAGTGCTTTCCCACTTCCCGCCGGTGTGCCGCTCAGGAGTCGATACCGTCTGTCGCTGGGAGCGTGAAGGAGAACGTCGTGCCCTCGCCGGGGTCGGAGTCGACCCAGATGTCGCCGCCGTGGCGCTCGACGATGCGCTCGCAGAGCGCCAGCCCGATGCCCGTCCCCTCGTGTTCGTCGCGGGAGTGGAGTCGCTGGAACACCTCGAAGACGCGCTCGTGCTGGTCCGGCTCGATGCCGATCCCTTCGTCGCTGACCGAGACGACCCACTCCTCGCCGGATCGTTCGGCGTCGACGTGGACCTGGAGCGGCGCCTCGCCGCTGTACTCGATGGCGTTGTCCAGCAGGTTCTGGAACACCTGCCGGAGCTGGCTGGCGTCGCCCGAGACGGTCGGGAGCCGGCCGACCGTGACGTCGGCGTCGCTCTCCTCGATCTGCAGGTGGAGGTTCTCGCGGGCCTCCGACAGGACGGCCTCGAGGTCGGCGGGCTCGAAGGCGTCGCCCTGCGTCTCCACCCGCGAGTACTGCAGCAGCGCCTCGATCATCTCGCGCATCCGGTCGGCGCCGTCGACCGCGTACTCGATGAAGTCGGCCCCGTCCGCGTCGAGTTCGTCGGCGTACCGCCGCTCGATGAGCTGCAGGTAGCTGGAGACCATCCGCAGGGGTTCCTGGAGGTCGTGGGAGGCGGCGTAGGCGAACTGCTCGAGGCGCTCGTTGGACTCCTCGAGCTTGCGCTCGTACTCCTTCCGCTCGGTGATGTCCTGGAGGTAGACGGAGAGGCCGCTCTCGGAGGGGTAGAGGTTGAACTCCAGCCAGGCATCGAGGTTGTCGACGAACACCTCGAAGTCGGCGGGCGCCTGCGTCTCCATCGCCCATTGGAACTGCTCGTGGTAGATGCTGTCGGTCGCCTGCGGGAACACCGACCAGATGGTCCGGTCGAGGAGCTCCTCGCGGGGTTGGCCCAGGAGCTCGACGGCCTGGTCGTTGAGGTGCGTGAACCGCCACTCGTCGTCGAGCGCGTAGAAGGCGTCGGAGACCCGATCGAGGATCTCGCTGAGCTCCGTCTCGAGCTCCGCCTTCCGCCGCTCGAGCTGTCGCTCCCGGTGTTTCAGCTCCGTTATGTCCTTCCCGGCCGTGATGACGCGCTCGAGGTCCCCGTCCGGTCCGAAAAGGGGCGCCGAGTTGATCGTGAAGTGGATGCGGTCGCCGCTCGGTCGCTCGATGACGACCTCCTCGTCGAACACCGCCTCGCCCGTGGCGACGGCGCGGGCGGTCGGCAGCCGCTCGTCGGGGATCTCCTCGCCGTCCGCGTCGTAGACGGTCCACTCGTCGGGGTTCTCGGGTTCCTCCACGATCTCCTCCTCCGTGAGGCCGAGCGACTCGCCGGCCCGCCGGTTCGCCATGATCGTCTCGCCGTCGGCGTCGTGGACGGCGATGGCGACGGGGGCCGTCCGGAGCAGCTGTTCGGTCTGGTCGCGCTCGCGGCGGAGCTGGCGCTCCCGGGCCTTCTGGTCGGAGACGTCCTCGATGGCGGCGACGACGCGGTCGCCGTCCTGCTGGCCGTCCTCGAGCGGCGCGGCGTTGATCGAGACCCACTGCCGGTCGCCGCCCGGGAACTCGACCTGGCACTGGAAGCCGCGGACCGGCTCGCCCGTCTCGACGACCCTGGTGAGGGGCCACTCCGACGTCGGGATCGGGTCGCCGTCACCGTCGTACACGTCGAGTGAATCGATGCCGTAGCCGGGGAGGTCCGAGTCGTCGATGCCGTGCCGATCGAGCATCTGCTGGTTCGCGCGGACGAAGCCCCCCTCGTCGGTGAGCACGCCGATGCTGACCGGAACCGTCTCGAGGACCTGCCGGTTGAGGTCCCGCTCTTGGCGGAGCCGCTCTTCGTACTCCCGCTGTTCCGTCATGTCGCGGGTGACCTTCGTGAACCCCCTGAGCGCCCCGTCGTCGCCGCGGACGGCCGTGATCGTGACGTTCGCCCAGAACCGCGTGCCGTCCCGCCGGACGCGCCAGCCCTCGTCCACGACGCGCCCCTTCGCGGCCGCGGTCTCGAGGTTGGTCTCGGGGACGTCGGCGGCGCGGTCGTCGTCGGTGTAGAACGTCGAGAAGTGCTCGCCGACGATCTCGGCCTCCTCGTAGCCCTTGATCCGTCGGGCGCCCGCGTTCCAGCTGGCGACCCGGCCGTCGGGATCGAGCTTGAAGATGGCGTAGTCCTGGACGGCGCTGACGAAGGCGTCGAACTCCTCGCGCTCCGCCGTCGCTCCGGTCGTCGCATCAGCCGGCTGCCACCAGACCCGGGTCCCCGCCGCGACCTCCTTCGACCGCAGGGCACCGCGTTCGGCGAGATCCGTCAGAGAGTCCTGCGCGACGTCGAGCGAGCACCCGAGGTCCGCCGCGACCTCGGCGGCCGTCCGCGGCGCCGACGGATCGTCGGACCGGGCGAAGTGGCGCCGGACCTCCTCGGTGGCCCCGTCCGGCGCCGTTCCTGGTGACCCCATGGAGGCGAGAAAAGGTGTGGGTCCATAAACACTTCGCGTGGTTCACGCCCGCTCGTAGAACGGTAGCGACGCCACCTCGGCGTGTTTCGGTTCGCCGCGGACCTCGACGGACAGTTCCGTCCCCGGGCCGGCGTACTCGACGGGGACGTAACCGAGGCCGATGGCCTCGCCGAGCGTCGGGCTCATCGTCCCGCTGGTGACGGTACCGATCGTCTCGCCGTCGTCGACGATGTCGTAGCCGTGGCGCGCGATGCCGCGCTTCTGGAGCCGGAAGCCGACCAGCTTCTCCTCGACGCCCTCCGCCTCCACCCGCTCGAGGGCGTCGCGGCCGACGAACTCGGTGCCGGTCTCCACGACGAAGCCGATGCCGGCCTCGAAGGGGTTGCGGGGGTTCTCGTCGATGTGGAAGTCCTGTCCGGAGAGCAGGAAGCCGGCCTCCAGCCGGAGCGTGTCGCGGGCCCCGAGCCCGCAGGGCTGGCAGTCCAGCTCCGACCAGACCGCCTCTGACTCGTCGGCGTCGAAGAGCAACTCGACGCCGTCCTCGCCGGTGTAGCCGGTCCGCGCGACGAGGCAGTCGACCCCCGCGACCGTCCGGCGTTCGACGGTGAACCGCGATATCGACTCCGGCGACTCGCAGTGGTCGCCCAACAGCCCGAGGGCGTCGGGGCCCTGGAGGGCGATCATCCCGTAGTCGCCGGTGGCGTTCTCGACGTCGACCTCGAGGTCCCACTCGGCGGCGTGGTCGACCCAGCGCTCGTGGGCGTCCCCGTCGTGGCCCGCGTTCGGGACGAACAGGTAGTCGGGGTCGTCGTCCGCGGGGAGGCGGTAGACGACGGTGTCGTCGACGATGTCGCCGCGCTCGTCGGTGATGGTGGAGTACTGGGCGTCGCCTGGGCCGAGGGCCGTCACGTCGTTCGTGGTCAGCCGGTTCGTCAGCTCGGCGGCGTCGGGGCCCGACACCTCGATCTCGCCCATGTGCGAGACGTCGAACTTTCCGGCGGCCTCCCGGACGGCCTCGTGCTCGGTCCGGATGGAGTCGAACTCGACGGGCATCTCCCAGCCGCCGAACTCGGTTGTCTTCGCGCCCGCGTCGGCGTGGACGCCGCCCAGCGGCGGCTCTCGGAGCGTCATACCCGGACCGTCGGCGGCGAGGGAGTAAGTAGTTCGGTTCCCGGGGTCGCGGTGGGCCGGGTCGGCGGGGCGACCCGCCGCCGAGCGCCGGCGGGGACGAACGCTCGATTTTTATAAACCAGGCGCGCGTCTCTCCGCACATCCTGTACGTGGACGCGGTCAGTCGGACGCCGTCGGCCGAGCGGCCGGCGGTCGCCTCGACGACGGAGTGCTACGCATGACAAACCGGAACGTCAAAGCGATCATGATCGTGGTTGCGGTGACGGTTCCGTGGGTCGCGGTCTGGCTCACGAGCAGCGTCCTCCCGAGTCTCGGCGTCGGGGTCCCCCACCTCGAGGAACAGCTATCGACGGTCGGCGAGGTCGCCGTCAGCGGTCTCTCCATCCTGGGGGCGTCGTTCCTGCTGGCGTGGGCGGCCGAGACCGCAGAGAAGGACGTCCCCCGGGCGTTCGCCATCGCAGTGCTGGCGGTGCTGGCCGTCGCCCCCGAGTACGCCGTCGACGCCCTCTACGCCTGGAACGCCGGCGTCAACTTCGGCACCACCCGCGGCGCCGAGGCCGGCAACCTCGCGGTCGCGAACATGACCGGCGCCAACCGCATCCTCATCGGCATCGGGTGGGCCGGCATCGCGCTGTTCACCGTTATCCGGGCCCGGACGAACGTCGACACCGCCGTCGATAAGGGATCCGGCTTCCTCGACTCCGCCGTCACCCTCGACCGCGACATCGGCCTCGAGATCGTCTTCCTGCTGGCCGCGACGACGTGGGCGTTCCTCATCCCGCTGAACGGCGGCATCGACATCCTGGACATGGCGGTCCTCGTCGGCATCTACGTCACCTACATCGCCATCGTCCTGAAGGGCGACGTCGACCCCGACCTCGACCACGTCGGGGTCCCGGCGTACCTCCAGGGGTTCCGCAAGCCCCGCCGGATCGCGACCGTGATCGCGCTGTTCGCGTACTCCGGGCTGGTCATCTTCGTCGCCGTCGAGCCGTTCGCCCACGGCCTCGAGGAGATCGGGACGAGCGTCGGCATCCCGCCGTTCTTCATGATCCAGTGGATCGCGCCGCTGGCCTCCGAGTCCCCGGAGCTCATCGTCGTCGTCTACCTCGTGAACAAGGCCCGCTCGACGGCGGGCTTCAACGCGCTCATCTCCTCGAAGCTCAACCAGTGGACGCTGCTCATCGGGACGCTCGTCGTCGTCTACTCCGTCGCGCTCGGCCGCTACGGCGCCCTGCCGTTCGACGACAAGCAGAGCGCGGAGATCTGGCTCACCGCCGCCCAGTCGTTCTTCGCCATCGCCATCCTCGTCAACTTCGAGATCTCGGTGAAGGAGGCCATCACGCTGCTGGTCCTCTTCTGCTCGCAGGTGTTCATCGAGTTCCTCATCATCCGCGACCTCGTCGCGTTCCCCCTCACCGACTACGAATTCCTGCTGGCGTTCAGCGGGATCTACCTCGTCCTCGGCTCCGTCCTGTTCGTCCGCCGCCGAAAGGCCCTCGCCGCGCTCTTCCGGCGGACCGCCGGCACGGTCCGCACCGCCTTCTCCGGCGGCTGACCCCCGGCGCCCGCCGACCGTCACCGATTTGACGGGGCCGGGCAGAGTCGACGTATGGGACTGCTGGACCGGCTCCGCGGCGGGTCGCGCCGCGGCGCGCCGCGGGTCGGCATCTTCGTCGACGGCCCGAACGTCTTCCGCAGCGAGTTCGACGTCGACCTCGACGAGCTCCGGGAGCTGGCCCGCGAGGAGGGCACCGTGGCGCTCGCCCGCGTGTACGTCGACGAGAACGCCAGCGGCGGGCTCATCCAGGCCGCCGAGGCCCGCGGCTTCGAGGTCGTCACCACGAGCGGCGACGTCGACGTGAAGCTCGGCATCGACGCCGTCGAGGCCGCCGTCGCCGACCGCATCGACACCGTCGTCGTCGTCTCCCGCGACACCGACTTCAAGCCGGTCCTGGAGCTGGCGGCCAAGCGCGGGCTGCGCACCGTCGCGGTGGCTCCGGGGACGCACGGCCGCTCGGACGCCCTCCGGAACGCCGCCCACCACGAGATCACGCTGGAGTAGCTGCGCCCGGTCGGCCCCGTCCGATCGCGGGGTCGGCGTCGGGCGCGAACACACGGCTTTTCCACGCGCCGCGAGTACACGCGTCCATGTACGACGGACCAGTCCTGGACAACCACCTCCACCTGGACCCGGTCAACGGTCGGGGCGTCGAGGCGGCCGAGGAGTTCGCCGGCGCCGGCGGCACGCACCTCAACGTCCTCAACAAGCCGTCCTGGCACCTCGTCGGCGAGGTCGACGGCGCCGACGGGTTCCGCGAGACATTCGAGATCACCGTCGAGGTGACCGAGGCGGCCGACGAGATCCTCCCCGGCGAGGCGTGGCCCGTCCTGGGCGTCCACCCGGCGCTGATCTCCCAGCTGGTCGACCGCGGCTACGACGCCGACGAGGCGGCCGACCTGATGAAGACCGGCATCGACGTGGCCGCGGAGTTCGTCGCGGAGGGGCCGGCGCTGGCGATCAAGTCCGGCCGGCCGCACTACGACGTCGACGACGCGGTGTGGGACGCCTCCAACGAGGTGATGCGGCACGCCTTCGCCCGCGGCGCGGAGGTGGGCTGTGCCGTCCAACTGCACACCGAGGGCGGCGAGGACTTCGAGGAGGTCGCCCAGTGGGCCGAGGCCGAGGGCCTGCCGCGCGAGCAGGTGGTCAAGCACTACTCGAACGGCCACGTCGAGGGGCCGATTCCCAGCGTCATCTGCGACAAGGACGAACTGGAGCGGGCCTGCGGCGGCGACTGGCCGTTCTTCATGGAGACGGACTTCATCGACGACCCGGACCGGCCGGGCGCCGTGATGGGGCCGAAGACGGTCCCGCGGCGGACGACGTGGCTCGCCGAGGAGGGGTACGAGGCGGCGCTGCGTCGGGCGCACGTCGAGACGCCCGCGCGGGTCTACGGCGTCGACACCGAGGCGGCGCTGGATTAATACGCCGGCCATACACCGCAACTTATATTTAAAGGGCCGACAACGGTCGAGTCCGTATGTCCGCCAATTTCGACGTCAACGACCTGCCGATCGTCCCCGGGGCCGTGGCCGGCCTCCTCTCGTGGATCGTCGGGTACGTGCTCACGTACCTGCTCGTCGCCTCCGACATCCGCGAGTCCGGGCTCAACCAGTTCGCCCAGGCGTTCGGCGACGGCGACGCGACCTACGAGCTCGTCGGCTGGGTGTTCTTCAACTCCCACCTCGTCGACGCGGTCATCGACGCCCCGTTCGTCGGCTCGCGGACGGCGAACTTCGTCGGCGGCGAGGACGGCTTCAGCGTCCTCCTCTTCGTGATCCCGGCGGTGCTCCTGCTCGCCGCCGGCCTCGCCGTCGGTCGCTCGCAGGGCGTCACCCGCGCCAACGACGGCGCCGTCGCCGGCGCCCTGGTCGTCCCCGGCTACCTGGTGCTGTGCATCGTCGGCGCCATCCTGTTCCGCGTCGAGGTCGGCGGCGCCAGCGGCGAACCCGACCTACTGCCGGCGATCCTGCTGGCCGGCATCGTCTACCCGCTCGTCTTCGGCGCCATCGGCGGCGTCGCCGCGGCGGTCACCACCGACGATGAACCGGCTCGCCGGCGCAGCACGTCATAACTCGCGGGCGACGATCTCACCCCACGGCTCGAAGCCGAACCGCTCGTAGAAGGCGTACGCGCGCTCGTTCTCCGGGTCCACGTCGAGCAGGAGCCTGTCGAGCGGCAGGTCCTGGTCGCGGGCGAGGTCCACGGCCGACTCCAGCAGGGCGTCGGCGACGCCGGCGCCGCGATGCTCCGGGACCACGTACAGTTCGTTGACGACGGCGGCGTCCCAGACGAACGACAGCCGCTCGGGGAGCACGAAGACGTAGCCGACCGCGTCGTCGGGATCGCCAGCGGTGCCGTACTCGGCGTCCCCGCCCTCGTGGGCGACCGTCACGCACCGCCGGTCGTCGGCGACGCAGCGGTCGACCCACGCCAGCCACCGCCGCCGGTAGTCGTCGGTCAGCTTCGCGTCGTACCTGGCGGCCTTCTCCTCGCCGCCCGTGCCGTCCGCGAGGTCGGTCTCGAACGCCGTCTTCAGCGCCCAGAGCGCGCTGCGGTCGGCCTCGTCGTCGGGGTCGTAGGGGCGGAGCGTCGCGTCAGTCATCGTTCCGGCCGGAGGGGACGGGTGATTGTAGGCGCTTCGCGACGAGGGTGAAGGCGCCGAGGCCGATCAGGTAGAGCTGCCACCCCTGGACGGCGATGGGGAACCGGCGGTCGACCGGGCCCGGGTCCGGCTCCTTCGTCGGCTGGGCGGGGCTGGCGACGTGGGTGTCGTCGGTCGTCCCGCCCTGGCCGGCGTCGACGCTGGTCCGGCCCGTCTCCGGGTCGGGGGCGACCTCCACGAACGTCTGGACGAACCCCTCGGCGGGCGCGAGGTACGCCTCCCCGGAGAGCTGGAAGAACCGGTCGTGTAGCGGGAAGAGGACGTTGATGCCCTCGAGGTGCGCCCAGTCGAAGGCCATGTGCGCGAACGCGTGGACGAACAGCGCGACCCACGCCAGCCGGACGCCGCGGGCCCCGTAGCGGCCCCGGAGCCGCGACGACTCGCGGGCGGTCTCCCAGTACAGTAGGCCGCCCGCCGATGCGGTGAACACGAGGTTGTGCAGCAGCGCCCGGTGGGCGCCGTCCATCAGGTAGCCGGCGAAGGTGTCCGTCTCCGGGATCAGCAGCGCGACGAGGACGACGGCCAGCGCCCGCCGGTCGTAGTACGTTCCCAGGAGGCCGACGGCGACGGTGAACCCGACGGCGGCGTGGACGACCGTCGACGGCATCAGCGGTCCCCTCCCTCGCCCCGACCGGTCCGGGCGGTCCGCCCGTTCGCTTCGGCGCGCCGGGCGAGGAACTTCGCGGGGACCGCCGCGGCGGCCGTCGCGACGAGGGCGGCCTGCCAGCCCGAGTCGGCGAGGCGGAGCCGGCGCTGCCCGTCGCCGGGGTCGAGCCAGCTTTCGACGTGGTGGTCGCCGACGGTCCCGGGGGAGGCCACCTCCAGCCAGCCGTCGCCGAGCGAGACGTAGGTCTGGACGACGCCCTCCTGCGTCGAGAGGACGAGTTTGCCGATGATCGCGTAGTAGCGGTCCGACAGCGGGTAGAGGACGGCGGCGCTGTCGACGTTGAAGAGGTCGAGGCCGATGCCGGCGACGGCGTAGGCGGCCACGGCGACCCAGGCGACCCGGACGCCGTACCGGCCGTACCGCGAGCGGAGCCAGGAGGCCGCCCGGAGCTCGGTGTCGTAGTAGAGGGCGACGGCGGCCGCGAGCGGGACGAACAGCGTGTGCAGGAGGGCGTTCGCGGCGCCCGGGACCACGAGCGCGAGGGCGGCGTCGAGGTCGGGGAGGGCGGCGGCCACGACGACGAGGGTGAGCGAGCGGCGGTCGAACGCCGACCCGAGCAGCGCCACTCCGAGCAGGGCGCCGACGGCGACGGCGACGAGGGTCGGCGGCATCTACCCCGTTCCTGCGCGGCCTGGGACTTAACTTCGCTGGCAGGTGGCCTCGCACCGCAACTCCGGAGTGCGGACCCGGCGGCTACTCGCTGCCGTCCGCGCCGGGGGAGAAGATGTCCTCGATGGCGCAGTCGTAGTGGTCGGCCAGTTCGAACGCGAGTTCCAGCGACGGGTCGTAGCGGTCGCGCTCGATGGCGTTGATGGTCTGGCGGGTGACGTCGACGGCCGCCGCGAGGTCGGCCTGGCTCTCGCCCGCGCCGGCGCGCCGGTCCTTCAGGTCGTTCTTCATCGGGTCCGGTAGTAGCCCATCGCGAGGAGGTAGACGCTGTACACGACCGTCGTCGTCCACGCGACCGCCGCGCTGGCCGGCCCCCACGAGAAGTGCTCGGTCCCGGCGGGGACGACGAGCGAGGGGTACACCAGCGCGGAGAGCCAGCCGAACAGCGCCAGCGTGAGGCCGCTGGCCCGCCGGTGGATGCGGTCGTCCCGTTCGTCGAACAGCCGGACGTCCACCGCGTACGGGAGCGCGGCGGCGACGGCCATCCCGACGGCGTACAGTCCGACCCCGAGTAGGGGCCGCTCGATCATCGCGCCGACGGCGAGACAGAGCCCCGCGGCGAGCCCGAAGGCGAGTGTCGATCGTCGATACGTCGCGGGTTCGAATCGTGTCGTTGTCATGGTCATCATGTCGGTCGTTCGGTCTGTCGTTCACGCGGGTCACTTCCAGCAGCGCATCCCGATGCAGAACGCTCCCAGGAGGAAGAACATGGCAGCGTAGCCGTACAGCGCCCCGAGCACGAGCGTGGGCGGTTCGTACCCGGCGGCGGAGAGGGCCGGAAGCGCCGGGCCGACGAGTATCAGTACCGCACCGACGACTCCGATGGTCCGTTTCGCCGCCTTCCGCTCCAGGGCGTGGTGCCGTTCGTCGTAGATGGTCACGGAACTCCCTCTCTGGATCCCGAGGAAGCCGAGGAACGCCGCCCAGTAGACGGCGAGGGCGGCGAGCGGCATCTCCACCTGGAGGCCGAGCAGGTATCCCGCGATCCCCACCGCGAGACAGCCGTACATCGCGTATCTGTACTTGCGTCGCTTGGAGGGCAGGTTCGTCCCCTGCGCCGCGTTGGTCGTCATGATCGGATCACCTGGAAAGGACGCTTGTCGTAAAGCGTCCTTTACAGTAAAGCGTACTTTACACACTTACTTATTCTTTTCGCCGGTTCGTGGCCGTGAAGGTACGCTTATACCGGGGGCTGCCCATCTCGGCGTATGCGCGACCCTCGCGAGGAGCTCGCCGAGCGCATCGCCGGCGAGGTCGCCCTCTCGGAGGACCCCGGGGCGACCCTCCGGAAGTGGCGCGAGGAGTTCGACGTCGCCCAGACGACGCTGGCCGACGAACTCGACGTCTCCGCGTCGGTGGTCTCCGACTACGAGAGCGGCCGCCGCGAGAACCCCGGCATCCGCGTCGTCCGGCGGGTCGTCGAGGGACTGCTCGCCGTCGACGAGCGGCGCGGCGGCGACCGCGTCCGCCAGCACGCCCGCGTCCTCTCGGCCGGCTTCGACCAGGACGTCGTCTACGACCTCCGGGAGTACGCCGCGACCGTCCCGCTGACCCGGTTCTACCGGACCATCGACGCCGAGGAGATCACCGCCGGCACCGCCGACACCGTCGCCGGCCACACCGTCATCAACAGCGTCGAGGCGATCAAGCGGCTCTCCAGCGAGGAGTTCTACCGCCTCTACGGACAGTCGACGAACCGCGCGCTGGTCTTCACCGACGTAACTCGGGGGGAGTCGCCGCTCGTCGCCCTGCGCGTCGTGACGCCGACCCCGTCGGCGGTCGTCCTGCACGGCATCGAGCCGGAGGGCCTCTGGGAGCACGCCCCCGCGCTGGCGCGGGCCGACGGCGTCTCGCTGGCGACCACGACCCGGCCGCTCGAGGAGTTGCTGGAGGCTCTCCGGGAGCTTCCCTGACCGACGGCGTCGCTGGACGGCGGAAGAGAACTGAGAACTGGCGGGTTACTCGTCGTCGACGAGGACGGCGTTGACCTGGCCGTCCTGGCCGGGTCGGGAGGTGACGCGGGCCCTGCCCTCGGAGGTCTCGATGATGGCGCCCTTCGTGATGATGTTCCGGCGGACGTAGTTCGGGTTCGAGGGGTTCTCGACGACGTCCTCGATGTCGGCCTGGACGACGCCGCCGTCGGAGGCGACGCTGGCGACGCTCCGGGCGATGGCGCGGACCTTGTCCGTGTTGCCGTGGGCGTCGACGACCTTCAGCTGCTCGTCGCCGAGGCGGGTCTCCGTCGGCGCCGAGCCGAGCTCGTGCTTTCGCTTCTTTCGAACCGGACGACGTCGCCCACCGGTGCGCTTCTTGGTGGACCGAGCGTGATTCATATGGGTAGCAAGTCCGGGCGCGTACTTCAATGCCTCGGGTTGGACTCGCCCCGATCCGGGTCGCCAGCGCCGGAACGTTGAGGGGGACGGCCCCACCCACTACACACCATGACGCTGAACGAACTCCCGGACATCGACCCGGCCGAGGGCGAGGTCGAGACCGCCGAACTGGTCGTCGAGGACGACGTCCTCGTGAAGCTGTTCGCGCTCGGGCCGGGCGGCGCCTTCGACCCGCACGTCCACGACGCGAGCACGAACGTCTTCCACCTGCTCGAGGGGGAGGTCGTCGTCACGCGCGGCGACGAGACGGAGACGCTGACCGCGCCGACGGTGGTCCACAATCCCCGCGGCGTCGAACACGGTGCACGGAACGAGAGCGACGACCGGGCCCTGCTGACGGCGAGTCTCTGTCCGCTCCCCTGACTCGCCCGCCGAGTGGACTCCCCGAAACCCGTCCTGAGTAGACAGGTCTATCATCGGGCCGCTGTCGAGTACCTGGTATGAACCGTCGGCGCGTCGGGACGAGCCTCTACGCGGGGTTCCTGTTCACGGTGCTGGGGACCGTCGCGTGGGCGAGCGGCCAGCCGTTCATCTTCCCGAGCCTCGGGCCGTCGGCGTTCATCCTGGCGTTCGACCGCCAGGGCGAGCGCACCCGCGTCTACCGCGTCGTCGGCAGCCACCTGATCGGCGCCGTCGCCGGCTTCCTGGCGTACTCGCTGCTGGCGTCGGGCGTCACCCTGACGACGACGGCGGGGGCGTTCTCCGCCGACGGGCTCCGGTTGGCCGCCAGCGGGATGCTCTCCATCGTCGCGACCAGCTGGGGGATGATCGCGACCGACGCCAATCACGCGCCGGCCTGCGCGACGACGCTCATCGTCTCGCTCGGCCTGCTCTCGACGGCGTTCCAGGTGGTCACCATCGTCGTCAGCGTCGTCGTGCTCGTGGCGGTCCACGCCGCGGTCCTGGAGTGCTTCAAGCGGGTCGTCGGCGAGTCCTACCCGCTCTACACGGGCGAGGAGACGGAGTAACCTGCCTAGTCGCCGGGGACGAACGGCCCGAAGTCGGCGGTGCGGGCGGCGATGGTCGCGATCCGAAGCGAGTAGCTCAACAGCACGATGAACGGCAGAAAGACGAGCGTGACGCCGACCGCGGCGACGACGACCAGCGTCCCGATGGCGACGTCCCCCGCGAGCGTCGGATAGACCATGACGAGGAGGCCGCCGCCGACGAGCGTCGGGAAGCCGACGTAGAGCAGCAGCCGCGAGAGGACCGCCAGCTCGTGCTGGACGTAGAGGGTCTTGAACGTCTGGCGGGCGACCGCCAGCGCCTCCAGCAGGTCGATGAGCTCGTCCAGCGGCCCGGTGTCCGCGAAGGCGTCGGTCCGCTCCAGCCGGTGGACCCGCGCGGTGTGGAGGTGGTCGCCCTGGTGGTGGCCGAGGACGGCCGTCAGGGCGTCGAAGGTCCCGAACTCCGCGTCGTCGAGCGCGTCGATCACCGGCCGTCCCTCCGCGACGAGCGCGTCGCCGAACCGCTCGACGTCGGCGACGTCGTCCTCGTCGGCGTCGTCGGCCAGCGAGCCGGGCAGCCGCCGTCCCGTCTCCACGGTCGCCAGGACGACGTGCTTCAGGAAGTCGGCGGGCGACGCCGGGCTGACGGTCTCTCCGGTGAGCTCCTCGACGTCGCGGCGGAACGAGACCATGCCCTGGAACCGGTCGGCGAGTTCGTCCGTCCAGCCCAGCTCCTGGGAGAGCACGAGCTGGTTGATCGCGAGGACGATGGTGATGAACGGGAGCGTCCCGCCGACAAGCCCCGACAGGAGCGTCACCACCGCCTGGTCGTTCCGGACGCGCAGGACGCCGCCGAGGTGGAGGGCGACGACCGCCGTGAAGACGCCCGCCGCGAGCACCGCGGAGATGACCAGCCGGTCGCCGTCGAGGAGCAGCCACCGCTTGACCGGCGACTCGGAGACGGGGTCGTAGGTGAGTTCGCTGTCCTCGTCCTCGAACGGGTCGGGCCCGTCGTCGGGGGCCATGGGGACGCTTCGACCGGGGGCTCCGTAAAACGGCCGCCACCGCGGCGGGGCTCCGTCAGTCGTCGGACCGGGCGGAGCCGCCGAAGGGCTTGGCGTCGGGGTCGGAGTTGGCGAGGAACGGGCCGATGGTGACCGTCCGCCGCGTCACGGTCGCGGTCCGGAGCGTGTAGGTGACGAGGAGCGCGGCGGGGAACGCCGCGATCGAGACGAGCGCGCTGGCGGCGTACGGGAGGTAGGTGGGCCGCAGGGTGGGGCCGCGGAGGTCGCCGTAGAGGAGCCCGAGCATCGCCGCGGCGACGAGACCGACGGCGCCGGCGACGACGATCAGCCGGGAGAACCGGGTGAGCTCCCGCTGCATGTAGGTGGTCTTGAAGTGCTCCCGCGCGACGCTGAAGAACTCCAGGACCTCCTGCAGGTCCGCCAGGGCGCCGTCGAGGGCCGGCGACGTCTCCGCCGCGTAGCCGTTCCGCAGGTGCCTCGTCGCGTAGATCTGCCAGTGATCGTCGTACCGCATCGTCGCCGAGAGCGCCGAGAACGCGCCGACGTCCGTCGACTCGAGGCTGCTGTCGAGGCCGTCGGCGCTCTCGACGACCTCGTCGGTGACGGCCTTCGCGCGCCGCCGGAACTCCTCGTCCGGGTGGTCCTCGGCGAGCCGCCGGACCGTCCGCGCCCGGTCGTCGACGACCACCGCGAGCAGTTCGAGCAGTTCGGTCGGTTCGGCGGGGACCGTCGAGATGTCCGTGGCGTCCTCGATGTCCTCGTGGAACGAGACGACGCCGTCGAGGCGCTCGCGGGACTCCTTCGGGGTGGTGAACTCCCGGGAGAGGATGAGCTGGTTGATGGAGACGACGATGGTGGTCAGCGAGAAGACGCCGGCGATCAGTCCGCTGGCCACCCGGCTCACGGGTCCGCCGTCGTCGAACGCGACGAGTCCGAGGGCCTCGACGCCGACGAGGAAACAGAAGACGAGGGCCGTCACCGCACCGGCGATGAGGATCCGGTCTCCGTCGACGAGGACCCACTCGGTCCACCGCGACGGCGGCGACCGGTCGCCCGTCGCCGGGGGCTGCTCGCCCGCGGACGACGCGAGGTCGTCGCCGTCGCTGCTGTCGGCACCCATACCTGACAATCTGCTGTCGAGACAGAAAAAGCGGGCGCCCTACGCCTCGTCGCGTCGGGCCAGCCCCGCGAGGTGGCCGGCCTCCTCGACGACGATCTCCTCGACCCCGAGGCGGACCGCGTTCTCGCTGCCGGGTAGACAGAACACGGGGACGCCGTCGGCGACGCCGGCGGCCGAGCGCGTACAGACGATCTTCGTCCCGACCTCGTCGTAGGAGAGCCGCCGGAACAGCTCGCCGAACCCGGGGAGGCGCTTGTCGAACAGCGGGTCGACGGCCTCCAGGGTCACGTCGTCCGGGGTGACGCCGGTCCCGCCGGTCGTCACGACGCAGTCGGTGTCCTCGCGGTCGACGAACCGGTTGACGGTGTCCTGGACGCGGTCGTGCTCGTCGCGGACGAGTTCGCGGATCACGACCGAGTGGCCCTCCCCCTCGACGATCTCGGCGACGGCGTCGCCCGCCGGGTCGTCCGAGAGCGAGCGCGACGACGAGACGGTGAGGACCGCCACGCCGAGTTCGTCGAGGTCGTGGTGATGGTGGTGGTACCGCTCCGGCTCGGGTTCGCCCCCGCTATCGCGCTCGTGGGAGCCCGCACCCTCGTTGTCGCTCATGGGAGCACCTCCGGACCCCATCGGGGTAAATCCCCGCCGTCGCCGTAGAGGCCGCCCGCGGGCGCCGTCCCGGGACAGCTTGCTGTCTTCGCTACTGTTTTGCACGGTGCGAGCGCACGTGGGGGTATGCAAGCCATCTTCTACGAGGAGCACGGCTCGACGGACGTCCTGGAGTACGGCGAGTTCCCGGACCCAGAGATCGGGCCCGACGAGGTGCTCGTCGACGTCAAGGCGGGCGGGCTCAACCACCTCGACGTCTGGACGCGCAAGGGGATGCCGAGCCCCGAGGAACTGCCGCACGTCCCCGGCAGCGACGCGGCGGGCGTCGTCAGCGAGGTCGGCGACCGCGTGACCCGCTTCGAGCCCGGCGACCGCGTCGTCGTCGACCCGAACCTGTTCTGCGGAGACTGCGAGTTCTGCCGGAAGGGCGAGACCTCGCTGTGCGTCGACTTCAAGATGATCGGCGAGCACGTCCGCGGCGTCCACAGCGAGCAGGCGGCCCTCCACGAGGACAACCTCATCCACCTGCCCGACGACGTCGACTTCGTCACCGCCGCCTCGGCGCCGCTGGTGTTCCAGACCGCCTGGCGGATGCTCGTCACCCGCGCGGAGATCCAGCAGAACGACAGCGTCCTCGTCCACGGCGCCTCGGGCGGCGTCGGCCACGCCGCCGTCCAGATCGCCGCCAACGAGGGCTGCGAGGTCTGGGCGACGGCCTCCTCCGAGGAGAAGCTGGAGTACGCCTCGGAGATCGGCGCCGACCACCTCGTGAACTACGAGGAAGACGACTTCGTCGACGAGATCAAGTCCGCCACGGACGGCCGCGGCGTCGACGTCGTCGTCGACCACGTCGGCGAGGCGACCTGGGACGGCTCCCTCTCGGTGGCCGCCCACGGGGGCGCCATCGTCACCTGCGGTGCGACCTCCGGCATCTCCCCGGAGACGAACATCCCGAAGGTGTTCTGGAAGCAGCTCGACATCCTCGGGTCGACGATGGGCACGCCCGGCGAGATGGACGACGTGATGGCGAAGGTCTTCGACGGCACCTTCGAGCCGCGGGTCCGCGACGTCATGCCGATGAGCGAGATCGTCCGCGCCCACGAGATGCTGGAGGACCGGGAGGGGTTCGGCTCGGTGGTCGTCGTCCCGGACAGCGAGTACGACCCCGACGACTATGAGTGACGGCTACACCCACGACCCGGACGCCATCGACGGCGACGGCCCCGGGGTGGGCGACGGCGGCGCGGCCGACCCGGACCGCGACCCGACGGCCGACGAGCAGGGCGCCCACCCGGAGGGCGTCGACCGGGAGTTCGACTGGCGCGGCTGGACGCTCGTCGCCGCCATCGTCGTCGCGTTCCTCGTCGTCCCGGGACTCATCTACCTCTACCCGCACGTCGGCTCCGCGATGGGACTGACCTTCTGGGACACCTACCTCGCGCTGCCGATGATCCCTGCCATCCTCCTCGGCATCCTCGCGGTCTGGGCGACGACCCGGCCCTGAACCCCGGAACCCCGGGCGGGCGGCGCGGAACGCTTTTGCCGTCGCAGTGTGTCATCCCCTAGCATGACTTCGACGGAGGAGCTCGCGGCCTTCGCGACCGAGGTGAGCTACGACGCCCTCCCGGAAGCCGTCCGCGAGGCGGTCAAGCGTCGGGTCCTCGACGCCGTCGGGGTGGGGCTCGGCGCGGTCGGCGACCACCCGACCGACGCCGTCCGCCGGGCCGTGTCCGTCCAGAACGCGACCGGCCGGAGCCGCCTGTGGGGCTCGGAGCTGAGCGCCTCGCCGTCCGACGCCGCGATGTACGACGCGGCGCTGGTCGCCTCGGGCAACGGCGCGGTGTTCCTCGCGCCGACGCTCGCTTCGGCCGGCGACGGCGTGGCCGCGGTCCTCGCGGCCGGCGAGGCCCGCAGCGCCAACGGCGAGGACGTCCTGGCTGGACTGGCGGTCGCCCACGAGGTCCGCGGCGAACTGGCCTGGAACGTCCCCGTCGACGGCTTCCACCCGGCCAGCCACGGCGCCGTCGCCGGGGCCGCCGGCGTCGGGCGAACGATGGACCTCGCGCCGGACGTCCTGGCGAACGCCGTCGGCCTCGCGGCCACGCAGGCGACGCTGTCCGTCGGCGGCGAGGTCGATCCGCTGGCGGCCGGCACGGCCGCCCAGACCGCCGTCTACGCGTGTCTGCTGGCCGACGGCGGTATCGAGGGCCCGGACCCGCTGGACGACCCCGAGGGCTGGGCGGCCCACGTCGGCCCGTTCGACCTGGACCTGGACCCCGGCTGCGAGCGGGTCGAGGACGCAGCGCTGCTGCCCTACGCCGTCCACCCCTACGCCCAGACCGCAGTCGAGGCGGGGGTCGAACTCGCCGGGGACGCCGCGCTCGACCCCGCCGACGTCGAGTCGGTCCGCGTCGAGACGTTCGCCGACGCCGTCCCGGAGGTCGACCCGCGGGCGGTCGCCGCCGCGCTCGTCGACCGCGACCTGCCGGCCCGCCCGGGCGACCGCGCGGACCTCCAGCCGGTCGCCGAGACGGTCGCGATAGAGGAGACCGAGGACCTGACGTCGCGGGCGGCCGAGGGAGCGGTACCGGCCCGCGTCGTCGTCGAGTGCCGCGACGGCGCCGTCCACGAGGCCGACCGGCAGTGGTTCACCGGCCACCCCGCGGACCCGGCGACGTGGGGGACGGTCGAGGAGAAGTTCCACGCCGCCGTCGGCGACCGCTACGACGCGGACCGCCGCACCGAGATCGTCGACACGGTCCGCGGCCTCGAGGCCGAGAGCGCCGCCGAACTCACCCGCCTGCTCGACTAGGCCGGTTCGGTGTTCGACTCGTCGTCGACGTCGGGGTCGGGCGCGGGGACGACCGTCCCGGAGGTCCGCGCGTAGTGCCGGAGTTCCGACCGCGAGATGTCGGCGCGCCGCACCGCCTCCTCCTCGGTCAGCGCCCCCGACAGGTACAGTGCCACGGCCGTCCGGACCTGGTCGTCGTACATCGTACAGAATCGCGGTAATCTCCCCACTCTTGTAAATCTATCTCCGACGAAGGCGACCGAACAGCGTTTAGTACTTTGATAAAGACGACGGGCGTTTGTTCGAGGTCTAATCGGGTAACCAGACGTCCAGGAATCTTCTGTCCACTGAAACCGTCACAACCCCGACGCTCGCGGCCAGGAGGACGCGGGGAAATGGTAGCTGATCGAGGGTTTCGCCGTACGACGCGGCAGCTTCGGCTAGTCGATCGAAGAATCTCGTTGGAGGATGGATGCATACGAAAGCCGGACCGTGCAGCGACTGGCGGCTTGGATCGGAACTGGAGAACGAGGTTTCGGTTACTCTACGCGTCGCCGACGTCCCGACGCATGGCGATCTCGAACCACGGACAGAGGCGCAGTTGCCGGTACCACTTGGGGTGTTCGTGGAGCCGCTGGTAGGGCACCCACATCAGGCCGGCGACCTCCGCCTCGTCGGGGTCGAGTTCGTGGTCCTGGAGGGTGCACTGCAGCACCGAGCAGACCTCCCACTCGACGCCCTCGTTCATGTAGTAGCGCTTGTACTCGAACTTGTCCGTGACCCGGAGGTCGTCGTACTGGTCCGGGGAGACGCCGAGTTCCTCCTCGAGCCGCTGGCGGGTCGCCTCGACCTGCGTCTGGCCCTCGACCGGGTGGGAGGCGACCGTGCCGTCCCAGAAGGTGTCCCAGAGGCGCTTGCCCGGGGCTCGCTGGGCCAGCAGGATGTTGTCGTCGCCGTCGAAGACCAGCGCCGTGAACGCGCGGTGGCGGATGCCCTCGCCGGTGTGGGCGTCGAGGCGGTTGACCAGCTCCGTCGGCTCGTCGTCGGCGTCGACGGCGATGACGTCCTGGAGGGCGTTCTCGTGGTCCTGCGCGCCCTCCGCGCTCGACCCCGCGGAGTCGACGTCGTCGGTGCTCATGGGCGTTCAATCGGTGGTGGTTGTTAAGGACTCTTCGAAACGGGTCACTCCGCCGGGTCCGCTGCCGGGGCTGGGTTCCGGCCCGCGGGCCTCACTCGCCCGGCGCGGGCTCGTAGGCCTCGCCGACCCGGAGCCCGAGGCACTGCCGGTCGACTGACAGCCGGAGGTCGTTGGCCGACAGCATCTCGCCGTCGAGGCTGAACGACACCGGCTCGTCGTCCCGGACGGCCAGCTGCAGCGCCGGCGTCCGCAGCCGCGTGATGTGGTCGGCCTCGGCGTCGAGCAGCCGCCGCCGGGCCTCCTCGCCGACGAGGTCGAAGGTGGGGCGGTCCTCGATGATCGCTACGTCGAGGAGACCGTCCTCCATGTTGGCCTGCGTCGCTCCCTCGACGGGGAACCGACGGCCGTTGCCGATCAGCACCATCATCGCCTCGCCGTCCCACGTCGTCTCGATATCGTCGCTGGTGTGGACGCGCATCGGGATCGGGTCGAACTGCTGGGCCTCCCGGAGGCCGTTGAGCACGTACGCGAGCGTCCCGAGGCGGTTCTTCTGCTCGTGGTCGGTGCTCGCGCTGGCCTCGGCCGTGATGCCGCAGATACAGGAGTTGACGAACGGCCGGCCCTCGTCGGTCGCGGACTCCCAGGCCGTCCCGAGGTCGATCTGCCGTTCCTCGCCGTCGACGAGGACCTCGAAGGCCTGGGGGATGCTCTCGACCCCGATGTTGCCCGCGAAGTTGTTGCCGGTCCCGGCCGGGACGACCCCGAGCGTCGTGTCCTCGAGGGCGTCGGCGGCGACGAGCCCCCGGACGGTCTCGTTGATCGTGCCGTCGCCGCCGCAGGCCGCGACGAGCGACGCCCGGCGGGAGGCCCGCTCGGTTAGCGGCGCCGCGCCCTCCTCCTCTGTCGTCTCTACGACGTCGAACCCGTACTCGTCGGCGAGGCGCCTGACCTGCGGGCCGTGGTCGCCGGCCCCGGAGACCGGGTTCAACACGACGACGCGGCCGCCCGTCGCCTCGGTGGAGTCGGCCATCGTATTCCGTTGAACCCAGAAAGACAAATAAGCTGGCACCCGACGTTCCGGACGTGTACCACGTCGACTTGCACGCGCACACGCGATTCTTCCACTCGATCCCGGAGCAAGCGACGCCGTACGATCCCATCGGGGCCCGACTCCTCGGGCGGACCGCCAGCGCCCGCGGCCTCGACGCCGTGGCGCTCACGAACCACGACTACTACGAGCCGTTCGCCGACAGCGGCGTGACGTTCATCCCCGGCATCGAGGTGACGACGACGAAGGGCCACGTCCTCGTCGTCGGCCCCGACCCCCCCGACCACACCGAGGCGGGGACCCTGACCCCCGAGGAGGTCGTCGAGGAGGCCCACGACCGCGACTGCGCCGCCATCCTCCCGCACCCCTTCCGGAGCAGCTCCGTCCGGGAGAGCCAGGCGCCCTTCGACGCCGTCGAGCTCAACGGCAAGCACCCCGACACACACGACCGGGTCCGGCGGCTGGCCGAGGAGCGATCGCTGCCGATGACCGGCGGTAGCGACGCGCACTTCCCGTTCGAGGCCGCCCGCGGCTTCACGCGCGTCGAAGCCGAGGAGCTGACCCCGGAGAGCGTCGTGGAGGCGGTCCGCGACGGCCGCGTCGAGCCGATCTACCGCGGCGGCCCCCTGGAGCGGTTGCTCCAGCCGGCCTACCGGACGATACACAAGATGAAGGGCGCCAAGTAGCGGTCCGCCGACCGCCGTCCGTCACCCGAGCTTCTCGTCGAGGATGAGCCGCGTCTTCGTGGAGACGACCTCGTCGAGTTCGCGCGCACGGGTGATGAGGTCGTTGAGCGTCCCGGTGTCGGCGGTGTCGGCGACGACGACGATGTCCTCCTCGCCGGAGACCTGCCAGACGAAGTCGACCTCGGTCCACTCGGCCATCCGGTCGGAGATGTGGCTGGTGTCGACGTCGACGGCGACGCCGACCTCGACCATGGCCTTGACGTTCCCGGTCCGCGTAGCGATGGTGAACCGCTCGATGACGCCGTCCTCGATGAGCCGCTCGACGCGGTTGCGGACCGTCCCCTCCGAGGTCCCGATGCGGTCGGCGATCTCCGTGTAGGGCGTCCGGGAGTCGCGACGGAGGATCGCGAGTATCTCGCGGTCGAGGTCGTCCATCGAGGTGCGTACCTTCCCCCCGGGACCACTTACCCGTTACGAATTTCGTAACGACGCTTCGAACACAAGCGTTATTTGGGGGTGATTCGTACGCATCTCGTAATGACCGATGCCTACGTAGCGCTCGAGGACGGCCGCACCGTCGAAGCACGCGCCCGCGCGCCGGGTCGCAGCCGCGGCGAACTGGTGTTCACGACCGCTTACACCGGCTACGAGGAGTCGCTGACCGACCCGAGCTACGAGGAGCAGATCCTCACCTTCTCGTATCCGCTCATCGGCAACTACGGCGTCCGGGAGGAACGCTTCGAGTCCGACCGCGTCCACCCGCGGGCGGTCGTCGCTCGCGAGCTCACCGAGGACGTCGCCGAGTGGCTCGAGAGCGAGGGCGTCCCCGCCGTCGACCACCTGGACACCCGCGACCTCGTGACCGGCATCCGCGAGCAGGGTGCCATGAAGTGCGGCATCGCCGCCGGCCCCGACGCGACCCCCGAGGCCGCCCGGGAGGAGCTCGCCGAGTGCAAGGAGATGAGCGACCACACCGACATCGGCGCGCAGGTCTCCGTCGACGAGCAGCTCACCCACAACGCCGATGGCGACGGCCCGACCGTCGCGCTCGTCGACTGCGGCGCGAAGGGCTCCATCGTCGACTCCCTCGTCGAGCGCGACGCCGTCGTCGAGGTCCTGCCGTACGACGCGGCGCCCGAGGACGTCGAGGCGATCGACCCCGACGTGATCTTCATCTCCAACGGCCCCGGCGACCCGAAGAACTTCGAGGCCGCCGCAGACCTCGTCGACGAGTACGTCGGCGACGTCCCGATGGCCGGCATCTGCCTCGGCCAGCAGGTCATCGCCGAGGCCCTCGGCGGCGAGACCGAGAAGATGGAGTTCGGCCACCGCGGCGTCAACCAGCCCGTCCAGGACCTCCGTACCGGGAAGGTCGTCATGACGACCCAGAACCACGGCTACACGGTCTCGGAACCCGGCGAGCTCGAGGTCACCCAGAAGAACGTCAACGACGACACCCCGGAGGGCCTCGAGAGCGACGAACTGGGCGTCATCACGCGTCAGTACCACCCCGAGGCCAACCCCGGCCCCCACGACACGCTCGGCTTCTTCGACGACGTCGTCGAGATGATCGAGGCGGCGCCGAAGCCGAACGCCGACTGACTAACTGACTGCCCGCGTTTCTCTCCTCCCGGTCACCGGCTCCCGTTCTTCGAGCGTTCCCGCCCGACGACCTGCCGGTCAGTCGAGGAACAGGTCCGTCCCCGGAATCTCGTCGGCGTCCGCTGGTCGTTCGTCGAACCAGCCGGCTTCCTCGACGGCCTCGCCGGCAGCCACCGCCGCGTCCAGGTCGTACTCCCCCGAGACGGGCGCGGCGCCGAACGTGACGAACCCGCGGGACGCCGTCCGTTCGCCGTCCTCGGTCCGGACGCCGATGTTCCAGACGCCGGCGACCGACTCCAGTTCGAGGGTGAACCCGATGGTCTCCTCGACGTGCTCGACGATCGACCGGGCGAAGTCGTCGCCGGGGCCGACCGTCGCGACCGGGATTTTCCAGGAACAGGTGTTGGTGAGTCGCCGGAACAGCAGGTCGCCGTCCGGGTTCGTGACGCCGACGGCGGCCAGATCCGGGAGGTCGGCGACCGCCCCGACGGTCTCGCCGTCGACGACGTCGCTCTCCTCGTGGTAGGGGACGCCGTCGCGGTCGCGTAGCGACTCGTAGTCGTCGATCGAATCGATACCGGTCGAAGCGGGGTCGTCCGTGGCTCTGTGGCTCGTCATCGCGTAGTGATGGAGGTCCGCGTGGAGGCATTTCGGTACCGTGCTGTACCCCGTTCAGGGAGCGTCACCTACGCCAGCGGCGACTCCCGGGGTCAGCAGCAGTGCGAACGATGGTGCTACCTCCTCGGGTAACGGTAAATAGTTTTCCCGGTCTTCGACTGGAAGAATATCCTGGGAGACTGAAGCGCCGGACGTCGATACCGGGTCGCGGGCCTGGTCCCGAGCCCCAATACAGACCGCGGGACGGCCGGATCGCTGGCGTGCCGAACCGGCCGCGAGGACGCCTCACTGCTCGATCGGTTCGGCGGCGTCGACGGCGTCCCGTCGCTGGAGGCCGGGCGGGAGGCTGAATGAGAACGTGGTCCCCTCGCCGACCGTCGAGTCGACCCAGATCTCGCCGTCGTGGCGCTCGACGATTCGCTCGCAGAGCGCGAGCCCGATGCCCGACCCCTCGTGCTCGTCGATCGAGTGGAGCCGCTGGAAGATGTCGAAGATGCGGTCCTCGTTGCCGGACTCGATACCGATCCCCTCGTCGCGGACCGAGACCACCGGATCGGAGCCGGCCGGCTCCTCGACGCCGACGTGTATCCGCGGCGGTCCGTCGCCGCTGTACTCGATCGCGTTGCTCAGGAGGTTCTGGAAGAGCTGGTGGAGCTGTCGTTCGTCGCCGCGGACGGCCGGGAGGGGATCGCGGGTGAGTTCGGTGTCGGTCTCGTCGATCCTGAACTGGAGGTCGGTGAGCACGTCGTCGAGGACGTCGTCGAGTCCGACGGTATCGAAGGACTCGCCCCGCGTCCCCACCCGGGAGTAGTCGAGCAGGCCGTCGATCATCCCACGCATCCGCTCGGCGCCGTCGACGGCGTAGCCCATGAACTCCCGGCAGTCCTCGTCGAGGTCGTCGCCCAGCCGTCGCTCTACGAGTTCGAGGTACCGGGTCACCATCCGGAGCGGCTCCTGGAGGTCGTGGGAGGCGGCGTAGGCGAACTGCTCGAGGCGCTCGTTCGACGCCTCTAGCTGTTCGACGGCCTCCTCGCGCTCCCGTTCGGCGCGCCGGAGCTTCTCGTTCTGCGTCTCGAGGACGCGGGCGTTGGTGAACGCGATCGCCTCGTGGACGCTGATCCCCAGTCCCGCGATGGAGCCGATCGACAGGAGGACGGCCTGCGTCCCGAAGGTGAACTGGACGTCGACCCCGGGGTGGATGACCCGCAGCCAGAGGACCACGCCCATCACGCCGATGCCGCCGAGGACCCAGCCCACGATGCGGGGGTACAGCTCCGGTTCGATGGACGCGGACGGCAGCCAGCGCCCGACGTACAGCATCACGAGGCCCGGGGAACACAGGAGGACCAGATCCAGCGTGGCCTCCAGGAGTCCGTCACCCCCGGTCAGCGCGGCGAACGCTTTCACGAACGCGGCGACCAGCAGCACCCCTCCCATCGCGGGTATCACCAGCTGCCAGTATCCGGTCGCACCTCTCGACGTACCGGGGAGCGCCCCACTCATCACGCCCAATACAGTGGGCCGATTCCTTTGAGGACAGCCTTTAACTATACAAGGTCTTTATAAGCGGAGGTCGATTTGGTGGGTCGAATCCGTCCGCGGCGGCGGCCGAACTGTTACTCGACGTACTGGTACTTCCGCTCGCCCATCCGGCCCCAGCCGTCGAAGACGAACTCCTCGTCGGGCGTCCGGAACTCCTCGACGCCGCGCTCCTCGTCGAAGTTGTGGGCGTCGTGGACGTCCTCGTATTCGTCGAAGTCGAGGTCGTAGCGGGCCTCGAGCTGCTCGTCGACGTTCAGCGCGTCGATCTCGTCGAGCCAGTTCTCCTGGACGGTCTCGACGTGAATCTCCGCCTGCGCGCCGGACCCGTAGGAGCCGACCAGCAGCTTCTGTCCGGTCGCGTCCTCGCCGTCCTCGGCCAGCGCCTTCAGCCCGGAGACGCGGGCGACGTGGACCGAGCCGGTGTACCAGTTGCCGACCTCCCGGGAGATGGACAGCGTCGGGTCGATGGTCCGGTCGTACCACTCCTGGTAGCGGTCGGTGTCCTTCAGCTTGTCCGTATAGTCGCCGAGGGCGTCCATGTACGCGGCATCGTCGTCGAAGGCCTCCGGACGCGGCTGCCGGCCGATCTGGTCGTCGAGGTCGTCCTCGATCTCCGTGTCGCGGGTGATGTGCCGGTAGGCGAGCACGGCGGCCTTCCGGACCATCCCCGGGAACGGGGTGTGGAACGGCCCGAGCCGGAAGTCGTCGGGGTGGATGTCCCCCGCGACGGACTCGTAGTCGACCAGCGCCTCGCGCATGCGGGCGAGGTATACCTTCACCGAGCGCTTGCCGTCGACGCTGGGGAACTGCTGCTGGGGCTTCAGGAAGTCCGTCTCGTCGGCGGAGCCGTACCCCTGGGCGTTCGACAGCTCGACGAGGTCGGGGTCCTCGTCGATGAGCATCGCGACGGCGCCCGCGCCCTGCGTCGCCTCGCCGGGGTCGTCGCGGGCGTACAGCGCCGTGTCGGTCGCGATGACCAGCGCCGCGCGGCCGCGGTGCCGCCCCGCGCGGATCCAGTTGTACGCGTCGTCGATGCTCTGGGTGCCCGCGACGCAGGCGAACTTCCGCTCGCCCTTGTTGGCGTGGTGGAAGTCGCCCTCGTAGACCTGCTCCAGACAGCCCGCGATGTACGTCGAGACGGGCTTGGAGTGGTCGAAGGCGGACTCCGTGGCCACGTCGATGCGGCCGATGTCCTCGGGTTCGAGTCCCTTCCGGTCCATCAGCCGGTGGGCGGCGTTGGCGCCCATCGTCACGATGTCCTCGTAGGTGTCCGGGAAGGAACTCGCGTACAGCCCCAGGCCCTTTGTGTACTTGCCGGGGTCGTCGCCCATCTTCGGGGCGAAGGTCTCGGCGAGGTCGAGTTTGAGCTTGCCCGTGTGGATCTCGATGGCGTCGATGCCCACGCTCTGGTCGGTCATGTACGGAACGTCGGGAGTTTGCTATAAGGGTCTGTCGACGCAGGGTTCGACGTTTGTCGAAGAACGGTGGTCTGTCACTGTGCCTTCTCTAAGAATCCAATCTCCGAGGCCTAAAATTCCCCACCGACGAAGTACGTCGCTCGCTCTCCCGTTTCGAGGGTAAAGGTGATGACGATGAAATCCTGGTTCACGTTGATGTTCCTGTCGAACTCGATTTCGACCGAAGCCGTGCCGCCGTCACCTTCTAACAGTACGGGTGGTGTAAGATCATTGAACTCACCCATTACCGGCCAATTTTCTCCCCGAGGATTGTCACCTGCTCCGATCGCGTTGACCGCGACTACCTTTTCCGGTTTCTGATTACCGTGGTAGAAATTGATCCGGCCTTCTGTGAAGTTATTTTGGCCACCGGAGTTCTCGAAGGTCAACGTCACGGCATTTTTGTTCCAATCGGCTCCGACGAGCTGGACTCCACCGGGTGCCGCCGGATTGATGTCGTCGTCCGCACCCCGCACTTGCGCTGGTGCGTTATCTGGCTGATCACCGACCCCGATGACGGGACAGGTGATGTCGTACGAGCCGGCTTCGAGGGCGATGTCCACGTTGGAACCGTTGGGACTCACTGACTCGACCTTCCCGTCCTCGCCCATCTCGTCTTCCAGCAGGCGCTCCCACTGTTCTGCGCCGAGTTCTGTGGGGACAGTCAACGTCATACCGGACCCGGTCGCCTTACCGACGCCCGCCTTCCCCGGGTACAGATCCACAGTGTGCCGCTCCGTCCCGTGCTCCGAGACCTCACCCACGAGGGGCGGGATGAGGATGTCTGTCCCCTGGATGAGCGTCTGCTCGGTGGTCAGGGTCACGGCGTCGTTCCGGCTGAAGCGGTTGTAGGTGACGGTGTTCTCGTAGACGACCCGAGGGCTGTTCTGGTATTCGTTGTACGCGGGCTGGTAGACGAGCGCTTTGCTCGGGACGCCTCCGTCGCCGCCCTGTTCGACACCGCAGACCTCCGCCAGCGACTCGTCGCCAGTATCGAGGTAGAATCGACCGTTACCCGGTTGTTCCGTGCGGAGTTTGCCACTGACCGGTGGCGGATTCAGCGCGATGAGCCTGGGCTGGTAGTCCGTTCCGAGCGTGAACCCGGCAGAGAAGCGTCGCCCGTCTTCCGCCGCTCCAAGGAAGTCCTCCCGGAAGGTCTGCATCTCGTTCGACGATTCCTGACTGTGCTGGAACTCCACCTGCGAGTTCTGGTTGGGGACGACGTAGCCCTGGTACCCCGCGAACGCGAGCACCAGGATGCCGAACAGCAGGATGAACCCGATCTGGACGGGTTGGCCGCGCTCGTCGCCCCAGAAATCCATGGCCGACCAACGGAACTGGTAACTAAAAGGATGTCCCCTCGCTCCAGCCAGGAGGGAGCCACAGCGTTTACGTCACGCGTGTTGCCGCGACACGTCGGTGATGGGGACGTCGAAGTTCGCCCGGCGAGAATCTTCGAACCGGATCGGCGGTGCCGTCGGAGGGTCGACCGCGGGTTCAGCCGTCCTCTTCGACGACTTCGGGGTCGGCCAGCGCGGTCCCCAGCGAGTCGAGGCCGTTGACCCACTCGGCGACGAGGCCGTACTCGATGTCCTCGGCGACCTCCATGTCGAGTTCCTCGCCGGCGAAGAGCAGCGTTCCGGCCTGCGCGCAGTGGGCGAGGGCGGCGTCGAGGTCCTCCTCGGCCTCGGCGTCGGCCGCGCCGCGGATGTACTCCTCGACGGTGCCGTCCTCGGCGGGGCCGGCGGCGATGTACTCCTCGGCGGCGTAGAAGACGCAGACCAGCGAGGTCTGGACGCCGTCGACGAGCATCAGCTTCTCCTCGTCCTCGAACTCGACCTCCGAGAGGACGATATCGCGGAGGTGGGCGAGCTCCTGGAGGGCGGCGTCCTCGTCGAGCTCCCCGTCCTCGTAGTCGGTGACGATCTTCGCGATCGCGATGGCGGTGTCGTCCTGGAGGTTCAACAGGAGGCGGGCGGAGTCCTCGTTCTCGGGGTCGATCTCCTCCTCCCGGAGCCTGTCGAGCCAGTTGTTCCAGCGTTCCTCGGTGTAGTACTCGCCGGGGGGCGTGCTCATGCCAGAACGTATGTTGGGCGGGGGATATGCCTTTTCCTTATCTCAGGCTGCGCGCCGCTCGCAACGGACGACCACCGGCCATCCACGTGGCCATCACGACCGCTCTCCGCGGGGTTCGCGGCCGAGCTCGCGCTCGACGGCCTCGACCTTCTCGGCGGCGTCGTGGTCCCGCGTCCGCTTGTCGTCGATCTTGAGGAACGTGCTCACGCGGTCGGCGTCGACCGCCCTGTGGGCGGCGGTCGCGGCGGCCATCAGCTCCTCGATTTCGTCGGCTTCGAGAATCGTCCCCATCGGCGTGGTCTCGTAGCTCACGTCGAAGTCCTCCAGGGCGTCGACCGCCTTCGCGACCTCCGGAGCCATGCTGTCCTCGATCACCGGTGCGACGCTCAGTAACGCGACGACGCTCATACGGGGCCTACGTGCGCCACCGAGTTATAGCGTACCCCCGAGACGTGGCCGGTGGGCTGTAGCGCAACGTCGCCGGTGGGCTACAGTGCAGACTATAGTGCAGACGATTCTATCTCCTCACGCGTGCGCGTGAATTAACAAGAGAGCTACCGCGGCGGGGCTTTCGACCCGGTCGGTCACTTGGCCGGGAGTTCGTACTTCCGCAGCACGAGCATCCCGCGCTCGTTGAGAGCGAGGCTGTAACGCCCGACGGAGACGGTCACGAGGTCCTCGTCCGACCACGCGGCGAACCGGCTCCGACCGAGTACCCGCACGCTGGTCACGGCCGGTACCTCGACGGAGACCGGCCCGAACTCCAGCACTCGACGGGTGGTACCCATAGACTCGCCACGGGGTCGCGAGTACTTTAGTCTACCACCCCTTTCAGCCGCTGAAAGAGGTGAGATAGGTGACAGAATCGCCGGTGTCGTCCGCTACCGTGGACTAGCTCCCGTTCTGACTGCTGCCATCGCCGCCACCGTCTCCGGTCCCGCTCTGGTTCCCGCCGGTTCCGCCACTGCTCTCAGTCTCCGCGTCACCCGGTGTCCGCTCCTCGACCGTCCTGTTGCCCGAACCCCGGGTCGAGTTATCCTCGGGGGCGTACGGGTCGTCCGCCTCCTCGTCGGTCGGGACTCCGCTACCGGATTCGTTACCCTCCTGGGCCACGGAGTCGGTCTCGGTTCCGCCGTCGCCGGAGGCGTTCCCGTCGTCGCCCTCGTCGCCGCCCGGGCTTCCACACCCTGCGAGCGCCGCCGCGAATGCCGCGCCGGTACCAGTGAGGACTCGCCGCCGTGTCGCGTCGTCTGGAACGTTCACGCCGAATGGTTGGACTTCTGAAGTGAAAAGAGGCGGGCCTAAACGCTGAATTTTGCCTCTACCCTCCGGATGGGCCGGGTGTCGGCGACGCTGTCGGTCGATTCGCCGTAGAAGTGCGTCGGCTGGGATTTGAACCCAGGTTGTGACCATGGCAAGGTCACGTGATACCACTACACTACCGACGCCTTTCGCAATCTCTGGTACCGGGGATATGGATAAAAGGCTTGCGGAACCTCGCCCCGTGTGTGAGTTTCCGCCCCGTCAGCCCCCACCACGGGGCTGTCAACGGAAACCACGGCGGTCGAACATCGCGATACTTTTAAGGTAGCATTCGGTAGGACCGTCACAGTCTAGTGAAGGGACGAGGAAGCGTCACGGCATGACACGCAGCGTGCTCGTGCCGTCGTCTCTGACCCGGGAGGCCGAGGACAAACGCGAGGCGACTCGCAAGCTCGGCTACGTCGCACGCGCGGCGGTCATCTTCCGGGTGGATCGGCTCGTCGTCTACCCCGATTCCGGGGGCGACGACGGCCGGTTCGGCGACGGGTTCGTCAGCACCGTGCTGTCGTACGCCGCCACGGCTCCGTACCTCCGAAAGGAGGCGTGGAGCAGGCGGGACGAACTAGAGTACGCGGGCATCCTGCCGCCGCTCCGCGTCCGTTCACAGACCGGCTCCGGATCGGACGGTTCGGGGTCGTTAAGACAGGGAATCGTGACCGAGGTCGGATCTGACGGGCGCGTCCGGGTCAATTGCGGACTGCAACACCCGATCTCCCTCCCCGTCCCTCCATCGATGGAGGTCGCGGAGGGGGAGCGCGTCACCATCAGGGTCTCTTCGAGAGAACCGGTTCGCGCGAAACTCGTGGACGAACCCCTTCCGGGGTTCTCCGTCGAGCGTGCGACCATCGCGGACGCCCTCACCCGCCCCGACGCCGGCGTACGGATCGCCGCGTCGCGGCACGGCGAGGTGCTGACGGTCGACCGTCTCGGCCAGCTGGTCGAGCGGACGACGTCCGACGGACTGACAGTCGCCTTCGGCGCCCCCGAACGGGGGCTGCCGGAGGTTCTGGACTGCCAGCCCGGCGAGGAGACCATCGACGACGACGAACCCACAGCGCGGTTCGACCTTTGGCTCAATACGGTTCCGAACCAGGGTAGCGAGGTCGTGCGGACGGAGGAGGCTCTGTTCGCCACTCTCGCGCCCCTCACACTGGAGTGAGATAAATGCCACAACCAAGCAGACCACGCAAAGGCTCGATGGGCTTCAGCCCCCGCAGCCGTGCGGCCAGTGAGGTCCCGCGATTCAACTCCTGGCCGGACGACGAGGGACAGCCCGGGCTCCAGGGTTTCGCCGGCTACAAGGCCGGTATGAGCCACGTCGTTTCGATCAACGACGAGCCCAACTCCCCCCGCGAGGGTCAGGAGGAGACCGTCCCGGTGACCGTCGTCGAGACGCCACCGATGCGGGCTGTAGCCGTCCGAGCTTACGAAGACACGCCGTACGGGCAGCGTCCACTGACCGAGGTCTGGACCGACGACGTCCACGACGACCTCGAGCGGGCGCTCTCCGTACCTGAAGGACAGTCCGGCGACGCCGAAAGCGAGATCCGCGATGCACTCGACGAGGGTGCCCTCGGGGACGTGCGGGTCATCACCCACACGGTCCCGAGCCAGCTTTCGAGCGTCCCGAAGAAACGCCCCGACGTGATGGAGACGCGCGTCGGCGGCGGCTCGCTGGACGAGCGCGTCGACTTCGCGTTCGACCTCGTCGACGAGGGCGGGGAACACTCCGTGACGGACGTGTTCCGCGCCGGCGAGTACGCCGACGTCGCGGGCGTCACGAAGGGCAAAGGCACGCAGGGTCCCGTCAAGCGATGGGGCGTCCAGAAGCGGAAGGGCAAGCACGCCCGACAGGGCTGGCGCCGACGCATCGGCAACCTCGGCCCCTGGAACCCCTCGCGCGTCCGGTCGACCGTCCCCCAGCAGGGACAGACCGGCTACCACCAGCGTACGGAGCTGAACAAGCGGCTCGTCGACCTCGGCGACGACGACGTCACCCCGGACGGTGGCTTCGTCAACTACGGCGAGGTCGACGGTTCGTACGCGCTGGTGAAGGGCTCCGTTCCGGGCCCCGACAAGCGCCTCGTGCGCTTCCGCCCGGCGGTGCGACCTGCAGACCAGCCGCGCCTCGACCCCGAGGTTCGGTACGTCTCAACCGCCTCCAACCAGGGATAACACATGAACGCAACAGTACGAGACCTGGACGGCGACGACGCGGGCGAGGTCGACCTGCCGGACGTCTTCGAGACGCCCTACCGGCCCGACCTCATCAAGCGCGCGGTGCTCGCCGCCCAGGCCAACCGACAGCAGGACACAGGTACAGACGAGTACGCGGGTCTCAGGACCCCGGCGGAGTCCCACGGCAGCGGCCGCGGGATGGCGCACGTGCCCAGACAGAACGGGCGCGCACGCGAGGTGCCGCAGGCCGTCTCCGGCCGCCCGGCGCACCCGCCGAAGGTCGAGACGGACCGCGGACTCGAGATGAACACCAAGGAGAAGAAGCTCGCCACCCGCAGCGCCATCGCGGCGACCGCGGACCCGGAGCTCGTCGCCGAGCGCGGTCACGCGTTCGACGACGACCTCGAGATCCCGCTCGTCGTGAGCGACGACTTCGAGGACCTCCAGAAGACGAAGGAGGCCGTCGAGTTCTTCGAGACGCTGGGCGTCTACGCGGACGTCGAGCGCGCCGAGGACGGCAAGACGGTCCGGGCCGGCCGCGGGACGACCCGCGGGCGGAAGTACACGCAGCCGAAGTCGCTCCTGGTCGTCACCAGCGAGGAGCCGTCGCTGGCCGCCCGCAACCTCGCGGGCGCCGACGTCGCGACGGCCGGCGAGGTCAACGCGGAGGATCTCGCGCCCGGCACGCAGGCCGGTCGCCTCACGCTGTGGACCGAGAGCGCCGTCGAGGAGGTGGCGGGGCGATGACGCTGAAGCACCCGCTCGTCACCGAGAAGGCCATGAACGCCATGGACTTCGACAACAAGCTGCAGTTCATCTGCGACACCGGCGCCAGCAAGGGCGAGATCGCCGAGGCCGTCGAGCAGCAGTTCGACGTCTCGGTCGCCTCGGTCAACACGCAGAACACGATGAACGGCGAGAAGAAAGCAACCGTCGAACTCGGGGAAGGCGACGACGCACAGGAAGTCGCCTCCCGGATCGGGGTGTTCTGACCGTGGGACGCAGAATCCAGGGTCAGCGACGTGGCCGCGGGACGTCGACGTTCCGCGCGCCGTCGCACCGATACAAGGCGGACCTCTCGTACCGCAACGTCGAGGACTCGGACGTCGTCTCCGGCGAGGTCGTCGGCATCGAGCACGACCCCGCGCGGTCGGCGCCGCTGGCCGACGTGCAGTTCGAGGACGAGGACCGCCGGCTCGTGCTCGCCCCCGAGGGCGTCACGGTCGGCGACACGATCCAGATCGGCGTCTCCGCCGAGATCGCACCCGGCAACACGATGCCGCTGGCGGAGATCCCGGAGGGCGTCCCGGTGTGCAACGTCGAGCGCCAGCCCGGCGACGGGGGCAAGTTCGCCCGCGCCTCCGGCGTGAGCGCGACGCTGCTCACCCACGACCGCAACGCCGCGGTCGTCCAGCTGCCGAGCGGCGAGATGCGCCGGCTGTCCCCGGAGTGCCGCGCCACGATCGGCGTGGTCGCCGGCGGCGGTCGGACGGAGAAGCCGTTCGTGAAGGCCGGCAACAAGCACCACAAGATGAAAGCGCGCGGGACGAAGTACCCGCGAGTCCGCGGTGTCGCGATGAACGCCGTCGACCACCCCTTCGGTGGCGGCGGCCGACAGCACCCCGGCAAACCTAAGAGCATCTCCCGGAACGCGCCCCCGGGCCGCAAGGTCGGCGACATCGCCTCCAAGCGGACCGGACGCGGCGGCAAAGGAGGTAGAGAATGAGTTCGGAATACCAGATCGGCCACGAGGGGGAGTTCTCCTTCCGTGGTCACACGCTCGACGAGCTGCAGGACATGGAGCTCGACGAGGTCGCGGAACTGCTGCCCGCACGCCAGCGGCGAACCATCGCGCGGGGCCTCTCCGTCGAGAAGCAGAAGCTGCTCGAGAAGGCACGGAACGCCGAGGAGGAGGAGACCGCGAACGACCCGATCCGGACGCACCTGCGGGACATGCCGATCCTGCCGGAGTTCGTCGGACTCACGTTCGCGGTGTACAACGGCCAGAGCTTCGAGCGCGTCGAGGTCGAACCCGAGATGCTCGGGCACTACCTCGGCGAGTTCCAGCTGACTCGCACGTCCGTCGAACACGGACAGGCAGGAATCGGGGCCACCCGCTCCTCGAAGTTCGTACCGCTCAAGTAACCATGGGAATCAGCTACTCAATCGACGCGGATCCGGACACGACGGCGAAAGCCATGCTCCGGGAGCGTCACATGAGCCACAAGCACAGCAAGGAGATCGCCCGCGAGATCAAGGGCAAGACGGCCGGCGAGGCCGTCGAGTACCTGGAGGCGGTCGTCGACGAAGAGCGGTCGGTTCCCTTCAAGTCCCACAACACCGGTGTCGGTCACCGCAACGACATCGACGGCTGGGACGCGGGCCGGTACCCGAACAAGGCGTCGAAGGCGTTCCTCGACCTGCTCGAGAACGCCATCAACAACGCCGACCACCAGGGCTTCGAGGGCGAGGCGATGACCATCGCGCACGTCGCGGCGCACAAGGTCGGGGAGTCCCCCGGCCAGAAGCCGCGGGCGTTCGGTCGTGCCTCCCCCTGGAACACCCCGCAGGTCGACGTCGAACTCGTCCTCGAGACCGAGGAGGAGGGTGACGAATAATGGCCGACGAACACCAGTTCATCGAGAACGGGCTCCAGCGGACCCAGATCGACGAGTTCTTCTCGGACGAGCTGAGCCGCGCGGGCTACGGCGGCATGGACGTCGCCAAGACGCCGATGGGCACCCAGATCGTGCTCAAGGCCGAGAAGCCCGGCATGGTCATCGGCAAGGGCGGGAAGAACATCCGGAAGATCACGACGGAACTCGAGGAGCGGTTCGACCTCGACGACCCACAGATCGACGTCCAGGAGGTGGACGAGCCGGACCTGAACGCCCAGATCGTCGCCGACCGGCTGGCCAACGCCCTCGAGCGCGGCTGGTACTTCCGGAAGGCGGGCCACACGACCATCGACCGCATCATGGACTCCGGCGCCCTCGGCGCCGAGATCGTCCTCAGCGGGAAGGTCACGGGCGCCCGCTCGCGCGTCGAGAAGTTCAATCGCGGGTACATCAAGCACAACGGCGAACCCGCCGAGGAGATCGTCGACCACGGTATCGGGACGGCGGTCATGAAGCTCGGCACCATCGGCGTCCAGGTGAAGATCATCCCGCCGAACGCCGAACTCCCCGACGACTTCGAGGTCTACGAGGACATGGAGGTCGAGGACTTCGTCGAGGAACCCGAGGGCGACGTCGAGGAGCTCCTCGAGGAGCCCGACGAGGCCGACGAACCCGACGCGGCCACCGGCACCGAGGCCGAGGGCGCGGAGGCCCGCGGCGAGGCCGAGGAGGCCGCCGACATCGAGGAGGAGGTCGTCGAAGAGGAGATCGTCCAGTCGGAGGCGGCCGACGAGTCCGACGCCGGCCAGACGAAGTCCGGCGTCTCGGAGACGGCGGCCCAGGAGTCCGACGAGGACATCGACGACCTCGAGGACGCCGAGGAGGACCTCGACGAGGACGTCGCCGCCGAGGCGGAGGAACTCGTCGCCGAGATGGAGGGCGAGGGAGACGCGGACGCCGACGAGGAGGGTGAGTGATCATGGCCATCCTGCACGTCGACGAGATCCGCGACATGACGCCCGCCGAACGCGAGGTAGAGCTCGAGCAGCTCGAGACCGAGCTGCTCAACGAGAAGGCCGTCCTGGCCGCCGGTGGCGCCCCGGAGAACCCGGGCCGCATCGGCGAGCTCAAGCGCACGATCGCGCGGCTGAAGACGGTCCAGCGAGAGGAGGGCGATCTGGACGAATGACTCCCGAATCGCTCGTCCGCCACGAACTCGCCGGACTCGACGTCGCCGTCGAGGACTCGCCCAATCCCGACCTCGTCGGGGTAGCCGGGCGCGTCGTCGACGAGACGATGCACACGTTGCTCGTGGCGACGGGCGAGGGAGTCAAGCAGGTGCCGAAGGCCGACGCGACGTTCCGGTTCGACCTAGACGACGCCACAGTGCTCGTCGACGGTGACCGACTCGTCGCCCGGCCCGCCCGGCGCACCGAAACGAATGGAGGTTCACTATGGCAATAGGACTCGACGTAACCAAACCTCCGGAACCCGAAAATCCGGAGGAGTACGACTACGAGACGTGTCCGTTCTACGGTGACCTGCCCGTCCGCGGGCAAATCATCGAGGGGACGGTCGTCTCCAACGACATGGACCGTACGGTCGTCGTCGAGCGAGAGTACGACGTGAAGGTACCCAAGTACGACCGCTACATGAAGCGGCGGTCGCGCATCCCGGCGCACGTGCCGGAGGTACTGGAGCCGCTCTCGGTCGGCGACGACGTGAAGATAGCAGAGACGCGACCGCTCTCGAAGACGAAGAGCCACGTGGTCGTGGAAGTCAAGGAAGGTGAGGAGTGATGGAGGCGCTGAACGCCGACGTCACGCAGGGCCTCGAGAAGGGGTCGCTGATCACCTGCGCCGACAACACGGGCGCCCGGGAGCTGAAGGTCATCTCGATCTCCGGCTACTCCGGCACCAAGAACCGCCACCCGAAGGCGGGCCTCGGTGACAAGGTGACCGTCTCGGTCACCAAGGGCACCCCGGAGATGCGGCGACAGGTCCTCGAGGCGGTCATCATCCGCCAGCGCAAGCCGGTCCGGCGGCCGGACGGCACGCGCGTGAAGTTCGAGGACAACGCGGCGGTCATCGTCGACGAGAACGAGGACCCCCGCGGGACCGAACTGAAGGGCCCCATCGCTCGCGAGGTCGCAGAGCGGTTCGGGAGCATCGCCAGCACGGCGACCATCATCGTATAGCAATGACACGACAACCAACCAAACAGCGCAACCGACAGGAGCGCGCCGCGCTGCACGACAAGCAGAAGCAGGTCCGCGCGCCGCTGTCGCCCGACCTCCGCGAGGAGTACGGCCAGCGGTCCGTCCGCGTCAACGTGGGCGACACGGTCGAGGTCCAGCGCGGCGACTTCGCCGGCGAGACCGGCGAGGTCGTCGACGTCGACCTCCGTGCCGCGGAGATCAACGTCGAGGACGTGACGCTGGAGACGGCGGACGGCGAGGAGGTTCCCCGTTCGCTCGAGGCCAGCAACGTCCAGGTCACCGACCTGGACCTCTCCGACGACGTGCGCGAGGCGCGCCTCGAGGAGGACAACGAATGACGAAGCACCAGAAACGGCTCGCGGTACCGAAGTCGTGGCCGGTCGAGCGGAAGGAGGAGAAGTACACGACGAAGGCGGGCGCGGGACCGCACGGCGAGGAGGGGGTTCCGCTCCTCATCGTCCTGCGCGACGTGCTCGGCTACGTCGACTCGAAGAAGGAGGCGCGCTACGCCCTCGAGCAGGACAGCGTCCTGGTCAACGGCAAGGCGGTCTCCGACGAGCGCATCCCCATCGGGATGTTCGACATCCTGGCGTTCGTCGAACGCGAGGAGTACTACCGCGTGTTCCCGGACGAGGGCGGTCGGCTCTCGCTGACGGCCATCGCCGAGGACGCCGCGCAGTCGAAGCTCGGTAAAATCGCCGGCAAGCAGCAGGTCGCCGGCGGCGACACGCAGCTGACGCTGCACGACGGACAGACGCTGCTCGTCGACGACGACGCCGGCTACAGCACGAACGACTCCATCGTCGTCTCCAACGAGGGCGACGAGGTCGTCGCCCACTTCACCTACGAAGAGGGCGCGCTCGTCACCGCCGTTCGCGGCGCCCACGCGGGCCAGATCGGCACCATCGACGAGATCCAGGTGACCCCCGGGTCCTCCGACAACAACGTGCTGATCGACGCCGAGAACGGCGACGACTTCGAGACGATCGAGGAGTACGTCGTCGTCATCGACGAGAACTTCACGGGCGACTCGGGCACCGAGTCGGAAGACGCGAGCGGCGGGAGCCGCGAGCAGGACGGAGGTGACGGCGAATGAGCTCCGAATCGGACGCCGACGCCGGCGAGTTCCACGAGATGCGCGAGCCCACCGTCGAGAAGGTCGTCGCCCACATGGGCATCGGCCGCGGTGGCGAACCGCTCGCCGAGGCCGAGACCATCCTGAGCGAGATCACGGGGCAGGACCCCGTCAGGACGACGGCCCAGCGGACCATCCAGGACTTCAACGTCCGCGAGGGCGACCCGATCGGCGCGAAGGTCACCCTGCGCGGGGACGCCGCCGAGGCGTTCCTGGAGACGGCGCTGCCGCTGGCCGACGTCTCGGCCTCGCAGTTCGACGAGACCGGCAACTTCAGCTTCGGCGTCGAGGAGCACACGGAGTTCCCGAGCCAGGAGTACGACCCGGAGATCGGTATCTTCGGGCTCGACGTGACGGTGAACCTGGTCCGGCCGGGCTACCGCGTGCGCAAGCGAGACAAGGTCGCACGGCAGATCCCGTCGCGACACCGGCTGACCGCCGAGGACGCCATCGCGTTCCTCGAAGCGAACTACGACGTGGAGGTGACCGAATGAGCGAATCAGAGACAGAACCTGAGACGGGCGAGCAGGCCGCCAAGCGAACCGGCCAGCTCGAATCGTGTCAGCGCTGCGGGCGCGAGCAGGGACTCGTCGGCAAGTACGACATCTGGCTGTGCCGACAGTGCTTCCGCGAGGTCGCCCGGAGCATGGGCTTCAAGAAGTACAGCTAACAATGGCGGACAACGATCCACTGGCCAGCGCGCTGTCGGGACTCGACAACGCCGAGAGCGTCGGCCACCTAGACCAGACGGTATCGCCCGCCTCGAACGAGATCGGCTCCGTACTCGAGGTCCTCTACGACCGCGGGTACATCAACGGCTTCCAGTTCGTGGAAGACGGCAAGGCCGGTCGGTTCGAGGTCGAACTGAAGGGAGCGATCAACGAGTGTGGCGCGGTCAAGCCCCGCTACTCGGCGGGCGCAGACGAGTTCGAGAAGTGGGAGAAGCGGTTCCTCCCGGCCCGCGACTACGGGACGCTCGTCGTCACGACCAGCCACGGCATCATGAGCCACTACGAGGCCCGAGAGGCGGGCATCGGTGGCCAGGTGATCGCCTACGTCTACTAGAACAATGCGCACAGAAATCGACATCCCGGACGACGTCACGGCGACGATGGACCACCTCGAACTCACCGTCGAGGGACCGGAGGGGAGCGTCACGCGACGCCTCTGGTACCCCGACGTGAGCGTGAGCGTCGAGGACGGCACCGTGGTCGTCGAGACGGACGACGAGAACGCCAAGGCCCGATCGACGGTCGGCACCTTCGAGAGCCACGTCACGAACATGTTCCACGGCGTGACCGAGGGCTGGGAGTACACCATGGAGGTGTTCTACTCCCACTTCCCGATGCAGGTCTCCACGCAGGACGAGGAGGTCGTCATCGAGAACTTCCTCGGCGAGAAGGCGCCGCGAACCACCGAGATCCGCGGGGACACCCAGGTCTCCGTCGACGGCGAGGAACTGACCATCTCGGGCCCGAGTATCGAGGACGTCGGCCAGACGGCGGCCGACATCGAACAGCTGACGCGCGTGACCGACAAGGACACCCGCGTCTTCCAGGACGGGGTCTACATCACGCAGACGCCCGACCGAGGTGAGGTCTGATGAGCGACGAGGAATACGACGAACTGACCGACATCAGCGGCGTCGGCCCCTCGAAGGCGGACGCGTTGGAGGACGCCGGCTTCGAGACGGTCGACGACGTCCGCGAGGCCTCCCAGGAGGAACTGGCCGAGGCCGAAGGCATCGGCAACGCGCTCGCCGCGCGGATCAAGGGCGACGTCGGCGGCCTCGAGGTCTCCGACGACACCGAGGCAGAAGTCGAGGAGGAAGCGCCCGAGGAAGAAGCGGCCGAGGAAGCCGACGAGGACGTCGAGACCGAACTGCAGCCGCGCGGGCTCGCGGACAAGACGCCCGACCTCTCGGAGAACGAGGCGCGGCTCCTCAAGCAGCGACACAGCGAGGGCAAGCCGCAGTTCAACCGGCAGGACTACCACAAGAAGAAGCGGACGCCCACCTCGTGGCGCAAGCCCCGCGGCGGCCTCTCCAAGCAGCGGCGAGGCATCAAGGGCAAGGGCCCGAAGGTCGAGGCCGGCTACCGGACGCCGAAGGCGGTGCGCGGCAAGCACCCCAGCGGCTTCGAGGAGGTCCGCGTCGAGAACGTGGACGACCTCGAGGGCGTCGACGGCGACGCGGAGGCCGTCCGCATCGGCTCGACGGTCGGCGCCCGCAAGCGCGAGCGCATCGAGGAGGTCGCCGAGGAGGAGGACATCCGCGTCCTCAACCCCACCTACGTCGAAGTGGAGGTGGAAGAATGACCGACCTGAAGGCCCAGAAGCGTCTGGCGGCCGACGTCCTCGGCGTCGGGGAGAACCGCGTGTGGTTCGACCCGGACGCCCAGGGCGAGATCGCCGACGCCATCACCCGCGACGACGTCCGCGAACTCGTCGAGGAGGGCATCATCGACGCCGAGCGCGAGAAGGGCAACTCCCGCGGTCGGGCCCGCGAGCGCGCACAGAAGCGCGCCTACGGCCACCAGAAGGGACACGGCTCCCGGAAGGGGAAGTCCGGCGCCCGGCAGAACCGGAAGGAGGAGTGGCAGAGCAAGATCCGCGCACAGCGCAACAAGCTGCGCGACCTGCGCGACGACGACGAGATCAGCCGCTCGCAGTACCGCGCGCTGTACGACCAGGCCAGCGGTGGCGAGTTCGACAGCGTCGCGGACCTCGAGCGGTACATCGAAGACAACTACGGTGAACAATAATGGCGACAGGACCACGATACAAGGTGCCGATGCGGCGTCGCCGCGAGGCCCGAACGAACTACCATCAGAGGTTGCGCCTGCTGAAATCCGGCAAGCCACGCCTGGTCGCTCGAAAGAGCAACAACCAAACCAGGGCGCAGCTGGTCGTCACGGGCCCGCAGGGTGACGAGACCGTCGCGAACGCCTCCTCGGCCGATCTCGAAGAGTTCGGCTGGGAGGCCCCGACGGGCAACCTCCCTGCGGCGTACCTGACCGGCATGCTGGCCGGCGCGCGCGCGGTCGAGGCCGGCCTCGAGGAGGCCGTCCTCGACATCGGGCTGAACTCGGCGACGCCCGGGAACAAGGTGTTCGCGGTACAGGAAGGTGCAATCGACGCAGGTCTGGAGATCCCGCACAACGAGGACGTCTTCGCGGACTGGCAGCGCACGCGCGGTGCCCACATCGCGGAGTACGCCGAGCAGGAGGACGGCCTCTACTCGGGCGACTTCGACGCGACGGAGCTTCCGGACCACTTCGACGAGGTGCGAGAGCGCCTGGAGGATGAACAATGAGTCACGGATGGGAGCCGCGCACGCGGCTCGGACGACAGGTAGCTGAGGGAGAGATCACCTCGATGCGGGAGGCCCTCGAGACGGGCCTGCCGCTGAAGGAACCGGAGATCGTCGACCAGCTCCTCCCGGGGCTGGAGGACGAGGTCCTGGACATCAACATGGTCCAGCGGATGACCGACTCCGGTCGACGGGTGAAGTTCCGGTGTGTCGTCGTGGTCGGTAACCGCGACGGCTACGTCGGCTACGCGCAGGGCCGCGACGACCAGGTCGGCGGCGCGATCCAGAAGGCCATCGAGGTCGCGAAGCTGAACGTCATCGAGGTGCCGCTCGGCTCGGGGTCGTGGGAGGACCGCCCCGGCGGGCGCAACTCGCTGATGCGGCGGACGACCGGCAAGGCCGGCTCCGTCGAGGTCGAACTGGAGCCGGCGCCACGCGGGCTCGGGCTCGCGGCCGCGCCGACGGTGCGGCACGTGCTCGAACTCGCCGGCGTCGAGGACGCCTGGACGAAGTGCCACGGCAACACCCGGACGACGATCAACCTCGCGAAGGCGACCTACATCGCGCTGAAGAACGCCTCGGAGTCCCGGACGCCGGAGCACGCCCAGCAGGTACAGCAGGAGGCCCGAGAATGAGGGCGGTCGTCCAACTCCGCGGCGAGGTCAACCAGAACCAGGAGGTCCGCGACACCCTGGAGATGCTGAACCTCGGCCGCGTCAACCACGCCACGTTCGTGCCCGACACGGACGCCTACCGCGGCATGGTGAACAAGGTCAACGACTGGGTCGCCCACGGCGACCCGGACGAGGACACCGTCGCGCTGCTGCTGGAGCGCCGCGCACAGCCCGCCGAGGGCGCCGCGGACGTCGACGACGAGTGGGTCGGCGACAACACCGACTACGACGGCGTCGACGCGCTGGCGGCGGCGCTGGTCGACGAGGAGACGACCCTGCAGGAGCAGGGCCTCTCCCCGACGCTCCGGCTCCACCCGCCGCGCGGCGGCCACGACGGCGTCAAGCACCCGACCACGGAGGGCGGCCAGCTCGGCCCCCACTCCGACGCCGACATCGACGCACTCCTGGAGGCGATGCGATAATGACAAGCAAGAAACGACGACAGCGCGGCTCCCGCACGCACGGCGGCGGCACCCACAAGAACCGCCGCGGCGCCGGCCACCGGGGCGGGCGCGGGCGCGCGGGCCGCGACAAACACGAGTTCCACAACTACGAACCGCTCGGTAAATCGGGCTTCTCGCGGCCGCAGAAGACGCAGACGCAGGTCGAGACGATCAACCTCCGCGAGCTCGACGAGGACGCGGTCGTCCTCGCCGAGGAGGGCCTCGCCGAGGAGTCCGGCGACGGCTACGAGCTCGACGCCCGCGACATCGTCGAGGACGGCCACGACGCCGACGTCGTGAAGGTCCTGGCGGCCGGGCGCGTCCACAACGAGCTGACGGTCACCGCCGACGCCTTCTCCGACGGCGCCCGCGAGGCGCTGGAGGCGGCCGGCGGCGAGGCGGTCCTCACCGAACACGGCGAGGAACTCGCCGCAGCAGATGAGTCAGCCGAAAGTGACTCTACCGAAGAGGAGAACGAGGAAGCGTAAATGAGCTGGAAGGAGGCCGCCGAACCGGTACTCACGCGCATGCCCGCAGTCAAGCGTCCGACGGGACACGTCCCGTTCCGTCGGAAGCTGGGCTGGACCGCGGGCATCCTCGTGCTGTACTTTTTCCTGACCAACGTCGGTATCTACGGACTCGGTCAGAACTCGGACATATTCGGGCAGTTCCGTACCATCCTCGCGGGGTCGCAGGGGTCGATACTACAGGTCGGCATCGGGCCGATCGTCACCGCGTCCATCGTGCTGCAGTTGCTCGGTGGCGCGGACTTGCTCGGACTCGACACGGAGAACAACCCGCGCGACCAGGCGCTGTACCAGGGGCTCCAGAAGCTGCTGGTCGTCGTGATGACGGTACTGACGGCGCTGCCGATGGTGTTCGCCGGCTTCCTCCGGCCGAGCCCACAGATCGCCAGCCAGATCGGCGTCAGCACGTCGGTCCTCGGCTGGATCATGTTCGCCCAGATCTTCGTCGGTGGCCTCCTGATCCTCTACATGGACGAGGTCATCTCGAAGTGGGGCGTCGGCTCCGGGATCGGGCTGTTCATCATCGCCGGCGTGAGCCAGCGACTCATCGGCGGGTTCATCGCCTGGAGCGGCCTCGGCGCCGGCTACGTCGGGTTCTTCCCGCGCTGGTGGGGCATCCTCACCGGCCAGGTCGAGATGGACCCGATCCTGACGTCCGCCGGACTCCGGGACCTGTTCCTGGGGCCGGGCGAACTGCTCGCGCTACTGACGACGCTGTTCATCTTCGGCATCGTCGTCTACGCCGAGTCCGTGCGGGTCGAGATCCCGCTGAGCCACGCCCGCGTGAAGGGCGCCCGCGGTCGCTTCCCCGTGAAGCTCATCTACGCGAGCGTCCTGCCGATGATCCTCGTCCGCGCGCTGCAGGCGAACGTCCAGTTCCTGGGCCGCATCCTCAACGCCCAGTGGGGCGGGATGCCCGCGTGGCTCGGGAACTACTCGAACCCGGGTGGCGGCGGCTTCGCCGAACCGATCGGCGGGCTGTTCTACTACCTGGCTCCGATCTACGCGCCCGAGGACTGGATGTGGTGGCTCGGCGAGACCACCGCGGCGCCCTGGCAGATCATGATCCGCGTCGGGATCGACCTGACGTTCATGCTCGTCGGCGGCGCGGTGTTCGCCGTCTTCTGGGTCGAGACGACGGGCATGGGCCCGCACTCGACGGCCAAGCAGATCCAGAACTCCGGGATGCAGATCCCGGGCTTCCGGCAGTCGCCCGGCGTCACCGAGAAGGTCCTCGAGCGGTACATCCCGCAGGTGACCGTCATCGGCGGCGCCCTCGTCGGCCTGCTCGCCGTCATGGCGAACATGCTCGGCACCATCGGGCAGGTCACCGGCACCGGCCTGCTGCTGACCGTCTCCATCACCTACAAGCTCTACGAGGAGATCGCGGAGGAGCAGATGATGGAGATGCACCCGATGATGCGCGAGATGTTCGGCGACTGATTCGGTATCCGACGCCGCTCGTTTTTTGTCGACGTAGCCGCGAACGCCGGGGAATAGCCCGGCGGCCGTCCATCCCAAAGAGCGTAGGCTCTCCCCTTACCCGTGTCTGCGACCAAGTCGACGTATGGAGTTACCAGGCTCGCTACGGCTCGCGGCCGACCAGCGCGACGACGTGACCGTCAGTCGGCGAGAGTATCCGGACGAGACCGTGGTCGCGGTGGACTTCGGGCCGGGCGTCGAGGCAGTGGTGGACGTCGTCGGCGGGACGGCCATCGTCGTGGCGGGCGACCGGCAGTTCGAGTTCGAGGGTCCCGGAGGGGGCGACGGACGTCGCCACCAACGGCGGCATGCTGTTCATCACGTCGGCGCCGGACGCGACGGCGTGACGCCGGCGGCTCCCTATTCTCCTGTCGTCACTGCCACGACCAGATGCTGGCCCTCGCGCACCTGGTGGGCAGTCGGGTCAACCGGGTCGCCGTCGACGCGGAAGGCGATCTCGGTCCCCGGCTCGCGGCCGTCGTAGGTGGTCCCGTCGACGGTCGCGACGTGGGCGTCCTCCTCGCGGGCGTACGCGAAGCGCGGCAGGAGGTCGACGGCCGTCGCAAAGGTGACGCGCTCGCGTTCCATGTGCCAGCGGTCGTCGCCCTCGTGGAAGTGAAAGCGGACGTCCTCGTCGGCGTGCTCGGCCTGGAACCGGTCGGCCGTGAGGTCGACGGCCTCGCCGTCGACGGCGACCTCGATGGTGCCGGACTCGTAGAACTCCCCGTCACCGCTGCCGCCGCCGTCGCCACCCCCTTCGTCGCCGACCGAGCGGACGTCCAGACAGCCGCCGAGCGCCAGGGTCGACGCGGCCCCGGCGAGGACGGATCGTCGCTGCATGGGTGGGGAGTCGGCGCGGTCCGGGATAGGGGTTGCGTCGGACGCCCGGTCCGGCCACGGACGGGACTGGTGCTTTATGGGCGTCGACGGAGTTCAACCACACATGCACGACCGACAACCGATCTCACCGACCGGGCGTCGCGACGGTGCGGGGGGCGACCGATGACGCTGCTCGACCACGTCCTGCTCCCGGTGGCCTCGGAGGAGGACGCGCGGGCGACCTGCGCGGCCCTGGAGCCGTACCTGTCCGACGTCGATCGAGTCACCGCGGTCCACGTCGTCGAGAAGGCGGGCGGGGCGATGGACAAAGCGCCGATGGAGAAGCGCCGCGAGGACGCCGCGGCGTTCCTCTCCATCGTCGACTCGCGGCTGGGCGACCGGGTGGCCGTCGAGACCCGGACCGCCTTCGGCACCGACGTTGTCGAGACGCTGTTCGACGAGGCGGCCGACGCGGGCGCGACCGCGATCGCGTTCCGGGCGCGCGGCGGGAGCCGCATCGTCCAGTTGCTCACCGGGGACGTGGCGACCGACCTCGTCACCGACCCGGAGCTCCCCGTCGTCTCGCTGCCCGTCCCCGACGGGGGGTGAGGGCCGTGGGCGCCTCGAGCGACGAGCCGGCGAGCACCGTGCTGGTCGCTCTCGCCAACCCCCGGACCGAGCGGGCGCTGGCGACGCTCGGCGCCGCGCTCGCCGACCACCGGGGTGGCCGCGTCCTCGCCGTCCACGTCGTGACCGTCCCCGACCAGACGCCGCTGGCGGCCGCCGCCGAGAACCGCGACCGGATCGAGTCCGCCTCCGCGGACCTGCTCGCGGACGCGACGGCCGACGTCGAGGCGGTGGGCGTCCCGGTCGAGACGCGGACCGTCCTCTCACACCGGGGGCTCGCGGAGGTCTTCGACGCGGCGCGGACGCACGACGCCGACGCGGTGGTGATGGGCTACGGCGGCGCGCAGTTCGCCGGCGGCCGCGCGGAGGGCGTCCTCGACGAGCTGGCGGCCGACCTCCCCTGCGACGTCCTCGTCCTCGACGGCGAGTCCGTCGACGCGTCGTCGGTACTCGTCCCCACGGCCGGCGGCTACTCGTCGGACCTCTCGGCGGAGGTCGCCGTCGCGCTGCGGGAGACGACCGGCGCCGACGTCGCGCTGCTGTACGTCGCCGACGAGAGCGAGGCAGCGGCGGGCCGTGAGTTCCTGACGGAGTGGGCGGCGGAACACGGTCTCGGCGACGCCGAACGCCGCGTCGAGACGGGCGACGTCGAGGCGGCCATCGCGCGACACGGCGCCGAGGCGGACCTCGTGGTCGTGGGTGCGACCGGGCGCGGGCTGCTCGCGCGGGTCGTCCGGGGCTCGCTGACCTTCGACGTGATCGAGGACCTCGAGACGCCGGTGGTGATGGCCGAGCGGCCGACCTCGCGGTCCATCTGGCGGCGGCTGTTCGGCCGGCGGTGAGGCGGTGATCCGCGCCGATCTCCCGAAGCGGTCACTTCGCCGATAGTAATCCACTTACGGGCGGCCCGAGACGGATTTTGCATGCACGTCGTCATCATCGGGGCGGGGGAGGTCGGCACCTCGATCGCCGAGAGCCTCGACGATAGCCACGACGTCGTCGTCATCGACGTCGATCAGGCCCGCGCCGACCAGCTGAAGTACGAACTCGACGTGATGACGCTGGCCGGCGACGGCACGTCGCTGTCGGTCCTCCAGGAGGCCGGCGTCGCCGACGCCGACATGCTCATCGCCAGCACCGACGACGACCGGACGAACCTCGTCGCCTGCGAGACGGCGAAGACGGTCTCGGACCCCTTCACCATCGCGCGGGTGAAGAGCGTCGAGTACCTGCGGACCTGGGAGATGACGGAGGCGGCCTTCGGCGTCGACTTCATGGTGTGCTCGGACCTGCTGACCGCCGAGAACATCGTCCGCGTCGTCGGGCTCCCGGCGGCGGTCGACGTCGACCCCTTCGCTGGCGGCCGGATCCAGATGGCGGAGTTCGAGATCGCAGACGGCAGCCCGGTCGACGGCCAGACCGTCGCCGAGGCCGACCGCTTCGAGTCGCTGACCTTCGCCGGCCTGTTCCGCGACGGCGAGATGATCCTCCCGCAGGGGTCGACCGAGATCCGCGCCGGCGACCGCGCGGTCGTCATCGGCAGCCCCGAGAGCGTCCAGGGGTTCGCCGACGACATCTCGCCGGAGGCGACGCCCGACGAGGCCGACGAGATCGTCATCATCGGCGGCTCCGAGATCGGCTACCACACCGCCCGGCTGCTCGAGAAGCGGGGGCTGAAACCCCGGATCATCGAGCGCGACCACGACCGCGCCCGGTATCTGGCCGAGGAACTCCCGAAGACGCTCGTCATGGAGCACGACGCGACGGACACGGAGTTCCTCGCCCGCGAACACGTCGACGAGGCCGACATCGTCGTCGCGGCGCTGGACTCCGACGAGAAGAACCTCCTGGTGTCCATCCTCGCGAAGCGGCTGGGCACCGACCGCGTCGTCGCCATCGTCGACAGCGGCGACTACGTCACCGTCTTCGAGGAGATCGGCGTCGACGTCGCGATCAACCCCCGGCAGGTAACCGCGGAGGAGATCACCCGCTTCACCCACGAGGGGGTCGCAGAGAACCTCTCGGTCCTCGAGAACGACCAGGCGGAGGTCCTGGAGCTGGAGCTGTCGCCTGACAGCAGCCTCGTCGGCAAACCCATCCGCGACATCTCGGCGGAGTTCGACTCCGACATCGTCATCGGGGCCGTGACGCGGAACGGCGACCAGATCACGCCGCGCGGCGACACAGTCCTCGAGGCCGGCGACCACGTCGTCGTCTTCGTCGAGACAGCCTGCGTCGAGGCGCTGATGTCGATGGCGTAGATGCACCTCCGCGTCGACTGGCGCGCGAGCCTGGATCTGACCGGGCGCGTCCTGCTGTACGTCTCGGTCCCGCTGGGGATCCCCCTGTTCGTCGCCCTCTACTACGGCGACCCGATCGTACCGTTCCTGGCCGCCATCGCGGTCACCGTCCTAGCCGGCGCCGCCCTCCGGAGGCTCCCCGGCGAGCCCGGCGAACTCGGCGCGCGGGAGGCGTTCCTCGGCGTCTCGCTGATCTGGTTGCTCGTCGCCGTCGTCGGCGCGGTCCCGTTCTACGTCGCCGGCACCGGCGTCCTCGCGCACCCGGTCGACGCTCTGTTCGAGTCGATGAGCGGCCTGACGACCACCGGCGCGACGGCGCTCCGCGACTTCTCTGTACACTCCCGTGCGGTCCTGATGTGGCGGCAGGTCCTCCAGTGGCTGGGCGGACTCGGCATCCTCGTGCTCGCGACGGCGGTGCTCTCGGAGATCGGCGTCGGGGGCGCACAGCTGATGGAGACGGAGACCCAGACCCAGAGCGTCGACAAGCTGACGCCGAAGATCACCCAGACGGCACAGCTCATCTGGGGGCTCTACATCGGTCTGACGGTGCTGGCCGTCGCCGTCTACTTCGGGCTCCACCTGGCGGGATTGGCCCCGGAGATGACGTTCTACAACGCCGTCGCCCACGCACTGACGTCGGTGTCGACGGCCGGATTCTCCCCGGAGCCGGAGAGCATCGGCGCCTTCACGCCCGTCGTCCAGTGGGCGGTGATCCCGTTCATGCTCGTGGGGTCGACGAGCTTCGTCCTGCTGTACTTCGCCATCCACGGCGACCCCTGGCGGCTGGTCGAGAGCGAGGAGTTCCGCTTCTACATGGGCGTCGTCGCCACCGGCAGTGCCGTCGTCGCCCTCTCGCTGACGGTCGACCCCGACGTCAACTACGGGCTGGAGCCGACGATCCGGCACGCCCTGTTCAACGTCGCCTCCATCGTGACGACGACCGGCTACGCGAGCGTCGACTTCGACGCCTGGTCGCCGGCTGCAAAGCACGTCCTCTTCCTGGGGATGTTCGTCGGCGGGATGGTCGGGTCGACGACCTGCTCGATCAAGTCCCTGCGGTGGCTCGTCGCGCTGAAGGCCTTCCGGCGGTCGCTGTTCACCACGATCCACCCGTCCGCGGTCCGCCCCGTCCGGGTCTCGGGTCGGGCCGTCGACGAGGCGACCATCCGCGATATCTACCAGTACCTCCTGTTGAGCATCGTCATCTTCGTCCTGCTGACGGTGTTCATCGTCGTCGACGGCTCCCGGGTCTCGGACTCGGTGACCGAGTTCGAGGCGATGAGCGCGGCGGCCTCGACGTTCCTCAACATCGGCCCGGCGTTCGGGCTGGCGGGCCCCTACGACACGTACGCGAACTTCCCGCGGACGACCCGGGCGGTGATGATCGTGCTGATGTGGATCGGCCGCATCGAGATCATCCCGGTGCTGGTGCTGTTCACGAAGGCGTTCTGGACGTCGTGACGGCCCCGGGAATCGCCCGGTTTATTGTGACAGGTGCGAAACCACAGCGCCAATGGAGGTCGTCGTTCGGTGACGTTCCGGGTCCGGTGGCGGACCACGCTCAGCCTCGTCGGGACCGTGATCAAGTACCTCGCCGTGGCGATGCTGGTCCCGTTCGTCGTCTCGCTCGTCTACTGGGAGGACGTCTGGGTGTTCGTGGTGACGATGGTCCTGACCGTGACGCTCGGACTGCTGCTCGAACAGCTCGACCCCGACCCCGACGTGGGCGCCCCGGAGGCGCTGGCGCTCGTCGCCGTCTCCTGGCTCGCCGTCGCCGTCGTCGGCGCGATCCCCTACGTCCTCGCGGGGTACGGCACGGCCTCGACCGTCGCGCACCCGGTCAACGCGCTCTTCGAGTCGATGTCCGGCTTCACGACCACCGGGGCGACGGTGCTCGGCGAGATCAGCTTCGAGCGGCACTCCCACGCGCTGCTCATGTGGCGGCAGCTCACCCAGTGGCTCGGCGGGATGGGCATCATCGTCCTGATGATCGCCATCCTGCCGGAGCTGGCGGTCAACGGCGCCCAGCTGATGCAGGCGGAGGCTCCGGGGCCGGAACTGCAGAAGCTCACCCCCCGGATCGCCGAGACCGCGCGGGTCCTCTGGATCGTCTACTTCGGCTTCACCGTCGTCTACGTCGCCCTGCTGTACGCGCTGCACCTCGGGGGGCTGGCGCCGAACATGAACTTCTACAACGCCCTCGCCCACGGCTTCACGACGCTGCCGACCGGCGGGTTCTCGCCGGAGGCCGACAGCATCGCGGCCTTCTCCGCCGTCGTGCAGTGGGCGGTCATCCCGTTCATGTTCGTCGCGGGCGTCAACTTCGGGCTGTTCTGGTACGTCCTGCGCGGGGAGGTCCGGGAGCTCACCGACAACCCCGAGTTCCGGTGGTACGCGGGCGCGACCGCGGCCATCACGGGGGTGCTGGCGGCGCTGCTGTACTCGGGTGCGGCGCCGGTCCTGGACCTCGGCGGGGCGACCGAGGGCGTCGGCGAGAACGCGCTGCGGCAGGCGACGTTCCAGATCGTCTCCCTGCTGAACTCGACGGGGTACGCCACGAGCGACTTCGCCCAGTGGGACTCGAACGCCCAGATGGTCCTCCTGTTCGCGATGTTCGTCGGCGGCTCCGCGGGGTCGACCGGTGGCGGCGTGAAGGTCGTCCGGTGGCTGGTCGTCCTCAAGGCCATCTACCGCGAACTGTTCGTGACCGCGCGGCCGAACGTCGTGGAGCCGATCCGCCTCGGCGGCCGGGTCGTCGACGAGGACGCCGTCCGCGGCGTCTTCGCGTTCACCGTGCTCTACCTCGTCATGTTCGGGGTGGCGACGGTGTTCATCTCGCTGGACTCCGCACGCGTCGGCTACGACCTCACGACGCTTGAGTCGATCAGCGCCTCCATCGCGACGCTCGGGAACATCGGCCCGGGCTTCGGGTCGCTCGGGCCGTTCGGGAGCTACCTCCAGTTCTCGAACGCCTCGAAGCTACTGATGATCTTCCTGATGTGGGTCGGCCGCCTGGAGATCGTCCCCGTGCTGGCGCTGTTCGTCGGGACGACCCGCGAGTAGGGGCGCTGCGGGAAGACCACGTTACTCGGAGATCTGCAGTTCGTAGTCCTCGGGCGCGCCGTAGACCTCGCGGAACAGCCCCTCGAGGAAGTCGGCGGCGTGCTTGGGGTCGGTGACCGCCGAGAGGTAGACGACGCCGTCGTCGGCCTTCCGGGTCGCCGGCTGCTCGACCTTGAAGACGTGGTACGCCGCGAGCAGTTCGTCGAGGCGCTCGCGTTCGTCGGCGTCGACCTCCAGCCGGAGCGTCCGGTCGGCGTACCGGACGCGCGCGTCGGCGGACGAGAACACGACCGGCTCGTCGGTGCGCCTGGCCTCGACGATGGCCGAGACGAGCGCCTGCCGGCGGCTCCGGGGGTCGTCGGCGTCCATGCGGTGTCTCGGGCGGGCGACGACAAGAAGGCGACGCTCGCCGCGTTCATACAAGCCTTTTACCGGCGGTGAGAAACGACGAGGTATGAGCCAGCCGAAGATCCTGCTGCTCGGTCCGCCCGGGGCCGGCAAGGGCACCCAGTCCAGCAACGTCGTCGAGGAGTACGGCGTCGACCACGTCACGACCGGCGACGCGCTGCGGGCGAACAAGGACATGGAGACCGAGCACGGCACCCCCCGCGAGTACATGGAGGCGGGCGAGCTCGTCCCCGACCCCGTCGTCAACGAGATCGTCCGGGCCGCCCTCGAGGAGGCCGACGGCTTCGTCCTCGACGGCTACCCCCGGAACCTCTCGCAGGCCGAGTACCTCGACGGGATCACGGACCTCGACCTCGTCGCGCTGCTCGACGTCGACCGCAGCGAACTCGTCGACCGGCTGACCGGCCGCCGCGTCTGCTCGGAGTGCGGCGCCAACTACCACGTCGAGTTCAACCCGCCGGAGGAGGAGGGCGTCTGCGACGAGTGCGGCGGCGAGCTGATCCAGCGCGACGACGACAACGAGGAGACCGTCAAGGAGCGGCTGAACGTCTTCGAGGAGAACACCCAGCCGGTCATCGACTACTACGAGGACGAGGGCGAACTCGCCCGCATCGACGGCGAGGGGACCCCCGACGAGGTCTGGTCGGAGCTGCGGTCGGCCATCGAGGACGCGACCTGACGCGGACCGCTCACTCTTCTCCCAGCGACCCCGTTCCCCACCCGCAAGACCGTAGTAGCCCCCCGCCGAAGTGTCGACGATGCGACGACTGCTGGCCGTCCTGGCGCTGTGTACGCTGCTCGCCACCGCGGGCTGTACCGACGCGGGGATCGGCCTCGAGCCGACCGATTCGACCGAGGGGACGGAGACCCCGCTCCAGACGCCCGACTCGACCTCGTCGCCCGACGGTGATGGCGACGACGGGACCGGCGCGGAGGGCGAGCTGTCGGTCCACTACATCAACGTGGGGCAGGCCGACGCCACGCTGCTAATCTCTCCAGAGGGCGAGACGATGCTGATCGACTCCGGCGACTGGCGCAACGACGGCGAGACCGTCATCGACTACCTCGAGGCCCGCGGCGTCGACCGGATCGACCACCTGGTGTCGACGCACGCCCACGCCGACCACATCGGCGGCCACGCGGCGGTCATCGACCACTTCGAGACCGAGAAGGACGGCGTCGGCGCGGTCTACGACAGTGGTGTGGTCCACACCTCCCAGACCTACGAGAACTACCTGGACGCCGTCGAGCGCCACGACGTCACGCTGTACGAGGTCGCCGATGGCGACGAGATTCCCTTCCCCGGGACCGCGACTACCGTGCGCAACCCGGTAGAACCGGGCGGCGACGACCTGCACGCCAACGGCGTCGTCCTCGACGTCCGGTTCGGCGAGACGACGTTCCTGTTCACCGGCGACGCGGAGGGCCCCGTCGAGGACCGGCTGGTCGACGACTACGGCGACGACCTCGACGCCGACGTCTACCAGGCCGGCCACCACGGCTCCGAGACCTCCTCCTCGGCGTCGTTCCTGGGCGCCGTCGACCCGGAGGTCGCGGTCGTCTCGTCGGGCTACGACTCCCAGTACGGCCACCCGCACGACGAACCGCTCCAGCGGTTCGCCGAACGGGACACCAGGACGACCTGGACTGCGACCCACGGCACGACGGTCGTCGTCAGCGACGGCTCGGCGCTCTCCGTCCGGACCCAGCACGACGTCACGACCGACCCGCTGGAGCTACGCGACGCCGGCGAAGCGACGGCGGACCCGAGCGACGCCACCGAGGAGCGGTTCACCGTCGGCGGGACGAACGACCGGCTGGCGCCGCCCGCGCCGGCTGGGGCGGTCGCTGCGGCGGGAGGCTGACATGACACTGGATGGAACCTACGCGGCGACGGTCGACAGGATCGAGGAGGGTCGGGCGGTCCTCCTCGTCGAATCGGACGGCGAGACAGTCGCGGAGCGGCACCTCCCCGAGGCGTCCCTCCCGGAGGGCGCCGGCGAGGGCGCGGTCCTGGAGTTGGACTTCGAGTCGGGCGACCTCGAGGACGTCGAGTACCGGCCCGAGGAGACCGAGGACCGCCGCGAGCGCATGCGCGAGAAGTTCGACCGGCTGTCGCGGCGCCTGGGCGACGACGAGGAGTGACTCCCGGTCGGCGGGATGTAAAAGGTTGATTACCCGCGCTCGTATACGGACTGGTAATGGCACGTACAGCGTCGAAGGTGCAGGAGCTCGTCAGGGAGGACCCCGAGATGGAGCCGGCCCTCGAGTACGTCCTCGAGCAGGCCGACCACGGGACCGTCTCCTGGGGGGACGTCTCCGACGAGCTGTCGAGCGGCCAGTGGGGCCGGCTCATCGAGAAGGGGATCCTCGTCGACTCCGACGGCGAGGGGTTCGACGTCGCGGACCCGGAGGGCGTCCGAGAGGCCCTCTCCGACGACGAACTGGAGATCCCCGACGCCCCGGACACCGACTCCTCGTGGACGAAGTGGGACAAGATGGCCGCCGTCGGCTCGATCGCGATGTTCGCCGGCTACACGTTCCAGTCGGTCCGCGAACCGCTGGCGAGTGCGCTGCACGTCGTCCTCGGCCCGCTGATCGACGTGCTGCCGTTCTTCGCCGTCGTGATGGTGCTCGCGCTGTTCACCGGTCTGTACTCGACGCTGCTGCAGGCGAACCTCATGGACATGGAGGTCATGGGCGAGTACCAGCAGCGGATGAAGGACATCCAGGAGAAGCGCAAGCAGGCAAAGGAGCGCGGCGACGACGAGGAGCTCGAGCGCATCCAGGAGGAGCAGATGGAGGCGATGGCCGACAACATGGGCATGTTCAAGGAGCAGTTCCGCCCGATGGTGTGGATCATGGTCATCACCATCCCCGTCTTCCTGTGGATGTACGCCATCATCGGCTTCCGCGGCCAGCCGCTCTACCCGGAGATCGCCGACAGTCTCTCGAACGTGGTGATCCCGATCGCCGGCGAGGTCGCCTGGACCGACGGGTTCGTCGGCCCGCTGCAGGTGTGGATCGTCTGGTACTTCGTCTGCTCGATGTGCTTCACGCAGGTCATCCGCAAGGCGCTGAACATCCAGACGACGCCGACGTGACGGCGTGGTCGTCCTTCCGTCCGTAGCGCGGCGGGAAACCGCGGAGAAACGAGATACTGCGTCCGCCCCGCGGCGGGGACGCCCTGTTCGTCGCGTTCGTTCTATCGATTCGGTCCGGTCTTACGAGGACGAGGTCACTCCTCGTCGTCGCTCATCTCGTCGGCCTTCTCCTCGGCGTCCTCCTTGACGTCCTGGGCCTTCTCCTCGGCTTCGGACTCCTTCTCGTCGAGGCGCTGGCCCTGCTCTTCGATCTGCTCGGCGGTCATCTCGCCGCGCTCCTCGATGCGTTCGGCGATGACCTCGGTGCTCTCCTCGATGCGCGAGGCGGCGACCTCGCCGCGCTGCTGGATCGTGCTCGCGGCCTTCTCGGCGATGCTCTGGGTCTCGCCGGCGGCCTCCTCGGCGGCCTCGTCGACGGACGGGGTCTCGGACTGCGACTGCCGGCGGTTGCGCAGCGCGTAGCCGACGCCGAGGACGACGCCGGCCAGCAGCAGCCGCGGCAGCCGGCTCCCGCCGGAGCTCTGCTGGCTGGTCTGGGACTCGCCGTCCGTCTCGGCGGTCAGGTCGCTGGCGGCCTGGGCTGCCTCGTCGATGCCCGGCACCGGCGCGTCGCTCTTCCGGACCTTCTTCAGCGCGTTGCGCAGGTCGATGACGATGAACGGGCGGATCAGCCCGCTCTCGTCGGGGTTGTCGCTCTGGATGACCTGGACGAGCTGTTCGCCGACCGTTCCTTCCATCGCGTCCTCCACCGCGTCGTCGAGGGACTGGGAATCTCGTGTCAAAATGTACTCACTCCATGCTAGACGTGCCCCTATGAGTGGATAAGTAGTCGGACGGAACTCCCCACGGGCAGACCATAAGCCAGCGTTATCACGGAGTAAGCGGGACGCCACCTCGAACGGCCCGGCGGTAAGCCGTGGCACGCGCTCACTTGGACCCTGGGGACCGGCCGCTGTGGCCGTCTCGCCGGCGCGAAGGACAACCTCTTTGGGGCGTAGCGGCGGAGTACTGATATGTTGCTGACCATCTCCGGCCCCGCCGGCAGCGGCAAGAGCACCGTCGCCGCCGCGCTGGCCGAAGAACTCGGCTACGACCACGTCAGCGGCGGCGACATCTTCCGCAACCTGGCGGCCGAGCGCGACCTCACGCCGCTGGAACTCAACCGGCTCGCCGAGGACGACGAGCAGATCGACCGCGACCTCGACCGACGGCTGCGGGAGATCGCCGAGACCCGCGACGACCTCGTCCTCGAGTCGCGGCTCGCCGGCTGGATGGCCGGCGACCACGCCGACTTCCGCATCTGGTTGGACGCCCCGCTGTCGGTCCGCGCCGAGCGCATCGCCGACCGCGAGGAGAAGGCCGTCGACGTCGCCCGCGAGGAGACCCGGAAGCGCAGCGAAAGCGAGGCGCTCCGCTACGAGGAGTACTACGACATCGACATCGAGGAACTCGGCATCTACGACCTCGCGCTCAACACCGCGCGGTTCTCGCCGGGCGCCGTCCTCGACGTCATCCTGACCGCGGTCGACGCCTACGACCCCGCCGACGACGAGGGGAAGGCCCCAGTGGAAGGCGTCGACTACGACTTCTGAACACCATGGCAATGCGCGAACGCGGCCCGCCGGACGACCGCGACCCCGAGACCCTCCTGGAGTTCGGGGTCGTCAACCTCGACAAGCCGCCCGGCCCCTCGGCCCACCAGGTCGCCGCCTGGGTCCGCGACGCCGCCGACGTCGCCCGCGCCGCCCACGCGGGCACGCTCGACCCGAAGGTGACGGGCTGTCTGCCGATCCTGACCGGCACCGCGACCCGCGCCGCACAGGTGTTCGACGAGAGCCGGAAGGGGTACGTCTCCGAACTCGAACTCCATGCGCCCGCGCCGAACGACCTCGCGGAGACCCTCGCCGAGTTCGAGGGCCCGCTCTACCAGAAGCCGCCGCGGAAGTCCGCGGTCGCCCGCCGGCTCCGCGTCCGCGAGATATTCAGCCTCGAGGCCCTCGAGGTCGAGGACCGCCGGGCGCTGATCGACGTCGAGTGCGAGAGCGGGACCTACGTCCGGAAGCTCTGTCACGACCTCGGCCTCGCGCTCGGCACCGGCGCCAACATGGGCGACCTCCGGCGGACCAAGACCGGCACCTTCGACGACGCGTCGCTCGTCACACTGCACGACCTCGTCGACGGGCTGGCGTTCTGGCGCGAGGACGGCGACGCAGACCTCCTGCGGGAGGTCGTCCAGCCCGCCGAGCGCGCGCTGGAACACCTGCCGGGGCTGACCGTCGCACCATCTGCGGCCCGCGAGATCGCCGAGGGCGCGCCGGTGTACCCCCCCGGTATCCTGGAGACGGACCTCGGGGCCGCCGACGAAGGCGACCTCGTCGCCAGTTACACGCCGGACGGCGCCGCGGTCTGTCTCGGCCACCTCGTCGGCGACCCGGCGGCAGATTCGGGCGTCGTCGTCGAACTGGAGCGCGTCCTGGTCTGATTCCGGGCCGGCGCGGGGCGGCGACGTCCACCTGCGGGCCCTGCTTTTTGTGGCTGGCGGCCGACCTCCGACCATGGACCTCCCAGACCCGGCGCCAGGGAGCCTCGAGCGCGCCTGGCTCGACGTCACGGGGCTGCCGACGGGCGGCGCGGAGCGACTGCCGGTGATCGTCGTCGAGGGCGGAAGCCCCGGACCGACCGCCTGGGTGACGGCGGGCGTCCACGGCGACGAGGTGACCGGCGTCGTCGCCGCCCAGGACGTCGCCAACGCGTTCGCGCCCGCGGACGGAGGGGCCGACGCCTCCGGACCGCTGGTCGACCCGGCTGACCTCCGGGGCCGCCTCGTCTGCGTCCCGGTCGTCAACCCCGCCGGCCTCCGCCGGACGACGCGGCACTCCTACTACGGCGGCGAGGACCCCAACAGGACGTTCCCGGACCCGACGGCCGACTCCGTCGGCGAGCGAACCACCCAGGAGCGCGTCGCCGAGCGGCTGTACGACGCCTTCGCCGACGCCGACCTCCTGCTGGACCTCCACACCGCGCAGGTCAACTCCATCGCCTACGTCATCCGCCACCGCGTGCTGTACGGCGAGCGCCGCGACCGCGAGACCGCCGAGGAACTGGCCGACGACCTCGGCCGACTCACGGACGCGCTCGACCTCCCGACGGTCGTCCAGTACGCCCCCGAGGAGTACGTCGAGCGCGGGCTGCACCGCTCGGTCGCGGGCGCGGCGCTGAACGGCGCCGGCGTCCCGGCGTGCACCGTGGAACTGGGGAGCCACAGCACCGTCGACGACCGGACCCGGGCCGCCGGCGTCGCCGACGTCTTCCGCGCGCTCGTCGCCTTCGACGCACTCGATTCCGTTCCCGACCCAGTTCTCGAGTCCGACCCGGCGACCCCGGACCCGGTCGACTTCCAGGTCCGGCGGTACCGCGGTCCGCGCGTCGACGCCGCCGGTATCGTCCGTCCACGGGTCGGGCCCGGCGACACGGTCCAGGCGGGCGACGTCGTCGCCGACGTCCGCACCGCGAACGGCGAGTATCAGAGCTCGGTCACGAGCGACCACGACGGGTACGTCCTCGCCCACCGGACCGGCGTGGCGGTCTACGAGAACGACGCCGTCGCGGCGCTGGCCGTCCGCGACGAGGAACCCCTGGTGGGCGAGCGTCCCTGACCCTCGAAGCGAAGCGCTTAAACGTCAAACCGCCGTCCCTCGAAACGCGAGGGACCGTGGGGTAGTGGTATCCTCTGCGGATGGGGTCCGTAGGACCCGAGTTCAATTCTCGGCGGTCCCACTCCAACTTCTTTCCACGACGAGCGGAGGCACTGCCGACAGAAATTCCGACACGTGGCCCCCTGCAGGGTCGGACGTTGATTCCGCCCCCGTTTATCAGGAAGCGAATACTCGCCTTCCGATTTATATCTATACCGGTCGAATAAGTAGTTGACCGCGAACGCCTGGGGAAGCGTCGGCGAGGCCGTCGACGCGGGCGTCGCGGGAGTTGTCGCGAGCGGCGGCCCCCGGCCGTCCTTCTAATCCTCTCGAGCGGTTGGACTAGATGATCCGTCCTGCGTCAATCGGAACCACGGAGCTTCCAGCTTTGCATTTCCCTACGTCTTTATCCTGCGCTCTCGAACTCCACACTGTGCCAGAACCCTTCGACTCCTTCCCGGACGACGTCGACGACACGCCGACCGTCACGTGCTCCCGCTGCAACCGCGAGTGGGACCTCGAGTTCGAACTCGACGACCTGCAGGTGGGCAATCAGGCGATGGAGCAGTTCGCGCTCGACCACAAGCGCCACACCGGCCACTTCCCGGACGACGTGTCGCCGTGGATCGTCGCGTGCCGGCAGTGCCCCGACGGCGAGGAGTTCCTCGCCGAGCGGCCGGGCCGGCGGTGGGCGGAGACCCACGCGCGGCACACCCAGCACGCGGTGACGGTGCGCCACGACGAGGAGGAGGAACCGACGATCGTCGAACCCGAGGATTGAACGACCCGGATTCTGGCTACTGCGCTTCGTCCGCCAGCGCCTGCTCGCGCAACTGTTCGCCCTCCGCCGTACTGGTCTCCAGTTCCGGAACCTCGACCGGATGCCCGTCCTCGTCGATGGCGACGAAGACGAAGTACGACTCCGTCGTGACCTCGGTGTCTCCCGTCATCGGGTCCTCCGCGTGGGCCCGCACCCGCACGCGGACGCTCGTCCGGCCCGAGTTGTAGGTGTACGCCTCGATCAGCGCGATGTCGCCGAGCTCGAGGGGCAACTGGAAGTCAACCGAGTCGATGTGGGCGGTCACGCAGGACTGTCCGGCGAACCGCATCGCGCTCATGGCGCCGACCTCGTCCATCCAGTGGAGGACGTTCCCCCCGTGGGCGGTGCCGAGGTTGTTGGCGTGGTGCGGCTGGACGCGGTTGCGGTCCTCGATGTAGGTGTCCATCAGGTCGACCATGTCCGGGGTACGAAGCCCGGCCTGGAAAACACCGGCGCCATCGGGGCTGCCCACCTCGCCGCGATAGCGGGGGAATCTTTTTCGACCCGTCACCCCACTGTCGGGGCATGACCGCAGGGGGGCGCGACGGCGGGGGCGACCCGTCGCCGGCGAAGACCGTCGCCGTCGAGGAGCTCCGCTCGCAGCTCGCGGAGCTGGAGGACACCGTCGACGACCCCGAGGAGCGCCGGGAGGTCGAGCAGGCGATCAGCCTCCTGGAGCGGCTGCCCGGCGGCGCCGACGGAGCCGACCTCATCAGGAAGTTCACCCGGCGCGACATCGCCGAGGGGTTCGTCGGCGCCATCCTCATCTCGCTGCCGATGCTCGTCGAGGACGGCGTGTTCGAGATCGCCGAGGTGTTCCTCGCCCGGCCCGCGCTGCTCGTCCTCAACGTCTGCTTCGTGTTCGCGGTGACCGCCGGCCTGCTGTACTTCGCGGACTTCCGGGACGTCCAGATCACCCGGCCCATCTTCGGCATCATCCCCCGGCGCTTCACCGCCGTCCTCGTCATCGCCTTCGTCACCGCGACGTTCACCATGACGCTGTGGGGCCGCCTCGACGGCTGGTCTGACCCGGTCGTCGCGCTCGCGCGCATCTCCGTCGTCTGGACGCTCTGTGCGTTCGGCGCCGCGCTCGGCGACCTCCTGCCCGGCGAGTCCTCCGCGAAGGACATCAACGACGAACTCGACGACCTCGGCGAACGCATCGGTATCGGGGACCGGGAAGGGCGATTCTAGAACCCCCACTTTTTGCACGCTCCGGCGGTTCAGCGCCGATGGCGCTGAACACGCCTCCGCGGCAAAAACTTGGGGAAAATATGCGCGCCCTCCTCCTGTCGCGCGGCTTCGCTCCGCTCAGCCGCGCGATAGTCGTCGGGCGCTACGGCGGCTCACTTCGTTCGCCGCCGCGAACCGCGCTCGCTTCGCTCGCGCGGATGCTAGCTTTCGTTTCTACTCTCGTCTGGCCAAAGCAGCGCCTCTACAGTCGAGAAAGCAGTCCGGCGCTCAGTCGTTTCGCTTCGCGCCGGGGTTCGTCACAGCGCCGTTGGCCGCCGAGTCGAACTGCTGGCCGTACTTCGCCAGCACGCCGTTCGTGTAGTTCGGCTCCGGCTGGCCGCGCTCCTCGATGCGGCGCTCGATCTCCTCGTCGGAGAGGTCCACCGACATCTCGAGGTTGTCGATGTCGATGGTGATGGTGTCGCCGTCCTCCAGGGCGGCGATGGGGCCGCCGTCGAAGGCCTCCGGGGCGACGTGGCCGATGGAGAACCCGCGTGTGGCCCCCGAGAACCGGCCGTCGGTGAACAGCGCGACGTCCTCGGCGTGGCCCTGGCCGGCGACCGCGCTCGTGACGCCGAGCATCTCGCGCATGCCGGGGCCGCCCTTCGGTCCCTCGTTGCGGATGCCGATGACGTCACCGGACTCGACGTGGCCCTCCTGGACGTACTGCATCGCGGTCTCCTCGTCCTCGAAGATCCGGACCGGCCCCTCGTGGTGGAGGTGGTCCTCGCCGGTGATCTTGATGACCGCGCCCTCGGGCGCGAGGTTGCCGGTGAGGATGCGGATGGCGCCGCGCTCGTGGATCGGGTCGTCGACGGTGTGGAGGAAGTCCGCGTCGACGTCCTCGATTGCCGCCGGGTCGAGACGCTCGATCGCCTCGGCGATCGTCTCCCCGGTGACCGTGAGCGCGTCGCCGTGCAGGAGGTCGGCCTCGAGGAGCTCCCGGAGGACGACCGGGACGCCGCCGACCTCGTGGAGGTCGTTCATCACGCGCTCGCCGCCGGGCTGGAGGTTCGCGATCTTCGGGGTGCGGGCGCTGATCTCGTTGAAGTCCTTGACGTCCAGCTCGATGCCGGCCTCGGCGGCCATCGCCAGCAGGTGGAGGACGGCGTTGGTCGACCCGCCGACGGCGACCTGCAGCGAGATGGCGTTCTCGAAGGACTCCCGGGAGAGGAAGTCGGAGGGTTTCCGGCCCTCCTGGACGGCCTCGACGGCGAGTTCGCCGCTCTCGCGGGCGACCTCGTAGCGGTCGTCGTCCTCGGCGGGCGGCGACGACGAGCCCAGCGGCGCGAAGCCGATGGTCTCGGAGATCGACGCCATCGTGTTGGCGGTGAACATCCCGCCGCAGGAGCCGGCGCCCGGGCAGGCGTTCCGCTCGAGGTCGTCGAGTTCGTCCTCGCTCATCTCGCCGTCGGCGACCGCGCCGACCCCCTCGAAGACGTTCTGGATGGTGACCTCGCGGCCGTCGTGCTCGCCCGGCATGATGGACCCGCCGTAGAGGAACACCGACGGGAGGTCCGTCCGGATGGCGGCCATCATCATCCCTGGCATGTTCTTGTCGCAGCCGCCGATGGTGACGAGGCCGTCCATGCGCTCGCCGAAGGAGACGAGCTCGACGCTGTCGGCGATGACCTCCCGGGAGACGAGGGAGGCCTTCATCCCCTCGGTCCCCATCGAGATGGCGTCGGAGATGGTGATGGTGCCGAACTCGATGGGCATGCCGCCGGCGTCGTCGACCGCGTCGTAGGCGGCCTGGGCGACGTCGTCGAGGTGGACGTTGCAGGGCGTGATGTCGGCGGCGGGGTTGGCGACGCCGATCATCGGCGAGGAGAGGTCCTCGTCGTCGTAGCCCATCGCGCGGAACATCGCGCGGTGGGGGGCGCGCTCGACGCCCTCGGTCACCTCGTTGCTCGGGAGGTCGTCGGGCTTCTGGCGGTCGCCCGACTCGCGCTCGGGCGGTTCCTGCTGGCTCATACCGACCCCTTGCCGTCGAGTGACTTAACGGCCAGTATACGGTCCAGTTTTTTCCGGGAGCCGCCTGCGAGCCGAACGTATTCGGTCGAACGGCGCCGGCCGGCTCTCGATAGCATCCTGACGGTTCTCGTTACAATCGCTCCCATAATCGGACGTTCGTCTACACGAAGCGGGCCAATGATTGTACTCTACTAGGTGTTATAGGGATATGTCTATGTGTTCTTGAACCTATTCCGTGCTACATGCGCCCGAACAACCCGGAAGCGGGAGTGGAACTGTACGAGTGTTTCGACTGTGGCGAGCGGACGACCGACCCGCCGGTGCCGACCTGCGAGCACTGCGGCGGCGACCTGCGGAACCTCGGCCGGTCGAGGGACCTCTAACTGCCGCTGTCGAAACCCACAACTCGGCGACCGACCAACGGCCGGCAATGCGCGTCCGCGTCGACGCCGGCGCCCGCCTCCACGTCGGCTTCCAGAACCTCTCGCTGGCCCACGAGCGCCTCTACGGGGGCGTCGGGGTCGCCCTCGACGAGCCGTCGGTGGTGCTGACGGCCGAACCCGCCGCCGCGGTCGCCTGCGAGGACCCGCTGGTCGCGGACTACGCCGACCGCGTCTGCGAGGTGCTGGGGGTCGACGGCGCCCGGATCGACGTCGAGGCGTCGCTGCCCCGCCACGTCGGCCTCGGCAGCGGGACGCAGCTCGCGCTGGCGACGCTCGCCGCCGTCGCTCGCGCCCACGAGATGGCGCCGCGAGTCAGAGAGCGGGCGCCCGAACTCGACCGCGGCGGCCGCAGCGGCGTCGGCGTGGCCGCCTTCGAGGCCGGCGGGTTCGTCGTCGACGCCGGCCACCCCACTGAGCGGTTCACGACCGCCCCGCCCGCTGCCGGCGAGTGGGAGGTCCCGGCGGTCGCCGCGCGCCACGAAGTCCCGGCCGACTGGCGGTTCGTCCTGGTGCTGGCCGACGCCGAGCAGGGCCGCAGCGGCGACGCCGAGAACGAGAGCATGCGCGCGGTCGTCGAGAACGCCGACCCCGCCGTGGCCGACGACCTCGCCGCCCTGCTGGTCCGGCGGCTGCTCCCCGCCGTCGCCGAGGGTCGCCTGGAAGCGTTCGGCGACGCGCTGGGGGCGTTCGGCCGGCTCAACGGCGCCTGGTACGCCGACGAGCAGGGCGGCGTCTACCGACCGCCGGCGGGCCGGCTCATCGACGCCCTCGCCGAGCGGCCGTCGGTCCGCGGCGTCGGGCAGTCCTCGTGGGGGCCGGCCGTCTACGGCGTGACGGACGCGACGCTGGCCGACGACGCCCGGGTGGCCGCCGAGGACGCGCTGTCGGCGGCCGACGTCGACGGCTCCGTTCGGGTCGTCGCCCCGCGGAACGAGGGCGCCCGCGTCGACCCGGCGTGAGCCGTCACGGCGCTCGATTCCCCCTCAATAATTTAAGTAGCCGGGGTCGAAGGGACCCCCATGGACCGCATCCCCTTCGGGATCCGACGCCTCGATACGACCATCGGCGGCGGCGCGCCGCCGGGGAGCGTCGTGCTGCTGTCGGGGCAGGCCGGCGCCGGGGCGCGGGAGTTCATGTACACCTGCGCCATCATGAACGGCCTCGCGGAGGGCGACCCCGACCTCTTCGACCTCTACTACGGCGGCATCGACGACCGCGCCGCGCCGCCGGAGGAGGTCCACTACGTCTCCTTCACCTCGGACGAGCGGCAGGTGCGCCGCGAGATGACGCTGGCGATGGACGACGAGATCGTCGACGCCGCCATCGAGAACGTCGAGTTCCACGACCTCTCCCCGGAGTTCTTCCGGCTGAGCCCCGTCCCGCGGGAGTGGTACGCCTCGAAGACCCAGAGCATCTCCGAGCTGGGGCAGTCCCAGGACCGCAAGAGCGTCCCGGAGGCACTAGGCAACCGGCTCACCGAACACGCGGCGGGCAACGTCGTCGTCATCGACTCCATCGCCGACCTCATCAGCTCGACCGACGACCTCCCGTGGAACGACATCCCCGTCCTACTGAAGGGGCTCTCGCGGGCCGCCTACGACTGGGGCGGGCTCATCCTCGCGCACGTCAACCAGGAGACCCTCGACGCCGAGAAGCACGGCCAGCTCATGGACTCCGCGGACGGGACGCTCCTGTTCGAGTGGGAGAGCGGCGGCTCCGCCCGCGCGCGGACGATGGTCGTCAAGCAGTTCCGCGGCGTCCTCTCGCGGATCGAGGACGAGGACATCGTCCGCTTCGAGACCGAGATCGGCGACTCCGGCTTCGACATCAGCGACGTCCGGAAGATCCGGTAGCGCCCGCCCGACGGCTCGCTAGACGGCGTGACGCTCGGATCGCCCCGGGTCAGGGCCTGAGTGAGGCGAACCATTAACTTGCTGTCCTGGATAAGGAACAGCGAATGGCTACGGAGTCGGCGGACGAGCCGGACGAGTCGGAGGTGTCCGTACGTCTGCCGCCGGACCTCGAGGAGTGGCTCGACGAGCGAGCCGCGGTACTGGACGTCGACCCCGGAGAACTGCTCGTCCAGCTCGCGAGCGCCTACCGCGCGGCGGCCGACCTCGGCGACGAGTCGCTGGCGGGGCTCGCCGGCGACGGCGTCGACCCCGAGGCGATCGAGGACGTCCGCGAACAGCTCGCGGCGGACGACGACGCCCTCCACGAGCTGAACGGCCGGATGAACGACGTCGAGGCGAGACTCGAGGAGAACGTCGAGGACCTCCGGAAGCGGGTCCTCCAGCTTCGGGACGCCGTCGGCGACACCGCCTCGCAGACCCACTCCCACCGCGAGTTCGCCCAGATCGACGCGCGCCTCGACGACCTCTCGGAGACCGTCGAGTCGGTCGCCACCGACCTCGATGCGCAGGGCAGCCGCGTCGCCGACGTGGAATCCCGGCTCGACGACGCCGACGAGAAGCTCACTCGGGTCGCCCGCGCGGTCGTCTCGCTTCGCCGCGAGGCCGATCAGACCGACGAGGGCACGGGGCTCGAGGAACTACGGCTGGCCGCCAACCGGAGCGGGGTCACCGAGGCGGCCTGCGGCGCCTGCGGCGGCGCGGTGACCATCGGATTGCTCTCCGAACCGTCGTGTCCGCACTGCGGGTCCGAGTTCGCCGAGATCGAACTCCCGGCGGGCGGCCTGGGGCGGACGCTCGGGTTCCGCCGCCCGGAGCTCCGGTGTGCGGAGCCGCCCGCCCTGGAGGCCGGCGATGACTGAGGACGACCCCTTCGAGGACCTTGGTCCCGAAGACGACGACGCGGACGTGGACGCCGACGTCGACGACCTGTTCACCGAGGTGGAGGTCGACGAGGTCGACGACGAGGCGGTCTGGGACGCGCTCACCGAGGGCGACGCCGCATCCGGCGGTCCCGGTGGGAACGGCGCCGGGCAGGCCCGGGCCGTCGACGAACCAGCGGCCGACGACGAGCCCGAGGGGACGGTCGTCCCGAAGGCCAGCTACTGCCAGAAGTGCGAGCACTTCTCGAAGCCACCGCAGGCGGTCTGCGGCAATCCGGGGACGGAGATCGTCGAACTCGTCGACGTCGACCACTTCCGGGTGCGGGACTGCCCCGTGGTGGAGCGGCGGGAGAGCGCCTCCCGGGACATCGGCGACGAGGAGTAGGCGAGACCGCACGTTTTTGCCGGGCGGGGCCGTCCCCTCGGGCATGCAGTTCTGCGAGGAGTGCGGCTCCATGATGCACGGCCAGGGCGACGAGATGGTCTGCTCGTCCTGCGGCGCCACCCAGACGAAGGACGCGGACCGCGCCTCGGAGTTCGTCTCGACGGAGGCCCAGTCCGACGACGAACTCATCGAGACCGAGGAGGGCGCCGACTTCGAGGGCAAACCCACCGCAGACGACGTCACCTGCGAGGAGTGCGGCCACGGGAAGGCCTGGTACACGATCAAGCAGACCGGCGCCGCCGACGAGCCGCCGACGCGGTTCTTCAAGTGCCAGGAGTGCGGCTACCGCTGGCGGGAGTACAGCTGACACGGCGTCGACCCCGGAGCACCCCGCCGGCGACAGGCTTACCCCCTCTCCCTGCGACCCCGCCGCACGACCATGCCGGCGAAGGTGACCGACCCCGCCACCGGGTACGAGGAGATCGACCGCTGGAACGGCGGCGTCGGGTGGATCGCCCACCCCGAGGAGACGATGGAGCGGGCCAGCCACGCGCTGGCGACCGACGAGGGCGTCTGGCTCGTCGACCCCGTCGACGCCGACGGCATCGACGACCTGCTCGGCGAGTTCGGCGAGGTGGCGGGCGTCGTCGTCCTCTCGAACCACCACACCCGGGACGCGGCCGTCTTCGCGAACCGACACGGCGTCCCGGTGACCCTCCCGGCATCGATGACCGACGTCGCCGGCTCCCTCGACGCCCCGGTGGCCTATCTCGACGTGGGCGGGACGGTCGGCGACTACGAACTCCTCGAGGTCGCCGACAGCGGCCCCGCCTGGCGGGAGTACGCCCTCTACGACGGCGAGACGCTCGTCGTCTCGGAGTCGGTCGGCGGCGCCGACTACCTCCGTGTCGGCGACGAGCGTCTCGGCGTGATGCTGCTCCGGCGCCTGACCCCGCCGCGCGAGGCGTTCGCCGACCTCTCGCCGGAGCGCGTCCTCTCGGGGCACGGCCCGGGCGTCCACGAGGACGCCGCGCCGGCGCTGGCGGAGGCCCTGACGTACTCCCGTCGGCGGTTTCCGAGCGCCCTGCTGGCCAACGGCCGTTCGCAACTACGCACCGTCGCCGCCGCGATCCGGACCTGACGCCGCCTCGTCGGTACGGGACCGTGGCAACGCGGCCGCCCCGACACCCCTTTCCTTCTCCGCCCCCGAGCGAGGGACGTGCGCGTCGAGGTGTATCCCGGGAAGGAAGCGGTCGTCGACTTCGACCCCTCGCTGACGTTCGAGTGCGTCGACGACTGCACGTGGTGCTGTCGCCACGGCGTGCTGCTGTACGAGAAGGATTTCCTGGAGCTCGCCTCGCGGGAGTCCCTCGCCGAGGCGACCACCCAGTTCGAGGGGCGGGACTTCGTCCGCCAGGAGGAGAAGGCCGACGACCACCCCCACACCGGCGACGACGGTATGGCCTGCTTCTTCCTCCGCGAGGACGGCCTCTGCGCCCTCCACGACGAACACGACTGGAAGCCCGCCCGGTGTTCCGTCTTCCCGCTGGAGGTGTACGTCGATGACGACGACATCCACGTCACGATCCGCGACGAGGCCCACGAGCACTGCGAGGGCCTGGACGTGAGCGAACGCCGCGTGGTTGACAACCTGGAGGCATTTCTGCCCGAACTACTGTGGGAACTGGACGACCCGACGACGAAGGTCGAACTGTAGCGGGCCGCTCCCGCCCTCGGAAATCGCGCGGTTGAAAGGCCCGCCGGCCCACCACCGACCAATGAGCGACGAGGACGAGCACGAACACCACCCGCCCGAGCGGGAGGAGTTCGGCCACGACCCCGTGGAGCACGCCGAGGTCTCGGCCGGCATGTCCGTCGCGGACCTGGCCGAGCAGTACGGTCGGGCGGGCATCGGCGCGGCGGACCTCTCGGAGGCCATCGACGTGACCGGCGAGATCTTCGCCAGCGACGAGACGACGGTCTTCCTGGGGCTGGCTGGCGCGATGGTGCCGGCGGGGATGCGACGGATCGTCTCGGACCTGATCCGCGAGGGCCACGTCGACGCGCTGGTGACGACGGGCGCGAATCTGACCCACGACGCCATCGAGGCCGTCGGCGGCAAGCACCACCACGGCCACCACGAGCACCCCGAACTGACGGAGCGGGAGTTCGACGAGCAGCTCCGCGACGAGGAGGTCGACCGCATCTACAACGTCTACCTGCCCCAGGAGCACTTCGCCTTGTTCGAGGAGCACCTCCGCAGCGAGGTCCTCGAGGACATCGGCGAGGAGGTCGTCTCCATCGCCGAGTTCACCCGCGAACTCGGGCGGGCGAACGCCGAGGTGAACGACCGGGAGGACGTCGACGAGGACGCCGGTATCGCGGCGGCGGCCTACGAGAGCGACGTCCCCATCTACGCGCCGGCGATCCAGGACTCCGTGCTGGGGCTGCAGGCGTGGCTCCGGTCGCAGGTGACCGGCTTCTCGCTGGACGCACTGAAGGACATGTCGCCGCTGAACGACCTCGCCTACGAGGCGGAGTCGACGGCGGCCATCGTCGTCGGCGGGGGCGTGCCGAAGAACTACGTCCTCCAGACGATGCTGGTGACGCCGGAGGCCTACGACTACGCGGTCCAGCTGACGATGGACCCGCCGCAGACGGGCGGGCTCTCGGGGGCGACGCTGGACGAGGCGCGGTCGTGGGGGAAGCTCAAGAAGGACGCCCGGAACGTCTCGGTGTACGCCGACGCCACCATCACGCTGCCGCTCGTGGTCGCGGGCGCGCTCGACCGCGCTGACGAAGCCGACTGACTACTCCTCGCGGCTCACTGCGATCGCCGCTCGCAATTCTCGCTCCCTCCGGTCGCTCTGAATCGTGCTACTCCTCGACCAGCCGGTACTCCGTCGGCAGGTCGTCGGTCGCCTCGGCGCGCCCCTCCTCGACGAGCTCCTTGCAGACGTCCCGGATGACGCCCGTGGTGACGTCGCGGCTCCGCGTGGCGAGCCGGCGCTGGATGCCGCTGGCCGAGAGCGGCTCGTCGGTGTCGGCCAGCACGTCGGCGATCCGGTCGGCGGTTTCGCCATCGCCGTCGCTTCCGTTCATACCCGCCGGTAGGCTCGCGCCGAAGGAAAACGTGGCGGGCGCCGCCGGCCTCGACGCGAGGGCCGGTCGTCTCGCCCGCGGGTTCACACCCGACGGTGCGTGTTCGTGCTGCCGCACTCCGGACACTGGGTGAGCTTCCCCAGCGGCGGGTGGTCGACGGTGCCCCAGTTCTCGGGGTCCGGGGTGGCCTCGTACCCGCACTCCAGGCATCGGTTCATGGTACCGAGGGACATACCTGCCACTCGGTGGCCGGTCCACTTAACGTTGGTCCGTGCCGCGGCTGGCGCGGAGCCGGCCCCAGTCCAGCCAGAGGTAGTGGAGCAGCGTCCCCGTCAGTCCGAGCTCCGAGATCCGGCGACCGGAGCTCTCCACGAGCACCTCGGGGCAGTAGGCCGTCGGCGCGTCGCGACCCAGCCGCCGGCTGAAGGCGGTGTCCTCGTTGGGGACGTCCGGGAACCCGCCGACGCGCTCGAAGGCGTCCCGGCGGACGAACGTGTTGAACCCCGGGAGGACGGGCGCGGCGAGCCGCGGGAAGACGTGGTTGATGGTCCACTCCATCGCCTTCGCGCGGTACGGCCCAGTCATCCGGCACCGCGAGGACGCGCCGACCAGGTCCTCCCGCTCGACGAACGCCAGCATCGTCGTCAGGTACTCGGGCGTGAGTGTCGTGTCGGCGTCGACGAACGCCAGCCACTCGCCGTCGGCGGCCGCGGCGCCCGCGTTCCGCCCCGCGGCGATGCTGTGGCCGCCCTCCGAGACGACCTCGGCGCCGTGTTCGCGGGCGACGTCGACGGTCCCGTCGGTGCTGCCGCCGTCGGCGACGACGACCTCGTGGTCGACATCGCCCCGCTGGGCGTCGATGCTCGACAGCGTCGCCTCGAGGTAGTCGGCCTCGTTCCGCGCCGGGACGACGAAACTGACCGCGGGAGGTGCCATCACGCGACTGTTCGGCGCTCTGCCACTAATCGCTTGCCGCGCGCCGGCGGCTGCGACCCCAGAGCGAACGGCTTTTCCCACGTATCGCCGAACGGGCGCCATGGACCGACTGCGCGAATCGCTCCACGACGCGCCGATAATCGACAAGGACGGCTACGAGTACATGGTCCACCCGATCAGCAACGGGGTGCCGGTGCTCGACCCGGAGCTCCTCCGGGAGGTCGTCGTCGGCGTCATCCGCGCGGCCGACCTCGACGTCGACAAGATCGTCGCGCCCGAGGCCATGGGCATCCACCTCGCGACCGCCCTCTCCCTGCAGACGGACGTCCCGCTCGTCGTCATCCGGAAGCGCTCCTACGGCCTCGACGGCGAGGTCTCCCTCCACCAGACGACCGGTTACTCCGAGTCCGAGATGTACATCAACGACGTCGAGGACGGCGACCGCGTGCTCATCGTCGACGACCTGCTGTCGACGGGCGGGACGCTCGCGGCCATCTGCGACGCCCTCGACGGGATCGGCGCCGAGATCGCCGACATCGTCGTCGTCATCCGGAAGGTCGGCGAGTCGGCCCTCGACGACACCGGCTACGAGGCGACCAGCCTCGTCGACATCACCGTCGAGGACGGCGAGGTCGTCATCCACTGATATCCACGACCGTGCATAATATGTCTCCGTAGAAGGTCAGAAATGCGCGTGGACACGGAACTATTATGGGGTGGGAGCCTGTCCAGCCGGCCATAGATGTCGACCGATACCGACGGGGAGATCCAGCTCGAGTACGGGCTCGACGAGAAGCCCCCGCTGCCGAAGTCGATACTGCTCGGCCTCCAGCACGTCGCGGTGATGATCGTCCCGGCGACGGCCGTCGCCTACATCGTCGCCGGCGAGGTGGGCCTCGGCGGCGCGGACACCGCCTACATCGTCCAGATGGTGCTGCTGTTCTCGGGGCTGGCGACCGTCGTCCAGGCCTACACCGTCGGCCCCGTCGGCGCGAAGCTCCCCATCGTGATGGGGACGAGCTTCACGTTCGTCGGCGCCTCCGTGAGCATCGGGTTGAACTACGGCCTCGCGGCCGTCTTCGGCGCGATACTCGTGACGGGCCTCCTCGTCGAGGGGCTCATCGGCTGGCAGTTCAAGCGCATCGAACCCTTCTTCCCGCCGCTGGTGACCGGCCTCGTCGTCGTCATCATCGGCCTCTACCTCATCCCGGTCGCGATGGACTACTCCGCCGGCGGCGTCGGCGCCGAGGACTACGGCGCGGTCCACAACCTCGGCCTCGCGGCGCTCGTCCTCTCCATCGCGGTCGTCCTCAACCTCTTCACCCGCGGCGTCGCGCGACTGCTGGCGGTCCTCGCGGGTATCAGCATCGGTTACGTCGTCGCCGTCGCGATGGGCCTCGTCGACTTCGCGCCCGTCGCCGACGCGGCGTGGGTCGCCTTCCCCTCGCCCGGCAAGTTCGGCTTCGCCTTCGAGCCGGTCCCCATCGTCACCTTCGCCTTCCTCTTCCTCGTCTCCGCGATGGAGACCGTCGGCGACATGTCCGGCATCACCGCCGCCGAGGGCCGCAACCCCTCCGACGAGGAGTTCCGCGGCGGCCTCCTCACGGACGGCCTGCTCAGTTCGCTGGGCTCCGTCTTCGCCGCATTCCCCGTCACCTCCTTCTCCCAGAACGTCGGCATCGTCAACTTCACCGGCGTGATGAGCCGCCACGTCGTCGCCATCTGCGGCGTCATGCTCGCCGTTCTCGGGCTGAGCCCGAAGGTCGGCGCGGTCGTCGCGACCATCCCCAGCGCCGTCTTCGGCGGCGCCGTCCTCCTGATGGCCGGCATGGTCGCCGCCAGCGGCGCCCGCCTCATCCTGCTGCACACCGACCTCGACCGCCGGAACATGGTCATCATGGCCGTCGCGCTCGGCCTCGGCCTCGGCGTCGCCACCAAACCCGAGGCCCTCGGTGGACTCCCGGAGGCCGCCGCGACCTTCTTCGGCGAACCGGTCATCATGACCGCGCTGTCGGCGCTCCTGCTCAACACCCTCGTCCCCGGCGACCAGAGCCCGCTGTTCGACGCCCGGCCCGAGGACGGCACCGGGCCGGACGCGCCGACCCCGACCGACGACTGACCGACTGCACGAACCCTCAAACCTTTGTTTCTGGCCGTGGAGCGTCCCTCCACGATGTCCGACGCAGCCGACCTCGTGGACGAACTGCAGGCCGAACTCGAGGAGCGCGGCGAGACGCTCGGCGAACTGCTCCAGACCGCCGTCGAGGACCCCGCCTCGGCGCCCGACGTCGTCGCCGAACTGTTCCAGGAGGCCCAGGAGACCGGCCAGTCCCTCGGTGAGCTGTTCCAGCAGACCGGCGAGGACGTCTTCGAGGAGTTCGCCGACGGCGACCTCGCGATCGTCGACGACGAGCTGTTCCTCGACCTCGAGGACGAACGGCTCCTGCTGGACCCGACCGACGAGGACGTCCTCCACCAGCTCGACGTCTTCGGCGTCGGCGAGAGCCTGGGGCTGCTCCCCGCCGGCGACGAGTAAGCGACTTCACCCCCGCGTCCGTACCGTCGGCCGGCCGATGACGAGCGACCGGGCCGAGCCGGTGTAGGCAGCCGGCCGTGACGAGCCCTATGAGTGCCGAGGCCACCGCGCTCTCGCGAACGCTGCTAAACAGTACCCGTCTGCTCCTTCCGCACCGCGATCAGGAGAACGACGGGAGGACCTCCTCACGGTACATCTCGATCATGGCCGACTGGTCGTCGCCGATCTGCATCGGGTAGACGTGGTCGTAGCCGGCGTCGATCGCCTGCTGGATGTTGTCGATGTGGTCCTGTGGATCGGGGCTCGTGAGGACGCTGCTCTCGGCGATGTCCTCCTCCTCGACCATCTGGGTCGCCTGCTCGAAGAGCGCCGGCGTCGCGAGTTCGGAGCTGAGTTCGCCCGGCAGTGCGACGTTGGGCCACCGCTCGTAGACCGTCGAGATGGCCTCCGCCTCGGTCTCGGCGACGCAGGCCTGGAGCTGGCAGAACCGCGGGCCGGACCCGCCCTCCGCCTCCCAGGTGTCGACGACCTCCTGCGGGCCGACCGACCAGAAGCCGTCGCCGACCTCCGCGGCCGTCGTTGCCGTTCGGTCGCCGTACGCGGAGACGCAGAGCGGCGGGGTCTCCTCGGGAAGCGTGAACAGCTTCGCGTTCTCGACGGTGTAGTGCTCGCCGTGGTGGCTGACCTCCCGCCCGGTCCAGAGTTCCTTGATGACCTCGACGGCTTCCTCGAGCATCTCGAGGCGAACTGCGTGTTCCGGCCAGCGGTCGCCCAGCACGTGCTCGTTCAGGTTCTCGCCGGTGCCGACGCCGGCGTAGAACTCGCGGTCCTCGAACATGGCGGCGGCGGTGGCGGCGGCCTGCGCGTAGACGGCCGGGTGGAGGCGGATGATCGGCGCCGAGACGCCGACGCCGACGTCGACGTCGTCGGTCGCGGCCGCGACGCCGCCGAGGGTCGACCAGACGAAGGGGGACTGCCCCTGCTCGCTGACCCAGGGGTGGAAGTGGTCCGAGATGGAGAGGAAGTCGAAGCCGGCCGCCTCCGCCTGCCGGGCGTACTCGACGAGGTCGTTGGGGTGATGCTCCTCGCTCGACAGCGTGAAGCCTATTTCGGTCATGGTGGGATTGGACGGCGGTCCAGCGGGACCTACCTAGACGTGGGGCCCGGGGTGTGTGAGCCCTCTGCCGGCACCTGAAAGGGGCTGCCGTCCTTGTTCGCTCGACGCGACGCAGCGTCAGACTCGGCGCTCAGTCCGTGTCGCCGGTCTCGGGCGGCGACCCGAGCGGCTCCGCGGACGTCACCTCGGGTGACAGCGGCTCGCCGTGGATCAGTTCTTCGAGGACGATCCGGACCGTCTGGACGCCGACGACGAGCAGGAGCGGGCCGAGGAACAGCCCGTACCACCCGAACAGCATCGGCCCGAGGATGTACGCGAACAGTACCAGTCCCGTGTGGCCGGCCTTCCCGGCCACCTTCGGGAGGACGAACGTCATCGGAACGAGGTCGAGGAACGCGAGGGCGACGCCGAAGAGGACGGCCGGGTAGACGAGCAACCCGGGGTCGGTCCGGACGGCCTGGGCGGCCAGGCCGAGCGTCAGCGGGATGTAGACGATCTTGCCGACGACAATCGGCACGAGGCTGGCGAAGCCGGTCAGCAGCGCCAGCGCGGTCGGCGCCGGGATGGAGACCGTGGCCGGCGCGACCAGGTTGTAGGCGTGGTAGACCACGGTCGCGGCCACCGCGACGACGGCCACGAGCAGGACGTTCCCGAAGTAGATCGTCGCGAGGTCGCGGTCGACGGCGGTCGCGTAGGCGTAGGCGGTGCTCCCCGCGCCACCGATCGTCGAGCGGAACCAGCCTCGGAGCCGGTGGTCGTCCCGGAGGAGGTAGAAGGCCGCCGTCACGGCCAGAAAGAGGTGCATGATGCCGCCGGCGAGCGCCGAGAGGACGCCGGCGCCCTGGAGGAGCACGCCGGTCGCCGACCCGGTGTCGCCGCCGGCGACGGACGAGAGCCGCTCGGTGATATCGCCCGAGCCACCCCCGAGGTACGGCTCCAGCGCGGACTGGGCCTGGTCGAGCAGTCCCGTGTTCCCGAGTTCGGTGACGCCGACGACGATGACTGCGGCGACGAGCAGTAACACAGGGAGACCGACGACGACGATGGAGACGGCCGCGGCCGCGCTGGTCGACAGGTACGACTCGAGGCGGCGGTCGAGCGGGCGCATCCCGTAGTAGATGAACACTGCGAGCACGAAGGTGCCGACGAAGGAGTGCAGGACGAAGGCCAAGCCCCCGGCGACGGCGAGGACGAGCAGCCACCAGCCGACGCGGGACCGGTCGAGCGCCCGACTACCGAGTTCCATACGGACTAGACGGAGAGGCGACGAAAAAGCCTCCTGCCTGCCTATTCATCACTGCCCGTCGAGCCGGAGGGGACGGCGACCGACCGAACAACAGGGCTTAGCCTGCTCGGGCCGACGGTCGGGTGTGCCTCCCGACCCCTCGATCGACCACCGACTCGACGACCGTCCGGAGAACGTCCACGTCGGCGCCTGGAACCGCGACCTCGACCCCGTCCTCTCGGTCGAGTCGGGCGACGTGGTGGCCTTCGAGTGCCGCGACGCGGCGAACGGCCACTTCGACGCCGGGTCGACGGTCGCGGATCTGGAGGCGATGTCCTTCGAGGGGCACCCGCTCACGGGGCCGGTTCGCGTCGCCAGGGCCGAACCGGGCGACGTCCTCGCCGTCGAGTTCCTCGACTTTCAGCACGAGGGCTTCGGAGTGAGCTACTTCTATCCGTCCGCGGCAGGGAAGGGACTCCTCCCTGACGAGTTCGACGAACCGGGGCTGCACGTGTGGAACCTCGAGGGCGACGTCGGCGAGTTCGTCGACGGGATCGAGGTCCCGCTGGCCCCGTTCCCCGGGATCGCCGGCGTGGCCCCTGCAGCGCCCGGCGACCACAGCACCACGCCGCCGCGGCGCGTGGGTGGCAACCTGGACGTCAAGCACCTCACGGCCGGATCGACGCTCTACCTCCCCGTCGAGGTCGCGGGCGCACTGTTCAGCGTCGGCGACTGCCACGCCGCACAGGGCGACGGCGAGGTGTGCGTCACCGGCGTCGAGGCCCCGATGTCCGTCACCGCGCGCCTCACGCTCCGACCGGAGATGGAGATAGAGCAACCGCGGTTCGAGACGACCGGCCCGTTCGCTCCCAGCGGTGCTGACGGGACGGCGTACGCCACTACGGGCGTCGCGGACGACCTCGTGGACGCCTCCAGGCTGGCGATCCGACACATGCTCGACCACCTGCAGGAGGAGCGCGGGCTCGCCCGTCCGGACGCGTACATCCTCTGTTCGGCCGCGGTCGACCTGAAGATCAATCAGGTCGTGAACGACCCGACCTGGACGGTGTCTGCGTACCTCTCGGAGAGCCTCTTCCCCGAGTCGACCGACGCGATGTAGGCGACTCACTCCGTCGCCCCTGGTCGTTTTCTATCGCGAACCCCTATCCCGACGTGATGCCCGAGTCACGAGTCCACGTGTTCGTCTCCGGAGAGGTCCAGGACGTCCACTTCCGCGACAACGCCCACGAGACCGCCCGCGCCCACGACCTCGAGGGCTGGGTCCGAAACCTCGACGACGGCCGGGTCGAGGCCGTCTTCGAGGGCAGCGAGGAGGACGTCGAGACCATGCTGGAGTGGTGCGAACGCGGGCCGATAAAGGCCGACGTGGACGACGTCGAGGTCGAGGAGGGGAACCCGCAGGGCGACCTCGACGGCTTCGAGAAGCGCTGACTCGCCTCCCGTCGTCGCGGGTAGCTTCTACGGTTCGTCCGGGAACAGCGCCAGGTGGCTGACGATGGTCCGGCTCTCCAGACCGCCGGCCAGCGCGCCGGAGAGGACGCCGACGGTGCTGATGAACGCGCCCGTCCGGACGAGGTCGACGAACCCGACGGCGGGGTCCTCGAGGCTCGGCCAGTTCGACATCAGGTTCGGCGGGAACACCAGCAGTTCGATGACCAGGATGATCCCCCACACGAGCGCGAACAGGCCGACCATGGCCCCGACGAGCACGAGGAAGACGGTGACGTTGACGAGCGCCGTGTGCTCGGTGACGACCCGGTGACGCTTCCGGGGGAACGAGAGGTTCTGGACGAACAGGAGGTACAGCGCCGCCACGAGGACGCTCACGCAGGCGAACAGCGCCGCGGTCGCGTTGCTCATGTGGAAGCCGACGTCCCAGGACTCGGCGCTGAAGACGATGACGAGCGTCGGCGCGACCGCGGCGGTCGACAGCTTCGGCAACGACAGCGGGAGCAGCGGCGCGCGGCTGTTGCCGAGCGCCTGCAGGACCTGCCCCGGGTTCCGGACCGCGCTCTTCGCGTGGAACGCGAGCCGCCCGAGCGGTCCCCGCGGGGTGGCCTCGGTCGCCGGGATCTCGTCGGCGACGCGGTGGAGGTACCGCTCGACGTCGGCGTCGAACGCCGGGACCGACCGCCGGTCGGGATCGAACCGGAACCGCGACATGACGCCGTCGTCGGCGTCGCGGTGCCGGGCGCCGAGGACGTGGCCGACGAGGTGGACCAGTAGCGTCGCCGCGTTCCAGCGGACGGCCTCGTCGTCTAGCCCGCGCCGAGGGCGGCCGCGCGGCGCGCTCCGGAGGCGGTCCGTCGAGACGACGGCGACGCGCGACAGTGGCGAGGCCAGGCCCGGGACGAACCGCTCCCGGCTGGAGACCAGCGGGACGTCGGTGACCACGACGACCAGGTCGTAGGGGCCCTCGACCATCCGGTGGGTCGCGCGGTCGAGGAACTCCGAGGGCCGCCGGCGGTCGTGGTCCGGGAGCCGCGCCGGGTCCTCGAGGTGGAACCGCCAGCCGACGTCGGTCGCGGTGGCCAGCTCGTCGACCGCGTCCGCGGCCGCCCGCGAGGCGAAGGACCGTAGCCCGTCGGGCTCCGCCCCCGGAGCGTGGGCGACCAGGAGTCCGACGTCGACTCGCCGACCCGTGGCGCCCTCACACTCCGCGGCGACCAGCGCCGGCTCCTCGCGGCCGTCCGAACCCGAGTTGGTCGTCACGGTCTGGCGTGCGCTGCGGACGAACTTAACGGCGGTGACGAGCGGGTCCGAAGCTCGCCGGCCTCGTGAGGAGTCGTCGGTGTATCAGCGAGCGGCCCGATCCCGCGGGACGCGGAACGCGCGTACGGTGTCGCGCTCGCCGGTCTCGGCGTGTACCTCCTCCAGCCCCAGCCCCGTGAAGACGTCGTGCCAGTCGCGGTAGTACAGCGGGAAGTCGTCGTTGACGTAGTTCACGTCCGACCCGGTCGCCTGCGCCCCCTCGCCGCCCTCGTTCTCGACGGTGACGAGGAGGTCGCCGGCGACCCGGACCAGTTCCTCGAGGACCCACTCGGCGTCGGGGTGGACGTGCTGGAGCGTCTCCACGGAGTAGACCGCGTCGAAGCGGTCGTCCGTGAAGTCCGCGACGACGTCCTCGATCGCCGCCGGGTAGAACTCCCCGACGTCGGCGAGGTCGGGGTAGACCTCGGCCATCACGTCGAAGGCGTCCTCGTTGAGCTCGATGCCGGACAGGTCGTCGTAGCCGTGCTCGTGGAGGTGCGCGAGGTGGCGGCCGGAACTGCAGCCGAGTTCGAGGACCGACGCGTCCCGACCGAGGTGACGGTCGAGAATCTCCAGCAGCGTCTCGCTGGTCTCGTCCGGCCCGTAGTGGGCGTAGTATTCCGGCGAGTACTCTCCGGACCGATCCGCCCAGTGGTCGCGTACCTCCTCAGAATCCACGTGTGGGAATCGCCGCCGAGACCTAAAGGCCCGTCGGACTCCGCGGCAGACCTACGCCCGCTCGTCCGTCTCTCCGACTGCGGGTGCCTCCGGGTCGGTGACCGTCGTGGGTCCCTGCCGTCGGACCCAACCCGCGAGGAGTGCACCGCCCGCGAGCGCGAGGCCGCCGGCTCGGCGCCGGTGGTCGGTCGCCTCCCGGGCGGCGCCGACGAGCAACAGCACGCCGGACAGCGCGGCGAGCGGCGAGGCCAGGCGTCGCAGGCGGGACGTTCGCGCCTCGGTTCCGTGGTCGACGTCGGGTTCGGTCGGTCTCGTGGTGCGTGGGGACATCGGTGGAAGTGCGGTCGCGTCGTCCGGACCGTTCGTCCCTTCGTTGGTCCCGACGCCGGTTGAACCCTCGCCTCCGGGGCAGGGCCGTGGCGGGGGCCGGACGGTTGCATTTCGCAAGGGATACGTTCGAGACGGCCGAACACGACACCGTATGAGCGACGACTTCGAGACCGAACTGGCGGACGCCTTCGAATCGGAGTACGGAGCCGACGCGGACGTCGCGGGCGAGGCGGCGTCGAGGGCCGCCGCGTTCCGCGAGGACTGGGACGAGGAGCTCTCGGTCGAGGCGTTCCTCGAGGAACTGGACGACGCGCCGTACGACGAGTTCGAACATCGCTTCGACGCCGCGGTCGGCGAACTGGCCGCCGCCGCAGCGGACTGCACCGACTCCCGAGAGTACCGCCTGGCGGGGTACGACGACTTCGGGGCCGACCCCTCCATCGGCGCCTGACGGTGCGGTCGGGCCGGACGGCAGTCGTCCTCGAGGAGTCGCTGTCGAGGAACCGCCGGAGGGGAGCTGTTTAGGGGTGTTCTGTTCTTCGACCCAAGATGACTAGGCCCGGCACTGAACCGTGGTAACGGCGTAGCTCCGCCGACCGGACCGCCGGACGTCACGGGGACGCGGGGCGTCGGGGGCCGCCGAACACGATGAACACGGACTACGAACTCCGGGAGCGCATCGAGGCCGTATCGGACGCCGAGGGCGACGAAGACGACCCCCTGACGGTAGCGATCCCGCCCGAGGCGTCCGTCGGCGAGACGCTCGAGCGGGTGGAGGAGGACCACGCCGAGGCCGAGTACATCGACTCCGACGAGAGTTCGACGGACCGCCGGGCGGTGCTGGACCGGGCGAGACAGCTACTCCACGACTACGACGAGACGCCCGAGAACGGCCTCGTCCTCCACGTCGGGGCCGTCGAATACGAGGACGACGTCGTCGAGTACGTCTTCGACGACCTCCCGGGGCGGGTCGCCGAGCCGACCTTCGAGTGGGACAACGAGTTCGACGTCGAGCGAGCGGGAGGGCGGCGAGGTGGTCGTCGTGCCACCGGAGACCGAGCACGGCGCCCGCTTCGACGAGACGTTCGGCGTCGCGGCAATGCTCCGGTTCCCCATCGAGTGAGGCGCCCCGCGGTGACGCCTCGGGGGCCGGCCGGCGGACACCCACCGTTTAGTGCGTCCGCCGCGTCTGCCGAGGCATGACGACCGCATCCGCTCGCAGACGGGGTCGCGTCGCACGTCAGCAGTCCGACGACCATCGCGACGGACGGGTCGAGGGATGGTAGACGTCGCCCTGTCGGTCGGGCGACTCCTGCTGGCGCTGTTCCTCGTGGTCCTGAACGGCTTCTTCGTCGCCGCCGAGTTCGCCTTCGTGCGGATCCGGTCGACGACGGTCGAGCAACTCGCCGACGCGGGCCGGCCGGGATCCGCTACGCTCACGGACGTGATGGACAACCTCGACGACTACCTCGCGACGACGCAGCTGGGGATCACCATCGCCTCGCTCGGACTCGGGTGGGCCGGCGAACCCGCGGTCGCGTCGCTTCTGGAGCCCCTCCTGGAGCCGGTACTGCCGGCGGGACTCATCCACCTCATCTCCTTCGCCGTCGGCTTCTCCGTGATCACGTTCCTCCACGTCGTCTTCGGCGAACTCGCGCCGAAGACGCTGGCCATCCAGCGCTCCCAGCGGATCTCCCTGCTCGTCGCGCCCCCGATGAAGTTCTGCTTCCTCCTGCTCCGACCCGGCATCGTGGTGTTCAACGGCACGGCGAACTTCTTCACGAAGCTCGTCGGCGTCCAGCCCGCCTCCGAGACCGAGGAGACGCTCCAGGAGGACGAACTCCGGATGGTGCTGGCCCGCGCCGGCAAGCAGGGCCACGTCGACATGGCCGAGGTCGACATGATCGAGCGGGTGTTCGAACTGGACGACGTCAGCGTCCGCGAGGTGATGGTGCCACGGCCCGACGTGGTCAGCCTCCCCGCCGACGCGTCGCTCGCGGAGCTCCGGTCGGTCATCCTGGAGGCCGAGCACACCCGCTATCCGGTGGTCGAGGCCGACGACGCCGACCAAGTGGTCGGCTACCTGGACGTCAAGGACGTCCTCCGGGCGGGCGACGACGGCGACGAGGCGGCCACGGCGGGCGATCTCGCACGCGAGGTCCTCGTCGTCCCCGAGTCGACCCGCATCAACGACCTCCTCGTGCAGTTCCGCGACGAGCAGCGCCAGATGGCCGCCGTCATCGACGAGTGGGGCGCCCTCGAAGGCATCGCGACCGTCGAGGACGTCGTCGAGGTCGTCGTCGGCGACCTCAAGGACGACTTCGACGTCGCGGACCGCGAACCGTCCATCGACAGTCGCGGTCCCGGGACCTACCACGTGGACGGCGGCGTCCCCATCTCCGCGCTCAACGACCGGCTCGACACCGACTTCGAGAGCGACGAGTTCGATACCGTCGGCGGACTCATGCTGGCCCGTCTCGGGCGGGCGCCGGAGGTCGGCGACCGGATCGAAATCGACGGCCACTCGCTGACGGTCGACGGGGTCGAGGGCGCCCGCATCTCGACGGTGATGCTGCGGGAGGGCGACGACGCGACGTCCGAAGAATCCGGCGAAGAATAGGGTACGGGGTCGCAGCGGGCCGCCGTCACCACCCGGCGGCCGTCGGTGGCCTGTCACCGCTCGGTACGACGAGTCCTGTTCGCCGTCGTCACTCCTCGTCTTCGTCCGGCGGGTCGTCGTCGAGGTGGGAACTGGACTGCTCCTCGGAGTCCGCCGACTCCGTGTTCAGGTCGTCGTCGGGGTCGGTGACGTCGTCGACGTCGATGTCCATGTTGTCGGACTCGTTCGTGTCCGTGTGGACGGTCGCGCCGCCCTCGGTCTCGACGCCCTCGCGGTCCTCGTCGTCGATCTCGTCCTCGACGATCTCCTCGGCGACGTCCTCGGAGTCGGCCGACGTCGCTTCCTCGGTCGCTTCGCCGGGGTCGGCGTCGGCGTCCGGTTCGTCCTCGTCGGCCGTGGTGTCGTCGTCCATGGATGAATCGTCCTCGTCGGGGTCGCGTTCGGGCTCTGTCCGGTCGGTCTGTGCGGGCTGGGACTGCGTCGACGACGGGCCGGTGGCCTCGCTGGCCTCGTCGGCCATCGCGGCCTCCGAGAGGTCGATCTCGGGGTCGTCGTCGCCGGTCCGCGGGTCCGTCGAGTCCGTCTCCTCGTCCAGGTCGGGCTGTCGCTCCGACTCGAGGTCCTGCTCCTCGGTGAACTCGACGTTGCCGGTGTCGGTCTGCTTCTCGACGTCCGGCTCACCCGACGTCCCGCGCGGGTTCGTCTCGTCCTGGTCGAGGACCTTCGACTGCTCGCGGTGGGCGGCCGCCTCGTCGGAGGTGTCCTCGTCCTTCGTCCCGGAACCCGACCGGCGCTGCCGGAGGCCGACCGCGACGAGCGCGGCGCCGGCGAGCCCCTGCGCGATGGCCCGGCCGCGGCCGCCCGAGCCCCGGTAGGAGCGGACGCCGCCAGCGAGCAGCGCACCGCCGAGCAGCATGCTGAGCCACCCGTTCTCGTTGACGCTCGCGACCGTCGAGGCGGCCCGCCTCGCGCCGGTCGGCGACTCGTCGTTATCGTCGTGACTGCGCTCGCGTGTGTCGGAACTGTGTGTTGTCATGATATCGTGGAACGGCGTCGGTCGTCGCGACTGTACTACCGGTGACTACGTGTCGACGACGGTTCAACTCCCGTTACCGGCTGGACGGGATTGGTTGTCGGGTGCTGGCCCTACCGCCGGGGGTCGGGGCCGCGGAGTCCGGCGTGGGTCTCCCGTCGGCGCAGCAGGCGCATCCGCGCCCGGAGGTCGCTGGCCGCCGCCGGGGCCGCGGGTGTGGAGCCGCGCTCCTCGAGTTCGTCGACGGGGACCGGGAACCGCCGCAGGTCCCTGTGCAGCGCCATGCCGGCGCTGGCGCCGTCGGCCATCGCGAGGACCGTCTGGTTCTGCCCGTGGGTGACGTCGCCGACCGCGTAGGCGCCGTCGACGCTGGTCTCCTGGTCGGCGTCGACCTCGATCGCGCCGTCCTCGGCGAGGTCGCAGCCCAGCGCCGCCGCCAGCGAGGTGTTGTACTCCGAGCCGTACATCGCGAAGCCGCCGTGGTAGTCGCGCTCGGAGCCGTCGCCGAACGTCAGACCGCCGAGCCACGGGTCCTCGGCGTCGACGTCCGCAGGGTAGGCGTCGACGACGTCTGCCTCGACGACCTCGACCGGGTGGGCCGCCAGCTGGCGGTCGGTCTCGTCGCTCCACGTCGGGTCGTCGCCGTCGAGCAGCAGGTCGACCTCGGCGGTGAAGTTCAACAGCAGCATCGCGTCGGTCGCCGCCGCGTCGTCGCGGCCGAGGACGAACGCCGGGCTGTCGCCGACCTCGTAGGCGTCGCAGTGGAGACAGTAGAACATCCCGCGGCCGTCGAACCGCTGCAGCGCCGGCACGTAGGGCCCGCAGTCCGTGAACCCTGTCGCGAAGACGACGCGGTCGGCCTCGACGGTCGCGTGGGTGGCCTCGACGACGAACCGGGAGTCGCCCTCGCCGTCGCCTCCGGTTCGCCGGACCTCGTCGACCGGGTCGAGGTGGTAGTCGCCGCCGTACTCCTCGAGCTGTGCGACGGCGTGGGCGGCCAGTTCCTGCCCCGAGACGTCCTCGGAGACGCCGTAGAGGTTGTGGACGTGGCTGACCGCCGCGTGCCTGCCGCCCTCCTTCTCGAAGACCGCCGTGCGGTGGCCGAGCCGCGTCGCGTACAGCGCCGCCGTCATCCCGGCCGGCCCGCCGCCCACGACGACGACCTCGTAGGCCCGCCGGTCACGCATCCTCTGGGTGGTTCTTCAGGTACGCCTCCAGGAGGTCGCTGGCGCTGCCGATGCGCTCGGCGACGTCGGGGTGGTCGGCCTCGCCCTCGAGTTCGTCGAGCTTCTCCATCACCTCGACGACGCGGTCGACCTTCGGCCCCGGGTCGTCCTTCGTGATGGTGCCCTCCTCCTCCTCGAAGAGCCCGCCCTCGAGGGACTCCAGTTGCGTCCGGACGTGGGCGTCGGCGTGCTCGCTGGCCCACTGCAGTTCCTGGCGCGCGCGGTCGAGACGTTCCTGTTCCATGGGCGTCACTACTGTCCCGAGCGGAATACGTGTGTGGCCGCCGACAGGAGAGCGGTAACAACGGTCGGCTTCGGGGCCGTAACGGCGCCGTTTGCGGGTCCCTGACCGGTTCCCTACCGTTCGGCTGGGGTTGGTCTCCCGAACGAACTTGGGTCCGAACACCGTAGTCGCTGGCGTGGCTCGTCTCCTACCATCCGACGGAAACTCGAGCGAGGAAGCGACCGACGCCGACGAGACCGGGAGCGAACTGACCCTGCGGACGGCCGTCCTCGGGGCGGGAGCGGTCGCCGCAGGGTTCCTCCTCGGCCGCCGATTGCTGGGGTCGGGCGGTCCCGACCCCGACGACCTCCGGGAGCGCGCCGGGGAGGCGCTGCCGGGCAACGGGGTTGACGTCCCCATCGGCGATACCTCGGCGGACGATGACGAGACCGAGGCGGGGGCGGCCGGCGCCGACCCGTCGCTGGAGGAGGTCGACGAGCGGACGCAGTCCGACGTCAAGGAGGAGCCGGCCGAGCCCGGCGAGATGCAGATCGACGAGGACCTCGTCGAGGAGACGGTCGACGAGGAGGCCGAGGAGACCGACGAGGAGGAGTAGGGTAGCCGGACCGTTGTTTCAGGCGCCGTCGGCGACCGGGAGGTGTCCCTCGGAGAGCACCGTCTCGGCGTGCCAGACCATCGAGAAGTCCTGTGGGCTCGGCAGCGAGCAGGCCAGCCAACCGACGACGGCCAGTTGCAGGACGACCGCGTCGCCCGCGAAGGGGTCGGGGACGACGCCGGCGGCGACGGCGACCAGCGGGGTCGCCAGCAGCAGCGGCGCCAGCGAGGCGGCCCGGAGCCGCCAGGGGGCGAGGTCGGCCGGGACGGCCCGGAGTTCGACGGAGGCCCAGGTGCCGAAGACGCCGGCGCCGAGGCGGCCGGTCGCCTCGCCGTGGAGCCACTGGAGCTCGTAGTCGACGCCGCTGGCGCGCAGCACGGCGGCGTGCAGCAGTTCGTGGACGACGGTACCGATACCGACCGTCAGCAGCAGGACGAGCCCGGCGAGGATGAGGGTTGTCGGTGACATTACTGCCCGTAGGGTTGCCTTAGTGGCGGCGATGGCCGGCCATAAACGACCCGGTCGACTTACCGCCTGAGTCCGGCGGAACGCAACGGGTTGGCGGTTATCGGTCAGGCGGGCGTGCCGTCGGGGCGGTCGTCCAGGCGGCGCCGGAGGGCGAGGTTGACGGTCGCGCCGACGAGTAGCACGAACGCGACGGCGTACAGCCAGACGAGCAGGAGGATCATCGAGCCGAGGACGCCGTACATCGAGACCGTCTCGACGACGTCCACGTAGAACCCGAAGAGCACCTCCAGCAGCACCCAGCCGACGGCGGCGACGAGCGTCCCGGGCAGCGCCTCTCGCGGCCGGAAGTCGACCGACGGGAAGACGTAGAACAGCGGGAAGAACGCGGCCGTCAGCCCGACGACGAGCGCCAGCGGGTTGAGCACGACGGCCAGCGGGTGCTCGCCGATGGCGAGCAGCGTCACGCCGCCGGCCGTCCCGAGGGTCGCGACGACCACCGAGAGGAAGGCGACGAGGCCGTCGACGACCTGCTCGAGGAGGTCGGACTCCTCGCCGCCGTAGAGCTCGTCGAAGGCCGTGTTGATGCCGCGGAACACCCGGAGCATCCCCCAGACGAGCGTCACGACGCCGAGGACGGAGGCGCCCGCCCGGTCCGACGCGCTCGTCAGCGCCTCGAAGAGCAGGCCCTGGCCGACCGGGCTCAGGTACTGGCGGGCCAGCGACACGAGCTGTTCGGTGAGCGCGTCGCTGCCGACGGCGGCGGTGATCACGAGCAGTAACAGCAGCAGCGGCAGCAGCGACAGGAACGCGGAGTGGGCGATGCTCCCCGCCATGAAGGTGATGTTGTTCTCCCTGACCTCCTCGACGACGGTCCTCGCGAACCCGACGGCCGCGCGCCAGTCCATGGGTAAAGCCCCGGCGGGAGGGCGGAAGTAACCCGCGACCGCGGGGCGGTCAGTACGGCGACTCGGCGGCGAAGACGAAGAAGGGCGCGGCGGGGTCGGGGTCGGCGCCGGCGAGTGCGACAGCCATCCGTCGGTGGACGGCGCGGGCGGCGCGCAGTTCGTCCTCGCCGAGCTCCTCCGTCTCCTCGAAGACGGTCCACAGCTGGAGGGGGAGCCTGACGACTCGACCGGGCGTGTTCTCGTAGCCGACGGGCTCGCTGCGGTCCTCGACGAGGTCCTCGTGGGCGCGGGCGGCCGCGTCGAGGGCCGCCAGGGTCACGACGAGCCGGTGGCGGGCGACCGGGTACTCGCTGGTCACGTTGTCGAGGAGGTCGCCGAAGTACCACGCGACGCGGGACTCGGCGTCGACCCGGTCGGCGTCCGCGACCGACGATTCGATCGGGCGTTCGTCGCCCTGGCGGAGGTCGGAGGTCATCGAATCCGGCTTGGGGGTGGATACCGAACTCCTTTGTTACGGACTACTTGTGTTGAGTCGGAACGCGGCGTCGACCTGGCTGCGGGTCTCGGCTTCGCTCCCGGAGTTGTCGACCGCGACGTGGTCCAGTTCGACCGGCTCGAAGGCCTCGCGGAACTGGCGGTGGATCTCGAAGTCGGCGTCGCTGACTCCGTCGCGGGCCTCGATGCGGCGCTCGACGACCCGCTCCTCGCAGTCGACGTGGACGAGCCGGAAGCCGCGGTCGTGGCGGTCGGCCACCCCGCGAGCCTCCAGTCGGCGCTCGCGGGTCTTGAACGTCGCATCGAGGACGACCGACCGGCCGTCCGCGAGCCGTTCGGCGGCCCGGTCGAGCAGTTCGTCGTAGACGGCGGTCGTCTCCGCGTCCGTGTACTCGGGGTCGTCGAACAGCTCCTTCCGGACGACGTCGGTCCGGAGCACCTCGGCGTCGATTCCTTCGGCGATCCGGCGTGCGACCGTCGACTTCCCGACGCCGGGGAGGCCGCAGACCGCCACCAGCGAGACGGCGTCGACCTTATCCCGGTCGGGCGGACGCTCTGGCATTCAGCCGGGACCAGCCGCGGCAGGTAGATGAGCGTTACCCTTCGCTGCCCCGCGGGAACCCGGCACCGGACCCGCCCAGCCCGGGGGTCGCAACGCTTTTTCCGTCCGGTCACGACCGCACCTCCATGGAGGACTACATCATCGAGGCGGAAGAGTACCTCTCGCCGTTCGTCGTCGTGACGACGGGACTCCTCGTCGCCGTCTTCGCGCTCGGGTTCGTCTACCAGGTCGTCTCGCTGGTCCTGTGACCGCTCGAAGTCCGGAATTCGGCGGCCTCGGGAGGCGTATCGAGAGCTGAGTCACGGCTGGTTTATAGGTTCGGCGGGGTGGGAGGAGGTATCATGAGCAGCGATTCCCAGACCGGCTCAGACGCGGACACCCCCAGCGACTACCCCGTCGGGGTGAAGCTCGGCAGCACGCGCACCGTCGTGAAGACGCCCGACGACCTCGAGCGGACGCTCACCTGCCTCGCGACCTACGAGGACGCCCTCACCGGCGAGGAGAAGGTCCTCTACGGCGAGGAGGCGGCCGTCGAGTACCCCGACCGCGTGCAGTACATGCTCCGGTCGGGCCTCCCCGAGGACGACGAGAACGCCGACGCCGCGGCGACGTTCTTCGAGGCGTTCATGGACGCCACCGACGTGCCGCCGGAGAGCGGCCTCGTCTACGCCGTCCCGACCATCGACAACGACGAGGGCGTCGCGAACCTCGAGGCGGTCGTCGAGTCCAGCCCCGTCGGCGAGACGTTCGTCCGGGCCTACCCCGAGTCGCTCTGCGGCTCCGTCCCCTGCTTCGACGGGCTCGACGCCCTCGACAGCATCTTCGTCGCCATCAACCTCGGGTCGACGAACCTCGAGGCCTGCGCGTACCGCCGCGGCGAGCAGCTCGCCCCCTACGCGACCGGCGGCGTCACCGGCAACGAGGTCGACCGCACCATCGTCTCCTACGTCGAGGAGGAGACGCAGGGCCGCGTGAAGGTCGACATCACGACCGCCCGCGAGTACAAGGAACAGCACGCGGACTTCGAGGACTACGAGGCGTTCACGGACGTCGTCCAGCAGCCCGGCGGCGGCTCCCACGAGTTCACCATCGAGGACAGCGTCATGGACGCCGTCGACGAGTACGTCGACAGCGTGGTCGACCAGATCGCCAACGAGTTCCTCCCGGAGCTGGCGAACAACTACATGAAGGTGTACAAGCTGGCCCTCGACGAGCAGATCGTCCTCACGGGCGGGATGGCCTGCATCCCCGGCCTGGTCGAGGAGGTCGAAGAGCGACTCGGTGAGGAACTGCAGCGCGACGTCGAGGTCACGACCGCCGACAGTCCCGAGCTCGCGGCGGCGAACGGCGCCCACCGCATCGCCGAGCAGCTCATGGTCCACCACGACTGATCGGCCCCCAGCCGGTCGACTCGTCGGCTGCGCGACCACCCCGATTCTCTCCGTGTTTTCACCCCGCCCAGCGACGGCGCCTGGCTGTCCGGCGGAACGGCGCCGGGAGCCGCGAACGGTGCCGCCGCCCCCCTCGTTTTTATCTCCTCGCCGAGTGGTGCCGGTATGACCGCACTGGCGGCACGCGAGTCGGCGCTGCTGACCGCGCTGTTCGCGCTCTCGTCGGTGGCGACGGCGCTCGTCCACGGGGTGTACGTCCCCAGACACGTCCCGGAGGAGTTCGTCGTGGCGCTGCCGTTCCTGGTCGTCGGCTGGGCCACCTTCGCTCTGGCCTTCTACGCGCTGGGGCGGATGCTCTCCGAACCGGAAGAGATGCCGAACATGCGGGCCCTCGACGGCGGCATCGCGGTGTTCCTCGCGTCGATCGTCCTCTCGGGCATCCTCGATACCGCGGGGATGACCATCGAGACGATGCCGCTGGTCCACGCGCTGCCGGCGCTCGGCGTTTACGCCGGCCTCGCGCTGGCCGGGTGGGGCCTCGGCGAACGGGCGAAGGTCATCGAGCGGATCACGACCGGCGGGTGAGCGGCGCCCGCCCGCCGACTCGCGTCACTTGCCGGTGCCGTGGGTGACGAGGACGTCGACGTCGCTGTGCCGGACGACGTGCCCGGCGACGCTGCCCAGCACCAGTCGCTCGACGCCGCCGCGGCCGCTGGTGCCCATCACGATGGCGTCGGCGTCGACCGACTCGGCGTAGTCTATGATGGCGTTCTTCGCCGTCCCGTCGGGGACGGCCGTCGTCACGTCGAGGCCGCCGGCCCTGGCGCGGTCGGCCAGCCGGTCGACGAACTCCCGGGCCTTCGCGCGGATGGCGTCGTCGGCGCTGGCGTCGTCGCCGGGGAGCCGGAGGTCGCCCAGCATCCCGGTGTCGGCGACGCAGAGGACGTGGACCGTGGAGTCGTGGTGCCGGGCGAGCTCGAAGCCGCGCTCGGCGGCGTTCTCGGCGAACTCGCTGCCGTCGGTGGGGATGACGATGACGTCGAACATGGGAGGGGCCGGGCGGTCGGACACGTCCCGGGCGTGCGACCGACTACGCGGGCCCGTCCTAAAACGGTTGGTCAGGCGCTGGAGATGACGACGAGGTTCCAGGCCGTGACGAGGGCGCCGACGGTGGCCAGCGCCAGCGGGACCGCGACCCGACCCGGCGTGCGGACCAGCCGCCAGAGGAGGTAGAAGGCGCCGAACGTGACGACCTTGACGCCGAGGAGGACGAAGCGGCCGTGGGCCTCCATCAGCGGGGCGGCGACGGGGCCGGCCTCGGCGATGCCGCCGGTGGAGAGCCCCCAGAACGTCGTGACGGTGTCGCCCACGCCGTAGAGGAGTATCGCGGCGAGCCAGACCCGTCGCTGCCTGGTCGCGAGCGCCTCGAGGTGGTCGCCGTCCGAGATCAGATCCGTCCCTGAGTCACCGAGCACGGTGGCTCCGACGGGTCAGGGGACGATAACGGCGGCGCACGCGAGCGCGACGGCCGTGGTCAGCGTCGCCAGCAACAGGAAGTCCGCCGTCGGCGAGATGTACGCCTCGCCCTCCGGGGTGGCGTCGGGGTCGAGCGACGCCGCGTGGTCGGTGGCCATACCCGGACGTGGGCTCCGCAGGGCTTCAACGTCCGCGCGGTTTCGAGTGCCGATACGACGCGCTACCGTGGCTGAATCCTGCGCGGTGTGCCAGCGAAACCCACGGAAGGCGGCGATGGAAGCCCTCTTGGGCGGCGGCGGGATACCGGGGATATGAGCTACACGGTCGGACTCGTCGGCAAGCCCTCCGTCGGCAAGTCCACCTTCTTCAACGCCGCGACGATGAACGACGTCCCCGAGGGGGCCTACCCGTTCACGACCATCGACCCCTCGGTCGGCGAGGCGTACGTCCGCGTCGACTGCGCGGCCCCGGAGTTCGACGAGACCTGCACCCCCGACTCCGGGTTCTGCCGGGACGGCACGCGGTTCGTCCCGATCCGCCTCGTCGACGTGGCCGGCCTCATCCCGGGGGCCCACGAGGGCGCCGGCCTCGGCAACCAGTTCCTCACCGACCTCAACGAGGCCGACGTGCTGGTCCACGTCGTCGACTTCTCGGGGACGACCGACGCCGAGGGCGAACCCACCGAGGGCCACGACCCCCGCGAGGACATCGACTTCCTCGAGCACGAGCTGGACATGTGGTACCTCGACATCCTCGAGCGCGGCATCGAGCGCTACGAGGGCGCCTACAACGGCCAGGAGACCGACATCGAGGTCGAACTCGCCGAGCAGATGACGGCGTTCCGGACGAACGAGGACGAGATCAAGCGGCTGATCCGCCGGGTCGACTGCGGCTTCGAGCCCGCCGAGTGGGACGACGACGACCGCGAGGCACTGGCCCGCGAGATTCGACAGGCGACCAAGCCCATCGTCGTCGCCGCGAACAAGATGGACACCCCCGAGGCGCAGGCCAACTACGAGGCGATCGCGAGCGACCCCGACTACGACCACCTCACCGTCGTCCCCGCGAGCGCCCACGCGGAGAAGGCGCTGAAGAAGGCCGACGAGAACGGTGCCGTCGACTACGTCCCCGGCGACGACGGCTTCGAGATCGTCGGCGACGTCTCCGACGAGCAGGCCGCCGGTCTCGAACAGATCGCCGAGTTCGCCGCCGAGTACGGCGGCACCGGCGTCCAGGGCGCCCTCGAGACGGCGGTCTTCGACGTCCTCGGCGCGGTCGCGGTGTTCCCGGGCTCGGCCGGCGGACTCGGCACCGCCGACGGCAAGCTCCTTCCGGACTGCTTCCTGCTGCCCGAGGACGCGACGACCTCCGACTTCGCCTACCACATCCACTCCGACCTCGGCGACGGGCTGCTCCACGGTGTCGACTGCCGGGCGGGCCGACAGGTCGGCTCGGACCACGAACTCGACCACCGCGACGTCGTCGAGCTTGTCACGACGAACTGAGCCCGGCCGGGGTTCCGTGGCTGCAGAGCCAAAAGAGGGAGTTCCCGAGAACTGAGACCGCAGGGGCCTGGATGTTCGTTCGACTGGCTACCGGTACAGCGAGACGTAGATCATCGCGAAGCCGATGATGAAGGGGATCGTCTCGGCGATCTGGAGGTACAGCAGGTCGCTCCCGAGGTCGCTCGTGACGCCGACCTGCGTGGTGAGGTTCGTCACCGCCACCCCCATGCTGAGGAAGGCGAAGCCGATGAAGGCGTACTGGAGCCGCTGGCTCTCGCGTTTCGTGTACGCCTGGAAGCTGATGAGCGTCAGACCCAGGGTGAGACCGAAGAGGACGAGCCGCATCAGGATGAGAACGCCCTGCAGGATATTGACCATGTGCGGGGGATTTCTGCCGTGCTAATAAATGTACGCGACGACTCACACGGGGCGTCGTAAACGAACGAAGCCACGACGAACCGCACCGCTGAGGTCGGACTGCGATTCGAGACTACTCCGCCGGCTGGCCGATGGTAGGTCCGACGGTCCGTCTCACTCCGCGCCGAGTTCGTCCCACAGCTGAGTGAACCGGTCGGGGAGGTTCTCCTTGCGGTAGATGCGGACGTCGTACTCGTCGTCCTCGAGGCGGATGACGGTGCTGTCGAAGTTGCACTCGTAGACGTTGTAGTGGTTGCCGTCCTCGGCGACCGCGGTCCGCTCGACGACGAGGTTGTGGTCCTGCAGCAGTTCGAGTCGTCGATATATCGTCGGCAGTGATAGGTCGCACTCCTCGGCGAGCTGCTTGGCGGACCGAGGTTCGTGGCTCAGGGTGGCCAGAACCGTCCGTGCGTGTTGGTCTCCGATAGTGTCGAGGATGTCCTCGATGCTGCGCTCGTCTGCCACGTAACTGAAACGGTAGTCGGACCATAAAAGAGTTACTGGCAAACCAAATCTAGTAACGGCGCCACCCCCGGGTCCGGGCGGTCGAGGTGACGGCGTTTCAAGTAGGTGGCCCCCGGACGTCGCGACATGTACGATTCCATCCTGTTGCCGACGGACGGCAGCGACGGCGCGGCGGAGGCGCTCGACCACGCCATCGGCGCCGCCGAGGCCTACGGCGCCGACCTCCACGTCGTCTCCGTCGTCGACCGCCGCGTCGTCCTCGCGGCCGACGTCGACGAGAAGGCGGCGGTCGAGTCGGAGCTGACCGAGGATGCCGACGAGGCCGTCGACGAACTCGCCACCCGCGCGACCGACGCCGGCATCGAGGTCACGACCGCGACGCCGCAGGGCGTCCCCTACCGGGAGATCCTGTCGTACGCCGACGACGCGGACGTCGACCTGCTCGTCCTCGGGACCCACGGCCGGACCGGCCGGGAGAAGCGCCTGAACCTCGGCAGCACGACCGAGCGGATCGTGAAGGCCGCAGAGCGACCGCTGCTGGTCGTCGACATCGGCGGCGCTGAGGAGTGAGCGACGAGGGACGGTCCGCCTGACCGCTACTCGACCGTGTTCCGGAGGGTGCCGATGCCCTCGTACCAGATCTCGATCTCGTCGCCGCGCTCCAGCAGTCCCGGGTTGGCGGGGCTGCCGAACGAGATCACGTCGCCCGGCTCGAACGTGAAGCGCTCCGAGAGGAACGAGACGACCTCCCGCGGCTTGATGAACATGTTCTCGGTGTTGTCCTCCTGGCGGAGCTCCCCGTTGATGTGGGTCGTCATGTCGAGGCCGACGGGGTCGACGTCGGAGACGACCGGCCCGAGCGGCCCCGAGGAGTCGAAGGCCTTCCGGGCGGTGCGGCGCTCCTGGTCGAGGCAGTCGAGGTCGTTCAGGATTGTGTACCCCCGGACCACGTCGTCGACCTCGTCCTCGGCGACGTCCTTGCACTCCTCGCCGATCACGGCCGCCAGCTCCCCGGCGTAGGTCAGCTCCGAGGAGAAGGATGGGTACGGGATGGGCGTCTCGGGGTCGTGCAGCGAGACGGGCGGCTTGATGAAGAAGTCAGGGACCTCCGGCACCTCGTAGTCCATCTGGTCGACCTTCTCGCCGAAGTTCCGGCCGACGCAGTAGAAGACCGAGGGCTCACAGGGCGCGAGCAGGTCGTACTCCTCGGGTTCGTACGTTCCCTCGTCGGTCGTCACTGTGCCGTCGTCGTACTCGCCTTCGAGGACGCCGTCGGGCGTCTCGACGCGTGCCAGCTTCATACCGGAGGCGCGACCGCGGCGGCCTTACGTATTGTTATACGCGTTCGACCTCGTCGAGACAGAGGACGGCGGCCTCGAAGTCCGTCTCCGCCAGCGGCGCCGCGCTCACCTCGACGCGGAACGTCCCGGTCGGCAGGTCGACGTGGTACTCGACGCCGCTGCGCTCGACGCCGGCGGTTGCGACCTGCGAGGTGACGAGTTCATCGATAGGCACGTCCTCGCCGTCGGGCGTCCGGACCTCGAGCCTCGAGGACGACGGCGACATCCCCTCCAGCCGCTCACGCGTCATGTCGAAGCCCTCCGCCGCCCGGTAGTTGACCCGGCGGATTCGCGCCTCGCCGTCGACGAGCATCAGCGGCGCCGGGCTGACCTGGAGGATGCGCTTCGAGATGTCGCGTTCGCGCCGGAGCTTCCGCTCCGACCTGACCTGTTCGGTGACGTCCCGGGTGTTGACGACGATCCCCTCGACGACCGGGTCGTCGAGCCGGTTGACGCCCTTCGTCTCGAGGTGGATTGTCTCCCCGCTTGCGTGTCTGAACCGATACCTGACCGTCGGCCGGTAGGCCGTGTTCGACAGCGAGCGCTGGAACTCGTCCATGATCCGGGGGCGGTCCTCCTCGTGGACGTAGTCGAAGGCGACCTCGCCCTGCAGCTCCCGCGGCTTGTAGCCGGTGATGTCCTCGACGGAGGGGCTGACGTACTCGAACCGGCCGCCGCCGTCGAGGATGCCGGTCATCGCCGGCGAGTGCTCGATGAGCGCGCGGCTGCGTGCCCGCTCGCGCTCGATGGCCTCGGCGGCCTGTGACCGCGTCCGCTGGACGACCTCGCTGGCCCGGTGGGCCTCGACTGCCCCCTCGATGCGGTTGGCCAGCCGGACGAACCGCTCCTGGCCGCCGCCCTTGGTGAGGTAGTCGGTGACGCCCAGCGAGATCGCGTCGCTGGCGACGTTCTCGGAGCCCTCCCCGGTGAAGAGGATGAAGGGGACGTCCTCGTCCAGGACCCGGACCTGCCGGAGCAACTCCAGGCCGTCGACCTCCGGCATCTCGTAGTCCGAGACGATGCAGTCGACGTCGCCCAGCCGGTCGGTCACCGTCGTCGGGTCCGTCGTGGTCTCGACCGCCAGTCGGTCGCTCGCCGTCTCGAGCCCCGTCTTCGCGAGACTGCAGAGCTCGTCGTAGTCGTCCACGTAGACTACCGAGATCGACCGTTCCGTCTCTTCGCTCCGTCCCTCCGTTCCGTCTGTTGCCATCGTGTTAATCTGGTTCTGAATCCCTGCGCTGGACGCCCGGCCCCTCGGGCGGTTCACAACGACTGGACGCGCGGTTCAGCCCCCGTTCGTCGCGTCCTCGTCGGCGGTCGATACCCCTCTCGCCCCGCGTTCGTCCTCCGTGTCACGGACTACCAATATAAATCGTGCGGCGCGTTCTCCGAGCGCGAAGTCCCTCTCAGGCCGGATAGGCGACCGAGACCGCACCGGGGACGACTGACAGGTTCGCCTCAGAGAGCGCGGGCGAGATCGGGGTGCCGTCCATCTCGACGGGCAGACCGTCGTCAGACCGGACGGTCACGGTCCCGCCGGTGGTGGACGCGACGGCCGGGTGCTCGTGGAGTCGGCCACGGCGGGCCAGACGAGCGAGGCGTACGGAGTCCTGGTGCCCGACGGGTTCGATCGCCAGGACGTGCAGCATGCCGTCGCCGGGCCGGGAGGCCGGGAACAGTTCGAAGTCGCTGCCGCGGAACCGGCCGCCACCGACGGCGAGGAGTCGTGCGCCGCCGTCGAAGAACGGGTCGTCGTCGACGCGGACGGTCGCCGTCACCGGGTCGTCGACGACGAACGCCTGGCCGGTCGCGAGGACGTACGCCAGCGGCCCCGGCAGCGCGCGGAACCGCTCGGCGTTCACGACCGCGTTGCGGAACAGGCCGGCGGTGAACCCGAGGACGAAGTGCGTCTCGTCGATCGCCGGCTCGCAGTCCGCCCGGCCGACGTCGAGAGGCCGTCGGTCGATTCCGGCGGCCAGTCCCCGGGCCACGTCGCGCCAGGCCCGGTCGCCGTAGAGGTGACGGTACGAGGAGTTCCCGCGGCCCGCGGGTACCACGAACAGCGGCGTGTCTGCGCCGGCCTCGACCAGCGCCGCCGTCACCTCCCGGAGCGTCCCGTCGCCGCCGATCACCGCGAGGAGGTCCGCCCACTCCGCCTGCTCGCGGGCCGCGACCGGGACGTCGTCGGGTCCGGTCGTGATGCGGGCGTCGACGGTCGCGTCGGGGAGGCAGTGAGCCAGTTCGGCGAACAGTCTCGCCGCGTCGCCGCCGCCCGAGTGCGGGTTCACGACCGCCCCGACGCGCTCGGGCCTCATACCCGGTCGGCCGCGGCGAGGAGGCCGGCCAGCGACACCGTTCGCTCCTCGTCGATGGACAGCAGGTCGTCCACGCGCTCGCGGGCGGTGGACTCGCGGACCCCGGCCGCCTGGAGGCCGGACCGGCACTTGTTCCGCGCGACCGCCCGGATCTCCGCGAGCGGCTTCCCGGCGAACCCGGAGGGGTGCTCGACCGTCGACTCGAAGGTCCGCCCGTCCGTCGTGGTCACCTCGACCCGGGCGCCCATCCGTTTCTCGGCCGTCGAGAGGTCCGTCGGGAGCGGGCGCTTGCGGGCGAACCGCAGCAGGGTCGGGAGGTGCCGGACCGTCGCGCCGACGCCGACGGTCTTCGCCGCGTAGCCGACGACCGGCAGGCCGACCCGGCGCAGCATCGCGCCGACCGGTACCTCCGACCGCAGCGCCGCCATCGTGAAGTCGGAGTCGTGCTGGAGGGTCACCCGTTCGGCGAGCTCCCAGATGGCGTCGTTCTTCGCGCGGTCGCCGAGCTGTCTGGGCGTGTGCTCGCCGTCGATCAGCGCCGCGGCGACGTTGAACGGGACGGTGAACGTCAGCGCGGAGACGGGGCTGTCCGGCCCCTCGAGGTACGGCGACGCTCGGTCGTCGACCTCGGTGGCGAACAGCGAGCCGTGGACGTCGACGCGCTCGATCGACGTCCGGCCGCGGTCGAACCGGCCGCGGACCTCCAGGGCGGCCTCGACCGGCGCCGTCACGTACGCGCAGCCGGGGACGGCCTTGATCGTCACCGCACGGGTGTGCCAGCGCTCGCCGAACCCCTCGAGGAACTCCTCGACCGGGCGGTCGGCGAACTCCGCGAGGAAACCGGCGTCGGCCTCGACGAGGTCGGAGCGGCCGGACAGGCCGGCGCGGGCGGAGTCGACCGCGCCGAGACCGGTCCGGATCGGCTCGCTCGCGCTCCAGACCTTCGCGTCGGAGCCGAGGAACGGCGGCTCGAGGGGCCACGGCGGCTGGAGCAGCGCCATGCCGAGCGCGTCGGCGAGCGTGTCGGCGTCGTCGCCCTCGACGACGGCGCGGCCGACGGCGGCGCCGACGGCGTGGACGTAGGCGGTCTGCTGGCCGCGGAATGGGCCGATGGCGGCCGCCGAGGCCAGCCGCGCGGCTACCTCGTTCGCGGCGACGTGTGCCACGAGCGCGCGCTCGCCGCTGGCGCCGTCGGCCTCGGCGTACGCCAGCGGGACGAAGACGCTGCTGTGGCCGGTGTGGCCGCCGAGGACGGTGTCGTCGAAGTCCAGCGCCATCGAGAGCGCGGCGTTCCCGCAGGCGGCACCCTCCGGGGAGAGATCCTCGCCGCCCAGGAACGTCGATCCGTCCCCCTCGAACCGCGACCCGGTAGCCGCGGCGATCGGGTCGCCGAGGGGGTGGGTGACGGTCCAGACGGCCGCCCCGACGGTGCTGGCGAGCTGGGCCTTCGCGGCCCGCCGGACCGGCTGCGGAATCTCGCGGTACTCGAGGTCTGTGGCCCATCGCGCGGCGCGGTCGAGGAAGGCGTCGACATCCGCGTCGTCGCCGCCGAGGAACGGCAGGCGGTCGGAGACGTTCATTGACGGACCCGACGGCGGCCGGCCGCTTATTCGTTCGGTCGATCGGCCAGGGACCGACCGAATCCTCCGTCGCTCGCCGGGACCCACGACTGATCCGGGTGGCTAACAGGCGGAACGTGGTGCGTGGACCGACCTGTCGATGATACACGAGAGAGTTATCCCGCTCCCGTCGTGGAATCCGGCGGCGGCGTTCCGCGCTCCCGCCTCGACCGCCCGCCGGCACGTCGTCAGCTCACGGGCGGTCTGGCCGCGTTCTGGTTGATAAATCCCGGGCCGGACTACAGCTTCTCGCCCTTCTCTCTGGCCCGGACGACGACGGTGTCGGCCGCGATGTCGCCGAGCCGCTGGTTCCGGTCGGTGAGGAGGATGGCGACGAGGCCGACGAGGTGGAGCGGGTACGGGAACAGGTCGACGATGCGGACGAGCGAGCGGATCGTCGCCGCCCGGTAGTCGATCGGGCCGCCGCCGTCGGCCACGACGACCACGTCGGTCACCATCTTGCCGACGGTCTGGCCGTACTCCGCCTCGAAGTAGACGAAGTAGGCGAAGAAGAGCGGGACGCCCAGCAGATTCAGGACGATACCGAGGGACGCGGAGACGAGGTACACCAGGTTCGCGATCACGCTGACGAGGATCGAGAAGCCGACGGCGTCGATGGCGAACGCGAGGATTCGCTCCAGGAGGACCTCGCCCTCCGTTTCGGGGTCCGGTCTCGGTCGTTCGAACGTGACCATGGGGGTGGTCCGCCCAACGGGGGCATAAATGTACAGCAGACGTTCGCCGGCGAGCGAGGTCCCGACGCCGGGGACGCGCCGCGGTATCGGTGCCCGCGACTTTAAACGACATCGCGCCGTACCGCCGGTGTGGCCGACGACGACACGCCGACGTTCGCCATCCCGGAGCCGCCGGTGCGACGCTATCCGCGGCGCGGCGGCGTCGAGTACGAGGGGCAGACGGTGTTCTCGCTGACGCCGGCGGACCCGCTCGACGACCCCGAACTCGCGTCGCTCGTCCGGTCCGTCCTCGAGGGCGACCCCTACCGGTACGGCGACTGGTTCGACCTCCCGATGCCGCTCTACCTCGTCCACGACGACGTGACGGGCGACACCTTCCGGGTCGCGGTCCGGGACGGCGACGTGGAGTTCCACGTCCTGCCCGACACCGAACCGGAGGGGCTGCGGCGGCTGTACGATCGGCTCGTCGACGCCAGCGAGACGACGTGGTACGTCGACCGCCGCTGACGGCGGCCGGCTCTGCGACCCACAACCGACTTATCGGGGCCATCCCTCACCCCTCCCATGAGCGTCTCTCGCGTCGTCGAACTGGAGGGCCACATCATCGACTCGGGGATGATGCAGGCCGCCTTCGGCATCGTCATGGACCACGGCGGCTCCTTCGACGTCGAGGAGTTCGACATCGGCCGCCGCAAGGACCAGGAGTCGTACGCCCGCATGCTCGTCACCGCCGAGACGGAGGAGGACCTCCAGAGCATCGTCCACGACCTCCACCAGCAGGGCGCGAACCCGGCGGACCCCGACGACGCCACCCTCGAGCCGGCGCCCGACGACCGCGTCGTCCCGCACGGCTTCTACTCGACGACGAACCACCCCACCGAGATCCGCCTCGACGGCGAGTGGATCGAGGTGGAGGACATCGAGATGGACTGCGCCGTCGTCGTGGAGGGGACGGCCGACGGACCCCGAGCGTACACGAAGGTTCTCAACGCCGTCGAGGAGGGCGACATGATCGTCACGGGCGAGGCCGGCATCCGCGTCCAGCCGCCGGAACGCCCCCGCGACCAGGAGGGCGCCTTCGGGTTCATGCAGGGTGGCGTCTCCTCCGAGCGCCCCTCGGAGTCGACCATCCAGCAGATCGCCGGCGCCGTCGAGGAGACGAAGGCCGAGGGCGGCGACGTCCTCGTCGTCGCCGGCCCGGCGCTCATCCACTCGGGGGCTCGCGAGGACCTCGCGCGGCTGGTCGACGGCGGCTTCGTCGACTACCTCTCCATCGGCAACGGGTTCGCGGTCCACGACATCGAGCGGGACCTCTACGGCACCTCGCTCGGCGTCAACACCGAGACGCTGGACCACGCCCGGCACGGCCACAAGCACCACATCTACGCCATCAGCGAGATCATCCGCGCCGGCGGCATCGAGGAGGCGGTCGAGGACGGCATGCTCGAGTCCGGCGTCATGTACGAGTGCGTGACGAACGACGTCCCCTACGTCATCGCGGGGTCAATCCGGGACGACGGGCCGCTGCCGGACACGATCACCGACGCCGTCGAGGCCCAGAACGCCATCCGCGAGCAGGCCCACGAGGCCGACATGGTGCTGATGCTGTCGACGCTGCTGCACTCCGTGGCGGTCGGCAACTGCCTGCCGTCGACGACCCGCGTCGTCTGCGTCGACATCAACCCGGCGACGGTGACTCAACTGCTCGACCGCGGGTCGGCGCAAGCCGTCGGGATGGTCACCGACATCGGGACGTTCGTGCCGATCCTGGCGGAGAACCTGCTGGAAGAAGGCGCCGTCGAACTGGACGACTAGCCGGGTTCAGGCGCCGGGGACGCCCTCGCGGTACGACCGGAGCGCGTCGCGGGCGTCCTGGACCGCCGTCTCGGTCTCGCCGGCGCTGTCCTCGGCGATATCGGCGAGCGTGCGGTCCATCCGCGCGAGCTTGCCGTGGTCGACTGTGCGGTCGTTCTCGATGGCGCCTGCGACGCTGTCCACGAGCTTCGAGATTCGTTCTTCGGCCTCGCCGTCTGCGAGGTCGCGAGCGGTGCGGAGTTCGTCGAGTGCGTGTTGGAGTTCGTCTGCGCTCATGAGTCGAGGGGTACTGCGACGACCGGAACGTCGGCCGACAGCAACACGTCCTGTGCGGTCGAGCCGAAGATAATCTTCCCGGTTCGGCTCCGCTTCCGGATGCCGATGACGATCTCGTCGACGTCGTGCTTGGTCGCGAACTTCTTGATGTCCTGCTCCGGGGAGTTGCCGCGGACGAGCTGGTGGGGCTCGGCGCCGGGCAGCCCCTCGGCGAGCTCCGCCATCGCCGTCTCGCCGTCGGCGGCGTCGACGTCGGAGGTCTCGTCGCCGCCCTTCAGGGAGTTGATCACGAACACGGTGTCGTCGCCGGTGACGCGGTCGGCGAGGTACCGCCGGAGCCGCTTGCTCGTCGTCTCGTCGTCGGTCGCCGCGAGGAACTTCGTCATACCTCCGGCTAGCACGGAGCGCCTATAAAACCGCTCCCGCCCACGATGCTCACGAACGTGGATAAAACTCGATATCGACTCCTGGTTCTATGCAACCGAGTGGGTCGAACCGGGGCGCTCTTTAGGCCTCCCTCGCAAGAGGTGCCATACTCGATTCCCCATGACAGCCAACGGCAGCCCCTACGCGCCGCACACCGACGCCGAGACCGAGGCGATGCTCTCGGCCGTCGGCGCGGACAGCGAGGAGGCGCTCTTCGACATCCCCGAGGAAGTCCGGTTCGACGACGAGTTCGGCATCGAGGCCCGCGGCGAGCGGGCGGTCCGGACGCACGTCGAGCGGACGCTCGGCGAGAACGACGACCTGGTGGAGTTCCTCGGCCGGGGCCACTACGACCACTACGTCCCCTCCATGGTCGACCACCTCTCGCAGCGCTCGGAGTTCCTGACCAGCTACACCCAGTACCAGCCGGAGGTCGCCCAGGGCTTCCTGCAGGCGCTGTTCGAGTACCAGTCGATGCTCGTCGAACTGACCGGTCTCGGGGTCGCGAACTGCTCGATGTACGACGCGGCGTCGGCGCTCGGCGAGGCGGCGACGCTCGCGACGCGCGTCCGGTCGGTCGACGGGTCGCGCGTCCTCGTCCCCGAGACGATCCACGAGGGTCGACGGGGCACCCTCGAGAACTACGTCGGGGGCCACGACGTCGCCGTCGAGGAGTACCCGTTGGCGGACGGCAACGTCGACGTCGACGTCCTGGCAGACACCGTCGACGAGGAGACGCTCCTCGTCTACGCCGAGAACCCGACCGTCCGCGGGACCATCGAGGAAAACCTCGAGGCCGTCGGCGACATCGCCGAGGACAACGACGCGCTGTTCGTCCTCGGCTCCGACCCGGTCGCGCTCGCGCTCCTCGAGGAACCCGCGAGCGTTGGGGCGGACGTGGTCGTCGGTGACGCCGCGACGCTCGGGCTGTCGACGGCCTACGGGATGGGCCTGGGGCTGTTCGCCTGCCGCGAGGAGTTCCTCCGGCAGGTCCCCGGCCGGCTGGTCGGCGCCGGCGAGGACGCGACCGGCCGCCGGGCGTACACGCTCACTCTCCAGACGCGGGAACAGCACATCCGCCGCGAGCGGGCGACCTCCAACATCTGTACGAACCAAGCGTGGGTCGCCCTCCGGACCGCGATGCACGTCGCGTGGCTCGGCCCCGACGGTCTCGTCGAACTCGCCGAGGACTGCGTCACCCGCGCCCGCGACCTGGCCGCTCGGCTCGACGAGATCGGCGGGGTGAAGGCGCCGATCCACGACCGCCACCACTTCCGGGAGTTCGTCGTCCGGACCGACCAGCCCGCGGCGGCCGTCGCCGCCGACCTCGAGGCCGACGGCTACGCGGTCCACGTCGTCGACGAACACCAGGTGCAGGTCTGTGCGACCGAGACCAACGAACGGGCGATCGACGGCTTCGTCGACGCCTTCGAGGTGGCCGCGCGATGACCGACGACCCGCTGACCTTCGACCAGGCGCGGTGGACCGACGACGAGGACACCTACGAGCCGCTGCTCTCGGAGAAGAACGCCGAGTCGGTGGCCGTCGACTCCTCGCTCCCCGACGACCTCACCCGCGACAGCGTCGAGTTGCCGAAGCTCAGCGAACCCGAGCTCGCGCGGCACTACACCCGACTCTCGGAGATGAACTACGGCGTCGAGTCGGGGCCGTTCCCGCTCGGGTCCTGTACGATGAAGTACAACCCGAAGTTCACCGAGGACGTCGCCGCCCACCCGAAGGCCGCGGTCCACCCCGGCCGCTCGGAGCGCTCCACGCAGGGGACCCTGGAGCTCCAGTATCGGCTCCAGGACTACCTCGGCCGCATCGGCGGGATGGACGCCGTCACGCTCCAGCCGCCCGCCGGCGCCGCCGGGGAGTTCGCCGGCATCCTCGTCGCGCGGGCCTACCACGAGGCCAACGGTGACGACCGCAGCGAGGTCGTCATCCCGGACTCCGCCCACGGCACCAACTTCGCCAGCGCGGCGATGGCCGGCTACGACGTCGTGTCGCTGCCCTCCGACGACGGCCGCGTCGACCTGGAGGCTCTCGAGGCCGCGCTCACCGACGACACCGCCGCGCTCATGCTGACGAACCCGAACACCCTCGGGCTCTTCGAGCGCGACATCGTCGAGATCGCCGAACTCGTCCACGACGTCGGCGGTCTGCTGTACTACGACGGCGCGAACCTCAACGCCCTGCTCGGGCGCGGCCGCCCGGGCGACATGGGATTCGACGTCATGCACTACAACGTCCACAAGACGTTCGCGACGCCGCACGGCGGCGGCGGTCCCGGCGCCGGCCCCGTCGGCGTCACCGAAGAACTCGCCGAGTTCCTCCCGGACCCCCACGTCCGGAAGTCCGACGGGGACTACGAGCTGTACGCGCCCGAGAACTCCATCGGGAAGGTCCACGGCTACCAGGGCAACTGGCTCGTCCTCGTGAAGGCATACGCCTACATCGCACGACTCGGCGACGAGGGGCTCTCGGACGCCAGCGCGAAGGCCGTCCTCAACGCCAACTACCTCGCCGAGCAGATCGACTACGAGGTGCCGTTCGAACCCTTCCACCACGAGTTCGTCGCCAGCGCGGGCGAGCAGGACGCCGCCGACGTCGCCAAGCGGATGCTCGACTACGGCGTCCACCCGCCGACGACGAAGTGGCCGGAGATCGTCGGCGAGGCGCTGATGACCGAACCAACCGAGATCGAGAACCGCCGGACGCTCGACCAGCTCGCCGCCGCGTTCGACGCCGCCCGGGCGGACAGCGACGAGACCCTGGCGTCGGCGCCCGAGCGGACGGCCGCACGCCGCATCGACCAGGTCTCGGCCGCCAGAAACCCCCGGCTGTCCTGGCGAGAGCTGGACGACGAATAGCGGAACGCCTATTTTTGACGGATAGAAGGCTCCTACCTGTGGGTCTATTCTCTTCGCCGTTTTCGTGTTCTCTATCGCGACATATAGTTTACGAGTTTCGTATGGATTGGCTAGCGGCTGCCGATTCGATGGACATCTGCCGTCAGTTAGACGGCGCGTGACGAGTTACTGGTATGGCGCGACCGAGCGAGGAATCGATTCGAGTAGGTCTGATGAAAGGGATTCAACGGAATCCGACGTTTAGGCTTGATCACCTACGGTTGACTCAAACCCGCCGTTGCGATGTTCAGATGGGGGAATTCTGGAGTCTTCGGCACTCGAGAAACTCAGATTTGCATCCCGACGCGCACGAGAACAGGGGTAGACGACCCAGCAGGAGGTATCTCGGTTTCGAGAACTGCCCTGCCGAATCTCACACACCTCGTTTCGCTTGTAAACAGGAATCAGAGCTAGAACAGCCCCGGAAAAGAAATCGATCGCTCCCTTGGGGGACCGGCGCAAACTGGTCGAAGCTGAGGCCAGTCGCTTCAGGGAAATCCTTCGTTTCCCCCAGTTTTCGTGTGACTTCTGGAACGGTATCGACTAGGGATAGTTCTCAATTACCCAGCATCGGGCCATCGGTGATTCGTCATCGGAGAATCGGCGAATTCCCTCCCATATCTGATCACTGCAAGCATAGAACGGACGTCGAGATTTAGGGCACGTTATCTGACGCGTGAACCCCAGGGGTGGCGTCTCCATCAGCGGGTCGCAAGAGTACGGGAGAGGACCTCAACCGAGATTCATCCGATCTCGGAGTCTATCAGCAAATGGTTCTAACTTCTATCGGAAGTGGGATGAGATGCCGGAGACTGACCACCGAGGCGCGGGGTGAAGAGTGGGAACCCGGTGGGACTCCTCGACGAGACGGATCGCGGGCGTTGGTCTTCCCGACCGTCAGGCCCGGGTGTCGATCCCGTCGATCGTCACGAACCCGTAGTCGCAGTTGGCGCAGTGCCACTTCTGCTTCTGGCCGAGCTGGAGCTGGGTACTCGCGGCCTTGTAGAACTCGTCCTCGCCGCACTCGGGGCACTCGTCTTCGAGCGAAAGGGCCATACACCGGCCTTGTAGCCGGGCGTAATTGTACTTTTCCAACGACTGCCGCAGGGCGATACAGTTCTCCCACTGGTCGTTTCTGCGACCAGGAAAGACGCTCGCCAGAAAGTAACGCAACCCCTCTCGTACCGTTGGTATAAATAGCAAACTGGATACTACTATATCGAATTTCGCGGTACAGCGAGGGTGATGAACCTCGAATATCGGCCCTAAACCCGATCGTTTAGCCGAATTTGACATCTTTCCTATCTTATTTGATGGGATAAAGTAGCGGAGGTTACTCGGTCTCGGACGGTCCATCGTCCTCGTCGTCGACCGCTCGCTCCTCCCGGAACTGGACCTCCTGGCCCTGGTAGGGCGGTTCGATCCCCTCGCGGTCGAAGGCGGCGTTCAGCGCTCGGTACACGTCGTGGCGGGCCTGGGGCTGCCGGAGTGGACTCGAGATGTGGACGTGTAGCTCGTACTCGATCCCCCGGTCGGCGTACTGCTGGATGCGGACCTGCGGGGAGGGGGACTCGAGGACGCTGCCGGCCTCCGCCGCCGCCTCGAACATGCACGCCTCCGCGACGTCGAGGTCGGCGTCGTAGGGCACCCGGACGTCGACGCGGATGCGCATCCGGCGTTTCGGCGCGGACTGGTTGATCACCTGCGCGGTGTTGAGCACCGAGTTCGGGACCGTGACGAGGACGTAGTCGGGCGTGAGGATGGTCGTCGACCGGATGCCGATGTCGACGACGGTCCCCTTCTCGCCCGACTCCAGCAGGACGAAGTCGCCCAGCTTGTAGGTGTTGTCGAAGAACAGCGAGATGCCGCCGATGAAGTTCGAGATGGTGTCCTGGGCGGCGATGCCGACGACGATGCCGACGATACCGCCGGCGGCCAGCAGCGGCGTGAGGTTGACGCCCCAGATGGATACGAGGGTGATGGCGGCCGCGATGACGACGGTGAACGTCCAGACGTTCTTCAGGATCGGCGCGAACTGGTACTGGGTGTCGCTATCGCGGACCACCTCGAGGCTCCGGCGTCCGATCCGGATGGCGCCGTAGGTCCAGGCGGCGACGATACCGGTGACCGCGAGTCGCGCGACGACCACCTGGATCTGCTCGAGCGGGATGGACAGCTGGGCCACGAGGCCGGTGCTGAAGTAGACGGCTCCGAGAACGGTCGTCGCGTAGAGCGGGAGGCGGAGCTCCTGGGCGACCACCTCGTCGAGACCGGTCTCGGACTGCGAGAGCCGACGAACGACCAGCCCGGTGGCCGCGTTGACGAGCCTCGCGGCGATGACGCTGACGAGGACCACGACGAGGAGCCGTTGCCAGGCCGGGAGATCGAGCAGCGGAACCAGCGCGTCCGGTACCGAGGGCTGCAGTCCCTCCCCCGTTGGCGACGCCTGCATACTAGCGTATGACACGTTCCGACGGAAGTGCTGATTGATACCGGCGACCGCCGCGGCCACCCGAGAGCCGGGGTGGAGGCCGATTAGCGGGAGAATTGCGCTGTGTACCTAGTGGTTAATTGACTGAAAATTTCCAGGTGCTCGATAATCCGACAAGAAATTGGTGACCTGTGGCGAAGGTCCCGCTGTCGATGGACGAGTCCCGGTCGGAATGGCGAGGCTGGATCGAACGACGGTGGTTCGCACTGCTCGTCGGGGTCGCGATCGCGCTGCTGGCGTGGGGGACGTGGGAGGGCTTCCGGGTCGCTCCCTACTACGTCTCGGACGATTCGGCGCTGTTCCAGCACGCCGGATGGTACATCACCCAGGGAGCGACCCCGTACGTCGACTTCTGGGACCTCAAACCGCCGCTCATCTACGGCGTGACGACCGTGCTCGCACTGCTCGCGGGCGGCGACATGCACCTCCTCCACCTGCTGAGCGTTGCCGTCGCGGTCGCGACCGTCGTCGCTGGCGTGGCGCTCGTCGGCCTGCTCACCTACCGGGTGACGGACGACGGATTCGCGGGCTTCGTCGCCGGCGTCGCGACGTTCGCCCTCCCGTCGCTCTACACCTACCCGTTCGCCGGCATCCGGCCGAAGTACTTCGCGTTCGCGCTCGGCGCGGCGGCCCTGCTCCTCGCCGTGAGCGACCGGCCGGCCTGGAGCGGCGCCGCTGCCGCGGCCGCCGCGGGATTCTGGCAACTCGGCGCTCCTATCGCCCTCCTCGTCGTCGCGATGGGCTACCAGCGCGGCGGGCGACGCGCCGCGGGCCGGACCGTCCTCGGTGGCCTCCTGGTCGCCGCAGCCGTCGTCCTCCCGTTCGTCGCCGCGGGGCTGGCCATCCCCCTCTTCCTCGAGACCGTGCTTGGCTCCATCTACGGCGTGGAGAACTACTCGGTGGCGGGCCGACTCCTCGGGGTCGTCGTCGAACTCGGCTACGGGGCGCTGCTCGTCCCGCTCGGCGCGTACGGCTGGGCGCGGGCCATCCTGGACGACCCGGAGCGGTACTGGTGGGTCGGCGCCGGCGGGGCGGTGTACGCTCTCCAGGTCTTCCTGGAGTTCCAGGGGGCCATCGAGCTCGTCCTGCTGGTGGTGTTCCTCGCGGTCGGCGCCGGACTGCTGGTCGCGCGGGCGCGGACGCCACCCAGGCAGGCCGTCGTCGCGGGCGTCGTCGTCCTCATCGTCGCCGGGAGCCTGGTGTGGGCCGTCGCCCCCGTCACCTCGGCTCGCGACAGGATGACCGAACTCCAGGAGTCCCAGACGGTCTCGAGCTACGAGACGCTCCCGCCGGAACCGGACGGTGTCCCCTCGATGCGGACCATCTACTGGGAGAAACGCCAGCCGGAAATCTGCCACTACCGGCTGGGACACAAGCAGCGCTGGTACGCCCACAAGACCGGCGAGCCGCTCGACAAGCCGAAGTGCGGACAGTGGCCGTTCGACGACCCGCCGGCGGAGTGGGTCGTCGACAGGATGCTGCCGGGTTAGTTCGACAGCCCTGCAACGGTGAGGACCGATACCCACTTCGATTCGAAGGGGTGGGCCGGCGTTCGTCGGTGCCTTTTCAACGTCCCTCTTATCCACACCGCAACGCCCAAGTCGGACCTTACCGTGTGTTCACAGGACACATGAGTACGCCAGTCATCGTCGACGCCGTACGGACGCCGTTCGGCAAGCGCGACGGCTCGTTCAGCGACACGCACCCGCAGGACCTCGCCGCCGAACCGCTGACGGCGCTCCGCGAGCGCAACGACTTCGACCCCGAGACCGTCGAGGACGTCATCTACGGCTGCGTGACGCCGGTCGACGAGCAGGGGCTCAACATCGCCCGGCTCGCGCCGATGGTCGCCGGCTGGGGCGACGGCGTCCCGGGCGTCCAGCTCAACCGGATGTGCGGCTCCGGCCAGCAGGCCATCAACTTCGCCGCCGGCCAGGTCGCCGCCGGCCACCACGACGTCATCATCGCCGGCGGCGTCGAGCACATGACCCGCGTCCCGATGGGCTCGGACGGCCAGAGCGTCACGGACACCTACTTCGAGTACTTCGACGAGCTCACGACGCAGGGGGAGGGCGCCGAGCGCATCGCCGAGGAGTACGGCTTCTCCCGGGAGTACCTCGACGAACTCGCCGCGGAGTCGCAGTCCCGCTGGGGCGAGGCCGCCGAGGCCGGCAAGTACGACGACCAGGTCGTCCCCGTCGAGACCGACCTCGAGGGCGACTCGGTCACCGTCGAGGAGGACGAGCACCCGCGGCCGAGCACGACCGTCGAGAAGCTCTCGCAGCTCCCACCGTCCTTCCGGAGCCCGGAGAACGGTTACCACCACGCCGGGAACTCCTCGGGTATCGTCGACGGCTCGGGCGGTCTGCTGATCGCCAGCGAGGAGGCCGCCGAGGAACACGGCTGGGACCCGATGGCCCGCATCGTCGACAGCCACGTCGTCGGCGTCGACCCGATCACGATGCTCACCGGGCCGATCCCCGCGACGAAGGAGATCCTCGAGCAGAACGACATGTCGATCGACGACATCGACCGCTTCGAGGTCAACGAGGCCTTCGCCGCCGTCGTCGCCGCCTGGCTCGAGGAGACCGGCGCCGACTGGGAGGACACCAACGTCTGGGGCGGCGCCATCGCCCACGGGCACCCCCTCGGCGCGACCGGCAGCGCGCTCGTCGGCAAGCTCCCCTACCAGCTCGAGGAGTGCGACGGTCAGTACGGCCTCTCGACGATGTGCATCGGCTTCGGCCAGGGCATCGCGACGATCATCGAGCGGCTGTAACGGTCGACCCGAACGTACAGTTCTGCCTCTTTTCGCGCCGGGACCCCACCATACCGTTAAGCGCGTCCCCGACGTACTGACGGCGATGACCACCCACTCCATCGACCCCGCGGACGACGGGTCCACCGCGGCCGCCGTCGACGAGGACGACCTGCGCGAGCGGATCACCGTCTTCCTCCAGCGGAACTTCCCGCAGATCGAGATGCACGGCGGCAGCGCGGCCATCCAGCACCTCGACCTGGAGGCGGGGAGCGTCCGTATCCGTCTCGGCGGCGCCTGCTCCGGCTGCGGTATCTCGCCGATGACGACCCAGGCGCTGAAGACGCGGCTCGTCCAGGAGATTCCGGAGATATCCGCGGTCGAGACCGAGACCGGCGTCGGCGACGAGGGGACGCCGCAGGGGTTCGACGCCGACGACGTGCCGTTCTAGCGGCGCTGCCGCCGTTCGGCGCCGCGCTGCTCGCGGTCCATCTGGTTCGGCGCGTCGTGCTCCCGCCACTGTGACGGCTCCGACTGCTGGTCGCGACTCTGGTGGCGCGCCTGCTCGCGAGCCTGTCCCTGCTGGGTGCCGCCGTGGTTCTGCTGGCTGCCGTGTCCCTGCTGCTGCGTGCCGTGGCCGTGCTGCTGATTTCCGTGACCGTGCTGACGACCGCCGTATCCGGACTGGCGGCCACCCTGCTGCTGCTGGTTTCCGTACTGCTGCCTCTCCGAGCTCTGCTGCTGGCTCCCCCGACTGATGCCTGACTGGCCGCCGCGCTGCCCCTGGTCGCGCTGCTGGCCCTGCTGTTGTCCCCTCTGCTGGTTCTGCTGGTTCTGCTGCCGTCCACCTTGCTGGTGCTGCTGGCCTCGCTGATCGTGGCCGCCCCGCTGGCCGCCGGATCGCTGACGGTTCTGTCCGCCGCGTTGCTGGTCACGGTTCCGGTCCGGCTGTCCCGGCTGCCCCTGCTGGTACTGGCCCTCCTGCCGGCGACCACCCTGGGTGTAGCCGCCGGGCTGTCCGCGACCGGACTGGTTGCCGCCTTGCTGGCTGTGGCCACCGCTCTGGTGCTGCTGCCCCTGTCGCTGGCCCTGTTGTTGGTCCCGGCCCTGCTGTCCTCGTCGACCCTGGCGCTGCTGGTGCTGACCTTGCTGACCGCCCGCGTGCTGCTGGTTCCGCTGTTGACCGTACTGCTGGTTCTGCTGACGAGACTGCTGGCCTCCGTGCTGACGGTCGTGGCCCTGTCCTCGTCCCTGCGGTCCGCCGTGGCCTCGCTGACTTCCCTGTCCCTGCTGACCCTGCTCGTGGGTCCGTTGCTGCGTCCACTGGCCTCGGCGTTCGCCCTGCTGGTCGTTTCGGTGGCGCTGCTGGTCGTCGTCCCGTCCGGTGTCTCTGCCCTGATTGTGTGTATGTCGTGCCATGGTATCGTAGGGTTCTCCGGCCGGCGGTCGGTTCGCGGCACTCCCCGGACTGCTCGACCCGGAGAGTCGACGCCTGACGGCGGAGTGGGTTCTGCCTGCGTGTGCAACGGTAGCACGGTCCGGCCAGGGAACGGCTGCGGCCCCGTTCGGGGTGGCTATTTACCCTCCCGCGCCAACGCCCGGGTATGCAGGAGACGCGACGCCGGGTGCTGGAGGGGCTGGCCGACGGCCCCGTCTCGGGCCCGGACCTGGCCGACCGACTCGAGGTCTCGCGCGCCGCCGTCTGGAAGCACGTCGAGGCGCTCCGCGAGGCGGGCTTCGCGGTCGAGAGCCGCGACGACGGCTACGTCCTGGCCGGCGTCCCGGAGTTCGGCGGCGCGGCCGTCGAGTTCGGGCTGGACGCGCCCTTCGAGGTGGAGTTCCACGACAGCATCGGGAGCACGAACGACCGGGCGCGCGCACTGGCCGGCGAGGGCGCCGCGGACGTCGTCGTCCTGGCGGACGAGCAGACCGGCGCGCGCGGCCGCCTGGACCGCGCGTGGTCCTCGCCGTCGGGCGGCGTCTGGCTGAGCATCGTCTGCCGGCCGGACCTCCCGCCGGCGCAGGTCCCCGTCTACACGCTCGCGGCGGCCGTCGCGACCACCGAGGCCGTCCGCGAGGTCGGCGTCGACGCGGGGATCAAGTGGCCGAACGACGTTCTGGTGGGTGACGACGAGAAGAAGCTCGTCGGCATCCTCACGGAGATGGAGGGGGAGGCCGACCGGGTCTCGTGGGTGGTCGTCGGCATCGGGCTGAACGCGAACGTCGACGCCGACGAGGTCCCGGAGACGGCGACGACGATCGGAGAACAGGTGGGTGACGTCGACCGCGCCGACCTGACGCGGCGCATCCTCGAGCGATTCGACGAGCTGCGGGCCGACCCCGAGAGCGTCCTGCCGGCGTGGCGCGACCTCGCCACCACGCTCGGTCGGCGGGTCCGCGTCGAGACGCCCGGCGGGGAGGTCGTCGGCGAGGCCGTCGACGTGGAGTTCCCGGGCACGCTCGTCGTCGCGACCGACGACGGCGAGAAGCGGGTCTCGGCCGGCGACTGCGAGCACCTCCGCCCCGCCTGATTACTCGAGGGTCTCGCTCCGCTCCGACCCTCGCTACTCGAGTATCTCGGTGGCTCCCGGGTCTGCCCGCGCCGGTTTCTGTCGTTCGTCGCCCGGCAGGGCCTCCTCACGCTGGAGGTCGGCCTCCCGGGCGTCCTCGTCCGTCGCGCCGACGCGGACCGTCAACACGGGGACCTCCGAGGAGCGGACGACCCGCTCGGCGACGCTGCCGAGCAGCAGGCGGTTGAGCCCGCCGCGACCGTGGGTGCCCATCACGATCAGGTCGCAGCCCTCCTCGGTGGCGTAGTCGACGATCTCGCGGCTCGGCGGCCCCTCCCGCATCGCGGTGACGACCCGATCGGCCCGCGAGCGCTCCTCGGCGGCGCGGAGGGCGTCCTCGCCCTCGTCGCGCAGCATGGTCGTGACGCTCTCCCAGGAGGTCTCCATGGGGAGGTTGGCGAAGCTGGCCGTGTTGACGACGTAGAGGAAGTGCACGGCGGCGTCGTGGGCGTCGGCGAGGTCCGAGGCGTGGTCGATGACCCGCGACATGCCGGCCGACCCGTCCGTCGGAACGAGGATACAGTTGTACATTGTCACCACACGACACGGTCTTGGGCGTACCCGCACAAACACCTTTCGACCGTTTTACACACGAGACGGGGGAGAGACGGCGGCTTCAGGGCGAGATGACGTCCGCGACGTCGTCCACTCCGGCGCGGCGGACCACGGCCCGGACGGGGTCGCGGACGCCGGCGAGGTTGTCGGAGTCGCCGTCGAGTACCAGCAGCCGGGCCTCGCGACCCGGCTCGATCACGCCGCAGTTCAGGCCGGCGATCTCGGCGCCGGCCCGCGTCGCCATCCGGAGCACCTCGGGGGCGGTCACGTCGCAGAGCTTCGCGGTGAACTCCATCTCCCGGAACATCGAGGGGCTGTTGAGCATCACGTTGTCCGTCCCGAGGGCGACGGTCGTCCGCTCCAGCAGGTCGGCCACCGGCGGGACCCCGACGCCCGTCACGAGGTTCGAGCGCGGGCAGACCGCGATCGGCGTATCGCTGTCCTCGACGCGCTCCAGGTGGATCTCCTCGGCGTGGACCATGTGGACGAGGAAGTCGGGCTCGAGGTCCAGCGCGGAGTTGATGTCGTGGGCGTCGCGCTCGCCGGCGTGGATGCCGAAGGGCTTGCCCGCCTCGTGGGCGGCCTTCCGCTCCGCCGAGAAGTCGGCGTCGCGGGCGCCGCTGGCGCCGAAGCCGTCGGCGACGTCCAGCACCTCGACCTCCTCGCGGCCGAAGACGACCGGCTCGACGTCGAGGTTGCCCGCGGCGTCCAGCAGCGCCTCCACGCCCGCGACGCCGCCCTCGCGGAACTCGAGGAAGGCGGTCGTCCCGCCGGCCTCCATGAACTCCAGCGACCGCTGCATCGACTCGACGAGTTCCTCCCTGGAGGCCTCCTCGAGCAGCCGGTGCTTCAGGCCGTCCGGCGGCGCGACGAGTTCGTCCAGCGAGAGGCCGCGGCCGGCCTCCTTGGCGATCGAGTCGCCGACGTGGGTGTGGGCGTTGACGAACGCCGGACAGATGATGTCGGTCGAGGCCGTGGCCGTCTCCTCGACCTCGACGATCTCACCGTCCTCGACGACGACACGGCCCTCGACCGGTTCGTAGTCCTCGCCCGCGAGTATCGTCCCCGGGAGTTCCATGCCGGTGACCTGGGGTGCGGTGCGTAAAACCCGTTCGCGTTGCAGCCGGCATGCACCTGCCGGCCCGTCGCCTTTCCTCCTCGCCGCGCCAGCTAGGGTATGCCCGAACTCGGTTACGCCTGCCTGAGCGAGCAGCACGAGCCCGACGAGATGGTCGAGTACGTCGCCGACGCCGAGCGCCGCGGCGTCGACTACGCGATGGTCTCCGACCACTACCACCCCTGGACCACCGCGCAGGGCGAGAGCCCGTTCGTCTGGGGCGTCCTCGGCGCCATCGCCCACGGGACCGAGCGCATCCCGGTCGGGACGGCCGTCACCGCGCCGATCATCCGCATCCACCCCGCCGTCGTCGCCCAGGCCGCCGCGACCGCCGCCACCCAGCTCGACGGTCGGTTCATCTTCGGCGTCGGCACCGGCGAGCGGCTCAACGAGCACGTCACCGGCGAGCGTTGGCCGCCGCACGACGTCCGCCTCGAGAAGCTCGAGGAGGCCATCGAGATCATCCGGCTGCTCTGGGAGGGCGGCGAGAAGACCTACCGCGGCGACCACTTCACCGTCGAGAACGCCCGCGTGTTCACGCTCCCGGACGAGCTCCCGCCCGTCGTGGTGGCCGCGGGCGGCGAGACCTCCGCGGCCGCGGCGGGACACTACGGCGACGGCCTCATGTCCACCTCGCCCGACGAGGGCCTCGTCGACCGGTACGAGGAGGGCAACGAGGGCGAGACGGAGCCGCACTTCGGCCAGTTCCACGCCTGCTACGCGGAGGACGAGGACGACGCGATCGAGACGGCCCTCGAGACGTGGCCCAACGCCGCGATGGCCGGCGAACTCGGCCGCGAACTCGCCACGCCGGCCCACTACGAGCAGACCGCGACGATGGTCGACCGGGAGGACATCGCCGAACAGGTCGTCTGCGGCCCCGACGCGGACGACTTCATCGAGAAGATCGAGGCGTTCGTCGATAGCGGCTTCGAAAGCGTTCACGTCCACCAGATCGGCCAGCAGCAGGAGGAGTTCCTGGAGTTCTACGAGGAAGAGGTCATGCCGTCGTTCTGAGGGCGGCGAGGTCTACTCTACTCCTCGCACTCCGGCAGCCGAACGATGGAGAGCCAGAACTGCTCGAAGGACTGGACGACCTCGATGAAGTCCACCGGGTCGACGGGCTTCGTGAGGTAGGCGTTGGCGTTCAACTCGTAGGACTTGACGACGTCCTCCTGGGCCTCCGAACTCGTCAGGACGACGACCGGGACGTACTGGAGGGTCTCGTCGGCGCGCATCTCCTCGAGGACCTCGTCGCCGTTCTTCCGCGGGAGGTTCAAGTCGAGGAGGACGATGTCCGGACAGGGCGCGTCGGCGTACTCGCCGCGCTTGAAGAGGAAGTCCAGCGCCTCGACGCCGTCCTCGACGACGTGGAGGTCGTTGTCGATCTGGCCCTCCTTGAACGCCTCCTGGGTGAGGCGGACGTCGCCGGGGTTGTCCTCGACGAGCAGTATCTGCGCCGGATCGCCGTCGATCCCGTCGCTCATCGGACGACCCCGCAGCAGACCCCGCCGCAGTCCGGAACCGGATGCATGGTACCTCCGTGACCACCGAGACAGTTAAGTACCACGCTGGACGACGCGGCCGACGACCCCGACCGCCGGCCGGGCGGTCAGTACTCGTCCAGGGTGGTGTTGACGCCCTTGCGGACGTCCACGACGAGCGCCTCGAGGTCCAGACCCAGCACGTCCTCGGTCGCCTGCCCGACGCGCTCGGCGACGTCCTCGGGGGCGTAGACGCCCATCCGCCACTGCTCCTTCTGGGCCCGGCGGAGCGCCTTCACCATCGTGGACTGGCTGTCGAGTTTCCGGACCTCGCCGTTGACGACCACCCGGCTCGTCGACTCGCGCATCTTCGGCCGCGAGGGGACGTCGAGGATGACGGCCTCCTCGTCGACGTTCGCCCGGTCGGCGATGTCGCGCTCGTACTCGCGGATCGCCTCGTGGTCGGCCTCGAGGACCGCCTCCGGGACGTCCCTGATCTCCGCCCAGACCGCCCGCTTGTAGAGGTCCCGGGTGTCGAGCATCCGGGCGAACTCGGCGGTCGCCCCGCAGGTCCGCAGCGCGACGGTCAGGTCGCGGTCGTCCATCCGGCGGAGCTCCCGGGGCTCGACCGCCCCGGCGTCCAGCAGCGCCTCCGTCGCCCGGCGGAGCATCGCCTTCGAGATGCGGGCGACGTGGTGGTTGTAGACGACGGGGTTCATGAGCGCCCGGGCGAGCAGCAGCGACTCGGCGGTCTGGACGTTCCCCTCCGCGAGGACGAGTTCGCCGTCGACGAACCGCAGCTCACGGACGAGCCGGCCGGTGTCGATGGTGCCGTAGGGGACGCCGGTGTGGTGGGCGTCCCGGACGAGGTAGTCCATCCGGTCGACGTCGAGCTCCCCCGAGACGAGCTGGCCGAACTCGCCCTCGCCGGCCACCAGGTCGGCGACCGTGCCGGGGTCGATGTCGTGCAAGGCGAGGACCCGCTCGACCTCGCCGCCCTCCAGGAGGTCGCCGACCTCGTCGTGCATCTTGCCGGTGTGGCGGGCGACGATGTCCTCGATGTTGTGGCTGAACGGGCAGTGGCCGACGTCGTGGAGGATGGCGGCGGCCCGCAGGCGCTCGGCGGTCCGGCCCTCGAGGTTGAGGTGCTCCAGTGCCTGGGTGGCGAGGTGGTAGACGCCCAGGGAGTGCTCGAACCGGGTGTGGTTCGCGCTCGGGTAGACGAGCTCCGCGGTGCCGAGCTGCTTGATCCGGCGGAGTCGCTGGACCTCGGGGGTGTCGAGGAGGTCCTCGGCGACCCCCTCGACCGCGATGTGGTCGTGGACGCTGTCCTTGATGGTGGCCATTACCCCCGGTTTCGCCTTGATGGGTTAAAAACCGTCGTCCCCGAAACGGCCGGCTCCGGCTTCCTGTACCTACTCGACGACCACCGACCGGGTCTCCGCGTCGTAGGTCTCGACCAGTCCCCACGCGACGAGCCCGGCGGCCGCGAACCCAACCGCGCTCGCGCCCGCGAAGGCGAGTTCGTAGCTGTACAGCGTCGCGACGCCGCCGACGAGCGTGGGGCCGACGACCCCGCCCACCCCCTTCGCCGTCTCGCGGATACCCAGCAGTTCCGACTCGCGTTCGATGGGGGCGACGTCGCTGACGAACGCCAGGGAACCGATCGTCATCGCCGAGAACGACCCGCCGAGGACGACGAACGTCGCCACGCCCGCGGCGAGGCGGAGCGGGCCGGGCGGAGCGGCGGTCAACCCGGCGGCCATGAGGGCGAAGACGGCGCTGCCGGCCATTCCGACGACGACCAGCGGCTTCCGGCCGACGTGGTCGGCGACGACGCCGAGCCCGTACATGAAGCCGACCTGGGAGCCGTGGTTGAACGCCAGCAGGACGCCCATCAGCACCTGGGAGACGCCGACGACGGTGACGAGGTACGGCGCCACGACTGACATGATACCCAGCACCGCGACGTTGCGCAGTGCCGTGGCGACGTAGAGCCACAGCAGCCCGTTCCGGGTCAAGTGGGACCGCTCGTCCGGCGCCGGGAAGAGCCGGCGTCGGGTCTCGGCCAGCACCTCGCGGGCGGTCGGGTCCGCGTCCGGAGAGGGCGTCGGGTCGACGACGAAGACCAGCGCGACCGTCGAGACGAACGTCACCGCCGCGACGGCCCAGTAGATGTCGACCGGCGTGACGTACTCCAGCAGCCCGCCGGCGACGACGTAGCCGAGCGCGAACCCGCCCGAGCGGGTGCTGTTGAAGATGCCGATGGACCGGCCCCGTCCCGTCGTCCCGCCGTGGTGGCTGACGATGGCGAGGGCGACCGGCGCGAAGCCGGCGAGGAACGCGGCGTAGACGCCTCGCGATCCGATCGCGACCGCGACGGTGTCGGCGACGAGCAGCGGGAGGATCGCCAGGACGCCGCCGATCCCGGTGACGATCAGCACCTGTCGCCGACGGCCGGTGATGTCCGCGAGCGCGCCCCAGAACGGCGAGAACAGCATCAGCCCGGCGTAGTAGGCGGTCCCCACGAGGCCGGCGGCGAACGCCGACGCCCGCGCCTCGACGACCACGGCCAGGGCCGTTCCCATCAGGATGGCGCCTGCGAACCGGGCGAACGTCGCCACCCCCAGCGTCGCCCACTGCCGACGACTCGTCATACCGGACGGTGCGAGCGCCGGGGGTGGTAAGCGGCGCGATTCGTGCCGACCTGAAGCTTCGTGGGGCCGGACCGCCGACCCTCCAGGTATGCACCACCTCGTCGCGACCGACTCCGTCCACACGACGGCCGCCGCCTGCGACTACCTGGCCGAGCGGCTCGGTTCCGACGACCGCGTCACCGTGGTCTCGGTCCCCGGGGAAGACGCCAGGGACGCGGACGACGCGCTCAACGTGGCGAACGCGCGATTGATCGGTACCGCGGAGGTCGAGACCGAGCGGCTGGACGGCGATGCCGACCCGGCGAGCGCGGTCCTCGCCGCCGCGAACGCCCGGAACGCGGACGTCATCGTCGTCGGTCCCCACGCCGGCACGCCGAGTGCGGGGCCTGCCCTGGGCAGTACGGCCCGACGGATCGTCGAGGGCGCCGACGTCCCCGTGGTGGTCGTCCCGCTGTCGCTGTAGCCCGTCGGCGCGGACGTTGATAAGGCCCGCCACCCAAGACGCGCCATGGAACTGCTCGTCCTGCGCGAGGGGGTCCACCGACTGTCGGCCGCGGCGTACGCCGACGAGCTCCGGTCGCGCCTCGACGGTCACACGGTCCGGCACGCGCGTACCCCGGCCGAGGAACGGCGGCTCGTCGCCGACGCGGCCGTCGTCACCGGCCCCCGTATCGACGCCGACCTGCTCGAACGGGCCGACGACCTCGACCTCTTCGCGTGCGCCTACGCGGGCTACGGTCACCTCCCGCTGGACCACCTCGAAGCCGCCGGCGTCGCGGTGACGAACGCCGCCGGCGTACACGCGCCGAACGCCTCGGAGCACGCGGTCGGCGCGATCCTGACCTTCTCGCGCCGCTTCCACGAGGTCGCGCGGGCGGAGACGTGGCAGCCCGTCGACCCCGGAGAACTCGCCGGATCGACGGTGACGGTCGTCGGGCTCGGAGCCATCGGCAGCGCGGTCGTCGACCGGCTGGAACCGTTCGACGTGACGACCCTCGGCGTCCGCCGCCGCCCCGAGAAGGGTGGTCCTGTGGACGAGGTGTTCGGCCAGGACGACCTCCACGAGGCGCTGTCCCGGACTGACTTCCTCGTCCTCTGCTGTCCGCTGACCGAGGAGACGCGCGGGCTGATCGGCGAGTCCGAGTTGACGACGCTGCCGCAGGGGGCCGTCCTGGTGAACATCGCCCGCGGCGAGGTCGTCGAGACCGACGCTCTCGTCCGGTCACTCCGCAGCGGACGACTGGGCGGCGCCGCCCTCGACGTCACCGACCCCGAGCCGCTCCCGGACGACCACCCGCTCTGGAACCTCGACGACGTGCTCGTGACGCCGCACTCCGCGGGCGCGACGCCGAAGTACTACGAGCGGCTCGCGGACGTCGTCGCCGACAACGTCGGACGACTGGTCGAGGACCGACCGCTCCGCAACCAGGTCCGGCCCGGCGAAAACGATTAACTCGCGGCCGGCGAAGGCACGACGATGACGCGGTACCTCGTGGCGACGTCCTCGACGGCGACCACGGAGGCCGCCTGCGGGTACCTCTCCGAGAAGCTCGAGCCGGAGGACGTAGTCTACGTCCTGACCGTCGACGTCCCGGAGGAGCCCGACGACCGGGTGGCGGCACTCGACGTCGCGCAGGTCGAGTTGACCGACATCGTCGAGGTCCTGACGATCCGCCGCGAGGGGCTGCCGGCCCGGGAGATCGTCCGGTTCTCGCGCGACAACGACGTCGACGAGATCATCATGGGACCGGCGCGGGGCGGCGGGATCACCACCATCGGGTCGACGACCCGTGCGGTCCTCAACAAGGTGGACAAGCCGGTGTTCGTGCTCCCGGCGCGGTCGGTCTAGTCCTCAAGCGGCTCGATGAGTTCGATCACGTGGCCGTCGGGGTCTTTCACGAACGCCGTCCGGGCGCCCGCGGCGGGCTGGTCGCCCGGCTCCTCGACGACGCCGTGGTGGTCGATCTCCTCGAAGGCCGCGTCGACGTCCTCGACCTTCACCGCCAGGTGGTCCCAGAGGTCGCCTTCGTCGGATGGGGTCTCTCCCTCGGTGTCGGAGAGCTGCAGTTCGACGCCGTTCCCGTCGGCGACGTAGCGGTTGACCGTCTCGCCGTCTGGGGTCTCGAAGCCCCACGACTCCTCGAAGTCCAGGTTCTCGGTGTACCACTCGACGGAGCGGTCGGCGTCCGCGACGTTGAGACAGGTGTGCAGGATGTCCATGCAGGGCCGGCGCCTGGCTCGGTGATAACACCGACGATGTCTCTCAGAGGTAGAGGGGAAGCACCGCGAGTACCGTTCCGAGGACGACCGAGAGGACGACGAGCCCGAGGAGGTCGAATCTCGACGGTGGTGACGGGAGGTCCGCCGTCCGGGCGTCGTAGCGGTGTTTCTCGACGGCGACGACGTAGCCGACCGTCCCGAGCAGGACTCCGGCGCCGAGCGACCCGACGAGAGCGAGGCCGATCTCCCGGAGCGTCCCGTCGACGAGGGGCGAGCCGACCCGACCGGCGGCCGGGACGAACCCCGCGATCCAGCTGGCGAGCAGGCTGCCGTTGAGGTAGCCGGCGACGAACGACAGTAGCAATCCCCCGAGGAGGCCGATTCCCGCGACGGCGAGGTAGACGGTCCCGGATACCTCGCCGACGACGAGGAGTCGGGCCGCTTCCAGTCCCGCGACCAGCAGCGCCAGCCCCAGCGCGATGCCGCAGAAGTACGCGGTGAGTCGCGGCGACCGACCGGCCAGATGTTCTCGCATACGGGCCACTGTCGGCCGACTCATACGACGGTTTCGGTGGGCGAACAGGCGGCACGTTCCCGACTGCGGTCCGTGTGCCGCACTCCCGCCCGGGCGGACCGCAGGCGTCTCTCAGCGCACACGGCCGATGGTCCCGTTCTGGTACTTGAACTTACGGGGTCAGATAGCTGGAGCATCCGCGAGCGCTTCGCGCTCTCGGTTCGCCGGACGCGAGCGGTTCCGCGAAACGTATCTATTTTAGATGTAGCCTTCCTCGAGCAGCAGTTCGCCGTTCAGCACGGAGGCGCCGGCGGCGCCGCGGATGGTGTTGTGCGCGAGGCAGTTGTACTGGACGCCGTGCGGCGTCGCCTCGATGCCGCCCGCGGCCACCGACATGCCGTCGCCGAGCATCCGGTCCATGCGGGGCTGGGGCCGCATCGGGTCCTCGAAGACCTCGATGAGCTGGTCGGGCGAGGAGTGGAGGTCGACGCTCGGGAGGTCGCGCATCGCGTCGGCGACCTCCTCGACCGTCGGGTCCTCGGAGAGGTCCGCCCAGACGTTCTCGAGGTGGCCGTCGATGGTTGGGATGCGGTTACAGGAGGCGGAGACGTCGGCGTCGTGCAGCGAGACCTCGGCCCCGTCGAAGGCGCCCAGGAGCTTGCGGGACTCGGTCTCCATCTTCTCGGCCTCGCCGCCGATGTGCGGGATGGCGTTGTCGATGATCTCCATGGAGGTGACGCCGGAGTAGCCGGCGCCGGAGACGGCCTGCAGCGTCGCGACGTGGACGCGCTCGACGCCGAACTCGTCGAGGGCGGCGATCGTCGGGACGAAGGTGATCGTCGAGCAGTTGGGGTTCTTGATGAGCGCGCCGTCCCAGCCGCGCTCGTCGCGCTGGACCTCGATGAGGCCGAGGTGGTCGGGGTTGACCTCGGGGATGGTCAGCGGGATGTCGTCGTCCATCCGGCCGTTCGAGGAGTTCGAGGAGACGACGTAGCCGTCCTCGACGAAGGTGGGTTCGACCTCGGCGCCGACGCTGGAGGGCAGCGACGAGAAGACGAGGTCGACGTCGTCGGGGACCTCCTCGGGGTCGGTCTCGACGACGGTGATGTCGGCGACGTCCTCCGGGATGGGTGTGTCGACGCGCCACTTCGCCGCCTCGCTGTAGTCCTTGCCCGCGCTCGCGGGGGAGGCGGTCAGCGCGGCGATCTCGAAGTCCGGGTGGGGGTCGAGCAGCTGGATGAGTCGTTGGCCGACGGCGCCCGTGGCGCCGATGACTCCTACGCGTGTGGTCATTGCCGGCCGTAAGGTGAGCCACCCAAAAACGGTTGTGAAAGACGCATCCGTGGCCGATCGGGACGGGTCGAACCGCGAGACGCGAGGGAGAAAGGTGGGAGTGCCCGTCTACGCCGCCTGCGGCGCGCGCTGCTTCCGCGTGACGTACCCGGCGATGCGGTTGCGGACGCTCTTGGACTCGATGTTGGTCAGCTCCTCGACGAGGTCCTTGTTGTGCTCGAAGTCGTCGCCGAAGGCCTTCGGGTATCGTTCCATGAGCAGCGTCGCGGTCTTCTTGACGTAGGCGGGCTTGATGGCCATTGGTAGACGTCCCTACTGCTGTGGTACTCAAAAAAGGTTCGAAAGGTGCGTCGACGGTCGCGTGCTGTCGATTCACACGCTCCGACGGCGCCCGATCCCCGGTTCGACTCACTCCGAGAGGTCGGCGTGCTCGCGCAGTCGATCGAAGGCCAGGTGCTCGCGGTCGCCGCCGCAGCGGTCGACGACGTCCGCGAAGTAGGCGAGTCGCTCCCGGAGTTCCTCGTCGTCGTATCCGGGGACGCCGAGCCGTGAGGCCGCCACCGTCGCCTCGACGACGCCGTTGTATCCCCGGTTCGTGGTCGGGACGGTACGTCGCTCGACGGCCGACTCGACCGGTCTGAGCTCCCACTCGACCCACTGCGTCCCGTTCTCGGTGCCCTCCTCGATCGCTTCGACCTCGACGCGCGCCCACGCGGCCGCGCTCTCGAGCAGCGGGTCGTCCGCCTCGCGGACGGAACAGGCGGCGTCGACGAAGTCGACGGGGTCCGGCGTGAACTGGACGTACCCCTCGCCACGCTCGCGGAAGTTGCGCCACGTCCGGGTCCGCCCCCAGGTGCGGGCGGTTACGGGGTCGCCGGCGAACAGCCCGAGGGCGGCGACGTTCCAGCGGTCGTTCGGACCGAGCGTCGTCACGACCGACTCGGTGACGCCCCGGAGGTCGACCGGCCAATCGGCGTCGTCGGCCACGGTCACACCTCCAGCCCGCGTTCGAGGGCGACGAACAGGGCCGCTGCGGTCAAATCGGCCGTCGTCCCGGGGTTCACGTCGCGCTCGCGGAACTCCTCGGCGAGTTCATCGGCGTCCTCGTCGCCGTCCAGGACCGACTGTGCCCGACGGGTCGTCTCCGCGGCGACGTCGGGGCCGTTCCGTGTGACGACGAAGGTGTCCTCCTCGGCGGCGAGCAGTCGCAGGAACGCTCGAGACGCGCGCCGGTAGATCGGTCCGTCATCGTCCACGATCCACTCGGCCGCCTCGAAGCTCCGCTCGAACCCGTTCGTCCACTCGGCGGCGACGCCGTCACGCTGCGCGGACAGTTCCATCACGTCGAACAGCGTCAGCTCCCGGTCCCGGATCGAATCGACGGCGTCGCTCCCCCGGCGGACGTCGAGGTCGTCGATCCCCTCCGGCGGCTCGTCGACCGCCACGTCGACGTGCTCGAACGCGCGGTAGAAGTCGCAGGCGTCCTCGACGGTGGTCGCCTCGACGACCGCGGCGGCGCCTTCTCGCCTGAGTCGGCCGGTCGCGGCCGCCTGGACGAGGGGCGTCAGTAGCAGCAGCGCGCCGAACTGGGTATTGCCGCCCGACTGGTGGCTCATCCCCTCGACGCCGCGCTCGAAGGCGCGACCGACGCGGGCGCCGTCGGCGGCCAGCCGGAACCCCCGGAGCGACCCGACGGCGCCGGCCAGGAAGTGCTCGAACCGCAGGTCCTCGTAGTCGCGGCGGCGGTCGACGTTCCCAGGTTTCGGCGTCCCGGCGACCTCCAGGAGCAGCGCGAGCTGGGCGTTTTCCGCGGGGTCCCGACCGGGTGCGTCACCGGGCATCCGGCGACACCCCCGGCTCCGGTTGGGGCTCCGGCCGACCAGCGTCGAACCACCCCTCGACGGCCGCCCGAACACGGCGGAGAACCGCCGGGTCGTCGGACGGTCGGCCGACCGAGACGGCGTCGGCGCCGTAGCCGAGGTACTCGCGGGTCGTCTCTCGGTCCCGGACGCCGTTGTTGGCGATCACGAACGCTTCGGGCGCCGCCTCGACCACCTCGCCGATTACGGGTTCGCTATCCATCGCGTCGACGTGGAGGACGTCGGCGCCCGCGTCGGAGAGTCGTGCGGAGAGCGCCGGCAGGTCCACACCCGGGACCTCGGTCCGAACCTTGACGCTCACCGTCGCGCCGGCGTCGGCGGCGGTCCGGACCTGCTCGCAGAGCCGGTCGCCGTCGCGAAGCAGCGTCTCGCCGGCGCCGGCGGCGCACATCTCGTCCTGGCGGCAGTGGGCGTTGATCTCGACGAGGGCGTCGCGGTCGGCGCAGACCGTCGCGACCTCGGCGAGGGGTTCGAGCGTCGCGCTCCGGACGTTGAACGCCGGGAGCACGTCCACTGCGTCGAGTGCGGCGAGCTGGCGGTCGACGAAGGCCACCGGGTCCGGCGGGAGGAACTCGTTGCGATCGCGGTCGACCAGGTCCCGGGCGGCGCTCCTGGTCGCGTCGTCCAGCGCGATGCCGCCGAGGAACGCACAGCCGACGTGCGGGGCGGCCTGCTTCGCCCAGTCGGCGTCGGATTCGCCGGACAGCGATGCGACGGCGACGCGCGGCTCGAACATTCACGTCACCTCCGCGCCGACCGTCTCGAGGGCTTCTCCGACCGCTCGGCAGACTCGCTCGCCGTCCTCGGGGTCGCCGAGCGTCGTGTCGGTGCGGACGACCGGCCGCTCGAGGTCCGTGCCGTCGGCCTCGTCGAGGACGAACGCGTCGGCGAAGGGGTACGCCTCGGCGACGCCGGCCGTCGACGCCTCGTACCCGGTCGCCGCCAGCAGCTTCCCGGCGGGACCGGAGAACACCTCCTCCTCGACGAACGGCGAGACGGCGACGACGGGCGTCGACTCGAGGGCCTCGCGGAAGGCGTCCATCGCGAGCATCGGCCCGAGGCTCGTCACCGGGTTCGAGGGGCCGATCACGACCGGCGCGTCCAGGGCGTCGAGGACGGCGTCGGTGGGGGCCGCCGCGTCGGCGCCGCGGAACTCCACGCGCTCGACGGCGGGGTCGGCCCGCCGGTGGACCCAGAACTCCTGGAAGTGCATCGCCCCCTCGTCGGTGTGGACGATGGAGGCGACCGGGTCGTCGCTCATCGGCAGTACGGGCCGCTCGACGCCGAGGGCGTCGCAGAGGGTGCGAGTGACCTCGGTGAGGGTGCGGCCCTCGTTGAGCAGCCCGGTCCGGGTGACGTGCAGCGCGCGGTCGCGGTCGCCCAGTTCCATGAACTCCGCGACGCCCGAGAAGCGGCGCCACCGGGCGATCTCTCTGCCGCTCGTCTGGGCCTCGTTCGGGAGGTATCTGGGTCCCGAGTCGAGGCCGGCCGCGTCGGCGAGTCTGTGGAGTTCCTCGTGGGTCTCCGTGGTGTCGTCCGCGATCCCCCACCACGTCTCGCGGTCCAGCACGTCGCCCTCCGCGAACAGGGTGGTGTCGACGTCCGGGCAGACGAGGACGCCGCCCAGTTCGACGTCGTCGCCGGTGTTGCAGACAACCGGCGTCTCGGCGGGGTCGAAGACGTCGTCGGCACCGCGGAGGAGCTTCGGTGTCCCCGTCCCGCCCGCGAGGAACGTGACCATGCGTGCGCTTTCTCGCCGACCGCTTTGTATCTGACGAGGCACGCGACGAGGACACCCGCGGTGCCGAATCTGGGCCCTACCGCGCCGAACGAACGAGGCGTTTTTCCCACCCTCCCCCGAAGGCCACCCGATGAACGCGATCAAGGACAGCGTCCACGACTGGATCCCGCTGGACCCGGTCGCGGCGGACCTGGTGGACGCGCCGGCCGTCCAGCGCCTGCGGCACATCAAGCAGCTGTCGACGGTCCGGCTCGTCTACCCCTCGGCGTCGCACTCCCGCTTCGAGCACTCCCTGGGGGTGTACCACCTCGCGCGCGAGGCGATGCAGCACCTCGGCGTCGAGGGCGACCGCGCGCGGCACGTCCGCGCGGCGGCGCTGCTGCACGACGTCGGCCACGGCCCCTACGGCCACCAGACCGAGGACGTCATCCGGCGGCACACGGGGCGGGACCACGACGAACTGGGGGACCTGCTGTACGAGACGAACCTGGCGGACATCCTCGCGTCCCACGACCTCGACCCGGACCGGGTGGCCGGGCTCGTCGCGGGGGAGGGCGAACTGGGACAGCTGGTCTCCGGGGAGCTGGACGTCGACCGGATGGACTACCTCGTCCGTGACGCCCACCACACCGGCGTCCCCTACGGCACCATCGACTGCGGGCGCCTGCTGCGGGCACTGCGCTACCGGAACGGCCGGCTCGTCCTCGCGGAGGGGAACGTCCCGACCGCCGAGTCGCTGCTGCTCGGGCGGGCGCTGATGGACGGGACGGTCTACCGCCACCACGTCTCCCGGATCGCGGGCGCGATGCTGGAACGGGCCTGCGAGCGGCTGCTCGACGGGGACACCTCCGTCGAGGTGTTCCGGCGGATGGCCGACCACGACCTGCTGGTCACGCTGCGTGAGGAGGTGCCGGACCTGGGGGGCCGGATCGAGCGTCGGGACCTGTACAAGCGGGCGGTGTGGGCGGGCCTGGACCGCGTCCCGGAGGCGGTCAGCGAGATGGACCGCGCCGACGAGCGGCAAGCGGCCCGGGAGATAGCCGACCGGACTGGCGTGGACCGCGAGTCCGTAATCGTCGACATCCCGGCCCGTCCGGGGCTGAAGGAGTCGCGGACCCGCGTCGTGGTCGACGACGTCGTCCAGCGGCTCGAGGAGGCCTCCGAACTCGTCGCCGCGCTCCGACGAGCCCGGCGGGCACAGTGGCGGCTCGGCGTCTACTGTCCGGAGTCGAAGGTCGACGAGGTGGCGTCCGCGGCGGAGGACGTGCTCGGACTGCCCTGACGCCGGCGGGGGTTGCGTCCGGCGCGCATCCGCGAGCCGTCTTTTATCACTCGCGCGGCCGAACCGCCGACCATGAGCACGTTCGTCGTCGTGGGTGGAGACGCCGCCGGGATGTCGGCCGCGAGCAAGGCCAAGCGGGACGACCCCGACCTCGACGTCGTCGTCTTCGAGAAGGGCGAGTGGGTCTCCTACGGCGCCTGCGGCCTGCCGTACTACGTCAAGGGCGAGATCCAGACGCTCGACGACCTCGTCTCCGTCACCCCCGAGGAGTTCCGCGAGGACCGGGACATCGACCTCCGGACCGGCCACGAGGTCGTCGAGATCGACCCCGACGACCGCAGCGTCACCGCCGAGGGACCGGACGGCGAGGTCGTCCAGGCCTACGACCACCTCCTGATCGCGACCGGCGCGGCCGCCGTCGTCCCGGACATCCCGGGCGTCGACCGCGAGGGCGTCTTCACGCTGGAGTCGATGAGCGACGGGCGGGACCTCCGGGACTTCGTCGCGCGCTCGCGGGAGTCCTCGCCCGCGGAACAGCCGGACAGCGGCCCCGCCTGCCACTTCCTCGAGAACTGCGAGGGCCCGGTCGCCGTGGTCGGCGGCGGCTACATCGGCATCGAGATGGCGGAGGCGCTGGCGCACAACGACTTCGAGGTCCACCTCTTCCAGCGCGGCGAGCGCGTCCTCAAGGGGTTCAGCGAGGCCACCAGCGAGGCCGTCGCCGAGCACCTCCGCGACGAAGACGTCGTGCTGTACCTCGACACCGAGGTGCGGGAACTCGCCGGCGGCGACCGGGTCGAGGCCGTCGTGACCGACGACGACCGGCTCCCCGTCGAGATGGTGCTCCTCGGCACCGGCGTGCGTCCCAGGACCGGACTCGCGGAGTCGGCCGGCGTCGACCTCGGGCCGACCGGCGCCATCGCGGCCGACCGGTACCGCGAGACCAACCTCCCGGACGTCTACGCGGCGGGCGACTGCGCCGAGGCGAGACACGTCGTCACGGGCACGCCGTCCTGGGTGCCGCTGGCGTTGACCGCCAACCGCCACGGCCGGGCGGTCGGCCAGACGGTCGCCGGGAACCCGTCGGTGGGCGGCGGCGTGGCCGGGACGGCCGCCGTCAAGGCCTTCCAGATGGAGGCCGCCCGGACGGGCGTCCTCGACCACGACGTCGCCCGCGAGGCCGGGTTCGAGCCCGTCACCGAGACCATCGACGCGAAGGCCCAGGCCGGCTACTACCCGGGCGAGGGGACCGTCACGGTCACGCTCTGCGCCGACCGGCCGACCGGCCGGCTGCTCGGCGGGAGCCTCGTCAGCGAGTTCGGCGAGGGGGCCGTCCACCGGAGCCACGCCCTCGTCGGCGCGGTCACGGAGGGCGTCACCGTCGCCGAACTGGCGAACTACGACCTCGCGTACGCGCCGCCGTTCAACACGACCTGGGACCCGATACTGACCGCGGCGAAGGTGCTGGAGGGCGAACTGTAGCACGTTCGTGCATACATTCGAAAAAATACTCTGCCTAAAGGGCACGAACCCGAACAATTCATAAGGCCGCCCCGACCACCTCCACGCAATGACAGAGGTCATCGACGGCAACGCCGTCGCCGCCGATATCCGCGAGTCGCTGACCGAGAGCATCGAGACCCTCGAATCCGAGGGCGTCACGCCCGGGCTGGCGACCGTCCTGATGAGCGACGACCCCGCCAGCGAGACGTACGTCTCGATGAAGCAGCGCGACTGCGAGGAGGTCGGCATCGACGGCATCCACGTCGAGATCGACAGCGACGCGCCCGCCGAGGAACTCTACGAGACGATCGACGACCTCAACGCCGACCCGGCCGTCCACGGTATCCTCGTCCAGATGCCCCTCCCGGACCACGTCGACGAGCGGCGCGTCCTCCGCAGCGTCGACCCCGTGAAGGACGTCGACGGCTTCCACCCCGAGAACGTCGGCCGGCTGGTCGCGGGCGACGACCGCTACCGGCCCTGCACGCCCCACGGCGTCCAGAAGCTCCTCGAGGCGTACGATATCGAGACCGAAGGGGCGAACGCGGTGATCGTCGGCCGCTCGAACATCGTCGGCAAGCCGCTGGCGAACCTCCTGCTGCAGAAGGCCGACGACGGCAACGCGACGGTGACGGTCTGTCACTCCCGGACCGAAGACCTCGCCGAGAAGACCCGCGCCGCCGACATCCTCGTCGCCGCCGCCGGACGCCCGGAGTTCATCGGCGGCGAGATGGTCGGCGAGGGCGCCACCGTCGTCGACGTCGGCATCAACCGCGTCGACGCCGACACCGAGAAGGGCTACGAACTCGTCGGCGACGTCGACTACGACAGCGTCGAGGCGACGGCCGGCGCCATCACGCCGGTCCCCGGCGGCGTCGGGCCGATGACCCGCGCGATGCTGCTGTACAACACCGTCAAGGCCGCCGGTCTGCAGACCGACGTCGACGTCGAACTTCCCTGACCGCGGATGGTCGACCCCTCGCCCGACGAACTGGCCGCCCGGTACGACGACGTCGTCCGTCACGGCGAGACCTTCGAACTGGACCGCGAGGGATTCGAGCGCGCCAGGCGCCGCGCTGACCGGTGGGGCGTCGGCGCGCTCGTCCACGACGACGGCCGGGTCCTGTTCGTCGAGCAGGACGGCCAGTGGTTCCTGCCGGGCGGCGCCCGCGAACCCGGCGAATCGCTCGAAGCGGGCGCCGCCCGGGAGGTCCGCGAGGAGACCGGCGTCGACGTCGAGGTGACCGACCTGGTCGCCATCTCGGAGCAGACGTTCCGCCACGGCGACGACCGCGTCGACTACTTCTTCGCGACCTTCGAGGCGCGTCCCGAGGAGACGACCACGAGCGACGACCCCGGTCGGGAGGGGGAAGGCATCCAATCCGCGGCGTGGCGGTCGACCGTTCCCCCGAACACCTTCGACAGCGACCTCGTCGAACGGCTCATCGGCCGATTCGTCGAGTGAGTAAGCCCTGCGAACGCAGATTTCGGGCGGCTTACCGCCGCCGAGCCCGAACGTATCAGGGATGTAACTATTGTCTGGTGGGGCGACCCGACTTCGTATGGCGGACGATCCCGATTCGACGACCGGTATCGGCGACCAGGGGAAACTGACTCGACGGCGAGTGCTCGGGGCGGCCACTGCCGCGACGACCGGCCTCGCCGGGATATCCGGGTCGGCCGGGGCCAGCGGGACCGAGACGTCGTTCTTCGGCGAGTGCTCCAGCGGGTGGGAGAGCGCTCCCGACGACTACCCGGTCGTCGACCTGCGCACCGACGAACCCACTATCAAAGGGGAGTTCCCATGGGGCGACGACGAGTTCGTCCTCTACGTCCACGGCTGGCTCGAGAAGTTCGCCAGCGGCGCGCGCGACCAGGGGTACACCCTCGAGACGGCGCTCCGGCAGAACGGCTACGAGCAGCCGACCGCCGCCGTCGTCTGGAACTCGAACCAGCCAGTCTGGCCGCTCGCCCAGCGACGGGCCGACGAGGCCGGCCGGCGGCTCGCCGAAGTCCTCGACGACTACCTCGAGGCCTGCCCGGGGACGACTATCAGGACCGTCGACCACTCCCTCGGCTCCCGGGTGATCCTCGAGGCGCTGGCGACCCTCGACGGTGACCAGGTCCTCGAGAACGTCTCGCTGGTCGGCGGCGCGGTGAACCCCGACTCCGTCTGCGAGGGCACGCGATACGGGGCCGGCATCGCGGAGTCCGCGAACGAGGTCTACGACTACCACTCCCGGAACGACGACATCGTCTGCGACGTCTACGCACTCTCGGAGGGCACCTCCGGAATCGGCTGCGTGGGTTCGGAGTGCGACGCCGTCCCCGGCGACTTCACGGACGTCGACGTGACCGACAGCGTCGACGCGCACTGCAACTACGGGAAGCCGGACGTGGGCTGCGTCCCCGAGATCGTCTCCAACTTCTAGAACCGATTTTCGATTCCCGACCGCCGATCTTGGCACCGACGGTTCAAGTAGGAGGACGGGACCACCGACGCCGTGCTCGACTGAACCGCTCCGGAACGACCAGCGGGAGCGCGGGACAGCGTTCCGGATACCGGCCGTCGACCCCAGCCGTCCCGCCTGTCAGCCACTCTCTCTACCGGAGGTCGTCCAGTCGGCTCTCCGCTTCGGCCAGGGCTCCCTCGTCGCCCTCGGCCAGATACCGACCGACGTCGCGAGCGACGGCCACGAGTTTCTCCGCCTCCCTGGGCGGGACGTCGCCGTCGAGCGCCCGGACCCGTTTGACGTGGTTGGAGAGCCGCTCGATCGCACCGGCGGCTGCCGGATTCGGATGCTCCTCGAGGTAGGTCCGCAGGTCCGAGCGGTACTCCCTGATGGCGTTCGCATAGGCGAGCCCGCGCATCGGCGAGAGCGACGCCGGGACCTCCTCGGGCGCCGGCCGTTCACCCTCGTCCGCTTGCAGGAGCTGCGTGAAGTAGAGCTCCTCGTCGTCCTCGACGTCCATCCGGCGGGCCAACTCGCCGGCCACGTGCCTGAGCTCCAGGGCCGCGAGGTAGGTGTCGTCGAGCGGCTGGAGCGCGCCGGCGTCGACGAAGCCGTACCCGCGGGTGAACTCGCGGCCGCGGTCAGCGGCCCGCTCGGCCAGCCGTCTGGTGGGCTCCTCGTCGACGGCAGCGCGAATCGGCGTGAGGTCGAGCGTCGCCGCCGTCGCCGTGTGCAGCGCTCGCTCCTCGTCGACGCCGACGCTGTGGAGGCTGCCGCACTCGGGACAGGCGGCCTCGCCGGTGTCGTAGTAGGACCACCGCGCCCCGCACTCCTTGCACTCGCGCTGGCCGCGGATCTTCATGCCTCGGCCTCCGGCTTCCGGGACCAAAACGTCCCCGGCTACGCGCCGAAGTCGTCGAACCGCGAGTCGACCTCGCCGGCCGCGACGGCGAGGAGGAGTTCTATCCGGGCCGCCCAGGGCGTCCCGTGGGCGAACCGGACGTGGTCGTAGCCGGCCAGGGTCGCCGCGCCGCCGGGCGTCCCGTAGACCGGCTCGGTCGGCCCCGCGTGACAGCGGGAGGCGAGGACGACCGGGCAATCGGCGTCGGCGATGGCCCCGCCGAGTTCGGCGGTGGTGTTCCCGAGCCCGGTCCCGGCCACGACGACGGCGTCCGCCCGGGCCTCGGCGTCGTCGAACGCCGCGCGACCGACCCCCGAGGCGGAGACGACGAGCGGGACCGTCGGCTGTTCGTCGTGGTCTGGAACCGGAAGCGGATGGTCATCGGCCGTCGCTGCGGGGTCCCGATACCAGTGAACGTTCCGCCGCGTGAATCGAGCGACTGGACCGGTCTCCGGCGACTGGAACGTGTCGAGCGCGCACGTGTGTGTCTTCTGTACCTCTCCAGCCGCGTGGAGCTCTTCGTCGAAGGCGACGAACGCGCCGGCGCTGACTCGCTCGTGAGCGGCCGCGCGGACCGCGGTCAGCAAGTTCGTCGGGCCGTCGCTGCCGCGCTCGTCGGGTCGTCGCTGGGCGCCGGTAACGACGACCGGCGGCTCTGTAGTGAGTCCCAGGTAGTGGGCCGTCTCGGCGAGCGTATCGGTACCGTGAGTGACGACGATGCCGTCGACCTCGTCGGTCAGTTCGTTCGCTCGCCCGGCGACGCGTGCGCAGACTGACGGTGCCATGTCGAATCCGGGGCGGCTCGCGACGCTCTCGACGGTGACGTCGGCGTACTCGGCCAGCTCGGGGACGGACTCGACGAGGTCGTCGCCGGACAGTTCGGGCGCGGCGCCGGAGTCGTCGCCGTCGGCGGTCGAGGCGATCGTCCCTCCGGTCGCGATGACGTGGACGCGCATGCCCGGTGTGTGGTCGGCCGCGGGTTGGGCGTTCCGGTCGTCCCCGGTAGCGAACGTTCTTTTACGCCGCCGGGCCGACTAGCCGGTATGCGAGACGAAGAGGAGATCCGCGAGCAGTACGAATTCCTGAAAGAGGAGCTCGACGATGAGGACATGAACCACGAGGGCGTCCGGCAGATGTTCACCTACTACAAGCGTGCGCTCGGGTGGGTCCTCGAGGAGGAGTACATCTGAAACACCGGCCCGGGTCGGTACATTTATAGGGTGGTAGCTACTTGTTTCAGGTGACGCTTCGCTTGGAGGGCCGAAGCGTCAGCGGGGACCAATTCAGGGCGGCAAGCGTCCGACCGGCACTTTTCAACCGGTCGGCCGCTTTCCACTCGCTGAATCTAACTGCGTAGTACCGACCCCGGTTAGTTACGAGATCGTCCTGCCATCCTCGAGTTACGACTTCTACGGCGCTCTGGTCACGAACTCCCGTTCTTCGCGGTATCTACGTCGGTGAGAGGGGGGTCTGTCTCGGTCTCAGGAGCCGTTCGGCCGGTCCGTCAGACAGGTATACCGAAACTTCAATCTTCTAACAAAGGTTAGTATTCTATCACGTTCTCAGCGTCTGGAGTCAGGCCGGAAACTCGGCAGAGGAGTGGTCTGGTGTGGGTTCGTTGGTGTGAAACCGGCGTTGCGTGCGATATATTTAACCTAATTCGACAGTAACACCGAGATAGAACTTACCGATGCACGACCTGACAGGATTCCAGCGCGATCTGCTCTACGTCATCACGGGGCGGGAGGACCCACACGGGCTCGCGATCAAGGAGGAACTCGAGGACTACTACGAGAAGGAGATCCACCACGGTCGCCTCTACCCGAACCTGGACACCCTCGTCGACAAGGGACTCGTCGAGAAGGGACAGCGCGACCGGCGGACGAACTTCTACACGTTGACCCGTCGCGGCCGTCGGGAGATCGAGGCCCGTCGGGAGTGGGAAGACCAGTACGTCGAAACCGAGTGATCCGTCGGCAGGAAGGCGGCGATCCCGCCGGGCGCCGGGGAAACAGGTCGGAACTGTACGACCGTGTAAACGCTCGAGAACCCTTCTACCATTGTTCGAGTAGTTCCTCCGGCCGGCAAACGTCGTTAGGAAAAGTTGGTGTTTTATACCTCCGGCTGGACGTGCCGGTATGGACTTCGAGCTCAGCGACGAGCAGAAACAGCTGAAGAAGACGGTCCAGGATTTCGCCGAGAACGAGATCCTGCCGGTCGCCAAGGAGTACGACCGGAAGGAGAAGTACCCCCACGACATCGTCGAGAAGGCCGCCGAGAACGGGATGCTCGGTGCGCAGATCCCCATCGAGTACGGCGGCGCCGGCTACGACGTCCTCGATACGGCCATCATCGTCGAGGAACTGTTCGCCGCCGACCCTGGCATCGGGTTCTGTCTGACTGCCAGCGGCTTCGGGACCGAGGCCATCATCGAGTTCGGCACCGAGGATCAGAAGGAGGAGTACCTCGAGCCGATCGCGACTGGCGACGCCATCTCGGGTGCTGCTATCTCCGAGCCGGACACGGGCTCGGACGTCTCCAGCGTCTCGACGCGCGCGGAGAAGGACGGCGACGAGTACGTCATCAACGGCAACAAGATGTGGATCTCGAACGGGACCGTCGGCGATTACTTCGTCGTCCTCTGTAAGACGGACCCCGACGCCGAGGGCCGCTACAACGGCTTCAGCCAGATAATCGTCGAGGCCGACCGGGACGGCTTCGAGGCCGACAAGATCACCGGCAAGCTCGGCATCCGCGCGTCCGACACGGCCGAGCTCATCCTCGACGACGTCCGCGTCCCCGAGGAGAACCTCATCGGCACGGAGGGCATGGGCTTCCTCCAGCAGATGCAGTTCTTCGACGCGACCCGGACGGGCGTCGCGGCGCAGGCCGTCGGCATCGCGAAGGGTGCGGCGGAGCGCGCCCTGGAGTACGCCCAGGAACGCGAGCAGTTCGGCCGACCGATCGGCGACTTCCAGGCCATCCAGCACAAGCTCGCCGACATGCACACCGAGACCGAAGCCGCCCGCAACCTCACGTACAAGTCCGCCTGGTCCGTCGACAACTCCGACGGCCAGCTGACGAAGCTCGCCTCGATGGCCAAGGAGTTCGCCTCCCGCGTCGCCGTCGACACGGCCAACGAGGCCGTCCAGATCCACGGCGGCTCCGGCTACGTCGACGACTTCGACGTCGAGCGATTCTACCGCGACGCGAAGATCACCCAGATCTACGAGGGGACCACCGAGATCCAGAAGATGATCATCGCCCGCGAACTGCAGGGCAAGGGCATGACCTGATCGGTCGGGGTAACCCACGCAGCCCGCTTTTCTCGAAACGCACGCTTTACCCGACAGCGCCGCGTAGTGCCGTCGATGAGTAGCCTCGTCCAGGACGACCTAGCCCGCGCGACCACGTTCTTCGCGCTCGCCTTCGGCCTCACGGCGCTCGGCGGACTGGCGATCGGCGACCTCCGGCTCGGCGTCGAGTACGGACTTGGGCTCGGCGTCGCCTTCGCCGTGTTCGCGTACTTCTTCGTCGCGCCGACCGCGCTGGACGGGGCGACCGAACCGGACGACGAGACGGATTCGACCGACGACCCGGACGCCGCGGAGTAGCCATCGACCTATAAGCCCCCGGGAGCCGAATCCGGAGCCATGAAGATCTACACGGGTCGCGGCGACGAGGGGATGACCGACCTCCGGGACATGTCGCGGGTCTCGAAGACCAGCCCGCGGATCGAGGCCTACGGGACGGTCGACGAGGTCAACAGCCTCGTCGGGCGGATCCGCCCCTCGGGCTACGACGACGTCGACGAGAAGCTCGCGGCGGTCCAGAACCACCTCCACATCATCCAGGCGGAGTTCGCCAACCCCGACGCCGAGGACGCCGACACCCCCCACGTCGAGGAACATCACGTCCAGAAGCTCGAGGACTGGATGGACGTCTTCGACGACGAACTGGACCCCCTCCAGAGCTTCATCCTCCCGGGCGGCAGCGACGTCGGCTCGAAGCTCCACCACGCCCGCGCCGTCTGCCGGCGCGCGGAGCGACGCGCCGTCGACCTGGCGGACGACGAACCGGTCAACGGCGCGGCCGTGGCGTACCTCAACCGGCTCTCCGACGCCCTGTTCGTGTGGGCGCGCGTGGTCAACAAGCGAGAGGGCGTCCGCGAGGAATCGCCCGAGTACTGACCGCGGCGGCGGCGCGCGGCCATCAAGCGTTTTATGCTCCTTCCATCCGCGGAGGTCCGTATGCAACACGTAGACGTCGCGGTCGTCGGTGGCGGTCCGGCCGGCTCTGCGGCCGGCTACGCGGCCGCCAGCGAGGGCGCCGACACCGTCGTCGTCGAGAAGGGCGTCCCCCGGGCCGACCGGGAGGGTCTCGGCCCGGACTCGACGGACGCCGCCGGCATCCTCGACTACTGGGTCGACCTGATGGACCTCGACGAGCCCATCCCGGAGCGCGTCAAGCACCGGGAGCTCGACGCGGCGGAGTTCATCGGGCCCCGCGAGACCCTGGAGGTCTCGAAGACCGGTATCGGCTCGACGTACCCGAACTTCGGGTTCACGGTCCATCGAGCCCGGTTCGACGACTGGCTCCGGGAGCGCGCCGAGGGCGCCGGCGCGGAGTACCGCGTCGGCACCGCCGTCGGCGAGGTGGAGACGGAGCTGACCGGCCGGCCGGAGCACGTGCTCATCCTCCGGGACGGCACCGAGATCAGCGCGGACTACCTCGTCCTCGCCGACGGCCCCCAGCGGACGATCACCGGGACGGTCCTGCAGGAGTGGCTCGACGACGGCGAGATGGAGGGACTCGAGTCACGGCGCGCCAACCACATCGCCTACCAGGAGTACCGGGAGTTCCCGGAGGAAATCTTCGAGGCCGACCGGATCAAGTTCTGGTGGGGGTACATGCCGGGCCACACCGCCTACCCGTGGGTGTTCCCGAACGACGGGACCGTCGCCCGCGTGGGGCTGACGATGCCCATCGGGATGGACCTCGCGGACGTCGAGAACCGCGAGGACTACAGTCTGCTCCGCCCGGAGGACGAGCGCGTCCCCCAGGGCGGCACCTACATCGAACGATTGCTCTCACAGGTCTACCCCGAGTACGACCTCGCGGACTTCCCGCTGCTGGAGGACCGCGGGAAATCCGGCGGCACGGAGACGTACCCCATCTCCTCGACGCGACCCATCGAGTCACCAACCGCAAAGCGAACGTCGCCGTGGTCGGCGGCGCGATGGGCGCCACCTCGGCGTTCCACGAGGGCGGCGACCACGTCGCCATTCGGACGGGCCACATCGCCGGGCGGATGGCCGCCCGCGACACGATGGACGCCTACAACCGGGAGTGGCACCGCGCAATCGGCGACGAGGTCCGCCGGAACTGCGTGTTCGCGGACATGGTCCGGGGGTACGAACCCGACGACTGGGACACCGTCTTCGGGCTCATCAACTCCGTCGGCGGCGGCGAGGAGGGCTTCTCGCCGTGGCGGGCGCTGCTGGCCGGCCCGACCGGCGGTCGGCTGTTCGCCGAGTACGCCTGGAAGAAGCTCGGCTACCGGAACGGCGGCTACGCCCAGATCCGCGAGGACGACTACGCGCTCTGACCGGCAGCCGAAAGACGATTAGGTGGCGGGCGCCTACCCCGCGTGCGCACCATTAGTCCCCGCCCGAGTCGCCCGTCAGGGCAGCGATGACCGCGCGGAGAACCCAGGTGCGCGACACGCGTGACCGGAGGGTAACAGCCCTGCGGTCTCGGTGGCCACACGGCCACAGAACCGCCCGGCACGAGGGTTAGCCGACCGACCGAGGCACGCTGCCTGGGGTGACGTCGGACGTTAGTGTTCCGGGCGATATTGTTACTCGGTAGCCGTGCTTACAGCTAGAGGACGAGACGAAGCAAATCAGAACAGCGAGCGGAGCCTCCGCAGCAGCGCCACGAGACCAAGGTTCCCGACCGCAGAATCGAACCTCCGACCCGCTGACGGGTCCGAATCGGACGGGTCGCGAGTATCGGCCCCGCCGGTCGTCTCGTGGACGTTGAGCCAGTGGCCGCAGGTGTAACAGGCGAGGTCGCTCTCCTCGAACTCCCGGGAGTAGGTGACGGTCTCCGTCCCGCAGTTCGGGCACGGACCGTACTGGCCGAACAGGTCGCTGGCCCACGCCGAGGGTTCGCCGACGGCTCCGGGTCCGGCCGCGGCGTCCGATTCCCCTCGGGACAGGCTCTCCGACATTACTGCTGTATCAGTTACGGAGGTATAATGGGTTTTCTAGCGACTCAGGAATCGAGCCGTTCGATTCGGGACGGTCCGGCGACGGGGTTCGAGGGGAAGGACACCGCGGCAGATTCGAAGATGTTTCAGGAATAATTCGATAAGAGTCCCGATTCGGCAAGTAGGCGGGGAAAAGAGCGAAGATGGGTAACGTCTTCTGGACAGAATTGTACCTATGTACTGGCTTTATACGATAGGCAGTTCATCCGTGACACAACGTGGGACTCCGTATCGCACTCCTGAACGCAGCGCACGACGCGACCGAGACGCGGCGGAACTTCGACCGGGAGATCGCCGCCGACCTCGACGAGTACGACGTCGTCGCGGGCGAGTATCCCGACTGTCAGCGGTACGACGCCTGCATCGTCACCGGGTCGCGCGCGTCGGTCTACTGGGACGAGCCCTGGATCGCCGAACTGAGGGAGTGGACCGCGTCGGCCGTCGAGCGCGGGCTCCCGTTCCTCGGCGTCTGCTTCGGCCACCAGCTGCTCGCCGACGCCCTCGGCGGGTCGGTCGAACCGATGGACGAGTACGAGATCGGCTACCGGACGGTCGAACACGACGGCGACGCGCCGCTCTTCGACGGCGTGGCGGAGACGTTCACCGTCTTCACGAGCCACTCGGATACGGTCGCGGCCCTCCCGGCGGGGGCGCGCCGGATCGCCGAGAACGACTACGGGGTCCACGGCTTCCGGAAGGGCGACGTCTTCGGCGTCCAGTTCCATCCCGAGTACGACCGGGCGATGGCCGAACGGGTGGCGTCCTCGAAGGACGAACTGCCCGCGGCGCGCCGCGAGCGGGTCCTCGAGGGCATCGACCGCGAGAACTACCTCGCCGCCCGCGAGGCGACGACCGTCTTCGACAACTTCCTCTCGTACGTCCGCGCGAGGCCGTCGACCGAGGACGCGACGGCTTCGAACGCGGACGCGGCGGCCCACGGCGCAGCCGACGACTGACGCGGGCTGGTTCTCCGGGCCGATTCCGGCGTCAGATAGAAATGTCGACGCGACGAATCTAGCTGATACGCAGGATATCGACGGCGCCGAGCCGAATACCGCGTCTCGTCCATCGCTGCGGGTCTTCCTTGTTTCGATAGATGCCTTTGGGTGAGTGAAGAATTCCTTCCCGATTCCGACAATATTAACACGCTAAACCACAACCTCACAACCATGAGTGGTTCCAATGAGGAATGGTGGCCGAATCGGCTGGACCTGGAGATCCTCGACCAGAACGGGCACACGAGCGACCCGATGGGCGAGGACTTCGACTACGCGGAGGAGTTCCAGAAAATCGACCTCGATGAGGTAAAGTCCGACATCGAGGACGTGATGACCACGTCCCAGGAGTGGTGGCCGGCCGACTACGGCCACTACGGGCCGCTCTTCATCCGGATGGCGTGGCACAGCGCCGGCACCTACCGCACCAGCGACGGGCGGGGCGGCGCCTCGGGTGGGACCCAGCGGTTCGCGCCGCTGAACAGCTGGCCGGACAACGCGAACCTCGACAAGGCCCGGCGGGTGCTGTGGCCGGTCAAGCAGAAGTACGGCCGGAAGCTTTCGTGGGCCGACCTCATCGTCCTGGCCGGCAACGTCGCCCTGGAGTCGATGGGCTTCGAGACGTTCGGCTTCGCCGGCGGCCGCGAGGACGAGTGGGAGCCCGACAAAGCTGTCGACTGGGGCCCCGAGACCGAGTGGGAGGCCTCCGAGCGCTTCGACGACGAGGACGCACTCGAGGAGCCCCTCGCCGCGACCGTGATGGGGCTCATCTACGTGAACCCGGAGGGACCGAACGGCGAACCGGACCCCGAGTGGTCGGCCGAGCGCATCCGGACGTCGTTCAGCCGGATGGCGATGAACGACGAGGAGACGGCCGCGCTCATCGCCGGCGGCCACACGTTCGGGAAGGTCCACGGCGCCGAGGACCCCGACGAGCACATGGGGCCCGAGCCCGAGGCCGCCCCCATCGAATCGCAGGGCCTCGGCTGGGAGAGCAGCCACGGCTCCGGGAAGGGGTCCGACGCCATCACCAGCGGCATCGAGGGGCCGTGGAACGCCACGCCGACCCAGTGGGACATGGGCTACCTGAACAACCTGCTCGACAACGAGTGGGAGCCCGAGCGAGGTCCGGGTGGCGCCTGGCAGTGGACCACGACGGACGGCTCGCTCGAAGGCGTCGCCCCGGGCACCGAGGACCCCGACGAGAAGGAGGACGTCATGATGCTGACGACGGACGTCGCCCTGAAGCGCGACCCCGAGTACCGGGAGATCATCGAGCGCTTCCGGGAGGACCCCAACGAGTTCCGCGAGACCTTCGCGAAGGCGTGGTACAAGCTCATCCACCGCGACATGGGTCCGCCGGAGCGGTTCCTGGGCCCGGAGGTTCCCGACGAGGAGATGCTCTGGCAGGACCCCATCCCGGACGCGGACTACGAGCTGATCGAGGACGCGGAGATCGACGAGCTCAAGGAGACGATCCTCGATTCGGACCTCTCGGTCTCTGAGCTGGTCAAGACCGCCTGGGCGTCGGCGTCGACGTACCGCGACAGCGACAAGCGCGGCGGGGCGAACGGCGCCCGCATCCGCCTCGAACCCCAGCGGAGCTGGGAGGTCAACGACCCCGAGCAGCTGGAGGCGGTCCTCGAGACCTACGAGGGGATCCAGGAGGAGTTCAACAGCTCGCGGACCGACGACAAGCGCGTCTCGCTGGCCGACCTCATCGTCCTCGGCGGCAACGCGGCCGTCGAGAAGGCCGCGGCTGACGCCGGCTACGACGTCGAGGTCCCCTTCGAACCGGGGCGGACCGACGCCTCCCAGGAGCAGACCGACGTCGAGTCCTTCGAGGCGCTGGAGCCCCAGGCCGACGGCTTCCGCAACTACCTCGGCAGCGGCCACGAGCAGTCGGCCGAGGAGCTGCTGGTCGACCGGGCCGACCTGCTGGACCTGAAGCCCAACGAGATGACGGCCCTGGTCGGCGGCATGCGCGCGCTGAAGGCGAACTACAAGGACTCCGAGCTCGGCGTCTTCACCGACGAGCCGGAGACGCTGAACAACGACTTCTTCGTGAACCTCCTCGACATGGACTACGAGTGGGAGCCCGCGGAGGACCCCTCCGAGCACCAGGACATCATGGGCTGGGAGGCGCCGTCGGACGACCACGACATCTACGAGGTGATCGACCGCGAGACGGGCGAACTCGAGTGGACCGCGACCCGCGTGGACCTCGTGTTCGGTTCGAACGCCCGGCTCCGCGCCATCGCGGAGGTCTACGCCTCCGAGGACGGCGAGGAGGAGCTCGTCGACGACTTCGTCGAGGCGTGGAGCAAGGTGATGAAGCTCGACCGCTTCGACCTCGAGTGAAGTCGACTGCGGCCCTCTCGAATGAGGGCCGCATTCGCCGTCTCAGTGGCGGCTAGCTGCGGTCCCGATTCCGATTCCATTCCCGATACGTTCTCGTTTCCGGCTCCGGACTCGCTGCCGCAACTGTGACGTGAAGTCGTGTCGATCTGTTCTTCGCTCGCCCGCCGCTACACCTGCTCGACTACCTCCTCGGCGAAGCGGGTGAGTTCGCGTTCGGGGTCATCTCCCCCCGTCGAGACGAGCACGTGGTCGACGCCCAGCGCCTGGAGCTCCCGGAAGTAGTCGACGAACCAGTCGCTGCCGGCGCGGAAGCCGAGGTGGACGTGCTCGGGGTCGGCCGCCGGGTCGTCGGCGAGTTCCGTCCGGACCGCCATGGCGTAGGGCTTCCCGCCGGCCGCCGCCCGCCAGTCCTCGAGGTACGACTCGAGGGTGTCCTTCGGGAGGTGGTAGAACAGCCAGCCGTCGCCGTTCGCCCCGATCCAGTCGACGGTCTGCCGGGCGTGGCCGGTCGGCAGCAGCGGGACGGTCTCGGCGGTCGGCTTCGGCACCAGGTCAAGGTCGCCGTCCAGCCGGCCCCACGAGCCCTTGACCTCGGGGAAGTCCTCGCGCCAGAGCGTCCGGAGCAGGTCGACGTGCTCGCGGAACAGCTCGCCGCGGGCCTCGCGGTCGACGTCGAAGGCGTCGAACTCGGGGTCGCGGTCCCCCGTCGCGACGCCGAGGACGAGCCGCCCCTCGGAGAGCCGGTCGAGGCCGGCGGCCGCCTTCGCGACGTGGACGGGGTGGCGGACCGGGAGGACGACGCTCGCGGTGCCGAGCGCGACCCCGTCGGTGTGGGCCGCGACGTGGCCCAGCCAGGTCCAGGGATCGAACGTCTGGCCCGCGTCGCCGAACCGGGGCCAGTACAGCGGTACGTCGCGGGCCCACAGCGCGTCGAAGCCGACGGACTCGGCGTGGGCCGCCAGCGCCATCTCGCGGTCGACGTCTGGCCGGGACTCCCGGACGCCCGTCAACGGGAACCCGGTCCCGAAGGTGAGGCCGTCGCCGCCGAACAGCCGCTCGTAGCCAGCGTTCTCGTGGTCCGGGGTCACGACTGTCCGTCGGGACCCACGGGATATGGCACCTGCGGTCGGTCGACTGCTCAGTCGTCGACCCTGGGCGCGAGGACGAGCAGCGCCGTCGCGTCGGTGACGGCGGTCGGCGATATCTCCTGGTCGCCGTCGAAGCGGATCACCTCGCCCGCCTCGAGTTCGTGGACGTCGTCGCCGAGCGCCAGTTCGACGGTCCCCTCGAGGAGGTGCAGCACGATCTGCCGATCCGGGTGGCGGTGCGGGGGGACGGCCTCGCCCGCACCGAGGGAGAGCCTGATCGTCTTCGGCTCGTCGCCGGGGAAGAGGTTCGCGTGCGGGGTCGATTCGAGGTCCGACAGCGATGTTACGTTCGGCACGGGCGACGGTAGGCGACCGACGGCCATCGCTTCGGCCCCGAAGATGTTCGGGGCGGACGGGGCTGGCCCTCTCGGACCGGGCTGCGGAGAAAGGAGTGGGATAACGGTGGTCCGGGTTACTCGACGACGATGCCGCCGCGCATGCCGGAGCTCTTGTGCGGGTTGCAGTAGTAGCGGACGTTCCCCGCCTCGTCGAAGGTCTGTTCGAACGATTCGCCCTCGTCGCTGTAGAGGTCGCTCTCGAAGCCGCCGTCCTCGTCGACGACGTTGTGGGCCCCGCCCGCGCCGCTCCACTCCCAGACGACGGTGGTGCCGCTGTCGATCCGGATCGCCGCCGGGGCGAAGGCCAGCCCGTTGGGGCCGCCGCCGACCTCGACGGTCACCTCGCTCTCGCCGGTGTGGTCGGCGAGGGAGCCGTCGTACTCGTTGGCGCCGGAGAGGTAGTCGTCGATCTCGCCGGGGACGTCGCCACCGCCGCCGCCGTTCCCGCCGTCGGTGCCGTCGTCGCCGTCGGTGCCGTCGTCGCCGTTCCCGTTGCCGCCGCTGCCGCCGGTACAGCCGGCGACGGCCGGTGCCACGGCAGACGCTGCGGCGAGCTTGACGAAGGTTCGTCGATTGGTGCCGTTCATGGTACACTTCAGCGTAACCGGCGAACGTGGATAAACAGGGGACGCTGGTCCCACGCGCTGGGACACCCCCCGCTGCTTATCCCGTGGACCCGGCGAGGCGAACGTGTTCGCCACGCGACCGTGTTCGGGGGCCTCCCACCGAGTGAGACACCGGTGTACCGTTGAAGGCTCCGTCCGGGCAAGTTGCGGTATGCACACGACTCAGCCCGCGGACGCTACGGAGGGTGGACCGTGACCCCGGAACAGCTCCAGCTGGCCATCGTCGCGGCCAACACGGCGACGCTGGTCGCCGGCGGCTTCGTCACGCTGCTGGCGTTCCGCGCCCACCGACGGACGGGCTCGCGGTCGCTCCGGGCGCTCACCGTCGGCCTCGGCTGCATCACCGCGGGCACGCTGCTCGGCGGCCTGCTCCACCAGTCCGGCGTCGCGCCGCTCCTCGTGGGCGTCACCGTCCAGAGCGTCTGCATCGCCCTCGGGTTCCTGCTGCTCGGCTGGTCGCTCGTCCGCAACCGGGAGGCCGACGTCGAACCCAGGCTCCCGGCGCCCTGATTCAGAAGCCGCGTTCCGCGAAGACTACGCCCAGAACCGCCGCGTGGACCAGTGCGCCGAGTACCGCGACCCACCGGCCGACGAGGACGGCAGCGTCGACGCCGGCGAGCAGTCCGATCACCTCGGCGCCGAGCCCGGCGGCGAGCAGCGCGACCGCCGCGGCCGCGGTCCGGTCGTCGACCCGGCGGACCGTCGCGACGGCCGGCGGGTAGAACTGGTAGTTGACGCCGACGATGGCCAGGCCGAGGAAGCCGAGCAGCGCGACGCGAGCGTGGGCCTCAGCCACCCTCGCGTCGACGCCCGCCGTCGCCATGTGGAGGCCCAGGAGGGCAACGACGGCGCCGTAGCAGACTGCCACGCCGACTACGTACAGCCCGATTCGCCGCCGGTCGCTCCGCCGGAACATGTCGAGGTACGCCGCGGTGAACCCGAGTAGCGCGACGGCCTGGAGGGCGGCGCCGAGTACGAACGGCCGGCCGTCGAGGAAGTACGTCGCCAGCAGGATCGGTCCGGCAGCCGCCGCGGGGAGCACGACCGCGACGAGTGATCGCCGCGGCGTGACGACGAGGAACCGCGGGAGCAGCCGGAAGCCGACGGCGAAGAGCAGCAGCGCCGCGCCGCCGGCGGCCAGCAGGTGCGTCACGGGCGGCCCGGCGGCGGGCAGCGGCGCGTCGACGCCGACCGCGGCCAGCGCCGGGAGCGCGGCGCCCAGGAGGACGTAGAGGAGCGCGACGGGGACGAAGGCGTTGGCGAAGCGGTCGACCGGGCGGCGGTCGGCCTTCGCCTCGGCGGTCCCGGTCTCGCGGCCGGTGAGGTTGTCGCGGACGCTGTAGGCGAGGGCGCCGACGAGGACCGCACAGCCGAGCGCCCAGGCCGCCGCGCCCGCGCCGCCCCAGTCCGGACCGCCGGCGGCGTCGACCGCCAGCGCGGCGGTCCCGCCGGCAGCCAGCGGGAGGTGGACCGCCGGCGCGTGGGAAACGGCCAGCTCCCGGTCGAAGTACGACGGCACCAGCGAGTAGGCCTTCCCGAAGACGACGTGGAAGACGAAGCCCTGGAGGCCGACGACGACCGCGAACCGGCGGCCGGCACCGAGGGCGACGCCGACCTGCCAGACGACGAACCACGCGACGCTGGCGGCGACGAACAGCCGCGTCCAGCGCGAGACGGTGGCCGCGCTCATCCGTCACGACCGACGGCGGTCAGCAGCAAAAGATGAAGGGGTACATGAGCGCGACGCGGTCGCCGTCGGTCAGGGGAGTGTCGAGCCCCTCGAGGTGCTCGTTGAACCGGCCGTTGACGGCGACCCTGGCGAACGCGCGGGTCTGCTCGCCCTCGGGGTTCTTCTTCCAGGTCCCCGGCGGGTCGTCCTCGGTCGGCACCCAGCCGTGGGCGGTCGCCTCGTCCTCGGTCTCCGCGATGAGGAGGTCCGCGACGTCGTACTCGGCGAAGAACGCGTCGAGGAACGCCCGGAGGGTCTCGCCCTCGAAGGTGAAGTCGAGCTGCTTGCGGCCGATCTCGGTGCGGACGTGCCCCGTACAGCGGACGTCCACCGTCTCGTCCCGTCGGCGTCGCGGGCGTCCTCGGCGTCGGTCCCGGTGCGCTCGTCGGTGCTCATACCCGGACGTACGTCCCGGAGAGAGAAACCCGCCGTCCCGAACATGTTCGCCGACGTCCGTCAGTCCGCGCCGACTGTCGGCCGACTTCCCTGTCGCTCCTCGGGGCGGAGGTAACACTGCGGGTCGGGGCCGAAGAGGCCGTCGCCGACCGCCAGCGAGCGCAACCGGGAGCCGCCACGGCAGACGTCCCGGTAGCGGCAGTCGGCGCACTTGCCCGTCAGGCTCGCCGGGCGGTCGCGGAGCGTCGACAGCAGCGGGTTCGACTCGTCGCTCCAGATCTCGCCGAACGGTCGGTCCCGGACGTTGCCGAGGCTGTAGGAGCGCCAGAACTGCGTGGGGTGGACGTTGCCGAGGCAGTCGACGGCCGCCACGCGCTCGCCGGCCGGGTCGCCGCCGTTCCGGCGGAGCCGCTCGTACACCCGCCGGGCGGTCTCCTCGCCGAAGGTCTCCCGGGCGTACTCGACGAGGAAGGCGGCGTCGGCGTAGTTGCCGACCAGCAGCGTCTCGATGCCGTCGCCGTCGCGGTGGGAAGCCACGGTCCGGTCGCAGACGGTGCGGACGACCTCGCGGCGCCGCCCGTCGTCGAGGTCCACCGAGCCGAGGTCGGCGCCCCGGCCGCTGTAGGCGAGGTGGTAGAAGCAGAAGCGGTCGACGCCGACGTCCCGGAGGAGGTCGACGACGCCCGGCAGGTCGTCGACGTTCTCGCCGGTCACCGTGTACCGGAGGCCGGTCTTGAGGCCGACGTCCAGGCAGGCCTCGATGCCCTCGACGGCCGCGTCGAAGGCGCCCTCGACCCCGCGGAACGCGTCGTTGCGCTCCGGCAGCCCGTCCACCGAGACGCCGGCGTAGGCCAGTCCGGCGTCCTTCAGCCGTCGGGCTCGCTCCCGCGTCAGCAGCGTCCCGTTGGTGGACAGCACGGGTCGGAGCCCCTCGTCGGCGGCGTGGGCGACCAGCTCCAGGAGGTCGTCGCGGACCAGCGGCTCGCCACCGGAGAACAGCACGACCGGGACGCCGTAGTCGGCGAGGTCCGACAGCAGGCGCCTGCCCTCGGCCGTCGACAGTTCGTCGCTCCGCGGCTCGGGGCCCGCGCCGGCGTAGCAGTGGACGCACTCGAGGTTACAGCGGTTCGTGGTGTTCCAGACGACGACCGGTCGCCGCTGCGGGGCCGCCGAGACCGGGTCGGCGCTCCCGGTGTCGACGTCGTAGCGGAGCCGGTTGCCGCCGGCGTCGTGGCCGCAGAGCAGCGTGCTGACGGAGATCATCGTCAGGACCACTCCCGCGTCCGGGGCTCCTCGCCGGTCGGGTCGGACGCCGGCCGCCGCTCCTCGGCGAGGTCGTGGCTCGTGTACCGCGAGACCGCCGCCGACGGACAGATCCACAGGTCGCTCGCGTACCAGGCGAACAGCCGCGAGGCGAGGTCGTGTGCGTCGTCGGGAGTCGGGGCGCGGACGCTCCCGGCGTGATGGAGCGGTTCGCCGGCGGACTCCCTGACGAAGACCTCCCACTCGCGGCCCCTGGGGGCGCGGTCCCCGTCGTCGACGCGGTCTCGGTCGGGTCGTTCGACCATACGCGGGGTCCGGCCGTGTCCGGCAAGGCCGCTGTCCCGAAGATGTTCGCCGCAAACCGTAGTCGAGCGGCGACCCTACGGCTCGTTGATGCCCTTCCAGTTCCGCCGGACCGACGCGGGTTTCGACCGCTACGACGAGTTCTGCCCCGACCGACTCCCGGAGCCGGGGCCGTTCCTCCGGGACTACCCGGTCCTCGAGGGCCGCGAGCACTCGGCGTTCCACCGGCTGACGGCGCGGCTGTTCGAGGAGCGCGGCGTCTACGACGTGACGTTCGGCTACAACCTCGCCCGCCTGAACCTCGACGCCCGGCACCCGGACGCCGGCCTCCGGTACGCCCGGGAGTCGGCGGGCGTCCTCCGCGCGGAGTTCACGCCGACGACGCCGTTCTGCCCGCAGGCGGACTCCCTGGCGCGCGGCGCGCTCCGGGCGTGGAACGACCTGTCGCATCGCCACGAGTACGACCTGGTCCGGGTCAGGCTCCACCCGATGCACCAGGCCAGCGACGACGTGAACGGCCGACTCCGAGACGGGGCGAGTCAGACCGGTCGGAGCGCCGACAGCAACGACGGCGCGGACGGTCCGTGACGCGCCAGCACTGACAGCAGGTTCGCGACGACGAGGAGGACCCCGAGACCGAGGAGGCCGAACCCGGCGGCCGCCGCGCCCGGGACCGTCGTCGCTGGTGCCGCGACGAGCAGGCCGATCCCGGCGGTCGTCGCCACGAGGTCGACGCGGGCGACCCGCGCCTCGTAGAGGTCGTCGACCATCGGCACCGGGTCGCGGCCGAGACGGTCGCTGTACCGGCCGACCCAGACGACGAACGGGACGACGTGGTACAGCGACCCGACGACGACGAGGCCGACGACGCCGAGCGGGAGGAGCCTGTCGGCGCCCGCCGGACCGAGGACCGTCGTCGGGTCGGTCGGCGCGACGAGCCACGCCGGAGCGGTGAGCGCGACCCACCCGGCCAGCGCGACCGCGACGAGCCCGTAGCGCCGGAGCATCGGCGTCAGACCGACTCGCGTCTCGAGGAGCCGGCGAGCGAGGACGACCGCGACGCAGGCGGCGGCGACCAGGACGAGAAGGGCGCCGGCGCGGCCGAGCCAGGTCGCCCCGAACAGTCGGCCGCCGGCCAGCGCGAGCACGCCGACGGGGTAGCCGTAGGTCTCGACGGTCTGCAGGCGTCGTTCGAACGCTCCGAGGTCGGTCTGGGTGAACATCGTCGCGAGCTGGTAGAGCGCGCCGAAGACGGTCGTCAGGACGACGCCGAAGACGGCCAGCGTGACGTGGGCCGCACGGAGCGCCGACGGGTCGACCGGTGGCGCGACGAGTCCCGCGTAGGTGGCCGCGAGCGCGAGGCCGACGCCCGTCGCGAGCACGACGAAGCCGAGCGTCCACGCGAAGTGGAACTCCGTGACGTCCAGCGGCCGCGCCGCGGCGAGCGTCCGCGCGAGGTTGTACGCGAACAGCCAGAAGCCCGCGATGGCGACGACGCCGCCGACCACGAGGAGCCGGGGACGGCCGGTGGCCATCCCGGCGACGAGCAGTGGGACGCCGGCCGCGACGAGCCACAGCTGGCCGACGGACAGCCGTCGAGAGTGGAGGTCGACGCCGGACCAGACGGGCACGAACTGCGTCATTGCGCCGAGGATGGTGACGCCGACCCAGCCGGCCAGCAGGAGGTGGAGCGCGGCCGTCGCGACGGCCGGCGCGTCGGCCAGCCCCGCGTATCCGGCCAGGACGAGCGCGCCCGCGAGGAACGCGAAGCCGACGAGGAAGTGGACCAGCGGGACGGTCATCGGCGGCCCCCGCTCGGTCGAGAGACCGCCGGGGATGGCGCTCACGGCACCACCTCCCGGACCGAGAACGGTCGCGGCGTTTCAGCGGTCATCTCTGGGGAGCGGTCCGTCGTATCCTTCGGGGAGGTACGCGCAGAGCGGGTCGCTGGCCAGGGGATCGCCGGTCGCCGCGTAGGCCCGCGAGCGGCTCCCGCCGCAGACGTGGCGGTACTCGCAGGCGCCGCACTTCCCGCGCAGTGCGTCGCGGTCGCGGAGCCGCTCGAACATGTCCGACTCCCGATAGATGGAGGGCAGCGACTCCTCGCGGACGTCGCCCGCCGGTTCCGGCAGGAACCCGGAAGGGTACACCTCGCCGGTGTGGGAGACGAACGCGAACCCGTCGCCGGCGACGATGCCGCTCCGGCGGCCGACGTCGTCCGCGTCGGGTGCGGCCGTCGCGTCGCGGTCGCGCTGCATCGAGACCCGGCGGTAGTGGGGTGCCTCGGTGGTCTTCACGCCGAAGGGAGCCGTCCCCGAGACGGTAGCGAGCCACTCCAGGACTGACTCGGCGCGCTCCGGGGAGACGCTCTCGAGGACCCGGCCGCGCCCCACCGGTACGAGGAAGAACACCGACCAGAGGACGGCGCCGAGGTCCGCCACCAGTTCCCGGACCGCCGGCAGCGACTCGACGGTCGCCTCGCAGACCGTGGTGTTGATCTGCAGCGGGAGGCCAGCCACGCGGGCGGCCTCCGCGGCCTCGACGGTCCGCTCGAAGCTCCCTACCTCCCCGCGGAAGAGGTCGTGGACGGTCTCGGGGCCGTCGATGCTGAGCGCCATCCGCCGGAGGCCGGCGTCCGCGAGCGCGTCGACGTCGTCGGCGGACAACCGCTCGGTGCCGCTGGGCGTGAGCGTCATCCGGAGGCCCAGGTCGGCGCCGTACTCGACCAGTTCGACGACGTCGTCGCGGACCATCGGGTCCCCGCCGGAGAGGACGACCAGCTGCCCCTCGCCGAACGCCCGGGCCTCGTCGAGCAGTCGCTTGCCCTCCTCCGTCGACAGTTCCCCGGGGTGGCGGTGGGGTCGGGCGTCCGCGCGGCAGTGGTCGCAGGCGAGCTCGCAGGCCTGGGTCACCTCCCAGACGAGGACGAACGGCCGCTCGTCGGTGTCGACCGCCCGCGGCGACGGCGGGCACGTCGGGGCTCGTTCGCTCGTGGTCATAGCCGACGCCCGGGATCGATGCGTCGCTCGTCGCACGGTGCTCGGCGGTGGTCCGCTGGAGTCATACCTCGACGTTCGCGCCCGGCCACCGAGTGTCCGGCCCCGAACCTGTTCGGCCGCGGCGCGCGCGACCGGCCGAACCTGTTCGGGGGAAGGCTCTGGACCGACGGGACCCTCGAGTCGGGTATGTCCCGCACGACGACCGACGCCGACGACCTGCCGGTCGCGGAGTGGCGCGAGGCCCTCGACGTGCCGGCGGACCGCCCCCTTCGAACTGCACGACGCCCGCGAACTCCCGCCGCCGGAGCCGCTCACGCAGACGCTCGAACGGCTCCCCGAACTCGACGCAGAGACGGTGCTCGTCCAGCTGAACGACCGCGAGCCGAAACTCCTGTACCCGAAGCTCGACGACCGGGGATACGAGTACGACACCGTCGAGGTCGACGCGGGCGTCGTGACCGTCGTCTGGCGGTGAGGGCGGCGGAGAATCGCTACGCGAGCGGTGGGAACGCGGCGCTACTTCTTCGGGAAACTGGCGACGAACTCGTCCGGTGCTCGTCGCTCGACGTCGTAACCCTCGGCGTCGAACGACTCGACCTCGGCGGCGAACTCGTAGAACAGGGGCTTCGGCTCGTGGTCGTTGACGATCGTGAGCGTCTCGCCGGCCGCGAGGTCCTCGAACGCGTCGTGGATCTTCGGGTGGCGGTCGGCGGGCGGTACGTCGCGGACGTCGAGTAGTGTATCGGACATGTCAGGGGTGGGTCGGTCGAGGCGGTCGGTCGGTTCTCGGACGGCGTCGCTCCCGGGAGCGTCCGGTCTCGCCGTCCCGGTCGTCGCGTCGTTCGGTGCCCGGCGCCGTGACGCGGACGCGCCACACGTCGGGTGCGACGCGGACGGACTCGTAGATCCAGCCGTTCCGATCGAGGGCGTCGTACAGCGGCACCGGTGCGGCGCCGGCGACGATCTCGACCGTCTCGCCGGGGCCGAGGTCGCCGAGGGCGGCGACGACGGCGTCGTAGGGCGGCGACTCGAGCGATCGCACGTCCAGCGTCCTGGTCGGACCCGTCACGTCGGCGGGCATGCGCCTAGTTCGCCTCCGGACCCGGGTGGTCGTTCTCTCGAACACGTTCGGGCGCGACGAGGTGCCGCTCGACGAACCGTCGGACGACGAGTCCCTCGGCGCGGTGGAGCGTCTCACTGCAGGTCGACTTCGCGATGCCCGCGTCCTCCGCGAGCTGGGTCAGCGAGCACTCCCGGGGCGTGTCGTAGTAGCCCGCCTCGACGGCGGACAGCAGGAGGTCGCGCTGCCGCGGCGAGAGCAGCTGCTCGGGGTCGGCCTCGTCGTGGATGGCGTCGACGGTGAAGGAGTGGCCGAACGCCTCCAGCTGGTCGCCGAGTTCGGAGAGCCGGTCGTTGGAGGCCCGCACCTCGACGTTCGCGACGCCGTCCTGGATGACGACGGGCGGCTCGATGGGGATCCGGGAGGCCTGCGCCGACAGCAACAGCAGCGGCGCCGTCGTCTCGATCTGGACGATGACCTGCTGACCGGAGCGCTGCAGTGGCTCGAGGTCGGTCATCGCGGGGTGTTCGGCCATCGCGCGGACGACGGCCTCCATCTCCGGGGCGGTCACCTGCAGGAGCGCGAAGCCGACGCCGTCGTCGCCGGGCATCGCCGCGAGGACGCGGACCGTCGCCTCGGGGTGGTCGGTCGAGACGTCGCGGATCCAGGTCCCCTCGGGGAGGTCGACGCTGAGCTGTGCCAGGGGCATACGCGTGGGTACGCGAAGAACCCAGAAAAGGGGGTGAGCGCGGTCCCAGCTGCTGGGAATCCGTCGGCTCCCCGGTCGGGTTCGGAGCGGCTCGGGGGCGCCTGAAGTCCGCCGTTCGGGGTCTCCTCAGCCTCCGGCCGAACATGTTCGAGCAGGTCTCAGCCCCCGGGACTCGGCTTCGGGGGGTATACGTTCGGGGTCGCTACGCCCACCTGTAGCACCACCGACCGACCCGACAAACCATGAGCAACCACGAACCCACCGACGCGGCCGAGCGGACCGAGACCGACGAACACGACACCGAGATGCTGCTCCCGCAGCTGAACCTCGACCGCCGGGACTTCATGAAGGCGGGCGCCGTCGCGGGCACCGTCGGCGGCCTGGCCGGCTGTACCGACGTCCTGAACCGCGGCGGTGCGGACGCGACGACCGGCTCCGCTGACGCCCACGTCCCGCCGGGCGAACTCGACGAGTACTACGCGTTCCTCAGCGGCGGCCACTCCGGGGACATCCGCGTCCTCGGGCTGCCGTCGATGCGCGAGATCATGCGCATCCCGGTGTTCAACCACGAGAGCGCCCGCGGCTACGGCTACGACGACGACAGCCGCGAGATGCTCGAGGAGGCGGGCGGCTACTCCTGGGGTGACACCCACCACCCGCGCGTCAGCCAGACCGACAACGACTACGACGGCCGCTGGGCCTTCGTCAACGACAAGGCCAACGGCCGGATGGCCCGGATCGACCTGAAGTACTTCGAGACGGACGCCATCGTCGACATCCCGAACCAGCAGGGGACCCACGGGGCCTGCTGTGTCCTCCCGGACACCAAGTACGTCATCGGCGTCGGCGAGTTCCGCGTCCCGCTGGAGAACGACGGGCGCGACCTCGACGACCCCGACGAGTACGGCTCCGTCTTCGCCGCGATCGACCCCGAGACGATGAACGTCGAGTGGGAGGTCCTGGTCGACGGGAACATGGACAACGGGGACGGTGGCAAGGAGGGCAAGTGGTTCTTCACCACCGGCTACAACAGCGAGGGAGGGGTCACCGAGTCCGAGATGACCCAGTCGGACCGCGACATGGTGAAGGCGTTCAACATCCCCGCCATCGAGGCGGCCGTCGAGGCCGGCGACTACGAGATCATCGGCGAGGTGCCGGTCGTCGACGGCCGGAAGGACAGCCCGCTGAACAGCGGCGACGAGCCGGTCGTGAAGTACATCCCGACGCCGAAGAGCCCCCACGGGGTCAGCGTCACGCCGGACAACGAGTACGCCATCGCGAGCGGCAAGCTCGACCCGACGGCCACCGTCATCGACATCGCGGCCCTCGACGAGGTCTCCGACCCCGAGGAGGCCGTCGTCGGCCGGCCGCGGCTCGGCATGGGGCCGCTGCACACCGCCTACGACGGCCGCGGGCACGCGTACACCACGCTGTTCATCGACTCGCAGGTCGTCAAGTGGGACATCGAGGCCGCCGTCGACGCCGACCTGGGCAGCGAGGACCCGGTCGTCGAGAAGATCGACGTCCACTACAACCCGGGACACCTCATCGCCAGCGAGTCCTACACGGCCGACCCGGCGGGCGACTGGCTCATCTCGCTGAACAAGCTCTCGAAGGACCGGTTCCTGCCCGTCGGGCCGATGCACCCCGAGAACGACCAGCTGATCTACATCGGCGACGACGAGGAGGGGATGCAGCTCGTGAAGGACAAGCCGTCCTACGCGGAGCCCCACGACGCCTCCATCGTCCACAAGTCGAAGATCGATCCCGCGAAGACCTACGACCGCGAGGACCAAGAGGAGTTCGTCGCCGCGGGCGACGAGTCCGTCGAGCGGGTCGCCGACGACCGCGTCGAGGTGAAGATGTACTCGATGCGCAACGAGTTCGGCTTCCCCGAGGTCACCGTCAAGGAGGGCGACACCGTCGAGATGACGGTGACGAACATCGAGACGACGAGCGACATCCTCCACTCGCTGGTGATCCCCGAGTACGACATCAACATCAAGATGGCGCCCCAGGAGACCACGACGGTCACCTTCGAGGCCGACCAGCCGGGGGTCTACTGGATGTACTGCGGGTTCTTCTGCAGTGCACTCCACCTGGAGATGCGCTCGCGACTGCTCGTCGAGCCGAGGGACTGACGTATGAAGTCGTCGCTCGCTCGCTTCACGGAACTCCGGCGGGGACTGCCCCTCATCGCAGCGGGACTGCTGCTGGTGGCGCTAGCGCTGCCGATGTGGCGCATCACGCTGACTGCCCCGCAGTACCCGGGTGAGGCCCTCGCCATCGAGCTGTACGCCTACCCGCGGATGGGCGGCGACTACGCCGAGGTCCACTCGCTGAACAAGTACGTCGGGTTTTACTACCCGGACCCGGTGTACGTCGAGCCGAACTTCCCGGTCCACGAGAAGTCCATCCGCGTGCCGGAGTGGATCCTCGGGCCGGTGGCGTTCGTCGCCGTCGCGGCCGCCGGCGTGTTCGTCGCGCTGGCGCCGACCGTCCGGAAGCTGAAGCTCGGCCTGACAGCCCAGCTGGTCGGCACCGTCGCGACGTTCACCGCGATGTTCGCGCTCATCCAGTACCGGCTCTACCAGGCCGGCCACTCGCTGGACCCGGACGCGCCGCTGCGCGGCGTCGAGGAGTTCACCCCGCCGGTGCTCGGCAGCTACGAGGTCGCCAACATCAGCGGGTTCGCGTGGTTCGGTCCCGGCGGCTACCTGACCGCACTGGCCGTCTTGCTGCTCGTCGCGGCGTTCCTCGCCCGCGACACCGACGCCACGTTCGGCGACCTGCCGGACATCGTCCGGGGCCTGCCGGAGCGGGTCCGCAAACTGCCGGCGACGGCCCGCGAGCGGACGGTCGACGTCCGCCGGCGGGTCGAGGCGCTCGTCGCCGAGAACCGACGAGGGGGGCACTGAGCCGTGGACCGAGCCGTCGGTCGCCTGGAGGCCGCGTTCCCGCTGGTCGTCGCCGCGATGCTCGTGGCGGCGGCCGTCGCGCCGTTCGCCGTCGCGGCGCCCGCCGCGGACGACGAGGAGGCCTTCGACCTGGACGTCGACCGCGAGTACGAGGCGCCGGCGGTCGCCGACGAGGCGACCGCCAGGGTCGGCGACCGGACATTCGACAGCGCACAAGCGGCGATCGATGCCGCCGAACCCGGCGAGACGGTCGTCCTGGACGGCCGCTTCGACGAGCGGCTGACGGTGAACGCCAGCGACGTGACGATCACCACCGAGGCGGGCGCCGTCGTCGACGGCGGCGGCGAGGGGCGGGTCCTGACGGTCGCCGGCGAGAACGTCACCGTCGACGGTCTCTGGCTCCGGAACTCCGGCTACGACTCCGGGGCGGAGGACGCCGGTGTCTTCCTCGCGGGGAGCGCCGACCGGACGGAACTCCGGGACCTCTACCTCTCGGAGATCACCTTCGGCGTCTGGATCGACGGCGCCGACGAGGTCACCGTCGCGGACAGCCGCATCGAGGGCCGCGAGGACGTCGAGCGCCGCACCGACCGCGGCAACGGCATCAACCTCTGGGAGACCGAGGACACCGTCGTCCGCGGCAACGAGATCACCGACGTCCGCGACGGCATCTACTACTCGTGGGCGACGGGCATCGTCTCGGAGGACAACACGATGTGGGACAACCGCTACGGCGTCCACTTCATGTACTCCGACGATAACCGGCTGTCGAACAACACCGCCGTCGACAACGACGTCGGCTACGCGCTGATGGTCAGCGACGACCTGGTCGTCGAGAACAACACGGCGGCGCGCAACGACGGGACCAGCGGCCACGGCGTCCTGCTGAAGGACATCGAGCGCTCGACCGTCCGCGGCAACGTGCTCGTCGAGAACGGCCACGGGCTGTACGTCTACAACACCCAGGACAGCCGGCTGGAGGGGAACCTCCTGCTCCGGAACGACGTCGGGATCCACAGCACCGCCGACAGCCGCGGGCAGTCGGTCGTCGGCAACAGCTTCGTCCACAACGACGACGCCGTCGTGACGACGACCAAGCGGGTCCAGACCTGGAACGGGACCGACCGCGGGAACTACTGGTCCGGCGCCCGGACGGCCGACCTCGACGGCGACGGCGCCAGCGAGGTGCGGCACCGCCCGGCCGGGATGGTCGAGCACGTCGTCGCCGAGCACCCCCAGGCCGCGGTGTTCGCCGACAGCCCCGCCTTCGACGCGGTGCGGCTGGCCGAGAGCTCCTTCCCCGTCGTGGAGGCGCCCGGCATCGTCGACCGGCAGCCGCTGGTCGAACCACCCCACGACTGGAGGAACTATGCAGATACACGCTGAGCACGTACGGAAGGCGTACGGGTCCGTGACGGCCCTCGACGGGCTGTCGCTGGAGATACCTGCGGGTTCGACCTTCGGCGTCCTCGGGACGAACGGCGCCGGCAAGACGACGCTGTTCAAGCTGCTCGTCGGCCTCGACCGGCCGGACGCCGGGCGACTGACCATCGGCGACCGCGACGTCGCCGACGCCGGCGTCGAACTGCGCGAGCGCGTCGGCTACCTCCCGGAGCACGTCGGCTTCCCGCCGGCGCTCACCGGCCGCGAGGTGCTGGCGTTCCACGCGAGGATGCGCGGGCTGCCGACTGACGGCCGCATCGACGAGGCCATCGAGATGGTCGGCCTCTCGGCGTCCGAGGCCGACCGCGCCGTCTCGGGGTACTCCAACGGCATGCGCCGGCGGCTCGGGCTGGCGGCCGCCGTCCTGCCCCGGCCGTCGGTGCTCGTCCTCGACGAGCCGACCGCGGGCCTCGACCCCCGCGGCGTCGCCGAGTTCCACGGCATCGTCGACCGGGTCCGGACCGAGACGGGGGCGACCGTCGTCCTCTCCTCGCACGTCCTCTCGGAGATCGAGCGCCTCTGCGACCGCGTCGCCCTGTTCGACCGGGGCCGCGTCCTCGCGGAGGGGACCGTCGCGGACCTCGTCGACACCGACGAGGTGACGGTCCGGGTGCGGCCCGCCGACGCCGCCGAGGTCGACTACGTGGTCGCGACGGCCGCCGAGTTCGGATCGGCCTCGGCCACCGCCGGCACCGTCACCGTCCGGTGTCCGGCCGGCGACGTCCCGGCGCTGTTCGCCGAACTGGAACCCGGCGTCGACCTCGCGGACGTGACCGTCGAGCGCGACGGGCTGGACGCCGCCTTCCACAGCGCGCTCGCGGAGGTGGACGCATGACCGACCGCGAGCAGCCGGGCGCGGAGCCCGTCGAGGACGCCCGGCCGGACGGCGGTTACGCGACCGCCCAGGAGGCAGCGTCGACCGGCCGGGAGTGGCCGCGACTGCGGCAGGTCGGCACCGTCGCCGTCACGGAGTACCGGCTGTCGATGCGGAGCCGCTGGGCGCTGGCGCTCGCCGGCCTGTTCGCGCTGTTCGGCGCGATGCTGGCGACCTTCAGCGGGTCGGCCGTCGGCCCCGATGGGATGCAGCGGGTCGTCGCCAGCCTCACGAGCCTCGCCGTCTACCTCGTGCCGCTGGCGGCGCTGGCGTTCGGCTACGACGCCGTCGTCGGCCGCCACGAGCAGGGGTGGCTCGAGGTCGTCTTCTCGCTGCCCGTCTCGCGGGCCCGGGTCGTCGTCGGGACGTTCCTCGGCCGCGCGGTCGTCCTGGCCGGGTCGACGGTCGTCGGCTTCGGCGTCGTCGGCTTCCTGCTGCTCCGGGAGTTCGGCGCCGCCCACTGGGGGGCCTTCGTCGCCTTCCTCGGCGGCGTCGTCGCGGTCGGCGGAGTCTTCCTCGCCATCGCGCTGCTCGTCTCGACGGTCGCCCGCGAGAAGACCCACGCCCTCGGGCTGGCGCTGCTGGTCTGGGTGTGGTTCGTCCTCGTCTTCGACCTGCTCGCGATGGGTGTCGTCGCAGCCTTCGAGCTCCCCGACGCGGCGCTGACCGGCCTGGTCCTGCTGAACCCGGCCAGCGTCTTCCGGGTGCTCGTGTTGAGCCAGCTGGGCACCACCGCCGGCGGCGGCTTCGCGGCCGCGCTCGCCACGACGAGCCTCTCGCCGGGGCTACTGGTCGCCTCGCTGGTCGGCTGGACCCTCGGTCCGCTGGCCGCTGCGGCGGTCCTGGTCCGGCGCCGGCGGCTCTGACCGCGCGCGACCTCCTGTTCTTCCACCTGTCGGACGCCTGCAGCGACGGCTCGCGATGAATGGGTGAACCCTAAGTAGCCGGGCAGGGAGCTACGGATATGGCAATCGACCGGCGAACCGAGATGACGACCGAGGAGACCGACGCGTTCCTCGGTCGGCAGGAGACGGGCGTCCTGGCGCTGGCCCGGACCGACGAGCCCTACGCCATCCCGGTCTCCTTCGGGTACGACGCCGACGTCCGACAGTTCTACGTGCGTCTCGTGTCGACGCCGGAGAGCGAGAAGCGACGCTTCCTCGGGTCGGAGCCCGAGGCGCGTCTGGTCGTCTACGAGGAGGACGACGACGTCTACAAGAGCGTCGTCGCCATCGGGCCGCTCGACCGCATCGACCCATCGGAGCTGACCACCGAGGACATCCAGCAGTACGGGGCGGCGAAGCGGCCGCTGTTCGAGATCTGGCCGCAACAGAAGGGGGACCTCGACATCGACCTCTACCGCCTCCGGCCGGAGACGCTGAGCGGGCGCGTCATCGAGGTCGACAGGGAGTAGCCCGGGGCCGGGGGACCGCCGGCTACTCGGGAGTGAAGTCGGCGGTCTCGACGGGCTCCGTACAGACCGGACAGCCGCTCGAGAGCATCGCCTCCCGCATCGACCCGTTGACCTCGATCTCCTGCCCGCAGTCCGGGCACGTGAATGTGTAGGTGCTCATCGCCTGGTGGAGTGGTCCGCAGCGGTTCGTGTCCCCGTAGTCGGGCGGGGAATATATAGTCGGTGCGTGTCGGCGTCGACCGCCGTCGCGCCGTCGGTCGCGTCAGTCACCGGCGACCGGCTCGGGCTGGGAGATGCCGACCTCGAAGCCGTCGCCCGCGGACAGCGAGATGGTGACGTCCTCGAAGGCCCGGCGGTACTCGCTGGCGTGCTTGCCGTCGGTGCGCAGGCGGACCTGCTCCTCCAGCAGCCCGGCCTCGGTCAGTCGCTCGACCTTGCGGTAGGTGGTCGACCGGGGGACGTCGCAGCGGTCGACGAGTTCCTGGGCGGTGAGCGCCTCGTCGGTGGTCGCCTCCAGGAGCTTCCGGCAGTCCGGGTCGTCCAGCGCCGCGAGGACCGTCTCAGAGTCGACCTCGGGGCCGCGGTTCCGGAACCGGAGTCCGCCGGCGTTCTCGTTGCGACCGAACCCTGCTGTGTTGCTCGACATATCTACATGGAGGGACCGATGGACCGGGTAATGACGCCCACAGTATTCGGGGTGCTTTAAGTACTCCGGCAGGGGACCGGGGCCTCGACGGTCGTCCACGAGGACAGACTTAGGTGTCGGAGGGCCGAACTCCGACCGATGAGTTCCGGGATCCGCGCGGAGGTGAAGGTCGACGCCGGCGGGACCTGTCCCGTCGCGCAGGCCTCCAAGACCGCCGACTCGCCGACCCACTCCATCTCCCGGAGCGTGAACCCGACCTCGGGGGCCCGGATGACCGAGGAGTTCATGCTCGACGCCGCCGACGCCCCCGAGACCGACGTCGACCTCGAGGAGGTCTTCGACTACGGCTCGAAGAAGGTCTACCGGTTCGACCGCGAACTCGGCCAGGGGTGTCCCTGCGAGGCCGTCGAGCAGTTCGACTGCCCGGTCGTCGACATCCACACCCGCGACGGGATGCTGTACCTGGTCTTCCACGCCGCCGACATGGAGGAGCTACAGAGCGTCATCGGCAGGTTGCAGGAGCTGTATCCGACCGTGGACGTCCAGCGGCTGCTCCGCTCGGAGCACGACCGCCCCGACCACAGCCTCGTCTTCGTCGACCGCGGGAAGCTGACCGACCGCCAGCGGGAGGTCCTCGAGACCGCCCACCGGATGGGCTACTTCGACCACCCGAAGGGCGCCAACGCCGGCGACGTCGCCGCGGAGCTGGACATCACGACCTCCACGTTCGCCGAGCACCTCGCGGCCGCACAGTCGAAGCTGCTCGACGCCATCCTCGACGTCTGACCTATCGGGTCGAGAGCGCGTCGGGAGTGAGGTCCGCGCCGCAGTAGACGCAGCCGTTCTCGAGGAGCGCCGCCGTCCCCCCGGCGGGCAGTTCGCCGAGACACTCGGGACAGCGCATCGTCCCGGACGGTTCCTGCTGGTTCATACCAGTCGGTACGTCGCCAGGGGGGATACCCCCTTCTGTCGTTCCCGACGCGTAGGACCGTCACTCGGGGGCGGCGAACCGGTCGCGGACGATCTCGGCGACGTCCGAGAGGTGGGCCTGGCCGAGCGCGGCCACCAGCAGCGCGCCGAAGGAGTTGAAGATCAGGTCGCGGACGGTGTCGTCGAGGCCGTGCTGGGCCAGCGGCATCTCGATGCCGGTCGCGTTGGCGGCGACGTCCAGCAGGAACTCGAAGAGCTCCCAGACGACGCCGAACGACAGGACGACCACGAGGACGTAGACGAAGAAGAACCGGTGGGGGAAGTGTATCTCGTCGCTGTGGATGTCGATCGCCCGCGCGAACGTGTAGCCGACGCCGGCGATCAGCGACGCCGACATCGCGTGGGTGACGTGGTCCCACCAGCCGATCTGGTCGTACAGGCCGGCGGAGCCGACCGTGTGGAGGAAGACCGCCGACGTGATCCAGAGCGCGAGCCAGGGGTCCAGCGGGAGGTCGTACCGCCGCTCCATGACCGCCGGGAGGAACGTGATCAGCAGGGCGATGGTCCCGTTGGTGATGGCCTTCGGCTGCCCGAAGCCGATCCCGTAGGCGACGATGCCGACGAGGACGACCTGCATGAACCGCGTGAGCCGACGCTGGTTGCGGAGCGTCGGTCGCGGGAGGTGCGTCACGGGATCATCCCCCGGAGGAGCTGTGCGAGCTGGCGGTCGCGCCGCCGGAAGTAGGCGTCGAAGATGACGCCCGCCGCGAGGCCGGCCAGGGCGACGTAGGTCCACTCGGTCATCAGCGCGTCGTTGTCCGTGAGAAAGCCCGTCCCGAGCAGCCGGTCGGCGGTCCAGCGGGCGACGGTCCAGGCCGCCACCGAGGCCATCGTCGCCATGGTCACGAAGACGACCGCGAACCAGTGAGTCATCTCCAGTTCGGTGAACATGTGGAGCTCGACGGTGACGACGAGCGCCAGCCCCGCGACCGAGAGGTAGTAGGCGAAGACGCCGAGTTCGCCGCCGAGGACGGCGCGGACGAGGATCGGCATCAGGGCGAAGGCGAGCAGCTCCCAGGGGAGCATCACGCGCCACTCGCGGTAGGCGGCGGGCGGGACGAGGACGATGGCTCCCGCCGCGGCGACGAAGGCGATCCACAGGCGGTCGAAGTCGAGGAGGCTCTCGACGAACACGACGACGAGGACGCCCACCAGCGCCCAGGACAGCACGGCGTTGGTCCACCCGTCCCTGAACAGTCGCTTCAGCACGTCCTCGGTGCCGCGCCGCCGGGCACCCTCCCCCTCTTGCATATCTAGATAGGGACGCTTCGCGGCCTTAAAGCCGCTGACCTCCGCCGGGACGACGCACCTGGATGGGTCAGACTGCACGAACGCCAGGTGGCCCCCGACGCCGAGGGCGAAGAGCGCGACCGCTGCGAGCAGTGCCGTCCGCGGTTCGAGGTGCCGGCGGCTGTCGGCCTCGTTGGACTGGGAGGAGCGGCTCCGGAATACGTGTCCACCGGCTCGCTCCGCCGCGGAAGTGTTAACAGTGGAATGGGTTTCGGCGAACAGGACACGAGTTGTAAATCGTACACGCCTGGCGAGAGGGTTCTGAAAAGTTGCGGGCCGCGAACCGGCGACAGTATTTAAACGAGCGGCGATGCGTAGCACAACATTCAATGGGGTGTATGTTTCATGAACAACTGCAATGGTCGACAAAGACGACCTCCGTCAGCAGTTCACCGAGGCGTTCGAAGGCGCAGACTACCCCGTCAACAGCCCGATGGACCTCGTGCCGGCCCTGCCGAACGGCCCCGGCACGACGTTCGAGTCCGGCGACTTCTCGATGACCGCCATGGAGCTCAACACGAAGGGCGGCGGTCAGCAGGACTTCCCCTACGACGACGTCGACAACCTCGTCGACGACATCATGGAAGGCCTCGAGGAGCAGGGCGAGATCTGACGCTCCGGACGACCACTCCGATTTTTATTCGAGCAGCCCCGACCCGGTAGCGACGGCTGATGCGACAGAACACCTTCGTCAAGCTCTCGGCGCTCGCGGTCGGACTCGTCCTGCTGAGCTTCGTCGTCATGGGGACGACGCGGCTCTTCCTGGCCACCGACACCGCCCGGCTGCTCTCGGCGCCGACGATGCTCACCGGCGGCGCGCTCCTGGTCTTCCTCACCCTCCGGTCGGTGCTCGCGGTCTCCGGGCTCCGCCCGCTCGAAGAGTGAAAGAGCCGTTTGAACGACCGGAAGGGGTATGCCGGTCTGGGGGATAGCTCCGGCCGAATGAGCCTGCTGCCGAGTCGACTGCACGTGTCCTCCTCGCCCGGCGAGCCGAAGGTCCTCGACATCGACGGCGAGGAGGCCGAGGCGGCCTTCGACGCCCTCGGGTCGGAGACCGCCCGCACGGTGCTGGCGACGACCTACGAGGAACCGAAGACGCCGCCGGAGATCCGCGAGGACGTCGGCACGTCGCTGCAGAACGTCCACTACCACATCGACCGCCTCGAGGACGCCGGCCTGCTGGAACCCGCCGGCACCGGCTACTCCTCGAAGGGCAACGAGATGACGGTGTACGGCCCCGCCAGCGAGGCGGTCGTCCTCTTCGCCGGCGAGGACGGGGCGAGTTCGCGGCTCCGGGGGGCGCTCGAACGGCTGTTCGGGCTGTTCCTCGTCGTCGGAATCTCGACGCTCGTGTTCGCGGTGCTCCACGAGTGGCTCACCCGCGAGCCGGAACGCGGCTCCGGCGGCGGGATGACCGCCCAGGACGCCGCCGAGTCGGCCGGCGACGCCGCGGGCGCGGTGACTGGCCTGGACCCCGCGGTCGCCTTCTTCCTCGGCGGGACGGCCGTCGTCGTGGCCCTGGGCCTGTGGTGGCTCCTCAGGCCTCGGCTTCGCTCGTCGCCGTCGTCTCGATGAGGCGGGCGATCTCCTCCGGGAGGCTCTGCTCGCCGGCCGGCGTCCGCACCGTCACCAGCCCGAACGGCGCGATCTCGAGGACCTCGAGTTCGACCCCGGGCTCGATGCCGGCGTCGGAGAGGTAGCGGAGCTCCTCGTCGCCCTGGTGACGGATGCGCCGGACGACGACCTCGTCGCCCTCCGCGGCCGTCGAGAGCCGGGTCGTCGCGTCGGCGTCGGGCAACTGGAGGTCGGCGTCGGGGATCGGGTCGCCGTGGGGGTCGACGCCCGGGTTCCCGAGGGCCTCCGCGATGCGGTCGGTCAGCTCCTCCGAGACGTGGTGCTCCAGGCGGTCGGCCTCCTCGTGGACGTCCGCCCAGTCGTAGTCGAGTTGCTCCGTCAGGAAGGCCTCCAGCAGCCGGTGGTGCCGCAATATCTCCAGGGCGACGACCTCCCCCTCGTCGGTGAGGGTGACGCCGCGGTACTCCTCGCGGTCGACGAGCCCCCGCTCCTCGAGCTTCTTCAGCATGCTGGAGACGGTCGGCGACGTCACGTCCAGGTAGTCGGCCAGCCCCGACGTGCCGACGCGCTCGTCGGTGTCGTTCTGGATGGCGTAGATCGCCTTGATGTAGTCCTCCATGACGGCGCTCAGCATCGTCCGACCCGAAGGGGCGGGCAGGGATAGTGTTTTTCGTCCCCTCGGGACGGGGGTCCGCCGTCCGGGCGAGCCGGCGTCAGATCGCGTCGTCGGGGTCGTTCCGCTCGGCGGTCCGCCGGGCTGCGTCGGCGTAGTACTCGCGGTCGTCGGGGGAGGTCTCGCCGAGGTCCTTGGGTTCGACGTCCAGGGCGGCCGTCGTCTCACGGGCGGCCCCCGTGAAGCTCGTCAGCGCCCGCTCCTTCCGGAGGTACCGCTCGCCGTCCGGGGTCGCGTACGTCAGGATGACGAGGTTCTGCTCGTCGTCGCCGTAGGTGCGTTCGACGAGCCACACGCGCACGCCGTTCGTGTCCGTCGCTGTGGTGCTCACACCCGATTTAGGTCGTCGAGGAGGATGAGCGTGACGTTGGTGTGCACCGATTGGAAACCGCTTTCCGGCCGGCCCCCCAGAGCCCGGGTATGAACGTCAGAGCCGTCGCCGACCTCTCGCCTGGCGAGCGCGCCGCCTTCTTCGAGCGGGACGCGGGCGTCGCCGAGGTCCGCGAGCCGGTCGGCGACATCGTCGACCGGGTCCGCCAGGAGGGCGACGTCGCCCTCCGGTCGTACGCCGAGGAGTTCGACGACGTGGCCGTCGGGAACGTCGACGTCACCGACGAAGCCGAGCGCGCCTACGACGAGGTCGACGAGGAGGTCCGCGAGGCCATCGAGACCGCCGCCGCCAACGTCCGCGAGTTCCACGAGCGGCAGGTCCCCGAAGACTGGCGCGAGGAGTTCGACGGCCGGGAACTCGGCAGGCGGTACCGCCCGCTCGAACGGGTCGGCGTCTACGCCCCCGGCGGGACCGCGGCTTACCCCTCCAGCGCGCTGATGGGCGTCATCCCGGCGAAGGTCGCGGGCGTCGACCACGTCGCCGTCGCCACGCCGCCCGCCGAGGATCTGAACCCCGCGACGCTCGCCGCAATCCACGTCGCGGGCGCCGACGCCGTCTACCAGGTCGGCGGCGCTCAGGCCGTCGCCGCGCTCGCCTACGGCACCGAGACGGTCTCGCCGGTCCAGAAGGTCGTCGGCCCGGGCAACAGGTGGGTCACCGCCGCGAAGGCGGCGGTCCGGGGCGACGTCGAGATCGACTTCCTCGCGGGCCCCTCGGAGCTGCTCGTCGTCGCCGACGACACCGCCGACCCCGAACTCGTGGCCGCCGACGTGGTCGCGCAGGCCGAGCACGACCCGAACAGTTCCGTCGTCTGCGTGACGGACGACGAGGCGACCGCCGAGGCAGTCGCCGAGGCCTGCGAACAGCAGGCCGAAGAGCGGGACCGCGCCGAAGTCATTGAGGAGGCCATGGCGAACGACGCGTCGGGCGTCCTGCTGGCGCGCTCGATGTCCGAGGTCGTCCTCTTCGCCGAGGAGTACGCCGCCGAGCACCTCTCCATCGTCGCCGACGACGCAGAGGGGATCCTCGACCGCATCGACTCGGCCGGCAGCGTCTTCCTCGGTGCCCACTCCCCGGTCGCGGCGGGCGACTACGCCTCCGGGCCGAACCACGTCCTGCCGACCGGCGGCCTCGCGAAGGTGGCCGGCGGCCTCTCCGTGGACCACTTCGTCCGGTCGACGACCGTCCAGAAGCTCGACCGCGACGCGCTTGGCGACCTCCGGGAGACGATCACGACGCTCGCCCGCGCGGAGGGACTGGAGGCCCACGCGGAGAGCGTCGAGAAGCGCTTCGACGGCGGAGGCGAGTAGGCCGCACCCGACCGGCGCGGACGCTTAAGGGACTGCCGGACCTCGTCAGCGTATGGCAGACTACGAGACCCTCGAGGTCGGTCGCGAGGACGGCGTCGCGCGCATCGCCTTCGACCGGCCGGAGTCGCACAACTCGCTGGACGAGCAAATGACCGGAGAGCTCGCCGACGTGGCCCACGACGTCGTCAGCGACGACGACGTGCGCTGTATCGCCCTGACCGGCAACGGGTCGGTGTTCAACACCGGCGCGGACCTGACGGCGCTGTCGGGCGACGGCAGCGACGAGCCGACCCTCCGGACGCTCGCCGGCGGCCTCCACGAGTTCCTGAGCCAGTTGCTCCGCGCGCCGAAGCCGGTCGTAACCGGCGTCAACGGCGTCGCGGCCGGCGGCGGCCTCGGACCCGCCATCTGCGGCGACGTCGTCCTTGTCGGCGAGTCCGCGCGACTGGAGTTCGCCTACCCGCGCATCGGGCTGTCCGCCGACGGCGGGTCGACGTACCTCCTGCCGCGGCTCGTCGGGCTCCGCCGCGCCCAGGAGCTCGTCTTCCGCGACGAGCCGGTCGAGGCCGACGAGGCCGTCGAGATCGGGCTGGCGACCGAGCAGGTCCCCGACGGCGACCTCGACGACCGCCTCGAGGAGGAGGCGGCGCGGCTCGCCGACGGGCCGACCCGGGCGTACGCGACGACGAGGCGACTGCTCGCCGAGAGCTACGGCAACTCGCTGGACGAGCAGCTCGCCGAGGAGGCCGACGGCATCGCCGCGCTCACGAACACCGAGGACTTCTCGCGGGGCCACGCGGCCTTCGGCGGGGACGAGGAGCCCGAGTTCGTCGGTCGATGAGGAAAACGGCCGTCCGGGCATCGTACTGCGGAGTTCCACTTTCACCCCGCGGGGTGAAGGGTTAACACCCCCGACCCGCTTGGTGGGGTGATGGGTATCGTAGACACGCTCCGACGGGCGGTCACCGACGCGGGGTCGACGCTGTACGAGTGCCGGAACTGCGGGAAGACCCTCTCGAAGGTCGCCGACGAGTGCCACTGCTGCGGCGCCGAGGACATCGCCTGCTACCGGTTCTGACGGCCGCGGTGGGCACTCGAAACGGACTCCGGCCCGTCAGAGTCGCCCCGTCGGGATCGCGGTCCGCTCCTCGAACAGGGCGACGCCGCCGACGAGCGCGAGCGCGAGGCCGCCGAGCACCGTCAGGGCCAGGCCGAGTTCGGGGAGGAACCGCAGGCCCTCGTCGGTGTACTGGACCACGACGAGCAGGACCGAGAACAGGACGGCCCACAGGCCGGCGACGACCGAGGCCAGGGCCCACCCTCGGGTCGGGCCCCTGACGAGGTGGGTGGCGAGGACGACGCCGACCGGGAACAGCACGACGAAGTGGACGAACGCCACCCCCGGCGTCATCAGGCCCGGGACGAGTCCGAGACCGCCCTGCTCGGCCCCCGGGTTGGCCCGGAGCCAGGGGAGGTACGTGCCGATAGCGACGAACGCGGCGCCGGCGACCGTGACGAGGATTCGCCGGTAGCCGTCGCGAGCGGTGCTCGTCGGCGGTTCGTCCTCCACGACGAGGGGCTTCCTTTCAGTCATGCTAACACGTGCCAAATACTGGGCTGGCAGGTAAATCACTTCTGGCCGACAAGAACGTGGTAGGTTCAGATGTCCCCCTCGTCAGGGGCAGACGGCGTCGAAATCGTCGAATGAGGCTGTGAAGAACCCGATGAGACCTACGCTATCACTCGGAGTCGGTGAGCTGCCCCTCGCGGTCGTAGAGGGGGAACTCGGCGCAGAGGATCTCTACCTCCTCGGCGGCCTCCGATTTCACGCCCTCATCGTCGGGGCTGTCTATCACGCGGGCGATGATGTCCGCGACCCGCTCGCAGGCCTCCTCGTCGAAGCCGCGGGTGGTGAGCGCCGGCGTGCCGGCGCGGATGCCCGAGGGGTTGAACGCCGAGCGGGTCTCGCCTGGTACAGTGTTCTTGTTGAGGACGATGCCGACCTCCTCCAGGGCCTCCTCGGCGACGGTGCCGGAGGTGTCCGGGTGGGAGTCCCGCAGATCCACGAGCACGAGGTGGGTGTCGGTGCCGCCCGAGACCAGCGAGAAGCCGTGCTCCTGGAGGCGCTCGCCGAGCGCCTTCGCGTTGTCGACGACCTGCTTGGCGTACCGCTCGAACTCCGGTTCGAGGGCCTCGCCGAACCCGACGGCCTTGCCCGCGATGTTGTGCATCAGGGGACCGCCCTGGCCGCCCGGGAAGACCGCGGCGTCGATGTCGTCGGCGTACTGCTGGTCGCACATGATGATGCCGCCGCGGCCCGAGCGAATGGTCTTGTGCGTCGAGCCGGTGACGAAGTCGGCGACGCCGACCGGCGACTCGTGGACGCCGGCGGCGACCAGGCCGGTGATGTGGGCGATGTCCGCGAGGTGGTAGGCGCCGACGTCGTCGGCGGTCTCCTGGACGCGCCCGAAGTTGACCTCGCGGGGGTACGCGGAGTATCCGGAGACGATGATGTCAGGTTCGAACTCCTCGGCGTGGGCCGCCAGCGCGTCGTAGTCGATGTAGCCCGTCTCGGGGTCGACCTCGTACTGCTCGACCTCGAAGAGCTGGCCGGCGAAGTTCGCCGGGTGACCGTGGCTGAGGTGGCCACCGTGGGTGAGGTCCAGGGAGAGGATCTTGTCGCCGGGTTCGAGCATCGCCAGGTAGACGCCCATGTTGGCCTGCGTCCCCGAGTGCGGCTGGACGTTGACGTGGTCGGCGCCCCACAGGTCCTCGGCCCGTTCGATGGCGAGTTCCTCGACGTCGTCGGCGTACTCGCAGCCGGCGTAGTAGCGCTCGCCGGGGTAACCCTCGGCGTACTTGTTCGTCAACTCGGAGCTCTGTGCCTCGAGGACGGCCTCTGAGACGTGGTTCTCCGAGGCGATCATCGCCAGGGTGTCCTCCTGGCGCTCGAGTTCGCCCTCCAGGGCGTCTGCGACCGCGGGGTCGGCCTCGCGGACCTCGTCGTAGCTCATGGGCAACGCTCGGTGGTGCCGGGACAAGAAGATACCCGTTCCGGGCAAGCACGTCCGGTGTCGCTGCCGACACCGACCGACGGTGCACGAACATTCAGTCGGCCTCGAAGGGACGGAAAAACTGCCCGTCGGCGGGGGTACTACTATACGCTCGGGGTCGAATCGGAGAGTGATGCTGGAGTGGGCGGCGACGGGTGATCGCGTCTGCGGCTACGGGACGCGGGGGGCGGTGACGCTCGACGCCGACGGATGGCGGACGGGCGGCGACGCGCCGGCGCTCCCGGGGAGCGTCGACGCCGCCGTTTCGGGCCGTGCGGAGGCCATCAGGCTCCCGGACGGCGACGCGACGCTCGTCGGCGACGGTCGTCGAGCGCTTCGGGCGGGCGAACTGCGCGACGGCGTCCACCGGATCCTGGTGGAATCGACGCCAGAAACGCGTCTCTCCTTCGAGGGCCCCGCGACGGTCGACTCCGGGGAGCGTCCCTGGATCCGATTCCCCGAACCGCGGGCCGTCGCGGTCGGGTTCAGCGAGACGCCGACGCCGCGACCGGTGGTCACGGTGCCGGCGACGCCCTGCGGGCTGGCGACCGCCGTGACCGCCGCGGGTCGGACCCACGACGCCGACGGCCCGGCGCGCTCGCACCCGGGGTTCCGCCCGCCCACGCCCGAGGTCCGGTTCGGCGACCGTTCCGTGACGGCCGAACTGGACGGGGAGGCGACCGGCCCGACGATGACGGTCCCCGAGTCCGCAGCGGCGGTGCTCGTCGCCGCGCCGCTGGCGTACTACCTCGGCGCCGACCTCCGGGTGGGGTCGGGGCCCCCACGGATCAGTGGCGACGAACTGGACCGCGAGTTCGAACCGCTGCCCGACTTCGCGGACGATGCGGCCGACGCACTTCGGCGTCTCGTCCATCTGGACAGTCGACTGCGGTCGATCCCCGGGGAGGGCGGGTCCCTGGACGACGACCGCACTGACCTCGCGTCGGCACCGCCCGCCGAGCGACTGGCCTCGGTCCTCGACTCGCCGCGGCCGACGCTGCCGGAGTGGCCGCTGTCGACGTACGTCGACGACGACGTCGCCAACGGCAGGTACCTGCCGTACCTGCTCGACCGGCTCAGCCTGGTCCACCCCGCGGACGCGTCGGCGCTTGACCCGAAGGCGCTCCTGGAGCGCTCCCTCGACGAGTTCTTCCGCGGGGAGACGCCGAACGTCGAAGCGGTCGACCCCGCGTTGGCGGAGAGCCGCTACCACGCGTGGCTCGCGGACGGCACGCCGGTCGACGCCTACACGCTGCTGCGACCCGACTCGGCGGGACTGGCGGCCGGCGGAGGGCTGCGGATCGACGTGGTCTGCAACGAGCCGGAGATGGCCTCCGAGCGGTGCGTCGCCGACGTCTACCGGGAGCGGCTGGCCGGCCGCGACGTCGACGTGCACGTCCACGAGCGGCTCTCGACGGCCGACCTGGCGTCGGTGTTCGAGGGGCCGACCGACCTGGTCCACTTCGTCGGCCACTGCGAGGTCGACGGGATGGTGTGTCCGGACGGGGCTCTCGCCGCCGCCGACCTCGACGACTGCGGCGCGCGGTCGTTCTTCCTCAACGCCTGCGGCTCCTACTACGAGGGCTACGACCTCGTCAGGCGCGGGGCGACGGTCGGCGCCGTGACGCTGACGGCCGTCCTCGACGAACAGGCGGTATCCCTGGGGACGGCGTTCGCGGAGCTGCTGGCCGCCGGCTACGCCTTCGACCGCGCGCTGTCGCTGGCCCGCGGCGAGATCATCGTCGGCCGCGACTACGTCGTCGTCGGCGACGGGACCCACCGGCTCCGCGCCCCCGTGGGGACACCCGGGACGTTCTCGCTACGGGAGACCGACGACGGGTTCGAGGTCCGGTACGAGGCGACGGCACCGGACGCGGCCGGTCGACGGTACGCCTCGCCCCTGGACGGCGGGGAACGGCTCTGCGGCGAGTCGATCGGGGCGACGATGGACCGGACCTCGGTCGTGGAACTGCTCGACCGTGTCGCCGCTCCGGTCCGGTACGACGGCGCCCTCTCGTGGTCCGGGGACCTCGCCGGTCGGCTCTCCCGTGCGAATCGGTAACGTTCACTTCACGAGCGGGCAATAGAATTAACTTCGTCCAACCTCGTTATACAAATACCGCTGGCCGTGCAGTCACGGTTCTTTATACTTGCGGCCGAGGTTTTGCAGCTGTAATCCCGCTAATATTAAATAGCTTCGTCTACATACTTGTAAGTACGATAATGAAATCAAATCTGGTGGAGCGGACGGTCGCGGACGTCCTCGAGGAGGCGCTCGCTGACGCCGACGGGGAGCTCTACGTCGTCAATCCGACGCCGAAGACGGTCGAGGAACTCGTCGACGTGATGGACGAGGACGCGCCGGTCGTCCGACTCCTCGCCGCCGAGGACTCGCTGAAGGCGGTCATGGACGACTTCCTCGTGGCGAGCCGGGCGGCCGACCACGTGGAGGCCGACCGCCTCGAGATCCGGTCCTACGAGGGCGGCACCAACACGCTGCTCGTCACGGAGTCGTCCGTGGTCTCCGTCGTCGAGGCCGGCGACCGGGTCGCGGGGCTCGCGACCGACGACGAGGCGTTCATCGAGAGCGCCTACGACCGCTTCTCCGGCGCCTGGGAGGACGCCGACGAGTTCCAGCTCCGGACGCCCGCCATCACGCGGGTCCGTTCGACGCTCGACGAGGAGCTCGGCGACCCGACGGCCTCGGACTTCGACGCGGTGCTCGACTCCCTGGAGACCGCCCGCGGCGACGGCGACGGCCTCGACGAGGTCACCATCTCGCTCTTGGTCGCCGCGAAGAACGAGGACTTGCTGTACGACATCTCCAAGTGGGGCGAGGACGTCGGCATCGCCTCGAAGGCGACGTTCTCCCGGACGAAGACCCGCATGGAGGAGATGGGCCTCATCGACACCGAGAAGGTCCCCATCGACGTCGGCCGCCCGCGCCTCCGGCTGAAGCTCGGCGACGAGCGACTGCAGGACGCCGACAACGGCCAGCTGGCCAGCGTCGCCCAGTCGATGCTCGCGGCCTGACGACGCGACGACGCCGTCCGATATCCCCCGCTTTTCTCTCCGTCCCCCACGCTTTTCGACCTGCCAGTCGTAGCCTCGCGTATGGAACTGAGAGACGACGTCGTCGACGAGCTCGTCCAACGGGGTCCGACGACGACCCAGCAGACCGTGCTGCTGATCGAACGCGGGCACCGTCACGAACCGGGCGTCGAACGGTCGACGCTGGAGGTCTACGTCGACGCACTCGAGGGGCGCCGCGACTACGAGTTCGACGCGGAGGGCTTCCGCGCGGACCTCGAGGGCGCGCTCGTCGACGACGAGACCTGGACGACCGACGACGCGCTCTACCGCATCGGGGACGACCGCGTCAGCCGCTACCCGAAGCGGTGGCACGACGAACTCGGGGGGAGCGACGACGTCGCCGCGTTCGTCTCGCTGCTGAACGGCTCGGCGTACGTCGACCAGGGCGGCGTCAACGAGGACGCGCTGCTCGACGTCGTCGCCGCCGTCGGTCGGACGTCCGTCGACGACGCGAAGGCGGAACTGGAGGCGCTCCGCGAGGAGGGCGTCGTCGTCGAGGACGCCGACCAGCACCCCCACGCCGGGGTGTACCTCGCAGACGAGGCCGAGGGGCTGCGCGACCCCGCCCTCGACGACTCGTGACGACGGTCGGCCTGGCCGGCGACGGCCCGGCGGCCGCGGCCGTCCGGGCCGCCATCGAGGACACCGACGTCGAGTCGACGCCCGTCGACCCCCAGGTAATCGGCCGGGTGGACGTGGCGGTCGCGGTCGGGCCGGTCGGCGACGGCGGCTTCCGCGACGCGAGGGACGCGGCCCTGTCGTCGGAGACCCCGCTGCTCGCGGTCGAACTGGGCGGCGTCGGCGGCACACCGGTCGCGGACGTCGACGCCGCCGTCTCGGGGTACGCCCCGGGGACGGCGTGCTACGAGTGCCTCCGCCAGCGCGTCGACGCGGCCGACCCGGAGACCGACGGCGGCGACTACGACCCGTCGACGGCCCGGTTCGCGGGCGCGCTCGCCGGTCGCGAACTCGCGACGCTCGTCGCCGGCGGCCAGTCGGCGGTGATGGGGGGCGTCGTCGAGGTCCCGCACGCCCAGCGACGGGTCCTGCCGGTGCCGTTCTGCGACTGCGGGACGCCGACGGCGGAGGGACTCCGGAGAACCCACGAGGGGCGGTCGCTGGACGAGTCGCTGGCGGCGGCCGAGATGGCGTTCGACGCCCGCGTCGGTCCCGTCTCGAGCGTCGGGGAGGCGGAGTCGTTCCCGGTGCCCTACTACCTGGCGACGCTGGCGGACGCCCCCTTCTCCGACGGCGACGTGCCGGGCCACGCGGCGGGCGTGGCGGCCGACTGGGACCCGGCGTTCATGAAGGCGCTCGGCGAGGCGCTGGAGCGCTACGGGGCGGCCGTCTACCGGACGTCCGAGTTCGAGACCGACCCGACGGACCCGGTCGCTCCGGAACGGTTCGTCCGGCCGGGCGACCCGCCGGCGTCCGTCGAGTACTGGCGGGAGGCCGAGCACCTCGGCACGGGGAAGGCGGTCCACCTGCCGGCCGAACTCGTCGTCTTCCCGCCGCCGGAGCGGAACATCCGACCGCCGATCACGACCGGGCTCGGCCTGGGCAACGGCGGCGTCGACGCGCTGCTGTCGGGGCTCTACGAGGTCGTCGAGCGGGACGCCGCGATGCTGGCGTGGTACTCGACCTACGAGCCGCTCGGGCTGGCCGTCGACGACGAGGGCTTCGAGACCCTCGCCGCGCGGGCGCGGAGCGAGGACCTGACGGCGACCGCGCTGCTGCTCACCCAGGACGTCGACGTGCCGGTGGTCGCGGCCTGCGTCCACCGCGAGGGCGAGTGGCCGCGGTTCGCCGCCGGGATGTCCGCGGACCTCGACCCCGAGGCGGCGGCCCGCGGCGCGCTCGAGGAGGCCGTCCAGAACTGGCTGGAGCTGCGGCGGATGGGCCCCGACCGGGCCGCCGAGGAGTCCGGCGCCATCGGTCCGTACGCCGACTTCCCCGATGCGGCCCGCTCGTTCGTCGACCCGGAGACGACGGTCCCGGCGGCGAACGTGGGGCCGGCGACGGTCCCGGACGGCCAGGCGGAACTCGACGCGGTCGTCGAGCGGGTCGAGGACGTCGGTCTGGAGGTCTACGGCGCGCGGCTGACCCCCCGCGACGTCGAGCACCTCGGCTTCGAGGCGGTCAGGGTCGTCGTCCCTGGGGCGCAGCCGCTGTTCACGGACGACCCCTATTTCGGCGCCCGGGCCGACGAGGTCCCGGAACAGCTCGGGTTCGAGCCGGCTCCCGACCGCGAGCACCATCCCTTCCCCTGAGGGCGGCGACCGCCGGAGGGGACGGCCCCGGAGACCAGATAACTGGACAATATGTTTATATTTCTACAGTATCTACTCGGAATCAGAGAACCATGTCGGCCAACGGCTGGGCGACACTGCCGCCGGGCGTCGACGCCGAGCGCGGGTTCCTCGCGCGGCCCGACCCCCTCGTCGCGTTCGACCCCGGGCGCCACGACGGACTGGTCGGCGAGTACCTCTCCCGGCTCGACGAACTCGGTGGCACGTTGCCGGAACGGCTCGAGGCCGGCGACCTCCGCCCGGCGGTACGGAACCTCGAGCCGCCGCCGGCTGGAGCCCTCGCGGACCTGACCGAGGGAGAGCTCGTCCGCGTCCGGCAGCTCTCCTCGTTCCTCGCGAGCGCGTACGTCAACGAGGTCGGCGCCGATCCGGTCGACCGGCTCCCGGCCGGCGCGGCCGTGCCGCTGTACCGCTCCTCGTCCCGCCTGGACCGCCGACCCGTCGTCGCCTACGACGTCCTCTGTCTGCACAACTTCAGACGGGACGATCAGGGAGGAGGCTTCGACGTCGAGACCGTCGACACCGTCCAGCAGTTCACCAGCCTGGACGACGAGCGGTGGTTCGTGGCGGTCCACGTCGCCATCGAGGCCGCGGCTGCGCCGGCGCTGACCGCCTGCCCCCGGGCCCAGCGGGCGGTCGCACGAGACGACCCCTCGTCGCTCGAGGACGCCCTGGAGACGGTGGCCGACTCCCTCGAGGACCAGACCGACATCATGCGACGGATGACCGAGGGTAACGACCCGGCGGTCTTCGCCTCGGAGTTCCGCCCGTACTTCGACGGCTTCGCGGACGTCGTCTTCGAGGGCGTCGACGAACTGGCCGGCGAACCGCAGTCGCTCCGCGGGGCCTCCGGCGCCCAGAGCGCCGTCCTCCCGGCCCTGGACGCGACGCTCGGCGTCGAACACGAGGCGACGGCGCTGCTGGACGTGCTGGGGGACATGCGGTCGTACATGCCGCCGTCTCACCGCGCGGCCGTCGAGGCGTTCGAGGCGGGGCCGGACGTCCGGCGCTACGTCGCCGGGCGGGACGACCGGTCGCTGGTCGCGGCGTTCAACCGTTGCGTCGACCGGCTCGGCACGTTCCGGCGGGTCCACTTCGAGCAGGTCGTCCAGTACGTCCGGGAGGTCGCGGAGACGACGGCGGGGACCGGCGGCACCGACTTCGTGCCGTTCCTCGAGCGGATGCGCGCCGAGACCGAGGCCCGGAAGCTCTGAGCGGCTACATGTACATCCGGTCGTCGTGGGCGGAGGCCTCCTGCTGGGCCTCGAGTCGGGCGGCGAGCTCCTCGTACTGCCGCTCGACGGTGGCGGCGAACTCCTTCAGGGGGTCGGTGTCGAGGTCGAGTTCGTAGACGGCGTCGAAGGCCTCGAGTAGCCGGAGCGAGGCCTCCACGTCCGGCGCCTGGGGGTGGACCGGGGTGGTGAGGATGCAGGTCCCCAGCGGGGAGTCCATGGCCCGCTGGAGGAGCTCGCCGTTGACGCCCTCGAGGAAGCCGCCGCCCATCGCGGGGACGCCGTGGTCGCCCTGCAGGCGGGCCTCCTGGAAGTCCTCGCTGGCGACGTAGAACGCGCGGTGGTCCTCCGGACCGTGGGCCATCGGGACGCCCGAGAGGACGACCACCTCCTCGACGCCCGCCTCGTCGGTCCACTCGAAGATCGACTCGCCGAAGGCGCCGGCGACGTCCGGCGGGACGAACAGTTCCCCGACCAGGACGGTGAGCTCCAGGTCGGGCTTCGAGAACAGCCGGGTGTGGTGCCGCGGCGTCCCGTTCTCGAAGGGGGTGACGGCGGGCAACTGGTCGACGGTGACGTGGCCGACCTCCTCCAGGCCGAGCTGTTCGGTGATGTAGTTGGCGGCGGTGAGTCCGGCCAGTCCGAACTGCGTGAAGCCGGCGACGAGCGTGTCGGTTGGGTTCTCGAGCGTGACGTCGAACTCCGGGCTCCGTCTGGGGCCGAACATACCGGAACGAGGGGTCGGACGCTCTTAGGCGTCGGGGGGAACGCTTTTTCCACCGCCGGTCGTCGGCGGGGTATGGACGCGCAGGCGGTGGTGTTGCAGGCGGGGACGGGGACGCCCACGGTGAACGCGACGGAAGCGCCGGTCGACGACCTCGACGTCCCCGGCTGGCTCCCCGGCATCGTCCCCGAGGGGCTCTACCAGGTGGTGGCCGCAATCCTGCTCGTGGCCGTCGCCTACTACGTCTCGAAGCTCGCCCGCCAGATGCTGGGTCGCCGCATCGCCAGGCGGTTCCAGCGGCCGTCGGTGAGCCGGACCATCCTCCGGAGCATCCAGGTGGCGATCATGGCCGTCGCGGTGCTGACCGCGCTCACCTGGGTCGGCGTCGACTTCAGCAACGTCGCCCTCTCGGTCGGTGTCTTCTCGGCCGTCGTGGGTATCGTCCTCGCGCCGATCATCGGGAACGTCCTCAGCGGCGTGTTCGTGCTGTCCGAACAGCCCTACGAGATCGGCGACATGATCGAACTCGAGGACACGCAGACCGCCGGATTCGTCGAGGATATCACGCTACTGTACACGAAGATTTTCACGCTGGACAACACGTTCCTCGTGATGCCGAACGGGGCGATGCGCGAGCGCGACGTCGTCAACTACTCGGCGGAGGACACGCGCATCCGGATGACCCTGGACGTCGGCGTCACCTACGAGAGCGACATCCCGGTGGCCCGCGAACAGCTCGAGGCCGCCGCCCGGGAGGTCGAGGGCGTCATCCAGGGCGGCCCGGACATCCGCATCGGGAGCGCGCGGTACCCGGCCTCGCCGGTCTGCTACATCCGGGAGTTCGGCGAGAGCGAGGTGCTGTTGCGGCTCCGCTACTGGGCGAGCGAACCCTACAAGCAGACGGCGGTCCGCTCGCGGGTGCTGACCAACGCCTGGCGGCGCTTCGACGAGAAGGGCATCGAGATCCCGTATCCGCACTCCCACATGGTGTTCGACGACACCAGCGGCGAACTGCAGGTCGCGATGCGGGAGGCCGACGAGGGGGTCGCGACCCAGAAGAGCGGGGCGACGCGGCGGGCCGCCGAGCGCCGCGCGGAGGCCGAGGCGGAGATGGAGGGCGACGGGGACGGCGGTCCGGCACCCGAGAGACCGGACGACGGCGACGAGTGAGCCGCTACGCGCTCGCGGTGATGACCTCGCAGTCGAGTTCGCTGCGGAGGTACTGCTCGACGTCGGGGTCGTCGACGAGGCGGCGGACCATCGACCGCCAGCGGCTCGCCTGCTTCTGGCCGATGACGACGAAGTCGGCGCCCTCCTCGGCGACCTCGTCGAGGATGGTCTCCTCGACCAGGAAGCCCGACCGGACGACGTAGCGGGCGTTGTCGACCCGTCCGAAGGCCCGCTCGACGGCCTGCTTGAGTTCGGTCCGCGTGACTGCCCCCTCGTTCTGGTAGAGGTTGACGTGGAGGACGGTGAGCTCGGCGTCGTGTTCGTCGGCGACGTCGATGGCCCTCCTGACCGTCGCTCGAGAGTGCTCGGAGAGCGGATAGCGTACGGGTACCACGACCAGCGTCATTGGGTGAAGGGAGCGGAGCCGCGGGCCTCAAGGTTCCGGTTGCCGCTAGAGGCCGGCGCGGACGATGCGGCCGTCGAGCTCCGGGTCGACGCCGACGGTCCTGGCGTACTCGGCGAGCACCTCGTACTGGGTGTCGAGGGTCCGGTGGCGCGTCGCGTCGGTCAGCGTCGGGAACTCCTCGTCGGTGTGCAGGAGGAACTCCGTGGTCGCCAGCAGGTAACGGCCGTCGGGGTCGATCGGCCGGCCGTCGACGGTCGCCTCGACGAGCTCGTCGTCGGCGTAGTCGTAGGCGAGCTGCGCCCCCGAGACGTGGGCGTGCCACCAGTCGGACTCGCCGAACCCGGTGGTGTCGGCGGCCTCCCGGAAGGCCTCGAGCAGCTCGGTGCCGGAGAGCTCCAGGACGACGACGGGCTCTTCGAAGGGGACGAGGCTCACGAGGTCGGAGACGGTGACGTCGCCGTCGATGGCCGGGCCGGTCCGGATGCCGCCGCTGTTCTGGAGGCCGACGACGGGGACGTCGGCGTCGATGGACTCGACGGCCGCCCAGCGGTAGGCGTCGGCGACGAAGTTGCCGACCCGGCTCTCGCCGCGGAACGCCTCGCGCTCGGTCCGGCGGATGGGCTCCTCGACGCGCCCGACGACGGTCTGCAGCCCCGCTTCGTCGAGGCGCTCGCGGTAGCGGGCGGCGAGGGCCTCGTCGAGCGGCGCGGTCGCGACCGGGTGGCGCTCGACGGTCCCCGTCCCGAGGTCGACCTCGAGGACGCAGTCGCCGCCGCTGCCCGTCCGGGTGCACAGCGTGCCGTCGACGCGGTCGGCGCGCTCGGCGTGGACGTGGCCGCCGAGGACGACGTCGACGTCGGTCTCTCGGGCCAGGTCGTCGTCGCCGCGGCCGAGGTGCGAGAGCACGACGACGTGGTCGACGCCCCGGTCCCGGAGATCGGCGGTCGCCTCGGCGACGGCCTCGACGGGGTCGGCGAACTCGAGGGCCTTCGCCTCGGGGTTCGCCGAGGGGGTGGTCGGGTCCGTCACGCCCACGAAGCCGACGGACGTCCCGTCGGCGCGACGAACCGTCGCCGCGTCGACGCCAGCGAAGCGTTCGCCGTCGGCGTAGATGTTCGCGGAGAGCCACTGCTGGGGGGACCGCTCGACGAGTTCCCGGGTGCGGGCGGCGCCGAAGTCGAAGTCGTGGTTGCCGAACGTTGAGACGGTGGGGGAGACGGCCTCGAAGAAGTCCAGGGCCTGCCCGCCGCGGGTGACCAGCGGCAGGACCCCGGGGGCGACGTTGTCGCCGGTGCCGCAGACGAGCGCGTCGTCGTCCCGCAGGGAGGAGATGAGCCCGGCGATCCGCCCGATTCGCTGGGGGTCGTCGTGGGCGTTCTCGATGTCGGAGTAGTGGAGGAGCCGCACGGGGGGTCGTACGACGGGCGGCCGCAAAACCGTGTCGAGACCGTGACCGTTTTGCAGCCGCGGGGTCGACGTGGCGTATGGAGGAGCGAACCGGTCCGGACGGCGAGACGCTGTACCTCTCCCAGGAGGTCGAGCGGGGGAACAAGGGGCCGTTCCGCGTCGTCTACGCCGACCCGGACTCCGAGCGCCGCTGGGGCTTCTTCTGTACGAACTGCGAGTCCTTCGACAACGCGGTCGACTCGATGGGTCGCATCCAGTGCAACAGCTGTTCGAACTTCCACAAGGCCGAGGAGTGGGACGCCGCCCACGAGTAAGACACGTTACATCTCTCGGCAGTACCGCTGGACGTCGGCCGTCCGTCGGACACCAGTTCGGACACAGGTCACCGTGCGGGTACGTACCAATCTTTATCTCTCGTCGCGCGAAACCCCACTAGTGAATGGGAGCTGTTAGCACATCTCTCGACGAGGAGGCTCGATCCATCTTCACCGACCTCGGCTACGAGGTGACCGAGGAGGGCGAGGAACTCCGCGCCGAGCGCAAGTGGCGAACCGTCCACGTTACGACCGCAGACCCCGAGGAGGCGTCCGCCCACGGGGGGCTCCGGTGCTTCGTCGCCCGCGAGGACCGCGCCGGCGACGTGCAGGATAGACTTCTCTCGCTGGAACCGGAGTACGACTGGGCCGTAATCAGCGTCGACGGCGACGACTACCGCGTCCTCCACCCGAGCGCCGACGTGTTACCGGCGCCGTAGCGTCTCGACGGCCGCCGCGACGCCCGCGCCGGCCTCGACGTTAACGTCGGCGTCCGCCAGCGTCTCGCCGAGCGCCCCGAGGGTCTCCAGGATGGGGCCGCGGCGGGCGCCGTGACCCATGCAGCCGACGCGGATGGCCTCCTCGGCGAAGGCGCCCAGGCCGGTTGCGATCTCGACGTCGTGTTCGTCCCGCATCGTCTCGACGACCGAGCCGGGGGTCAGTCCGGTTGGTAGGCGCGCGGTGATGAGGCTCGGCAGTCGGGCGTCCTCGTCGACGACCGGTTCGAGGCCGAGCGCCCACAGCCCCTCCTGCAGCGCCGCCGAGACGCGGCGGTGCCGCTCCCAGCGGGCCTCCAGGCCCTCCTCGTCGACCAGCCGGAGCGCCTCGCGGAGCGCGTAGACGTTGTTGATCGGGGCGGTGTGGTGGTAGGCCCGCTCCTCGCCCCAGTACTCGTCGAGCAGCGAGAGGTCGAGGTACCACGAGCGGACGGGTTCCTCGCGGCCGCGGATCTTCTCCATCGCGTCGGCGTTGACCGACAGCGGGCTGGCGCCCGGGGGACACGAGAGGCACTTCTGGGCGGCCGAGTAGGCGACGTCGACGCCCCACTCGTCCATCCGGAACTCGACGCCGCCGAGGGAGGTGACGCAGTCGGCGACGACGAGCGCGCCGTGGTCGTGGGCGGCCTCGGTGACGGCGCGCATCTCCGGCTGGAGGACGCCGGTCGACGTCTCGGCGTGGACGACGCCGACGACGTCGGGGTCGTGTTGCTCGCAGGCGTCGCGGAGCTCCTCGGGGTCGAGCGGCTCGCCCCACGGGACGGTCAGTCGCTCGACGTCGCCGCCGGCGCGCCGGACCATCTCCGCCATCCGGTCGCCGAAGTAGCCGTTGCCGGGGACGAGTGCGGTGTCGCCGGGTTCGACGAGGTTGCCGACGGCGGCCTCCATGGCGGCCGACCCGGTGCCGCTGACCGGTATCGTCCACTGGTTGTCGGTGCCGAAGGCCTCGCGGAGGAGCGCCTGGGTGTCGTCCATGACCGCCAGGAAGGCGGGGTCGAGGTGTCCGACGGGCGGGGTTCCGAACGCGCGGAGGACGCGGGGGTGCGTCTCGCTCGGGCCAGGGCCCATGAGCAGGCGGTCCGGTGGCTGCAACTCGCCGACGTCGGAGTCCATGGGGCAACCGTGGACGGGCCGGCACAAAAGGCGTGCGAAACTCGAGACGCATCGTGAAAAGGTTCCAGTCCCGACACGTCAGGGTACCTTTACTAGGCAGGGGCGCGAACCCCTAGCCGCGATGGTCTACAAGAAGATCACGCTCATCGGTACGAGCGACGAGAGCTTCGACGCGGCTGTCGACGACGCCCTCGACCGGGCAGAGAACACGCTCGACAACATCTACTGGGCGGAGGTCGAGGAGATGGGCGTCGAGATCGCGTCGGCCGAGGGTCGCGAGTACCAGGCCGAGGTCGAAGTCGCGTTCGAACTCGAGTAACCATCGCGGCCTCGCGCTGCGCGAGGGGAAGGAGCAACCCGGTGTGCCATCACGGCACGACGGGATTCTTGGATACGGCCTTCCGGAGTGACGACACTATCGAACGGTCGGAAGAAGTGGACTCGAACGGTCCGAAACAGCTCAGGCGCGTCCCCGATCAGGTCCGGAACGACTCGCCGCAGCCGCACTCGCTCTCGACGTTGGGGTTCTCGACGTGGAAGCCGGCGCCCTGCAGGCCGCCCTCGAAGTCCAGGACGGAGCCCTCGACGTACTTCTGGCTCGCGGGGTCGACGAACACCCGGAGCCCGTGGTGTTCCGTAATCGCGTCGTCCTCTTCCGGTTCGAGGTCGAAGCGGAGGCCGTAGGAGAGGCCCGCGCAGCCGCCCTGCTGGACGAACAGCCGCAGTCCGGCCTCGTCCGGGTCGTACCCCTCGCCGTCGATGAGGTCGAGGGCCTGTTCGGCGGCCTCCTCGGTCACGACGACCGGCTCCCCCGTCTCGCCCGCCTCGCCCGAGTCCACGGTCTGGCTCATGCCCCATGGTATCCCTTCGACGTGCATAACACTGACGGGCCGGCTCACCGCTCGAAGGGTTCCGGCAGGCCCGCCCGATTCTACGAACACATCTGACTTCCGATAGTCCTATGCGAGGGCTCGTGACTATCACGGGTCGCGAAACCGCTATAGCCTCGTCGAACCTATAATAGGCGTAACATGAACAAGCACTTCGAAGACACCAGATACTACCTCGTGCGCGCGGCCCAGACGACGAAGGCCGGCCTCGACGAGGAACTCGAGCCCCTCCGGTCGCGAGTGGCCTCCCTCCGGGGTCGGGACGAGCCCGACGCCGAGCCGAGCCGCCTGGACCGGGTTCGCCGAGAACTCGGCGAACTGGGGACGACGCTCCGCAGCAAGCTTGAGCGCGTCCGCCCGCCGCGCGCGACCCGGTGAGTCGTCGGTTGAAAAGGGTTAAGTCCGGTGACCCGGTAATTCCGCCCGCCGGGTCGGTGGTCTAGTTGGTTATGACACCTCCTTCACACGGAGGAAGTCGGCGGTTCGAATCCGCCCCGACCCATCCGCTCGCTTCGTTCTCGTGAAGGAGATAATCCCACCAAGCACCGTACGGTCCGTCTCTTCCCGGGCCTCCCGTAGGGCAGCGGGCGTCCCGATATCAGTTGGCGATGAACCGGGCGATCCAGACGATCGGGATCACCGGGATGGCCAGTCCGGTCACCAGGAGCACGATGGCGATCACGATCTTCTCGGTTCGACCCGACTCGTGCCAGATCGAGTGCCACATGTCGTCGATCGCCTGTGCCGTCCGCTGGACGAGTCCTGCCATACGTGCCACTAAGGTATAGAGACGGAAAACCCCGGGGCTTGCACAGGAACCGTCCGCGATAGTTCCGCCGGCGACGCCTAGTAGTACATCGGGTCGGCGTCGGGTTCGAGGTCCGTATCGGGCGTCTCGACGACGCCGTCGGGTTCGTCGGCCGGGGGTTCGTAGCGCTGCTCGGCGTCCTCACCGTCGTAGGAGTCGAAGAACGCGGTCGAGGCGACGAGCCTGAAGCTGTTCTCGCCGGTCCGCTCGACGGGGTAGGTCTCGTACTCGGCGTCCACGTCGGGGTGGACCCACCGGTTGAGCTCCTCGGCCGGGAAGCCCTCGACCCAGGTGTCGGTCTCCCGGTCGTCGATTGTGAAGGAGATCGGGTCGTCGGCCACCTCCTCGACGCCCCACATCATGCAGGCGACCTTCGCGCCGCCGCTCCCGATCGCCGGACCGAGCGGGACGACGACCACGTAGTCGTCGCCGCCTGGGGTCCGCTCCCGGAGGACGGGTTCGTTGATCGGGAGGTGGAGGCCCAGTCGGTTGAGGGCCTTCATCGTCAGCAGTCCGGCCTGCCGGTTCTCGTCGAACTCGTCGAGCGAGATGGCGGCGGTGCCGTCGGTCGTCTGGTCGGTTTCGTCCGCGGGGTCGGGTGTGGTGCTCATGGTTCGCCTCGGTGTGTTGGACTCCAGCGGGTGACCGGAAGGGTCACGCGCTGGAGCGGTGCGTCGAGAGCTGCGGCCGAGTAGACACGGTAACGTGCCTCACCCGGTCGCCCTGCTATACAGTCGGTCCGGGAAGCGGTTAAAAACGTGGCCCGGCACAGCGAGTGACCCGGGCTGCGGTCGACGCGCCGGACCGGATTGCGGCTGGAGTGACGGACCGGACTGCGGCTCGTCGACGAGGCTGGGTTTCCTTCGCGACCTACTCGCCCCTGGGAGTGTAGTCGACGACCACGTCCGGCGTCCGGGCCTCGACGAGGGGACCCGTCGGCAGGTGCAGCGCCGACTCCGCCCGGACGCTGTCCAGGGCCTCCAGCGCGTCGACGACCGGCGGCGGGTCGGTCCCGATCGGGTAGGCGACCGTGACGACGATCCGTTCGGGCTGACGGGGCGGGATCGGGTCCGAGTACTCCACCTCCACGTCGACGAGCGTGAGGTCGGCGTACTGGGGGGACTCGACGACCTCGGTGATGTCGTCGTGGACGTCCTCCTCGTAGGCGCCCGTTCGGTAGGTGTCGTAGGTGACGCCGCCGAGGAACGCCGAGAGGGCGACCACCGCCACGACGAGAGTGACGACCCGACGCGTCGTGGCCAGGCGGGCTTCGTTCTCCTCGGACCAGCTCTCCGGGCGGTAGCCCTTGTACCAGAGGACGACGAGGCTTGCGATGTTGATCGTGAGGATGTTGACGAGTACGAGGAGCCCAGCGGCGAGGGCGATTCCCGGCTCCCCCCACGCGACCCCGATGCCGGCGACCCCGAGCGGCGGGACGAGCGCGGCGGCGATCATGACGCCGACGAGCGCGGCTGACGTGCCTGCTGTGAGCGTCCAGGCCCCCGCGACGCCGGCCCCGAGGGCGATGACCAGCGAGAGCAGGTCCGGGGTGAGTCGCCCCCGGATCTCCGAGATGGCGTAGAGGTCGAGCATCGGCGAGACGAGGCCCGTCCGCCTGACGGCGAAGGCGAACAGCGCAGCGGTGAGGACCCCGGCACCGAGGCCGATGGCCTGGAGCTTGATTCCCCGGCGGAACAGCGCGCGGTCGTCGATGACTGTCCCGACGCTCGCGCCGAGGGCGGGGCCGATGAGCGGCGCGATGACCATCGAGCCGACGACGACCGCCGGTGAGTCGAGCAGCAGGCCGGCGGTGGCGACGACCACGCTCATGACCGTCATCACGAGGTACGTGCTGAAGCTCGGGGTGAGGTCCTTCGCCTGCGCCTGCAGCTCCTCGCGAGAGATACGTGGCGTGTTCTGGCCGTACTGCTGTTCGAGTTCGTCGAACTGCTTGGAGATAACGGTCTCGGCCTCGACGATGACCGTGTAGGAGTCCTCGTCGATGCCCGTATCCCGAATCTCGTCGAGCACCGACTCGACCGCGTCCATCGGGAGGGGGAAGGTGATGACGACCGAGGGTTCGTCGCGGCTCTCCTCCTGGATGAGCGTGTAGTCGATTCCTTCGTCCTCGAGGGCGCCCTCGACCGCGTCGCGCTTGGATTTCGGGATAAGGATCTCGACGAGTCGCACGGCGAATAATCGGTCCAGCGCGTGATAACGGTCCGCAATGACGGAACCAGACGGTAGCAACGTGGTAGTTAGGCCCCTGGCGAGACGGGTGCAGCGACCGCCCACAACCCGCCACTTTTCACCCGCTGGCGGCATCCCGTACGTATGCCCGACGACCCGTCGAACACCCTGGAGGAGTGGAAGGAGGAGCTACAGGCGGAACACGAGGACGCGATCGAGAACCCGGACCCGGAGGCCGACCACCGCATCGAGGGCGTCGCCCAGGTCAACTACCGCGTGTACTTCCAGTACAGCGAGGCGACCGGCGACCTCGAGCGCGACCGGACCGAGCAGGTCGACGACCTGACCGACCCGGAGCTCCTGTCGTGCGCCTGCGGCGTCCGCGGCATGTCCCGCGAGGAGGCTCGGCGGCACGTCGAAGCCGCCCGCTCGGACCCGTAGCTCGTCCCATCGGACCGTTCGCCCGACGGGACGACCGTTACTCTCCGGCAGGTTCCCGACCGTTCGGGACCAACTCATCAGCTGTTCCGACCACGAAATTTATGCGAGGTGGCCGGAAGGGCCCCTGTATGAACGAGAAGCGGTTGCTCGTCGCGGTCTTCGGGGTGGCGGTGGCGGCGGTCATCTCCTACGTGGCCTACCGGTTCATCGCAGCGCTCACGGTCTCGGTCTTCCTCTACTACTCGACGCGTCGCTTCTTCAAGTACCTCGGGAAGCTCCGGCTGCCGCGGCGGGTCCGGGCGGTGACGGTCATCTCGTTCCTGGCGGTACCGCTCGTCCTGCTACTCAGCTACACCGTCGTCCTGGTCGTAGTGGAGGTCAGGGAATTCGTCACCGAGTACCCGGTCGTCGACATCGCCGCCGAGAACGTCCCCTGGTTCGAGGGCATGGGCGGCCTCCCCGAACTCACGGCCGCCGGGCTCTTCGACGCCTACCAGTCCGGGCAACTCGACCCCTTCATCGACTTCGCGACCCAGAACGCGACGTTCCTCACCGAGACGCTCTCCAGTTTCCTGCTGAACCTCCTCATCGTGATGGTGGTCACCTACTACCTGCTCATCGACGGCGACCGGATCCGCGGGTGGCTGCTCCGGTTCGACGACGACGCCATCGTCCGGGAGTACCTCGAGGCGGTCGACCGGGAGCTGGAGGCGGTGCTGTTCGGCAACCTCCTGAACGTCATCGCGGTCTCGATCATCGCCATCGTCGCCTACACCGGGTACAACGCGATGGTCCCGGTCGGCGCTCGGGTCCCGTACCCCGCCCTCGCCGGCGCCCTCACCGGCATCGCGAGCCTCATCCCGGTCGTCGGGATGAAGATCGTCTACGTCCCGCTCGGCGGCATCGCCGCGCTCCCGGGCTTCCTGGAGTCGAACCCCCAGCTGGCGGTGTACGTCGTCGGGTTCGTCCTCGTCGCGGTCGTCGTCGTGGACACCATCCCGGACCTCATCCTCCGGCCGTACTTCAGCGGCGAGACGACCCACGTCGGCCTGCTGATGCTCGCGTACATCTTCGGGCCGGTGGTCTTCGGCTTCCACGGGCTCTTCCTGGCACCGATCCTCCTGGTGGTCGGGCTCACCTTCGCCGACACGGCGCTGCCGCGGCTGCTCGGCGCCGACCCGGACGAGGGGCTCCCCCGGGACCAGCTCCGGCTCGACGACTTCTGACGGCGACCGGATTCAGCCGTCCATGCTCGTCTCCAGTTCGACCAGCTGGTCGACGAGGTCCTCGACGTCGCCCTTCGTCTCCCCGGCGTCGCGCGAGTCGTCGCCGACGGCGAACCCGACCCAGCCGTCGTCGACGCCCGTGACGAGGTCGCCGGGGACGTGGACGTCGAGTTGCTCCGGCGATTCCCCCTCCGGGAGCCTGGTCTTCGCGTACCCGGACCAGACGGTGTCGCCGTCCACGTCGTCGTCTGCCGCGTAGACGTGGCACTGGTGGCCCTCGTACTCCCAGGATTCGACCGGGTCGTCGTCGCGGTCAGGTGTCTCCATACCCGACCGTACGGGCGGGACCGCGGAGTGATTTTGGGTCGGTCCGGAAGGGACGAAACGGCCGGCCCGGCCGACGGCCGCCCCCGACCCGGGTTAGCCCGGCTTACGTTCCCTAACGAACCTATAACGAAAGACGTGCCGGGCGGAGCTTTTCGTCCATGGATTCTCCGACGGTGCTCATCACCGGCTGTGGGACCGGCATCGGCCACGCGACAGCGAGAGCCTTCGAGGAGGCCGGCTGGGAGGTGTACGCCACCGACCCCGACCCGGAGGCGTTGACAGACCTCGAGGAGGCGGGCTGTACCACGGCCAAACTCGACGTCACGTCGGCGGAGGACGCCGAAGCGGTCGTCGAAGCGATGCTCGACGAGCACGGCCGCATCGACTGCCTGTACAACAACACCGGCTACGGACAGCTCGGCCCCGTCGAGGAGGTGCCGACCGACGAACTGCGCGAGCAACTCGACGTGAACTTCCTCGGCCAGCACCGGCTCGTCAGGGCCGTCCTCCCCCACATGCGCGAGCAGGGGGAGGGGACCATCGTCAACATGGCCAGCATCTACGGCCGGACCGTCTTCCCGGGGCAGGGCGCCTACGCCAGCTCGAAGTGGGCCGTCGAGGCGCTGACCGACACCCTCCGCGTCGAGGTCGACGACTACGGTATCGACGTCGTGACGATCGAACCGGGGCCGGTCGAGACCGAGTTCGGCGAGCGCGCCCTTGAGACGAAGGAGGACCTCGAGACGACGGACGCCTACGACTGGTTCTACCGGATGTACGACGAGAAGCGCTACGACCGCCGGTTCATCGACCGCGGAATCGGCTACGTCCAGCCCGAGCGGGTCGCCGAGGTCGTCGTCGAGGCCGCGGAGAGCGAGGACCCGCAACGGCGGTACGTCGTCGGCCCGTGGAAGGCGCTCGTCTACCTCGGCTACGTCGTTCCGGACTCGGTCCGCGACAGGGTATACGGGCTCCTCAAGCGATTCCTGTAACCGGTCGGACCGCCGTGATTTGACGACATTGTAGAACGAGAGTGCGGTGCCCGACGGTGACAGGAACACCGCATGGGACGGTGACGAGTCGCCCCGGAGGGCCCGCCACGGGCTGGCGGACCCGACGTGGCCTCTCCGCTGATCGTATCGGTGTCTTTCCTGGGGTGGTATCACCTCCGTCGAGCTCCGGGTTCGCCGGGTCGAAGGCCCGGACTACGTCAGTGGTTGTTCACCGGAACGGGAAAATCGTCCCTAATATCGACATTAACGCCCTATTGGACAACATATGAATACGAAATAGGGGTTCTGAAAGGTGACGTGCTTGGAGATATAGGTGAAAAAAGTGCATGAATATTTCGTACTCTCGGTAACGAGTGACGACTTACTGTCTCTCTAGTTTTCGGTTTAGGAGTATCAACGAACCTAAACGAACGACGAACGTCCAGGACGAGGCACGAGAAACCGTCGACCATTGGGTGCGCATCGAACGTCTCTGATGAGAGTGTCCGTTCGTACACTAATCTATTCGAGTTCAGAATAATTGCCCGATTCGTCGGCTACTATATTGTGTGTTTCAATGTCTCTCGCGTAGAAGACATGGCAACCGAAAGCCTCACTCCGGACGAACAGGACGTACTCGACGAGATCGAGGAGAAGAACGTGGACTTCCTGCGGCTGCAGTTCATCGACATCCTCGGGACGATCAAGAACGTCTCCGTGCCGGCCGACCAGGCCGAGAAAGCGTTCACGGAGGGCATCTACTTCGACGGGTCCTCCATCGAGGGCTTCGTCCGCATCCAGGAATCCGACATGCGGCTGAAGCCCGACCCGTCGACGTTCGCGGTCCTGCCGTGGCGGAAGCGCGAGGAGGGCGCCTCCGCGCGGATGATCTGTGACGTCTACAACACCTCCACCGGCGAGCCCTTCGAGGGCGACCCGCGCTACGTCCTCAAGCAGGCGCTGCAGCGCGCCCACGACATGGGGTACCGGGTCAACGCGGGGCCGGAGCCGGAGTTCTTCCTCTTCGAGGAGGACGACGAGGGCCACGCAACCACCGAGTTCTCGGACTTCGGCGGCTACTTCGACCTGGCGCCGAAGGACCTCGCCTCCGACGTCCGCCGCGACATCATCTACGGCCTCGAGGAGATGGACTTCGAGGTGGAGGCGAGCCACCACGAGGTCGCAGAGGCCCAACACGAGATCGACTTCGAGTACGACGACGCGCTCACCACCGCCGACAACGTCGCCACCTTCCGCGCCGTCGTCCGTGCGATCGCGGCCCAGCACGACCTGCACGCGACGTTCATGCCGAAGCCGATCCCGAAGATCAACGGCTCCGGGATGCACACCCACCTGTCGCTGTTCACCGAGGACGGCGAGAACGCCTTCCACGACGGCGCCGACGAGTTCGACCTGAGCGACACCGCCCGCTCGTTCCTGGCGGGCGTCCTCGAGCACGCGCCGGCGATCACCGCCGTCGCCAACCCGACCGTGAACAGCTACAAGCGCCTCGTCCCCGGTTACGAGGCGCCGGTCTACATCGCGTGGTCCGACACCAACCGCTCGGCGCTGGTCCGCAAGCCGGCCGCGCGCGTCCCGGCCGCCAGCCGTATCGAGCTGCGGTCGCCGGACCCGTCGTGTAACCCCTACCTCGCCTTCGCGGCGATGATCCACGCCGGCCTCGACGGCATCGAGAACGACCTGACGTGTCCAGACCCGGTCCGGGAGAACATCTACGAATTCGACGAGCAGAAGCGCGAGGAGTACGGCATCGAGACGTTGCCGTCCAACCTCGGGCAGGCCGTCGAGGCACTCGAAGAAGACGAGGTCGTCTTCGACGCCCTCGGCGAGCACGTCGGCGAGAAGTTCGTCGAGGCCAAGGAGTCCGAGTTCCAGGAGTACCTGGTGGACGTCTCCGACTGGGAACTCGACCGCTACCTCGAGACCTTCTGAACAGCCGGACCGGAACCGACCGCCACCGCCCGGGGCGGTTCTCCCCATATCCTCCCATGGGCGTCGAGCGCCGTTATCAGCCAGCGAAAACGGGGGTGCTGGTTTATACGTTCGGGGTGTCTAGGGGATAGTAGATGAGTAGTTCCCGGGGCTGCCGCGAGGAGGCGTCGATCGCCGTCGAGCCGCCGGCGAACGTCCTCTGCCGTGCGCCGTCGTTCAGCCAGGGCGCCACCGAGATCTGCCCCGGTCTCGCAGGCGGCGACCGGAACCTGCTGCTCGTGTCGCTGTCGGGGAACCCCGAGCGGCGCCTCGAGGCCTGGAAGCGCCAGGGGGACCTGCCCCGGAACGTCGCCGTGCTGTCCGTCGAGCAGTCCCGCGGCGCCGCCGCGGCCGGCGGGTCCACCGGGGTCACCCGCGGCCCCGGCGGCTCGACGATCTCGACGGCGACCGTCTCGGAACCCGGCGACCTCACCGGCATCGGGATCAAGGTCAACCAGTGTCTGTCGGCCTGGGAGGACGACGACGTCGGGACCGACGTCTGCTTCGACAGCGTGACGACGCTGCTGCAGTACGTCGACACCCGCCGGGTGTTCCGGTTCCTGCACGTCCTCACACGACGCGTCCAGAGCGTCGGCGCGCTGGCCCACTACCACGTCGACCCCGGCGCCCACGACGAGCAGACGCTCGCGACGATCGAGGGCGTCTTCTCGGACGTCTTCGAGTACGACGAGGCCACCGAGAGCTGGACGGAGTTCTGAGGTCTGTTCCTCGCGACGACGGTCAACGACCGATCAGACGCATCCGGACCGGGTCGCGCGGGTGCATCGTCAGCGACGGCCGGAGTTCGAGCGGGCCGTCGTCGACGCGCTCCAGTTCGAACCGGCTGGCCACCGTCGCGAGGATGAGCTTCGACTCCAGCAGCGAGAACTGCTTGCCGATGCAGATCCTGGGACCGCCGCCGAACGGGAAGAACGCGAACCGGTGGCGGTCCTCGGTCCGGTCGTCGAGCCACCGGTCGGGGTCGAACGCCTCGGGGTCGTCGTACCACCGGTCGCTGCGGTGGACGACCCACTGCGGGAGCATGCAGAGGGCGTCCGCCGGCACGTCGTAGCCGCCCAGTCTGACTCCCTCGGTGGACTCGCGGAACATCGTGTACACCGGCGGATACAGCCGCAGCGATTCGTCGAGGACCGCGTCCGCGAACTCGAGGCGCGGAACGTCCTCGAAGGTCGGGTCGTCGCCGCAGACGTGGTCGAGTTCGGCGTAGAGTCGCCGCCGGTCATCGGGGTTCCGGTCGAGCAGGAAGAACGTGTAGGTGAGCGCCAGCGCGGTCGTGTCGTGGCCCGCGAGCAGCATCGTGACGAGCTCGTCGCGGAGCTGGCGGTCGGTCTGCTCGCCGTGCTCCTGGGCGCGCAGCAGAACAGACAGCAGGTCGTCGCCGGCGAGGTCCCGGCGCCGCCGCTCGGCGACGATATCGTCGAGGATCGACTCCAGGGTGTCGAGCGCGTCGCGGAAGGCGCGGTTCTCGTCGGTCGGCAGCCAGCTCGGCAGGAGGAACCGTCGGGCGTCCGGCTCGAAGCGCGCGCCGAGCGGTTCGAGGGCCGTCTGTATCTCCGCGGTGGTCGCGTCGTCGAGCGTGGCGCCGAACATGGCGTCGGCGATGACCGTCACGGTCAGCGACGCCAGTTCCTCGCGGACGTCGACCACGTCGCCCGGTTCCCAGTCGGCGACGTGTCGCTCGGCCAGTTCCACCATCCGCTCTGCGAGTCCCGCGATGCGCTGCGGACGGAACGCCTCGCCGGCGAGGTCCCGCTGCCGTCGCCAGTCCGCGCCCTCGCTCAACAGCAGGCCGTTCCCCAGCAGGTCCTCGATGGCGTCGTCGCCGAAGACCGGCTTGCGGAAGGCGTCGGCCCGACCGACGAGCACGCGCTCGACGTCGGCGGGGTTCGTCAGCATGTAGGTCCGCTGGCCGGCGAGGTCGAACGCCGCGACGTCGCCGTAGGCGCGACCGACGGCCGACATGAACGTGAACGGGTCGCGGGCGTACTGGTGGGTGTTGCCGAGCAGCGGCACCCCTTCGGGACCGGGCGGCCGGCCGTCTAGTGACATACCGGTCGTACGCGCGCGACAGACGAATACTTCGGGGTGCCGCAACCGGTTCCGGACGACACCCCTCTTAAGCCCCCGGGCATTCTGCCCAGAGACTTTATAGGGGTCTTGGGTTATCGTGGAGGCAAGGATCAAGTGTAACGAATCGATGACTAGAGAAGACTCACCATCCGACGACGCCCGAGACGAACCGGAGGACGTCGGCGGGTTCAGGTTCGGGATGGCGGACGGCTCCGGCGACCCGGAGGGCGACCGCGGGGGGGCTACCGACTCGAGGAGCTTCCTGGGGTTCGACTTCGGCCGCTGGCTCCGCGAGACGGACGTCCGTCCCTCCACAACGACGAAGCCGGACCCCGCCGAGACGACCGACGCGGACGTCGCCCGGGAGACTGCCGAAGCCGCCCCGACGTTCGAGGGGTTCGACTTCGCTCAGTGGATGGCCGACGCGGACGTCGGCCCCAGAAAGCCGCCGGAGGAACCGCGGGTCGTCGGCGCGACGCCGACGGCCGACCGCGCAGGGGTCTCCGGCCTGCTGGCCGCGCTCCCCTTCGCCGGCAGCGCCCCGGAGGACACCTACGAGGGCGGCTTCGACTTCGCCGAGTGGCTCGGCGAGGGCGACGCCGATCTCTACGAACCCGTCGACGTGGAACCGACGGCGACCACCGCCGCGACGCCGACGCCGGAGGCCTCGGCGACGGCGACCGCAGCGGCCGGCGGCAGCGGCGGCTTCGGCGAGACGCCGGAGTTCCCCGGCCCGCCCGGCGGCGGCATCTCCGACACCCCGCCGGTGAAACTCGCCGCGCTGGCGCTGTTCACCGCCGCCCTGGTGGCGGTCGCGCTGACGGCGGCCGGCGCCATCGCGCCGCTCGGTCCCGCCGACGGCTTCGGATCAGCGGGCGGCGGCGACGGCGGCGGCGCACAGGAACAGCCCGTCGGGACGAACAACTCGACGGCGACGGATACGGACGATCAGACGCCGCAGGACACGCCGACCTCGACGCCGACCGACTCGGGATCCGCGACGCCTGAACCGACGGCGACACCGACGGCGACGCCGACGCCGGAACCGACGCCGTCGGAGACGGCCACGCCGACGGAGTCGTCCACCGAGACACCGACGGAGACGGAGACCGCCACGCCGACCCCGACGGAGAACGGCAGCGACGACGGCAGCGGCGGGCTCCTGGACCCGATCTTCGGCGGCAGCAGTTCCAGCAGCAGCGACGACAGCCTCATCGACCTCTAGTCGGCGACGGCCCGTTCCCATCCTTCTCCCGGCCCCCTGCTCCGCCAGTTCCGTCAGTGATCCGGCGACCGCGCCGTCACTCCAGTCCGAGGTCGACGCTGAAGCTGTTACCCGGCCGTGGGACGCCTTTGACGGTGACCGTCTCGCCGGTCATGAACGCCGCGGCGTCACTGGCGAGGAACTGCACGACGTCGGCGATGTCCTCCGTGTGGCCGATACGTCGGTCGACCGTCTCGCGGGGCGGCATATCCTCGCTGTCGATGCCGAGGGTCTCGGCGACGCCGGGCGTCTGGATGAGCCCCGGGGCGACGCAGTTGACGCGGACGCCGTACTTCGACCACTCGGTCGCCAGCGTCTCGGTCAGCCGGATGATGGCGGCCTTCGAGGCGCTGTAGTGGCTCTCGTTCGGCGCGGCGTGCTGGCCGTTCACGCTGGACATGTTGACGATGCAGCCGCCGTCGTCCTCGCGCATGTACTCGCCGGCGGCCTGCGTGCAGTGGAAGGTGCCGTGGAGGTTGAGGTCGACGATGGACTTCCAGCCGTTCTCGGAGATGTCCTCGAAGGGGGCGACGAACTCGCCGCCGGCGTTGTTCACGAGGAGGTCGACGCCGCCGAACTCCTCGACGGTCGCCTCGACGAAGGCCTCGACCTCGTCGGGTTCGCGGACGTTGCACTCGACGGCCAGTGCGGTGCCGCCGTCCTCGCGGATGCCCTCTGCGACCGGGTCGACGCGGTCCTGCGACCGCGAGCAGATGGCGACGTTCGCGCCGTCGGCGGCGAGCCGCTCGGCGATGGTTCGACCGATGCCCTGGGAGGCGCCGGTGACGATGGCGTTGCGACCGTCGACGCTGAACTGGTCGGTTGGCATGTGTCGGCACGTCACCGTCGCGAACCAAGGGTCTACCGAAGCCGGTAGACCTGGCCCGCCGCTCCGCGACCCCGGGTGGCGCTGCGCTCCGAACGACGGTATCGACGACACGGCTCCCGTCGCGACCGAAAACACGTTGGTGGCGCTCCGCGACGGGAAGGTATGCCCGGTGTCGACGCGGACTCGGATCCGAGAGAGATCGCCACGTTCGTCCTCCCCGCCGGAGTCGGGATCGGACTCGGCGTGTTCGTCGGCCTGCTCGTCGAGTCGCTGCTCGTCGCCGTCGTCCTCGGCGTCCTCGGCGCGACGGCCGGCCACGCGGTCGGGTACCTGCTGCTACGCGAGTAGCGGGACCGCAGTGCGGTCGCAGTATGAAGAGTCAAATCCGCTCGCCCGCCTACGCCGACCAAATGAGTAGCCGACGCTCGAGACCGGATATCCGAGGCGGGAGCGCGGCGGCCGACCCGCGAGAGCACGTCGTCGAGTGGCTGCTGCTTGACGGCTGGCGCTCGATGGTCGCTGGCGCGATCGTCGCGATTCCACTTCTGTCGCGCTCAATACAATGACCTGCAGATAGTCGATGTGGTAAGCAGTCGAGAACATTGCATCCGCGCGACCGAAGGGAGCGCGGTTCGCGGCGACGAGGCGCGAAGCGCCGAGTCGCCGTAGCGCGCGCGGACTGGAGCGAGCGCAGCGAGCGAAAGGAGTACGCGCGCATATTTTCCCCAAGTTTTTGCCGCGGAGGCGTGTCCGCCTCTGGCGGACCGCCGGAGCGTGCAAAAAGTGGGTGCCGAAAAGTGGGGTTCCTAGAGGAAGTCCTCGATGTGGTCGACGACCTCGTCGGGGGTGTCGCCGACCGGGACGCCCGCGTCGTTGAGCGCGTCGATCTTCGACTGGGCGGTGCCGGTGCCGCCGCCGCCGGAGACGATGGCGCCGGCGTGGCCCATCCGCTTGCCCGGCGGCGCGGTACGGCCGGCGATGAAGCCCGCGACGGGGGTGTCCATGTACTCGCCGATGAACCGGGCGGCCTCCTCCTCGTCCTCGCCGCCGATCTCGCCGCACATCGCGACCGCCTTCGTCTCGGGGTCGTTCTCGAACATCTCGAGGGCGTCGACGAAGTCGGTGCCGATGATCGGGTCGCCGCCGATGCCGACGGCGGTGGTCTGGCCGATGCCGCGCTGGGTGAGGTTGTCGACGACCTGGTAGGTCAGGGTGCCAGAGCGGGAGACCAGGCCGACCTCGCCGTCGGAGAAGATGTTGCCCGGTAGGATGCCGAGCTTGGCCTCGCCGGGCGTGATGACGCCGGGGCAGTTCGGACCGACCAGCGTGGTGTCGGTCTCGCCGAGCTTCTTGTAGACCTTGGCCATGTCCTGCTGGGGGATGCCCTCGGTGATGGCGACGACGAGGTCCAGCGGCGCGTCGAGGGCCTCCAGCAGCGCGTCGGCGGCGAAGGCCGGCGGGACGAAGACGACCGACGTGTCGGCGTCCTCCTCGCGGGCGGCCCCGGAGACGGTGTCGTACACCGGGATGCCGTCGACCTCCTGGCCGCCCTTGCCGGGGACGGCGCCGGCGACGACGTTGGTTCCGTACTCCACCATCTGGCGGGTGTGGAACTTGCCCTCCCCGCCGGTGATGCCCTGTACCAGGACGCGGCTGTCGTTGTCGACTAGGATGCTCATTGTTGTTCCTCCTCGGCGTACTGGACCGCACGCTGGACGGCGTCCTCCAGCGTCTTCTCGACGGTCACGAGGTCGGTGTTCAGGATCTCCATGCCCTCCTCTGCGTTCGTGCCGGCGAGCCGGACGACGACGGGCTTGGGGATCTCGTCGAACTGCTCGAGGGCCTCGTTGATACCCTTCGCGACCTCGTCGCCGCGGGTGATGCCCCCGAAGATGTTGAAGACGACGCTGTCGACGTTCTCGTCGGAGAAGACCATGTCGAGGGCGTTCGTCACGCGCTCGGCCTTCGCGCCGCCGCCGATGTCGAGGAAGTTGGCGGGCGCGCCGCCGTAGTGGTCGACGAGGTCCAGCGTCGTCATCACGAGCCCGGCGCCGTTGCCGATGATGCCCGTGTTGCCGGAGAGGCGGACGTAGTCGAAGCCGTACTCGTTGGCCTTGGCCTCGAGGTCGTCCTCTGCGGCCTCCTCCTCCATCTTCGCGAGGTCGGGCTGGCGGAACAGCGCGTCCTCGTCGATGTTCATGACGGCGTCGGCCGCGACGACCTCGTCGTCCGAGGTGATCATCAGCGGGTTGACCTCGATCTCCGTGGCGTCCTTGTCGTCCCACAGCTGGAAGAGCGTCCGGAGGATGGAGGCGACGTCGCCGGCGACCTCGCGGTCGACGCCGGCCTCGTAGACGGCCTTCCGCGCCTCGTAGGACTGCATCCCGAAGACGGGGTCGACGTGCTCGCGCGTGATGGCCTCGGGGTCCTCGGCGGCGACCTCCTCGATGTTCACGCCGCCGCGGGTCGAGACCATCGCCACGGGCTCGCCCTCGTTGCGGTCCATCGTCACGCCGACGTACAGCTCGTTGACGAAGTCGACGGCGGCCTCGACGAGCACGCGGTCGACGTGGAGCCCCTTGAGGTCCATCCCGATGATCTTCTCGGCCGCCTCGCGGGCCTCGTCGGCGTCCTCGACGAGCTCGATGCCGCCGGCCTTCCCGCGGCCGCCGACCTGTACCTGCGCCTTGATCGCGACGGGGTAGCCGATCTCGTCAGCTGCCGCGACCGCCTCGTCGACGGTCGAGGCCAGCTGGGAGTCCGGGACCGGCACCCCGGCGTCGGCGAAGACACCCTTCGCTTGGTATTCGTGTAGCTTCATCTCTGGCTCGTACGGTAATTCACGCAATCGGGAGTTAGTAGTTCCGGAAGCGGTACCCGCCCAGCCCGAAATCCGGACGTCTGTCAGCGATACTGGCGGTTCCTCTCCCGAGCGTTGGGTCTCCCCGTCGACGGCCGCCGGTCCCGACCAGAACCCGCGAGGTCTGTCACCGTGCGTCGAACTCGACGCCGCTCAGGCGGCTCGCCCGTCGTCGGCGCCCTCGATGGCGACGAGCTCCTCGACCGGCGGAATGTCGCCGTCGGCGTCGGTGATGATGTCGAGCCGCCGGGTGAGCTTCTCGCGAGCGTACTCGACGATGGCGGCGTGGTTCACCGGCCCCTCGATGTCGGTGAAGATCCCTGCGACGTGGGGCATCAGTTCGGTCAGCACCTCCTGTGGAACCGACTCGTCGACGCCCTCTTCGCGGATCAGCCGCTGGACCTCGTGCATCCCGAAGCCGACGTGCCGGCCCTCGTCGCTGCGGATCTTGGCGATGCCGGCGACGAGTCCCTCGAGGTGGGGGAGCTCCTCGCGCGGCCGAGTCGTCACGGCGTTGTCGCCGGTCGGGCTGAACGCCGACTGGAGGCTGTAGTAGGCAGTCTGGGCCAGGACGGACTCGGCGACGACGTGGTAGTGACTGTACGCCCGCGCGAGCGTCTCGGGCGACTGGTCGTCCAGGAGGGCCGCCATCGCGTCCTCGACGGCGTCGAACAGCGCCACGTAGTCGTCGTTGAGGTAGCGCTCGTCGGTCGGGTCGGTCACCTCGAGGTCGAGCTCCTCGGCGACCGGCGTGAGCACCTCCTCCCAGTAGCGGTCGAAGAACCGGGTGTGCTTGGCCTCCTCGTAGAGCTGCGTCGTGAGGAACATCTGCTCGTCCGTGCCCTCCAGGGCCATCGCGAGGGGCATGAGATCCTCCGTGACAGCCTCCTCGCCGCCGCCGAAGCGAGCGACCCCGAGCCGGAGCATGTCGAACTCGTCGCCGCTGAACTCGCCCTCGTGGGCGAGCAGCTCCTCGCGGTCGCCCGCGAGGTCCAGCGCGTCGGGGTCCCAGTGCCGGTAGACGGCGTTGCGGAAGTACCCGCCCGCGAAGGAGTCGACGTCGCCCCGCGTGCCGCGGTCCGTGTCGGTGAGCTTGGCCATATCCTTGCCACGTGGTACCACTGGTTCAGGACTGCCCCGGTTATCTGTGGGGTGTTTTTTATGGGGCCGCTGACCGTGGGACGGGTATGCGCACCGCGACGATCCGGATCGTGCCGCCCCCCGAGGGCCTCCACCCCGCCGACCGGGAGGTCGCCGCCCACCCGGACCTCGACTGGGGGACCATCGACCACCTCACCGCTCTGGAGGACGGCACCGCGGTGCTGCTCTGCCGGCTCCGCGGCGACCGCGCCGCCCTCGACGACATCCTCGCCGCCGCCGACGGAATCGTCGACCACCGCGTCACGGTCGTCGACCGGACGGTGTACGCCCACGTCCACTTCGAGCCCACCGAGACCGCCCGGGCGCTGCTGGACCTCCGCCGCTCCCACGAACTCGTCGTCAGGATGCCCATCCGCTGGCGGAGCGACGACCGCCTCGAGGTCTCCGCCGTCGGCGACGACCGGACGCTACAGGCGGCCGTGGCCGACCTTCCCGACTCGCTGGGCGTCGAACTCGTCGAGATCGGCGAGTACCAGCCCGCGACCGACCGCCCGGAGGCGCTGCTCACCGACCGCCAGCTAGAGGTGCTCGACGCCGCCCTCGACGTGGGCTACTACGAGGAACCCCGGGAGGGGACCCAGGCCGACGTCGCCGAGGAGGTCGGCCTCGCTCCGGCGACCGTCGGAGAGCACCTGCGGCGCATCGAGGGGAAGGTCCTCCGCTCGCTGCGGGAGTGACTCTCGAGGTATCCCGCCGCGTCGTTCGGTACGGTGACCGCGCGGAACCGCGTGAAGAACAGCTCGTACTCCGAGAGACCGCAGCTCAGCCGCCGATCTGGCTGAAGTTCTCGCTCCCGCACGGACAGGCGCCGATGCCGATGGGTCTGGGTGTCCCGTCCAGGCGGACCTTCGCCGGGAACACCTTCCCGCAGGAACGACACTCGACGACGCACCGCGACTCCGTTTCCGTCTTCGACATAGTCCAATAATCCGGGGATAGCGGCTTGGTGCTGCCGCCTATGATATTATGGGTGAATACGACCTCCTGGTAAACGGGATACGTGGAAGCGATATTTCTCGGAGAATTCGTGCGTTCGCCGCTGAAACGATGGCGTTCGGACCGTCGAAGTGGAATTCCGACGGTTCACCCCGGTCGCCACGGAGACGGTAACGAATCAGAAGTGACGCCGGGGCCTACTCCGGGGCGGACGCAACCATGACGGAGTACGATTGCCACGGCTGCGGACAGCCGTTCGACGCGACGGTCGAGAACGAGTACGGGACCTACGAGTTCCGCCGGTGCCCGAACTGCGGGAGCGCGAAGACGACGCTCCTGTGACCCGCCTCAGGGCGAGACTTCTGGCAGGACGCCCCACCGGTCGGCGATAACGCCGTCTACGCCGAGGTCGGCGAGCTCCTCGGCCTCGGAGCGCGTGTCGACGGTCCAGACGTTGACGCTCATGCCGGCGCGGTGGGCCTCGGTGACGACGCGGTCGGTGCAGACGGACAGCGACGGGTGGAGGTAGCCGCAGTCCAGGTCGATGGCCACCTCGACGCCGTCGGTGCCCTCCTCGTCGGTGATGTAGGCGCGGGGGACGTCGGGGTCGGCGTCGCGGCAGGCCGCGAGGATGTCGCGGTCGGACGAGGCGACGACGACCTGCGGGTGGGAGGCCGTGAGCTGCCGGAGGGCGTCGGCCTCGGTGCCGCGTTCCTTGAGGTCGACGTTGACGCCGACGGTGTCGGGGATGGCCTCGAGGACCGCCTCGAGCGTCGGGACGCCCTCGCCGGTGCCGAGGACGTCGAGGTACTGTAGCTCGGTCAGGGTGTGGTCGGCGACGGCCCCCTCCCCGTCCGTCACGCGGTCGACCGTATCGTCGTGGATGACGACGAGCTCGCCGCTGCCGCAGCGCCGCACGTCGATCTCGATGGCGTCGGCGATCGCCGCCGCCTCCTCGATGGCCCGGCGGGTGTTCTCCGGGCGGTTGGAGGCGAACCCGCGGTGGGCGATCAGTCGCATGTACGGGACTGTCGCGAGGGAGGATAAGTGCCTGTCGCAATCTTCGCCGTCTGTGCCGACCTTCTATAAAAGTGGTCGCCACGCGGCGGAGGTGTCCGACCGCCGACGCCGGGCGGCTTTATCGGCGCGGCGGCCGTTGGTGGTCGCATGGGAGTCAGCTACGACTTCGACGGGCGGGTCGTCCTGGTCACCGGCGCGAGCGGCGCGCTGGGCAGTGCCGTCGCGGCGGCGTTCGACGACGCCGGGGCGACGGTCTGCGGCGCCGACGTCGTCGCGCCGGACGACGAGGACGCGGAAGTCGACCCCTCGACGATCGAGTTCTACGAGACCGACGCCACCGACGAGGGGAGCGTCGGCGAGACCGTCGAGGCGGTCGTCGACGACCACGGGCGTCTCGACGCCGTGTGCAACATCGCCGGCACCTGGCGCGGCGGCGACCCCATCCACGAGACCGACGTCGAGGAGTTCGAGATGCTGCTGGACGTCAACCTGAAGTCGATGTTCCTGACCTCGAAGCACGCCATCCCGCACCTCCGGGACTCGGAGGGCGCCATCGTCTCGGTGTCGGCGCGGTCGTCCCTGGAGGGCGGCGAGGGCGACGGCCCCTACCGCGCGTCGAAGGCGGGCGTCCGGCTGCTCACGGAGACCATCGCCGAGGAGAACCTCGGGACGGTCCGCGCCAACGCCATCATGCCGAGCGTCATCGACACCCCGATGAACCGCGAGATGATGCCCGACGCCGACCACGAGGAGTGGGTCGACCCGGCGGAGATCACGAACGTCGTCATGTTCCTCTGCAGCGACGAGGCCGAGGTGACGAGCGGGGCCGCGGTGCCCGTCTACGGGGAGGCCTGAGCGCTGGTATCCGAGGGCTACCCAGTTAACGGCGTCCTTCGGGCGCGAGGAGTATCGAACCGATTTTGAAGCTGTCAGTACACCGGCAAGGTGATGCAACGAGAAACATGGGCGACACGAATCGGGTTCATCCTCGCGGCGGTCGGCAGCGCCGTCGGCCTGGGGAACATCTGGCGGTTCCCGTTCCAGACGGCCGAGAACGGTGGTGCGGCGTTCCTGGTGGTCTACATCATCGCGGTGCTGCTCATCGGGATCCCCGCCATCCTCGCGGAGTTCGTCATCGGACGGCGATCGAAGCAGAGCGCGATCGGCGCCTTCGATGCGCTCGGCCGTCCCCGGTGGCGCTGGGTCGGCGCCGTCGGCGTCCTCGCCGGCTTCTGGACGCTGTCGTACTACAGCGTCGTCGGCGGCTGGGTCGTCCGCTACGCCATCGGGAGCGTGACGGGTGCGTACCTCGGCGATCCCGGAACCTACTTCGGCGCCATCTCGGCCGGCCCCGAAGCGGTGGCCTTCCACGCCGTCTTCATGCTCGTGACGATCGGGATCGTCGCCTTCGGCGTGGAGTCCGGCATCGAGATGGCGACGAAGCTGATGGTCCCGAGCATCATCCTCCTGATGCTGGGACTGGCCGTGTACGCGTTCACGCTCTCCGGTTCCGCCGCCGGTTACGAGTACTTCCTCTCGCCCGACTTCGATGCGCTCGTCGCTAACTTCGAGTCGGTCATCCCCGCCGCCGTCGGGCAGGCGCTGTTCTCGCTGTCGCTCGGTTACGCGGTGATGATCACCTACGCGTCGTACATCGACCGCGACGAGAACCTCGGGGTCGACGGCCTGTCGATCGCGATCACGAACACGTTCGTCGCCGTCCTCGCGGGGCTGGTCGTGTTCCCGCTGCTGGCCGCCCAGGGTGTCGACTACGGGAGCGAGGGTCCGGGTGCGATCTTCGTTACGGTCCCCACCGCCTTCGCCGACCTGCCGAACCTCGCCGCGCGAGCCATCGGGTTCGTGTTCTTCTTCGTCGTCTTCATCGCGGCGCTGTCCTCCGCCATCTCGCTGCTGGAGGTCGTCACCTCCCACCTCGTCGACAGCTACGACGTCGATCGGAAGCCCATCGCAGTGGGGCTCGGAGTGATCATCTTCGTGCTCGGGATCCCCTCCGCCTGGGACACGGCGTGGCTGACCTGGTTCGACCTCGTCAGTGTGAACCTGCTGCTCCCCGTGGGCGTCTTCGGCGTCGTCGTCTTCGCCGGGTGGATCCTGTCGGCCGACGCGACCGACGAGCTCGGGCGGGGCGCGCCGTCGCTGCGGGGCGTCGCGCCGGTGTGGCTGTGGTCGCTCCGGACAATCGTCCTGCTGGCCGTCCTCGGCACGCTCGTCCTCAGCCTGGGGTCGCTCACCGCCCCGCCGCTGTGAACGCGACGGCGGGCGATCCGTCCGCGAACTCTCACGGGCCGGCCGTGTGAACCCCTGCCGATAGCGGAAACCCTTTTCCTCGGCTCCGCGTGCTTCCGGTAGCAACTGTCATGACGATGGACGACGAAATCGAGGAACTCCGGGACCTGAAGGAGGAGGCCCGGAAGGGCGGCGGCGAGGAACGCATCGCCAAACAACACGAGAAGGGGAAGCTGACGGCACGGGAGCGCATCGAGTACTTCCTCGACGACGGCACCTTCCAGGAGTTCGACCAGCTGAAGACCCACCGGTCGACGAACTTCGACATGGACGAGTCCCACCCCTACGGCGACGGGGTGGTGACGGGCTACGGCGAGGTCGACGGCCGGCAGGTGTTCGTCTTCGCCCACGACTTCACGGTCTTCGGCGGGTCGCTCGGCGAGGCGTTCGCCGAGAAGGTCTGCAAGGTGATGGACCGGGCCATCGAGACCGGCGCGCCTATCGTCGGACTGAACGACTCCGCGGGCGCGCGCATCCAGGAGGGCATCGACTCGCTGGCGGGCTACGCCGACATCTTCCACCGCAACCAGAAGGCGTCGGGCGTCGTCCCGCAGATCTCCGCCATCATGGGCCCCTGCGCCGGCGGGGCGGTCTACTCCCCGGCCATCACGGACTTCATCTACATGGTGCAGGACACCAGCCACATGTTCATCACCGGGCCGGACGTCATCGAGACGGTCACCGGCGAGGAGGTCGGCTTCGAGGAGCTCGGCGGCGCCACCACCCACACCAAGGAGACGGGCGTCGCGCAGTTCTCCGCCGCGGACGAGAAGGAGGCTCTCGACGACATCCGGCGGCTCCTCTCGTACATGCCGTCGAACAACGTCGAGGACCCCCCGCGCGTCGAGCCCTGGGACGACCCCGACCGCGAGGACGAGGAGCTGACGAATATCGTCCCCGACGCCCCCCAGAAGCCCTACGACATCGTCGACGTCATCGACCGGATCGTCGACGAGGACTCCTTCTTCGAGGTCGCCGAAGCCTACGCCCGCAACATCGTGACAGGCTTCGGCCGCCTCGACGGCCGCTCGGTCGGCGTCGTCGCCAACCAGCCCCGCGTCAACGCGGGGACCCTCGACATCGACGCCTCCCTGAAGGGGAGCCGCTTCGTCCGGTTCTGCGACGCCTTCAACATCCCCATCGTCACCTTCGTCGACGTGCCCGGCTTCATGCCCGGGACCGACCAGGAGCACAACGGCATCATCAAGCACGGCGCCAAGCTGCTGTACGCCTACAGCGAGGCGACCGTCCCGCTTCTGACCGTCATCACGCGGAAGGCCTACGGCGGCGCCTACGACGTGATGGCCTCGAAGCACCTCGAGGCGGACGTCAACTACGCGTGGCCGACCGCGGAGATCGCCGTCATGGGCCCGCGCGGCGCGGTCAACATCCTCTACGACGACGAACTCGAGGCGGCCGACGACGTCGAGCAGCGCCGCGAGGAGCTCATCGACCAGTACCGCGACGCCTTCGCGAACCCCTACACGGCGGCCGAGCGCGGCTTCGTCGACGACGTGCTGGAGCCGCCGGAGACCCGGCCGCGACTCATCCGCGACCTGCGGATGCTGGAGTCCAAGCGCAAGGACCAGCCCGACCGCAAGCACGGCAACATCCCGCTGTGACGATGAAGCTGGACCTGCCCGACGACGCCGATACCGACGAGGCCGCGGCGATCGCCGCCGCCCTCCGCGCGCACGTCGCCGCAGACGAGTCCGAGGAAGACGACGCGGCGCCCCCCTGGGCCGGCGAGAAGTGGACGTTCAAGGGTCGCGTTGACAGTCTCCAGAACCGCCGCGTCCGCGTGCCGACCGACGCGCCGACGGACGCCTGGACGGCCGCCGGCCGGACGGACCGGTACTGACCCGGCTCGGACGTCCCAGATACCCCGGTCGTCAACGAGTATTCTCGGTCCGGTAGACGTCCCGCCCTGGGGAAACTCTCCCGAAGTTGAAGATTGTTAAAATCGATAGAATAACGTGCGACCCGGGACACCCCACGGGTATGTTCGACAAGGTACTCGTCGCCAACCGCGGCGAGATCGCGGTGCGCGTCATGCGCGCCTGCGACGACCTCGGCGTATCGACCGTCGCCGTCTACAGTGACGCGGACAAGCACAGCGGCCACGTCCGCTACGCCGACGAGGCGTACAACATCGGCCCGGCGCGCGCGGCCGACTCCTACCTCGACCACGAGGCGGTCATCGAGGCCGCCGACAAGGCCGACGCCGACGCCATCCACCCCGGCTACGGCTTCCTCGCGGAGAACGCCGAGTTCGCCGGGAAGGTCGAGGCCCACGACGACGTCACCTGGGTCGGCCCGAACTCCGAGTCGATGGAGCAGGCCGGCGAGAAGACGAAGGCCCGGAAGATCATGCGCGAGGCCGACGTCCCCATCGTCCCGGGGACCACCGACCCCGTCACCGAGGTCGACGAGGTCCACGAGTTCGGGGACGAGCACGGCTACCCCATCGCCATCAAGGCGGAGGGCGGCGGCGGCGGCCGCGGGATGAAGATCGTCCGCGACCCCGAGGAGGCCGAAGAGCAGCTGGAGACCGCCAAGCGCGAGGGCGAGGCGTACTTCGACAACGACTCCGTCTACCTGGAGCGGTACCTCGAGAACCCCAGGCACATCGAGGTGCAGATCCTCGCCGACGAGCACGGCAACGTCCGGCACCTCGGCGAGCGTGACTGCTCGCTGCAGCGCCGCCACCAGAAGGTCATCGAGGAGGGTCCCTCGCCGGCGCTCTCGGACGAGCTCCGCGAGAAGATCGGCGAGGCCGCCCGCCGCGGCGCCGACGCCGCCGACTACTACAACGCCGGCACCTTCGAGTTCCTCGTCGCGGAGGAAGAGCGCGGCGACGACGAGCTCCTCGGGCCGGACGCGGATTTCTACTTCCTGGAGGTCAACACCCGCATCCAGGTCGAGCACACGGTCACCGAGGAGCTGACAGGCATCGACATCGTGAAGTGGCAGCTCCGGGTCGCCGCCGGCGAGGAGCTGACGTTCTCACAGGACGACGTCGAACTGGAGGGCCACGCCATCGAGTTCCGCATCAACGCCGAGAACGCGGCGAACGACTTCGCGCCGGCGAAGGGCGGCGAACTCGAGACGTACGACCCGCCGGGCGGCATCGGCGTTCGCCTGGACGACGCGCTCCGGCAGGGCGACGACCTCGTCACCGACTACGACTCGATGATCGCGAAGCTCATCGTCAAGGGCGGCGACCGCGAGGAGTGCATCGCCCGCTCGGACCGCGCGCTCGCCGAGTACGAGATCGAGGGCATCCCGACGATCATCCCGTTCCACCGGCTGATGCTGACCGACGAGGAGTTCGTCGGGGGCACCCACACCACGAAGTACCTCGACCACCACCTCGACAAGGACCGCCTGAAGGAGGCCCAGGAGAAGTGGGGCACCGAGGAGACGTCCGCGAGCGCCGACGAGGACGTCGTCGAGCGGGAGTTCACCGTCGAGGTCAACGGCAAGCGCTTCCAGGTCAACCTCGAGGAGCGCGCCGAGATGGCCGCCAACCGACCCGCGCCGTCCGGCGGTGGCGGGGGCGGTGGAGGCGGCGGCGGAGGCGGTGGCGGCGGCAGCGCGCCGGCCGTCTCCGCGGAGGGCGAGGTCGTCAGCGCCGAGATGCAGGGTACCATCCTCGAGGTCAACGTCGCCGAGGGCGACACCGTCGAGTCCGGCGACGTCATCTGCGTGCTCGAGGCGATGAAGATGGAGAACGACGTCATCGCCGAGGTCGGCGGGACGGTCAAGGAGGTCGCCGTCGAGGAGGGACAGTCCGTCGACCAGGGCGACCCGCTGGTCGTGCTGGACTGAACCGCTGGGAACTACGGCAGAACTCTTCTTCGCGTCTTATCGCTGCTCGCTGACCGTCGTCTCCTCGCCGGCGGGGACGGCCAGCCACGCTTCGTCCGTCGAGACGTCGGCGATGACGAACGCCGCCTCGCCGTCGCACTCGTCGTACGACGCCTGCACCCGACGCTCGCACTTCGTCTTGATAATGTCCGTCGTCTCACTCATTATGGCCACACTCATCCGGTCTCGTACAAGAGTATTTCGTCTCCGTCCAATTATCACGGTCGAAGGTGAAACCTCGTCTCGTAAGCACCTCTCAACCCGCGAGGCCGAACTCCCGGGCGATGACGCGGGCCTTCAGCACGACGAAGCCGCCCGCGATGAGGAGGAAGGCGCCGACCATCCCGAGGGTCAGCGACTCGTCGAACACGACGACGCCGCCGAGCGTGGCGAAGATGGGGACGACGTAGGAGACGAGGTTGATCTCCAGGGGGCCGAACTGCTCGAGCAGCGTGAAGTAGAAGACGTACGCGACGGCGCTGGCGAAGACGCCGAGGTAGACGACGGCGACGAGGCCGTCCAGAGAGAGGGTGACGTCGGCGAGTCGCTCGCCGGTCGCGAGGCTGCCGCCGAACAGCAGCCCCCCGCCGACGAGCATCGCCCACGCCGTCATCGGGGCGGTGCCGATGCGCGGCGAGCGGACCCGGAGCAGGACGCTCCCGAGGGCGACGCTCACGGCGGCGGCGACGACGAACGCCATCCCGACGAGTTCGGAGTCGAGCAGGTTCGCCGGGTCGGGCCGGGCGATGATGCCAACGCCGACGAGTCCGAGGACGACCCCGGCCACCCGGCGGGCCGTGATGTCCTCGGCAGGCAGGAGCGCCGCGGCAAAGCCGGTCGTCAGCACCGGGATGAGGGCGTAGAGGATCGAGGCGATGCCGCTGGGCACCGTCTGCTGGCCGATGAACAGCAGGCTGTTGCCGGCGACGAGGAACGCGCCGGCGATGGCCACGGCGAGGCGGTCCTCGCGGGTGACCGGCCGCCAGTCGGCCCCCCGGACGACGAGGAAGCCGAGGAGCAACGCGCCGCCGACGACGTACCGCGCCGTCGCGAACAGCAGCGGCGGCAGCGTCTCGAGGCCGGAGCGGATGGCCGGGAACGACAGCCCCCACAGCGCCGAGAGCCCCAGGAACATTCCGAGGTTCCGTGCTCGTGTCATCCTTCGGCCCGCAGGGAGCCGGCGGAGGGAGGGACGCCGCCCCGTGAGCCGCCCTCGTCGCCGCCACGGCCCGCGAGCGGCACGCTACCCGCACCCACCAGGGTACTGGATCGTCTGTTCACGGCAGGGGTTCACAGCCCCGGTTGAAAAATCACCCGAGGACGCGCCGGTCCGAAGACACCCCGTAATGACGGCCAGTTCCACGGTTCTACGGCCCTCGGTGCGCCGCGTGGAGTGTCGGGACCCTCAGACGGAGAGCCGATGCGAGACGTTATACCGGGTGGGTCCGCACCTGGGGGCGATGGGACGTTCCGCCAGCGGTCTGCCCGTCGGTCCTCTGCTCGCTGTCGCCGGCGTCGGCGCCCTCGCCGTCGCGGGCCACCGGGCCTACGTCGCAGAGACGATCGAGCCGATACTCGCCCTCTCCCTCGCCCCGCTCGTCCTCGCCGGCGGGGTCCTCCTGGCGCTGGCCTACCTCGTCCGGTCGGTCCCGGACGGTCGCGGCCGCGTCCTCCTGTGGACCGCCGTCGCCGGCGTCGCCGTCGGGGCGACCGCCGACGCGACGCTGCTCCGGACCCGGGTGTACGACGCGCCGCTCGACCCGCTTTTGGTCATCGCCGCCGTCGGATCGGTCGGTGCCGCCGCCGGGGCCGTCGCCGGGTTCTTCGAGACGCGGCGTCGCAACGAGATCGCAGACCTGCGCGCACGCGCGACGCGAGCCGAGCGGACGATCGAGACCGCCGGCGGCTTCGCGGTCGCCCGCCTCGACCCGGAGGGGTACGTCGACGGGTGGAGCGACGGCGCCGAGGCGATACTCGGGTACTCCGCGGCCGACGTGGTGGGCACCCGTATCGACGTCGTCTACCCCGAGGGCGACGACCGCGAGGCGAAACAGCACCTCCAGCGCGCGCTCCGGACCGACCACGTCGACCTCGAGGGCGAGTTCGTCCGCGCCGACGGCGAGACCCTCTACGGGTCGGGTTCGCTGACAGCCGTCGAGAGCGAGGACGGCGACCTGCTCGGGTACCTGTTCGTCCTCGCCGACCGCAGCGAGGAGCGGGCCCGCCGAGAGGAGCTGGAGCGGCGCAACGAACAGCTCGAGGCCTTCGCGAGCATCGTCAGCCACGACCTCCGCAACCCCCTCAACGTCGCCATCGGAAACGTCGGGATGGCCAAGCAACTCGACGACGACGCGGAGAAGCTCGAGACCGCCGAGTCCTCCCTCGAGCGGATGGAGCGCCTCATCGAGGAGGTGCTGACCCTCGCCCGGGAGGGCGAGGACGTCGAGGAGTTCGAGCGCGTCGAACTGGCCGAGACCGTCCAGCTGGCCTGGAGCAGTGTCGACCAGATGTGGGCCGAACTGGAGGTCGACGACCTGCCGGCGATCACCGCCGAGGGCGAGCGCGTCCGGCGGCTCTTCGAGAACCTGTTCCGCAACGCCATCGAGCACGGCGGCGGAGACGTGACGGTCCGCGTCGGGATGCTCGGCGACGAGGGGTTCTACGTCGAGGACGACGGCGAGGGCATCCCGAAGCACAAGCGCGACGAGGTCTTCGACGCCGGCCACACGACGGGCGAGGACGGGACGGGGCTCGGCCTCGCCATCGTCCAGAGCATCGCCGAGGCCCACGGCTGGGAGATCGAGGCGGTCGAGGGCAGCGACGGCGGCGCGCGGTTCGAGGTCCGCGGCGTCCAGACGCTCGCGGAAGTCGAACAGTAGGGCGGGCACCGCCGGCCGGCGGCGAACCGACTCGCGCCGACCTCGCCTTCCCTCCGGGATTTGGCTGGATATAAATGGAGTGGCGTCGTTGAGTCGGCCATGTACTGCCCCGTGGACGAGACCTCGAGAGCCGCGCCCCGGTGCGTACCAGTCGTACGATGAGCGACGAGGAACTCGCCAAGGACCTCGGGCCGCTGGCGGCGCTGACCATCGGTATCGGGACGATGATCGGTGCGGGCATCTTCGTGTTGCCGGGGACGGCCGTCGCCCGGGCGGGGCCGCTGGCGACGCTCACGTTCGTCCCTCGGCGGCGTCATCGCGCTGTTCACGGCCCTGTCGGCCTCCGAACTGGGGACCGCGATGCCGAAGTCCGGCGGCGCGTACTTCTACATCAACCGTGCGCTCGGCCCCCTGTTCGGGTCGATCAGCGGGTGGGCCAACTGGATGGGGCTGGCGTTCGCCTCCGCCTTCTACATGTACGGCTTCGGCGAGTACATCAACGCGCTCGTCGGCGCGCCGGCGCTCTCGCTCGGCCCGCTGTCGCTGTCGGCCGCCCAGAGCATCGGGCTGGTGGGCGCGCTCCTGTTCATCGGCGTCAACTACGTCGGCGCGAAGGAGACGGGGGGCCTCCAGAACGCGATCGTCCTCCTCCTGCTCGGGATTTTGGGGCTGTTCACGGTGGTCGGCCTGCTGAACGCCGACCTGAACTCGCTGCGGCCGATCGCCCCGCCCGGAACCACCAGCGAGGTGCTGCCCGTCACCGCGATCGTCTTCGTCTCGTACCTCGGCTTCGTCCAGATCACCTCGGTCGCCGAGGAGATACAGGACCCGGGCCGGAACCTCCCGCGTGCCGTCATCGGGTCGGTGGTCATCGTCACCTCCGTGTACGTCCTCTTCCTGCTCGTCCTCCTCGCCGCGGTGCCGAACGAGCTCGTCGCCGGCAACGACACCGCGGTCGTCGAGGCCGCGGAGCTGCTGTTCGGCCAGTACGACATCGGGGGCTTCGACCTCGGCGGCCTCGGCTGGGGGCTGCTGTTGCTGGGCGGACTGCTAGCCACCGCGTCCTCGGCCAACGCCTCCATCCTCTCGTCGTCGCGCATCAACTTCGCGATGGGCCGAGAGAAGATCGTCACCCCGGAGCTCAACGAGATCCACCCGCGTTTCGGCACGCCGTACCGCTCGATCGCCGTCACCGGCGCGCTCATCATCGTGTTCCTGCTCGTGGGCAACCTCGAACTCCTCGCGACCGCGGGGTCGGTGCTCCACCTGATCGTCTACGGGCTGCTGAACATCGCGCTCATCGTGATGCGGGAGGCCGACCCGAAGGGGTACGACCCCGACTTCGAGGTGCCGCTGTACCCGTTCGTCCCCATCATCGGCGCGATCGTCTCCTTCGCGCTCATCGTCTACATCGAACCCCGGGTCATCGTCCCTCTCGGTGGCGTTCGTCGCCTTCGCCGCGCTCTGGTACCTGGTGTACGCCCGCGACCTCGTCGAGAACACGGGCGTCCTGGCCTCGTGGATCCTCGACCGCTCCGAGGAGATGCCCGACGCGGCGGTGTCGGCGGCGACGTCGGTGCAGCCGGCCGGCGACTCCTTCCGCGTCATGGTGCCGCTGGCGAACCCCGAACACGAGACGGAGCTCATCACGCTCGCCAGCGCCGTCGCCAAGCAGCGCGACGGGACGGTCGTCGCGGTCCACATCGAGCAGGTCCCCGACCAGACGACGCTGGCGGCCGCCCGCGACCAGGGCGATCACGACGATGCCGAGGCGATCCTGCAGGCCGCCCGGCGGGACGCCGAGACGTTCGACGTCGACATCGAGACGCACACGGTGCTCTCGCACCGCTCCTTCGAGGAGATCTTCGACGCCGCGCGGCGCTACGGCGCGGACATGACCGTCATGGGCTGGGGGCGCGGCAGTCCCACGACGCCCCGCACCGCGCGGAGGGGCTGGTCGACGAACTCGCCCGGTCGCTGCCCTGCGACTTCCTCGTCTTCCGGGACCGCGGGTTCGACGCCTCACGCGTCCTGCTGCCGACCGCCGGCGGTCCGAACGCCGACCTCTCGGCGGCCATCGCGAAGGTGCTGCAGTCCGAGTTCGGCTCCGAAGTGACGCTGTTCCACGCGGCCGACGACCGCGGGGAGGCCCGCGAGTTCCTCGAGCAGTGGGCGATCGACCACGACCTCGAGGACGCCAAGCTCCGGCCGGAGGTCGGCCCGGTCGAACCCGCCATCGCGTCGGCCGCCGGGGACGCGACGCTCCTCGTCATCGGCGCCGCGGGCCGGGGGGTCATCTCCAGGCTCGCCAGCGGGTCGCTGGTCCTCGACGTCCTCGAGGACGTGGACTGCTCGGTGCTCATCGCCGAGAAGAAACACGAGACGACCCTCCGGGAGCGGATCTTCGGCGAGTCGCAGTCCGACTCGGACGACTGACCGTCCGGTCACGGGTGTGGCCGCTCGTCGTTCAGAGGAAAATCGGAGTTCCGAATCGGGCCGTACGCTCCTCTCTCACCTGCCGTCGACCAGTTCGAACGAGGAGTCCACGGCGTCGTCGAGGCCGTCCTCGGTCGGGTCGATGTCGTCGTCGGTCACCTCGATGGGCGCGTGGGAGGGGCCCTCCTCCTGGGTTTCGGTGAGCGTCTCCTCCCCCGAGATGTCGAGGAAGATCGCCGTGAGGTCGTCGGTATCTTTGCTCATTGCTTCCGTAGATACGGGGAAAACAACGAAAGGAACTGTGCCTAATCACCTAAATTCGTGGCGTAATGGGGACATTATCCGATTGTTCGTCGTTGATTTCGGCTTGATTCTGTAATCGGTGGTCCGAATCGAGCTCGTCGAATCGCTGTCGGTAGCTGGTAGCTAATATATTAGCCAATTCAATTAACGGGTAACCGCCGCAACGATCTGGTAGCGATGTTAAAGGAGAAAGTGCAGTCGCTGTGGTCCCGCTCCCGGACGAACGGTGGTGACGCGCCCTCGACAGGCGGTTCCGAACCGGCCGCCTCGACGCCGGACTCGAAGCTGTTCAGCTGTCCGCAGTGCGACGTCGTCTACCTCGCCCTCGAGAAGGACGTCTGCTCCAGTTGCCGGGGCGAGGTCCGCGAGGTCTCGACAACCTTCTCTCACGGCTGACTCCGGAGCACGGTCGGCTCCTGTACAGTCCTTCTTCTCATTGGAGAGATCGCCCGACGCGAGTGTCCGTCGATAGCCAATCACGGATCGCGTCGGCACCCTGCCGCCCTACTTGCTCCCCTGTTAACTAGTGTATACTAACGTGTGCGTGCCGGCTAGCGACGTCTGGGTGTCGGCCGCTGCTCCCGCGGACACCCGAACTGGCGTCACGCTCCACGTGACCCTACCCCGACCTGGTCGATCCCTGCCGACCGGGTACCTCTGGCTTTCCCCTTTCGCGATGCTGGTGGCGACGGGTAGATAGATCTGTAGAACACGATCGTTGGCAACCCCTCTCAGAGATATCCTCGGAAGAAATGCTCGGTCCCCGAACGTGCCGGTCAGGCCGGCACTTCCTTCGGGTCGCGCTCCCAGTGACGGTGAGCGCGAATCGCGTCGACGAACGCCTCCGCGAACGACTCGAGGTCGTCGTCGCGGCTGGTGACGACGCCGTCGTCGGAGACCGTCCCGCGGTCCCCTTCGGAGATCTCCACTCCGGGGAGGTCGACGGTCTCGAGGAGATCCGCGCCCTCGCCGATCGCCGCGATCGGTTTCTTGTGTTTGAACGCCTCGGCGACGAAGTGCTTGGCGTCGCCCTGCTCCTGGAGCGACCGGACGTTCTGGTGACCGCCGGGGACGAAGACGGCATCGAACAGGACTGACTCCGTCGAGACGTGGTTCTTGTCGGCCTCGACGGTCTCACCGTCTTCGGATTCCTTCTCGCCAAGGACCTTCGAGACGACCTTGACACGAGCGTCGCGCGACTCCAGTTCGTCCTTCACTGCCGTCAGGTGATCGGCGTCGAACCCGTCGTCGAGGAGGACGGCGACCTTCCGCGTCTCGATGGAGTCGGCGGGCCGACTCGACATGCTCAGGGTCGGATCGGTCCGATCGTGGGTCGGCATCTCCTCGCCCGGTTCCTCGGGCGGTTCGACACCGATCCCTTCGGCGACTCGCTTTGCGAACTCGTGATCGACGTTGTTGAAGAGATCGTAGACCATCCGCTCGCGTATCTCCCTCCGGTCGACCTTCCCGAGTTCGAAGTGCGCCGCGTCGATTATGTTCTGCTGTTCGTGATCGGCCATCGAGTTCCAGAACAGCCGCGCCTGCGAGAAGTGTTCCTCGAAGCTGTCGCTCCGCTGGCGGATCTTCTCGCCGTCGATCTTCTCGGCGAAGTGCTCGTAGCCGCCCGCCTCCGCCGGCGCTTCCTGGGGATCGTCGTCGCCGATGGAGTTGGGTTTGTAGGAGGCCTTCCCTTCGTTGATCTCCTGGCGCATGAAGCCGGCCCGCTGGTTGTTGTGCCGTTCGGCCAGCGACCGGTTGATGGGGATCTCGTCCCAGTTGGCGCTCCCGAACCGGTTGAGTTGGGTGTCCTGATAGGAGAACAGCCGCCCCTGTAGCAGCGGGTCGTTCGAGAAGTCGATACCCGGGACCACGTTCCCGGGGTGGAAGGCCACCTGCTCGACCTCGGCGAAGAAGTTGTCCGGCGTCTCGGTCAGGACCATCCGACCGATGGGACGGACGGGGACCTCCGTCTCTGGGACGATCTTCGTCGGGTCCAGGACGTCGAAGTCGAAGGACTCGGCCTCCTCTTCGCCGAATATCTGGACGCCGAGTTCCCACTCGGGCTCGTGGCCGGCCTCGATGACGTCGTAGAGGTCCATCCGGTTGAAGTCGGGGTTCTTGCCCGCGATCTTCTGGGTCTCGTCCCAGACGAGCTGGTGGGTGCCGAGCTTCGGCGTCCAGTGGAACTTCACGAACGTCGCGTCGCCGTCCTCGTCGACGAGGCGGAAGGTGTGGACGCCGAACCCCTGCATCATCCGGTAGGCCCGGGGCAGCGCCCGCCCCGAGAGCACCCACATGAGCATGTGGGTGGTCTCGGGTTTGAGCGAGGCGAAGTCCCAGAAGGTGTCGTGGGCTGCGGACGCCTGCGGCATCCCGTCGTCCGGCTCGGGCTTGATGGCGTGGACGAGGTCGGGGAACTCCATGGCGTCCTGGATGAAGAACGGCGGCATGTTGTTCCCGACGAGGTCCCAGTTGCCAGCTTCGGTGTAGAACTTCGTGGCGAAGCCACGGACGTCCCGGACGGTGTCGGGCGACCCACGCGAGCCGACGACCGTCGAGAACCGCACGAAGACGGGCGTCCGTTCGTCCGGGTCCTGGAAGAGGCCGGCCTTCGTCAGCTCGGAGATGTCGTCGTACTCGCCGAGGTCCGGGTCCTCGTAGGGCTGGAAGTAGCCGTGAGCACCGGACCCCCGCGCGTGGACGACCCGCTCCGGGATGGACTCGTGGTCGAACTGCGTCATCTTCTCCCGGAAGTGGAAGTCCTCCATGATGGTCGGGCCGCGCTGGCCCGCCTTCAGAGAGTTGTTCGTGTCGGTGACGGGGACGCCGTGGTCGGTCGTCAGCGTCTCGCCCTCGGAGTTCTCCCGGACCTCCTCGAGCTGGTCCTGTTTCTCGTTGTCGGGGGTTTCTCCGTCGCCTTCACCGCTCGTGCCGCCGTCGGATCTGACAGCGTCGGAATCCGAATCGCTCCGTGACCGATCGGTGGTCGCCTCCGTTTCGTCGTCCTGGTCGCGGTCGTCGTTCCCGTTCTGAGGAGTGTCGTCAGCCATTATCGGAATGTTCCCTCGTATGGTATCTGGTGGAATCCGTACGCCAGCGGTTGGTGTCCCCGGGGCGGCGGAACTGAACCTGGTACCTCGATAATCGACCAAGGTGTCAACCGCCGCTCTAAACGTTCGACTGGGAGACGGAAAAATAGTATTATATCTAACATATATATGGTTCGCGATAAGTGTCTTCTGGCAAAGGTCACAATGCTGCTGCCGGCTCTAGATAGCCGAGAACGGCGGATTCCTCACCGATGCGCTGCAGAGTCGGCGAAGCCAGGGGAGGGATTTGAACCCTCGAACTCCCGATTACAAGTCGGGTGCTTGAACCACCCAAGCTCCCCTGGCGCGTTCGCGTCTACTCAATCGTCCGTTGTCAGGCTATCGCTTTCGGCCGACTTCTCGAACTCCACCTGGTGCGGTTCGTACCCGTGCCGGCGGTAGAACTCCCGGGCGGCGTCGTTGGCCGCCATCGCCTGCAGGCCGAGCGTGTCGACCCCCCGGTCGACGAGCGTCTCCTCGGCCGTCCGCAGCAGGGCGGTGCCGATCCCCTTCCCGCGGTGGTCCTCCTCGACGTAGATGTTGTGAACGATGCCGCGGGTGACGTCCTGCTGGAACCGCTCGGACTCCTGGCCGAAGGTGACGAAGCCGACGACGTCGTCGTCGTGGCGCGCCACGAGCGCCGTGTTGGTGACCACGTGCTTCAGCATGGTCTCGTGGACGCGGGTCCGGTTCGCGTCGGGGAGGAGGTTCGAACCGTGTCGGCGCTGGTCCGCGGCGAGTTCGACCCAGAGGTCCGCGATGTCGTCGGCGTCGAGGCTGTTGGCGAACTCGACGGTGACGCCGGCCGGGAGGTCGGGCGACACGACTACTGGTCGAGGACCTCGACGCCCTCCAGTGACCCCCCGGTCAGCATCGTCAGCGCCGCGCCCCCGCCGGTGGAGACGTGGTCGAACCCCTCGACGCCGAGGCTCCGCATCGCCGCGGCGGTGTCGCCGCCGCCCACGATACTCATCTCCGCGCGCGTGGCGGCCTTGTAGAGCTCCCGGGTGCCCTCCTCGAACAGCTCGTCCTCGAAGACGCCCGCCGGGCCGTTGAGGATGGCTGTGCCGGCGTCCTCCAGGATGTCGGCGTAGGCGGCCAGCGTCCGCGCGCCGATGTCCATCGCGGGCTCCTCGGCCGGGAGGTCGTCGAGGTCGAGTTCGACGCGCTCGCCGTCGCGCTCGACGGCGACGTCGCGGGGGACGTAGATCCGGTGGCTGAAGTCGTCCAGCAGGTCGCCGGCCTGCTTGACGGCCTCGTGGCTGCGCTCGTTGACCACCGCGGCGGAGGCGGCGCCCAGGGAGACGCCGTCGGCCAGCAGGAAGGCGTTGCCGACGATGCCCGTGGTCAGGATGGCGTCGGCCAGTCCGCGCTCGAGGACGGACCGGGCGACGTCGATGGAGTCGTCGACCTTCGCGCCGCCGAGGACGTACACGCGCGGCTCCGGGCTCTCGCCGATGTTCCCGAGGACGTCGATCTCCCGCTCCATCACGCGGCCGGCGTAGGCGGGCAGGACCGTCGGGAAGCCGACGATGGACGGCTGGCTCCGGTGGGCCGCCGCGAAGGCGTCGTTGACGTAGGCGTCGAGTTCCGGGGCGAGCTTGTGGACGAGGTGGGTGTCGGCGGCCTCCTCGGGCTCGAGGGACATGTACTCCTCCGAGTAGAAGCGGGTGTTCTCCAGCAGGACGGCGCTGCCGTCCTCGAGGTCGGCGATGCGCTCGCGGGCCGACGACGAGAACGTCGAATCGCAGTAGTCGACCGGCGCCTCGAGGAGTTCGTCGAGGCGGTCGGCGTGGACGGAGAGGTCGGCGAACTCGTCGCCGCCGGGGCGGCCCTGGTGGGCGAGCAGCGCCACGCGCGCCCCGCGGTCGCACAGCTCCTGGATGGTGTCGACGTGGGCGCGCAGCCGGGCGTCGTCGGAGAGAGAGCCGTCGTCGAGCGGACTGTTGATGTCGACGCGGACCCCGAGTGCGGCGCCCTCGGCGTCCAGGTCGTCGAGCGTCCGTATCATACTCGAGTCGTCGACTGGTCGTTACGAAAGCCTTGCGCAACGCCGGTGACCTGCGGTGATTCCCAACGGTCAGCCCCGCGGACCTGCGGACGGAGGCCCAATATGAGCCGAAGACTACTTTACCATGTGTTCCGGGTAAGAGTGTAGAGCTACATGGGCACCAGTAAACGCGGAACGTACGAGAGGGGGCGCGAACTGCTGGCCGACGACCCGGTTCGGCTGGTGCTGCTGGTGATACTGCTGGTACTGATACTGGATCTCGTCCGTCAGTTGATGGTGGGGCAGGTCGAGATCTCCGAGTTCGGCGTCATGCTCAAGGACGGCCTGATGCGCGGGCTCTTCTTCGGCCTCGCCGGGATCGGCCTCTCGATGACGTACAGCATCCTGAACTTCGCGAACTTCTCGCACGGCGACCTGATCACGAGCGGCTCCTTCGCCGGCATGTCCGTCACGTACCTCATCGCCGGCATCGGCACCGAGGCGAACCTCGTCTCGCTGCTGCTCGTCGGCGCCGGCGGCTCCGTCTTCGGGGCCAGCCTGGGCATCGGCGTCGCGACCTCGCCGCTGGCCGTCGTCGCCGGCGTAATCGTCGCCGGCATCTCCGCTATCCTACTCTCGCTTTTCATCGACCGAATCGTCTACAGGCCCATCCGCGACCGCTCTGGCATCACGCTGCTCATCACGAGTATCGGGGTCGCGTTCGCCCTCCGCTACCTCATCCAGTTCGTCTTCGGCCCGGCCCGACGTGGCGTGACCGCCTCCGGGAGCGTGCCGAGCGTGGCCATCCCGGCCTTCGACGGCATCGTCAACGTGAACCTCCACGAGGTCTCGCTGTTCGTCGTCGCCGTCTCGCTGATGGCGGGCCTCCACTTCCTCCTGCAGCGGACGAAACTCGGGAAGGCCATGCGCGCGATGGCCGACAACAAGGACCTCGCACAGATCACGGGCATCCCGACCGAGCGCGTGGTCCGGTTCACCTGGATCATCGGCGCCGGTCTGGCCGGCGTCGCCGGCTACATGTTCGTCATCTGGAACGGGACGCTCCACTGGTTCCAGGGCTGGATCCTGCTGCTCCCGGTCTTCGCGGCCGTCATCCTCGGCGGGATCGGGTCGATCTACGGCGCCATCGTCGGCGGCCTCATCATCGGGATGACGATGTCGGTCTCCGTCATCTGGCTGCCGACCGGCCTCTCGCGGGCCGCGGCGTTCCTCATCATGATCGTGGTACTGCTCGTTCGACCGCAGGGTATCTTCGCAGGGAGGACGACAGCATGACCGACACTTCACCGCGACAACGGATCGGAAACGCCCTGTCGACCGTCTGGGGGCAGGACGCCATCAAGCTGACCGCGCTCGTCGGCGTGCTGTTCGCCCTCTACATCGCCGGCGGGTTCCTGCTCGACTTCGGGGTGCGCCAGCAGATCAACTCGCTGTCCCAGCTGCTGTTCTACATCGCGGTGTTCGCGATGCTGGCGCTGGCCCTCAACCTCCACTGGGGGTACACCGGGCTGTTCAACATCGGCGTCATCGGCTTCATGGCCGTCGGCATATACACGACCGCCATCCTCTCGAAGGGCGCGATGATGGCGGAACCCGCGGCGGGGTCGACCGGCGGCTTCGGCCTCCCGCTCTGGCTCGGGATCATCGGCGGCGTCGTCGCGGCCGGGATCTTCGGCGCCTTCGTCGCCCTCCCCGCGCTGCGGCTCCGGGCCGACTACTTCGCCATCGTCACGGTCGGCCTGAGCGAGATCGTCCGGTTCACGCTGCTGGAGTCCAGCTTCCAGCAGACGCAGCTCTTCGGCTACTTCACCGGCCTCGGCGGCGGATCGGGGCTCATCCTCGACTTCGACCCGACCGACCGCTTCCTGTCGGGGCTCGGCCTGATGGACTGGTACGTCGGCGCAGTCGAGCGGTTCGGCACGCAGTTCGGACTCGGTTCCAACCCGAAACCGGTGATCGACACCCTCCTGTGGGCGCTGATCCTGCTGGTGTTCCTCGTCGGGTTCTACGTGCTGCTGCAGCGCGTCGGCAACTCGCCGTTCGGCCGCGTGCTGAAGGCCATCCGCGAGGACGAGGACGCGACCCGGTCGCTCGGCAAGAACACGGACATGTTCAAGATCAAGGCGTTCACCGTCGGCTGCGCGCTGATGGGCCTCGCCGGCATCCTCTTCTACGCCGAGCAGGGGGCGATCACGCCGGACGCGTTCCGCCCGCGCATCACCTTCTTCGTCTGGATCGCTCTCATCATCGGCGGTGCCGGGTCGAACACCGGGAGCGTCATGGGCGGCGCGCTCTTCGCCGCGTTCCTCTTCCGGGGACCGATCTTCCTGAAGAACATCATCGAAGAGCAGATCCAGGTCAGCGCGGTCGACACCTTCGGCGAGGCCGTCGTCCCGCTGTTCACGTCCATCGATCCCGTTCCGCTGTTCGTCTACACGGTCGACAACATGCAGCAACTGCAACTGGTGTTCATGGGACTGGTACTCATCTACCTGATGCACAACCGGCCGGACGGCGTCCTGGGCCACCGGAAGGAGGCCGCGAGTTCGATACCACTGGCCCGGGTCCGCGGGGGCGCTTCCGCGGACGCTGCGGGGGCCGACGCCGCCGACGAAACGGCGCCCGTCGAAGGAGGTGAGGACGATGGGTGACGCCGGCGTCGACGAACCGCCGGTCGGGACGAACGCCCCCGAGGAGGCCGACGTGGACTACGACGAGGTGGAGGCCCAGGACTCCGAGGTCGAGGAGGCCGCCAAGCACGTCCCGCGTGGGGTTCCCCTGCGCGTGGAGGGCCTCCGGAAAGAGTTCGGCGGCATCGTCGCCGTCGACGGCGTCGACTTCTCCGTCGAGGAGGGGTCGATCACCGGGCTCATCGGCCCGAACGGCGCCGGCAAGTCGACGACGTTCAACTGCATCACCGGCGTCCACCAGCCCACCGACGGGACGATCTACTTCCAGGGCGAGGACGTCACCGGGCTGTCGACCTACTCGATCGCCAACCGCGGGCTCGTCCGGACGTTCCAGATCGCCCGCGAACTCGAGGAGATGACGGTCCTCGAGAACATGATGCTCGCCCCGAAGGGTCAGATCGGCGAGGCGCTGTGGCGGTCGGTCACGCCGATCGCCCGCGGGTCCGTCGTCCGCCAGGAGCGGGAGATACTCGAGGACTGCTGGGAGATGCTCGAGTTCTTCGAGATCGACCACCTCGCCGACGAGTACGCCGGGAACCTCTCCGGCGGCCAGCGGAAGCTGCTCGAGCTGGCGCGGGCGCTGCTGACGGAGCCGGAGATGCTGCTGCTCGACGAGCCCTTCGCGGGGGTCAACCCCTCCCTGGAGCGCCGCCTGCTCGAGCACATCCACGAGCTCAGAGAGCAGGGGTACACCTTCCTCATCGTCGAACACGATATGGACCTGATCATGGAGAACTGCGAGCACGTCATCGTGATGCACCAGGGGAAGATCCTCACCGAGGGGACGCCGGACGAGGTCCGGTCGGACGAGGAGGTCATCGAGGCGTACCTCGGAGGTGAGGTGGGCGAATGAGCGACGCGACTGCGGACCCGGAAGCGAGCATGGAAGACGACGCGGAACCGGTGACGGGCGCCAACCGGGAGACGCGGACCTGGGACGACAGCCTCCTCGCCGTCCGGGACCTCGACGCCGGCTACGGCGACCTGCAGATCCTCTCGGACGTCGACCTCGACGTCCGGGACGGCGAGTACGTCACCGTCGTCGGGCCCAACGGCGCAGGCAAGTCCACCGTGATGAAGTCGGTCTTCGGGCTCACGAACCGGATGGCCGGGACGCTCACGTTCGCCGGGAGCGACATCACGACGACCCCGCCGGAGGAGATCATCCACCTGGGCCTCGGGTACGTCCCGCAGAACGACAACGTCTTCACGTCGCTGTCGGTCCAGGAGAACCTCGAGATGGGGGCGTACATCCTCGACGAGGTCCCCCAGGACGCCCTGGAGACGGTGTACGACCGGTTCCCTATCCTCCGGGAGCGGAAGGACCAGCAGGCCGGGACGATGTCCGGCGGGCAGCGACAGATGCTGGCGATGGGCCGGGCGCTGATGCTCGAACCGGACCTGCTCCTGCTCGACGAACCGTCGGCGGGGCTGGCCCCCGACCTCGTCGACGACATGTTCGACCGGATCGACCGGATCAACGACGACGGCACCGCGGTGCTGATGGTCGAGCAGAACGCGAAGAAGGCGCTGCGCCGCTGCGACCGGGGGTACGTCCTCGTCGACGGGCAGAACCGCTACGAGGACGCCGGCGACGCGCTGCTGGCGGACCAGCAGGTCAGACAGGACTTCCTGGGCGGCTGAGCGAAAGAAAAGCGAGGCCGTTCAGTTACCGCCGAGCGCCTCCTGGATGACGGTCGTGTAGGAGTCCTCGTTCTGGTTGTACGCGACCTGGTTGGTCACCGTCCCGTCGAACTCCTCTTCGAACACGCTGCTGAACTGCTCGGAGAGCTGCTGGCCGTAGTCGTTGTTGACGTAGAGCGTCGCGGCCGTCTGCGCGCCGAGTTCCTCCGAGGCGACCTGGGCCATCACGCGGCCCTGCAGCAGGTCCGACGGCGCGGTCCGGAAGATGTAGTCGTCGTCTTCGAGGTTCGTGACCGACAGCGCCGTCGAGGACGGCGAGCACCCGACGACCTGGTTGGGGATGAGCGCCTCCTGGGAGATCGGGACGTTCACGCCCGAGGACGCGGCGCCGCAGACGTACGGGACGCCGGCGTTGACCAGAGCGTTCGCCGCCTGGATGCCCGTGTTGGGGTCGGTGTTCGTGTCCTCGAGCTGGGTCTCGACCTCGAGGTCGAGGTCGGACTCGTTGACCTGCGCCGCCGGGATCTCCGCGGCGTTGATCATCCCCTCGCCGACGGACGCGAGGTTACCGGTCTCGGGTAGCAGGATGCCGACGGTCACGGACCGACCGAGGCCGCCCTCGATGCTGTCGGCCGACGGGCCCGCCCCGTCCGGGCTGTCGCCCTCGAAGCTCAGCGTGTCGTTGGTCTCCGTGCCACCGTTCCCGTCGAACTCCCAGAGGTCGTAGGACGCGTTCGCGGGGTCGCCTGCCTCGTTGAAGTTGACGTCCGAAGAGGCCCCCTGGTAGTTGACCTGCTCGCCGTTCGCGACGGCCTCGACGCCCTCGAGGAAGTTCTCGGGGGTCACCTCCATGCCGTCGGGGTTGGCGACGTTGCGCATCTGGTCGCGGATGGCGGTCCCGTCGTTGGCGCCCGCCGCGACGTTCGCGAGGATACCGACCGCCACCGAGTCGTACGACTGCGCCGTGAAGACGCCGGGCGAGCCGTCGTAGCGGTCCTCGTAGAGGCCCGTGAACGCCTCCTGGGCGGGGCCGCCCGCCGCGGGAGCGGTCCCGACCACGTTGTCCATCGGGTTGCCGACCTGCTGTTGCATCTCGCCGTCCCGGAGGCCGTCGGGAACGATGATGTCCTCGCTCCCGTCGCTGATCTGGTAGTAGTCCCGGAACAGCGTGTTCCCGTCCTCCGGGTAGCCGATGACGTTGATGACGTCGACGTCGCCGCCACCGTTGCCGTTGCCGTTCCCGTTGCCGTTTCCGTTGCCACCGGTACAGCCGGCCAGACCGGCGACGCCGGCCACGCCGATGCCCTTCAAGAGGTTCCGGCGGTTCCGGTCGATGTGTCGTGTCATACCGAGCGTGTGTAGTTAGTGATGTGGTATAAAAGTATCCACGACACTATAGCCAAAAATAGTCAACAGATAAATACTAGGTGGTGACACGTTCCCGCAGAAAGGCCGTCAGGGAAGGTGATTCTCCGCTGGCAGCCCGTTGCTGTCCGTCAGCGGTCGCCGAACTCGACGTCCGTGTTCTCCTCGCGACAGGTCTCGAGGGCGTGTTTCGCGGTCATGCCGGCGTCCTGGGCGGTCCGGGCGCGCCCGACGCCGACCTTCAGGTCGACGCCGACGGCCTCGTTGACGTGCTCGATGGCGTCGGCGAACCCCTCGCGGTCCACGCCGGAACAGATCGCGATGATGTTGTCGCCGCCGACGAAGAACGACAGCGAGTCGTGGGCCTTCCGCATGTAGCGCATCAGTTCGGCGTACCCCTGTTCGATGTTGATGAAGGAGTCGAAGGCGTTCAGGCGGTCGGTGTACTTTGAGGTCGCGTCGTTGACGTCGAAGTGGGCGATCTGGACGTCGGTCGGCTTCCGCTCGTCCTCGTGGAGCGGTTCGCCGCGGAGGATCTCCGTCCGGGTGCGGTCCTGGGCGCTGCCGGCCTCCTGCAGCTGGTCGGTGGCGACGCCGAGGGCCTCGGCGGGCGAGGGGTCGACGGCCATGCTGAGGCTCACCGTCACCGGGTAGCGGTTACCGACCGACTCCTGGACGAGCGCGTGGGCGTCGCGGTCCAGGCCGTTCGTCACCGCGACCATGTTGTCGAAGCGGGTGAAGAAGACGTACCCCTCGCGGTTACCGAACAACTGCGAGAGGTCGGCGTAGAGCCGCGACTGCAGGGTCTGGAGGTCGATCTCACGGCGGGGCTCGGGCGTGACGGTCCAGGGCCCGTAGTTGTCTATCTGGATGAGCGTTACCTGCGTCTGAGTCACGGGAGGGGGTTCGAAGTGCCCCGGTATTTGCCTTGCCATCCGCGTCGCGTCGCCCCAGAATCGTGACGGCCGACCGCGGCGCGACGCGCTTTTGGGGTCGCGTCACGAGGGTGCGCGCATGTTCATCGGCATCGCCGGGGGTACCGGCGCCGGCAAGACGACCGTCGCCCGCCGCATCACCGACGGCGTCGAGTCGGTCCGCGTCCTCCCGCTGGACAACTACTACCGGGACCGCTCGAGCCTGTCGTCGGAGGAGCGCGCCCGGGTGAACTACGACCACCCGGACGCCTTCGACTGGCCGCTCGTCCGCGAGCACCTCGAGGCGCTGGAGGCCGGCGAGGCCGTCGAGATGCCGCAGTACGACTTCGAGCGACACCTCCGGACCGACGAGACGGTCCACGTCGCGCCCGGCGAGGTGGTCGTCGTCGAGGGCATCCTCGCGCTGTACGACGACGCGGTCAGGGAGCGGCTGGACCTCCGGCTGTACGTCGAGACCGACGCCGACGTCCGCGTCCTCCGGCGCATCGAGCGCGACGTCGAGGAGCGGGGCCGCGAACTGGAGGGCGTCATCGAGCAGTACCTCACGACGGTGAAGCCGATGCACGAGCAGTTCGTCCGCCCGACGAAGCGCGACGCCGACCTCATCATCCCGGAAGGTGCCAACGAGACGGCGGTGGCGCTGCTCCGCGAGCGGATCGAGGCCGTGGTCTGAGAAGCTTCGAACCGGTGGTGGACTACCTATCTGAAGCTAAGCCATTCCGAAATTCATCCAGTTCGAGCATCCGCCGAGGGGGCGTCCGAAGGTCGCCCCCGAGGCGGTTCTCGGCGACGAGCGAACGAAGTGAGCGAGTCGCCGTAGCGCGCGCGGACCGAGTCGGCCGAAGGCCGCCGAGGGAGCACGCGCGCCTATTTACACCCATGTTTTTGCCCGACCGAGCGGCGCGAAGCGCCGCGAGGGAGGTGCAAAAAGTGGAGGTTCAGGCGTACTTCCGGACGTCGATCTCCCACATCCCGGCGGAACGCATCGCGCGGCCGACGGCCTTGTGGAAGGAGACGATGTCCTCGAACTCGTCCTCGTCGACGTGCTGGAAGATCTCCTCGACGCTGACGACCCGCTGGTGGTTCAGCCGGACGGGTTCGTCGCCGTAGTCCTCGACGTAGTCCGCCTTCTGCAGGGGGAAGTCCTCCTCCTCGTCGAGCTTCTTCGCGAGGATCGCCTGCCCGTACTTGCGCATCCCCTCGGAACCCTCCTCGCCGTCGGGGTCGTGCGGCCAATCTGTCATACACCAGGCTGGGGCACCCGCCCAAAAAGCGTTTCCGCTCTCGGTCGGCGCGGGGGTTCGCGACGTTTGGACGGTTTTGTCAGAACCTTAAATCCCCGTGCTATCCCGGATATCGGTAGCTGGTGTGTCATGAAGTACCTCAAACTCAGCCTGTCACCGACCGAGCGCGTCATCCACCCCGTCGACGAGTTCGTGGCCGGCCACGACTCCATCTCGCGGGAGGCACTGCTGCACGTCGACTCCCGGGCAGACGGGACGACCGTCCTGCTGTATCGCGTCACCGGCGACGGCGACGCCTTCGCCGAGGCCCTCGAGGACCAGCCGGAGATCCACGATTACGAGGTCGTCGACCTCGCCGGCAACGGCTACCACGCGTTCGTCCAGGCGGACTCGACGACCACGGGCAACGCCCTCCTGTCGGTCGCCCACGAGCACGCCCTGATCATCGACACGCCGCTGGAGTTCACGTCGAACGGCCTCCGAGCGAAGCTGGTCGGCACCCACGGGAACCTCCGCGACGCCCTCGGCGCGATGCCGGAGGGCGTCGAGTTCTCGGTCGACGACGCGGGCACGTACGTCCCCGGCAACGAGGACCTGCTGTCGCCGCTGACCGACCGACAGCTCGAGGTCTTCGAGACGGCCGTCGAGGAGGGCTACTACGACGTCCCCCGCCGTGCGACCCACAAGGACATCGCCGAGAACCTCGGCTGTGCCCCCTCCACGGTGGACGAGCACCTCCGGAAGGCCGAGTCCCGAGTCGTCTCCGGGCTGATCCAGTAACGCCGAGCCGCGGCGACAGGCTACTCTGTTCGCGCTCCCCGCTTCTACCTACCTGCGCTCTTCAACTCCACGGCTGCTCCCCGGATACTCCTCGACTGCGAGAAACGCCTCGTTCCGCCGAGAACACCGCTCCCGGTACCGTTCCGCGTTGCTGCCCGCGTCCCGCGTCCGCGGTCCTTACTGGATGTAGCTGGGCTCCTCG